>NZ_QGLL01000001.1 GCF_003202695.1 Bifidobacterium asteroides
ATGGCGCAGGATCCGCTGGATGCCGCTGCCCAGGCTAAGAGAATCTGGGATTCGGTCCTGCAGGTGCTCCGCTACAGCAGCTCGCTGACCTCAAGGGACAAGGGCTGGCTGGAGGACATCACCCCTGAGGCGGTCTTCGGCACTACCATCGTTCTGCGGGTCTCCTCCAAGGCCACCCAGGAGGCTGTACAGGGACCGCTCAGCCAGCCTATCCTCAACGCACTGCAGCTGGTCACCAACCAGGAAATGTTCCCTGCTATCAAAATCGTCTATCCAAAGCAACTGGCCAAACAGATGCCGGTCGATCAGCAGAGTGACCAACGTGCATCCGCCATGACCGGGTCCGCCCCGGGTAGTGGCGAGTTTCGTCAAGTTCCCAGTTCCGCTCAGGATGTCTACGGCGACTACCAGCGTCAGACCGGCGTTGACCAATCCTCCGGCTCGGAGGCTCACTCGGACTGGCGGACAGAGAATGGTGCGACCTCCAAGTCCCCGGTTGTTTCCATCAATGACTTTCATCAGGGCACTTATGTGCCCATGACCTTGGACATGCAGGCCGAACTGTCCGAACCTTCCTCTGTTATGAGGTCAGCGGCAGTCGATGATGCCGACCAGCAGAACGAGGCAGAGAGGACCGCATCCCGGCCCTCCTCATTCACTGTGCCCCGCTTCCCCATGAGTCAGAACAGGGTGGAGCGCGACCCTCAGACTCACCTGAACAAGAACGCCACCTTCGACACTTTCGTCCCAGGCGACTCCAACCGCTTTGCGAGGACTGTGGCCTTGGCCGTTGCCGAAGGCTCGGGCCAGGACTTCAACCCCTTGTGCATCTACGGCAGTTCGGGCCTGGGCAAGACCCATCTGCTCAACGCCATCGGAAACTATGCTCTGGTCAAGGATCCCTCGCTCAAGGTCCGATACGTCAACTCGGAGGAATTCACCAACGAATTCATCGACGCCCTGCAGAACTCCACCCAAGGGTCGGGCCAGATCGCGGAATTCAACCGTCGTTACCGGCAGGTGGACGTGCTCCTTATCGATGACATCCAGTTTCTGGGGGGCAAGGAAGCCACCCTTGACCAGTTCTTCCATACCTTCAACGCCCTGCATGATGCCAACAAGCGCATCGTCATCGCCTCGGACGTGGCCCCCAAGAATCTGAAAGGCTTCGAATCGCGACTGATCTCGCGCTTCGACTCGGGTCTGACTGTGGATGTCAAGCCGCCGGACCGAGAGACCCGGGTGGCCATCCTGCGAATGATGGCCTCCATGAACGGAGTCAGCATCCCCAACGAGGTCCTGGATCTCATAGCGGAACGCTTCACCGAGAACATCCGAGAGCTCGAAGGGGCTCTGACCCGCGTCACAGCCGTGGCCAGTCTCAATAATCAGCCTGTAACAACAGCCTTGGCTGAACAGACCCTGCAGGACTTCTTCTCTACAGACGTAGAGATCAAACCCACTGACATCATCTCCCAAGTGGCCAAGTACTTCCACCTCACCTTTGACGATATCGTCGGCCGCACGCGCACCAAGAACATTGCCCTAGCCCGGCAGATCGCCATGTACCTGGCTCGAGAAATGACCAGCATGTCCCTGGTAGACATCGGCGAGGTTTTCGGCGGTCGTGACCACACCACGGTCATGCATGCCTACACGCGTATCTCCAATGAGATGCAGGAAAAACGGGAGATCTACAACTACGTCATGGAGCTGACCGTCCGGCTTAAGCAACCGCAGAATTGATACGACACGCAGACGCTTATGTGGATCCGCAGAAAAAGATATCCACCTACTTATCCCCGAGTGTGGGCAAACCTTGGGATTAACCCACCGCTTTTCCGGGGACAAGTGGTGGATCATCAGCGAATAACCACTAGAATTTTGTGGATAAATCAGCAAAAATCTACTTTTGTGGATAAATTGGCTTTTTAGCCACATTCTTTTCACCACTTATCCACAGCGCTCTCCTGAGGTCTATCCACCTCGTTGCAAGGTTTTGCGAACTTATCCACACCATCCACCGGGCTTATTACGATGACTCTATGTATATTTATGCAATAATCACCATCTCACTCAATCGCATCTACCCACTCCAACCACATCGCTTGACCGATTGGATAGAATGAATCCAGTTCATTCATCGACAAGAAGGCTCCCATGAAAGTTGAAGTGAATTCATCCGCACTCTCGGATGCAGTGGCTTGGACCACCCGCATTATCCCTTCCCGACCAGCTTCACCGATTCTGGCAGGCATCAGAATGGAAGCCTCTGACGGAACATTGAAACTCTCTGCTTTCGACTATGAGGTTTCAGCAAGGAACCACATCGAAGCGGGCATCGACGAGTCCGGAACAGCCCTGGTACTGGGCAAACTGCTGGCAGACATCACCAAATCTCTGCCATCTGAGAAGACCTATCTGTCGACCGAGGGATCCAAGATGACCATTACCTCGGGCAAATCCACGTTTTCCCTGCAGCTGATGCCTGACAGCGAGTATCCCGACCTTCCTGCCGCTCCCCAACCTATGGGCCAGGTAGATGCTCAGACCTTTATCCAGTCCATCTCACAATCCACCGTTGCTGTTTCCCGAGAAGAGAGCCGCCCCGTCCTGACCAGCGTAAAGACCGAGATCACCGGTGACAAGGTGGTCATGACCGCTACTGACCGTTTCAGGCTGTCCCGTTCGAGTTTCACTTGGACTCCTCGCGATGCCGATTTCTCTGCCTCCATGCTGATCCGGGGCTCACTACTGCGTGACATTGCCCGTTCCCTTGATGAGCACCAGAACGTGACCATGGATTATGAGGCTGACAACCCCACCATCATGGGCGTGGAAAATGCCGGAAAAATATCCACCACCCAGCTGATCGACGGAGAATTTCCGGCCGTGGATCGCCTTTTTTCGGACGAATACCCCATCCAGGCGGTCATCGCCCGACAGGATCTGATCGATGCCATCAAGCGCGTGGCCCTGGTGGCCGAACGCAATGCCCCCATTCGCATGGTCTTCTCCGGCAACGAGGTAACCCTAAGCGCAGGCACGGCGGACGAAGCTCAGGCCCATGAGGTTCTGCAGGCGGATATGGACGGTGAGGACATTACAGTAGCTTTTAATCCAAGCTACCTGATCGACGGGCTGGGTGCTATCGCTGAGCCCTTTGTCCGCATCAAGATGACTTCGGCGGTCAAGGCCGTAGAGTTCAACGGCCAGCAGGAACAGGACTCCGAGGAGTCCATGGACTACCGCTACCTGCTGGTACCCATGCGCTTCAACAACTGACCCCGAGCTGGTTCGAGGAACGATCGCCGTGCACATCTCCCGTCTGGTTCTGGATCACTTTCGTTCCTGGGAGCATTGCGTCCTCGATCTGGAGCCCGGTGTGACCATTCTGGAGGGTCGCAACGGCTTGGGCAAGACCAACCTGGTCGAGGCCATCGAGGTCCTGTCCACCGGCGGCAGTCATAGGACGTCATCTTCAATGCCCTTGGTAGAACGTGGGCAGTCCAAGGCCACCGTCAGGGCCAGACTGGAGCAGGACGGAACTGCTACCGACTATCAGCTGACCATTGTCGCCAAGGGAGCCAATCGGGGAAGAATCAACGGCGGCCCCTCGCTTTATCAACGGGACTTGGTGGGTCGGGTGCCCTGCGTAACCTTCAGCCCGCAGGATCAGCTCATGGTTTCCGGAGAGCCTGCGGCCAGGCGGGCCGTGCTGGACCAGGCCGGCAGTCAGCTCGATGCCGACTACTTCCAAGTCCGGCAGGATTTTCGTCATGTGGCTAGGCAGCGCGCGGCCTTGCTCAAGCAGCTCTCCCAGGCGGGTCATGACCCTTTGGGTGATGGACGTGATGCCGCCCTGTCCGGCCTTGAGGTCTGGACCGGGCAATTTATTCGTACCGGGCTGGAACTGAGTCGACGACGAGCGGCTCTAGTAGAGGTCTTGAATCAGCCCTTCGGCGATCTTTATGGTCAGCTGGCAGGCTCTGATCAGGATGCTCGATTGATCTACCGGCCCTCCCTGGAGGAGATCGGACCCGATAGACAGACAGGACCCGAGGTCGCCGAAGCTGTCAGCCGTCACTTTCAACGGATATACCCGGGAGAGGTGGCCCGGGGTAGCAATCTGATCGGTCCTCAGCGCGATGATCTGGTCTTCACCCTCAACGGCATGCCTGCCCGGGAGTTTGCTTCCAACGGTGAGATGTGGACCCTGGCCCTGGCCCTGAGACTGGCTCTGCTGCAGGTAGTCAAGGATCGTCGTGCTCTGGAGCCCATCGTCATTCTGGATGATGTCTTCGCCCAGTTGGATAGAAACCGCAGGGATCAGATTTTGGATTTTGCCCGTCAGCAGGATCAGGTGCTGATCACTGTGGCCGCCGACAGTGACGTTCCTTCTCTGCAGGGTACCAGGCTGGTGGATGTCTCCAGACTGAGGTCCTCGCAGCCATCCGATCCAGCTGCCCAAGACCCGGCCATTGCCAGTGCCATGCAGGACCTGCGCCGATCCAGAGCGACGGTTCACGGCGACTTGGCTATGCCGAATGGGTTTGAAAAGGATGACCAGTCGTGAAAGCGCCCATGGTTGAAACTCTGCATCTGGACCAGCGCCTATTGCCGTCCCTAGTCTTCGAGGGTTGCACGCGACGGGCTGCCACTCGTCGGCAGCGGGAGGACAACTCCCGTAAGGCTTGGTATGCATTCGGCAAACCTGGACGTGACCCAGCCAAACTTGGAGGCGTGGTGACCAGCTTGGCGGCCGGGAGCGGGTGGACCAGCCATCTGAAGGTGGCCCGGCTGCGCAACCAGTGGGACAGTGTGGTGGGTCCCGGCATCGCCGCCCATTCAAGAGTGGTCTCCTACCGGGAGGGCGTGTTGATCATCCAGGCGCAGACCACGGTCTGGGCCACCCAGCTGACCTACCTGGTCCCTCAGCTCAAGGCGACCATTGTCAAGCGGTTGGGTATGCCGGTCAAGCAGATCCGAGTGACTGGTCCTCACAACTATAGTTTTCGCCGTTCGCGGTTCGATCCGCCTGGTCGAGGAGTGCGCGACACCTATGGGTGAACCCATAATCGGCGAATACTCTCTTTTCAGCTTTCTGTAAGCCTAAAGTCCCCTAGCGCTGGTAATCTATAGGTCAGAGGGTCAAACGCTTCCAAGGCCCCTTTATGGACGATTTGGAACCTGGTGACCATGACTCGATCCCCCCGCTCGGCCACGAACGGAAGCTGCTTTGTCGTCAGTGGCCGACGATGGGGGTGCAGAAAGGACTATCCGTGGCAGATCTCAATACTGACCCGTCCCGGAACCCGAAAGAGGGCCGGGAACAAGAGGAGGACAAGCCTCAGGATGACGGCATGACGGGCCAGGATCGGCTGGACGATGCACAGTTGGATGACTCGCTTTCCCCCGAGCACTATGACGCCAGCGACCTGAAAGTGCTGGAGGGGCTGGAAGCGGTTCGCGTCCGTCCCGGCATGTATATCGGATCAACAGGCCCCAGGGGCCTGCATCATCTGGTCTATGAGATCGTCGATAACTCGGTTGACGAGGCTCTGGCCGGGTATGCCGATCATATTGAAGTCACCATCCTGCCCGACAATGGCATCCGAGTGGACGACAACGGTCGTGGCATCCCTGTGGACGAAGTGCCAGGCGAGGGCAAGAGCGGCGTCGAAGTGGTCATGACCAAGCTACATGCCGGAGGTAAGTTCGGCGGCGGCGGGTACGCGGTTTCGGGCGGCCTGCACGGCGTGGGCATCTCCGTAGTCAACGCCCTGTCCACCCGGATCGATGTCCAGGTGCGCCGACAGGGCTACCACTGGCATCAGAGCTTCCGCAACCAGAAACCCACGGCTCCCCTGTCCAAGGATCAGGCCATGGGGCCGGAAGAGAACACCGGCACATCGGTGACTTTCTGGGCCGATCCCAAAATCTTCGAGACCACGGTCTACGACTTCGAAACCCTGCGCAGCCGTTTTCAGCAGATGGCCTTCCTCAACAAGGGTCTGCGGATTACCCTGACCGACCTGCGCCCCAACGATCAGGCCGGCGACGAGGTGACGGGCGAGGAGCAGACCCCGGAGCAGAAGGGCCAGTCCGTCAGCTACCAGTACGCCAATGGCATCAAGGACTATGTGGATTACCTGGTCAAGGTCAGGAAGGCTACGCCTGTGGAGTCCGAGGTCATCGACTTCGAGGCCGAGGACCTGAAACTGGGCATCTCCGCCGAAGTGGCCATGCAGTGGACCACCGCCTACTCGGAGTCGGTTCACACCTTCGCCAATACCATTGCGACCACCGAGGGCGGCACCCACGAAGAGGGGTTCCGCGCGGCCCTGACCAGCATGATCAACCGCTACGCTCGGGACAAGAGCATCCTCAAGGACAAGGACGACAACCTCTCGGGCGACGATGTGCGTGAGGGGCTGACCGCCGTAGTCTCCGTCAAGCTGACCAACCCCCAGTTCGAAGGCCAGACCAAGACCAAGCTAGGCAACTCCGAGGCCAAGACCTTCGTTCAGCGGGTCATGACCGAGCGGCTGAGTGACTGGTTCGACGCCCATCCCGGCGAGGCCAAGGCCATCATCCAGAAAGCCATGGAGGCCTCCCGAGCCAGGATCGCTGCCAAGAAGGCCCGCGAGAACACCCGGCGCAAGTCCATCTTCGAGACGGCCGGCATGCCAGACAAGCTCAAGGACTGCCAGTCCAGCAATCCCGAGGAGTGCGAGCTGTTCATCGTGGAGGGCGACTCTGCAGGCGGCTCAGCCATCCAGGGCCGCAACCCCATGACCCAGGCCATCCTGCCCCTGCGCGGCAAGATACTCAACACTGAGCGGGCCAGCCTGGACCGCATGATGAAATCCGACACCATCGAATCCCTGATCACAGCCGTGGGCGGGGGATACGGCGAGGACTTCAACATCGACAAGGTGCGCTACCACAAGGTCATCATCATGGCCGACGCTGATGTGGATGGCGCCCATATAGCCACCCTGAATCTGACTCTCTTCTTCCGCTACATGCGGCCTATGATCGAGGCTGGCTACGTCTACGTAGCCATGCCGCCGCTTTACCGGCTCAAGTGGACCAAGGGACCGCACAGCTTCGTCTACACCGATGCAGAACGTGACAGGGTCCTGGCCGAGGGCAAGGCCTCCGGCCGGCAGCTGCCCAAGGGGGAAGGGATCCAGCGCTACAAGGGTCTAGGCGAGATGAGCTACCAAGAGCTCTGGGAGACGACCATGGATCCGGATCACCGCATCCTCAAGAAGATCCATATTGATGACGCCGAACAGGCCGACGAGACTTTCACCATGCTCATGGGCGACGAGGTAGAGCCCCGGCGTCTGTTCATCCAACGCAACGCCCACGACGCCCGCTTCATCGACGCGTGAGGCAGAAGCCTCCCCTTTTCACCATTTGAGCTAAGGATCGATTTTGGCAGACGATAACAACAACGATAAAAGCTCGGACCAGGACGGCCTCAACCTGCCTGATGGGTCTCGAGAGCCGCTCAGCCCCCAGGAGATGGACAACACCGATTATGGTCTTCTCCAGGGCGAGCGGATTCAACCCATTGACCTCCAGCAGGAGATGAGGGAATCCTACCTGTCCTATGCCCTGTCCGTGATCGTGGAGCGGGCCTTGCCCGATGTCCGCGACGGCATGAAGCCGGTCCATCGCAGGGTCATCTATGCCATGTACGACGGCGGATACCGGCCCGACCGTGGCTATAACAAGTGCTCGCGCGTAGTGGGCGATGTCATGGGCAAGTACCATCCCCACGGCGATTCCGCTATCTATGACACTATCGTGCGTCTAGCACAGTCCTGGTCCATGCGTTACCCGCTGGTGGACGGCCAGGGCAACTTCGGCTCCCCCGGCGACGACCCGGCAGCCGCCATGAGGTATACCGAGTGCCGCATGGCTCCCCTGGCCATGGAGATGGTGCGCGACATCGACAAGGATACGGTCGACTTCATCCCCAACTACGACGGCAAGACCCAGGAACCAACGGTTCTGCCTTCTCGCTTCCCCAACCTGCTGGTCAACGGGTCGGCAGGCATCGCCGTGGGCATGGCCACCAACATTCCTCCGCACAACCTGCGCGAGATATCCAAGGGTGTGCACTGGGCCCTGGAGCATCCCGAGGCCTCCAAGGAGGAACTGCTCAACGCTCTGATAGCCATCATCAAGGGACCGGACTTCCCCACTGGCGCCACCATTCTGGGCCACAAGGGCATTGAACAGGCCTATCGGACCGGACGTGGCCTAATCACTATGCGGGCCGTGGTCAATACCGAGGAGATCCGCGGCAGGATGTGCCTGGTGGTCACCGAGCTGCCCTACCAGGTCAATCCCGACCGGCTGGCCTCCTCCATCCGCGAGGCTGTGCGCGACGGCAAGATCCAGGGCATCGCCGACATGCGCGATGAGACCTCGGGTCGTACCGGCCAGCGTCTGGTTCTGGTCCTTAAGCGTGATGCCGTGCCCAAGGTGGTTCTCAATAACCTCTACAAGCACACCCAGTTGCAGCAAACCTTCGGGGCCAACATGCTGGCCCTGGTGGACGGGGTCCCGAGGACTCTGAGTCTGGATGCGTTCATCCGCCACTGGGTGGAACACCAGCTTGATGTGGTCGAGCGGCGTACCCGCTACCTGAAGCGGGAAGCCGAGGATCGCGACCATATCCTGCAGGGGTATCTGAAGGCCCTGGACATGATCGACCAGGTCATTGCGCTGATTCGTGCCTCCAAGGATGTAGAGACAGCCCGCACCGGCCTGATGGAGCTGCTGGACGTGGACGAGGTTCAGGCCGATGCCATCCTGGCCATGCAGCTACGCCGTCTGGCTGCCCTGGAACGGCAGAAGATCCTGGACGAGCACGAGGATCTCATGCGCAAGATTGCCGACTATAACGACATTCTGGCTCACCCCGAGCGCCAGCGCACCATCGTGGGCGACGAGTTGGATGAGATCGTCGACAAGTACGGTGATGAACGGCGTACCCGTATCGTTCCCTATTCGGGTGAAATGAACGTTGAGGATCTGATCGCCGACGAACAAGTGGTGGTCACTGTTACCCACTCCGGTTTCGTCAAGCGAACCAAGGCTGACGAGTACCGGGCGCAGCACCGCGGCGGAAAGGGCATCCGCGGGGCCAGGCTGCGCGAGGACGATGTGGTGGATCACTTCTTCCTGACCAGCACCCACAACTGGCTGCTCTTCTTTACCAACAAGGGCCGGGTGTACCGGCTCAAGGCTTATGAGCTGCCTGAGGGTTCCCGCGACTCCAAGGGACAGCATGTGGCCAATCTGCTGCAGCTGGGCCCGGGCGAGCGGATCGAACAGGTCCTTTCCCTGCATGGCTACGACGATGCCGACTATCTGGTTCTGGCGACCCGGACCGGGCGGGTCAAGAAGACCCGTCTGGCCGAGTATGATTCGCCCCGTCAAGGTGGTCTGATCGCCGTGCGGCTGATGGAGCTGGGTACAGTCACAGACGAAGACGGGCATGAGGTGCCTCAGAGCGACGAGCTGGTGGGTGCTGCCCTCTGCAATGCCGATGACGAGATCATCCTGGTCTCCCGCAAGGGCATGAGCGTGCGTTTCCCGGCCGACGACTCCACCCTGCGACCCATGGGACGGCAGACTTCAGGAGTTCAGGGCATGCGGTTCCGTCCCGGTGATGAGCTGCTGAGCATGGATGTGATCGCCAAGGAGTCCGAGGATGACCTGCTGGTGGTCACCGACGAGGGATTCGCCAAGCGAACCGCTCTGAGCGAGTACCGCCTGCAGGGCCGCAACGGTTATGGAGTCAAGGCTATTGCCATGGTCGAAGGCCGTGGTTCTCTGGTTGGCGCCTTGGTGGTGAACGAGGACGATCAGATCATGGCCATCATGAAGTCCGGCAAGGTCATCCGCTCCGATGTGGCCGAGGTCAAGCGAACCGGACGCAACACCCAAGGGGTAACCCTGGCCAAGCCTGACAAGGGCGACGAGATTCTCTCCATCGCCCGCAATGCCGAGCGTGACGATCAGGAGGAGGATGCCAGTCAGACCGACCTGGCTTCCGCAGCTCCCCTAGCGGCCAAGGATCAGCCCATCGCCACCACCGGAACCGGCGACGGTCAGAGCCTGGCTCAAGGGGACTGAGTGGTCCGCTATCAGTCTGACAAGACTGATAGCCTCGTAAGAAGTCATGCAGGTCTAGCGGCGGTAGGCGCGGGCCATTGAAAGCAAGGATCAAGGAGTGCCGATGAGCCAGGATGATCAGAAGCAGGTCAAGGCCGGCAATCAAGGTGTCAGAAAGCCCCAGAAGGGGAAGACCAAGGCCGATGAATCCGCACAGAAGTCCCTTCGGTCTTCTTCACCGGCCACTCCTCCAACTTCTGCAGCCAGCAGAACGACATCTAGACGTTCTCTAAGAGCCACAGCTTCGGCTGCCGATCCTGTCAAGGTATCCTCGGATACACGTCCCCATGTGCCCCGGGCCCGGCGTATGCAGCTGTCCCTGACCCGGCTGGAGCCTTGGTCAGTAGCTAAAGTCACCTTCCTGCTGGCCATCGCCGGGGGCATCATTCAGGTGGTGGCCGCTGCCCTGCTCTGGTTCCTGCTCAACGCCATGGGGCTCTTTGATAATCTGACCCAAGTCATCTCCAAGACGGGCCTGGATGCGGGCGGCTTCGACCTGGGCCAAGTGCTGAGCCTAGGGACGGTTCTGAGTTCGGTGACCATCTTCTCTATTTTTGAGATTGTCATAGTAGTGGTTCTGGTCACCATTTTCGCCTTCCTCTACAACCTGGTCAGCTCCCTGGTGGGTGGCATCCACGTGACCTTGGGCGACGACTGAGCTCTTCGTCAGCGCAGTCAATCGGTCGATAGAACCGAGAGCGATTTAGACTGGGATTGTGCTCTCGACATACTTGGACTACTTCAGCGGATCCTTCGGCATATCTTTGGTCTTTTGGCCCCTGGCTTCGCTGATCCTGACCCTGCCCATTCTTGCCCTGATCTACAACCGTTATCACCGGCTTCGACTGACAGCAGCCATGGCAGCCTATCTGACCGTATTATACCTGCTGGCCTTGGTCTTCTTCACCCTCTGGCCTATGCCAGACGACCGTGCCGCCTTCTGCGCCACCCATCATTTAAATCCCCAGCTCAACCCGCTGCAGTTCCTCACCGACCTGAGCACAGGCGGGCGGATGGCCCTGCTGCAGATCCTGCTCAATGTGGCTTTCTTCTTGCCTCTGGGCTTCATTATGGGTCGGGTCTTCCGCTGGCGCTTCATCCTGGCTCTGCCGGTCGCTCTCCTGGTCTCCCTCTTCATCGAGACGGCCCAGCTGACCGGGGTTTTCGGCATCGTGGGCTGCGCCTACCGACTCTTTGACGTGGACGACCTGATTTGGAATACTTCAGGCGCCATAATTGGCTACCTGGTGGCCATGGTGGCCAACAAACTGGTTCCCACCCGTCAGGCTGACGCCGCTCAGCTGGTCACCAACCCAGGGTTCATACACCGTGCCGTTTCCCTGGCTCTGGATCTGCTCCTGGCCACCATCCTGTCCATGTCTTTGGGGATGGGCGTGACCTATGCGATCCATCGCCTGGGCACCTATCAGCTGGATGGCCACTACCGCTTTGGCGGGTTGCTGATCTCCCCATCCGCTTTGGATGCGTTCGGAACTGTGGTGAATCTGGCCATGCTGCTGATTTTCGAACTGCTCATCCCCCTGCCCCGTCGTGGACGGACACTGGGCGCCACCTTCACTCACATGACAATTGAGACCAAGCAGCGGCATGGGTGGTCCCGCTTCCTCTTCTATCTGTTCAGGACTGCAGTCATCCTAGCCGTCTTCGGCCCTTGGACCGGCAGCGTTCAGATTGCAACGCGCATCCTGGCTCTGCTCCTGCTGGTCTTCTATCTGATCAAGCGGCAGATGCCCTACGACCTCTTGCCTGGGACAGCCTACCGAGAGGAAGATATAGGTGCAGAGGAATCCGCCGTCGACCGGCGGGGGTGAAGCCTGACCTCGGACAGGATGATTGCGGAGAAGATGATGGCGAAGCCCAGCAAATGGGTTGCCGTCAGCTCTTCGTGCAGGACCAGGACCGAGACCAGCATCCCGAACAGGCTCTCCGAGCACAGGATCAGCGAGCCTTGGGCGGCAGGAACCCTGGAAAAGGCAATATTTTGGAAGTTCTGGGCCATCAGGGTTGAGATCAGCGTCAGATACATCATGGAGCCCAGGGTCGAAGGCGTGAAGTCGGCCGCGCTGGGCAGGGGATCGAAGATCAGCGCGCAGACCAGGAAGAGGATACCGCCGAAAAGCAGCTCCAGATAGGTCAGCGTGGGGGCATCGAACTTCTTGGTCAGGAAACCGGTGATGACCAGGTTGACGCCATAGAGCAGGGCGCCGGCCAGAGTCAGCAGGTCACCAGTGCTCAAAGACAGCCCCTGTCCCCCGCCGTGAGCCGGCAATGAGATCAGAGACACACCCAGAATGCAGATGGCAGCCGCGACGAAGTGGCGCAGGGCCGGCCGTCGACGTGCCAGGATCCAGACCAGGAAGGGCACAAAGATGCAGTAGGTCGCCGTAAGAAAGGAGTTGCGGCCTGGAGCGATGGTGGTCAGCCCCATCATCTGCAGACTGAAGGCCGCCCAGTAGCTGACCCCCAGGATCAAACCAGGGACCAGGGTGTGTATGGCCCCGGTTCTGCGCAGCCGTGGCAGCAAAAAGGGCGTCATGATGACGATGGCACACAGAATACGAATGCCCATCAGCCAACGCACGGTCAAGGTCTCCATGGCAACCTTTTCGAAAGTGTATCCGGCTCCCCAGGCGGCGGCGGCCATCAGCAGCATCAGACGAGCTAGCCAGGTGGAGGGTTTCCAGGACGAAGAGGGTGCGAAGGTAGACATGTTTTGACTCTAATCGTGCCCGTCCACAAGTGAGACTCGATTCGCAAAACCCGCCATCCGTCCATTCGACTGTTGGACTCTGCGCTGACTTATGCCACGAAGATGGCATCTGGACTCAGGCAGCACCATATTTCCAGTCTGTGCACGTAGGCGTGCAGACCGGCCGATCGTAAAAGAAAAAGCGAGCAGTGCAAGCCATGTTGTTCGCTTTTCTCAAACCAGCCCATCATGGCAAGGTAAAGGTTTTCTAGCGCATACGTGTGGTTGAAGACCACTGAAATCGGGCTGTGGATCGCAGTTTGTTTGCGTTCGACTTTGGGTAATCAGGGTCTGCCATGCGGACATCTCCGATATCATGGAAGAACGGTGATAACGGCGGCCACGAGTCCTTGGCCGACGGGTTAAGGAGTGTGCACCAGGATGATCAGAATCGCAGTGGTGGATGACGATTCCATCAGCTGTCGGACCATGGTCAATTACCTGAGTCGTTATCGCAAGGAGCGTCAGGAAGAACTGACAGTCAGCGTCTTCACCGATGGCAAGGCTTTCGCAGATGGATACCGGCCTGTGTACGACATCCTTCTTCTGGATATTCAGATGACCCCCATGGACGGGATCGAAGTAGCTCGCAGGGTACGCGCCCGTGACGAGTCCGTGGTCATCGTCTTCATCACTTCCGCCCCCCAGTACGCCATCAACGGCTATGAGGTCGGTGCTCTGTCATATCTGCTCAAGCCCTTGCCTTGGTTCGCCTTCTCCCAGGAGCTGGATCGATCCATCGCTCAGGTGTGCGGCCGCGTGGATCTGTCCATTCTGATTACCGAGGGCGCCCGATCCACCCGGATCCCTCTCAAGGACATCGTCTTCATCGAATCCGTCCGCCACAGCAGCGTCATCCACACCTTGGATTCCTCACTGACTACGAACAGCACTCTGAAGAGTCTGGAGGGCCAGCTGGACCAGCGGGGATTCTTCCGCTCCAACTCCTGCTATCTGGTCAATCTGGCCCATGTAACGGGCATGGAAGACCAGGACTGCATTATGTCCACCGGTCAGCGGCTGCGGGTCAGTCGACCCCGCAAGAAGTCTTTTATGACGGCTCTTACTGCTTACGTGGCAGGTCGGCCATGACAGCCACCCACATCCTCAACGCCCTGCCCGATATTCCCCGGCTCTATACGGCCATCAGCGAGTGGCTAGGTTGTCTGGTCTACCTGTTGGCCATCGGTCCGAGAGCCTCTCGTTTGCGGATGGCATCGGTCCTTCTGCCTGGTCTGGCAGTGCTGATCGTAGTTCAGTACTGGGCTGGCACCCTGCCGATCGCCTTCTGGATCATCAGCATGTGCCTGGCCGTGGCCTGCATGTATGCCATCATCATGCTGGCTTCAGGGTTGGGCGCGCTGGATGGGGCCTATTTGCTGGCTCGTGCCTTTGTGCTGGCTGAGCTGGTCGCCTCCCTGCACTGGCAGCTGGACTCCTTCATGCGGCCTGCCAGCCACAGCCTGTACGACCCGGCCTCCCTGATCCTCCTGGTGCTGATCTACGGTGGCGTAGGGCTGCTGGCCTGGATGGCAGAGCGGCGCAATTTCGCTAACGCTCAGCCTTCTGTGCCGGGTCGAAGCGTTTTTATAGCTGCAGTCATCGCGGTGGTCACCTTTGCCATGTCCAACCTGAGCTTCGTCTCTACCAACACCCCCTTCTCCGGTCGGGTCGGCCTGGAGGTCTTCTACATCCGCACCCTGGTGGACCTGTGCGGGTTCGCCATGCTCTATGCCCAGCAGGAACAGCTGCGGGAGAGCCATACCAGCGCCGAGTTGGCATCAATCAACGCTCGGGCTTACAGCCAGCATCGGGAGTACATGCGCTCCAAGGAGAATCTGGAGGCCATGGGCAGGCTTGCCCACGATCTCAAGCATCAGATCGCCGCCCTGCGCTCGCAGATGGATCCTGAGCACAAGTCCCAGGACTTCGAGGAGCTCGAGGCTGCGGTCGGACGATATGGGTCCCAGCAGCACACCGGCAGCCCTATCCTGGATGTGGTCATGTCGATCAAGGAGCGCATCTGTTCCGAAGAGGGGATCACCCTGACTATGGTGGCCGATGGCTCGCTCTTGGAGGGGATGTCGCCCATGGATGTCTCCACTCTCTTCGGCAACGCCTTGGACAATGCCATTGAGGCTTTGAGAAAGGTCAAGGAACCCGACCGCCGCCTGATCAAGGTGGCCCTGTATGCCCGGGGACAGTTCGTGGTGATCCGCATTGAAAACTACTTCGCCTCGTCCCTGAATTGGAAGGGCAATGGTGAGCTGGCCACCACCAAGACCAGGACCGACGATGGCCTGCACGGGTACGGGGTCAAGTCCATCCGTCATATAGCTCACCGATACCAGGGGGAGATGACCCTGCGCACTGAGCATCACTGGTTTAGTCTTTGCGTGCTCCTGCCGAGGGAGGGCGATCAGTTGAAGCCCATGGCGGCCTCAGCAGCCTTATAACCTAGACGGATGGCCAGACGGCCCGGCCTGCCTGGCATGTTGATCATCCTGCAGAGCAGGGTGGAGCGCACGTCGGAGGCGATGACGGGGGAGCGGTGCTCCAGCCTGCTCCAGAGCATGTCCTTGTTCTGATAATTGCTGGGCTTGCGAGAGAGGATCAGGAAAACCGAGGTCACCACGCAGTTGATGGACAGATAGTGGATCATATAACGATAAAGTCCATGGGGAACCGTCCCCGGATCAGGTGTGGAATCCGCCATAAGCCCGTTGACAAGCAGCAGTTGCGAAACCCGGGCGATCATGATCGAGGTCTGCACCGACTGACCTTGGCGCCCGGTGTGGTAACGGTAGAAATTCGTGTCCAGGTAGAGCAGGGTGTGCACCCAGGGCAGAGGCTGATAGGAGTAGATGAAGTCCACGTAATAGGTGTGCTCGGGCAGACGGGTATGAGCCTGGCGGAGTACCTCGGTTCGCAGAATCAGGGCATGCATGATCATGTACTGGGCCAGCCCGAACCGCCGCAGATGGTTCCAGTCCAGCACCTGCCCCGGGTCCATGACGCTGCGGAAGTTGATGACCCGCTTATGCTTGCGGCCTTCCTTTTCATAGACGTAGTTGGTGACTACCATGTCCACCGGATTCGTACGTCGCGACTGGTCGCGCAGCTGGTCCAGAACCAGACTCAAAGAGGTCGGGTCCACCCAGTCGTCGGCATCGACCACTTTGACGTAGCAGCCCCGGGTGGCTGCCAGGCCGGTGTTGACTGCGCCGCCATGGCCCTTGTTGCTCTGGCTGATCAGACGGACAGTGTGCGGATGGCGTGTCCGGTATGACTGCGCCACCTGCGCTGTGGCATCTGTGGATCCGTCATCGACCACGATGATCTCCAGATCGTCTCCCTCTCGGCTCAGGAGCGAATCCAGGCAGGTCGGCAGATGCTGGGCCATGTTATAGGCAGGCACGATAAAAGTGAGAACAGGTGGGCTTGTGGAGGCCGGTCGGTCAGCTGTCATGAACGATCACTTCGCAAAAGAATGGGTCGGCGGGTATGTCGGCGGGGTTGCCGTAATTCCGCCGGCGGCCGTGGTATGAGACCACTGTACATGATTGGTCTGAAGGAAAGGCCCCGCCCCTCTGGCTGCCGATGTATGCCGGTTCATTGGCAGTCAGGGAATCAGGGCCGGAATTTTACTGGTCGATGGCCTCGGACTCTGTGGGTTCTTGGCGGAAGATGACCTTGAAGATGGGGAAGAAGACCCAGAAGGAGATGGCCGAGTTGATGATCATGGTGACCAGATCAGCAATGGTGGTCCCTAGGCTGCCCCAGTTCAGGGTGTGCTGGAAGAAGCCATAGATAGGGTCCTTGTACCAGCCCTGCAGCGCCGCTGCGATGATGGTGATGATCACGTAAGCTACCAGGTACCAGAAAGCCGCCTTCCAGACCGATGAATTGGACTTGAAGGTAATGTTGCGCTGGAGGAAGAAATTGATGATCTGGGCGATCAGCAGGGTGATCTCCACAGCAAGGAAGTAGGCCAGGCCGCCTCCGCCGCCATGGCCGATGGATCCGGCCGCGTAGTCGAACAAGTAGTAGGGTTTGCCGCCGACGGTACCCATGCGCCAGATCTGAAAGTTGGTGCCCACCAGGGAAGTCCCGTTGAAGATGGCCTTGAGCACGGGCATGAGCACCAGCTGCAGGACGGTGACCCCGTTGGACAGGATGAAGAAGACGATGAACTGGGCCAGAGTGGTGTGCCGATCGCTGAACCGGCGCCACCAGCGGACGATCGCCCACTGCGAGGCCGTCGTCGCCTTCCCCTGGGTCGGCTGTCCGGCCTGCTGGCTGTGCTGATCACTCATGATTGAGCTCCTTTCCGGTCCTGTGGTTGGCGGACATGTTCCTGAAGAATCCGGCGATGAATCCGCCCAGTCCCCGCCATAGATGGCCATTGGGGATGCGCACGATGGCCTCGACCATGGCCGTGTCGATCAGCCCGTTGGTCATCTTGGCCATAGCTCTGGGGGGCATGTTGAGCAGGAAGAGGGTGTTCAGGTCGGGATTGCCGGTCTTGGCTTCGTGGCGTCTCTCGCTCTTGGTCAGGAAGCTGGCCACGAACCGTGCCAGGGCGCTTCTGGAGTCCTTCCAGGATGAGAGCGGGTCGTTGACCCCGAAGGTGCTGACGGCGCCCTGTCGGACCACCGGATGGCCGAAGAGGGCCGCTAGGGCGGCATCGTCGACATCCTTGACTCGGCCGGTCAGGTAGGCGCCCAGAGCAGGGTCGGGACTCTGCGAATCGACGGTGCCCTGGACCGTCAGATGCTCGCTCAGCTCCATGTTGCGGGCGTCAGACCCGATCATGATGGTCCAGTCGCCGGACTCGACCTGCCAGGAGTTGCTGGCTGTGTCGAAGTGCCGGAAAGTCGTCTGATCAAAGTCGATGCGGACCTGGGTTGATTGACCGGACTCCAGGCTGACTTTCTTGAAGCCCTTCAGCTCGCGGACTGGCCTGAGCACACCACCCTTGGGCGCCTGGACGTAGAGCTGGGGGACAGTGGCCCCCTGTCTGTCCGAGTCGTTGGTCAGAGTGAAGGTGACCCCCTCGTCGTCCACGGACAGATCGGCGTAGGTGAAGTGTGCATAGGACAGGCCGTATCCGAAGGGGAAGCGTTCCTCTACGTCGGCGGTCAGGTAATAGCGGTAGCCGACGAAGGGGCCCTCCCGATAGATCGACTCGTGCGCAGGGTCTGGGTACCAGTCGGCGCTGGGGCAGTCGGCGTAGGACTTGGGCCAGGTTTCAGCCAGGTGGCCGGAGGGGTTGACCCGACCCGTCAGTATGTTCAGGGTGGCTGAGGCCCCAGCCTGTCCGGACAGTCCTATGTAGAGCACGGCATCGCACTGATCGAACCAGTCGGTGGTGACGGGGGAGCCCGCCACCAGGACGACCACCAGGGGCTTGTCCGTTGCGCCCAGGGCCTTGATCAGGTCGACCTGGTTGCCGGGAATGTCCATGTGGGAACGGTCTAGGCCCTCTGACTCGCTGCGCTCATCCAGGCCTACGCAGGCGACAATCACGTCAGCTTGGCCAGCCGCAGCCACGGCCTGGTCGATCAAAGACCGGTTCTTCTCGCCATGGCGTTCGTAGCCCTGGCTGTAGGAGGCCAGCTCCAATCCGTCGCCGTTGCCCTGCCTGAGCAGATCCAGCATGCTTTCCTGCTTGGCTGCGTTGACCTTGGAAGATCCGGATCCTTGGAACCTTGGAGTCTCGGCCATATCCCCGACCAGGGCGACCCGGGTGCCGGCGGCCAGTGGCAGGCATCCCTTCTGGTTGGCCAGAAGAACCGCGGATCCTTCGGCGATGCTCCTTGCCACCTGATGGTGGTCCTGTATCTGGTCCGTGGTCAGGCTCCCATCGGAGTCCATGTCGGCGTGGTAGGTCAGCTTGGCCAATTGCGCTACCTCTTCGGCCCGGGCATTCAGGTCGGTTTCGTCCAGGCTGCCCTCCTGCACGGCTTTGGCTATCTGGCGGACGGAGTCGTATCCGGCCTGAGGCATTTCAAGGGAGGAGCCATTGGCAGCTGCGGCGACAGCACTGTTGGAGCCGCCCCAATCCGAGACCACCATTCCGTCGAAGCCCCACTCGTTGCGCAGGATATCCTTGAGCAGGTGGGCATTCTCGTTGGCATAGGTACCGTTGACCATGTTGTAAGAGGTCATGATGGCCCAGGGGTGGGCCTGGCGCACGGCGATCTCGAATCCGGTCAGATAGAGTTCACGCATAGTGCGCTCATCTACTACGGAGTCGGATGCCTGTCGGCGCAGCTCCTGGCTGTTCATGGCAAAGTGCTTGGGGGTGGCGGCCACGCCCTGGGACTGGATGCCTTCGATCAGGCCTGCAGCCATACGACCGGCCACTTGGGGGTCTTCGGAATAGTATTCAAAGTTTCTGCCGCACAGGGGGTTGCGCTTGATGTTCATGCCCGGGCCCAGGACCATGTTGACGCCCAAGCTTCTGGCCTCGTTGCCCAGCGCCTGACCCATGGTCTTGGCTAGCTCCGGATCCCATGAGCAGGCCACGGTGCCGGCTGTGGGGAAGCAGGTAGCGGGCTTGGACTTGCCCATGCCCAGATTGTCCCCTGATCCGGTCTGGCGGCGCAGACCATGCGGGCCGTCGCTCAGGACCATGCTCGGGATGCCTGCCCTCTTCAGGGCGCGGGTCGCCCAAGTGGATTTTCCGGAGAGCAGCGATGCCCGTTCCAGAACTGTTAGATCCTTGACTTCCATAGTGTTCCTTTTCCGTGACGGGGGTTAGTCCTGCGGCGGGAGCCCTCGTTGCTTCCACGATCGGCCTCGAATTGGTGCTGGATTTCATTATTCGCCGACTGCCGAGGTCTGTTCGGGCGGGTTGCATAACCTGTTGTTTTCCCGGCATGGGTGCGCTGTCTGTACGCCAACAGGTGTGCTGATCCGCCCCCCGGCGGAAGGTGTATAAGTCCTTCCGGCGGGGGGCAAATCAACTGAGGTGGAGATCAGGCCGTTGGCCCATGGTCAGGGCTATTCTCCGACGGCGTGGTCTCCATGCTGGCCGGATCCTGGGCGCGGGTCTGTCGGGCATCGTCCGCCAGGTCGCTCAGCGTGCTCACATCGACAGCGCTGCGCCGTGCCTTGAATCTTCTGAAGGTCAGGTACTCCAGGGCCAGGAAGATCAGAGCCAGCACAGCAAGCGCCACATAAAGGGCGATCTGCCAGGTCGGGGTCTGTACCTTCGGGTCGCCGCTGGCGTACTTGTATCCATGCACGACTGTGTAGAGGATGTTATGGCTGGCCTGGCGCATGGCCTTGACCGAGGTGGCGCTCTTGTCTTTGACGTGGTTGGTTACATCCGTGGTAGCCAGCATAGCGTCGTTGCCGTTGCGGATCAGCTGATCGGCGTTCTGATATCCGTAGACGCCGAAGTAGTCGGTCAGCACCATGCCACGGAAGCCCCATTCGCCGCGCAGCACCTCCTTCATCAGTGGCGCATAGGCTCCGGCATAGGTTGTGCCGATGTAGTTGAGTGAACTCATCGCAGCCTGAGCACCGCCATTGACCACAGCCATTTGGAAGGGCTTCAGATAGATCTCGCGAATGGTCTGTTCATTGATCCAGGTAGCTAGCATGTTGAGGCGGTTGGTCTCCTGCTCGTTTAGAGCGAAGTGCTTCATGAACGCATAGACACCCTTGGATTTGGCTCCGGCGACCTCGTTGGAGCCCATGACGGCGTTGATTTGCGGATCCTCTGAGAAATATTCGAAGTTTCTGCCGGCAAAGGCGCTGCGGTGGATGTTGAAAGCTGGTGCATACCAACCGGAAACATCCATGTCATGGGCCATGGTGCCAATCATCCTGCCATATTCAGAGGCCAGGTCCGGATTCCAGGTGCAGGCCATGGAAGTTGAAGACGGGAAGCCCAGAGATCCGACCTTAGTGAAGTTGTTGTTCAGCGCAGCAGGTCCATCGGCATCAGTTAGCTCGATCTTGCCGATGCCTTTGACCGGTTGTGTCCCATACCCGCTCATAGCGATCAGGCTATCCATGTCCTTGACGCTGAGCTGGTCCAGGAGCTTTTCCCACATGGGGTCTTCATAGGACTTGTTGCGCAGCTGATAAAGCCTGATGCCGTTGCGGGCTCCCGTTGTAGGCATTGCGTCATCGGCCTTATCCAGCTTCTTGGGATGATAATTGTCATTATTCAGGAACCTGGCCTTTGCTTGCTCGGGCATGTCAGTGCTCTTTGGCGCTGCTGTGGCTTCTGCATAGTTGGCAAAATGACCAGCACGCGACAAGTAGGTCACGTTGCCTTTCAAATCGCCGAAATGATTGGTTGCCGCGACCTTATCGACTGAACGTGGATTGCTCTGGTTGTAGATGACGGATTTATTGATTGCAATAGCGTCCGACATAATGGGTCGATGGGAATCAGAGCGGATCGAGATTTCGTAGTTCCCCTGATCAAGTACGTAGGCCTTCTCCTGGTTGGCATCGTAAGAGGCCATATCCTCATCCTTGAAGGAGATAGGAATGGTCTGACTCTCTCCAGGCTTTAGGACCTTGGTCTTTTTGAAGGAGATCAGGTTTGCGCTGGCCTTCTCGATGCCGCCATCGGTGTATGGCGGATCGAAGTAGACTTCGACTGCGTCACGGCCGCTCGTTGTGCCTTTGTTGGTTACTGTCACATCGAAAGAGATTTTCCCGTTGTCGTGTTTGATGGGGCTCATACGCTGGGTGAAGCTCGTGTATGACAGGCCATATCCGAAGGGGTACTGGACCATCTGGTCGTAGTTGATCAGGCCTTCTTTGGCGGCTGTTTCCCAGAACCTGTACCCGACATAGATGCCCTCGTTGTAGTTGACGAAGGTGGGAGTAACGGTTTGTGGCTTGCCAGTGAATCCGGTGTAGGTAGCCTGATGGTCATCCATGTTGGTATATGTGAATGAACCAAAATTATGATAAGTCGGTGTTGCGCTCAGGTCGCGCACGAAAGTGTCTGAAGTCCTTCCCGAAGGGTTGGTTGTGCCTTTGATTACTTCGCCCAAAGCCGTAAATCCAGCTTGCCCCGGGGGCGGGCACCAGAGGACGGACTTGATCTGGGGATATTGACCCACAAAGTTCAGATTGAACGCATTCGCGCCATTGTAGACCAGAACGACTTTGTCGAAAGTACCGGTAACTTTGGCGATCATGTCCTTCTCGGGCTTGGACAACTCCAAGAAGCTCTGGCCGTTTTTGAAATCGGGAGCAGATTTATCGTTGTCATGGTAAGTGATGCCCTTGGCTTTCATGTTCATCGGAAGATCGGCACCTTCTCCGCCGACTCTGCCGATGACGACGATGGCGGTATCGGAGAAGTGCGCAGCATTGTCCATGAGCTTCTTGGAATATTTTGTAGCGTCTGGTTCCGGCAGTGTCCAATCCTGGGCGAACATGCCTACGGTCGGTCGGTCGGCACGGTAGTGCTTGTAGAAGTCGGACAGCTCGATGTTGGTCTTCAAACCTGACTGGTGAAGACCGTCAAGCAGGCTGGTGGTGGGATTATCGGCCGACATGGAGCCGGATCCTGTGCCGCCGTAGACGGGGTTGGTCGAGGCCCAGCCGAAGACGTTGACCTTCTGCTCTTCCAGAGGTAACGCATGATCGGTGTTCTGCAGCAGGGTGATTGACTCGCGTTGGATATTCTTGGCCAAATTCCTGGCTGCAGTCACCGTCGCAGGCTGTAGCTCATGTTTGCTGGTGGACTTGGTGATCAGGTTGGACAGGGGTCCCAGAAGCATGGTCGCCAGAGCCACAACGACAGCTACGAAGGCCACCAGCCAGGACTGGGAGTGGATCATCTTCCGGTTGGCTACGTTTTTGACGGTGTGCTTGTTCACTGCGACTGTGATCAGCAGTGCCAGTATCAGAAAGACGCCGATGACCGTCAACTGCGGAATCAGCGACTTGAGTACGGCGACCACATCGCTCAGATTAATGTTGAGCATGTTCGCTACTTTCTTCCGTTCTCTGCCGAAGCTTCACCCGGTCACGACTATGGACCGGTCACGAAGTAGACGGAGCATTTGAGCTGTGATCCGCCTCCTGGGTGGGCGAGCGACCTTCAGCTGCATCGACACGCCTTTATGCCACGATTCCAGTCAACCATTCATGAGCTTTTTTATGGCAGTACATGCGTGAATTGTCGAATTTGCCGCATAACCTGATCTGATTTGCGATGTATGTTGACGAATATGCAATGCCATATGTGACCGGCGCCTAGAGAAGGAATCGCAAATCCGGCGCTCATAAAGGCCTATGTCATGGGAACGGATTTTCTGATCCCAGAAATCACTCTGCTTTCAAGATTCCGGTCGATTCGCGTTCGATCAGGTGGCCTGGCAGCTCCACCAGCTTGTTCCAGTCAGCAGTCCGGCCGCGTCCTTGATCAATGTCGTCGATTTCCGTTTTCAGTAGATCAAAGGCCTTTTCCCCTGCCTTGAAGAAATCCTGGTGGATCGTCGTCAGAGAGGGGTTCCATATCTTGGCGATAGGATGGTCGTCGAAGCCTGCTACTGATACATCTTCGGGCACCCGACGGCCCACATCGTTAAGTCCACGGATGATGCCCATGCCGATCTCGTCATTGCCGGCGAAGATGGCGGTTACGTCAGGCTTCCTTCCCAATGCCGCCCCTATGCGTTTGCCGGAATCAGGATCCCAATCAGCCTTTATGGGTGCTGGCGCCGGCACTCCGGCATCCTCGCAGGCGGATCTCCAACCTGCCAAGCGGCTATACCCGCCAGCGCCTCCGGGAATGCTGACGTGATACACGGTTTTATGCCCCAGCCCTAAGAGATAGGAGGTCATCGCATACCCTCCATCGCGCTCCTGCATGGAAATTTGAGTGACATCCGGCTTCCGGTTGCCGGCTATGAGAATGATGGGCAGGTCCTTGTTTATATAGGCGAAAGCATCGTCGCTGACTTGGTCGTAGTCAAGGAGCACAATGCCTGCTGGATTCTGGTCCAGAATCGATTGGATGCGTTGGCGTGACTGCTCGCCAGCCTCTGTGCTAAGGACACCGATATTTAGGGTGTATCCTGCCTTTTGCGCTCTCTCTTCGATGCCGAAGATGGTCTGAGACTGGCCGAATAAAGTGGTATTTGTCGATAGAACAGCGATGGTCTTGGTCCGCTCCTTGACCAAGGCTCTAGCGATGGGATTGGGTCGATAGCGCAGGAGTTTCACTGCCTTGGCGATTCTGTCGCGTTTTTCCTTGCTGACCCGTTCTGGGCTGTTCAGATACCGGGACACGGTGGGGACCGAAACCTGGGCCAGGACAGCGACATCTTTGATGGATGCCGGTTTATTGTGATCGACCGTCCTAGCCATACCAACTCCCATACCCATATGCCCGTCTCATGTCTGACCATCGGATGAGATGGATGCATATCTGCAGAATCAGACTGACGGATCGGCATCTGTTTGTCCGTCCTTTTGGCCGACCGCCGCTGTCGACTGGTTTACGGCCACTTTTTATAGTACATGGGGAGGCCGGACGCGGGCGGCGTTGTGCTGATACCCTGCCGCCAGCGTCCGGCCTCCTGTTTTGGTTTACTTCACTGCTCCACCGGTGATGCCCGAGATGATCTTACGCTGTGCCAGAGCGAAGATGATCAACAATGGCAAGCTCATCAGAATGATGTAGGCGAAGATCAGATGCCAGTTGTTCAAGTACAGACCTGCAGAGGCAACGTTGTAAAGGTTCAGCGGCAGCAGATCCATCTTGCCGGAAAGTATGAAGAGCGAGTAGAAGACGTCGTTCCAGATATAGAGAGTGACCAGAATGGTCGCCGTAGCGAGCGTCGGTCCTAGGAGGGGAAGGATGATCGTGAAGAATATCCTCATGGGGCTGGCTCCGTCCATGCGTGCGGCCTCCTCAAGAGAAATCGGTATTGTGCGGATGAATCCAGTGACGAAGAAGATGACCGTGGACAGGTAGATTCCGACGTAGACCCCGATCATTCCCAGAGCCGTTCCTGACAGGCCGATGATCTTGAGCAGCATCATAACGGTCACTACTGCCGGAGGCAGAACAAGGCCGGAGATGGAAAGGGCGTACACCACAGTCATTGGCTTGGTGGCTCGACGGGCAAGTACCCAGGATGCCATAGAGCCCAGCAACAGGGCCAGAAAAACCGAGGGCACTGTTACGATCACCGATCCGAAGAAGGCCTTGATCATTTTGCCGTCGGTGATGACGGTTGAGAAGTTCTGCAAAAGCTGCCAATGGCTGGGCAGACTCATTGTGGGGCGGATCGCCTCGGCCTGGCTTTTGCCGGCAGTAACGATCAGAAGCCAGAAGGGGACGCCTAAAAGGATCAGCATGACCAGAACCACCAGCGCTGCATGGATGATCGCTCCGGTTTTCGATCGCTTGTTCAACGTCGCGCTGCTTTGAGCCGGGGTGGTTGTATCCGGCGTGTAGGTTGCCGATGTCATAGGATTTTTGCCTCTCTTCTCCGTAGGTAGATGATCAGGGGGATGGCGATGATCATCACCATGACAAACAGGACCAGGCTCATGGTTGTCGACTGCGAGTAGAGTCCCTGGCCGAAGGTTCTCCAAATGAAGATGTTCAGTATCTCTGTGGATCCGCCAGGTCCTCCTCCTGTGGTCGCCTGGACGATGTCGAAGCCGTTCATGGAACCCAGGAGTGACGTGGCGACATTGAAAGTAAAGGCCGGTGCCAACAGCGGGAACTTGATCTTCCAGAATATCTGGCGTTTGCTTGCACCATCGATGCTTGCAGCTTCGAGAACGTCCGAATCGATGGTTTTGAGCCCAGCCAGGAAGATCAGCATGGACAAGCCCATCCATTTCCATCCGTGGATGGCTGCGACGAGCACGATGGTCCATGTGGTGTTGCCCAGCCAGGCCACGTCGACTGTCTGTCCCAGGAAGAAAGAGAGAATCTGATTGAGGGCGCCGTCGGATTTGAGCACAGCCTGCCATATGTAGCCGACGGCCAAGGCTGACATGATGACCGGTACGAAGAACATGACCCGTGCGAATCTGTTGATACGGGTGTCCTCTTCGAGAAAGACCGCCAGGATCAGACCAAAAGTGTTCTGGAATATGGCTACGAGAATGGCATAGACCAGGGTGATGCGCAGATCCCGCATCAGGGTGCCCGAACGGAACAGATCGACGAAATTGCTTACCCCGTTGAAATCAATCGTCTTGCCGAAGGCCGACCAATTGGTGAATGCGTAGATGAAATTCATGATCGTCGGGATGAAGAAGAAAATCAGCAAGACTACAAATGCCGGAATGACGAATTGCAGCGGGTAGTTCTGCTTCATGAGCGTTTTGATGGGATTGACGGGGGTGATCGATCTGTTCCTTCTTCGCCCTCCGTGAGGTGTGACCCCCTCGGTTGCATGGTTTACCATACTTATCTGCTTTTCCTTCCATGAGATGGGCATCAGGATCAGAAGCTCCGGTCCTGATGCTCATCAGATGCCGTGCATGATGACCGCTTCCGGCTGTTGTCGTGATACATGCAGCTACCGGAAGCAGGACAAAGACAGGAGTCTTTAGAAGTTCTTGGCTCCTTGTGCTTTAGCCAATTGAGCGAACTGGTCCTGGGTCGCCTTGGTCACATCCTGAGGCGACTTCGTGCCGTTGACCATATCGGCCAAATTGATGTAAAGGTCAGGGTTTGCTATGGCCAGAGACTGCATGGAGCCGACGCCGGTCTTGATCGCGGCTGCGGAATCCACCAGGGCCTGAGGAACCGAATCAGGGGATTTGACCCCTTTCAGCACGGAGATGATCTTCTGATCCTTGACGAAGTCTGCGTATCCGGTGCTCATCCAGTAGTTGATGAACTGACGGGATGCGGCTTCCTTCTTGCTGTCTTTGCTTCTGAAGGCCACCAGTGCGTTGTTCTGTTCAGGGATGATGGTTCCGATGTTCCCATCCTTGGAAATGGGGAAGAAACCGATTTTTTCATCCAAGGCCTGTTTGTCGTTCTTGGCCAGAGCCGCCACGGCATTGAAGAGCGAATTGACCTGGATGATCATTCCGGTCTTGCCGTCCCAGAGAGCTGCAGCCTGATCAGTGTCCTTGGCTGATCCTGCATCCTTGTTGTAGAGACCTTCGTCGAAGAGCTGCTTGTAGTTGTCGACTGCGGTCTGAATGGTCTTATCGGTGAACTTCTCTTTACCGGTATTGACGCGGTCCCAAAGGCCGTTCTGAGCTGCCTCGGCCAGTTGGACGGAGACTGCGTACTGGGTGCCCCATTGTGAGCCTGCCATTTCGAACAGAGGGGAGTTCACGCCGGGGACATTGGCTGCCTTGATCTTCTTGGCTGTCTCGACCAAGTCGTTCCAGTTCTTAGGCGTCTCTGTGATACCGGCCTTTTTGAAGACTTCCTTGTTGTAGAAGACGCCCTCAACCGGCGGGGTGGAGAAAAGGGCAGCATAACGGGTGCCGTCCACCACGCCGCCAGCATCGGCGATGCCTTGGGTATAGTTCTTCACCCAAGGCGCGTTGTCGAGCTTCTGCAACTTGTTCTGGGCGATGAAACCAGCCAACATGGATTTGGTGGGTTGCCAGAAGGCCAGATCGGGTGTATCGCCAGTCGTGATCTTCGTCTGGACATTCTGCTCATATGGATCGGGGATGGTCTGGACATCAATTTTGGCACCAGTAGCCTTCTCGAAGTTCGAGACTACTTTCAGCGGGATCTTGTTGGAATTCTGAGCCACCCACATTTTCAGCTGGACTCCGTCGAGTTTCTGCGTCGCTGCAGGCCAGTAATCCTTAGATGTCGTATCGGCACTGTCATTGCCTCCAGTCGAGGGATTCGAACACCCGACCAGGGAGAAAACCATGGCGCCGGTCAGAGCGATGGCCGCGCCGACTCGGGTTGCGTTGAATATCTTCATTGAAATTCCTTTCCTGTGTTCCGCGATCCTTCGCGGAGCTTTCTGCCCATCATGAATGGCTAATCGGAAACCCCGGCTCGGAGGTGTTGACGCCCGCCGGTGATCCCCTATAGGCGACTTTGGCTTTGTTCCCCCTTTCTTGTGATCAATAGGGTTCGGGACGTGAATTGATGCTCTGGCGCTTGCAAATGCAACTTGGCATTGTTCTGGTCCCAAAGGATTTTCCACGATGCGAATCGTTCGCTCGTTGGAAAGATGGTGTGAACGTCAACGCCTGACTCGGCGAAATCAGGTAGGGGCAGGATCACATCACTTTCCGAGGCAGCGGGATCTCTGGCCCACACCGTCACTAGGACGCTTTGGTCATACCGAAGACCCAGGGCCATTGTCTTGTCTGTCCACCCAGGCAGTCCCATAGGCCAAAAAGGAATAGCTCTGGAAACGATGGGCTGGACGTGAAGCTTGTATGCCTGTACGGCTTGTGCAATCAGGCTGCGTTGGTCCTTGTCCATGGCATTGAGAAATCCAGAAATGAAGAACCTTCCCAACATGCTGGTATTCAGGTTGAAGGCGATTTCCTCCAAGCTCATTGAAGCTTGTGGATAGGCCCAGTTGGCTGTCTGTTCCGGCACCGTCATCATTGGTGAGGCCACTGCGATCGGCGGATAGAGACGATAGTCCTGCTGGTCCGAAGTTGATTGGACGCGGAAGTGACTGGTCTGCATGTAGTCTTCGCGCATGCCTCCCGACGAGCAGTTCTCAAGAATCAGATCCGGATAACGCTCATGCAAGGCATCCAACCAGTCGCAGTAAGCACGATTATGTCCTAGAAGTCCGTCGCCCAGGCTATCGGCTTGGTTGTCGGTGCCCGCTCCGGGAGAGACGTTGTAGTCGAACTTAAAATAGCCGATGCCGAATTCGCCGATAAGCCTGTCTATGACCGAGTCCATATACTTGCGAGCCTCATCAGTTCGAAAGTCAAGCAGATAACGGTCCTGTTCGACAATCCGCTGACCATCTCGCTGGAAGAAGGCCGTGTCCGGCAGGGCCGCGGCGATAGGGCTGCGCACGCCCACGACTTCGGGTTCCATCCACAGGCCGGGAACCATGTCACGTGAGATGATGGCATCGATCACTTCGGCGAATCCTCCTGGGAAGCGCGTCGTGGAGGGTTTCCACTCGCCCACTGACGGCCACCAGTCGCCGGAATCGTCATACCAGCCGCAGTCGATGCAGAAGACCTGTGCGCCCACTTCGGCCGCGCTGTCTATCAGGGGAAGCAGCTTCTCGGTGGTCGGGTCGCCGTTGATGGTATTCATGTAGTCATTGAAGACCACTAGCGGATATCGGTCTTTGGCCACATGCGTGCCGAAGGTCCGCCGATAAGCGATCAGGGAATCGTAGGCCGACTGAAAGGAAGGGGCCAGAGTGACCGATGCCGGCACGGACGTGAAGGATTGTCCTGGTGCAAGGCGTTTTGACCAGGAATGATCCTCATTTGTGGGTCCTGACAAGGCCATGTAACCATCGACGGTGTAGTCGCCAACCTCCCATCGCCAGGCTCCGTTGTGCTCAACTTGAAAAATCCAAGTGGCTGTATGGTTCTTGTTGCACAGGACCGCCAGCGGGGCCTGGTGACCTGTTGACCAGGTGCCGGTGGAGATCACCTTGTATTCATTGCGTGGATTGTTGCCGGTCAGCTCCTGTGAGAGCTTAGGGAAGAGCTCTTCTGTTTTTTCGGCGTGCCAGCGATTTTCTCCTAACCAGGCGAAGTCGCCATGAAGGAGCTTCCAGCTTCCTGCATCCTGTTCCGTTCCAGGCGTGGATCCGAACAGACCGACCCAGCTGGTGACTGATTCAAGGCTGATTGGGTGGTTTCCGATGTTGGTTACTGTTGCAAAGGTCCGAAACATGGTCTGATTGGAGGGGAGCTGATAGGTCACGTCAGCCTGAAGGCCGGCGGTTCTGTCCTCCATACGCACGCTTAGTGTTTTGATATCGTTTTCAGTTTTTCCAGAATAATGAGAGACATAGCGCATGCCAGCTCCTATTGAAGTGCTGACCAGCCTGTCGCAGGCAATCCAATGGCCGAAGCCGGCTGCCGTAATCTCCACAAGGGGCAGATTGTCGTCGATTCTCATGTCCACATCGTCAGACGTGATCCGACCTATGCTGACCGGGGCGTCATCATCCCAATGAAAGAACAAGGATAGACGATTATTGCCCCATTGAAAGTCATGTGTCATGATGTCCTCTGCCATATGATTGCAGCCAGGTCAGATGCCGGTGGAGATCGTGATGGCCGATAACCGCAAACAACCTTCCCTGCTTATTTGCCGATCGTCCCTGCGGTCTGAAGGATGTTCGCATCCCGATGATCGCGAAGGCCAATTCCTAAATCACAGAGTAATTTGAAAACGTTATCGCGTCAATCAGGCGTGTCGTTCCAGCCCGAGTTGCGAGTGCATTTGCGTGTGAAGCGGATCTTTCTTTGGCCATCGAAGGGATGGCCAAAGAAAGCCGCTAATCCGACAAAGCCATGCAGTGTGTCATGATCGGCAGTGTGTCATGATCGCTTGCCGCGAGAATGCCGAGCCGCCAAGAAGGCCGGAATGGAGATTCCTGCCAACACGACGGTTGCAATGAGGATCAGCATAACCGCGGATCCGGTGGATGAAAGTCGGGATGCCTGATCTTTTCGTCCTTCTGCTTTCGCGCCCGGCCCTGGTTTGGCTTGTGGATCGTTCGCAGACGATGCATGTCCGGGTGTTCCCGGCGTCAAGCCGCTCTCCGATGTCGCTGGAATCACCTGAAGACGGAAGGACGAGCTAGCCTTTCCGAGACTCGCTGTGATCGTGCAGTTGCCAATTTCAAGGGCGGACAGCATGCCTTGGGGGTCTACCGTTGCGATGCGTGGATTCGATGTGGTCCAGGTAATGGAGGCATCAGATGATTCCTTCGAACCTATGGATGTCGATGCGGATGCTACAGCAGTCAACTGCGATTTCTGGCCTTTGCGAAGCGTCATTTGGCCCTGAGCCAGGCCGGGCGCATGGATAGTGATTGAACCGGGTTCTGATGGACGTGACTCCAGGTCTTCAGATGTCGGTGTCCCGATAGTCTCAGGGTAGAAAACCAGGGAGTCGATATTCGGCGCCACTCCCCAGGAGACAGCGCCTTTGCCTGTTCCTGCCGGATCCCAATTGCCCAGTGACAAGGCCCCTCCATCCGTGGATACCTGCAGCGAACGGTTCAGGAAGCTTGTGTCGGAATAGGTATACCGGAACGAACCTCTGGCGAGTTCGGGCCCGTGAGCATTACCCTGCCGGATCTGAAGTCCCAGGTCCACGATTTGCGGGTTGTAGTCGTGCCTGCCGATGAAGGCATCGTTGGAGAATCTGACTGCCACCATATAGTCGCCACGAGGAACCGCGCCTGCCGGAATGGTCATGACGCCGACATTGTGCGTATTCACCTGCGGCTTGTTGTTGCTGTCCGCAACTACTACACGGGTGCGATCGCCGTATCCGGCTGGTCCGCTTTCAGTAGTGGCGAACTGGTTTCCCAGACCGGCCACGTACTGGTGGTTCTCGGCATTGGACGAATTCTCGGTGATGACGCTTGCACCGCCGTTCAATTGTTGGTCCTCCGCTTGAAGGGCGATCGCCGAATGACGCAGATCCTTGGACGCGGCAACCTGGACGTCGCGTAGACTCACACCTGACCCAGAGAGGTCCAGACTGTTGATGCCCTCGCTGAGCGCCACCTGCAGGCTGGTGGATTGCAGGCCCGAATAAGCGGCAGTGATTCCTGGGAGGGCTTTTCCATTCAGATTCACCGCAACCGGTGTCCCCTTGGCGGCCCGATAGACGAGTCTGATTGTGTGGTATCCCTGGGACCAGGCGTGGATGAAGGCACGAGCATGGCCTGATCGAAGGTCAGCGAACCCGCGAGTGCCTTCACTGGAGAAATCGAGCGATGCGCCGTCGACAAGACGAAGCTGTGCAGCCGGGTAATCTACGGCATCGCTGGTTCCGTCGCGATCTCCAGGAACCCTGTACAGGAGGAACTTGTCAAGGGTGTTGTCCAGCGCCGTAGATCCATGAATGCTGATGGTGTGTCGTCCTTGAGTAAGGTTCATCTCCAGCTGGGCGCTTCCCCTATACAGCCATTTTGCTGCGTCCTTCATGGCCAGCTCGGCATGGTAGTTTAGTTCGCCGACAGTCTTGGCATCCACGCTGACCTGATTGGTGCCCGGGAATCCTGCATTGCCGCTGATCACTTGTAGCCTGTACCTGCCGTCAGCAGGCGCTTGGACCTCCCAGTCTGCTGTGGCCCCGTCCTTGAAGTTGCCGACATCGCCGTTGCCGGATGTCATGAAATAGCTCCATCCATTGCCTGAAGGCGTTTTGTCATAAGCGCGGGCGCCACCGGATAGATGGGTCCGTTCAGCTTCTGCAACCTGGAGGTTTCGGCCCAGCTGGTCATCCGTGCGCAATGACCGGTCCTGATGCGGTGTGACCACAAGCTGGTATGAGGCATACCGATCCACGCTGGTTGTGGTGACGTCGAGTGTGCCATTGCGTACTTGAGCATTTGAGAGCGTATTGACGACGCGAGGAGTTGCGGCGATCCCGTCTGGCCCGGTAAAGGCATTCTCGCGTACTTCGACATCCACTGTGGAGCCAAACCCTGCCTTGTCCAATCCCGTCAGTCGCACGGTCACTGGAATGTTGGCTCCGGTATTCTTCACTTGATCGGCGTTCTCGTCGTTGGCGCCTCCGTATAAGACCGTTCCCTTATGGTTGGCGGTATCCAATGCCCCGATGCCTTGGAGCGAGTCGATTTTGTCGCGGTGATCGGAATCCACCTGAACAGTCTGATCTCCTCGCAGGTCTCCGTACCATTTGAACTGCCACCATCCTGCATTGGCGGCATTGGCATTGGCCATATTGTCTGATAGGTTGCCTGCATAGTTCCAGTAGGCGGTCTCGGCCTGGACCTTGGTGTCCTCGAACATGCTCATCCATTGCACCAGCTGACCTGGTACAGACATGTCGCGTAGCTCTCCGTACTCGGTGATGTTGATCTTTCTGGCAGGCACGCCGATGTCGTGTTCCAAGGCTCGGTAATTTGCGTAGTGGGTGCGATAGTTCTGCAGGCTCTCTTTGCCCAGCTCATGCCAGACGAAGATATCCGGCAGGGTTCCCGCTTCCTTGGTGTGGCGCAGAAAAGCCTCTGATCTATTCTGCCTGAAGGATGAATCCCCCGGGCCGGCTATGCGGGCGTGCGCGGCTGTGGGGCGCACCTTGCTTGGTTTTTCGCCGGTTTTGTATTGCTGCCAGATGGTTTGTATCAGTTGGTAGTCTGCGTCCCAGTCGTTCAGGAAGGTTGTTTTGAACAGCGGGTTCTGAGCATCGTCGCCGGTGTAGTACCAGTTGCCGCCGTCCGGCTCATTGAAGGGGATGAAGGTGTATTGGTCAGGATGCTCTGATTGGGACAGGATTTTGTTGACGACGATTTCGACGACCTCGCCATAATCCCAGCGCCCATTGGGCTGATCAGTGTAGGTGCCGTACTTGGGATCGCTGACAGGAACGTCAGTTACATAGGATCGGTCATCTCCTGGGCGTGAACCATGGTTATAGGACCAATCCGGGTAATAATCCTGCATGTATACGGCCAGCTCCCGTCCTCCATTTGCAAAGAACTGGTTCTCCAAGGCTAGGGCGTCCCCGCTTGGGTGTTGGGAGCCTGTTGGCGGCTTCTGCGAGGAATTTTCCACACGGGCGCCATCAAGAATGGCATCTGTCGGCGATCCTTCGTCGCCTAAGCCGTACAGGGTTCCCGAGGCTCCGCCGAGGAACTTTCCAGTTGTCTTGCCCATATCGACTTTGAGGACTTGTGCTGGTTTGGCTTCATCGGCGTAAGCTGCCGGCAGGACGCATGTTCCGGCCAGTAGGCTTGCGCTTGCTGCCAATGCTAAAAATGTCTGGTATTTTCCCATAATGCGTTTCTTCCATCGGAATGCAAGGCAATTGCTCGATTCGGACGGTTCAGGATCCGAGTGAGCGATGCCAAGAACTTCATTGTTCACGCGTTGGCCGTCTGATCCTCAACAGCAAGGTCATAATCGGCTGGGGTGCGTTGATAAGTACAAGGCTCCTTTCGTTTTATTGCTCGTCCTTCTTAGTGGATTTTTGCCGGTGACATCATCGACACGACAGGAAATAGCATATTATGAAAACGTTCTATCGTCAAATATTCGTAGATGATAAAGCCTTATGTCGCCTAAAATATATCACGTTCTGTATCGAGTCCTCAACATCTGGATAACGTTCTCACTATCTAGATGCAGCTAGCTATTTGCGAAGCCATTGGAGGGAGGAGAGGAAGGAAGATTAGGTAATTTCAGGGAAGGAAGCCAGCTCTGCTTCGACGATGATTGATCCGCTGGTTTACGAATATGCTCAGGCAATGGTCATTAATATTGAAATTAATAGGCGAATCAAGAAATATGCGGACTGTGCACGTTATACGCCTGGTTTCATCTTATTGAAGGTGATTTCAGCATGCTGGATGAGATATAGATAGAATGATTCCATGACTGGTCGCACCATGGCAGTTCCCAGCAGCTCCCGTCTGTATAGGGCGCAGATCAATGGCACGCACCTGGTTTTCTCGATGAATCCGGCGCCTCGCCGTGCTCCCATCATTCTTTATTTGCATGGTGGCCCAGGCGATGCCTGCATTCCGTTGACCATGCAGTACAACGCGGCCTTGGAACGTGATTTTCGTTTTATCAACCTGGACCAGCGGGGCAGTGGGCTGTCCTACCATCCTTTTGCGCCTGACGAGACAGTGACCATCGATTCGATGGTCGAAGATGTTCACCAGTTTGTGCTAGAGCTTCTTCATGCCTACATGCAGGATTCCCTGATTCTTATCGGTCATTCCTGGGGCAGCGTCTTGGGACTGGAAATGGTGAAGCGGTATCCCTCCCTTATCCGCAGCTACATCGGTCTCGGACAGGTCGTCAGTATGCGTGCCGCTCTCCGGTTACGGCGAAATTGGGGGCGACAGAGCCTGGGCCCTCGGCTCGGTTCGATAGTCAGTAGTGAGAGCGGGGCCGCTGACATGGTGCTGATGGTCGATGAACTGCTGTCTCGCGGCGGAGCTGCCATGCTGTTCGGATCCCTGGGACGGATCATGACCTACCTGCGCTCGCCGTACTACAACTGGTCACGTCTGCTCAACCATGCCAAGGGGGTGTCTCAATCCCGGGCGCGCTTGAATACTGAACTGGAGCAGGTCGATTTCAGCGGGCAGACCTCTTTCGGGGCGCCTGTCTATTTCATCAGCGGCAGGTATGACCGTCATCTGCCAGGCAAGCTGGTTGAGCAGTTTGCCGAAGGGTTGAAGAGCCCGCATCGGTTCATCCGTTTTGATCGGTCCGGACACTGCCCGCAATGGGATGAGCCTGACCGATTCGCAGCAACGGTTAAAGCCATCTGCCTGTAGCGCTTGATTAATAAGTAACGGCTGCCTCGTCGTCCGTGCTCATCCAAATGGTGGAAATACATCCTGCGAGGAGCTGAATCTACTAATATGACTATTGGAAGATATTGGTTTGAGCCTCGCTGAAGAGTGCGCGGGGTGCCTGGATAGGCGAAGGTCGATGAAACGGGGACCGTGTCGGTGAAGATCAACACGCCGTAGAATCCCCGGAATCACTGAGCTCCTCCTAGATTTTTCTATGCCAACTTGCAGAACAACTCGGGTTCGTGTAAGTTTATCTCTTGCTGCCCGGCAGTGATGAGGACTTTTCGGAGTGCTTGGATTTGTTGGTGTGGTGGTGGTTTGAGAACTCAAGAGCGTGTTTGTGCTACTTATAGCTTTTTGATTGCCAGTCCGATGCCCGCCCGGCTGTTGTCGGGTACGTGGGAGCGTTGTGAGGGGTGTCGGGGTTTTTCGTGGGTTGGTTTCCTCCTTATGGAAGCTGGCCCGTCAATTATTGATGTGAGTCGTTTCGGCTTCTTCATGGTTTTTTGTGGAGGGTTTGATTCTGGCTCAGGATGAACGCTGGCGGCGTGCTTAACACATGCAAGTCGAACGGGATCCGCCAAGCTTGCTTGGCGGTGAGAGTGGCGAACGGGTGAGTAATGCGTGACCAACCTGCCCCATGCTTCGGAATAGCTCCTGGAAACGGGTGGTAATGCCGGATGCTCCGCGCTGTCGCATGATGGCGTGGGAAAGGGTTTACCGGCATGGGATGGGGTCGCGTCCTATCAGCTTGTTGGCGGGGTGATGGCCTGCCAAGGCTTCGACGGGTAGCCGGCCTGAGAGGGCGACCGGCCACATTGGGACTGAGATACGGCCCAGACTCCTACGGGAGGCAGCAGTGGGGAATATTGCACAATGGGCGAAAGCCTGATGCAGCGACGCCGCGTGCGGGATGACGGCCTTCGGGTTGTAAACCGCTTTTGATTGGGAGCAAGCGAGAGTGAGTGTACCTTTCGAATAAGCACCGGCTAACTACGTGCCAGCAGCCGCGGTAATACGTAGGGTGCAAGCGTTATCCGGATTTATTGGGCGTAAAGAGCTCGTAGGCGGTTCGTCGCGTCTGGTGTGAAAGTCCATCGCTTAACGGTGGATCGGCGCCGGGTACGGGCGGACTGGAGTGCGGTAGGGGAGACTGGAATTCCCGGTGTAACGGTGGAATGTGTAGATATCGGGAAGAACACCGATGGCGAAGGCAGGTCTCTGGGCCGTCACTGACGCTGAGGAGCGAAAGCGTGGGGAGCGAACAGGATTAGATACCCTGGTAGTCCACGCCGTAAACGGTGGATGCTGGATGTGGGGCCCGTTCCACGGGTTCCGTGTCGGAGCTAACGCGTTAAGCATCCCGCCTGGGGAGTACGGCCGCAAGGCTAAAACTCAAAGAAATTGACGGGGGCCCGCACAAGCGGCGGAGCATGCGGATTAATTCGATGCAACGCGAAGAACCTTACCTGGGCTTGACATGTGCCGGACGGCTGCGGAGACGCGGCTTCCCTTCGGGGCCGGTTCACAGGTGGTGCATGGTCGTCGTCAGCTCGTGTCGTGAGATGTTGGGTCAAGTCCCGCAACGAGCGCAACCCTCGCCTCGTGTTGCCAGCGGGTCATGCCGGGAACTCACGGGGGACCGCCGGGGTTAACCCGGAGGAAGGTGGGGATGACGTCAGATCATCATGCCCCTTACGTCCAGGGCTTCACGCATGCTACAATGGCCGGTACAGCGGGATGCGACATGGTGACATGGAGCGGATCCCTGAAAACCGGTCTCAGTTCGGATCGGAGCCTGCAACCCGGCTCCGTGAAGGCGGAGTCGCTAGTAATCGCGGATCAGCAACGCCGCGGTGAATGCGTTCCCGGGCCTTGTACACACCGCCCGTCAAGTCATGAAAGTGGGCAGCACCCGAAGCCGGTGGCCCAACCCGTTTGGGGGGGAGCCGTCTAAGGTGAGGTCCGCGATTGGGACTAAGTCGTAACAAGGTAGCCGTACCGGAAGGTGCGGCTGGATCACCTCCTTTCTACGGAGATTATGAAATTCCTCTGCGTGGTCTGCGCGGGGGTCGTGTCTGCGGGTCCGGCTGTCTGGCCGGATGGCGTGGGCGTGCTGGCGTGGAACGGTCTTGAGGCTGTGGCATGGATGCGCTGTTGGGTTCCCGGATCGCCACCTTGTTTGGGTGGTGTTCCCGTCGCCCGTCTGGTTCCTGCGTGGGGTGTTGCCCCGTGGCGGGTCTTGGCGGCGCGCTGGTGGCTTGAGAACTGGATAGTGGACGCGAGCGGATGGCTGGCTTTGGGCTGGCTGTCTGCTGTATTGTTTCGTCCGAGCCTATGTTGTTAGTGGGTTCGGGTCGATCGTTTTGTGATCGTTTAGTGTGATGATTTGTCGTCTGGCAGTTCGCAGTTGTTGTTGTCGTGGCATGGCCTGTGGTCGTGTTGTCGGCAAGGGCGCATGGTGGATGCCTTGGCAGACAGGACCGATGAAGGACGCGTGGGGCCGCGATAGGCCTCGGGGAGCCGCCGACAGGGCTTTGATCCGAGGGTGTCCGAATGGGGTAACCCGCCGGCTGTTATGGGCCGGCACCGCATTCGTGCGGGGGGTACGCAGGGAAGTGAAACATCTCAGTACCTGCAGGAAAGGATATTCCGTGAGTAGTGGCGAGCGAAAGCGGATGATGGCCAAACCGGTGCCGTGTCAGACCCGTCGGGGGTTGCGGCATGGGTGTTGTGGGACTTGGCGTCCGGGCTCCGACGGGCCCGGCGGCAGTGATAAAGCGGCGTGTGAGGCGAACGGGATTGAATTCCCGGCCGTAGAGGGTGATGGCCCCGTAGCCGAAGCCGCGCCGCCTGCCGGTTCTTGTTCCCAAGTAGCGCGGGACTCGTGGAATCCCGTGTGAATCGGCCCCGACCGTGGGGTAAGCCTGAATATTCCTGTCTGACCGATAGCGTACGAGTACCGTGAGGGAAAGGTGAAAAGCACCCCGGGAGGGGAGTGAAAGAGTTTCTGAAACCGTGTGCCTACAATCCGTCGGAGCCTTTCGGGGTGACGGCGTGCCTATCGAAAAATGAGTCTGCGAGTCAGTGGTGCGTGGCGAGGCTAACCCGTGTGGGGCAGCCGTAGCGAAAGCGAGTCCGATAAGGGCGTTCCAGTCGCGTGTCCTGGACCCGAAGCGGGATGATCTAGCCCTGGGCAGGTTGAAGCGCGGGTAAGACCGCGTGGAGGACCGAACGGACCTGGGTTGAAAACCGGGCCGATGACCTGGGGCTAGGGGTGAAAGGCCAATCAAATTCCGTGATAGCTGGTTCTCTCCGAAATGCATTTCGGTGCAGCGTCGCGTGAGTGCCTCCATGGGGTAGAGCTACTGGATGCTTGAGGGCCCGTATCGGGTACCGACAGCAGCCAAACTCCGAATACGTGCGAGGTGTATCGCGGCAGTGAGTCGGCGGGGGATAAGCTCCGTCGTCGAGAGGGAGACAGCCCAGATCGTCGTCTAAGGTCCCTAAGCGCGTGCTAAGTGGGAAAGGATGTGGAGTCGCATAGACAGCCAGGAGGTTGGCTCAGAAGCAGCCATCCTTGAAAGAGTGCGTAACAGCTCACTGGTCTAGTGGTTCCGCGCCGATAATGTAGCGGGGCTCAAGCACGCCACCGAAGACGCGGCAGCGCAGTTTGCTGTGCTGGGTAGGAGAGCGTTCCGCGTGGGGCGAAGCGGCGGCGTGAGCCGGCCGTGGACCGCGTGGAAGTGAGAATGCAGACATGAGTAGCGAGAGGCGGGTGAGAATCCCGTCCGCTGGATGACCAAGGGTTCCGGGGCCACGTTCGTCGTCCCCGGGTGAGTCGGGTCCTAAGGCGAGGCCGACAGGCGTAGTCGAATGGATGAAGGAGTCGATATTCTCCTACCGGCGTCAAGCCGTCCAATCCAAGACGCGGAAGCATGCCCTTACCTGCTTCGGAGGCTGGTCTTCGGACCTGCCGATGTGGCGGGACCGGCGTGTGGATGCGTGGCGGGTAGCGCAGGAGTGACACGGAACGGGAGCCGGGCCGCGGTGGTGGTTATCCGTGGTCAAGCATGCGGCGCGTCGGGCAGGCAAATCCGCCCGGCATGAGCGCGAGGTGTGATGATGGGGGGTCTTGTGCCCCGAATCCGGTGTGCCGTTCCGTCGAGAAAAGCTTCGGCGTGAGGAGTGGCGCCGCCCGTACCCTAAACCGACACTGGTGGTCAGGTAGAGTATACCAAAGCGATCGAGCGAATCCTGGTCAAGGAACTCGGCAAATCACTCCCGTGCCTTCGGTATAAGGGAGGCCCCTGCCGGTGAGGCGCCTTGCGCGCGGAGCCGGTGGGGGCGGCACAGACCAGGGGGTAGCGACTGTTTACCAAAAACACAGGTGCATGCGAAGACGTAAGTCGCTGTATATGCACTGACGCCTGCCCGGTGCCGGAAGGTTAAGAGGATCCGTCATCCCCTTCGGGGGGGCAGCGGTGAATTCAAGCCCCGGTAAACGGCGGTGGTAACTATAACCATCCTAAGGTAGCGAAATTCCTTGTCGGGTAAGTTCCGACCTGCACGAATGGCGTAACGACTTCCCCACTGTCTCGACCAGGAGCTCGGCGAAATTGCAGTACGAGTAAAGATGCTCGTTAAGCGCAGAAGGACGAAAAGACCCCGGGACCTTTACTATACCTTGGTATTGGCGTTAGGTGCGGACTGTGTAGCATAGGCGGGAGGCTTCGAAGCGGGTGCGCCAGCATCCGTGGAGCCGCAATGTGAAATACCGCTCTGTCCTCATCTGGCCTCTAACCTCGGCCGGTCATCCCGGCCAGGGACAGTGCCTGGCGGGTAGTTTAACTGGGGCGGTTGCCTCCCAAAGAGTAACGGAGGCGCCCAAGGGTTCCCTCAGCCCGGTTGGCAATCGGGTGTTGAGTGCAATCGCACAAGGGAGCTTGACTGCGAGACCGACGGGTCGAGCAGGGACGAAAGTCGGAGATAGTGATCCGGTGCCGGCGTACGGACGCGGCATCGCTCAACGGATAAAAGGTACCCCGGGGATAACAGGCTGATCATCCCCAAGAGTCCATATCGACGGGATGGTTTGGCACCTCGATGTCGGCTCGTCGCATCCTGGGGCTGGAGCAGGTCCCAAGGGTTCGGCCGTTCGCCGATTAAAGCGGCACGCGAGCTGGGTTCAGAACGTCGTGAGACAGTTTGGTCTCTATCCTCTGCGCTCGTTGGAATCTTGAGGAGCCCTGCCCATAGTACGAGAGGACCTGGGTGGACGAACCTCTGGTATGCCGGTTGTCGCGCCAGCGGCACGGCCGGTTGGCTACGTTCGGATGGGATAACCGCTGAAAGCATCTAAGCGGGAAGCCCCCTCCAAGATAAGGATTCCATGAAGCCCTACGGCTTCTGAAGACCCCATGCAGAACACATGGTCGATAGACCGGACGTGGACACCCCGCAAGGGGCGAAGCCGACCGGCACTAATGGTCGAAGACAACACAACAACCCGCCCCCGTAAGGGGCGGCGGCATCAACCCTGCTGCGCATCCTGCCTGCGGCAATGAGCACGAACATTCGCAGGCGATCGAAACGAAACACGCGTCCGCCATCCGGTCCCCAAGCCGCCAGAAGCCCCCGATCCTTGCAAGGGGATCGGCAGAATTGAAGATTCGCGGCGGTCATGGCCTGGGGGAGACGCCCGGTCCCATTCCGAACCCGGAAGCTAAGACCCAGCACGGCAATGGTACTGCACCCGGAAGAGTGTGGGAGAGTAGCACACCGCCGCCACAACACCTAACAAAGCCCTGGTTGAGATAGTTCTCAGCTAGGGCTTTTCTATTGCCTATTAAATCTAATTTTTATATAAACTTGAACTCTATATTGTCTACCGAATCCAGAATATGGACATTAATAAATAGTACTATCTGTGTATGTCATATCATAATATATGACAACATAATGAAGTGTTGTTTTCTTTATAGGGGTAGGTCATAGAAGCCCTGCTCAGTTAGGATGCGATATGGATAAATTCAAACAATTATCTAAGAATGAGTCCTATATGCAGAGTTCAATGGGTATTTTCATGTTCTTCTGCGCATGGGGTATATGGTGGTCTTTCTTCCAGCGCTGGCTGGTGGCCGACATACATCTTACTAACACAGAAGTCGGTCAGATTTATTCAATTAACTCCTTTGCATCACTCATAATAATGTTTATCTATGGCATTGCCCAAGATGAATTGGGCATCAAGCGCCATTTGGCTATATTTGTCTCTGCCGTGGCAGCATTAGTTGGGCCTTTCGTACAGTTTATCTACGCTCCGATGATTTCTGGACCTCATCGCTGGGCAGGCATAGTGATTGGGTCAATCGTGCTGTCTGCAGGATTCATGTCTGCATCGTCATTGATTGAAGCTATTACTGAGCGTTACAGTCGAAAGTTTAACTTCGAATATGGTCAGTCTCGTGCCTGGGGTTCTTTCGGCTATGCCATTGTGGCTCTAGTAGCCGGTTTCCTCTTCAACGTGAATCCTCTATACAATTTTTGGCTAGGCTCGATTTTTGGTTGCGGCATGCTTGCTGTATATATCTTCTGGCGGCCGCAGGAACAGAAGGAAGTGCTTAGACAAGAAGCTGATCCGAATTCGCCAAGGAGTACCCCAACGCTGAAAGAAATAACGGGGGTGCTGCGGATGCCGTCTCTGTGGCTCATGGTTGTCCTGATCATGTTCACCTATACTTTTTACACAGTCTTCGATCAGCAAATGTTCCCGACTTATTACACGAGTCTTTTTGCCTCACAGGCTACTGGGAATTCGACTTATGGGATTCTTAATTCCATTCAGGTCTTTTGCGAGTCGGCGATGATGGGCCTTGTTCCAATTCTAATGCGGAAAATTGGAGTAAGGAATTCGTTGCTCTTGGGAGCCACAGTGATGTTCGTACGAATAGGTCTTTGTGGTGTTTTCCACGATCCATACACCGTGTCCTGCGTCAAGATGCTGCATGCCATCGAGGTACCGTTGTTCAGTTTGCCTACCTTCCGTTACTTCACTCTTCACTTTGATACCAAGTTGTCAGCAACTCTCTACTTGGTTGGTTTCCACGTTGCATCAAAGATAGGTGAAAGCATCCTCTCCACTCCGCTTGGCATGCTTCATGATGCTGCCGGGGATCGTGTTACCTTCCTAATTATCGCCGCCATAGTACTGGTGGCCCTGATTTATGGTTACTTCATTCTCAAGAAGGATGACGTCGATGTAAATGGTGACCCTTTTATCCGGGATAGTAAAAACGCCAAGGGCATCGATGCCTGAGCTCTGCCTTGCTGTATCAACAGGCAATTTCAAAACCGCAATCAAATTAATTAACAGAAAGAAATAAAAATGGGTAGCACATACGAACCGGCTTTGCACCCGGTCAAGAATCATCAGGTAGAATTGTCCAAGGCCGAAGCCGGGGTCCATGCTTTGGCTGCCACCCGCAACGATCGCTGGTACCCGAAGTACCACATTGCATCAGATGGGGGTTGGATCAACGACCCCAACGGCTTATGCTATTATCGCGGCCGCTGGCATGTTTTCTATCAACTTCATCCTTATGGAACTCAGTGGGGACCAATGCACTGGGGCCACGTTTCCAGTGCTGACATGGTTACTTGGCGCCGGGAGCCCATCGCCATGGCACCGAGCCTGGAAGAGGAGCGCAACGGAGTGTATTCGGGCTCAGCTGTGGTAGGTGACGATGGCAAGCTACGCTTCTACTACACGGCTAATCGTTGGGTGAACGGCAAGGACCGGAGCGGTGGCCAATGGCAGGTGCAGATGTTGGCCGAAGCTGTGGATGACGATGCCCGAGAGCTGCTGAAGCGAGGCATGATCATTGACTGTCCTCGAGAGAAGGTGGACTCGCACTTTCGTGATCCCAAGGTTTGGAAACAGGATGGGGTCTGGTATTTAGTGCATGGCGTCAGTTCAGCAGACAAGCGCGGCCAGCTTTGGCTCTACCATTCTCAGGACATGGAGGAGTGGACCTTTGATCAGGTACTGTTCGAGTGCCCGGATGAAGACGTGTTCATGTTGGAATGCCCTGATTTCTTCCCACTGAAGACTCCTGGCGACCAGGAAAAGTGGATTATGGTTTGTTCCGCCATGGGTGCACAGCCAAAAGGCTATATGAACCGGAATACCAGTAATGCCTGCTACATGATTGGCAGCTGGAAGCCTGGTGAACGTTTCCAGCCGGAGACAGAGCTCAAACCTTTGGACTGGGGTCAGAATTACTATGCACCACAGTCATTCCTAGCTCCGGACGGACGTAGGATCATGTATGGGTGGATGCGTCCTTTCACTCCACCGATTCCCATGGAGCGTGATGGCTGGTGCGGACAGCTGACGCTTCCACGTGAAGTTTTCCTGGGCGATGATGGAGATTTGCACACGGTACCAGTAGAGGAGATCGACCATCTGCGAATCAACGATAACGACCTGGGCGGTTCGACTCTCGCAACCAATGAGGAGAGAATACTCCTGGATGATGCCGAGGCAGAAGAGGTCGAATTGACCATCGACCTGAAAAGGTCTACAGCTGAGCGTTGCGGACTGAAAGTGCACGCAACTGAGGACGGATCCTTTGTATTCGTGGGTTATGATGACCAAAGCCGACGTGTCGTCGTAGATAGGATGGCAGTGTCCAGAGGCGATCGAGGCTATCGGTCCGCACCGCTTACGTCAGAGGAGCTGGCCTCCGGCAAGCTTGACCTTCATGTGTATATAGATCGCGGATCAATCGAAGTATTCATCAATAATGGCCGACAAGCGATCAGCGTATATAACTATCCGTCAGCCGGGCTGCGCTCGCTAAAGCTGGTGAGCGAATCTGGCGATATGCAGTTAGAGAGACTACAGATGCATCAGATAAGGGGAATAGGGCTCGAGTAAAGCAGTGTGGTTGATGAAGATTAAGGTGTAGTCTCCACAGAAACAAATGGGGAGGGGCCAGCCTTGCGGCAAGTGATGCTGCAGAGCCGGCCCTTCATCGAATTGGAGGGTTAGAAGAGCCCATTGTCATTACGGGACTGAATGTCTTCCACATTGTGTTCGATGATGTCCCAATGCTCAGCCAGCTGGCCGTCCTGCAGCCGGTAGATGTCGCAAACCTTGTTGACATGGCCGTTCTGTAGCGTGCACTTGAAGAAGACGTAGACCATGTCGCCCTCCCCGTTCAGTCTGATGATGTCGATTTGCGGTCCCAGAGCCAGAAACCCCTTGATGAACTCCAGGAATCCCGTTTTCCCGTCAGCACATGTGGGGTTGTGCTGGATGTAGTCGTCTCGCATGAACCTGTCGATATTGCTGGTATCTCCCCGGCTGAAAACCTGATCGTAGAATTCCTGCACCAGGGACTTGTTGGCTGCTGTCTTATCCTCGCTCATCATGTACCTCTGCTTTCTGTCTGTACATAGGTTTTCGAGTCTTTTCATGATAGAAGTCTTCGCTCAGGCTCGTAAGAGCGTCTGAGATCACGGTCGGCTGGTGGATGGTGGCCGACGGGAGGCTCTCAGGCCTTGAAGTGACGCTCGTCGTTCATAGTGGCGAAATTCAGGCCGATCAGAATGCCGCCGCCTATATAATTGCCCAGCATGGCCACCAGAACAACCAGGATTGCCTTCCAGGCGTTGACCCGCCCGAAGACGCCCAGGATGAGGAAGAGGGCCGAATCCGCTATCGAATGCTCGAACCCGCAGAAGGCGAAGACGAAGACGGCCACGACCATGATGATGCACTTGGTGAAGTCGTTGGAAAGCTTGCCGTTATAGACCATAAGCATGGCGATGTTGATGCAGAAGTTGCACAGGATGCCCCGCACGAACAGGTCGGCGAAGCCCATAGGGCCGCCGGAGACGTAGCCGGTCTTGGTCGCCGCGGCCGCCAGCATCTGGTCCAGGGTCGGACCGCTGACGATGGATGAGAAGCGCAGGATGACGGCCACAATCAGAGCTCCGGCCAGGTTGCCCAGAAGGCAAAGAACCAGGATTCGCAGAGATGCCAGCCAGCCCAGGCGCTTATGATAGGCGCCTATAGTGACCACCATCATGTTGGAGGTCAACAGTTCGGAGTTGGTGTAGTAGATCAGGACCAAGGCCCAGCCGAATGTGGTTGCTGCCAGGACCCGGCCTGCCAGGATCAGGCCGTGGTCGGCGGGATTCTGGCCGGCCTGGCCCATGATGACGAAGAAGGCCGTGAAGAAGATACCCACAAAGAGGCCGGCCATGGTGGCTCGCTGCATGTACTTGCCGGTCAGGGCGCCGCTCATGGTCTTCTTGCTCTCGACCACATCCAGGACGGTGCTGATGAAGGCCCGTCCGGGGAAGAGGGGCTGTCTGTTCTTTTGATCTGTTATCTGATTGGGTTGCTCATTCACGGGGTTCATTATGGCATTCCCGAGTAAAGAGGGGCCGCCCTTAGGGGCCTACTGTGCGGGAATTCACTACTTTTGCCAGTGTCGCTCAGCTTCACTCGGTGCGCAGAGCGGTGGCGGGATCCTGCTTGGCCGCCTTACGTGAGGGGATCAGGCCGCCGATCAGGGTCAGGATCACGCTCAGAATAACCAAAGCAATCCCTCCTGAGGCAGGCAGGGCCGCATTCACCTCGGTGGTACCCATGAAGTGGTGCATGATGCTGTTGGCCGGAATGATCAGCAGCAGGGTGATGCCCACCCCCAGCAGGCCCGCCAGAAGCCCGATGAGGCCGGTTTCGGCGTTGAAGACATTGGAGACGTTGCGCTTGGAGGCGCCCATGGCGCGCAGGATGCCGATCTCCTTGGTCCGCTCCAGAACCGATATATAGGTGATGATGCCGATCATGATGGAGGAGACCACCAGCGATACTCCGACGAAGGCTATCAGCACGTAGGTGATGACGTTGATGATGGTGGTGACCGAATTCATCATCAGGCCGACGTAGTCGGTATAGACGATCCTATTCTTTTCTGCTGCCTTGTCGTTGTAGTGCTTGATGGAGTCGCCTACGGAATTCTTGTTCTCGAAGCTGTCCGTGTAGATGCTGATGCGGGAGGGGGCATCCCGGGAGATCAGGCCGAAGTCGCTCAGGTTGTCGGCGTAGGTGCCTGTAGAGACGTATTGGTTGTATATGGCGACCAGGGCGTCCTGTGGGGCGGTGGCGATGTACTGGTCGAAGGCCTGGGCAGTCTGTTGCTCAGCTGATGCTCCTGTGGGGATGCCTGCAGAACCTTGGGCTCTTGCAGCGGCTCCTGCCCGGCCCTGGGCTTCCTGCCCGGCCATAGCTGCTGAACCTTTCATGATCTCCTGGGCCATGCTGGCTTTCTGGCTGACGCCCAGGGATGCGATGTAGGCCTTGGCATCATTGGCCTTTGCGGCATCGTCGGCAGGCGCGAAGGCCATCCCGTTGAGGACGCTGTGGCCCTGATCGGCTTCCTGGTCGGTGACGATGGGGCTGGTCTTGGCTTGGTCGATCAGGTAGTCGGTCAGCTGGCGGGTATACCCGACGCCTACCTTGAGGGGCGTGGCCTTGGCCCCCTGGTTGGGGCGGACGATGCCGACGATGTGCAGCTGCAGGCCCTGGTCGGCGGCCTTGGTCATCTGGTCGGTGCTGTCGCCGATGTAGTGGTAGTGGCCGTCGGTCCCCTTGGCATATTGGCTCGCGGCGGGCACCAGGGAGAGCTTCTGGTCCATGGCCTTGGCGTATTCGATGGGCTTGGTGTCGACCTTGACCTTCTGACCGCTGTTGAGTTTGTTCATCATGTCGGTGTACTGGCTGGAGGGGAGGATGCCCAGCTTGTAGAGGCTGGTGACGGGCATCTGGTTGTTCTTGTCCAGCACCAGGACCACCTGATCCTTGGCCTTGGGCCAGGTGCCATTCACCACCTGATAGTTGTCGGTCACCACCTTGCTGATGGTGGTCTTGGCATCGGCCCCTGGCATGATCTCGCCGAAGATCTCCGGGGCCTTGTTCTTCTCGGTCTTGCCGGTCAGGTAGGACATCTGCATGGATTGGATGTCGCCCATGTCGCTGTCGGTGTTGGCCGTGGCCATTTGGCTGGCGGTGGAGCTGGCATTGTCCTGCCCGCTCATGGTCACATTGTCCGCAGAGACCAGCTTGCCATCCGGGTCGTGCTCGAACACCGAGAACTTGGTGGCATAGGAGTACTGGATGCCCACGGATCCCACGTATTGATGAATCTCGCTCTTGGGATTGTCCAGGTATTTTTTGAAGTCTGTCAGATTGTTCTGGGTGATGCTGCTGGTCAGGCTGGAGGCCCCCTTGATGCTGGAGTCGTCCGGCTGGATGGCCTTGAGATCCTTGTGAGCCTTGGCCTCCTTCTGGGATTCCTGGGCAGAGTCCACTATCTTGTTCAGATCGAAGGACTGCTCCTGAATGGTGATCGGGTAGGAGGTCATGGTCTCCCGCTGCACCTTGTCGATGTAGCGGTTGACCCCGGTGGACACTGACAGGATCAGGGCAATGCCGATGATGCCGATGGATCCGGCGAAGGAGGTCAGGGCAGTCCGCGCTTTTTTGGTCCGAAGATTGTTGAAGCTCAGTGACAGGGAGGTCAGCAATCCCATGGAGGCTTTGCCGAAGGTGCGGTGCCGGGCATCGCGGATGGGCACCTGGTCTTCGGGCAGGGGGTCGGAGTCGCTGATCACGGAGCCGTCGTGCAGCTCTACAATTCTGGTGGCGTACTGGTGGGCCAGCTCGGGGTTGTGGGTGACCATGACCACCAGCCTGTCTTGGGCCACCTCTTTGAGCAGGTCCATGATCTGGACAGAGGTCTCGGAGTCCAGGGCTCCGGTGGGCTCGTCGGCCAAGAGAATGCGAGGGTTGTTGACCAGGGCTCTGGCGATGGCCACCCGCTGCATCTGCCCGCCCGAGAGCTGATTGGGCCGCTTGTTCACGTGTTGGCCCAGTCCCACCTGCTCCAGGGCCTGCCTGGCCCGCTTCCGCCGCTCCTGCCGGTGCACGCCCGAGATGGTCAGGGCCAGCTCCACGTTGGATAGGATGCTCTGGTGGGGGATCAGGTTATAGCTCTGGAAGACGAATCCCACAGTGTGGTTGCGGTAGGAGTCCCAGTCCCGGTCCTTGTATTTCTTTGTGGAGGTGCCGTTGATGATCAGGTCGCCCTGGTCGTAGCGATCCAGCCCGCCGATGATGTTGAGCAGGGTGGTCTTGCCGGAGCCGGAGGGGCCCAGGATGGCAACGAACTCGTTGTCGCGCAGGTTGACGCTGACATCGTTCAAAGCTTGCTGGACGAAGTCCCCTGTTTTGTATTGTTTGGAGATGTGTTCGATCTGCAGCACCGTCGTCCTCCGCTTTCTGGATTCTCAATGGCATGGGCTCATGGACCCTTGAAGTGCCAGCTTACGCCATCAGCATGGGTAAATGCCGATATGGCCTAGTCCACCGACTTGAGAGCCTCCAGCATGTCCACATGCTTGAGCTTATTGTTGACCATCCAGCCTAGGCCGGCCGTGATGACGGTAATCATGACCAAGGGCACGACGAAAGCCACCCAGCTGATGGAGGGGTCAAAGAGGACGTTGTCCGGCGGAACGGTGGTGATGATGTAGTGGTGCAGCCAGGCCCCGAATCCGTACCCGGCCAGGACGCCGATGGCCGACAGGAGGATGGTCTCCCGGTAGATGTACATGGTCACCTCGCGATCGTAGAAGCCCAGCACCTTGATGGTGCTCAGCTCGCGAATCCGCTCCTCCACGTTCAGATTGGTCAGGTTGTAGAGGATGACCAGGGCCAGCAGGGTCGCCACGATGATCAGTACCTGCATGATCATGTTCAGGGACCTGACCACGGTGTCGATCTGGCTCATCAGGGTCGTGTTCTGCACCACCCCCTGGATTCCGTCGATGCGCATGAAGGAGGCAGCCTGCCTTCTGGTGTTCTCGGCGCTGGAGTCCTTGAAGGTGACCAGATGGGCGTTGGGCGAGAAGTCCTTATGGAAGACGGTCCTATAGGTCGATGGGCTCATGAAGGCGAAGTGCCCCAGGTACATCTCGCAGATGCCGTCCACCCGCATGGTCCTGTCCCTGCCGCCTGAATCCTGCAGGGTGATCCTGTCGCCAACCTTGGTCCCCGTCAGCTGAGCGATCCGCTCGGAGAGGATTACACCGTCGCCCTTGAGGCTCAGGGGCTTGTGCCCAGACCGGGTGTCCATGCGGATGAAGCCGTCCAGGTGGTCCGCGCTGGCCGGCGCGATCATGGTGATGGACTGCTTGTCGGCGTTGTGCCCGGCTGTCTTGTTCATCTCCTCGTAGCGCACGTTCAGAGAGCGGCTCACATCGGGCTTTTCCAGCTGTTTTTTGATGGATTGGCGCTGGTCGGTGGTGGCCTGGCTGTTCTCGGCAGCGATCAGGTCATAGCGGATCACCTGGCCGAACTGGTGCTCGTTGATGGCCGAGATGGACCCCTGCACGCCGAATCCGGCCATCAGGAGGGCCACTGACCCGCAGACCCCGAAAATGGTCATCAGCATCCGCTGCTTGTAGCGGAAGATGTTCCGGGCGGTGACCTTGTGGGTGAAGTTGAGTCCGTTCCAGATCAGGGGGATGCGCTCCAGGAAGATCTTCGAACCGGCGCTGGGCGGCTTGGGCAGGAGGAGGGCCGACGGCTTCTCGCGCAGCTCTCGCCAGGCGCTCAGGAAAGCCGGAACTACGGCGCTCAGGAAGGCCAGCAGGCAGGCCAGAAGGGTGATAGGCAGGTGGAAGCCGTAGCGGATGGGTGGCATATCGAAGGCATGGGCATAGGCCTGGTAGACGATCCAGGGCAGGAGGGTGTGGCCCGCGATGATGCCTAGAAGAGCGCCCAGGGCCGAGGCCGCGCCACCGTAAACCAGGAACTTGGCCATGACATCCCGATCTCTGTAGCCCAGGGCCTTGAGCGTTCCGGCGTTGATCCGCTCCTCGTCCACGAAGCGCGTCATGGTCGTGAAGGTGACCAGGGCAGCCACCAGGTACATGAAGTAGGGGAAGATCCTGGCCAGCGAGTCCACAATGAAGGAGACGGAAGCGTAGACCTTGTAGCCCTCTGAGCCGGGCGCTTCACGGCGTGAGTCCAGGGCGTAGACCGGCTTTTCCAGTCGGCTCAGCTGATCGGCCGCCTTATTCAGCTTTTTCTGGGAGTCGTCGATCTTCTTCTGGGCGTCAGGGCTCTCCCTGTTGAACTTGTCCAGTTTGGTCTGGTATTCCGCGGTTTTCTGGTCCAGAGTGGCCTGGGCTTGGTCGATCTGCTCCTGGGCCAAGGTGCGGCTGCTAGCCAGCTGTTGCCGGGCTTGGTTCAGTTTGGCCTTGCCCTGGGCCAACTGGGCTGAGCCCTGATCAAGTTGTGCCTTGCCCTGGGCCAGTTGGCGCTCGCCCTCATCCACCTTGGCTCTTGCCTGGTTCAGTTCCTGGCGCTTTGTATCCAGGGTCTGCTGGTTGGCCGCAACCTGTGCCATGCCGGGGGCGTACTGGTTGGTCATAAAGGCATCGCGGCCTGTCTTGGCCTTGGCTGCCAGGGCATCAATCTGCGGTGCCTGCTGGTTGAGCTCGGCCAGCTGGGCCTGAAGCTCGGCCTTTTTGCGGTTGAGCTCGTCCTGCTGCTGGGAGGTCAGCCCGGGCGTGGCCAGCTGAGCGTCAATGGTCTGAATGAGGCCGGTGACCTGTGCAATGCCCTGTCTGCATTGCTTCTGCGCTTCCTGGGCCTGGGCTACGGCTTGGTCAGCCTGGGCCTTGCCGCCCTCCAGCTGCTGACGGGAACTATCGAGCTTGGCCTGTCCCTGGTCGATGGCCTGCTGTCCCTGATCGGCTTGCTGTCTGCCCTGGGTCAATTGACTGGCGGAGGACTGGTATTGCTTCTGCTCTCGGTCCAGTTCAGCCGAGCTTAGGTCCATTTCCTGCTGCCCTCGGTCGATGGCCGCCTGGGCCTGCTCTGTTTTGGCGGCTAGCTGGTTCTTGGCGGACTGGATGCTCTGGGCACCCTGGTCCAGATCCTTTTTGGCCTGGTCCAGCTGCTGCCGGTTCCCTTCGAGCTCCTCTCTGGACTGATCCACCTGGTCTTGCCCCTGGTCCAGCTTCTTCTTGAGAGGGGCCTTGATGGCGTTCAGTCTCGCGGTGGGGCGTACCGACAAAATCCTGTTCAGATCGTCCTTGTGGGTCTGCAGGGCCTGGATGTACTGGTCGGAATAGTGGTCCCTGATCCGGTCCAGGTCCTTGAAGGTCAGGCGGGCGATCATGTACTCGTCCGAATCGAAGGCCCCGGGCGTGGTCACAGCATAGGAGTCCAGGGACCCGGATCCAGCAGTGGAGGGGCCCATGTTGACCTTGCTCAGGATCTCGGTTGACCTGACTGTGCCCACCACGCGAAGCCTGTGGTGTCTCAGGACCTTCCTGCCCAGCTGGTCGGCCTTTTCGTCTACCTGGATGCTGCTGCCGATAGGGTGGCTTTCGGCCAGGGCGGTGTCGACCGCTATCTGGTCAGGCCTGGCCGGCATGGATCCTTCGACCAGCTCATAGGTGGAGATCCGGCCGGGGGCGGAGTAGATGCGCAGGCTCTCGTCGGTCCCCTTGAGCACCACATCCTTCAGATACCCGTATTCGATTCCCGAATTGCCAGGGGCGGTATCGATCGCATCCCGATCCTCCTGGTCCAGCCCGTAGCTGCTGATGACCATCAGGTCGGCCAGATGGTGGCTGGACAGGTAGGCGTTGCCGGCCTGCCGCATGTCCGGCCCGGTCACGCTCAGTCCGACCAGGGCGAAGGAGCCTAGCGCCACCAGGCAGACGATGGAGATGAACCGTCCCAGAGACTTGCGCAGGGAGACCCGGATGTCGTGCCAGAGCACCTTCCTGACGGGCTGCATCCTCACCACTCCACGTTTTCGATGTCTTCAGGGCTGTCATTGGTCTGCACGGCCTGGACCCGGGCATCGTGCATGCGGATGACCCTGTCGGCGATGGGAGCGATGGCCGCGTTGTGGGTGACGATGACCACGGTGGCGCCCTTCTTGCGGCACTGGTCCTGGAGGATGCGCAGCACCTGCTTGCCGGTCCTGTAGTCCAGGGCGCCAGTGGGTTCGTCGCAGAGCAGGATCTTTGGGTTCTTGGCCACGGCCCGGGCGATGGCCACGCGCTGCTGCTCGCCGCCGGAAAGTTGGGCGGGGAAGTTGTCGATCCGATCGCCCAGGCCCACGTCGATCAGGGTCTGGACCGGGTCGGCGGCGTTGTCCACGATCTCCGAGGCCAGTTCCACATTCTCCCGGGCGGTCAGGTTGGCCACCAGGTTGTAGAACTGGAAGACGAAGCCCACGTCATAGCGGCGGTAGGTGATCAGCTGCCGGGCGTCATAGCCGGCGATGTCCTTCCCGTCCACGATCACCTGGCCCTCGTTGCAGGTGTCCATGCCGCCCAGAATGTTCAGCACGGTCGACTTGCCCGCCCCTGAGGCGCCGAGGATGACCACCAGCTCGCCTTTCTCGATGGAGAAGGTGACGGCATTGTTGGCCACGATGGTCGTCTCGCCGGTCGCATACCGCTTCGTCTCTCCGATGACGTCGATATAGCCCATCATGCCCTCTCGTAACCCTGGCCGCGCGGCGGGGCCGTCCGACGCGAGGGACGCCCCCTGATGCTCTGTTCCCCACTACTGTATACGTTTGCGGGGTCCGGAGCATAGGAGAACCGCCTGCCGGGAGGCGTCATGTTTACCGACCTGGCAAAGGCTCGGAGGCTCAGAGGGCTTGCAGGAGGTTGCCCAGTCTGCGGCTGTCTCTGACCGGTCTGCCCTGACGGAAGGTGATGAACCGCTGGCAGGTCTGGGCCAGGAACTCCTGGTCGTGCGAGATGACGATCACCATGACCCCCAGGGAGCGCATGTAGCGGATCATCCCGGTCACCTGGTTCATGTGGAGCAGGTCCAGGCCGCTGGTGGGCTCATCCAGAACGACCAGACGCTTGTCCGAGAGTATGGCGGCTGCGATGGACACCCGCTGCTTTTCTCCGCCGGAGAGGGTGTTGGGGTGCCGGCCCAGGAGCCGCTCCAAGTCCAGCTTTCGCGCCACCTCATTGAAGAGATCGGTCCGCCTGGCTCCAAGGAGCATTTCGCCTTCGACGGTCTCGCTGAAGAGCTGGTAGTTGACATCCTGAAAGACCATGTAGGAGTCTTCGACGCGCTCCCTGGCTGTCTGCTTCGTCCCATTCAGGCTGATTTCCGACCTGTCGCCAGGCTTGAGCAGTCCGGTCAGGACCGATGCAAAGGTGCTCTTACCGGCTCCGTTGCGGCCAATGATGCCGGTGATGTCCTCGCTGGAAAGGGTCAGGTCGTCCACATCCAAGGCAGGAGCCCGGTCGTGGTGGTAGGCATAGCTAAGATTCCTGACCCGGAGTAGGTCGGAGGCCTTCTCGGTGATGACCTTGGCAGGGGCGCTCGCATTCTCGGTTGCATCCAGGTTCAGCGCCCGCAGCCCCATGGCCTGACGGCTCGGACCATCCAGCCCCCTCATGGCGGCCGGGGTCAGGTGCTCCGCCAGCCTGCCGTCTTTCATGACCAGGAAGTCGTCGGCCAGGCCGTCCAGGTAGTAGAGGCGGTGCTCGATCAGGACCATGGTCAAGCCCTGGTCCTTCAGGCGGCGCAGAATCTGCGCCAGGCTGGCCACTGCCTCGACGTCCAGGTTGCCGGAGGGCTCGTCCAGGACCAGGATCTGCGGGTCCATCATGCAGGAGGAGGCGATGGCGATCATCTGCTTCTCGCCCCCGGACAGGGAGAAGATGTCCCGTTCCATAAGCGGGGCGATGCCGAAGAGGTCGGCCACCTGGTCTATGCGCTCCCGGATGGCCTCCGGCTGGACCCCGGTGTTCTCCAAGGGAAAGGCCAGCTCGCTGCGGACGTCGGTGGTGAAGAACTGTGTCTTGGGGTTCTGGAAGACCGATCCCACCTGCTCTGAAAGCCGGTAGATGGGCCGGGCCGTGGTGGGTTCATCCCCGATCAGGCACTCTCCCTCCAGCTTGCCCTCGTAAAGTTCGGGAATCAGGCCGTTGATGACCCTGGACAGGGTGGTTTTGCCACAGCCGCTCGGCCCGGTGACTACGGTCAGCCGTCCTTGGCCTATCCGGCAGGAGACCTCCTTGAGGGATGGTCTGCTGGCATCCTCGTAGGTGAAGCTAAGCCTGGTGCATTGCAACATAGGCTCCACATCCCATAAGGACCAGACCCAGGGCGCACATGAGCGCATCCAGCCCGGTAAAGGCGATTCTTTCGATGGAGGTCTTGGGACCGGGGTCGCCGATCCCCCTAGTCAGGGCGGCCGAGGTCAGGTCGGAGGCCACATTGGTGGCGTTGTTGAGCAGGGGGACGTAGATGTACTCCATGGTTCGCATCGGATGCCGAACCATATCGCCGGTGGTGACCGCGATCCCCCTGAACTTCATGGCCCGTCTGATCTGGGCATAGTCATGCCTGACGGTCGGGAAGAAGCGGAAGAGCACGCTTACGGGGATGACCAGCCACTGGGGGGCATGGATCCTGCGCAACAGGTAGACCAGCTCCGAGACCTTGGTGGTGCCCATCATGAAGGCCGCGACCAGCATCAAGGGGAGAATCCTGCCCACGCCGACGAAGAGGAAGAGCAGGTAATGCCCCGGCAGATTCTCGGGAAAGACCATGGCCAGGGAGGCGCCCAGGGCGAAGACCAGACAGACCATAAGCCAGGCCTGGCCCTTCCTGACTCTGCCCACGATGACCTGGAAGCTGCAGAAGTAGATGTTGATGGCCAGAACCAAGGGTGTGGGCAGGGTGACGAAGATCAGAGCATTGGCGAAGATGACCAGCAGGAATCTGGTGTAGATGGAGATGGGCCTCATTGCTTGGCGGGTATCCGGTTGAAATGCCGGTCAACGATCCGGGCGCCTATCCATGCCCCGAGCAGGGCGCCGACCAGGGTGGCCAGAATGCAGACCAGGAAGGTGGCTCCGGTGATGGGTGCGAAGACCCCGTCGATGTACTCCTGGCTCTTGCCTCGACGGACCAGGCTGGCCACGTAGGCATCCTTCATGAACCAGAGGGGAAGCACGGGGCCGGTGCAGCCGAAGGTGAGGATGACGTAGCTCAGGTAACGGGCCAGGTTGGGACGGCTCTCCCCGAGCGAGGACTGAACCAGATCAGCCAGCAGGCCGCAGAAGGCGTAGGGGATGAAAGAGAGGGCGAAGTGGCCGAAGACCAGCAGGAAGAGGCCCATGATGACGCCGACAATGGTGATGGCCCCGAACCTGGGCACGCGGCGGATCATCAGCATGTAGACCGGGCCGGAGACCAGCCCGACCACAGCGGGGATGAAGAGGGAGGACAGGCCGGGCATGACCAGGCCCGCCAGGAAGACGGCGATGAAGTTGCCTATCGCCATGCTGACGAAATAGAGGGCCGTGAAAATGCCGACGTTGACCAGGTCTTTTGTCTTCAGTGCTTTCATAAAGGATCGCTCCCGTCTGGGTGGCGGTCGCTCGGCTCTAGGCCATATCCGCCGATGTCAGGTTGCGCCGTCAATTCTAGGAGGACTGCGCGGGAAAGTAAATGATAGTTTTTTATGTCTCTTGCCAGGGCTTCACAATAAAGGTATTGCCTGGCGCGCAGGGACTTTGTTAGGGTCCACTGAGAGGTGCGTATCAGAAAGGCGGCACGAAGGACAGGCATGATCAGCAAGCGACTACTTCATCTACCGGGAGCCAGGATGGGCGCCAGCCTTCTGCTGGCCTTCCTGCAGACGATCGGCGCGCTGGCGGAGATTCTCCTCCTGCCGGTGGCCATTGCGGCCGTGGGCCGTTCCCTTGGTCTGCCTGTTCCTCATGCCCTTGCCTGGGTGCCGGGTCGGCCCGGACCCCTGGCGGTCTTGATAGGCGGGCTCATCCTGGTTCGGCTTCTGACCCAGGCGGTCGCCAGGTTCGTCAGCGCCCGGCTGGCCGAGGGGATGGGCAAGGCGCTCTCCCAGGCCCTGTATCTATCCGTGTTCGACCCCAACAGGCAGGAGGACGACCTGGGCGTTCCAGCGCAGACCTTCGCCAGGCTTTCGACCGAGGGGGTCAAATCGGTCGTCTCTTACTTCACGGCCTACCTTCCGGCCCTGGTCCAGACCGGCCTGATGCTGGTCGTGACCCTGGCCGTCCTCCTGCCTGTCAGCCCGCTGGCTGCTGTGATCGTCGTGATTGGCATGGTGGCCCTGCCCCTGGCTTCCAAGCCCACTATGGGCGAAAACATCAAGGTACAGCTGGGTCAACTACGCAAGTACGACAAGGTCGGCGTCCATTTCGAGCACGCCCTGAGGGGGCTCAACACCTTGAAGATCTTCGGGGCAGACCAGCGGCAGGCCGACGATCTGGCCGAGGAGTCCGAGGGGTTCCGCCGGATAACCATGGGGGTTCTTGGCGGCCAGCTGCGCTCGCTGATCAAGGCCGACGTAGTCATCTACACCAGCCTCATTCTGGCGGTTGCAACCACCGTCCTGATCGGGCAGGGCGGACCCGCTCGAGTGCTGTCCTGCCTGGTTGTTGCTTTGACCGGGGTCCGGCTCTTCGCTCCTGAGCGGCAGCTGGTCTACATGATGCATTCCGGCATGGTCGCCATCAAGCAGGGCAAGGCCATCGACGATATTCTCCAAGAACGGCAGAGGGGCGACGAGAAGTCGACGGCTCCAGGGACGACCCCTGAGTCGTGCAAGAAAGTGGCTCTGGAAACGACTCCAGCACCGATTCTGGATGCATCTGAGGAAGCGGCTTCTGAAACGATTTTGGGGGCATCTGAGAAAGCGGCTAAGGAAGCGGGTCTTGAAACATCTGAGGAAGCAGTTCGGGAGTCTGGCACGGAATCCGCCTCGAAGCCTGCTCTGAAACCTGCATCGGATACTGTCCAAATGCCTGCACAGGGATCTGTCTCGAAACCTGCTTTGGGTGATGTCCAAATTCTTGCACCGGGTTCTGCCGATATTCCTGCATCGGGTTCAACCGATGCCAGGATGCAGAATACTGGTTCTGTGCAATCAGGCTCGGCGCAGGCAGATATGTCTGACGACGATTCGTCGGGCATCCGCGCTCGCGATTTGACCTACACCTATCCTGACGGCTTCCAGGCCCTGACTGACCTGAACTTCGACCTGCCAGCCAAGGGGCGTGTGGGGCTGGTTGGCGCTTCGGGCTCCGGCAAGAGCACCCTGGCGGGCCTGCTGTCCGGGCGCCTTCAGGGGTATGCCGGAGAGCTGACCATTGGCGGGCGCCATGTCAGCGATCTGTCACGCGAGGACCTGGTCGGCCTCCAGACCGTGGTTCGGGGAACCGACCACCTCTTCACCGGGACCATCAGGTCGAACCTCGACCCAGCCGGACTTGGCTATTTGGATTCGGAGCTGCTGGATGCGCTGGACCAGGTCGGCCTGACCGGTCTTGTCCAGAGCAAGGGCGGGCTGGACGCTCACATCGACCCTGAGGGGGGCAACCTTTCCGGAGGGCAGCGTCAGCGCCTGTGCATTGCCCGCGGGCTCCTGCGGCGTTCTCCCGTCTATATCTTCGATGAGGCCACCAGCGCCGTGGACCGCGAGCATGACGCTACATTGGCAGCCCTGATGGACGCGCTGGGCAAGGAGTCCCTGGTTCTGACTATCACCCACCGCCTGGCTGGGGTCCGCAATGCCGATTCCATCCTCTTCTTGCAGGAGGGTCGTCTGGTGGAGTGCGGCGGCTTCCGTGAACTGATGAATGCCAGGGGCGGATTTGCCGCTCAGTGGAAGGAGCAGGCCCAGTATGAGGACGGGGAGTGACGACATGCAGCAGACGACGAGCAACCTGACGATGATGCGCCGCATGGCCCGGCTGATGAAGCCTCTGACCGGTACGGAGGGCAAGGCCATCCTTTGCGGCAGCCTGGGTCATCTCTTTGCAGTTTGGAGCATGATGACTGCTGCTGCGGCCCTGATCGGCCTAGTCATGGACTGGCCACCACTCAATGGCCAGTGGGTGATCTGGGCACTCGTGGCGGTTCTGACCGCTCTTAGCCGGGGGGTCATGGCCTACGGGGAGCAGTACTACAACCACGAAATGGCCTTCAGCATGCTTCGCGATATCCGCACGACGGTCTTCGACAAGATGCGCTCCCTGGCTCCGGCCGGCCTGCGCGACCAGGCGCGCGGAGACATGGTGACGGTGATCACCAACGACATCGAGCTGCTAGAGATTTTCTACGCCCATACGCTTTCACCCATCGCCATCGCCTTATTGACTTCCTTGGCCAACCTGGCTCTGCTCACCTGGCTCTCGCCCTGGATTGGCCTGGCCGCCCTGGTCTCCTACCTCATCGTCGGTCTGCTCATCCCCATGCTGAGTGCTAGACCTACTTTCAAGGTAGCCGTGAAAGAGCGAACGGCCCAGGCCAATTTGCACTCTCTGCTTCTGGAGACCCTACAGGGCCGCACCGAGCTGGCGGGGTTGGGGGCTCTGGGGAATACCCGTCGCCGGGTGGAAGCCGCTACGGGCCAGATGCTGGATGCTCGGAGGCGCACTACTGAGCGGACCATCGCCAACGATATGGTCACCATCGTGGTCACTCTGATCTGCGCTGGAACCTTCACGCTGATGACCTGCTGGCTTGGCTCTAAAGGGTTGGTGGATCCGGCTCGAGGAATGATCGGGCTAGTCGGCTTCCTCTCTTCCTTTGCTCCTCTGATACCTGTGGCCCGGCTAGGCGCTGGCCTGCAGCCCACCTTAGCTGCCGCCCGGCGGGTTTTCTTGCTTTTGGATAAGGAGCCTCCTGTGCGCGAGGTGGAATCCGATCATGGGAATCCCCTGACGGAGTTCGCCGGAGAGGAAGCCAGGGCGGTTTCCTTCTCCTACGCTGGCAAGACTGACACAGGTAAGAACGATCCAGGCAAGGCTGACCCGAGTGAATATGGCGGTCGAATTGCGATTTTGGACAATCTGGATCTTTCCATCAAACATGGTGAGTTGATCGGCGTCCAGGGGGCCAATGGAGTCGGCAAGTCCACTTTGATCGACTTGCTGATGCGGTTCCAAGAGCGCAGCGGCGGGGATCTGACCGTCTCCAGCCTGCCTATCGAAACCATTCGCACCGCCGACTTGCGTGTCCAGCAGACACTGGTGAGCCAGGATACTTATATATTTAGCCTCACGCTGGCGGACAACATCGCCCTGGCCCGGCCGGATGCTAGCCGAGAGGATATTGAGCAGGCGGCCTATGATGCCTGCTTGGATGATCTGATCGACCAGCTGCCCGACGGCTTGGATCACCTGCTAGCCGACAACGGCTCGGATCTGTCCGAAGGGCAACGGCAAAGGGTGGCCTTGGCCCGCGCCTTTTTGAGTTCGGCGCCTCTAATGTTCTTGGACGAGCCTACAAGCAACATGGATGCTCTCTTGGAGGGCCGGGTTCTGACCAGCCTGATCGAGCGGAAGGGCGACCGTACCTGCCTGATTGTCTCCCATCGTCCCTCGGTCCTAGCCAGGGTTGATCGTCTACTGACCTTAGATGATGGCAAGCTTATCTCTGCGTGAACTCTAGCGTAGTGATGAGGCGCATAATACCGATCCAAACTTGTGATTGTCGCTATGATACTACTTACGCAATTCGGACCAGGATCGGTCCATTCCCAAACAAGGTTCTAGCTGTAATTGCTATATACTAGCCCAGTAAAAGGAAAGTGCGCTTCATGTAAGTTCTGAGAAAGATATTTTACAACATTTGCGTGTTCTCGCCGTGAGTACCGCTATATGATAATTTAATCAGAGCCAAACCTCCATCGGCCTTTCGTCTAAGCGTTGACAACAATGCAGAATGCAGAGTTAGATCGGATATATTGAAGATTGATAATATTAGGACAAGCATAGTTCATGGTCTGCAATCATCTAAAATTATTGGGGAAGCGCAGATTCCTTTTGACGGATTAGCGAGTGTGGGATCTATGGATACAGCATTCGACTTGTGTTTCGTCTCACAAGCTAAGATGGTATGGATTGCCTTGTTGAGCAGAGACTACATCATGGACACAGTCAAAAACTTACAAAAGTAAAAGAGTAGTTACGAGGTAGGATTAAGCTATTTCCCCGTCACTTTTTGATAAGACATCGAAACAAAGAATATACTTACAGAATGATACGATGAGCTCAATTCTAATAAGTTTGAAGGGGAAAGTGCGTTAGTAAGTTTCGTTGTTTTACGGCTAAACTTATGTAAGTTTTAAATTAAAACATGTAATAGTGCGGATACGGGTGTTGTTAGAGTTCTACCTTAGAGGCATTTAACAAAGGAGAGAAATGTCGACTACTGCTGAGATGCTACGATTGCAGCAGGTTGCAGATCGGGCAGCGTCCAGGAAGAATGACCCCAAGCGCCACAAATGTTTTATTTCATATCATGTTGATGATATGCCTGAAGTCGAACAATTCATTGAGGTGTTTGGGTCTGAATTTATAGCCCGTTCAGTCGGCGTGACGGTTGATGATGATTTCGTTAATAGTGCTGATGAAGACTACATTAAACGTCGGATTCGTGAAAAGTATCTCACAGACTCAACTGTGACCATCGTTCTTTTGGGTCGGTGTACATGGACGCGGAAATTTGTTGACTGGGAAATATCTTCCTCATTGAGGAATGACACTAACAATAAAAGAAACGGACTGCTCGTCTACCCCCTTCCGTCTGTACAGAACTGGGCACATCTTCCCATGCGAATCGCAGACAACTGGAGTGCGGAAAACCCGGAAAATTCATATGCACATTGCTGTATGTACCCTCTATCCCTATTGGCTCTACGATCTGATATTGAAACCGCATTCAATAATCGAGTAGCGAAAGCTTGTTTTGTTAATAATAGCCGGGCGTTGCAAGAAGAAAATCTTAGCTGTTCATGATCTTGGAGTGCTTATTTATATAAATAATGTATAAATTATGGGAGTTCTGCTATGGCAAGCATATATAAAGTGCAGGTGATAGGATGTCAAAAAAGGCGCAAGAAGCTTCAAAATACAATTAATAATGAGCTTATAGAACTTGGTATTAATGAATCAGTAGAGGTTCGTTTGGGGGAAAATCCCGCAACCGGTGCAACACCGTCTCTCGTATTGCTCTTCGGCGGGAAGAATACAAAAAACGATGCGCTGATAAAGTCACAACTCCAAAGTGCTGTGAATCAAGGATTAGTAGTTATACCCGTCGTCAATAAATCCAAAAAATTTGGAGCTCAAATTCCTCATGAGGCATCTAAATTCAATGGTTTTAAATGGTCGAGTAAAGATTCAGCGAAGCAACTTGCGCGCATAGTGCTGGGGCAGCTCGGTATTGAGGAGCGCGATAGACGGGTATTTATCAGCCATAGGCGGGCTGACGGTCTTGCTGCGGCGGAACAATTACATGATGAACTGACTCATCATACGTTCAAACCTTTCATTGATCGGTTTTCGGTACAACCAGGAGAAGCGGTTCAGGAAAAAATAGCAGACGTGCTTGAAGATTTTGCGTTTTTGCTATTGCTTGAAACACCTGATGCGCACAATTCGAAATGGGTCTATGACGAAGTTGATTATGCGCTCTCCCATGTAATGGGGATACTAATCATTCAATGGCCCGGAAAGCCTAAGCAGGTTCCTGGTAGCGCCGGTCTTCCTCGGCTGATCTTAAAACGGGGTGACATTGTAAAGGACGGACATGGATATGATATCTTCACTCCATCTGCAATCGTGAAAATCATTGATAAGATAGAAGAAGCTCACGCATACGCGATTGTAAGAAGACGAAAAAACCTTTTAATAGGAATTCAAGAATCTGCCAGAGATACGGGGGCTAGCTGTGTGCCTCTAAAGGATTGGGCGCTGGACATCACTGGTGCAAATAAAAAGCGCTCAATTGTTTGTGTGACGCCGCGGTTGCCGACTTGTGAAGATTTACAGCATCTAGATAAAATCCGAAACCACATTAATAAAAAGGCATCAGCCCAGCTTGTTCATGCCGCAAGGCATTTAAGTAAGTCGAGAAGAGGCCACCTTAAATGGGTTATTCGCGGTAAGAGACTTGATTTCTTTTCAGAGGACACGATTGGAGGCAAATGGTGAATACAGTTACTAACGATTTGAACAATCGGTTATCAGATTCGACTATTTTTATTTCCGCCAGCATTCCAGATCCGGAACGATGGAAGGGAAGCTTTGACCGTCTCGGGATAACTGATGCTGTGGTTGCGGTAGCGCGTGCTGTTCTCCAAAATGGCGGCAAATTAGTTACTGCAGCACATCCAACGATTGCACCTTTACTTCTTTATGTTGCTACGGAGCACTTAGGAAAGTATAAAATTGCTACGGAGCAATTAGGAGAGAGTGACACTGCTACGGAGCAGCCAGAAGAGAGTGACACTGCTACGGAGCAGCCAGAAGAGCGCGATCAGCGAATTATTGTTTATCAATCGAGAGCTTTCGAAGACGTTTTGCCTGTCGAGACAAAGAGATACCAGGATAAAGGAATAGGCGAGATTAACTGGACAGATCGAATTGGTGATGAGCCGCCGGACCCGAAATTCGCGCCCAGAAGTCTAAAAAAAATGCGTTGTCAGATGCTGACAGAATCAAAGCCGGTTGCAGCGGTTTTTATTGGCGGGATGAAAGGCATATCCGATGAATACAACTTGTTTCATAAGTTATACCGGGCCGCGCCAGTATATGCTTTCAGCCGACCTGGAGGAGAGGCAAGAAAACTAGTTGGTAAGTCACCAGAGAAGCTACAACCAGAACTAGCCAAAAGCGATGTTTACTCTACGTTGGCGCGATATATTGTTAATGATATAGCGTCTAAAGTGTCTAAATCTGCTGAACCGTCTAAGTAGTCTAATGTGTTTAAAGCACCTAGAGTGCCTAAAGCGGGCTAGTCTCCCAATGGCGCAGATTGATGCCTTTTGCAGGATAAGCGTATGGGTTAAAAGAGAACTTATAGTTTCCTTAAGGTTGTCCTATGGATCGTGGGCGCTCATGGTGGTTCAGGTGAGAGTTCAATCGTTCACCTGAATAAGAGCTGGTGTGAGGCTGAGCACACTTCCCCGGCCGGTCAACTTACAATTATACGTTGCCGGACAGACGCATACGATTCGACTTGTCGTCGAATGTCTCTGCAGCAGGCATTAGCTGATGTCGCTGGCGGCGCTCAAGTATTAGCGCTGACTCTTGTGGGTGATAGTTCTGCCAAGTTAACCGGATCTCTTTTATCTTTGCGTCAATCCGCTGGATGGTTAATAGCGTTTATTCTTTATAAGCCGGTTGCAGCCACTATCTATGCCATCTGTTTCAGTATGAATTCGGGTAGAGCATTCGGCACTACAGAAGGTCAGGCATCCGGTTATTAGTTGGGTTTGCTTTCATGATTATGGCGCTATTTGCTCTTCCTGCGCTATGGTATGTTTAGCCGTCACAAAGACGAATCGGGCTGCTATCCGAATCGTAAATGGGTCGATAGCAGTCTGGGCGTAGTGGACCAACAAGATCTGGCCGATTGAATCAGTGAGCTAGTGGAAGGCTCCTATCTTACAGGACTACCCAGTGGCCGGAACTCCCATGCCTCTGTTCTCTCGATCAATTCATCATATTGAAAAGCCGTCAACGTTGGTGTGCTTAGCTATGCGAATGAACAGCATTGGATAAGTGACAATGTGGCAGGAAGGCCAAGATCCAAAAATAATCAGCAATGGTCAATATCAAGTGTTTCTTATTGTTTCAGAGGTCTAGGAACTAGCAAATACTACAGTGTAAATCGGTACAAAGGTTGAGGGTTGTCTTATCCTTTTCTGACTTATACAGGTTGCAGGATCGGTGGATCCTTTGCACTACGAATTTGGGATAATCTTCTGGACGATGGCAGAGCCAGAATCAATTGGGCATGAGATGAAGCAAGAATCGGCATATGGTATGGATGCTCCCAAAACGGGAATCCCAGAACTATAGCGATCTCAGTTTTCACCCCATACTAACGGTGCGGCAGATGTGCTTAGGGCGTCTGGGTACTGATTATACGTGCAGCGCCGGAATATATTTGGATATTTGGTCATAACTGATATACACGAATCTGACTCTTTGGCATTTGAGCGGTGGGCATGCACGAGAGCCATGATTGAGCATTCGCTTTGTGCCGTGCACGCACCAAACATAGTGATTGCGAGCGGAGCCGATGCGAAGACCCCCTTCACTTTCAGTCAATCCACGCAAGCGTCACCGAGACCCTGAACACATTTAGTGCCATGTGGCCTGAAAGGCTGGGAGAGGTGGCGAACGCTGTGAACCAGGCAAGGTCTGCGGCCATCGTGTCCAATCGTGTCTGAACGACCAAACCCGGAAAAGCAAAAAGCCCTGAAAACTCAATGTTTCCAAAGCAATAAAGTGGAGCTAGCCGGATTCGAACCGGCGACCCTCTGCTTGCAAAGCAGATGCGCTACCAGCTGCGCCATAGCCCCATGAATGTGAAAGAACTTCAACCGCGCAAGAAATGCGTGGGCCTGGGAGGACTTGAACCTCCGACCTCATCCTTATCAGGGATGCGCTCTAACCAGCTGAGCTACAGGCCCATGCCATGTGACCGAAGAATCACACAAATGGATAGCTTACCATAGCGTCCTCTCAAGTCAATCTCGGCGGCGTCGCGTCGCGTCTTGACGGAAGAATGGGGGTCATGAGGCGGAAACGGCGTACGGAACCAGTCCGGTCGGAGCGGTTGGAGGTCGGTGGCGAGACTGTTCTGGTCATCAGAAAGCGGATCGCCAACGTCTATCTGCGCGTCAAGCCACCTGACGGCCATCTTGAGGTGACGGCGCCTTTGAAGCTTTGCGATGACCAGATCCGTGCCTTTATCGACGGCAAGCGCCGCTGGATCGCAACCACTAGAGAACGTCTGGCCCGTTCGCGCGATGTCTACGCCCGACCCGGAGCCGATGGTCAGCTGCCGCCAGAGCGGTCCGAGGCCGAAGCTAAGAGAATTCTCCGGGAGAGGCTGCCGACTCTGCTTGATCGGTGGGTCCCCGTGGTGGGTCGCCGGCCTGAGCGCATCAGTCTGCGGAAGATGAAAACCCGCTGGGGCTCCTGCACCCCTGCCACTGCCAGCATCCGGCTCAACACTGACCTGGCTTGGCTGGATCCTGAGCTGCTGGAGTACGTGCTGGTCCACGAGCTGACCCACCTCTACGAGCATGGTCACGGCCCTGGCTTCCGTGCGCGGATGGATCGCTATATGCCCGACTGGACCGAGCGCCGTCGTCGGCTCAACCGTTATCTGGCTTTGTGACCCCAGAGGCTTAGATATCTGAAGCTATGACTTCCGGAGCCAAGAACTCCATGTGAGTCCTGAACTTGTGCACTGTGAGCTTGTAAATTATGAACCTACGGCATGCTGATGATTCCGCGCCCGAACCCCTGCTGGGTCTTCTGGTGTGAAGTTGGATTGGCTTTGGATGCGTCCTGTCTACCCTGATCCAACTTGACTATACGTTCTGATTCAGCCCGATTTGACTTTGCTCTGTTCTGACTCAGCCAATCTGTTTTAGATTCGTGCTGATCCTACTCAGGGCTGGTGCAATGCGCCACATTCGTCTTCGAAGACAGGAGGGAGACTGCCGCAGCCCATGCTGGTGCGCTAGCGTTGAGGCATAGGGGCGGTCTGCAGCAGTTGGGTAGCGTCCCTGCGACCGGAAGACGCTTGTGGAGTCGATCCGAGGCAATCAATCATGAAGGAGCGGACAAGATGACGGAATCTCAGAAGACAATCAAGCGCGCCGTGGTGACCGGTGCCTCCAGCGGCATTGGCCAGGCTAGCGCGCAGGCCCTGGTGGACAAGGGCTGGAAGGTGGTCGGCCTGGCTCGACGCGAGGACAAGCTCAAGGCCTTGGCCGACCAGCTGGGTCAGCACTTCACCTATGAGGTCTGCGATGTGACTGACGAGGAGTCAACACAGGCGGCCGTCGATGCTGTGCTTAAGGGCGGGCCGGTCAAGGCTCTGGTCAACTGTGCAGGTGCAGCCTTCGGAAAGGATCCGGTGGCTACTTCCAGCCTGGACGACTGGCGCGGCATGTACGAGCTGAACGTCATCGGCACCCTGCGGGTCGTCCAGAAGCTGCTCCCGGCCCTGCAAGAGTCGGAGGGTACGGTCCTGGTCATCTCCTCGACGGCAGGCATTGAGCCCTACGAGGGCGGCGGCGGTTACTGCGCCTCCAAGGCGGCGGAACGAGTCATGGCCCGCATTCTGCGGCTGGAGCTGATTGGTCAGCCGGTGCGCGTGGTCGACATCGCCCCTGGCTTGGTCCACACCGATGAGTTCTCCCTGAAGCGCTTCGGCGGGGATAGCGACCGGGCTGATGCGGTCTACGCCGGGGTGCCCGACCCGTTGACCGCCGACGATATTGCCGGATGTGTCACCTGGGCCCTGGAGCAGCCCGACACCGTGGACATCGACCAGATTGTGGTCCGTCCCCGGGCCGAGGGCTCCTACACCAAGCTCTACCGTCGCAGCTGAGTCTGGAGTAGGGGGGCAATTCTGTGGGGAACCACGGCTGGCATGGGCTGATTCTGACGGGGATGAGTCTTGTGTCAGGACGAGACGCGCCTGGCTGACCGTAGCCGACCAGGAATGGTCCCGACGGCCACGATGAGCACGGACAGGACTGACCCTGCCAGCACGCCCAGCAAAGCTGAGTCCAGGTGAGGGGATCCAGCGAAGGCAAGGTTGGCGATCAGGAAAGACATGGTGAAGCCGATTCCACAAAGCTGGCAGAGACCTATCATGTTCCCGGCCGTGGAGCCGGCCGGTCGCAGCAACCCAAGATGACCTGCCAGGACCAGCATGGTCAGGATCCCTAGGGGTTTGCCCAAGGCCAATCCCAGCGTGGCGCCCAGAAAGACCCTGTCGGTCAGCAGTCCGAGTCCTAGCTGATCCAGGGAGATGGACAGCGAGAAGAAGGCGAAAAGGGGCAGGATCACCAAGGCGCTCAAAGGGGTCAGCAGGTGATCCAGCTTTTCGGCAGGCGATGATTTCCGACCGTAATCCGTCTCAGTCTCAGTTGTCTCAGTCCCAGCTGGTTTGGCATCAGCGGGGTTGGTTCTGGTCGACTCTGTCCCGGCTGGTTCTGCCCAGGTCGGTCTGTGCTCGGCTGGCGCAGTTCTGTTTGGCGCAGTATTGGCCGAAGACTCTGCTGCTTCCGCTTCTGTTGCGTCCGTTCCTGCATCGTTCGGCTTGGTGACAGGGGTCAATAGTCCCATCGCTACTCCTGCCAGCACAGGGTGGATTCCAGCCTTGAAGAGGCCGTACCAGGCCAGTAGACCGCCCGAAAGAGCGCCCAGCAGGCAGATCGGCATCAAGGGTCGCCAAATCTGGGCGGAACGGTTCGCCGCTCGGACCAGCAATGTCCAGACCATAAGGCCGACTAGGCAGACTGGCAGCCAGCCCGGTTGTCCCGAGCTGGAGTAGCCCAGAGCTATCAGCAGGACGCCGATCAGGTCGTCGAAGATGGCCAGAGTCATTAAAAAGGCCTGCAGGGCGGGCCCGGCCTTGGGCAGGAGCAGTTGTAGAGCTGCCAGAGAGAAGGCTACATCGGTGGCCGTTGGGACGGCCCAGCCACGCAACCCGGTAGGGGAGCCTTGGTTGAGCAGGCAGTAGATCAGAATTGGAACGGCCACACCGCCCAGAGCGGCCAGCATGGGCAGCAGGACCTGCCTGTGGTCGCGCAGAGTGCCCGTGGCAGCCTCCTGGCGCAGGTCAAGGCCCATGGTCAGGAAGAATATGGTCAGCAGCCCGTCCTGTATCCAATCCTTCAGGGGCAGGTTGAGCCCGCCCGGCAGGTCCAGAGGAACCCAAGCGGCCAGAGCGTTCAGCCCCGGTCCGGTTTCTGGCAGATTGGCAAGGATCAGCCCGGCTAAGGCGCATACCATCATGAATAGGCCGGTGATCCGATCGTTTTCTGCCAAAGATGACAGGACGGCGAAGAAGTTCAAGGAATGAAGTCGGTTATGCTGATCCCTGTTAGATCCGTCCAGCCCATGTCGGGGATTTGATGGCTGGTTATTTGATGGTTTGGAATCCAAAGGTTTGGGATTCTGTTGCGAATTCGAATCGTCACAATCCTGACGACGTCTATTGACTGGGAATGTGGGCGTGGGCGACATAATGCTCCTGGTCGGGCGGGTAGGGTTCGGTCTTCCATGGCCGACCAGTCTTCCCGGCATGAGGCGGCGCCCGGCCGTCTCCCAAAGGTCAATTCTATCTCGTTCAAAGAGTTATGCCAGCGGCCCCGCACCTTTACGATGCAAGGCCGCTGGCATACCGCCTGTCAGGGCGACGATGAGCTCTCAGAACTCAGTAATCGAGTGACTCAGTAACTCAGAACAGATGGCTGCGCATGAACCACTGGAAGTGCTCCAGCTCCTGCACGTGATCCTGCACGATGTTGGAGCTGATGACGTCCAGGTCGTCCAGCTCCTTGATGGCCTCGCGATCGCGCTTGATGAAGGTGGTGTAGTAGGTGTCCAGGGCCTTCAGGTAGTCCAAAGCATCCTGGCGGCCGGTCATGGTGATGCCATCCCAGTCGCGGTTCTTCATGATGTCGTCGGGACGTCCGGCGGGGGAGCCGCCCAGAGTGGCGATGCGCTCTGCGGTCTCGTCGGCCATGTTCAGCACCGAATCGACTTCGGGGTCCATCATCTCGTGGATGCCGATGAATTCCTTGCCCTTCATGTTCCAGTGGGCGTGCTTGAGAATCAGGGCAGTCTCCTGTTCCTGGCTCAGACGGCTCTGCAGGATGGCGATGACCTTTTCGCTGGTCGCTTCGTCGAGTCCCGGTACGGTGAAGTTCAATGCCATAATCGCTCCTTAGATTATGAAATCATGCCTATGACCGGGTCAAGCCCGGCCCTGTATCTCCAGACTAGAGGAAAAGGCAAGGAAACGCTTGGATTTTGCGCGAATCATCCAGTGATATCGTTCACTGACCATTCGCTACGCTGACAGTCATTTTTCCTTGACTGGCATGAGCGGCGGCCGCCGGCTGACTGTAAGCCGAGCACAGGCTAGAGGAGATAGCTAGGCTTTGGTCACAGCATCGCCTCGACCCTCTTCGGATTGGCCGGCTTCGTTGTCACTATCATTGTCTTGGTCCTCGGCTTCCCGCCGCCGTCTGACCTCGATGGTCTCGATGCGCCGTCCGTCCACCTTGGTCACCACCATGTCATACCCGTCGTCGGAGTGGACCACGTCGCCTACCTGCCCCATCCGACCGGTTTGGGCCAGGAAGTAGCCTGCCAAGGTCTCGTAGGGGCCATCCTCCAGCTCGATCCCGGTCAGGTCCGCAAAGTCCTCGATGGTCATGCCGCCGTCGACCGTGGCCACGCCGTTGACGAAAGCAGTTGCCTGGGGATGGGCAGGGTTCTGCTCCTCGGGCAGGTCGTACTCGTCGCGGATGTCGCCCACCAGCTCCTCGGTCATGTCCTCCAGGGTGACGATGCCGTCAGTGCCCCCGTACTCATCGATGACGACGGCTAGGTGGATCCCCTTCTTGCGCAGCTTCTCCAGGCTGGGCAGGAGCTTGGAGGTGCCGGGCAGGGCGATGCCGGGCCTGGTCACGTCGGCTACGGTCTTGGCATGGGGATTGCGCACGTCCATCAGGTCGCGCACGTGGACGAAGCCCAGCACGTCGTCAAAGTCGCGTCCGGTCACCGGGTAGCGCGAGTAAGGCTCATCGTGCACGAATTCGACCGCCTCCTGCAGGGGCATGTCCCCGGCGATGAATACCACATCGGCCCGCGGACGCATGACCTCGGCCACGCTGGTCTCCGAGGCGTCAAAGACATCGCCCAGGATCATCCGCTCGTCCTTGCTCAGGTTGGTGTTGGAGGAGACCAGCATCCGTAGCTCGTCGTCACTGACCTCGGTGTCGGTCTGCTGGGGATCGAAGCCCAGGATGCGCACGATGAGGTTGGTGTTCTTGCCGATCAGCCAGATCAGCGGCCTGCACAGGGTGGTGAAGACATCGATGGCTGGAACGACGGCCCTGGCGATGGCCTCGGTGCGCTGCATGGCGATCCGCTTGGGCACCAGCTCGGAGATGACGATGGAGCAGTAGGAGATGATCAGGGTTAGGACCACCGTGGTCAGGGTGCTGGCCAGACCCTCGTGCACGCCCCACCCTGTCAGGACGGGCACCACGTAGGGGGCGATGGATGACGCGCCGAAGGAGGCCGACAGGAAGCCCGTCAGCGTCACGCCGATCTGCACGGTGGAAAGAAAGGTGTTTGGGTCGCGGGCGATGCGAGCCACCCGGGCGCCGCGCGCGTCCTGCTGCTCCATCTGTTCCAGCTGCGAGCCTCGCAGGGAGACCAGCGCCAGTTCAGTCCCTGAGAAGACGGAGCCAAGCACAAGGAAGAAGAAAATGAGCAGGATGTTCAGCCATAATGCCATGCCTCCAATGCTAGGGTATGGACGCCCCATGTGCCCTATGTCACACCTAAGCGGTGAACTGCCGTCTTCCCCATACAGCGCTTCCTGACTAGCATGAAACACGGAGACAGGTTCGGCTTCAGGCCGACGTTCCCAACGCTCCCGAAAGGATTTTTCATGTCACAGCTTCAGCACGAATTGACTGAGTTCACCACGCAGGCCTACCAGGATAACAAGACTTTCCCGGTCTCCAAGAAGGATCTGCTGGGCCACTGGTCCCTGCTCTTCTTCTACCCTGCGGACTTCAGCTTCGTCTGCCCCACCGAGCTGGAGGATCTGGCCAGCAAGTACGAGGACTTCAAGAAGATCGGCTGTGAGATCTACTCCGTCTCCTGCGATACCGAGTTCGTCCACAAGGCCTGGCACGAGGCCAATGAGAAGATCGCCAAGGTTCAGTACCCCATGCTGGCTGATCCGACCGCAACCCTGGCCAAGGATCTGCAGACCTATAACGAGGCCGAGGGCAAGGCCGAGCGCGGCGACTTCATTCTGACCCCTGAAGGCAAGGTCGTGGCCTACGAGGTCATCTCCTCCAACGTGGGCCGCAACGCCGACGAGCTGCTGCGCCGCGTCCAGGCTTCCCAGTTCGTCTATGAGCATGGCGATCAGGTCTGCCCTGCCAAGTGGGAGCCTGGCGAGGACACCATTGAGCCCAGCCTGGATCTGGTCGGCCAGCTCTGATCCGCAGCTGCCAACATCGGGAACTCGCCGATCGGAAGCGACCAGGGCGGGTTCCCTTTTCTGTATTCACGATCAGCATCCAAAACAGCACATCCGTGCATTCCTTCGGAAGAGGCATTCATGACGGAAGACAAGAATCTCTATGACGTGGTAGTCATCGGCGGCGGTCCTGCAGGTCTGAGCGCAGGACTCTACCTGGCTCGAGCGCGGTATCGCACCCTGATCCTGGAGAAGGACGACTTCGGCGGCCAGATCACCATCACGGCCGACGTGGTCAACTACCCGGGCGTGGCCAGCACCGACGGCCGCAAGCTGACCGATACCATGCGCCAGCAGGCCCAGAACTTCGGGGCCGAGTTCATGAGCGCCGAGGCCACGGGCATTGAGGCTCAGGGCGACATCAAAGTGGTCCACACATCCAGGGGCGACCTGCGCACCTTCGGCATTCTGATCGCCACCGGTGCCAGCCCTCGCAAGATAGGCTTCCAAGGCGAGCAGGAGTACGCGGGCCGTGGTGTGGCCTACTGCGCCACCTGCGACGGCGAGTTCTTCACCGGGCGCGAGGTCCTGGTGGTCGGCGGCGGGTTCGCGGCAGCCGAGGAGTCGGTCTTCCTGACCAAGTACGCCACCAAGGTGACCCTGCTGGTGCGCGAGGAGGACTTCACATGCGACGCCGCCGTGGCTGACGAGGCCCGGAACAACGACAAGATCGAAATCCACTACTCCACTGAGCTCAAAGGCGTCTCCGCAGGTCCTGGCGGACTGGTCGAGGCCACCATTTTGGACCGGAAGAGCGGGCAGACCACTACCTGGAAGCCCCAGGACGGCGGTACCTTCGGCGTCTTCGTCTTCGCCGGGTACGTGCCCCAGACCGGCATGCTCAAGGGTGTGGTGGATCTGGACGATCACGGCTACGTGCTGACCCACGACTACCTGGAAACCTCGGTGCCGGGCATCTACGCCGCCGGAGATCTGCGGGTCAAGAACCTGCGGCAGGTCATCACTGCCACCGCCGACGGAGCTGTGGCTGCCGTGGAGCTGGAGCGCTATGCCTCCAATATGTCGGACAAGACCGGCCTGGTGCCGCCCCGGCCCGAGGATTCCCCTTACGCCCGCTCCGAGCGTCAGGCTGAAAACTCCGCCCTGGCCTCGGGCACCTCGCCTGCGCCGGTGGCCCAGGAGCACGAGCAGGCCCCGGCCAAGACCTCCGGCTTCTTCGGGCCGGACATTCGCAAGCAGCTGGACATGGTCTTCGGCAAGATGACTGGGAAGCTGGAGCTGGCCCTGGATCTGGACGGCAGCCAGGTCTCCAAGGAGCTGGAGGCCTTAGTGGACGAGCTGGTCGGGCTTTCCGACGGCAGGCTGACCTCCAGGGTCGACTCCCGCACGGATGAGGACGGCAAGGACTACGATCCCGCCAGCGACCTGCCCGATGCCCGGCCCAGCGTGCGCATCTGTCGGCTGGACGATCAGGGCGTCTCCCAGCCGACCGGGCTGGCCTTCCATGGCGTGCCCAGCGGTCACGAGTTCAACTCCTTCGTCCTGGCCCTCTACAACGCGGCGGGCCCTGGCCAGCAGGTGGATCAGCCCACCTCGGACCGGATCGATGCCATCAAGGATCAGGTGGACGTGATGATGCTGGTCTCCCTGACCTGCACTATGTGCCCGACCACAGTCCTGTCCGCGCAGCGGGTGGCGGCCCAGAACGGCAAGGTGCGGGCCGAGGCCTACGACCTGGCCCACTTCCCCGAGCTGAAAGACCAGTATCAGGTCATGAGCGTCCCCTGCATCGTGATCCGCAAGGATGGTCAGGAGACCGTGGAGTTCGGCAAGAAGTCCGTTCCTGAAATGCTGGATCTGATCGGGGCCTGACCCTGGGTCGGAGCCAGAACAGGGCCTGAAAGGGCGCTGGCGTTACCGCCTTTGCGGCGATGGTGCCAGCGCCCTTTCTGATGCATGCTGCAGGTCGGCATTGATGAAAAATTATGGATGTTATCCACAATTTGTACGGTTTGCTTTATCAGCAGCCGCAGGAGTGACGGATGACCAGATCCGCCTTGATCAGCTGCACGTCGGGGACCTGATTAGGCTCTAAGGCCGCATTCATGGCGCAGGCGGCGATCTTCTCGGTGTTCTGTTGCATGGTAGTCAGCTGAGGCCAGGTATAGAGGGAGTCGATGGTGCCGTCGAAGGAGACGATGGCCACGTCCTCGGGAATGCGCAGTCCGCGCTCGTGCAGAGCCCGAAGAGCGCCCATGGCCTCCAGGTCCGATCCGGCGAAGATGGCCTGGGGCAGCCTGCCGCTGTCGATCAGATCCAAGGTGGCGCGGTAGCCGCCTTCACGCGTGAAGAAGGCCTGGCGGATCCTGCCGGCAGGAAGGTTGGCGTTCTGGTGGGCCGCATACCAGCCTTGGATACGGGCATCGCCGCGGTCGTCGGGAGAACCGCCAAAGAGCATGTCAACGCTGCAATGCCGGTGCTCGATCAGGTGTTGGGTGGCGGTCAGGCCAGAGTGGAAGAAATCGGTCGACACGCTCTTGGCATGAGTCACCCTGTGAGGCTGGTCCATGAAGACGAAACGACTCTCCTGCAGATGGGCCATGCTCAGCTGTGCGTAGCTGCGTGAGGATGAGAGGAAGATAGCATCGACGTTGCGTTCTATGAGCTGTCTCATGGCCTGCTCCTCCAAATCCGGGTCGCTGCGCACGTTCATAAAGAGGACCGAGTATCCCCGTCGCATGGCCACCGTCTGCAGCTCGTCGTAGATGCCGGCGCTGAAAGGGTTGGACGAATCCGGAACTATGACCCCAAGCATCTTGGAATACCCGGTACGCAGGGCTCGCGCCGTAGGGTTGGGATGATAGTTCAGCAGCTTCGCCGCCTCGTGCACTCGTTTGGATGTGGCCGGGGCCACGGCCCTGGGCCCGTTGTTGAAGACGTAGCTGACCACAGCCGTGGAGACATTGGCCAGCTTGGCCACATCCGTGCGTGTGGCCCTTCTGTGTTGTCGGTGATTTTTGTTGTTTGCAGCCATCCGAATTCGTTCCCATCTGCCTATGCGCCAGTCTCAGTTTATGCTACCCGGAATACAGAATCTACTCGAATTGATATAACATCCGGTTCAGGTTTCCCGGTATCGTCGATTGGTCTGCACATGCTCTGCTATGATTAAAAATCAAAGAAAATAGCCGCAAATATTGAGTTATCATCAGAGTTCTTGTTATCAAAAGAAACGCCGCGAGTAATTAGAAGCAAATATTTGACAGATTAATCTACTCGTGTATATTTAGAGACACGAAATCAGTTCCGGTTCTCTTGGAGCAGGTTTGGCAAAGAAGCAACCTACGAAGGAGTAGTTGATGAATAAGATCAAGACGGTGGCGGCGGTCGGCATCTGCTGCGCTATGGCAATAACCTCATTGGCTGCCTGTGGCTCTTCCTCCTCAGGGGGCAGGAAGACCGTGGAATTCATGACTATGCAGTCGACGGGAACCCCCCAGCTCAAGGCTCTTCAGGGTCTGGGCAAGAAGTTCGAGGCAAAGAATCCGGACATCGCCATCAAGATGGTTCCCGGCACCAATAACAATGAGAATGACATCAAGGTTCGCCTGGCAGGCCACAACCCTCCGGATATCTGGAACACCCACGGCTGGTCACGCGACCGGTATGGCAACTTCCTGGAGCCGCTGCAGAACAGACCCTGGGCTAAGCGACTCAAGCCGATAGGCAATGATGTCTTCAAGACCAAGGACGGCAAGTTCTACGCTCTTCCCGCCGACATCCAGGTTTCGGGCATCATGTACAACCAGACGGTTCTGGATGCGGTAGGCATCGATCCCAAGTCCATCGGCACCTGGGACGCTTTTGAGCAGGCCTGCACGAAGCTGAAAGCCGCCGGATACACTCCGCTCATCTCCTCTAACAAGGATGCGGGCCCCAATGGGGACATCGCCGACTACATGCTTCCGGGCATGTATGACGAAAGCCAGCTCAAGGATCTCTCCAAAGGCAAGTTCGATACCGCAGTCTACGAGAAGTACACCTCCAGAGTGGCCAAGTGGGCCAAGGACGGCTGGTTCAATGTGGACTATACCTCCGCCTCCCAGGATGACATCTCCAGGCTGATGGCCCAGGACAAGGTCGGTTTCTCCTTCCGCGCCAACGGCAGCTCCCAGCTGATTCAGTCCTACAACCCCAACGTCAAGCTGGGCATGATGCCGGTTCCCGCCGAGGTCGGCAAGCCCTACTTCTCGACAGGTGAGGACACGCTGACCTTCGGCGTCTCAAAGACCAGCAAGAACAAGGATGCGGCGCTGAAGTTCATCGACTTCATGGCTGAGCCTGAAAACCTGCAGAAGCTGGTCGACGTGAGTATGAACGATTCGGCTTTGACCGGCGTCAAGTCCGCGCTGGGGCAGTTCGAACCGACCTACAACTACTGGGTGAACGAGAAGAAGACCAAGCTGGTTCCCTTCTTCGACCGCAAGTATCTGCCCAACGGCATGTACAACACCTTGGCCAAGTCGACCGACGGTCTGCTGACCGGTCAGCTGACTGCACAGGCCGCTGCGGATCAGGTCAAGACCTCCTTCAACAGCCTGTATGGCCAGAAGTCTTCCTGATCAGCAGACCAAGAGGAGTCGAGTTATGACAGATAGTCGCTCAGGGGCGATTCCTTTGCAGGACACCCAATCCGGATCACCGTTACATGGGGATGGCAGGGATGCATCCGTCGGCCAGGGCAGGGGTCCCTCTCCACGTCGTCGCCGCTTCAGGGGTGCCTCGATCAATCTCTTCTATCTTCCTGCCGTCATCCTCCTGGTGGTCTTCATCATCTATCCGCTCCTGTCGGGGATCGGGCTTTCTCTGACCAACTGGGACGGGTACAACGAGGCCAAGTCCTTCGTGGGGCTGGCCAACTACAAGCAGATGCTGACCGACACCAATTTCAAGCAGGTGGTCATCAACACCTTCATCTACGGCATCGGCAGCACAGTGCTCCAGCAGATCCTGGGCTTGGCTCTGGCGCTGTTGCTGAACGCCAAGATCAAGGGGCGCACCCTGATCAGGGCCATCATCTACCTGCCTGCTCTGGTGGCCCCGGTCATCATGGGCATCATGTACTACTTCGTCTTCCAGTACCAGCAGGGCGCCCTGAATGCCGTCATGACGGCGCTGGGTCTGCACAAGGTGGCCTGGTTCAACAATGCTGGGTTCTCGGTCTGCATCATCGTGCTGGTGAATTCCATCCAGTTCGTCGGCGTCTCCATGATCATCTACCTGGCCGGTCTGCAGACCATGGACCAGGAGGTGGTCGAGGCCGCCGAAGTCGATGGGGCCTCCGGCTGGAAGAAGTTCTGGAATATCACCCTGCCTCTGCTGGCGCCTTCATTCACGACCAGCGTGGTTCTGAACCTGATCGGAGGATTGAAGCTCTACGACATGGTCAAGGTGCTGACAGGCGGCGGCCCCGGGTATGCCACCAACTCCATCTCGACCTATATCGGCACGATCTACTTCGACAACCAGGCGGCCGGGTATGCCTCGGCTATCGGAGTCTTCCTCTTCGTCCTGATTGCCATCGTGACCTGGCTGGTCAACAAGGGACTGGCCAAGCTGGATTGGGAGGCCTGACATGGCTAGCAAGAACACGAATGCGATGACCCCTGCCGAGCGGTCATACCAGCGTGGGCGCTGGGCCATCTACCTCTTCCTGGCCATTGTCTGCCTTTGCCAGCTGCTGCCCTTCTATCTGGCCATCACCACCTCGCTCAAGCCCTCGGACGATCTGAGCTCGGCCCTGAGCATGCCCACCCACGATATGGCATGGTCCAACTGGTCAGAGGCCGTCAACGAAGGCGGAATCCTCAAGTCCGTGCTCAACAGCGTGGTGGTGACCGTGGGGACGACGGCCCTGGTCTGCATACTGGGAGCGGCTGCTGCCTATCCCCTGGCTCGTCGTCTGACTCGGTTCAACAAGCTGGTCTCGGCCTTCATCCTCTCCATGATGATGATTCCGCCCTTGAGCATTCTGGTTCCCCTTTACTCCTTCCTAGTGAAGATCGGCGGGGTGAACAACTACTGGGGCATCATTGTGGTGCTGACGGCCACCAACCTGCCCCTGTCCGTCTTCCTCTACACGGCCTTCATCAAGGCAATCCCCCCGGCGATTGATGAGGCCGGTGAGCTGGATGGAGCCAACCGGCTCCAGGTATTCATGCGTCTGGTCCTGCCCATGCTCAAGCCCGTAACGGCGACCGTGGTCATCATGACCGGCTCGACAGTATGGAACGACTACGCCCTGTCCAGCTACATCCTGACTGATCCCTCGGCCCAGACCATTGCCCCTCGTGTGGCCTCCTTCTTCTCGGCTAATACCAACAATCTGGGCGTTGCCGCAGCGGCTTCCCTGATTGCTGCAGCCCCCATGGTGGTCGCCTACATGTTCCTGCAAAGGTATTTCATAGCGGGGATGGTTGCCGGAGCAGTCAAGTAGTCTATCAATCAGGACCCGCCCAATGGCAGTGGAGCGGGCGGCTGGTTCATCAAGCATCGTTGTTTTTGCACATTAGTGTCGTAGTTACCAAAGGATTTTTCATGCTCTTTCCACAGTCGGTCCGTTCGGATCAGCCACTCACCTGCATGGCCCTGGGGCCCATTACACCGGGTGCCGATATTCCTGATATCAGGGGACTGTATGCAGGCCCCGATCTGAATGGCTTGGAACAGACCCCCGCCCGGACGTCAAGCCATTCGCCCCTGCTGCTGGAGCATGCGCAGAACACCTATCTGCATCCGGGCCTGACCGGGCATCGGATCGTCTCGGGTCCCGAAGGCCTCCAGGCTGGACGCTCCTGGTCGCCGCGTTTTCTAGTGGAAGGCCAGCCCGGGCAGACCGCTGAGTCACTGACCATCAAGGCCTGTGACGAGGACGCTCAGCTTGGGTTGGAGACCAGGGTGGAGGCCATGGCCGGCGGTTCCCTGCGGATTCGTCATATCCTGCGCAACCTGGGCGCCGATCCCTTCCTTGTGGAGGGTCTGGAGGTTCGCCTGCCCCTGGATGACCAGCAGACCCAGATTCTGGACTTCGCTGGCAGGCACGAACGTGAGCGCAGCCCCCAGCGCCATGACCTGGCCGACGGAGCCTGGGTGCGCGAGTTTCGCTGGGGCCGAACCGGATTCGAGGGGCCCGTGATCATGGTGGGCACTCCCGGGTTCAACTTCCATCATGGCAGGGTGCTCTGCGTCCAGCCCGCCTGGAGCGGGAACACTGTGCTCCGGGTGGACCGGAACAGCGCCACCCCGGCCGGGGTCAGCGCTGGCGAGCTTCTTCTGCCCGGCGAGGTGGTTCTGGATCAGGGCCAGGAGTACAGCACGCCCTGGATTGTGGTCACGGCCTCCGACCATGGCATGGATCCGATCATGAACAGCTTGCATGCCTGGGAGCGTACCCTGCCCGAGCACCCCCAGGAGCAGCCGGTCATCCTGAACGTCTGGGAGGCCATCACCTTCAACCACGACTTCGAGACCCTGCGCGACCTAGCCGACCGGGCAGCCCGCATCGGGGTGGAGCGTCTTGTCCTGGACGACGGCTGGTTCCACTTGCGCCGGAACGACAGGGCCGGTCTGGGCGACTGGTGGGTGGACCCTGCCGTCTGGCCCCGAGGCCTGGAGCCTTTAGTTGATTATGTCCATAAATTAGGGATGCAGTTTGGCCTCTGGTTCGAGCCGGAGATGATCAACCCTGATTCGGATGCCTTCCGCAACCATCCTGAGTGGGTCATGAGGGCGTCCTCCAGAAATCCGGAGCTGCAGCGCAACCAGCTGGTCCTGGACCTGACCTACCCCCAGGCCTTCAACCATGTGCTTGAGGCTATGACCCGGGTTCTGGAGTCCTGCCAAATCGACTACGTCAAATGGGACCACAACCGCGACCTTCTTGAGGCTGGCTCCCAGGCTCATGGCGGCGCGCCGGCCATCCATGAACAGACCTTGGCTTATTACCGCCTTCTGGACACCCTTCGCGCTCGCTTCCCCAAGGTGGAATGGGAATCCTGCGCCTCGGGCGGCGGCCGCATCGATCTGGGCGTGATCGAGAAGATTCGCCGCTTCTGGAACTCCGACATGACCGACGCCCTGAGCAGGCAGATGATCCAGCGCTGGACCGAGCAGACCGTGGCACCTGAGTACATCGGTGCCCACATCTCCCAGCCCTCCTCACAGCAGACCGGCAGAACCTACAGCCTGGACTTTCGGGCGGGCACGGCCGTGTTCGGGTCCATGGGCATCGAGTGGGACATTCGCCAGGCCAGCGAGGAGGACCTGGAGCGGCTCAAGGAGTGGATTACCTGGTACAAGGCCAACCGGGGCTTCCTCCACTCCGGACGCGTGGTCCGCCTGGACGTGGCTGACCCCTCGGTCCTGGCTCATGGTGTGGTGGCCCCCGACCGCAGCCGTGCCATCCTAGCCCATGTCCAGTTGGATGAATCCCTGCATAATCGTGGCGTTTGTCTACGTATCCCCGGACTGGACTCCAAGGCCCGCTATCGGCTGGCCTGGACTGGCCCCGCCGAGCCCAGGGCTTCACTGGAGCACCTGGATCCGACGGGTCCGCTGGGCGCCGCTGAGGTCAGCGGCACCTATCTGGAGCGCGTGGGCATTCGCATACCCCGCTGTCAGCCTGAGACCATTCGCCTGATCGACCTGGTCCGGGTCTGACCTGCCGCCATCTGCCACGCCACAGGGATGAAGGAGCGCTGAATCATGAACCCAACCAGCCTTAGCCTAGGAGAGCCGGACTGGATCACGCTGACTACCGATGCCGACAGGGAGACGGCGCCCGCAGGCAGGCCCTTCCGGACAGCCCCCGATGCGAGGGTCACCCTCACAGGCGGGTCTGCTCTCAAGGTCAGCCTGACCGCCGGCTCCACCCCCATCCGGTCCCTGGCCCTGCGCTGGACCAAGCCCATGTCCTCCGATGACCTTTACCTGGGCGACGCCTGGGAGCGTGGCTACGGCCGCATGGGTTTCCAGACCATGCGCGCCAACCGGTTCATGCCCTGGTACTTCCTTGCTGCGGGTCAGGAGCAGGCCGAGGGGTATGGGGTGGCCACCGGTGCCAACGCCTTCTGCTTCTGGCAGGTCGATACGGCTGGCATCACTCTTTTTCTGGACCTGCGCAACGGCGGCGCTGGACTGGTTCTGGATGGGCGGGAGCTTGAAGCGGCCACCATCATCTGCCTGCAATATCCGCTCCAGGAGCGGACGGGCGGCTCGGTCTTTGTTGTGGCCAGTGACTTCTGCTCCCGAATCAGCCGCAACGGCCTTATGCCCCCCGTACCGGTATACGGGAGCAACAACTGGTACTACGCCTACGGGGACTCCAGCCGCTCCCGGATTCTTGCCGATGCCGAATATCTGGCCGACCTGACTCAGGGCAACGCCCACCGCCCCACCATGGTCATCGACGACGGTTGGCAGGACCACCACCGGCTTGAGGACTACAATGGCGGCCCCTGGCGGCGTGGCAATGAGAAGTTCGGTGACATGGGCGCCCTGGCCGACCAGATCAAGGCCATGGGCGTCACGCCCGGCATCTGGTACCGCCCGCTCCTTAACGAGGACGAGACCATTGCCGACCAATCCAGGCTTCCGCACAACGGATGCCTGGACCCCTCGAACCCGCAGGCCTTGGACTACATCCGTCAGGACATCGCTCAGCTGGGGGAGTGGGGCTACCAGCTGGTCAAGCATGATTTCAGCACCTTCGACCTGCTGGGCAGGTGGGGCTTCCAGATGAACCCCTGGCCCAGCCAGGACGGCTGGCACTTCTACGACCGAAGCCTGACCAGCGCCCAGGTGGTCAAGCAGCTTTACCGGGCCATCTTCGAGCAGGCCACCAAGGCCGGGATGCTGGTTCAGGGGTGCAATGTGGTGGGCCACCTGGGCGTTGGCTTCATGCAGATCAACCGGACCGGCGACGACACCAGCGGCTTGCAGTGGGAGCGGACCAGGCAGATCGGGGTCAATACTTTGGCCTTCCGTCTGCCCCAGAACGGGAGCTTCTACGCCACCGACGCCGACTGCGTGGGCATATCCGACACAATCGACTGGGAGCTCAACCGTCAGTGGATGGACCTCTTGGCGCGGACCGGCACCCCGCTTTTCTTTTCAGCTCGCCCCGGCAGCCTGACCGCCGACCAGGAGGGCCAGCTCAGGCAGGCGTTGGCCATGGCTTCGACCGGTGGAGTCCATGCCATTCCGTCGGACTGGCTGGTCAACGATTGCCCTGAAATCTGGACTGATGGCGGCGGCGTCCGCCAATACTCCTGGTATCAGCCAGCTGGTCTGGAGTTCACAGATATGCCCGAGCGTTACGACGGGTACCTTTCCGCTGTTTAGAAGTAGATGGCGGCCGTGCTGGTTGGGGATGCGCACAGCCGCCGGTTTGCCGGATTACAGTGATCGAAATCCGGCCTTACTCATGCGAAGTAAGTGGTTAGTATTCGATAGCGTCATCTACGGAGTCTTCCAAGAACCCTGCCGACCGCCTCCCATCACAGTCAGTGTAAGTCATTGATATCTGCACCTTTGTATAGTTGTTGCAATCCTATCACCGCGCAATAATTCTGACAGTTCAGCCTGTCAACGGTGGCACTCATAGCTGGCGCAATGAAAAAATGACGGTCAGTCCGGCGAGGGCTATTCAACCCTGGACCGGACCAGCCGTCATTTTACAGCTCCTGGATGGGAATTAAGGGGTGCACACTTGTTTTCATTCCCATTCGGCAGAACAAAATGCCAGGCGATCAGCCGGTGTTCTGCAGGCCGGCGGCGACTCCTGAAACAGTGCAGAGAATCAGGTAGATGAAGTCGGCCTGCTGGCTCTTGCTGAGCTCCTCCTTGTCGTTGCGACGACGCAGGGCGCGCAGGGCGCGCACCTGGGTGACCGAGAGGGCATCCACGTAAGGGGAGCGGATCCGGATGGCCTGGCCCAGCACGTGGCGATGCTGCAGGGGCCACTCGTCGCCCACGATCTGCAGAACCCACTTACGGGTCAGCTCCATCTCCGAGAGGACCTTCTGGCTCAGGTCGTCCCGGTCGCCCAAGGAGAGGTACATCTTGGCGATGCGCTCGTCGGTCTTGGCCAGGCTCATCTCGATGTTGTCGATGAAGGTGCTGAAGAGCGGCCATTCCTCATAGGCCTGACGCAAGGTCTCCAGGTCGCCGAACTTTTCGCAGGCGGTGCCCAGACCGTACCAGGCGGCCAGGTTGATTCGTGCCTGCGCCCAGGAGAAGACCCAGGGTATAGTCCGCAAATCGTCCAAGGACTTGGCTCCCAGTCCGCGCTTGGCGGGCCGTGAGCCGATGGGCAGCAGGCCGATCTCGTTCAGAGGCGTCACGATGGAGAACCAAGGGGCGAAGTCCGGCGTATGCAGCAGGTCCAGGAAGCGCTCATGGGCGGCCTGGTCCAGCTTGTCGGCCATGTCCGCGTACTTCTCGGTCATAGTGGTGTTGCGCTCCTCCACGCTGGGCGCGGACTGGAGCAGGGTGGCCGCAGCCACGGATTCGATGTGGCGGATGGCCAGGACCGGGTTGCCGTAGCGGGCGAAGATGACCTCGCCCTGCTCGGTCAGCTTGAACCGGCAGTTGACCGAACCTACAGGCTGGGCCAGCACGGCCCGATTGGCGGGACCGCCGCCGCGTCCGACAGCGCCGCCGCGTCCGTGGAAGAGGGTCAGGTCGATGTCATGGCTCTCGGCCCACTTGGCGATGCGCTCCTGGGCGGAGTGCAGGGCCAGGGTCGCCGAGACGGGACCGGCATCCTTGGAGGAGTCGGAGTAGCCCAGCATGACCTCCATCTTGTTGCCGGTCTCCTTGAGCCGGGACTGGACCTCGGGGATCTTGATGATCTCCTCCAGCACGTCCACCGAATTCTGCAAATCTTCCAGCTGCTCGAACAGGGGGATTACATCGATGACCGGCACGTCCTCGGCATGCTCGAAGGCCAGCCGGTTAAGCTCGTAGACGTCCTTGACGTTCTGCGCCGACTTGGTGAAGGAGATGATGTAGCGACGGGCAGCCTTCTGGCCGTTGCGCTTCTGGATGGCTCCCAGGGCCCGGAAGGTGTCGAGCACCTCGTGGGTCATGGGCTGAAGTTCGCCGCGCTCGCCATGCAGGCCGTGCTCGCGGATGTCCTCCAAAGCGCGGGCGTGGACCAGGGAGTGCTGGCGGAACTCCATCTCCACCATGTGAAAGCCGAAGGTCTGGGCCTGCCAGATCAGATCCTGCAGGGGGCCGTAGGCCTGACGGACCGCGCCCGCCTTGGCCAGGGAGTCCTGGACCACGCGCAGGTCGGCGATGAAGTCGTCGCAGTCGGCATACATGAGGTCGGCGTTTCGCTGGATGGTGGCCTGGAGGCGGTCAGCGATGACCAGGACTACGGCACGGTGCAGCTCGTTGTGCGAGATGGTGGTGGCCCTGTCGGTCAGACGCTCGCTCATCTCCTTCTGATGGCTCCACAGGCTCCTCAGCTCGGGGCTGGGAGGCGTGGTGGTCACCTCCATGGTCATGTTGCGACCTACGGTGGTGGTCGCGTTGACCAGGGCTTCGAGCATGTGATCGGAGAACTTGCGGGCCACCCTGCGCGAGACCTTGGCGGTCACATTGGGGTTGCCGTCACGGTCGGAGCCGATCCAGCTGCCCGGGTGGAAGAAGGCGGGGCAGACGGGCTTGACCATGCCGGCCTTTTTGCCCAGCATCCAGTCGTCAAAGCGGCGATAGACCCTGGGAATGGTCTCGAAGAGCGTGGCATCGAAGATGTCCAGGATGGTGTTGGCTTCCTCGACGGGCGTCGGCTTCTTGGCTGCGATGGGCGAAGTGCGGAAGAGGGCGTCGATCTCGTTGTGCAGCAGACGCTCGTTCTCCTCCAGCTCGGAACCGCCCAGACCGCGACGAACGGCCAGCAGGTTGGCGATGCGCCGGATCTTGCCCTCCACGGCCTTGCGCCGCGCCTCGGTGGGGTGGGCGGTGAAGACGGGGTGGAACTCCAGCTTCTCCAGCAGCTCCGAGGCCTTGGCCGGGCCCATCTCCTGAAGGAGCTGGCTGTAGGCGCTGGTCATCTCGTTGATGGGGTCGGTGCCCTTGGCCTCAAGGTTCACCCTGCCTTCGCGCTCATGCAGGACCTTGACCCGGTAGTTCTCCTCGCAGAGGTTGGCCAGATGGAAGTAGGTGGTCAAAGCGCGGGCCAGCAGCTGGGAATCCTTGACTGAAGTGTCGTCGATCAGGGCCACAGCCTTGGCCAGGCCGTCCTCGTCGGGCACCGGATCCGAAGGGTGGCGGTTGAAGTGCTCGGCGCTGGCCGTCATCACGTCCTCGCGCAGTGAATCAAACCGTTTGAGCAGCTGTTGATCGAATTCCCCTAACACATCCCTGAGCAGCCGCAGGCACAAGGCCATATCCTCATCCAACGATTGAGGCAGTTTGCGTTCCTCCGGGCCCTTGGTTCCGGTGCCGGATGTGACCAGGGTCGCATCGGCAGCCGTGATTTGCTGATTACTGTCTGTCATCAGTCCTCCTTGTCGAATCGCAGGTTGCCCGGTCTTCGACCATTCCACGGCTCCTCCGCAGTTATTGGTGGTCGGCGTTGCAGGCCCACAGCCTTCGGTTCGATGGCTCGCGGCCTATTCTAGGACGCTTTCTGGTCAGATTCGTTTCATGGTCCCATGCGGCGGCGCAACGGCACGTGACCCGGGTGGAGTATGAATGTGAGTGTGAAGTTCAAGAGCAGGAGTTCGAAGGATGGCCATCGCGGCAGTGCCGCAGCCGAGGTCAGACGGGTCAGCAAGTACCACACCCATTCCATTCCGCTGGATATGGAGGACATTGAACGCGATTATGACAAGCCTATCGTCGAGGCCTGTATAGCGGCCAAGACCAGCCTGATCGTGCGGGTGGGCATGCTGGAGCTGGGGGCCGGCACCGGCAGCTTCCGTGTGCGCGAGATGATGCACAGGATTGCCTACCCCATGGGCGTGCATGTGCGGGCCGACATCAACCTGACCGACATCGAGGCCACCTGCACGGATGGGGTGTCCCGCATCACCGAGGTGGTGGACCTGCCTACCACCGGGGTCAACACCGAACGGATCTGGCTTCTGGAGCACTTTGCCGACTGGCTCAGCGTCAAATGCGGGCAGGCGGGGACCTACCACGCCATGTCGGTGGTCTCTCGGGAGCTGGTGGACAACCTGGACGAGCCGAATATCTACGCGGCGGCCCGCAAGGCGGTCAAGGAGGTGCTGGCCCAGGACCAGGAGGCTGCCAAGGCGCTCAAGGACGCGGTGGCAGCCGCCGTGCACAACCAGGACGAGATCAGCCAGAGCCGAATTGACGCGGCGGCCATAGACACCAGAACGGCCGCCGGTCTGGGTACCGTAGGCTCTACGCCTCGCTCGGAGGCCGTGCCGACCACTGCAGCCTCGGATGATTCAAAAGATTCCAGGACAGCTTCCGCTACTGCCGATGCTGTGGTCAAGGATTCAGATTCGGGTGTAGTTGGTTCTGCAGCAGCTGGATCGTCTGCAGCCAGCCGAAGCTGTGACTTTGGGGCTGAACCCATTGAAGATCGTGCGTCTGCGCGGCCTACGTCAGCACTAGGCCATGCGCAGGGGAAGGCCAGGTCTTCCGATGGCGCCGCATCCTCCGAACAGGCAGTGTCTTCCGACTGGTCCGCGTCGTTCAAAGAGTCCACAGACTCCAAAGAAACCGCATCCTCGGATAATGCTGTCTCCTCTGACGAGTCCGTCTCTTCAGAGCCGCAGGCAGTGGGTGGCATCACGGTCCGGCAGGCGCATGAACGCCTAGACCTGATCGAGCGACGCAAACCCCTCTATTCGCCCCTCTTCTCGGGCTTCGCCTCCGCCGTGGCCTGCGCGGCCTTCGTATTCCTGCTGGGCGGCGGCCCTTATGACATGGCCGGGGCTTTTGTCGGCGCTGGCATAGGTCAGTGGGTGCGCCGCCAGATGCTGGGCAGGCGGATCAACCAGTTCTTTGCCACCGGGCTGGCGGTCATCGTTGCTGCCCTGGCCTGCGTCGGCACGTTGAGGCTGGCGGGCTTCTTCGACCCCGTGGCCCTCAGGCACGACACGGCCTATATTGGCGCCATTCTCTTCGTCATTCCCGGCTTCCCCCTGGTCACCGGCGGTCTGGACATCGCCAAGCTGGACTTCCCATCGGGGGTGCAGCGCATCACCTATGCCTTCTCAATCATCCTGGTGGCCACACTTGGCGGATGGGCCGTGGCGAGGATGGTTATGCTCAATCCGCAGGGCTTTGAACCGATGAACCTGAGCCCCTGGCTGATGGCCGGGCTGCGCATGATCGCAGCATTCTGCGGGGTCTGGGGCTTCTCGGTCCTCTTCAACTCACCCCAGCGCATGGCCCTGGTGGCCGCCGTCATTGGCGCTTTGACCGACACCATGCGCCTGGAGATGCAGGACCTGCTCCAAGTCCCTCCGGAGATGGCGGCCTTTCTGGGCGCCTTCCTGGCCGGCATGCTGGCCACGGTCTGGCGCTCCTCGGTCCGTCATGGTCTGCTGCCGCCCCACTTGGGCTACCCAAGAATCAGTCTGACCGTGCCCTCCATCGTCATCATGGTGCCCGGCCTGTATATGTACCGGGCCATGTTCTACCTGGGGCAGTTCAATACGCTTAATGCTCTGGACTGGGCCTTCCGGGCCTTCATGGTCATCATCTGCCTGCCTATCGGCCTGGTCACCGCCAGGGTGCTTACTGACCGCTCCTGGCGGTACGACGTCTAGTAGCGCATGCCCATGGCCGAGCGGACCTGATCAAGTGTCTCCTCGGCTATCTGGTTGGCACGCTTGTTGCCCTCGACCAGGATGTCGCGCACGGTGTCCATGTCCTTGGCCAGCTCAGCACGGCGCTCGCGGTGGGGTGCCAGGAATTCGTTGACCGACTTGGTCACGTAGGCCTTGAGGGCTCCCGATCCGGCATTGCCGATCTCCTCGGCGATCTCCTCGGGCTTCCGGTCGGTCACCAGACCGGCTGTGGTCAGCAGGGCCGAGACCTGTGGACGGTTTATGGGGTCGAAGGTAATCCTGCGCTCGGAGTCGGTAGGCGATTTGCGGATCAGTTTGGCTGTTTCCTCCGCAGTGGCGCCCAGCATGATGGAGTTGCCATAGGACTTGCTCATCTTGCGGCCGTCCAGACCCGGAATCTCAGGGGTGTCAGACAGGATGGCATCAGGCTCGGGGAAGACCGGGGCCTGGCCGGAGTAGCGCTCGTCGAAGCGGCGGGCGATGGTCCGGGTCAGCTCAACATGCGGCAGGTTGTCCTTGCCGATGGGGACCACGTTGGCCTTGCAGAAGAGTATATCGCAGGCCTGGTGGACCGGGTAGGTCAGCAGCAGACCGGTCAGGGCATGGCCGCTGGCCTCCATCTCAGCCTTGACGGTAGGGTTGCGGTGGAGCTCGGCCTCGGTCACCAGGGAGAGGAAGGGCAGCAGCAGCTGATTCTCCGCAGGAGTGGACGAATGGGTGAAGATCATGGTCTTCTTGGGGTCGATACCCGCAGCCAGATAGTCCAGGAGCAGGTTGAGCACGTTGTCGCGGATATGCTCGGTGGTGTCACGGTCCGTGATGACCTGATAGTCGGCGATGACGATGTTGGTGTGCACGCCGCGATCCTGCATCTGAACACGTTCGCGGATGGAGCCGAAGTAATGGCCCAGATGGAGCCTGCCGGTCGGGCGGTCGCCGGTCAGCATGGTGTAGTGGCTCGGGTTCTTGTCCAGTTCGGCCAGCACCTGGTCAGAACGATGCTTCGCGGCTCTGAAGCTGTCGCTGATCTCGTTGCCTGCTGCTGTGACTTCTTCTTCCTGCATGGTCCCACCCTCGCCGTCGTGCCGAATGTCCTTCTGGGAATTGCTTTTATGGTAAAAGTCCGAGCCGACAAGATGCGTAGGTGGTACTCTCATAAATGATGCAAATTCACATTCAAGTTGCCTAAGTGCACGTTACCTGGCGAAGGGGGTCGGATGGGCCGCGGACGTCAGAAGGCTAAGCAGACGAAAATAGCCCGGAAGCTCAAATATCTGACAACGGACACGGATTACGATGAGCTGGCCAAAGAGCTCAGCAGCAAGGAACCCGGAACCAGGGGCAAGGATCCCTTCAAAATGGTTGAAGAGGAGTACTCCAAGCCGGATCCGCGCAAATCGGGGGGCCAGGACCCCGAGGATTCCCCGGACGATGATCTGGACGATTACGCCCGGTGGGCCGCCGAGGCTGCTGCCAAGGCCACCTCGGGGGAGATGCCAGCCACTCCCAAGCCGCACAAGCGCATACCCATTCCCATACCCAGCGCGCTCAAACACCACAAGGATCATAAGGCCTCAGCCAAGGGGTCGGCGGACAAGTAGCCCAAGCAGTCAGTTGGCAGGGGCAGTCGGCTAGTAGAAGTGGCCGGTCGACAGAGGCAGCTGGCTAGCGGTCAAGGTTCCGGCCTGAATCCGGGGTCTGGCTTCTGGCCACTTGTTGCTGTTTGCTATGTAATATTTGCGATTGTCAGCCATCGGTAGTCGCTGTTGGTCGCAGTGTGGTCATACCAGCGGCAGCAGCTCATGCAGATCGTCGCGCTCGCCTACGGCGCTGATGTGTCCAGCGGCGGCTTCTTCATTCCAATTGGTAATACCGGCTGCTAGCCGCAACCAGACATCAGGATCTAGCTCGATTACGTCAGGCGGGGTAAGATTGTGCGGATCGGATGCCGGCCCGTCCAGAATCTTGACGGCCCCCCAGGGGGCCACCCTGACCTCCACGCCGGGGCCGGGGGCCTTGATCTCCAGCATATGCAGGGAATAGCGGACGGCCATGGCTTTGCTGCGCCTATCCGTTTGGGGGGCCACCGTCAGTCGGTCACCCTCCGAGCCCAGATTGCTTGCGGCCTCCTTGGCTGCATCGCGCCAGGCCAGAAAATCCCGGCGGCCTTCTTCCACGTCTGCTTCCCGTATGGCACTCATGGTTCCATTGTGACGCGCCGCCCCAACAGGCGTGTCCAGCATGCCGCGGTCAGGCATGAAAAAAAGGAATCCGTTGCCCTCACGTCCTTGACGCTGGTTCGGATTCCTTCCCGACCGAAACAGTCAGGCCTGTGCGCCCGCTTGAAGAGGGGTCTCGGGATCCTCAGACCCCTTGTCTTCCTCTTCCTTGGCCAGGCCTAGGTCGACTGGCGATGAGCTGTTCTCCCAAGGCTCCTCCCAGGGATCGTAATCCGGGTTCTGCTGCTTGTATACGAACAGAGCGACAACGCCGGCCAGCAGCGTGCCGAAGAGCAGAGCAAAGAACTTCCAGCCGTTTGAAGATGATTTCTCCATGTTTGGCTCCTTTCGACGACTTTCGTCGGTCCTGCCCACTTCGACCGACCTAGTCAACATCCTAGTGGAAAACGGCGAACTGTGGGGCACATCGATGCCATTGCGGCACGGAAACCGCACACCCTGGGCCGGGCGGTCGGGTAAGGTATGGTTCATGGTCAATGGAATGGGCACCGGTTTCGCAGGCGGAGGGAGCGGTCGAGGGCCGCTGGGACGAATCCGGCGGCGTTGGGATGACCAGGCGCCGGTGGTGACTGCTGCCATCACCATGATCTGCCTGGTGGCCTGGGTCATCCAGATGGCCCTGTACCTGCTGGCTCCGCTTCATTACCAGCAGCTTTTGTTGGGATACTGGGCCTTTGCGCCGATTGCAGCCATTCATGAGCCCTGGATGTTTGTGACCAACATGTTTCTGCATGCCACCAATGTTTCGCACATTCTCTTCAACATGATCACCCTATGGGTTGTGGGGCCGGTGCTGGAAAAACTGATAGGGCATGGACGGTTTCTGGCCCTCTACATGATCAGCGGGTTGGGCGGAGACCTAGGGCTCATGGTCTATGCGGTCCTAGTGCCAAGTGGATGGGGCACGTCGGCCATTGGGGCCTCCGGCGCGCTCTTCGGGCTGTTCGCCGCCATTCTGGTGGTTTACCGCCGTCTGGGGATTGACATCCGTTCCATGGTGGTCTGGATGGTCATCAACTTCTGCATGCCCCTGTTCGTGCCCGGCATCGCCTGGCAGGACCATGTGGGCGGTTTCCTGATCGGCGGCCTCTTCATGCTGGTCCTGCTGCGCATGGGCCGACCTGGCTCACAGTTGCGCGGCCTGCTCTCTTGGCTCTTGCCCACGTTGATCTTCCTGGCAGCCCTGGTCCTATTGGCTCTGGCCTGCAACATAGCCAACCCCATGCACTGAGGATCAGCGCCTACCTGCTGTTGACGGCCAACTAGCCTGTCTTCCGCAGTCAGGTCTTCATGCTTTCCTCGCCCAGGGTCGTGCTCTCGTCGCATGCTGCATCGCCTGCCTGGCTGTGCTCACGTGATTGATAAATGACATGGATGTCATCTATCCACATTTGTTGACAATCATGTGGATAACCTGGGAATAAGTATTCAGATCTGGTGCATATATACCGGTTAAAAGTGGATAAGTAAACCCAAAACCCTATTAGCAGTAGGGCTTTGGGCGGATCTCCTAGACTGTCCACGATAAATTCGGGCGAGTGTGGATAACTTTGGTCCAAGCTTAGAGACAGTGGAAGAATAGGTACGGCCTGAGGGTTGAATCCGCACATGCAGGACACCCGGATGTGGGCGAGTATGCAAAAGACCCCGCAACCGTTCCTGAGCGCTTGCGGGGTTGATGAAGAACAATGCAGCTGGATCAATGCCACCACATAGTCATGAGGAAGCCAATCAGCAGGATGCCGAAGCCCACGGCCAAGTTCCAGTTGCCGATGCCGGGGATCGGGAAGACATTGCCCCTAGTGGAGGCGATGTAGTAGACCACGATCCAAATCAGTCCCACCACCATCAGCGTGACGAAGAGAGGCACGAACCAGCGGGGATTGGCCTTGGTGTTCTTGATGGTGTCTTCTACGCGGCGGGTATTCTCCTCCTGGCGCTGCACGATGCGGCGCATCTGCGGAGTCATGTGCTTCTTGTCCACGCTCTGGTTGAGCACGGCCTCTACCTTATCCATGGACAGGCCGTACTCCTCGTCCTCGGCATCCTCGCCAGTGTCAGCGGTCTTACTCTCGGTCTCGGTCTTCGTGGCCTCGTCCACCGCCTCGTCCTCGTCATCATGGAGTTGATGCTCTGCCATGAGGTTATTCTCCTTCAGTAGATCTACTAAGCCATAGTAGCGGTTAGACTCGAACGTAATACTATCGCAGACAAGAATGAAGGTATGCCCATGGCCAGACGAACGGGACGGCACGGTGCGCGCAGGTCTCTGGTCGGCACGTTGTCCGTGGCTATAGTGCTGGCCCTGGTCGGGTTCATGCTAACCGCCAACATTCGCGTCAACAGGACGGTCACGGTCACTTCCGATACGGCCGGGCTGGTGGAGGAGCGCGAGAACAAGGCTGCTGAGCTGCGCAAGGACATCAACGACATGAGCTCCCAGATCAACGCTCTGAAAACCCTGACCGACGACGACAAGGACAACTCCGCCCAAGCCCGCGAAGACCCCGGCTCGGGCACAGTGCTCAAGGCCGTCCAAGGGCCCGGATTGACGGTGACTCTTGACGATTCCCCACTCTGGCAGCAGAAGGTGGGGTCCGACGGGTCGACGGCTAATATTAACGATTACGTCATCCACCAGCAGGATGTGGAGAGCGTGGTCAACGCGCTCTGGGCCGGGGGAGCCGAATCCATGAGGATCCAGGATCAGCGGGTTCTGCCCACCACGGCCGTGCGATGCGTGGGCAATGTGCTGCTGCTGCACGGTAGAAAGTACTCGCCGCCATATAAGATTTCAGCCATAGGGCCAGTCGATCGGATGACCAAGTCCCTGGATGCTTCGCCGTCCATCCGGATTTACAAGGAATATGTGAATACGGTAGGGCTAGGATGGGATGTCGAGTCTTCGGACAATCTGAGATTCCCCAAGACGACGGCTGTTCTGCAGCCCCTCCAGTATGCATCCTTAGATGAGAAGGCACGGTAAATGACGACAGAAAGTTCGGAGAACGACAGGACGTCGGTCGATAAACCGGCAGATAAACGACGAAACTGGCTGGTTGGCATAGCAGAGATCGTCGGGGAGCTGCTGATTACGCTGGCCGTCATCTGCGCCCTGTACGTGGTTTGGCAGCTCTGGTGGACCGGTGTGCAGTCCGAGCATCAGCAGCTGAAGGCCCGGGCTTCGACTTCTTGGAGCGACCCAGGATCGGGAGACACCCGCAAGGTCGCCAAGCCTCAGAATGGAACGCCTCCGGTGCAGCCCAAGCAAGCCTCTGAGGGCGATCTGATGGCTCAAATGTACATTCCTCGTTTCGGCGAGCACTGGGAGCGCAACGTGGTTCAGGGCACATCGCCCCGCCAACTTGCCTACGCAGGACTGGGACACTACACCAATACGCAGATGCCGGGCGAGCTGGGCAACGTGGCCATAGCCGGACACCGCGCCGGATATGGTGAGCCGCTAGGCCATGTGGACGAGTTGCGAGTGGGTGATGCCATCGTTCTGCGCACCAAGGATTACTGGTACGTCTACCACTACACCCGATACAAGATCGTCTCTCCCGACCAGGTAAACGTCATCGCTTCCAACCCCTACTCGCCTGGCGCGGCTCCTGATCAGCGCATGATCACACTGACCACCTGTGAGCCCAAGTACACTACGGCAACCCACCGCTGGATCAGCTGGGGCGAGTTCGATTACTGGGCCAAGGTATCTGACGGAGTGCCCAAGGAACTGCTGGGTGACCGGGGCGGCAATGTGGTATTTGCAGACGACAAGGGCTCAGTTATGGCTAGGATGGGATCCCTGCAGCCGGTACTCCTGGCCCTGGTGGCGGCCTATCTGATCATCTATCTGGCGGCCTTGGCGGCCTGGCGCTACCCGTTGCTAAGGCAAATCCGCGAGGGTGAGCGGCCACAGCCTATGGTCAGCATCTACGGCTGGTTGCTGCGGCACCAGTCCGGCATAGCTCCGATCCGATGGCTCCTGCTGATTCTGCTCTTGCTGGTTCTCGCCTGTGCCTTGATGGAGTGGGGCTTCCCGTGGCTGGCTAACAACGTGCCCATACTCAAACAGATGTCCAACTACTCCGCCTTCTGACCTAGGCGACATAGGAAGAGCGGCGGGGCCACAGGATCCAATATGACTCTGTGACCCCGCCGCTTATTGCTAATCATGCCTTGTCGACTGCCGGAAGTGATTGCTGAAGGCAAAGGTCTTGTCCAAGACTCTCCAGTGGCCATGGTCTGGTAGCCAGGTCTTGTGGTCATAGTCCTAATGACGTGGACTCTGCAGTCATCGCCCTATTCATCCCGTATTCACTCTGCCTAGCCCTATATGACCCAACTCGATGGATCGGCGACAGGGCTGGGGCCACCGGTCCATACGGTCAGTTGGCGGAGCTGCCGGTGGCCACCATGATGGGGGTGTTGTCGTCCACCCGGCTGCCGACTCCGGGGTTTACGCCGGTCACCGTGTCCGAGTCCTTGCCGCTGGAGTTGATCCTGTCGGCGCTGACGCCGCTGTTGATCAGCTTTTGCCGGTAGCTGCCCAGAGTCTCACCCGAGAATGACGGGATGCTGATGCGCGTGGTCAGGGTGATGGTGTCCTTGGACTTGTCGAATGAGGTACCTGCAGCAGGAGTCTGGCCAGTGACCACAGCGTTATCACTGTTGGGGCCGTTGACCGTGATATTGACCCCCTGGCCCAGGGCGCGCTTGACCTCGCCCAGGGTCATGTTCCTGCCGGCATAGTCGTCTAGCTGCATGCCGTTGCTGACGTTGACCGTGATCATGGCTCCCTGCTGGATGGAGGATCCGGCTGCCGGATCGGTGCTGATGACCATGTCCTTGGACACGGAGTTGGAGGTCTGCTCGCTGATGGTGATGTTGAAGTGCAGGCTCTCGAGGATCTTGGTCGCATCGTCCTTGGTCTTGCCAGACAGATCAGGCACCTTGGTCATACCCGAGGAGATGTAGAGCAGGATGCTGGTTCCCTTGGCCACACTCTGGCCAGCGGCGGGATCCGTGCGGGTCACATGGTCCTTGGGCACGTCCTGGCTGTCTTCCACCGAGGCTGCGGGAGAGACCTTGAATCCGGCCTTCTCCAGGGCTCTGCGAGCCTCTTGCTGGTTCATGCCCTTGACATCCGGGATGGCCGTGTCCTTGGGGCCGGAGGAGAACCAGACGGTCACTGTGGAGCCCTTGGGAGCCATGCTTCCTCCCTTTGGGCTTTGCTTAGTGAAGGTACCTTTGGGCTCGGCCGAGTCCTGGTCCTCCTTCTCCTGGTACTGGAATCCTGCTGCGGTGACTTTATCGCGGACAAGGGCCCGTGACATCTGCGCGTTGATGGTGGGCACCTCGGCCATCGGATGACGGTTTCGGCTCATGAAGGTCCACGCGCCCAATCCGATGGCTACCAAAAGTACAGCCCCCAGGACGGCGCCGATGATGATCTTCTTGCGCCGCTTGGATTTTTGCTGGGCCTTCCTGGTGGCAGTGCGCTCGGCTGTGGCGACACTGGCGGCGGCCGGGTTGAGCGGGTCCTGGACAGGGTTGAAGGCCTGTGTGGCGGCCGTCTCCTCTTCGGTCAACGGCATGGTGGCCGTTTCGGTCCCCTGCTCGGCATCCCTGCGGGCTTTGACGTTGGCCAGGTCGGTCAGCGGGTTGAAGGCGGCAGCCACTGGGGTTCCACCGTTCATGAAGGCCAGAATGTCGCTCTTGAAGGCGGCGGCGGTAGCGTAGCGGTTCTGACGGTCCTTGGCCATGGCCTTGGCGCAGATGGAATCCCACATCTTCGGCAGGCCGGGTACGATGGTGCTGGGCGGGGTCGCCATTTGGTTGACGTGCTGTAAGGCGATGGCCACGGCTGAATCCCCATTGAAGGGCGGCTGCCCGGTCAGCATCTCGTAGAGGACGCAACCGGCCGAGTAGATGTCGGAGCGCATGTCCACGCTTGCGCCGCGGGCCTGCTCAGGGCTCAGGTACTGGGCCGTGCCCACCACGCCTTGGGTTTGGGTTATGGTGGCGGCCGAATCGTCCATGGCCCGGGCGATGCCGAAGTCCATGACCTTGACGATGCCCTGTTCGGAGATCATGATGTTGCCGGGCTTGATGTCCCGGTGGATGACGCCCATGTGATGGGAGTATTCCAATGCGTTCAGCATGCCCAGCATGACCTGCTCGCTGTCGCGCTGGCTTAGGGCGCCATTCTCCTTGAGGATGGACCGCAGAGTCTGGCCTTTCACGTACTCCATGACTAGGTAAGGCACTCGCTCATGATTGCCCTGGTCGTCAGTCAGCAGCTCCTCGCCCGAGTCGTAGATGGAGACGATGTTGGGGTTGTTGAGCAAGGCGACCGAGTGGGCCTCCCGCCGGAATCGCGACAGGAAGACCTCGTCGTTGGCCAGATCGGAACGCATGATCTTGACCGCGACCGTCCTTCCCAAACGTGTGTCCACGGCCTTGTGGACCTCGGCCATGCCACCGCGTCCGACCAGTTGTCCCAGAAGGTAACGTCCGTCCGCTAGGGACGACGGCAGTGTGATGCTCATAGGGTATCCCCTCCGTTCGTCGCTTCAAGGCCGCGCTGCGCGCTTCCTTTTCCATAGTGCCCCCAGACGGGCTTGAAGATGTTTTTTGCCGCGTGTGGCTTGCTCACGATGCGTCGAGGCGTGGGTGCGCGCGGGCTGATGATCTCCGTTTCGCCCAGCTGCTGGTCCAGAAGCCGCTGTTCGATCCTTGCCAGTGTGTGGGAGACTACCAGGGCATTCGCCGGGCGGTCTTGCGGGTCCTTGGCCAGCATGGACATGACGAAGTTCATGAGTTGGATGTCCACCGAGTCCGGCAGCGGCGGCACAGGATCGTTAACGTGTGCTGCGGCGATGTCCACCGGAGTGGCGCCGGTGAAGGGCCGGTGCCCGCAGAGACCCTCGTAGGCCACCACGCCCAAGGAGTAGATGTCGGACTGGGGAGTGGCCTGGAGGCCCTGGGCCTGCTCGGGCGAGATGTACTGGGCCGTGCCCACCACCATGCCGTCCTGGGTGATCTGCCCTTGGTTGGTGGAGTAGGAGACCCCGAAGTCGGTGATCTTGACCTCACCGGTGTCAGAGACCATGATGTTGGCCGGCTTGACGTCTCTGTGGATGACTCCATGGGAGTGTGCTACGTAGAGCCCCCGGGCCGTCTGGATCAGGATGGGCAGCAGCTCGATGGGATCCAGCGCGCCACGGGTTCGGTAGATGTCAGCCAGGGATTGGCTGGGCACGTATTCCATGATCAGGAATCCGATGCCGTCATGCTCGTAGTACTCGAAGAGGGCGGCGATGTTTGGATGGGCCAGGTTGGCGGAGTTGTGCGCCTCGGCCCGAAGCCGCAACAGTTTGGACTCCTCGTTGGTCAGGTCTTCGCGCAGAGCCTTTATGGCCACTACGCGGCCCAGCTCGATGTCGTAGCCCTTCCAGACTTCGCCCATGCCCCCTTGCGCAAGGCGGCGGTCCAGACGGTACCGTCGATGAATGAGCTGTCCCTGTATCAGTTTCACTTGGCAGCCTCCTGCATGACGCGTTTCATAATCGGCCCGGCGATCTCCATGCCATAGGAGGAGATTCCATGTACCACGACGGCTACGGCTACCTTGGGCTTGTCGGCCGGGGCGAATCCTATCATCCACCCGTCATTTGCCGTATTGCCCGTGCCGATCTGGGCTGTGCCGGACTTGGCGGCCACCTGCATGCCGGGGATGGCCAGATCGGGGTAGCTCTTGGTGATCACTGCTTCCATCATGCCGGTCAGGGCCTTGGCGGTGTCCGACGAGAAGGCCTGTGAGTAGACCGAGGGCGTTGTTTCGCTGATGACGCTCAGGTCGCTGGAACGCACCCGGTCCACTAGGGTCGGCTGCATGAGTTTGCCGCCGTTGGCCACGGCAGCGGCCGTCATGGCAGCCTGCAGCGGGGTGGACAGGGTATCCCCTTGGCCGATGGAGGCAAGGGCAAGCCGGTCCTGGGACTGGTCCTCGGGGAACTTGGAAGCCACGGCCTTCATGGGCCGTCCTGTGGAATTGGTCCCGTCCAGGGTGATGGTGGAGCCGTAGCCGAACTTGCGGGCCTGCGTTGCCAGCGTCTTGTCGCCTAGGGCGACCCCCAGCTGGGAGAAGGCCGTGTTGGAGGAGTAGGCCAGGGCATTCTCCAGGCTGATCTTGCCATTGACCCCGTTGGCCGTGGCAGTGGCGTTGGTCAGATTGTAGTTGGTGTTGGGCAAGGTGTATGAGGCTCCGGCCGGCAACTCGCTGTCGGGGTGGTAATGGCCGGACTCCAGGGCGGCGGCGGCTACGATCACCTTGAAGGTGGACCCGGGCGGATACAGCTGCGAGGTGGCCCGGTTGAGCATGGGGTTGTCTGAGCGGGAGGCCAGCTTCTGATAGGCTTGGGAGGCATCGCTGCTGTCGTGGGCGGTCAGGTCTTCGGGGTTGTAGCTTGGCGTGCTGGCCATGGTCAGGATACGGCCTGTGGAGGGCTCGATGGCCACTACTGAACCAGACAGATTGCCCAGCATGGCGTAGGCGGCCTCTTGCATCTTGGGGTTGATGGAGGTCTCGATGGAAGCGCCCTTGTTCTGGGTGCCAGTGAAGAGGGACTTGAGCCGATCCATCCACAGGCTGTCCGACTGGCCGCTCAGCAGACGGTCGCGCGAGGCCTCGATTCCCCTGTCTGCTGGGCTGGTGATGGAGTAGTAGCCAGTGATGGGCGAGTAGACGGCCCCCTTGTGGTAGTGCCGCTGGTACTGGAAGGAGTCGTTGATGGGGTCGGACTGGGCCATGACGGCTCCGTCCGATGTCAGGATAGCCCCTCGAGGCGCTGCGTACTCGTGGTAGAGGGCGCGCAGATTGCGCGGGTCCGAGTTAAGAGTCCCTGCCCGGATCACCATGATGATGGAGCTGGAAAGCCCCAGGATGACGAAGAGGACGATGACGGCGTTGAAGAGTTGACGCAGGGACTTGTTCACTGTCCACCTCCTCGAACCTGGCGAATGGGTATGCGGCCAGTGGCTGGCATGTCGTTTGCCTCATCCTGATCGGTCTGTTCGGCGGATCCTGCATGACGGCCGTGGGCCTGTTGTTCGCGGGAGGTTCTGTCGTCTGAGTCTGAGTCGTTCTGTCCGCTGCGCTGGCCGGTCTCCTGCTCGCGTAGGACGGCTAGGGCCTCGTACTTGAAAGTGTCCGAGCTGACCTCTGGTGCAGGCTTGTTGGCTGCGTTGGAAATGATGATCAGCAGGACGGCCAGGATGCAGTTGGCTACCAGGCTGGAGCCGCCTGCTGCCATGTAGGGCATAGTCAGTCCGGTCAGGGGAATGACCAGGGTGATGCCGCCTACCACGGTGAAGACCTGGAAGGCCATGGTGAAGACCAGGCCGGAGGCCAGGAGCTTGCCAAAGCCGTCCTTGATCTTCATGGCCGTGATCATGCCCGAGGCCACGATGACCAGATAGAGCGCCAGTACCACCAGCAGGCCGCTCAGCCCCAGCTCTTCGCCTACCGATGTGTAAATGAAGTCGGAGTTGGCCAGGGGGGTGATCCAGGGGCGTCCCTGGCCCAGACCGGTGCCTGTCAGCCCGCCAGCAGCCAGGCCGAAGATGCCGCGCACCAGCTGGCCGGATCCGCCGAAGGCCTTGCTGAACTCAGCGTTGCTGAAGGGGTGCAGCCAGGCATCCACGCGGGCGCCCACATGGGCAAAGATCATGGATGAGGCCACGGCCCCAATGACGAAGAAGACCGAGCCGATGGCGATCCAGCTGGTGCGGCCGGTGGCCACGTAGAGCATGGAGACGAACATGGCGAAGTACATCAGCGATGTGCCCAGGTCATGCTGGATGACCAGGACAGCCAGCGAAATCAGCCAGACGATGATGATGGGGCCAAAGTCCTTGATTCGGGGCATCCGCATGCCTAGGAACTTCTTGCCGCCTACGGCCAGCTGGTCTCGGTGATCGAACAGGTAGGCGGCGAAGAAGAAGGCTAGGAAGAGCTTGGCGAATTCGCCGGGCTGCAGGGTGTGCGACCCTACTCCTACCCAGATGCGGGCGCCGCCGATCTCGCGGCCGATGCCGGGCAGCATGGGCGACAGGAGCAGGACCAGGCCCACCACCATGCTCACATAGGAGAAGCGGCGCAGCAACCTGTAGTCACGAAGCAGCACCACCAGCAGCCCGCACAGGACCAGGGCCAGACATAGCCAGATCAGCTGAGTGAAACCCACTCGCGTAGACTGGCCGATCCGGGCATTGCGCAGGTCTATACGAGTGATCAGGGTGATGCCTAGTGAGCTCAGGATGACGATGCTGGGCAGGATGGCCTGGCTGCCGTAAGGCTGGTAAATCTCCAACAGGATCCAGAGGGCGATGAAGAGGGCGGCGGTGACTGCCAGCAGGGCGGCGTAGTCCCCGGGGAAACGGCCCGCTGCACGGGCGAACATCTGGAAGAAGCCGATGAACCCCACCAGTAGGGAGAAGAGCAGAAGGCCCATGCGGCGCAGTCGTGTGATGATCATGACTACTGTCGCCCGCCCTGGTCGGTTTCCGACGGTGAGGGCTGGGCTGAGGGAGAAGCCGTAGCCTGGCTGGACTCGTCCTTGGCCTCCTTGGCGTGTTCGCGTTTGAGGTCGCCGGCCTCCTTGCGGATCAAAGTGACGTGCTCCTTGGCGTCGTCCATGCTGGAGACGGTGATGCCCTCTTCCAGTTGATCACGCCAGGACTGGGGAAGCCCCTTGACGGCGATGTCCGTGGTTTGCACCGGGTGGGAGAGCGAGAGGGCGAAGGCCTTGGTGGGCACGCCCTGGTAGATGGTCACGCGGCCCTGGTCCGTGCCCAGGTAGTACTGTTCCTGACTCCATCGATAGGCAGCACCTGTGCCTCCGGCCAAGGCCAGAACCACCAGGGTGATGATGCCGGCCAGGATCAGTCGAATATGCCGATGCCGGGAGCGCTGACGCTTGAGCTGCTCCAGGTGCTCTTTGTGAATGGCGTTGGCCACGTCGGGATCGTAGGGGTCGGCTGAGGCCGAGCCGTCCTTCTTGTGGACGACGGGGATCTCGCTGGTGTCGGGCACATGCCGTTCGCCGCTCTCTTCTCGGGCAGCCGAGGGCTGGGCAGTGCGGCCGTCGTCATCCTCATCCTCCTCCTTAGCGGAATCCCGATCCTGGCTCAGGTCGGCGGCCCGCTTGGCAGGGGACTCCCGAGACTCATCGCGTAGGCGCGGTGCTGCTGCTACGGGTTCATCCAAGATGTCGGCCAGGGCCTCCAGGTTGGAGCTGGCTGCGCCGCCTACTAGAGGGGTCTGATGGGGCAGATTGAATGCATCAGCGTCCAAGGCCAGTGTGGCGTCGGCAATGACCACGGTCACGTTGTCGGTGCTGCCGGCCTTGAGGGCGGATGTAACCAGCTGCTGGGCGCACTCCGCCTGGTCCGAGACCGAAGACAGCACCTCGGCGATGGTCGAGTCCTCCAGAACGCCGCAGAGGCCGTCCGAGCAGATCATCCAGCGGTCTGCGGGCAAAGCCTTGGAAATGGAGATGTCCGGGCGGGGATCGATGTCGAAGTCCCCTAGGACCCGCATGACCACGTTGCGCTGAGGGTGGTTGCGGGCTTCGGCCGGAGAGATGCGGCCGGTGTCGATAAGGTGCTGCACGTAAGAGTGGTCCTGGGTCATCCGGATCAGCTTGCCCTCCCGCAGGAGGTAGCCTCGGGAGTCCCCGATATGGGCCAGCACCCAGGAGTTGTCGGCCAGAGCCAGGGCTGTGACCGTGGTGCCCATGCCTGATAGCCGGTGTTCGCGCTTGGCTTTGCCCACGATGGCATCATGGGCCGCGATGACCGAGGTTTCCATCATCCGAGCCAGGGCCTGCACGTCCTGCTCCCGGTCGTCGCGTTCGATGTGTGCCAGGGACCGGATGGCTATGGTCGATGCTGTATCCCCGCCTGCGTGGCCGCCCATGCCGTCGCACATGGCTATCAGGCGCTCGCCGGCGAAGGCGGAATCCTGGTTGTTGCTGCGTACGTACCCTACGTCTGAAACCGCTGTGGAGTAGAGGAACAGCTTCTGGCTCGCATCGTTCCTGGTCATGGGCGGCTACCTCAACTCGAAGGTGGTGGCTCCGATGCGCACGGGAACCTCCGCCGGTAGGATTGTCGGCGCCATGATTTTCTGCCCAGAGACGACGGTGCCGTTGGTGGATCCCAGATCCTCGATGGCCCATCGGTTCGATGCGGGGTCCTGGTAGACCCGCGCATGATGGCCCGAGACGAACTCGTCATCCAGCACCAGAGTGTTCGAGGAGGAGCGGCCTAGAGTGATGGGATGTCCGGACAACGGCGTGGAGGAGCCAGCCAGAGGTCCGTCGATGACGACCAGCAATGAGGGCTCGTCGCTTGCAGATTCAATCTTGCTGACCGGGGCGTCGGGCACGGATCTGGCGGCCGCCGGCAGCTTGCGCTGGGCTGCGCGCTGGCTGCGTCGACGGGTATGAGAAGTCTTAGGGCTGAAGGTCTCGATATCTTTGCGGAGCGAACGGATGGCCAGCCAGACGAATACCCATAGCAGAGCCAGGAATCCGTATTTGAGGATGGCGAATGTCAGTTCAGTCAGCATAATGATTCGACCTTACTTCAAGGTCTGGGCGACTTACGAATCCTGTTCCTGCGACGACGCCCAGTAGAGGATGCGGGTACGGCCGATGGTGATGGTGTTGCCGTCCAGCAGGGTGGCTGCGGGAACCTGATGCCCCTCCACATAAGTGCCGTTGGTTGACCCCAGATCACGGGCTACCACGCCCTTGTCAGTGATCTCGATTTGTAGATGCCGACGGGAAATGCCCGCGTCGTCAATGACGATGTCGCAGGTGGACCCACGGCCGATGGTGGTGATGGGGGCGGTCAGCAGATACTGGCGGCCGTTGATCTCCAGCACCGGGCAGTCCTTGGACTCTTCCGGGGTGGTGACAGGCGCCGCGTTACCCTGGACTGACTCGGCGGACAAGTGGAAGTCGCCCTTGTTCAGGTTGAGATCCTCCTCGAAGACGACCACGACTGGACCGACGAAGGCATAGTGCTGGCTTTCGGCGTACTTGGTCAGGTTGTCCGCCAGCTCGTTGGCCAAGGCCTCCGAACCCCACTGCTCGATGCGGTCAAAGTCGGGGGTGGATAGTCTGAATCGGTACTCGTTGGGTGCCACAGTACGGTCGCGACCGACAGGCATGGCCTGTGAGTCTATCTCACGCTCGAGGGCGCTCGACAGATCGACGGGCTGTAGGTCCTTGGAGCCGAACTTCGAGAAGACACCGTTAACGGCGCCTTCTACGCTCTTCTCGAAACGATCGAGAACGCTCATAGTCATCCCTTTCCATATAACCCCTTCATAGTACGTGACCCTGTCGGAAGGAGGTAATGGGCGCTCGGATGCTTGCAATTTCTCCAATGAACAGGACCAAGCGAGCGCGAATGCCAGAATGGCACATCGGGACAGAGGCTGATCGAATTCCCCTTTGGCACCTGGGCGCCTATCATCGTGGCAGACGCATGGTCATGGGGACCATGCCAGAGATATTTGAGGAGCGAGCATGGCCGAAGAGGTGGATCGGGCGATGGAGGCATATCCGCGGGCCAAGGCCCGGACCCTGCGGTTTACGTTGGGTGCGCCACGGTCGGCCTTGGCGGTGGGGGACGGCTCACGGGCCGTCTTTCTGCGCTCCGACGGGCCTGAGGACCTGGTGACCGGGCTCTGGCTGTCTGTCTTCGATCAGGAAGGCCGCCACCATGAGGTGCTCCTGGCCGACCCCAGGGTCCTGCTGGAGGATGCAGACCGGGAACAGGTGCCGGCCGCCGAGCTGGCTCGTAGGGAGCGCTCGCGAGAAGGTAGCGAGGGCATTGTCGACTACAGCGTGGATGATGCCGGGGATCGGGTGGTCTTTGCCCTTGGTGGCCGACTCTGGCTCTCGCTGATCGCCTCTGATGGTCTCACTGCCTCCACGCGGGCTCTGAGCCTGGAGCATGGTGACTTGGCTGTGCTCAATCCCGCCATCAGCCCTGACGGCACCATGGTGGCCTATACGACTGGTAGCCGATTGATGGTGGTTACCATCGGGCAGGATGCCGGGCAGGACCGTGAGCGAGCTGTCCTGGCTCTGCGCCCCGGTACTGATGATCGGATGCAGCTGGGGCTGGCCGAGTTCGTGGCTGGCGAGGAGATGAACCGCTACCGGGGGTTCTGGTGGTCACCGGACTCCCGGGCCCTGCTGGTCGAGCACACGGATTCTTCCGATGAGCCGATCTGGTACATCAGCGATCCGGCCAACCCTCAGGCCGGGCCGCGCGCCCGGCGGTATCCCCAGGCGCTGACTGCCAACGCCCGCGTCGGGTTGAGTCTGGTTTTCCTGGGCCATGATGATGCCGATCCCTGGGTGGGCGAGGTGGACTGGAACCGTCAGGTCTTTGAGTACCTGGCCGTGGTCCGTTGGCAGGAAGGGCATCGTCCCCTCCTGCTGGTTCAGAATCGTCGGCAAACCGAAGACAGGATCATGGACGTGCAGGTGCCGGATGTCCGCCAGGGCTTGGATCAGGGCCAGGATATGACCTTGCTTGATCCCGAGGCGGCGCCCAAGGTGGCCACCAGGGTTCTGCAGGAGCACGGCAACGACCAGTGGATCGACCTGGTGCCCGGGTTGCCGGGCTACCGGCCCCAGGGCGGTCTGGTGGATGCCTGCATTGATTTAGAAGCCGACACCACACGGTTGCGCCTTGATGGGCGCGTATTCTCCCCGGCTGGCTGCCAGATTCGGCAGGTGCTGTCTGTGGAGGACCATGATGTGCTGGCGGTGGTCTCCACCGATCCTCGCAGTTTCGATCTGATGCGTCTGGGGTATGACGGTTCCATCCACGTGCTCAACCGGCTGCCCGGAGTGTGGTCTGCCTCGCGTGCCGGCCATGGCATCGTGGTCAGCGGACGGACCATGGCCTCGGCACAGGGGCAGGTGCGCCACTGCTACTTGGGCGCTGATGGGGATCTGGACCGCTTGGGTGCTGAAGGACTGGGCCTGGTAGGTGAAGCCCGCCCCGATAGCACCTTGAGATCGGTCGCTGATCCCGCTGCCTCGGGCCAGGTTGGCAGCCGGCAGGAGCATCAGGATCGTCCTGATCGCCGAGCCGTGGATGCTGGTCATATTAACAGCCAGGGAGCCATGAGCGCCGTTCTTGCCGATACCAGCAGCGATCCCGGATTCACTCCCAACGTGGACTTCGTGCGCATGGGTCAGCACGAGCTGTTCGCAGCCATCGTCAGACCGTCTGAATCCAGCCCCTACGCCAGTGCCGACAGCCTGCCCGTCCTGCTCAAGCCTTACGGCGGACCTGGCGCCCAGCAGGTGGTCTTCAACCAGTCCTACTACTGGGAGTCTCAGTGGTGGGCTGATCAAGGCTTCCTGGTCCTGACCGCCGACGGCCGGGGTACGCCTGGTCGTGGTCCTGCCTGGGATCGGGCCATCTTTGAAGACATGGCCCAGGTGACTCTGGATGACCAGCTTGAGGCTCTGGAGGCCCTGCCGGACTTCGCTCCCGAGGCCGACCTGGGGCATGTGGCCATGATCGGCTGGTCCTATGGCGGCTTCCTGTCGGCCCTATCGGTTCTTCGGGCCCCCGACCGGATCCATGCAGCCTGCGCAGGCGCCCCGCCTACGGACTGGACTCTTTATGACACCCATTACACCGAGCGCTATCTGGGCATGGACCCTGCCGTCTACCGACGCAATGGGATCATTGATGACGCACCCTCGCTGCGCCGACCGCTGATGCTGATCCATGGGTTTGCGGATGACAACGTCTCCGTCGCCAACACTCTGAGGCTCTCCAGCGCTCTGATGGCGGCTGGCCGTCCCCATACGGTTCTGCCGCTGACCGGCATCACCCACATGACCAACGACGAGACCGTGGCCGAGAACCTGCTTATTCTGCAGCGTGACTTTCTGCGGGAGGCCCTCAAGAACAAGACGGACTGATAGGAAGGCAGTCTTGGGAGTGACCTTGTGACCTGTTGATGGGAAGGCCGAAACTGGTTGGGTTGGCTCTCGTGGCTATGAGCGCAAGTCGCACCTCGGAGGAGGCTGTTTGGACTAACGCTCTGCTGGCCGTTGCTTCCGCTAGATTGGGGTTGTGCATACCCAACGAAAGCCTGACCAGGCTTCAGATTCTGATCGCGGATTCCAGCTTCCCCGCAGCTGGGGCCTGACGGTTTCAGTGCTCTGTCTGGGCCTGCTGGTCGGATTTTCTTCTGGCTTGCTGGCAAGGTTCTTCGAGCTGATCCAGGTCGGCCTGTTGGGTTTTTCGGAGACTTCAGGAGCTCCCACAGCTGAAACGGTGCAGCCGATCAGAAGGCTGGCCTCGGTGACTCTTGCCGGACTTGTGGCCGGGCTGGTCTGGGCCTGGCTGCGGACGAGGACCAAGCTGGTTCCCTCGGTCGGCCAGGCCGTCAAGGGCGCGCCTATGCCCCCAGGGCGGACTGTTATCCATGTGCTCACGCAGATCTTCTTCGTTGCTGCTGGCGGCTCCATCGGCAGGGAGGTGGCTCCTCGCGAGGCCGGGGCCCTTCTGGGCGGTCTCTGGGCCAGGATGGGCCGACGGCTGGGGCTGCGTGATCAGGACGGTCCGCTGCTGGTCACCTCGGCTGCTGGTGCAGGATTTGCCGGCATTTACATTGCGCCTCTGACTGGTGCCTTCTTCGGCATAGAGGTGCTGCTGCGGCGGGTGGATGCCGAAGTGGTGACGGTCAATCTGGCCATGTCAGCCCTGGCCACTCTGGTCGGGGGATCCATCAAGGGGTTCGCTCCATACTATAAGGTCGGCTCCGAGCCATTCCGGCCCGGGCTTATGGCGGTGGTTCTGTTGATCGGGCCGGTCATGGGACTGCTGGGGGCCGGATTCCGGCGGATGACCTCCTGGGCTGAAGCCCATAGGACCACTGGTCCTGCGGTAATCTGGCAGCTGACAGGGGTGGCTCTGCTGACCGGTCTGGTCGCTCTGGTCATTCCGCAGGTCTTGGGCAACGGCCGGGCCCTGGCTCAGATGGGGATGGATCAGCGGCTGTCCGCAGGGTTCTCCGGACTTCAGCTGGCTCAGTCGCTTGCTTCGCTGGTTCTCTTCGCGTTGGCCAAGGCTCTGCTGACCACAGCCACCATCCGTGCCGGGGCCTTCGGCGGCACTTTGACGCCTTCCATAGCTTTGGGATCCGCCACGGGCGCTGTGCTGGGCCTGTTGCTGGCTTGTCTCGTACCCGGCCTGCCGGTCTGGCAGTGTGCCGTGGTCGGTGCCGCCTCCCTGCTGGCAGCCTCACAGCAGGCTCCGCTCATGGCCATGGCCATGCTGATGGAGGTCTGCCACCTGCCGGTCATGGCCTTCATGCCCATGGGCCTTGCCGTTGCTCTGTCGATGGCGGTCTCACGCCTGTTCGCGGCCAAGGCATGAACCGTCGTCGGAACCCAGTGTCGTCCTGAGGGTCCGGCCCTGCGTGATGCCGAAAGATTTCGTCCATACTCATATACGATGAAACCACCAATGGTCACATGCATGCCCTGCCGCTTCAACTTCGCATGGGCATTCACGATCAGCTGACCGGTCTGGGCCAGTAAGGAAGGGTGGCTATACTCGGGCCGGATGTAGGTCCTGGGAGGACGAAGCCAATCCGAGCGGAGCAGGTCAATGCCCTGGTCCCCTGGACAGACAAGAAGGAGGTGCCTGGCGGTGAAGACCGTGTTGGCCATCTTCAGGCGAGATCTCTGGCGGATACTGCGCAACCCCGTGGCCCTGGTGGTGACCATCGGTGTGGCCGTGCTTCCCTCCCTTTACGCCTGGTTCAACATCATGGCTCTTTGGGACCCTTACAGCAACGCCAAGAACCTGCCCGTGGCCGTCGTCAGCATGGACCGAGGGGCGCAATCCCCGCAAACCGGCAGGATCAACGCCGGCAGATCGGTCATTCAGGAGCTGCGTGCCAATAAAAGCCTGGGCTGGCAGTTCATGGATGATGACCAGAGAGCCATTGAAGAGGTCCATTCGGGCCAGTGCTACGCGGCCATCATCATTCCTGAACGATTCAGCGCCGATCTGGTCGGCATTGTCGAGGGGACCGGGAACAGGCCTGCCCTGAACTATTACGTCAATGAGAAGAAGAACGCCATCGCCCCCAAGGTGACCGACACTGGCGCCTCCACCATCGATCAGGAGATCAACACGGTCTTCGTCTCGGCCGTCAGCGATGCCCTGGCTGGGAAGGTCCTGCAGACCGCCGGCGATGCCAAGGGCGCGGCTGAGCAGAGCCGAAGCCAAGTTGTGGGCGATTTGGGAGGAATCATCGACCAGCTGGATCGGACGGACGGCCAGCTTGGCCGAATTGATTCCACCATGGGCCAGGCCCGGCAGACTGTAGCCGGCTCTAAAAACGACATCAAGAATCTGCAGAGTCAGATATCGGCCACTCAGGCCACCCTGAGCAAGGCCCAGGATCATATGACCAGGACCCGCGATGACAGTCTTCGCTTCTCCTCTGCCCTGAACCAGACCCTGGCAGATGGGTCGGTACGGCTGTCCAGTGCGGTCACTGATGTGAATACGGTGGCAGGCGGGATCACGGCCGATCTGAACGCCACCCAGGACAAGGTGGACCGGGTCAATTCCGGCATGGGTCAGCTGGTCGATGCCAACGGACAGGCTGTGGACCGGCTCCAGTCGGGCCTGGATCAGTCCGGACTGCATCCAGGGGATCCGGCCTACGAGAGCATCCAACGGCAGATCGACGGTCTCAAAAAAACCAACGAGCAGCAGAAGGCATCCTTGGATGCCTTCAAGAAGAACTCCTCGACGGCTCTGGACTCGGGCAAGCAAGCCGCATCGGACCTGAGCTCGGCCATGACCGACACCGGCGACACAGGCATCAAGGCACTGACAACGGCCAGCCAAGGTCTAACGGGAACCACCATGCCCAACCTCCTTACCGGGCTGGACAATCTCAACGCCTCCAACGGTTCGCTCCAGGGCGCCCTGAGCAGCCTGTCCACCACGGCTGCCCAGACCGATGCCTTGCTGGACCAGCTGGATTCCACCATCGGCCAGGCCCAGTCGACCCTGTCCGCCACCAGGGCCTCCCTGGTCACAGTCAGGTCCGACCTGGAGGGGGTCCGCACCGATGTGGCCGCTCTAGGGTCCTCGGCCGCCTGGAACCGGATGTCCCAAACCCTGGGATTGAGCCCGGAATCTTTCGGGAAGGCCATGTCTTCGCCGGTCAAGCTGGCCTCGCATACGGTCTACCCGGTCAGCAACTACGGGTCATCCGTGGCGCCCTTCTACACCAATCTGGCCCTCTGGGTGGGCGGGTTCATCCTGATAGCCATCTACAAGCTGGAGGTCGACAAGGAGGGCATCCGCAAGTGCACAGCCACCCAGGCCTATTTGGGTCGTTGGCTTCTGCTGGTCTTCGTCGGCTTCTTCCAGGCGCTGATCGCTACAGTGGGCGATCTGATGCTGGGCATTCAGTGCCACCAGCCGGCGCTGTTCGTCCTGGCCGGGGTCTTCGCATCCTTCGTGTACATCAACATCATCTATGCCTTGGCCGCCTCCTTCAGGCATATCGGCAAGGCCCTGGCCGTGGTCTTGGTCATCCTGCAGATACCGGGCTCTTCGGGCATGTATCCCATTGAGATGATGCCCGACTTCTTCCGCAACCTGAACCCCTGGCTGCCCTTCACCTATGGGATCAACGCCATGCGCGAGACCATCGGCGGCATGTACGGCAGCCATTACTGGCAGGATATGCTCCACGTCTTCTGGTACCTGCCCGTAGCTCTCCTGATCGGATTGGTGGTGCGGCGGTACCTGCTCAACCTGAATGCCCTCTTCGACCGGCGTCTCGGCGCTACTGACCTGATGCTGACCGAGCAGAACCATTCGGCCGACCGTCGCCTGAGCTTGAGCAGCCTTGCACGCTCCATCCTGGGCGAGGGCGACTACCGTGCCATCATCAGGCGGCGGGCGCATCGCTTCCTGGCCCTCTATCCCACCCTGATCCGGGCTGGTCTGGCTCTGGTGCTGCTGCCGGTCCTCTTCCTGATCCTGCTGTTCAGCACCGAGGCCAAGATCGTCATGCTTATCGCCTGTATCGCCTCCATCGTCCTGATCGACGCCTACCTGATCATCGTCGAGTACATCTGCGACAGCTATGTCCAGCAGCTGGGTCTGGCAGAGCGTCCCGGCATGGACTTCCACGCCCTGATTCGCCCGCGCAGGCAGGGCTCTTCGGCCATGACCAGGCTGACCACAGCCGTGCGCGAATCAGTTCTGAACCGAGATGAGCAAGGCGCTCCCGAGGATGGTGACCGTCGATGAGGAATATCTGGAGGATCCTGCGCAAGGATCTGGCGGATGCCACCAGCAACGTCATCGCCATTATCGTCCTGATGGGCCTGATCATCGTCCCGGCCCTCTATGCCTGGTTCAACATCGCCGCCAGCTGGGACCCCTACAAGAACACCAAGGCCATCAAGGTGGCCGTGGCCAACACCGACAAGGGATACAAGTCCGACCTGATCCCGATCAAGATCAACGTGGGGGAAACGGTCACCAGCACCCTGAGAGCCAACGACCAGCTGGACTGGAGGTTCGTCAACCGCGATCAGGCTCTGGAGGGGGTGCGCTCAGGCGAGTACTACGCCGCCATCGTCATTCCCAAGGATTTCAGCGCCGACATGATGACCCTATTCTCGCAGGACGTGAAGCACGCCAACCTTGAGTACTACCTGAACGAGAAGAAGAACGCCATCGCTCCCCATGTCACCGAGCAGGGGGCCGACACCGTGGCCACGACCATCGACAAGACCTTCGTCAAGACGGTGGGGCAGGTGGGGATCGACCTGGCCAGCCAGGTCTTCACGTACTCCCAGAGCCCCCAGGTCCAGGATTACCTGGCCAGGACGACCGGCCATATCAATCAGATGTCGGAGCGGCTGACCACTGCCTCCAGCCAGGTGAATGCCTATGCGGGCCTTCTGGATTCCTCCGGAAGGATGATCGACTCCACCGGCAGGATTCTGGGTCGGTCCGACTCCGCCATGGCCGATGCCAGGAAGGCCCTGAACCAGGGAACCAAGGGGTCCAAGGATCTGGGCAAGTCCCTTTCCGGGTCGGCACAGGCGGTCGACTCTGCTCTTAGTCAGGCCTCGGGTGCCTATGACGCCATCGGATCCAAGATCGACGACGCCTTCGATAAGGTGGGTCAGCAGAGCGATGCCGTAAGCAGCCAGTTGAATGATCTGAGCGAACGGATCAGGGATTCGGCAGCCGACTACGACCAGATGATCGCCAGCCTGGATGCTCTGCGTGCCACGGTGGAATCCGACTCCAATCTGACAGCGGACCAGCGCCAGGCTCTTCTGACTGCCATCGATCAGGCTCAGGCCGGAATGCGCGCTGCCCAGGCGGCCCAGCGCGACCTGGCTGACCGGATCAGCCAGGCCTCCCAGACAGCCAAAGAGGGTAAGGACAAGCTGGGTGGCCAGCGGCAGGATCTGAAGAACAGGATTGCCCAGGCCCGCTCCTCGGTGGATCAGGTCCGCACCCAGTACCGCAATGACCTAAAGCCCCGTCTTGATGACCTGGCTTCATCCATGGACACTGTGGTCACCTCGACCGACCGGCTGCTGACGGGCTTGGATGGAACCGTCAAGGGCGCCTCTGGACTGACGGGCCCTATGACCAACGACATCAGCCAGGCCAAGGACCAGCTGAGTGAGATCTCCCAGCGTCTGGACCAGGCCTCCAAGCAGCTGACCGACCTAGGGGAACACCTGACCCAGGCTTCACAGGGCGAAGATACGCAGGAGGTCAAATCCCTGTTGAGCGGGGATTCCGAAACCTTGGCCGCGCTTCTGTCCTCACCGGTCGGCATCCATCGGCATGCGGTCTTCCCTGTCATGAACTACGGGTCGGCCATGACGCCCTTCTACACCATCCTCTCCATCTGGGTGGGTGCCACCATTCTGGCGGCCATGATGAAGGTAGTCCTGTCCGACAAGAAGAAGGCCTTCGTTCTGCACCTGGACTCCCTGCAGGATGCCTGGAAGAGGGCCGATGACCTGGATGAGGATTCCGAGGTCAGCCGCTCCTGGGGAGCCTTCCGACCGGAGTCGCCAGGCAACGCCCGCCGCTTCGGCCTTCAGCTCTACCAGGAGTACTTCGGCAGATTCGCTGTCTTCGCCCTGCTGGCCATCCTCCAGGGCTGTCTGATCGCCTTGGGAGACCTCTTCTACCTGAAGGTCCAGTGCGTTCATCCGCTGATGTTCGTGCTGGTGGCGATATTCGCCTCATTCGTCTTCATGAATCTGATCTATACCCTGGTCGTCTCCTTCGGGGACATCGGCAAGGCCATCGCCGTCATCCTCCTGGTTATGCAGGTGGCTGGCTCGGGCGGCACCTTCCCCATGGAGACTTTGCCTGGCTTCTTCCAGGGGGTCTATCCCTTCCTGCCCTTCGTCCACGCCATCGGGGCCATGCAGTCGGCCGTTGCCGGAGCCTATGGCATGGAGTTCTGGCGGGAGATGGCCATCCTGGCCCTCTTCCTAGTGCCTTCGCTGCTGCTGGGGCTGGTCCTGCGCAAGCCCGTCATCCGCTTCAATGACTGGATCGTCAGAAACCTCGAGAGCACCCGGCTTATGTAGGGCCGAGCCCAACAGAAGGTGGTATAGGGTGAGAGCATGAGCGTCCAACTGGTTGAGGAGCGTCGCTACGACCAAATCATGAAGGATCGTGTCCTTCCTGACCTGGCCTCCTGCCGCAGTGACGGATGGATGATCTCCCATGACGGCGGCGAGGACGGTGGAACCTTGTTGGACAAGGCCCATCTCAGCGGCGTTGATCCCTCACGGCTTTTGCATTACGTCTGCTATGACAGAACGCTTTTCCGCCAGGGCGCGGTAGAGTCCGGCTCCGCTCGCGTACGCGGGGCCGTAATCATCTCCTTCGGTTTTTCGGAATTCGCCGACAAATATCAGGAGATGGCCTGGTACTTCCTTATGCAGGGATACTCCGTCTGCATCCCGGAGCATTGGGGGCATGGTTTCTCTGGCCGAGGCGTGAACGACCCCAGCCTGATCTGGGTTGATCATTGGCATCGGTATGTGGCGGACCTGGCCGCCTTCTGCTCCCAGGTGGGCCAGCAGTATGCCCAGGACAAGCCCATGGTGCTCTATGCCCATTCCATGGGTGGCGGTGTGGCTGCGCGAATGCTGGAGACCTTCCCCTCTCTTATTGACAAGGCGGTCCTGTCGTCGCCGATGATCGCGCCACGTACGGGGTTCATGCCCTCGGTGGCCTGGACTGCTGCCAATGCCGCCTGCATGATGGGCCGCTCTCGCAGCATGGTCCCGGGATTTGGGCCGTTCCGTCCCGAATTGGACATGGACGATTACCCCAATGGCAGCCAGGAGCGGGTGGCCTGGACCCATAAGTTGCGGGCCAGAGAACTGCACTACCAGACCAGCGCCGCCACTTTCGGCTGGGTCAGGGAGAGCCTGGAGATGAGCCGGGCCATACTGCGGCCCGACAGGTGCAGTCGGGTGGAGACCCCTCTGCTGCTCTTCCAGGCACAGCCCGACCGTTTCGTGCTGCCGATGCCCCAGAACCGTTTTGTCGACCAGGTTCAGCAGGGCGGCTGCCAGGCCACGCTGGTGCGCATCCCGAACAGCATGCACGAGCTCTACCAGATGCCCGACAAGGTCCTGAGGCCTTATTTGGAACGCATCTTCGACTTTTTTGACCAGCCTTGGCAGCTCGCTGACGACCGCTGATCGGACGAAGAACGCGCAATCCTACTTGTTGAGCACCTTCTGCGGGTCTGCGTCGAAGGTATTGACGCAGTTCTGTGAGCAGAAGTAGTAGGTCTTGCCCTGGTAGTCGCGCTTGGCTGCGGCCGTGCCGGGGTCGATGGACATGCCGCAGACCGGGTCGGTGACCTTGTCCGCCTGTGCCTGATCCTGTTGCATGTCGTCATGATGATGGAAGAGTCCCATCTCATTTCCTTTCTCTTGGTTGTGTTCTTGGTGGGTGGAAATACTGAGGTCCCTGGTCAGGGCATCCATGTCGATTGGCTTGGCCTCTTTGACCGGCCTGGCCTTCAGGGGCGTATGCCGCAGCCGGTTGGCGTTGAGCACCACCGACAGGGAGGAGAAGGCCATGGCTGCACCGGCGATCATGGGGTTGAGCAGGAGGCCGATGAAGGGGTAGAGCATCCCGGCGGCGATGGGGATGCCCAGACCGTTGTACCCGAAGGCGAACCAGAGGTTCTGATGAATGTTGCGCATGGTCGCAGCAGACAGGTCGATGGCCTTGACGGCCGCGTTCAGATCGCCCGAGACCAGGGTCACGTCGGCGGACTCGATGGCCACGTCCGTTCCGGTGCCGATGGCCATGCCCAGATCGGCCTGTGCCAGGGCCGGTGCGTCGTTGATGCCGTCGCCGATCATGGCTACTTTGTGCCCTTGGGCCTGAAGGGCCTTGACGATGCTCGCCTTGTCTTCGGGATGGATTTGCGCCACTACCCGGGTGACTCCCACCTGGCCCCCGACCTGTTCGGCGGTGCCCTGGTTATCGCCGGTCAGCATGATGGTCTGGATGCTGCGCTTGTTCATGTCGTGGATGGCCTGCTTGGAGCCGGTCTTGACCTGGTCGGTCACTGCCAGGACCCCGGCAAGCCTGCCGTCGATGGATGCGAAGATGGTCGTACGGCCCTGGTCCTCCCAGCTGCGGGCGGTGTCGAAGAGGGATGGCGCGTCTGCCTGGTCCGCCATATTGTTCTCAAGTTCGATTCCCTTGCCTTCGAGCAGCCTGCGGTTGCCGACAAGGACATGCAAGGCGCCCCTGCCTGCTTCGAAGGAGCCGGAGGGGAAGGTCGCATCGATGCCTTCTCCGGTGACCGAATCGAAGTCCTCGGCCGGGACCAGCTCCAGGTTGCGGTCCTTGGCGGCCTGGACGATGGCCTGGGCCAGGGGGTGCTCGGAATTGCGCTCAGCGCTCGCGGCCGCCCTGATGAGCAGGTTTTCATCCATCCCCTGCACGCTCAAGGCATCAGCCAGTTCAGGTCGGCCCTGGGTTATGGTGCCGGTCTTGTCGAGGACGATGGTATCGACGTCATGGGCTCCTTGCAGGGCCTCTGCCGACCGGTAGAGCACCCCGGCACGGGCGCCGCGTCCGGTGCCGATCGTCACGGACAGGGGAGTGGCCAGACCCAAGGCGCAGGGGCAGGCGATGACCAGGACCGAGACCGCCGCCACGATTCCGTATACGCCTCGAGGCATGGGGCCGAACACCCACCAGGCTACGAAAGTCCAGAGCGCCACCAGGATGACCCCGGGGATGAAGATGGACGATATGCGGTCGGCCAGTTTCTGGATGGGTGCCTTGGAGGTCTGGGCCGTTTTGACCAGCCGGATGATCTGGGCCAGAACCGTGTCCTGCCCTACCTGGGTGGCCTTGTAGCGCAGGGAGCCCGTGCCGTTGACGGTGGCTCCTACCAGGGAATCGCCCTCCTGTTTGAGGACGGGCATGGGCTCGCCGGTTACCATGGATTCGTCCACGGAGGATGATCCGGATATGACCTGGCCGTCCACTGGCAGCTTCTCGCCTGGATGGACCTGAATCACGTCCCCGACGGCCACATCGTCGACGGCGATCTCCTGTGTGGTCTCCTTGCCGTCCTGGCCGATTCTCACCACGGTGGCGGTCTTGGGCCTGAGCCCGACAAGGGCACGGATGGCATCGCCGGTGCCGCGCCTGGCCCGTGCCTCCAGGATCTGACCGAGGATCATCAGGGTGATGATGGTGCCCACGGCTTCGTAGTAGGGTTCGCGGCTTCCCTCAGGCAGAAGTTGCGGGGCCACGGTGACAGCCAGTGAGTACAGGAAGGCCGTTGCAGTGCCCAGGGCGACCAGGGAGTTCATCTCCGGGGCCCGGTGTGCCAGGGCCAGCCACCCGGTGCGGTGGATGGGCCAGCCCGAGTAGAACATAACCGGCAATATCAGGACCAGCTGGACCCAGGGGTTCATCAGAACGTGGGGCATGGGCAGGAACATGCCGAACATGGCCGGGATGAAGACCGGGAGCGTGAAAACCAGGGCTACGATGAATCGCCTGGTCAGGTCGCGGATTTCTGCCGTGCGCTCCTGATCCGCCTCATCCTGGTCGTTGCCGCCATTGGTCTGGGCGGACTTGACGGATTCGGCCTGTTGCAGGTTCTCGTCTTGTGACTGGCTGCCGTGTTCCTGCTTGGATTGTGTCTCCGTATTGTCGGTCGTCGGTCCATCGGTGGCCCGGAGCATTCCGTGGAGCATGTTCATCCCGCAGGCGAAGGGGTAGTCGCCGGCCTTGGGCGGGGTCAGCTGGATGGTCGAGGTTTGAAAGGCAGGCAGGGTCTTGTCGATGTTGAAGTCGTTGAAGACCACGTGCGAGGAGCATTCTCCGCTCTCCTGGCGGTCGAAGACCAGTTTGACCGGTCGCCCGGCCTGGACCTGGATCAGCTGGGGGCTGTATCCGCCCTTGACTGTGATATGGACGGTCTGGATGCCGCCCTCATCCTTGGCCTGAGCGGCCTTTCTGGGCGCGAAGAAGTACCAGATGATGCCTGCTGTTATGGCCAGGGCCACGATAAGGACCAAGATGCTGCTCATGTGGCTCACTATACCCCCCAGGGGTATACTGATAGTGAATTTCGAGATGGGTTTCTTGGATTTGGGTCGGTCCCGGCTCCGCCATGCAGGCCATGAAACAACCTAGGAATGGAGTACATCTTGCCCGGATATGCCAACGACAAAAAACGGACCATCACCAGACTCCGGCGTGTCGAAGGCCAGGTCAGGGCCATCGAGCAGATGGTCGAGTCGGACACCTACTGCATTGACATCCTCACTCAGATCGCCGCCTCGACCAGCGCCTTGAAGTCGGTGGCTCTGACTCTGCTGGACGATCACATGAACCATTGCGTCCGCGAAGCTGCCGAAAAGGGAGGCGAGGAGGCCGACGAAAAGATGGAGGAGGCCTCCGAGGCAATCGCCCGCCTGGTCCGTTCTTAGCAATCCTGGTCAGACAGGCCTAATACGCCAGGGAATAGCAGTCCATAAGCAACGGATATAGGCGTTCTTTCGTGAATCGCTGGACTCTCGTCTTTCTCCTGTTAGATTGAACTCCAGTCACGGGCCGCTCGGTCCTGGCAATGAGCGATCGAAGGGGAGAGGCAATGTCGGAAACGAGCTGGGATTGGGCGGCCCTGATAGTGGTCGTCATCCTCTTTGCGGGGCTGGCCCTGCTGAGCAGAAAGACCAAGGTCAACTTCAGTTGGCGGGTCATCATAGCGACGGTGCTGGGAATCCTGGTAGGTGTGGGCTTCTCCGGTCACACGACTTATGTGGGGGCATTCGGCAACGTCTGGTCCGAGGTCATTTCGGCCCTCGTAGTGCCGCTCCTGCTCTTCAGCATCATCGCCAGCATAGGCCGTATCGGCGGGTCCGGTCGGCTGAAAAACATCAGTCTGAAGACCATCGTTCTGCTGCTGGTCAACACGTTCACGGCCGCCGTGATCGCTCTGGTTCTAGGGCTGCTCTTCCAGGTCGGCAAAGGGTTCGATCAGGCTCTGCCCAAGGGGGCCAAGCCTCACGAGGTGCCGGGAGTGGTTGATACCCTGATCGGTCTCTTCCCCTCGAATCTGGCAGACAACTGGGCCCACAACCAGGTCATTCCTGTGGTGATCTTCGCCATCCTCCTGGCCGTCTCTTTGAATAAGGCCGCATCAACCTCTCGCGGGGAACAGAGTGTGGCCCCCTTCAAGGCTTTTGTGGAAGCGGGCAATGTGGTCCTATCCAAGGCCACTCAAATCGTGGTCGGTTTCACTCCTTATGCGGTCCTGTCCCTGATCGCCGCCGCGATCGGTCGCAGCAATCTGAAAAGTCTTCTGCCCCTGCTTGCTGTTCTTCTGGTGGCCTACCTGGGTCTGGCCATTCAGCTTTTCCTGGTCCAACCCCTGATTCTGGCCCTCGTCGGTCGGGTCAATCCTCTGCCCTTCTTCCGCTCCCTTTGGCCGGCGGGGGTGGTGGCCTTCACCTCTGAGAGCAGCATCGGCACCATTCCTGTCACGGTTCGTCAGTTGCGCTCGGCCGGGGTTCCTGAAGAGACGGCTTCCTTCGTGGCCAGTCTGGGAGCCAATCTGGGCATGCCCGGATGCGCCGGGCTCTGGCCCGTTCTCCTGGCTGTCTTCGCCATCAATGCCCAGGGGATTCCTTACACCCCCTTGCGCTTCGCTCTCCTGATCGTCTTTGCTCTGGTGGTTTCCGTGGGGACGGTGGGCGTGCCCGGTACAGCCACAATCACCGCCACCTCTCTCTTCACCGCGGCTGGCCTGCCCGTACCCTTCATCGCTATCATGCAGCCTATTTCCCAGCTGGTGGATATGGGCCGCACGCTGGTGAACGTGGCTGGTGCCGCCAATACCGCAGTCATCGTGGCCAGGACCGAGAATGAGCTGGACCTTGATCTTTACCAGGGCCGCAAGGTCTTCGACGACCAGGACATTGAAGAGGATAAAGAGATGCAACAGGCAGAAGACTAGGCCCGGATGCGTTCCATTTCTGCGCACATGAGCAGGAAGGCGCCCACACCGTGCATGTCGTTGATGCTAGTGGGTCGCTGGCGGTATTCCTCATAGCTGCCGGGGCCGGTTCCTAACAGATGTCGCCGATGAGGAGGTCATCCTCCTGCTGCTCAAGGCTCGTTATGACTCCTCGTACTCCTTGTTGCCCCGCTTCCAGATAGGCCTTGTCCGGAATGCCTTGGGTCTACAAGCCTTGCAGGTGGCGGCCACGAAGAGACTGGTGCAGGAGTTCTCAGGCCAGTCGCCCTCTTTGCCAACGTTGTCGAGAACCTGCCATCAGCGGCCGTCGGGACCCGGATAGCGACAGACGGCAGTCAGCAGGTTGCCGGCCAGGTTTCGCATATCCTCGCGGTCCGGGTGCCCTGCGGCAGCAGTTGCGGTTCAGTGACCACTGCCATGGTCACCCAGTCGATGGACCGTCCCCCAGCATTCGGGCGAGAGGCCTGTTACAGGGTCGGCCCAGGGTTCTTTCCGGTCGGGATCATAGGCGTGCCGCCAGAGCCCGGTTTCAGGAACGCGGGTTTTCTTCTGCATCAGGAGGGCCTGCCTGACAGCCTCGTCCACCACATTCCTGCGTCCGAAGCGGGTGCCGTATTCCGCCATTATTGAGCCGCCCATATAGAGCTCGTCCAGCCGCATCCGCCTCGGTACTCCGTCGTTGTGCCAGAATCCGCCCTCGTCGTTCTTCGGATAGGCTCCAAGGTCGTCGGCCAACTGGGGTCCGGTCCGGTCTTGTACCGGGGGGGGATCCGGAAATGGTCATAGAGCGGAGCGAGGAGGATGCCTGGCTGGATGTCGTCCAAGCATGCGCGATCGTGATTGAGTACGTGGCCCTGTTCATTTCGCAATGCCGGCATCCTGCGTGGTGATGCAAGGGATCAGATCTATCGTCCCTTGCCAGAGGTGGTGCTGGAGCGGATTGACCAGGGCTTCCTTGAAGAGACCATTTCCGGCGAGCATTTCGCAAAGTACTTCATGGCTAATGCCGAGGATGGGAAGATCGAAGAGATGATTGCCGCTCGCCTGTAAAAGCAGCTTGGCAGGCCTGAATATAAAAGACGCCGTCGACGAGGAAGACTCCTTGCCAACGGCATCTCGTTTCGTGCGAACGGAGGGAGTTGAACCCTCACGAGCATCAGCTCACTGCCACCTGAAGACAGCGCGTCTACCATTCCGCCACGTTCGCAGACAACTGGAAAGGTTAGCACGGTTGTCTGCACGGCGCAATGATGGCGTGTTGGTTCAACCTTTGGATCCGTGGGCGTAGAATCTCGCCAGCGTCTCCCGCTTGTACTCGTCGAAGTAGCCGCCGTCGATGGACTGGCGTATCTCGTCCAGCAGTCTCACAAAGAAGCGTTCGTTGTGTATGGTGGCCAGCGTGTAGCCGTTGAGTTCATGGGCGCGAAGCAGATGGTCGATGTAGGCCCGGGAGTAGTGGGTGCAGGTGTAGCAGTCGCAGTCCTCTTCGATGGGCCTGAAATCAGCCTTGAACTGGGCGCGCTTGATGTTCCAGCGGCCGTCACGGGTGAAGACGGCCCCGTTGCGGCCGCAACGGGCCGGGGATACGCAGTCGAATGTGTCTCCGCCGTTCTCCACGCCTGCGAAGATGTCGTCCACAGCAGCGATGCCCAGCACATGCCTGGGTCGGGATTCGGGCATCTCGTCGCAGATCCAGGCGCAGGTCTGCCCCAGCAGCCGTTTCTCAATAGCGCCTCCGATGCCTACGCCGTCGAAGTCCAGGGATGCAATCTGACGGGCGGCTCGTCGGCGCAGATCCTCATAGTTGGCCCCCTGCACTACGCCGAACAGCGCCTGGTAGGGTTTCCCGGTCCGCACCTGGGTCAGCCTGTGGTGCTCGTCCACACAGCGTTTCGCCCAACGGAAAGTGCGCTCCACTGACTGCTCTTGGTAGGTTCGGGTGTTCATCAGGGTGGTCAGCTCGTCGAAGGCGAACATGATATCGGCGCCGATGCGGTGCTGGATGCCCATGGAGATCTCAGCCGAGAAGCGGTGCCGGTCGCCGTTGAGCGGGGACTTGAAGGTGACTCCGTCCTCATCCACGAAGGCCAGGCGCTCCTTGCCTTCGGCGATCACTTGGTCCGACTTCATGCCAGTCACGTCCATGGCCAGGGTTTTCTTGAATCCCGCCCCCAGCGAGAGGACCTGAAAGCCGCCTGAGTCGGTGTAGGTGGGGCCATCCCAGTTCATGAACCGGGCCAGGCCTCCAGCTTGGTCCAGAATATCTGGGCCGGGACGTTCGAACAGGTGGAAGGCGTTGGCCAGAAGGACCTGGGCGCCCAGCTGCCGCATCTGTTCGGGCAGGACGGCCTTCATGGCCGCCTGGGTGGCCACAGGGATGAATGCGGGAGTGTGGATGTCTCCGTGAGGGGTGTGGATGATGCCGGTGCGGCCGTAGCGGCGGCCATTGCGTCCCAGGCCTTCGGGGGTGTCGGGCAAACGGTTCAGGGTCTCGAAAGAGAAAGCGGTGCGGTCGCCGGGTTGGCCTGGCGTGGCTCCCAACGGGTTGGTGATCAGGCTCATGGTTCCACTGTATCCAAGACATCCAACCGTCCCCTGCTGCCCGGTGGGTAGTCGATATGACTTTCATGCAATGTCCAGATAATATTCAGCATTCCAGCTCTAGACTTAGTAGCAATGCACGCGAGGGCCCTCTTCGCCTGTGAGTCGGAAACGGCAAAAAGCACAGGCGACGGGGTAGATTGACAAGCGTGACCGAATAGCAGGCAGCGGCATTGATCCGAAGGAGCAGAAATGGCTGAAGAGCACAAGGTCGACCCTTGGAGGGGCGGCGACGATGGTCAGTCCTGGCAGCCAAGCCACATCGAGCGCGGGGCCGCCGATCAGGGGCAGGAGGCGGGAGCCTTCAAGGACCAGACCGACTCTGCGCAAACCTCCGTATCAGAAGAAGGCGATCAGCAGACCCGGGTCTTGGATCAGAGGCCTACGACCCCTATTCCTATGTCTGGTAGTGACGCCCGGGCCGCGACTACGAAAAACGGGTCGAATGACGATCGCAGCGCCGGGGCTTCAGCACCCCTTGTCAACGGCTCGACCGTAGGGCAGGATGCACAGACACAACAGCAGCCTCACTATCGGCCAGCGCCGGAGTATGGAGCCTATGCTCCTGCAGGCTCAGGTCCATCTGCCAACGACGGACGGAATGGGGCCGCTGATGAGGGTCAGCAGCAGACGAGTCAGGGGTATGGCTCCGGTCCTCAGCGGGGCTTCTTCGGACAATATGGGTATCCAGGCCAGTTCGGTCAGAACGGCCAGGCGGGTCAGCCCGGCCAGAATGTCGGCCAGAACCCTCAGGGTGGGCAACCCTCGGGCCAGGGACCCTTTGCGCCTTTCGGCTCCGGCGGCCCCAACGGCCAGCCTGGTCCTGCCAATAACGCCAGCAGCAGCATGAGCGGCACGGGCAAGTACGTCTTTACCGCCGTGGTGGCCGCCCTAGTAGCTGCAGCCCTTATGCTGGGCCTAGGCTGGGCGGCGCTGTCCAACGGATGGATCACCCCGCCTTCATCCCCCTCGCTCAGCGGAGTCTCCTCCAACTCCTCGGGTCAGGGCACGGCCAAGGTTCAGGGCGGTCAGGCTCCTGACTGGCAGGACATCAGCAAACAGGTCTCCGAGTCCGTGGTCTCCATCCAGGTGAAGGCCAAGAGCGGGGTGGGGGCCGGATCAGGCGCGGTCTTTGACACTCAGGGCCATGTGGTCACCAACAACCACGTGATCGATGGTGCCAAGGAGATCCACGTCACTCTCTCTAACGGGCAGATGTATACGGCCAAGGTTGTCGGCACCGACACCACTGCCGATCTGGCCATTCTCAGCCTGGATCAGGCGCCGTCCGATCTGAAGCCTGTGAAGTTCGCCGACTCCGAAAAGCTGGCCGTGGGCGAGAATGTCATGGCCATCGGCAACCCTCTAGGCTACGAGAACACGGCCACCACCGGCATTGTTTCGGCTCTGAACCGCCCGGTCTCGGTCCTGGATGAGAGCAACAACAACCCCATCGTGACCAATGCGGTCCAGCTGGATGCGGCCATCAACCCCGGAAACTCGGGCGGCCCCACATTCAACGCGGCAGGCGAGGTGATCGGGATCAACTCCTCTATCGCTTCCATGGCCTCCTCCAAGTCTGAGGCAGGGTCCATCGGCATCGGATTTGCCATCCCGTCAAACCTGGTCAAGCGGGTCGCCGGCGAGATCATCAAGGATGGCAAAGCCAAGCACGTCTCCTTGGGCGTCACCATCCAGAGCAGCACAGCCCAGGCAGACGGGGTCACCCGCGGCGGCGCCGAGGTCACCAATGTGGTTTCGGGCTCCCCGGCTGACAAGGCCGGGATCAAGGTCGGAGACACCATCGTGGCTTTCAATGGCCATGCTGTCAACAACAACTACTCTCTGCTGGGCTTTGTCCGAGCAGCCGCCTTTGGCGACTCGGTCAAGATCACCGTGGTGCGCGACGGCAAGACCGCCGAGGTGAACGCCACCCTGGACAGCGAGGAGCAGACCGTACAGGGCAAGCCCAGGACCAACAGGAGGAACTCGGACGGCAGTGGTCAGGACGGCGACTCCGACCAGGGCGGTTCGGGCGACGACGATGATTCCATGGATCCCTTCCGCTTCTTCTTCGGGCAGTGATCCGGCACTAAACCCAGGGGCCGCATCCGTCACTAAACCCAGGGGCCGCATCCGTCACGTGGCGGGTGCGGTCCCTGGTCATATCCGTTGCTCATTGCCGGCCCTAGCGCGGTATAAGCTTGAAATGTCAAGAGCAGAAGAGAGCCGTGTTCCGGCTGCGGCTGCCGGGTCGACAAGCCCGGAGCGGGGAAGTGGTCATGTCAAGAATCCTGGGTTTTGCCAAGAAGGTCCCCATGCTTTGGGTGGTTCTGGCTTGCGGGCTGGTCATGGGCCTGCTCTGGCACCCCTATCGTCAGGCCGCTCAATGGCTGGTCGCAGCCTTGGTGACCGTCTCGCTGGTGGACACCCTCAAGGGGATGATCGATGACGTGCGCCAGGGCCACGTGGGCGTGGACATTCTGGCCGTGGTCGCTATCCTCTCCACCCTCGCCGTCCGGCAGTATTGGGCCAGTTGGGCCGTGGTCCTCATGCTCTACTCAGGCGATGCCATCGAGCAGTACGCCGGGAACAAGGCGCAGAACAACCTGACGGTATTGGTCCAGGCCGCCCCCCAGGTTGCCCACGTGGTCCAGGCAGACCTGTCAGAGGGGGAGCATGGCCTTCCCAAGGAGAGCGACTGGAGCACGGTTGCGGTCGATAAGGTCCGTCTGAACGACCTTCTGGTGGTCAAACCCGGCGAGACCGTGCCTGTTGATGGCGAGCTGATCAGCTCCACCGCCACCCTGGACATGTCCACTATTAACGGTGAGCCCATGCCTCGCAGGCTCTACCAGGATGCCCAGGTCATGTCCGGGGCGGTCAATGGCTCGGGCACCTTCCTGATGCGGGCGCGGCAGCTGGCCCGGGACTCGCAATACCAGCGAATCCTCAGCCTGGTGCGTTCCGCTCAGAACTCGCGGGCTGCAGTCGTCAGAACAGCCGATCTGATGGCAGTCCCCTTCACTGTGGTGGCCTTCATCATCGCCTGCGTGGCCTGGATCATCTCCGGCGTGCCGACCCGGTTCGCTCAGGTCCTGGTCCTGGCTACCCCCTGCCCTCTGCTGATCGCCGCCCCTGTAGCATACATGGCCGGGACTGGAAGGCTGGCCAAGGCGGGGCTGCTGATCAAGACCCAGGACGTGATTGAGAATCTGGGCCGGGTCTCGCACATCTTCTTCGATAAAACCGGCACGCTGACCGTCAAGCGTCCCCAAGTGTCCCAGATCGACCTGCCTGGCGGTGGGGGGCAGGAGGTCGATACAGACCGGATTCTGGCCATGGCGGGCGCTGTGGAGTCCTATTCGGTTCACATCCTGGCCAACGGGATCGCCGAAGCCGGGGCCGCCGCCAAGGAGCGGTTGCGGGCACAGAGCAGCGGTGAGATCCATCTGCATGCGCGGGAGGTTCGTGAGGACTCCGGCAACGGGGTTCAGGGACTGGTTGACGGCCATCAGGTCAAGGTGGGCAGAGCCCAGTTTGTGGCTGGCGGGCATCCAAGCGATTTATTCGGCCCCCTGGCACCTGATGAGATGGCCTCCTACATTTCTGTTGATGACGCCTTGGCCGCCCGGGTCGTCATGAAAGACGTGCCCAGGTCGGATGCCGCTCAGACCATCGCCCAACTGCGGGAGTTAGGCATCACCCGTCTATCCATGGTCACCGGCGACAAGGAGGTCTCGGCACGGATCATCGCCGATCAGGTGGGCATCGCCGACGTGCATGCTGGCCTCTTCCCTGAGGACAAGGCCGATCTGATCGCCAAGGCCTCCAAGGAGGAGCCCAACCGGCAGCCCTTCTGGGACATCTGGCTGTCTAAATTCCTAGGGGAGTCAGTGACCAAATCCATCACCATGATGGTGGGGGACGGGGTCAATGATGCCCCGGTCCTGGCTGCCGCTGATGTGGGCATGGCCATTACCGACGGCACCACCACGGCCGCATCAGAGTCCGCGCAGGCCGTAATTATGAATGACGATATCGCTTGCCTGCCCAGGTCGATCACCATCGCCCGCAGGACCAAGCGGGTCATGCTCCAGGCGGTCATGCTGGGGCTGACGCTGGCTACGGTGGGCATGCTCTGTGCCGCCTTCGACCTGATTCCAGTGGTTGTCGGAGCCTTCACGCAGGAGGCCATCGATGTGGTTTCCATTCTCTGGGCTCTGACTGCGCTGATAGACCGGGACTGAGGCTATTGCCACGCTTGGTGAAAGTCCCGGGGATGGAGTCCGCCTGGCCCTGTTCCCGACCGTCGCTTTGCGTTAGGCTGACAAGCATGAGTGATAATAATGTCAACGATTCCACCATGCCCGCACCGGCCCGTGGCGAGGAAGCCGACTCCCCGCTGCGCGTGGCCGTCATAGGCGCTGGGCCTGCAGGGGTCTATGCCTCTGACATTCTGCTGCGACAGCTTCGGGAGAAGGGCGCCGACCTTGGTCTGGGCGACCGGGCCCGGATTGACCTGTTCGAGAAGCTGCCCGTTCCCTTCGGCCTGGTCCGCTACGGCGTGGCCCCGGACCATCCCAGCATCAAGTACATAGCGGGTGCCTTGGAAAAGACCCTGGACAACCCCGAGATTCACCTGTATGCGGATGTGGAGTTCGGCAGGGACATCAATCTGGATGACCTGCTTCAGCGCTACGATGTGGTGCTCTTCGCCACTGGCGCTGTGGACGATCGTCCTTTGGAGATCGCCGGGCACGAGCTCGATGGCGTTCACGGGGCCGCCCACTTCGTTGAATGGTATGATGGCTATCCCGACGCTGACCAGGACTGGCCCCTGGATGCCAAGCAGGTGGCCGTCATCGGGGGCGGGAACGTGGCCATGGATGTCTCCAGAATCCTGATGCGGCGGGCCGACGACCTGTTGGACACTGACATCCCCGACAATGTCTACCAGGGGATTCAGGGCAACCAGGCCCGTGAAGTGCACATGTTCATCCGTCGCGGTCCGGCCCAGGCCAAGTTCTCAGTCCAGGAGCTGCGTGAGCTGGAGAAGCTGCCCGGAGTGCAAATCGTTATCGACCAGGAGGACTTCGACCTGGATCAGGAGACCATCGATCGGGCCGGTGCCGACAAGCTGACCCGGCAGATGCTGGAGGAGCTCTTCGCCATCAGGGAGATGGCCGAGGACATGGCTGAGGACGGCGGCGTCGACTTCGAGGGCAATCCTGCCGACCGCCGTTTCTATATGCACTTCTACCGGATGCCTGCGGCAATCATCGGCCAGGAAGGCAAGGTGACCGGCATTCGGGTGGAGAAGACCAAGGTTACGCCCGAGGGCACCATGGAGGAGACCAGCCGGTACGAGGAGTACCCGGTACAGGCCGTCTATCATGCCATCGGCTACAAGCCTGCCGAGGTTCCCGGCATTCCCTACGATTTCTCCGGCTATACCCTCTCAAATGTTCATGGTCGCGTGACTACTGCTCCCGAGGAGCAGGACGGACGACCCATCGACCGCCTCTACGCCACGGGCTGGGCAAAGCGAGGGCCTGTGGGTCTGATCGGATCCACCAAGTCCGATGCCCTGGAGACCATCGGCAACATGCTGGATGATCTGGCCGCCAGCCCGGCTCGCGGCCGTTTCGCCCAGGACCGGGATGACGATTCGATCGACCGTTTCCTGGCGGATAAGGGCATCCAGCCCATCGACTTCGCCGGTTGGAAGCGGATCGATGCCTACGAGCGGGCCGAGGGTGCCAAGGTTGGCCGCGAGCACATCAAGGTCATCGACCCCGACCAGCTCCGCCAGCTTGCTCACGGCGAGTAGGCGATCGCTCTTAGGCCAGTAGTGGCAGGATTTGGATGAGGTTCATGAATCCTCATCCAGGTCCTGTTTTCTTGGTCTTCACTACTGGGTGCTTACAGCGGACGGATAGGCATCGCGCAGCTATTATTGTTATTGAGAGCCCCTCGCGGAATCGAAGGAGCGTGACATGGCTAACCTGACTCTCTATCCGGCTACTCTCCAGTGGGCCGTTGAGGAGAGTGATGCCGATCCGGCGGCCCTGTCTCTGCGTGATGGTTTTGAGCAGCTACCGGATTGGTTAGACTCCAAGGAACCTGTGTCCGTATCTTTCAGCAAGGTTGAGAAGCTAAGTAATGCATTGCACGTTCCTTTTGGTGCTTTGGTCAGGTCGGTTGTACCGGAGCGTCGCTCTGAGCCTCTGGTGCGTTATCGGACTGTAGGCAATGTGGCTGTGCAACCCAGCCAAAACCTGCAGGATACTATCGACCAGATGCGGTTCAGACAGGAGTGGGCCAGGGACGAATTGCTTGAATCCGGCTTGGATGCCAACCCGCTAGTCGGGTCAGTAAGAAATGCGGAGCACGACGATGCCTTGGCTGATGCGCTTCGTTCTACCCTTGGGTTGGATGGGCGCTCTGCCTGGGAAGGTGGACATTCTAGCGATCGCTTCCGTCAGCTCAAGGATCGGGCCTCTGATGCGGGCATCATGATCATGCTCAACTCCCAGGTGGGTTCTAAAAGATCCCGAAAGCTGGACCTTCAGGAATTTCGGGGATTTGTGCTGATTGACGATATGGCTCCGCTGGTGTTCATCAATAGGAATGATACCTTTGGCGGAATGATCTTCACTTTGATCCACGAGGTGGGGCACGTGCTACTGGGCATTCATGAGCTCTTCGACGGTATTGGCGGACGAGGGGATCGCAAGACCATGGAGCGTGCGATAAACAGGGCAGTAGTCAAGACAGTAATTGACGATGATCGCTTTCGACAGTTGTGGCAGAAGAAGCTGGACGAGGGCAAAGAACCGGCTAATGCCGCGAAGTCCATAGCTGACGACTTCCATCTAAGTGCCTTGGCCATGGGCATACAAGCCCATCAGTTCGGCCTTACTGGCGAGGATACGCTTGAGGAGCTGCGGACACGAATGGAGCGGCAGCTTCAGAACAAGGCCACTCACCATCAGGGGCCAGAAACCCACGGCAATGGCAACAGGACCAATGCCTCTAGGGTTGACACCGGTTTCGTTCGCTTAGTCAATGCTGCCATGGACGGGGGAAGACTGGCTCCTACTGAGGGTTTCGATCTGGTGGGGGTGCGCTCACCGCAGTCTTATCAAGGTTTGATTCGTGAAAAGAAGCTGATATGACCGCTACGCTCTACCTGCCTGATTCGAATATCTTCATCGCCTCTTACCGGCTCAACCATCCTTTCGACTACAAGGAGTTTCACCCTTTCTGGCGGTGGATGGAAAGGCTGGCTGACGAGGATGCAATTGCCATGGTGGATGTCGTCTATAATGAGCTGCTCAACGAGAAGGCTGCTCATCCCGATATGCTGACTCGTTGGGCGCGTTCAGTGTTCAAGGACCGTCAAATAAGTCATAAAGACAGCAGGTACGCGCATGTTTATGCGCAAATCCAAGACTATCTGGTTACCTGCGGGCAGTACACTGAAGAATCCTGCCAATACTGGGAGCCAGAAACAAAGGCGGATCCTTGGCTAATTGCTGTGGCCAAGGTTAGGGAAGCAATCATTGTGACAGATGAGGCTCGAGTGCCTCTGCAGCAAGGGCAGCACATGAAGAAAGAACCTAAGATACCTAATATCGCGGATCATTTTGGGGTGAAGACCATGAATCTTCGTCGGTTCTTCGACGAAAACGGGCTGTTGGAGAAAGCCAAGTATGTTCCTCAGTCTCGTGATAGAGATCCAATCGTATTGTTCTAAATGAAGAGGGGCATTGGCAGTCCCATCTTTTCAGTGGTCGTTCAGCAAAAATTCAGCGGCATTGTCTACCATGGAACCCATGAATGGCAAGCTGAAGGTTCACGGACATTTCAACGGCCTTAAAACGACGCTTTTGTTCGCCCTCATGTGGGCCGTCATCATGCTTATATGGTGGCTGACTGGCGGTCGCCAGGGGACGCTGGGCATCTATATATTCATAGGCCTGGCCACCACTTTCGGATCTTACTGGTTCTCCGACAAGGTGGCGATTGCTTCCATGCATGCCCGGCCGGTCAGTGAGCAGGAGGCCCCAGATCTCTACCGGATTGTACGGGAGCTGTCGGGCAGAGCCGGCAAGCCCATGCCCCGCATCTACATCGCTCCCACCGACTCGCCCAATGCTTTTGCCACAGGCCGCAACGAGCGCCATGCTGCCGTCTGCTGCACTCAGGGGATCCTGCGCATTCTCAACGAGCGTGAGATTCGCGGGGTGCTGGGCCACGAGCTCATGCATGTCTATAACCATGACATTCTGACCTCTGCCGTGGCTTCGGCCATGGCCACGGTCATCACCTATCTGGGTTACTCTCTTATGTATTTCGGCGGCGACAGCCGGGACAGGGATAACGATTCCGGCGTCTTTGGCCTCCTGGGCGTGCTGGTCAGTTCGATTCTGGCACCCCTGGGTGCTTCCTTGATCCAGATGGCCATCTCGCGCACCCGTGAGTATGACGCCGACGAGGACGGCAGTCGGTTGACTGCGGACCCGGCGGCTCTGGCATCGGCGCTGAACAAAATATCCTACGGGTCTCAGGCAGTGCCCATGCCTCAGACTGCTGGCACCCAAAGCGCGGCTGCCATGATGATCGAGAACCCTTTCTCGGTCAAAGGGTTCAGTAGGTTATTCTCTACCCATCCTCCCACCGAGGAGCGCATAGCCCGCCTGATGCAGATGAGCCAGGAGATGGGGCAGACCCAGGTGAATTCCGGGCGTGGAGCCCAGGTGGGCTACTGAAAAACCAGAGGGCTGAGCGTCCGCCTGCTGATGGCGGTAGCCCCGCCTCTCTGCCCTTATCGATAATTTCGGAATTGGCCAAACGGAGTATACGCTAGGTCGGGCCTTGCATGGTGCTCTAGCCTTAGTGCTCTCAGTTGCGAAGAATCCAGCTCGTCATAGAGGCAGCTGGTAACCAGAGGTCCTTGGTACCCATGCTTTAGATCCGAATTCTGCGCCCGTTGCAGACCACGGTTTTGACGGACCAGTCGGCTGGGCTCAGGAGGAGAAGATCAGCCGCATAGCCAGGTGCCAGCAGACCCAGCGGAGCACCGGTGACCGGGTTGGGACGATCCAGTCCCAGCGCCCGGGCAGGTGTCAAAGTGGCGGCTTCCACAGCCTGGGGGGCCGGGAGTCCGATGAACTGGATGGCCCTGCTGACTGCCACATCCAGGGTCAGGGTTGAGCCAGCGATGGCTCCGTTGGAGGTCAGGCGGGCGTGGCCGCCCTTCACTGTTACGTCCAGGGAGCCCAGCTTGTAGGCGCCGTCCTCACAGCCGGTGGCCTCCATGGCATCGGTGACCAGGGCTGTCCGATGGGGGAAGAGCCTGAAGGCTAAATCGACGCAGGGGTCCTGCACATGGAAACCGTCGTTGATCAATTCGGCCGTGACCCGGGGATCCTGCATGGCGGCCGGAATAGGTCCTGGCTGACGGTGGTGGATGCCGTTCATGGCGTTGAAAACATGAGTGAGTATGCGTGCGCCGGCATCGAAGGCGCGGCGGGTCTGGTCGTAGTCGGCATCGCAATGGCCAACCGCAGGTACCACACCGGACCCGGCTAGTAGGGATATAGCTTCGTAGCCATGGTCGCGCTCGGGGGCCAGCGTCACCTGGCGTATGCAACCGTCGGCGGCTTCCAGGAGGCGGTCAAGAACCGCGGGTTCAGGGTCGCGCAGGCATTTGGGATCGTGCGCCCCCTTACGGGAGAGGGCGATGAAGGGCCCCTCCAGGTGGGCGCCCAGCACGTCGGGTCTGGAGTCCATTACCCGCCTGACCGAGCGCAGGTTGGTGCACATCGTGTCAACCGGGTTGGTGATCAGGCTGAGCACCTGCCTGGTGGTTCCATGGACCATATGACAGGCTCTGGCTGTACGAATGGCTTCATCCCCGTCATCGAAGGAGTGAACCCAGCCGCCATGTGAGTGGATGTCGATGAACCCGGGGGTGAGGATGAAGCCGGTCGCGTCAATGAATTCGACGCCGTCCGTATTCGTATCGTGCGTATCGGACCCAGGCTGGAAGATGGAGGGCAGGCCGGCGGCCCTCAGAGCGGATTCCAGACTCTCCCTGCCCTGCCCGACCTCTGCAATCTTGCCATCCAAGGCCAAAATCCAGCTATCTTCCCTGATGCCTTGGGCATCTATCAGCCTTGCACCGGTCAGAATAAGGGGATGGGCCGGTTCATGGAGGGATGACTCAACTGAGAGACCCGCTGACTCGTATACTTCCTTGGACATGTTTTTGGTCTGCCTTCTGTGCTTTGCTGATCAGGACGATCAGATGGACTGCCAGTCAGGCTTGTTGGCATATGCCCACTTGTAATAGTCACGGTTGCGCAGCCGGGAAGCGGCGGCCTCGTCTACGATCACGGTGGCGTGAGGATGCATCTGGAGGGCGGAGGCCGGGCAGAAGGACGATATGCCGCCCTCCACGCTCTCCGCCACGGCCTCGGCCTTGCCGGCCCCGAAGGCCAGGAGGACCAGCTGGCGTGCCTTGAGGATGGTCCCGATTCCCTGGGTGATGCAGTGGATGGGCACCTGGTCCATGTCATCGTCGAAGAAGCGGGCGTTGTCGATGCGGGTCTGTTCGGTCAGCGTCTTGATGCGGGTGCCCGAAGCCAGGGAGGATCCAGGCTCGTTGAAGCCGATGTGCCCGTCGGTGCCGATGCCCAGTATCTGCAGGTCGACGCCGCCAGCGTCCTCGATTGCCTGATCGTATGCTTGGCCAGCGTCCTTGATGGTATCCAGGTTCCCATTGGGCACCCTCACCTTGGCAGGGTCCAGGCCCAGGGGTTCGACCACTGTCCGGTCGATGGTGGACCGGTAGGACTGGGGGTGGGCCGGGTCCAGCCCCGCGTACTCGTCCAGGGCGAACCCGCGCACCTGGGATACGTCGATCCCCTCCTTGTGGACCAGATCGGCCAGCGCTTGGTATGCCGCCAGCGGGCTGGATCCGGTGGCCAGACCCAGCACGCAGTCGGGCTTGCGCCGAATCAGGTCGGCCGTGCAGCGGGCGTAGATTTCGCCGGCCTCTTCCTGGGACTTGACGATGATGATTTCGGTCATGATGCGATTTCCTTTCCAATAAAGTGGGATGGGCGGCCATCGGCGGCCATGCGTCCTGCCAGGGCGGCACCAATGGCTGCGATAGGCAGGTCAGCTGGAGCCAGACGCAGCCGCTCGGGCAGATTCAGCGAGGCGATGAAGTGGCTGCAGGCTGCGCTTTTATTAAGATGTTCGGTGACCAGATCCAGCAAGGGTTGACCGGTCCTGCTCATGCCGCCGCCAAGGATGATGACTGCTGGATCGATGGTCAGAGCCACGATCTGTACGGCTAGGGCAATGCCATGGCCGATGGTTTCCTGTACCTCTTGGGCACGCTGGTTCCCTCGGCCTGCCTGGGCGATCAGGTCAGGCAGGGGGTGAGTGATTCCCGGCCAGAGGGATTCCACAGCCGAGCCTGAGGCCACGGTCTCCAGACAGCCACGCTGGCCGCACTTGCAGGGAAACTGATGGGCATCCACCGGAATGTGACCAATTTCACCGATTGCCCCGCTGGCTCCGTGTTCGATTCGGCCCCCGCGGATAATGCCCGCTGCCAGACCGGTGCCTAGGTTGATGAAAACCACTACATGGTCATCCTGGTCGGGCAGGGCCCTGGGGACGTCTCGTCCAGGCTCTGAAGCAGGGCGTCTGGCCTGGTTTCGTGCGGCTTGGGAATGAGGCGTGGTTCCAGGGGATATCAGGGTCTCGCCAGCTTGCGAAGCGGCTCCCAGAGCAGCAATGTTGACATCATTCTCGACCCGGACAGGCAGGCCGGTCGTTTTTGCAATGGCTGGGCCCAGAGCCATGTGGCGGATCCCCAGGTTGACGGCGTCGTCCACTATTCCTTGATTGGCATCAACCCGCCCCGGGATGCCGAGTCCTACGGTGACCGAGCCACGATTCGGGCCCACTTGGTCCAGCAGGTGGCGAATCAGCGTCACCGTGTCGTCATGAACCTTTTGGCCGCCTTCGTGCGTGGGGATTCGATGGCAGGCCAGCAGATGCTTGTCGCCATCCATGGCCACGCCCTCGATCTTGGTGCCGCCGATGTCAATTCCCAGGCTGATCGGGTCGACTTGGATGCTGTCTGTGTACGCCCTGGGATGCGGGGTCGACGTTGCCATCGATCTCAGCGGCCCTGGGCCTGGTCTGCACGTCCCTGTCCGCAGGGCTTTTTGACGGCTGCGGCCATGGAGACCGCCCGAGCGTTGCAGAGGGTTGGAGCGTACTGAGTGATCATCATGGCCAATTTGATCCCCTGGCCCGGCGTTGCCCTGTAAGGCTTGCGCTGGCCAGCCTGCTGGTAGCTGTTGAAATGCTTGGAAATGCGCCACTGATTGTTCCCTGCCCAGCTAATGACCTGGTCGATGATGCGTCCGGCGCGCTCGCGGTAGTCCTCGTTGTCCAGTAGGTATCGGGGATTTATAGCGGACGGTGAGACTCCCGAACGGTTCGGTGTCGTGGTCATGGCGATCGCTCCTTTGCTCGGCGGGGGGTTGCGGCTGCTCCCGCTATCTGTTACAGCGTAACACGTAATTGTTAGGAAACTGAACTTTTCCTGAATGCCTCCCCCGCATTCCTCTCTGTGCTGCTGGTGTACAGACTTGAAAACAACTGCTTTGGATGCCGTAATGGCGAGATTTGGACCTATCCGGGCAAGGAAGTTTACAATATAAGGAGCAAACATGGATGGGCATGGTCACGGGGTTCAATGCCTAATCCCCGTGGCGGGTCCCCGTTCCCGCAATATCTATCATCAGGCGAATCATGACCAACAATACCGGCAACCTTTCCAAAGCGCTGCCCAAGTCGGTGCGGCATCACAACCGAGCCATTCTGCTCAAGCTGCTCTACCCCGATGTCAGTATGACCAGAGCTGATCTGGCGCGCGCCTCCGGGCTGACCAGGGTCGCCATATCAGATATTGTGGCCGAGCTGCTGAGCGAGCATCTGCTCATGGAGGTGGGGTATAGCAAATCCACTGGGCCGGGTAAGCGGGGACGGCTGCTGCGCATCAATCCCGACGGACGCAGCATCCTGGCTCTGGACCTTTCCACGCCCTACGTCTTCAGGGGGGCGGTGCTTAACCTGACCGGGCAGGTGGTGGCGCGTGAAGAGATTCCCCTGACTGCCAACGGCAGGGTCCCCTTGGACTTGGTTGGAGAGCTGACCGATTCATTGATGCAACGTGCAGTCCACCCCATCATGGGCATCGGCGTATCCAGTCCCGGCATCGTCAGTGCTGAAGGCGTGGTGGATGATGCCACCAACCTTGGCTGGGTTCAGACCGACCTGCGCGGCTATCTTCATGAGAAGACAGGCCTGGAGGTGACGGTCAACAATGATGCCAATAATGAGGTTCTTGCCGAGCAGCAGTTTGGCTCAGGCCAGTCCGACCTATTGCTGGTCCATCTTGGCGATGGAGTGGGGGCAGGGTTGCTGGTCTCCGGCGAACTGGTGACCGGTTGTAACCGTGCAGCCGGCGAGATCGGCCATGTGGTGGTGGACCCTTCTGGTCCTCAGTGCCGCTGCGGCAAGCGCGGTTGCCTGGAATCGCTGATCAGCGTTCCCAAGCTGACTGCTGCAATGGACCGGGATCCTGACAATCTAGCTAGCATTCTGCGACAGGCTGGTGAGCTGCTGGGCCATGTTTTGACCATGTCTATCGGCCTTATGGACATTCCTCGTGTGGCTGTTCTGGGGGACTCCAGAGTGGTCAACCGTATCTTCCTGAGCGCCATGGAAAAGACCATGAATGATGCCCTGGCTACTGATTTCCGACGGCCCCTAGTGGTTGATCGTTCGGCCCTGGGTGAGGATGCCGCCTTGCTTGGAGCCTGTAGCACAGTGGTTGCCGACTTGATCGAGCCTGACGGCAGTGTCTGAAAGTAGAGTGAAGACCTGTCTCGCAATCGTGCCGGGAATTGGTGACTCGCGCACAACGCCGAGACCTGCTACCATAGTGACTCGCATGCGGTTGGCCGAGGTCTGATCCAGGTAGCCGGATTTGCGGGCGTAGTTCATTGGTAGAATGGAAGCTTCCCAAGCTTCAGAGGCGGGTCCGATTCCCGTCGCCCGCTCTCACGAGGAGCATTGGAATGCCGAAGAAGGCGATGGCTTATAGCTTCTTATTCATTAAGTAAGTATAAATGTTCCAGCTATAATTAACCATGAAAGGAACAAAATTGGCTGTTTTTTAGAGACTGCTGCTCTATCTCTTACACAACTAGTTGCAAAGTCTGTTGGTGATGGGGTTCTTTCAAAGGTGAAAGCGATTAAACTGCAAAAAGATCAGAATGCAATGGCCAATGCATATGATGCAATTATCAACGATTTAGTGCAGGATCGGGCCGAAGCTATAAGGATAGCTCAGGCGTACAAGACAGAGGTTGATAGGATCGAAATCAGTGATGATGACATCAACCACTTACATAATACTATAGAAAAACTGATTAGAATTTTTGGAAAATATAGTGCTGAATTTACTGAGACTGCCGATCAAATAAATGCACTTATCTCGGTTGATACGCTCAAAGCTATACAGCTTCTTGGCTTCAACTATAAGGAAGCAATTGGAGAGCCACTAACAAGAATATGTGCGAATGCAATTCAAAAGAGTTTATCAGGGAAAATTGCAATTAATTAGTAACTAGTTTCATCGATATCTTTACAAAGAGGGAATCCGATCAACGCGTTTTGCGAGATGGGTTCGCCGCTCATGACATGTATAAATACAAATCGAATATGGATCTGTTGAGTCAGTCTTCAATTTCATCTGTACTATGCCTTGACACGTAGTGACCTGTGCAATGGTTTCCGAAATGCGGGCCATTTTGTGGATTATGGTGCGTTGGTGAACACGAATGATTCTTGTTAACTGCGTATAACTGTTCGGCGCCATTCGGTTGGTAAAGTGACCTTCTGCATTGGCAATGTTTAGGTGAGGATCAGGATATTCAAAATTCGACGCAATAGCGATGGTTGAAATTACGTGATTCAAGAATATTAGAAACTGAGCTAATGCTAGGGTTTCGACTTTTGCGGGCTGATCTATAGCTTTTCCGGCCTGTGGCTTTTCTTTTTATCATTGTCGCTTTCGTCGTTTTATTTATCCTCTCTTTTCTAAAGTTGTTTTGGCATAAATGCCATTCCTTCAGACCCCTATAGGTCGTAAAACTCGTAGCAAAGAGATTTCTTTTGCAAAATTAGTATCTGGCGATATTCCTGAAAATTCTGGAGTGTCGAAGCACGGTGCCTTGGGTTGGGCAGTGGAAGATGAGGGGGTACAGGGAAGTATGGGAAGGACGGCCATCATGGCTGATTATCACGTGCAATACGACGGGGAACGCGAACTCTGGACAGTCAAGCGGGCAGGGGCCTCGCGCGTCTCCCGCACCTTCGCCACCAAGGGGGAGGCCACCAAGCAGGCTAAGGTCTTTGCAGACCGGTCTGGCGGCGGCGAGGTCAACATCCATAACAAGGGCGGCAATAAAATCCGCGACAAGCGCACCATAGGCAAGAAGGATCCCCGAGATATCAAGGGCTGAACTCCAACTGAGCTCTGGGTTCTTTCGCTGCCATCGGGCTCTGTGCAGGTGCTGAGCGTTGCGGCGATAAGTAACTATGCCCTTTTATCAGCCCGGCAGGATGTTGGGATGGTGAAGCATTGGCTGCCGTCGCCTGTCTGCATGCGTCCGCCCCCATAGACTGAAACCAACCGTGAAAGGTGGCGAAGTCGATGGCCGATGGATTCAACCAGCTGGATCAGCAGCTGGCGGACAGCGGGTATGACGAGGGTCTGCCAGACTCCTTCCCTCCTCGCCCAGACATTGATGAGCGTCCCATTCAGATAGCCCATGCCAACATTTGGAGTCGGTTTGCGGCGGTTACTGGGCTGGTCTCGACCCTGGCAGGCGCGGCTTTGCTGGCCCACGCCATAGCCCCATCCAGGCTGGGGGTCATAGGCCAGGTGGGCATCTCAGCCTGGGTGGGTGTGTCTGTGGGCTTTGCTCTGTTGACCATAATCCTGGTTGCCATAGCCCGTCACTCCGGACCGGTTCCGATCAACCGGCCATCGGTGGGTTCGACAGGCATTATTCTTCTGATCTGTGGAATGCTCTTGACTGTGGCAGGCCTGCTCATTGCCTACTCTTCCCCGAAGGGCATCATCAAGGCCCCCGAGCGTGACGAAGCGCCCATCAGCTCGCCCCAGGCCATGACCGGCGGTATTGACAAGGCTGCTGGACAGTGCGCCTCCGGCTGGCATGACATCAGCCTAGGCGGATATGTGGGCATCTCCCAAGCCCGGTATTGCACGGATACGACCATGGCCTACGTAGTCTTCGACAACGATTCAGCGGCTTCCCTGGCCAAGGGGCCCATCCGCGCCAGTGTGCCTGACCTGCTCTCCCGCTATGGAGGCGGGTTGAAGCCCCAGGACTTGTGGTTGCTGACCGGCAAGCGTTGGATGGTGGTGGGCAGCAAGACCCAGGTGACCGGACTGCAGGGCCAGTGGGGTGGCCAGGCCGAGCCGCTCATCAGTCAGCGTTGAATGACCGGACCGGTCGACTATCGTGGCAGGTATGGATCAAGCGCAAAAAAATGACGGCGGATTGGTAGGTCGGCCTTCCACGGTGGTGCCCGGACGTTTTGGCCAGAAGCTCAAGGTCGAGCAGGTTCGTTGGTCCCGCCAGCAGGGCACAGCCAACCCCTCACGGCCCATTTTTGTACTCATGCACGGCTGGGGCTCCAACGAGGAGGACATGGCTGACCTGATGCGCTACGTTGCCCCCTACAACGACTATGCATCGCTGCGGGCGCCCATGGTAGTGCCTGGCAGCGAGCGCGGCATGTTCGGCCCGGGCTACACTTGGTTCCACGATATGCGTCCTGAGCAGGAGGACCTGGACCGGGATGGCTACGCAGCGGCTCGCGCTATAGACGATTGGGTCGCTGCCAGCATCCCCGAGGATCGACCTGTGGTGGCCATGGGCTTCTCTCAGGGAGCCATGCTGGCTGTTCACCTGCTTCGGGTTAACCCTGAACGCTACCGGGCCTCCATATGTCTGTCAGGGTTTCTGGCTCCCGGCCTGGTGTCCGGCACCGCTCCGGCGGATGAGCGCCTGGCTGGCTTGAACAAGCCGGTCTTTCTGGGTTTCGGTTCGGATGACACCACGGTGCCCAAGTACGAATTCCGCGCCCTGGCCGCCTGGCTGGACGAGCACGTATGGCTGCACACCACCGAGTACGACCACTTGGATCATGCCGTCGACATGCGCGAGATGAACGACCTTCGCCAGTGGCTGGGCGAGATTGATGTGACTTCGGGCCTTATGTAGATTGGTTCACAGAGCCGAATCGGCGTCGACCTGCATGACGTAGACGTTGCGGCGCATCTTCCTGGCTGTTGTGCGCGAGATCTCCCCGGATTCGACCATGTCCTGGATCTGGCTCAGCTCGATGGCGTATCCCTCGCGCTTGGCTTCCTCAACCTGATCTCTGACGGCAGGCATGCCCGCGTATTCGGTCTTTCCCTCTGCCGATGATTCGATCATCTGGTGGTTGATGATGGTGTTCAGCAGGTCCTCGGTCTTGAAGCGGCCCTTGCCCAGCTCGGAGTAAAGCTTTTCGATCAGGAAGTGGTTCATCTCCGCCTGCAGGTGGCGCCCGGCAATGAAGACCTGGTCCTTGTCGATCTGCTGGGTCAGGTGCTTCAGGCGATGAAACTGGCTGTGCAGCAGGCCTTTGATGCGTCGGCGAGCCGTGTAAGCCCTCCAGCGCAGCTCCCCGCCCCTGTCCAGGTGGAAGAGGGATCCGGATATGGTGGATAGGATTTTGCGGGCAGCCTGTTCCTGGCTGCGCAGATTCAGGAGTTCCTCCTGGTCGTTTCCGTGCTCGCTGCGTTGGTCGATCAGCTGGGCATCAGCATCCCTGTCAGCTACTGTCTCGGCTTCGGTGCTGGGTTCGGCATCGGTCTGGGTCTCAGACTGCGTTGATGCAGAGGGCTGCTCTATCTTTGTGTTTTCGCTCTTGAGCTTCTGCTCCAGCTGATCCTGGGCCTGTTCGATCCTGCTCAGCCGCTCCTCCATGTAGTCCTGCTCCCACTCCATGGTCTGCACCTGCAGATCCTGGAAGTCCTTGGGGGAATACTGCCCGATCTGCGACTTGAGTTTGGCGATGCGGTGGTTGTACTGCTTGATCACGTGCTGGATGGCCAGCCGGTTCTCGTCAGTAATCCTGCTGGAGAGCTCCCGAACAGTGCTTCTGAGCACCTTGATGGATTTTTCGACCTGCTGTGCCGGCACCTCGCTGTTTTGGGAGGGCGCCAGCAGCGGCAGGGCGAAGTTGGCTAGCACCAGGGTGACGATGATGACCCCCGCAGCCACGAAGATCAGCTCGCTGCGCATGGGGAAGGCAGATCCGTCATCGGTCATATAGGGGATGGTCAGGGCCAGGGAGAGGGTAATGGTCCCCTTGGGGCCGCCGAAGGTCATGACGGCCGCTGATCTCAGGAGCTTGCCTGTTATCCGTTGCCTGCTGCCGGTTTCGCGGTCCTTGGTGAAGATCAGGACGCTGGCTGTCCAGAGGAAGCGCAGCACGATCACAGTCAGGCAAACCAGGGTGATCGTAGCCACCAGCATCCAGTTGCTGACCCTCCGGTCTCGCCAGCTGGTGCCCATGGCCGCCGGCAGCAGCATGCCCAGAAGGACGAAGACCGCACCGTTGAGACTGAAGGAGAGCACCTTCCAGACGCTGGATGAGACAATGTTGGCCTTGGATGTGTTGGGGCCTACTCCGGTGTGGTCGAAACGGACCAGCAGCCCGGTGGAGACCACGGCCAGGACTCCGGACACATGCAGGATGTTCTGCCCGACCAGGTAGATCAGGAAGGGCAGGAAGAGCTCCAGCAGAATCCTGGTAGTGGTGGTTTCCCAGCCCAGGCGGCGAGCGGACTCGAAGAGCCAGTTGACCACAAAGCCCATGATCAGACCGAAGCCGATGCCGCCCACGAACTCGAGGAGGAACTCACCCAAGGCCTGGGGCAGGGAGAAGGAGCCGGTCACAGCGGCCAGGATGGCGAACTGGAAGCCGATGACGCCGGTGGCATCGTTGAAGAGCGATTCGCCAGCAAGTATTGAATGTTCGTCCGGCGTGAGGTCGGCGCTCTCACCCAGCGAGGAAACGGCCACAGCATCGGTGGGGCCCAGCGCGGCACCTAGGGCCATGGCTGCAGCAAGGGGGAACATGGGCCAGGCGGCGTGCAGGATGACACCCACCATGAGCATAGTCAGAGCAGCCAGACCAATGGCTAGAGAAAGGGATGACCGCAGTCCCTTGAGCAGTTCCACCTTGTTGATGGTGTGGGCCTCATAGTAGAGCAGGGGTGCAATGAAGAGGACCATGAACAGCTGGGGATCCAGCTGCATCCGCGGGAAAATGGGCAACAGGGCCATGACTGCGCCCAGGACGATCTGGACCAAGGGGGTGGAGATCCGTGGAATGAACCTGGAAATAAAGGAAGAGATGAGGACGGCAGCAAGTATGCACAGAATAAGGATGAATGTTTCCACGGGCTTCCTTTCCGCCACGCAATCCCGGGCGGGCTGCCACAGGCCCGACTAGCAGGGTTCGTTCGACCAATGAAGGAATCTCCGAGTGCAGGGTCGCATGAGGATCGACGTCGCATGGTCCAGTATACGGAATGTGCGTATCCAGGAACGGCATTAATGGACAATGTGCGCCAAGTTGACACTTCAAGCCAAAATGCTGGACAGAATGCGCTCGCGATAGGCGAACATTTGTGAAAATCCGGCCCGGGACTCCTCCTCGGCGCATGACGGGACGGCTCAATCGGTATACTCATGAAGACCGGGAAGGCTCCGAACCTCCCAGCGGGGCACCGCTTGCGGCGGCTGACCATGGAGCCCCATCTCTTGACCCTGGGGACTTACGCGCACGCTATTATTTCCCCGATGCTTCCGGACATCCCCCGGTCCTGAAGGAAGATTGCAAGAAAACTGCAGAGGGTCGCATGCGGGGACAAATGACCGATCCGGTTTGGAAAGGCCAGGTTGACCGATGACATCATCCATGACATCTACAAACATTAAGAATCAGAACGCAGCGGCAGCAGGGGCTGATATGCGTTTCGGCGACACAGATTGGCACAGCCTGGAGACCTCGGCTGTGCTGGAGACCCTGCGCACCGGGGACCAAGGTTTGGATACGCAGGAGAGCGCACGCCGACTGGAGCTCTTCGGTCCCAACAGCCTGGCCGAGGCCCAGGCCAAACCCCGTTGGAAGCTCTTCCTGGAGCAGTTTGCCGGCCCTCTGATCGCCGTCCTGATGGTCTGCGGCATCATCACCATTTTTCTGCAGCACTATGTGGATGCTGCAGCTATTTTCTTGGTCCTTATTCTCAATGCCATCATCGGCTACGTACAGGAGTCCAAGGCGGACAAGGCCGTGGAGGCCCTGACCACTCTGTCCACCCCTACCACGCGGGTGGTGCGTCAGGGCCGGATGGAGCAGATTGACGCCGATCAGCTGGTTCCAGGCGACCTGGTCCTCCTGGAAAGCGGCGATCGCATCCCCGCCGACCTGCGGCTGATCGAGGCCCTTCACCTACGCATCGATGAGGCTATGCTGACGGGCGAAAGCGAGGATGCCAAGAAGAACACGGATCCCGTGGACCGCGATGCAGCCTTGGGCGACAGGCGCTGCATGGCCTTCTCAGGCACCATGGTCACCAGCGGTCGTGGACGAGGGCTGGTGGTGGCCACCGGCTCCGACACTGAGCTGGGCGAAATCAACGATCTGGTCCATGTAGCCAAGGGCCGCACGCCCCTGCAGCGGATCATCCACCGCACCGAGGTGGGTATCGCTGTCGCCGTTATCCTGGTGGCCATCTTCGTCTTCATCGGCGGAGCCATTCTCAATGGTGATGCTACGGGGGCCTTCCTGTCTGCAGTCTCCTTGGTGGTGGCCTCCATGCCCGAGGCTCTGCCCATCGTGCTGACCGTGGCCATGGCCTTGGGGGTCTCAAGGATGGCTGAATACCATGCCATCGTCCGCTCACTGCCGGCGGTGGAGACCCTGGGCTCTATCACCGTCATCGGCTCGGACAAGACCGGTACGCTGACCCAGAACCGCATGACCGTGGAACAGTTCACCCTGGGCGGCGGCCATCCAGTCTCTGTCGAGGGTCTGGACCTGGGCGCAGCGGCTGTATCCGACGACGATCGCATGCGCGGTCTGGCCGCCCTTGCTCGGGCCGGGGCTCTGACCAATGAGGCCCACCGGCAGCCGAATGAACAAGGCGACATCGAGTACAGCGGCGACGCGGTCGATATGGCCATGGCCCGCCTGGCCGACCAGACCGGGGCCGTGACCGCTGAGGATTTGGACGCTCCTATCGTCATGGAGACCCCCTACGAGCCGGAGCTGCTTCACTCCATGACCATCCGCCGCAGCCCGGACGGTACCCTGACCCAATACGTCAAGGGTGCCCCGGATGCGGTCATGGCCATGAGTCGAACCATGCTGGATCCGGATGGCCAAGTCGTCCCCCTGGATACTCAGGCCGTCCACAAGTCCTACGAAGCCATGGGCTCCCAGGGGCTGCGGGTGATCGGCGTGGCCAGCAGGGTCCTTTCCTCTGACCAGGATCCCTCCTCCCGTCGTCGACCTGACGACCTGACCTTCCTGGGGCTTGAGGGCATGCTTGATCCGCCTCGACCCGGCGTGCGCGAGGCCATCGCCGAATGCGCCGGGGCCGGCATCCGCGTGGTCATGATCACCGGCGACCACCCGGTGACTGCTGCCGCCATAGGCCGACGCCTGGGTCTGGAGCACACCGATCAGGCGCTGACCGGCAGCGAGATGCTGGAGATGAGCGACGAGGTCCTCCGGGCCCGTCTGCGTGAGACCTCCATCGCCGCCCGCGTCTCCCCCCAGGACAAGCTGCGCATTGTGGAGGCCCTGCAGGACGAGGGCCATGTGGTGGCTGTGACCGGCGACGGCGTCAATGACGCCCCGGCGCTGAAGGCGGCCTCAGTAGGCATCGCCATGGGCCGTTCCGGCACCGACGTGGCCCGGGAGGCCAGTGATGTGGTTCTGACTGACGACAACTTCGTCACCATCACCCAGGCCGTGCGCCAGGGGAGGGTCATCTTCAAGGCCATCCGAGGGTCCGCTTACTTCCTCCTGTCCACGGCTGCAGCCGCCATGATCGCCGTGGGGGTCAATGTGATCGCCGAGGAACCCCTGCTCTTCCTGCCCCTGCAGATGCTCTGGATCAACTTCGTGACCAACGGCGTCCAGGACATCGCCCTGGGATTCGAACCGGGCAACGGGGATGAGCTGGAATCGCCTCCGCGTTCGTCTGGAGAGGGTCTACTCTCGCGGGTGCTCTGGGCGCGCCTTGCCGTCTGCGGGCTCTGGATGGCCACCTGCATTCTGGTCCTCTTCCGCCTCAACATCAACGCGGGGATGGATCTGGCCCTGGCCCGGACCATGGCACTGACCCTGTTGGTCCTCTTCAACTTCTTCGTCGCCATGTCGGCCAGGTCCGAGAACAGGTTGATCCTCCAGCTCAATCCTCTGGACAACACTTTCCTTCTGGTGGCCTCGTTTGTGGCCCTGGGCATCCATGCGGGGGCCATGTATCTGGCTCCGGTTGCAGGCGTTCTGGGCATGGCTCCGTTGAGTGCAAGCCAATGGCTTGTCTGTCTGGGCATTGGACTGACGGTCCTGATCTTCAGTGAGGGCGACAAGATGATTCGTGCCTTCCTGGCCAAGCGAGGTATTGACACGTCCGGGCGGCCTAAGGGCCATCTGCACCATGTGCGCCGCCGCATTGCAGGCATGATCAACTGAACTGATCTGTCGGGCTGGACTGTCAGACTGAACCCGTGCAAGAACGGTGGAAGGCGCCCATGGAGGAGGCTCTGCGGCTGGCCGGCCTGGCCAAAGAGCAGGGGGATGTGCCCGTGGGCGCCTTGGTCTTGGATGCCTCGGACCGTGTCATCGGCCGGGGCTTCAACCAGCGGCAGGCCCTGGGTCGCCCTCTGGCCCATGCCGAAATGGAGGCCATCAGGAGGTCCAATGCGGGCTGGGATCTGGCAGGGTGCACCATGATCGTCACCCTGGAGCCCTGTCCAATGTGTGCAGGAGCCCTGATGGTCTGCCACTTCAGCAGGGTGGTCTTTGGCGCCTGGGATCCCAGGATAGGAGCCTGCGGGTCGGTCTGGGATCTGCCTCGTGACCCGCACGCCGGATCAAAGGTCGAGGTGCTGGGCGGTGTGTGCGAACAAGCGTGCGCCGGGATTCTTACTGACTTCTTCGCCAGTCGTCGCCAGGACTAATGCCTGTTTTTAGCGGCGGTTGTGATTGGTCCTGTACCGTTGGAAGGCCGGGGTGACCTGGAGGGCCGCCCAGATGCAGCGCAGGACAATCAGGCAGAGGTAGGCGGCGAACAGATCGGCGCCCACACGGGCGCTGACTCCTGATGCTGCCCAGGTGCCCACCGGTGTGGTCAGAGCGGCCACGATTCCTAGAAGCAGCCCTTGACCGGCGTGAACCAGGTGGTGGCGCAGGTTGGTGAACGTCCCCGACAATGAACTGGGCAGAATGGCCAGCAGGGAGGTGCCTCGTGCGATCAGGTCGCTGGCGCCCAGCAGGGCCAGAGCCGGCACGGCGATGGCTCCCCCGCCTACGCCCAGCAATCCTGACAGGGTTCCGATCAGGACGCCGACCAGCAGAATGATCAAGGCCACCGCTGGGCTCAGCTGGATGCTGCTCTCCCTGGAGGGTGTGGACAGCAGCTGCTGGGCAATGACAGCCAGCAGGAAGCACACGTAGAGCCACCTGAGCATCACCTCTGGAAGCCGGTCCAGCAGCCAGGTGCCGATCTGCGCCCCGATGACCGTGCCTACGGCAAGCAGCAGGGCGGCAAGCCAGTCCACATGCCCGCCCAGCGCGTAGGAGGCCACTCCGGCCAGCGACATGGGGATCATGGATGCCAGCGAGGTGGCCGAGGCCTGACGTTGCTGCAATCCGGTCCATACCAGTGCAGGTACGATGATCGATCCGCCGCCGATGCCGAACATCCCCGACAGGAATCCGCTGATCACGCCCACCAGGATCAGGATGGCCAGGGTCCGCCGGTCCGTCCCTCCGGCTCCTCTCTGCTCTTTCTGCATGGGTTCCAGCCTAGGTCGACGTCTTCTTCGGGCTGGCAGGATGTCCGCGTATGCACCGATGGGCCTCGATCAGGCTTGGCGATGTCTTTCAAGGTGCGGGAATTCACGCATTTCAAGTCCGTATGTCCACCATGCGACCGTTGCCCTGGTTCCCCTCTGTAGCCTCGGCATACTGCTTGGTATCCCCCGGGCTGGTCCCCGGAGGTGCGTTGCCTATTCAAAAGAAGTAAGAGGGTGTATTTCGATGCGATATGCGGTCATCGGTGCCGGAGCCATGGGCTATCGTCTGGGCGTGCTACTGCAGGAGCAGGCCGGCCTGCAGGTGGACTTCGTGGATACTTGGATGCCCAATATTGACAAGGTTCATGACCAGGGAGGCGTCTATGTCTCCCGCGATCATGAGAATCGGCATCTGGTGCCCGTCAACATTTGCACCCCCGAGGAATACAAGGGCGATCCCGACGTCTGGATCGTCATGCTCAAGCAGATGCAGCTGGAGGAGGTTCTGGATCGTTGCGCATCGCTTTTCCGCGACCATCAGGTGGTCTTCTCGGCCATGAACGGCTGGGGGCACTTCGACAAGCTGCTCAAGTACTTCCCCAAAGAGCGCATCTACGGCGGCACGGCCATGATCGGTACGGTCCTCAACGGGCCCGGTGACGTGGACTTCATCGGCAAGTCCGGGGCTGGCTCCGTGCATCTGTGCGCCATGACCGAGCAGACCACCGACTTGGAGCGCCGTATGGCCGAGGACTTCAAGGCCGCCAATCTCAACCCCATCCTGACCGAGAACTTCGAGGGCACCTGCCTGGCCAAGATCATCTTCAACTCAGTGGTCAACACCATATGCACCATGTACCAGATCACCATGGGCCAGTTCGTCTCCTACCCGGGTGCCAAGGATATGTCCCGCCAGCTGATTGACGAGGCCTATGACGCTTGCGAGCGGGCGGGCAAGCAGCTGATCCAGACCCGGCAGGAGACCCTGGATGAGGTGGACTACGTCAGCCGCGTGGGCAATCCCCTCCACTACCCCTCCATGTACCAGGACATGTCCAAGGGCCGCCCGACCGAGGTGGACTACATCAACGGCTATCTGGCGCGCCTGGGACGCGAGCACGACTACGTCTGCCGGACCCAGGAGTTCCTGACCCACGGCGTCCATCTGGCTGAGCTGGCTTTCCGCGTCCACCACCAAGAGCAGGCCGACCAGGGGTGAATGGGTGTTTTATAGTGGAGGTGGCACGAGGACGTCCGACCCCGTCCGGCCAGGAGGACGATGACCCAGGAAGAACGCATGCAGCTGCCCGACCGGGTGCGGACCAACGGAGCCACCCCCAATCCCTGGTGGGCCAACGCAGTGGTCTACCAGATCTATCCGCGGTCCTTCCAGGACACCAACGGCGACGGCTATGGCGATCTGCCGGGCATCACTCAACGGCTGGATTATCTGGCCGACCTGGGCGTGGACGTAATCTGGCTGAGCCCGGTCTACAAATCCCCGCAGGACGACAACGGCTATGACATTGCCGATTACCAGGACATCGACCCCATCTTCGGCACTATGGACGACATGGACGAGCTTCTGGACCAGGCCCACCGGCGGGGGATCAAGGTGATCATGGACCTGGTGGTCAATCACACCTCGGATGAGCACGCCTGGTTCCAGGCCTCCCGCAACAAGGATGATCCACACGCCGACTGGTACTGGTGGCGCCCTGCCAAGGCCGGCAAGGAACCGGGGACTGTCGGCGCAGAGCCCAACCAATGGGGGTCCTACTTTGGGGGCTCCGCCTGGCAGTACGATCCGAAGCGGGGCGAATACTACCTGCACCTGTTTTCCAGGAAGCAGCCCGACCTCAACTGGGAGAACCCCCAGGTTCGGCAGGCCGTCTTCGACATGATGAACTGGTGGATGGATCGGGGCATCGACGGGTTCCGCATGGATGTGATTGTCATGATCTCCAAGACCGTTGACTCCGAGGGGCATCTGCCTGGCGAGGAGGGGTCAGCCATTGCTGACGGTCCCGCAGGACCCGAGGGGTATTCATCCTCGGCGCTCTTCTGCGTGGACGGCCCTAGGCTGGATGAATTCCTCAGACAGATGCGCAGCGAGGTCTTCCAGGGTCGGCAGGGCTACCTGACCGTGGGGGAGGCTCCCAGCCTGGCACCTGCCCGCAGCGGGCGGATCACCGACCCCGCCAACCATGAGCTGGATATGCTCTTCCTCTTCACTCAGACCGAGGTTGACACTGGAGGCAGCAAGTGGGACATCCGCCCCTTCCGGGTCTCCCGGCTCAAGGCGGTCATGGACGAGCAGCAGCAGGCTGTGGCCAAGGCTGGATGGGCCAGCCTCTACTTCGACAACCACGACCAGCCCAGGATCGTCTCCCGTTGGGGCGATACCTCCAGCGAGGAGCTGCGCTCGCGTTCGGCCAAGGCTCTGGGGCTTCTTTTGCATATGCATCGGGGAACCCCCTACATTTATCAGGGCGAGGAGCTGGGCATGACCAACGCCGGCTTCACCAGCCTGGACCAGTACCAGGATCTGGAATCCATCAACCTTTACCACCAGCGCGTAGATCAGGCGCACGAGCAGGACCCGGACTCCATGATGGCTGCTTTGGCCTATATGAGTCGCGACAACGCCCGCACCCCCATGCAGTGGGACTCCACCAAGTTCGCTGGCTTCACGGCTTCTTATGCTCCCAAGGAGCCCTGGCTGGCCGTCAACCCTAATAGGGATAAGGTCAACGCCAAGACTGAGCTGCGCGATCCGGATTCGGTCCTGGCATTCTACCGTGAGCTGATCCGCCTGCGTCATACCAATCCGGTGGTGGCGGCGGGCGACTTCTCTCTTTTGGACCCCGAGGCAAACCAAGTTTACTCTTTCACCCGTTCCTTGGACCAGGCTCCGGAGCCTAAGTCGGGTCCCGAGGCTGCCAGCGTTTTGGACGCCTTGCCATGCCAGCGCCTTCTGGTAGCGGTCAACCTGAGCAGTCATTCGGCCTCGCTGCCGCCTCAAACCGCCCAACTTATGGGTCTGGACCAGACTGGATTCACCTCTGTGGCCCTTGGGGCGGTGGATCCCGACCGCATCCTCATATCCACCTACCGTCCGGAGCAAACCGCCAGCTCGCTGTTGACCGGTCACCTCTCCCCATGGGAGGGGTTCGTCTACCGACTCTGAGGAAAACCCCGTCGCCGACGCGCGTTCCCGGCTAAAGTGGAAGTCAGTGATGCCCTGAGGGGCCTGTGTGGACCGGTTGGGTCTCCAAGTCCAGGGGCGATGGGTCCGCGTAACGGTCAATCATGACGATTCCGCCGCGGACGGAAAAAGAAAGCGGGTTGCATGTCTCGTCTGATCATCGTTTCCAACCGTTTGCCCATGTCATTGCAAGCACGGGAGGACGGCTCCTATACCCTGCGCCAGAACGTGGGAGGACTGGCCACGGCCATTGGCCCCTATCACCGTTCCCATAAGGACAGCCTTTGGATCGGCTGGAGCGGCATCGATCCTCAGAAGTACTCGGAAAAGGAGCTGGACCGCATCCGGCAGGCTTACCGGGAGAGCCGGTGCATCCCTATCTTCCTGAGCAAGGAGGAGCTGAACGGATACTATGCCGGCTTCTCCAACAACACCCTCTGGCCGCTCTTCCACGACTTCTCGCATGAGGCCGTCTTCCGCCAAGAGGACTGGGAGATGTACCGCAAGGTCAACATGCGTTTCGCACAGGTGGTAGAGCCGCTCATCCGCAAGGGCGACACCATCTGGGTCCAGGACTACCACCTGATGCTCCTGCCCAAGATGTTGCGCGAACGCTACCCTGACGCCTCCATCGGCTGGTTCCTGCACGTACCCTTCCCCAGCGCCGAGATCTTCCGCTCCCTGCCCTGGAGCCGCGAGATCCTTGAGGGCGTCCTGGGTGCCAACTTGATCGGCTTCCATACGGTGGATTTCTCAGCCAGTTTCCTGGCTTCGCTGCACAGGCTGCTGCCAGAACTGCCGGTCAACCGGGACGGCGTGGTCGAGATGCCTGACGGCCACCGCGCCGCCATTGACGCCTTCCCCATCGGCATTGACTACAACCTCTACCGGCGTACCGCCCACTCCAGTCTGGCCCGGGCCATGCGTCGAGGGATCGACGAGGTCTGCGGCAAGTCTCCGCGTCACCGCTATCGCACCTCGGTGACTGCCGAAGGGGTGGCGGCCAACGAAGCCGCCGCCTCGGACGCCAACTGGTGGAGCCACTACATGAAGGAGGACATCCCCGAGTCCACGCTGGCCAAGCAGGCGGCCTCCTCGGTGGGCAGCCGGTCCAACAAGGTCATCGTCTCGGTGGATCGGCTGGACTACACCAAGGGTCTGCCCGAACGCCTTCAGGCCTTCGGCCGCATGCTGGATAAGTACCCTGAGTGGGTGGGCCATGTCACTTACTACCTGCTGGCCACCCCCTCGCGCGAGGTCGTCGAGTCCTATCAGCGGCTCAAGGCCCAGGTGGACCAGCTGGTGGGCGAAATCAACGGCCGTTACTCCCTGTTGGCCTGGACTCCCATCCACTACATCACTCGTTCCCTGTCCATCAAGCCGGTCTGCGGAATCTACACTGCTGGCGACGTAGCCCTGGTCACTCCTCTGCGCGATGGGATGAACCTGGTAGCCAAGGAGTATCTGGCCTGTCACGACGGACGCGACGGCACGCTCGTCCTGTCGGACATGTGCGGGGCTGCCGATGAGCTGACCGATGCCTTCATCGTCAATCCTTACGACATCGACATGGTCTGCGAGGCCCTGCACAACGCTTTGGAGATCACCCCCGAGGAGTCCAGGCAGCGCAACATCCGCATGCAGGCCAGGCTCAAGGTGCGCACCGCAGCCAACTGGTGCACCTCCTTCCTTGACTCTCTGCGGCAGGTGTCCGCTCCCGGCATGACCGATAGGAGATTGCGCATGGATCACCATAACGCCATCGTTCGCCAGTGGGACGGCGCCCATCGCCGTCTGGTCCTGTGCGATTATGACGGGACGCTGACCCCGCTGGTTCGCCGACCTGAGCGGGCCAAGCCTACCCAGTCCCTCCGCCGCCTGCTGACCCAGGTGGGGAGCAATCCCGATGTGGACTTCCTGCTGGTATCCGGCCGGAGCCACCAGATCATGCAGGATTGGTTCGGCGACCTGCCGGTGGGGCTGATTGCCGAGCATGGCGCATGGAACCGCAACCTGCCTGGCAGCAGCTCGAACGAGTGGCAGCGGGCGCAGGGTCTGCCTGACTCCGATACCTGGCAGAAGGTGATCCGGCCCATCATGGAGGAGTCGGCTGCCAGGGTCCCTCACTCCTTCGTGGAGAGCAAGTCCGATGCGGTGGCCTGGCACTACCGGATGAGCGATGCCCAGGTAGCTGACCAGGAGCGCCAGGATCTGCTCCGTCGTTTGCGCGGCGTGGTGGTAGGCCTGGGGCTGATGATCATGGAGAATTCCAAGGTCGTTGAGGTTACCCCCGTGGCCACCAGCAAGGGCCAGGCCATCCTGCCCCTCGTCAACAGCGGCGACTATGACTTCATGATGGCCTTGGGCGACGATGAAACGGATGAGACCATGTTCGCGGTCATGCCTGACAAGGGCTGGACCATCAAGGTTGGACCAGGTCAGACCAAGGCGCGGTTACGGGTCAACGACCCGACCGCGGTCACTCTGCTGCTGGCCGATCTGGGTGCTGGCGTGGCCCGCGACTCTGATGAGCCCGTGGCCTCCCACGACTTCCGCGATGATCATACCGTGGTCGACGAGGCGCATGCCCAGCTCACTGACGATAAGTAAGGGAGGCGGCGGTCAGTCATTATCGCTGACTGCTGGTGAATGCCGATAACTTCATCGGCGCCTGCCAATGCTCGCAGCCCATCGGTGACAACCAGCGAGGATCGTCGGCAACTATTGGTCGCGGCGTTTTCGTTCGTCCTGCCGACCTATTATGCCCAGCTCGGTTGCCTTCGCAGCTGATCCCTCGGTTGCTTGCCTGTTCGTTGGCTTGGCTGTTTCAGCTCGACATCCACCTTCGTCTAGTCTCCGTCTGTTCAAATGAAAGGGTGCTTGCCAAGCTTTATTTTGGGTTTTGTTTTAGTTTTCCAGTAAGCTTGGGCGTCCACCATGTTGACAGCCGAACCCGTTGATCGGGCCCGGCCGACCATACTTGGAGCATGGATACTTCAATAATCACGGCCTGTCTTGAGGCCGATCATGCTGCTGATCTGCGCAATGCTGCCCGTCGTCTGGAAGGAGTGGCACGCCATACCCTTATCGAGCAATCCGATGACCTGGGCGCTCAGATCGGACATCGCGTTCTGCTCAAGCCTGAGAATCTGCAGTTGACCGGATCCTTCAAGATCCGCGGAGCGTACAATAAAGTGGCCTCGCTGAACCAGGATGAGCTGGACCGTGGCATCGTCACCGCTTCCGCCGGTAATCATGCTCAGGGTGTGGCTTTTGCCGCACGCAGCAGGGGTGCAAAGGCCACTATCGTCATGCCCCGGATTACGCCGCCGCTGAAGGTCGATGCCACTCGGGCCTATGGTGCCGAGGTCGTCCTGCAGGGTGAGGTCTTCGATGAAAGCTCTGATTACGCCCTCAAGCTGGCGCGTGATCGCGGCATGACCTTTGTCCCGCCTTTTGATGACTACGAGGTCATCTGCGGTCAGGGGACCATCGCTATGGAGATTCTTCAGGATGTGCCCGATGTCACCGATATCGTGGTTCCGCTAGGCGGAGGCGGGCTGGGTGCCGGTGTGGCGCTCGCCGTAAAGACCTTTAAGCCTGATGTCAGAGTCATTGGAGCCACTCCGGTCGGGTCTCCGGCCTGGCGTGAATCCCTGACGGCTGGTCACGTGGTTGCGGCGGATCGAATGACCACAGCCGCCGAGGGCGTGGCCGTCAGACGTCCCGGCGATCTGAACTATGCTCTGCTCAGCCGCTATATGGATGATCTGGTCCAAGTGACTGAAAGCGACATCTCCGAAATGATCCTATTCATGCTGGAGAAGCACAAGCTGGTGGTTGAGGCAGCGGGTGCCGTCTCCCTGGCAGCCCTGGGCCAGTTGGATCTGCAGTCCGATGTCTTCCGGTCGGCCCCGGGACCGCATGTGGTCGTCCCCATCATCTCGGGCGGCAACATCGACACGGTCACCATGGGTGCGGTCATCCAGCGGGGAATGATCTCCCGTGGGCGCATCATGCAGTTCGGCGTGGAGCTGCCCGATGTTCCCGGCCAGCTGGTCAAGGTGGCCACGGTTCTGGCCGATTTGCGCGCCAATGTAATCGAGCTGAACCATGATCAGTTCAAATCCTCCGGCCACTATGACAACGGCGTGCTCTTGGAGGTGACCGTGGAGACCAACGGTCCCGACCATATCACGCAGATCCTTGATACCCTGCGCAGTCGAGGCTTCCAGGTCCATCAGAACTACTGAGCGCCATGTCCCGATTGGGTCTGGTGCCCGGTGCCTGGTACCCGATGTTCTGGCGCAATGATAAACAATGATCATTGCCAGGAGAACAGTCAGAATGGCCGATGCCATCGCTGGGCTTGGCTGATGCGTCCTGCTGGTTCTTGCAGGGCACACTATGAATCTGCAGATCGTAGACCTGTCCTAGTAATCGTGCGGAGCGGTTGAGGAATCATCCCTGCCCGGCGATGGTCTTGTCGACGAGTTCGGGCAGTGCTTCTTCGATAGGTTCGTGGATGAGTCTGGTTGCCAGGGAATCGTATTGGGTCGAGCCCATATTCATGATGGTGATCGGCACGCCCGCCTGTGCTGCCACCGGCACCAGCGAAGCTGCCGGATACACTTCCAAGGTGGAGCCGATCACCCAGAACTGATCAGCCTGGCTGGCTAGCCTCATGCTCTTCTCCATGGCTCCTTCGGGCAAGGCTTGACCAAAGTAGACCACATCAGTCTTGATGATGCCGTCGCAAGGCATGTTGCCCTGGTAAGGCATGGGCTTGTGGCAGTGCGGGTCGGGCTCCTGATCAAGCTCGGCCATGATGTCGGCCGTCCGGTATGCCTGACCGCATTTCATGCAATGGGAGCTGCCGATGGTCCCGTGAAGGTTGACGATGACATCTGCGGAGTTGCCTGCTTTCTCGTGAAGGGCATCGAAGTTCTGCGTAGCCAGCAGGTTCAACATGCCTGCCTGCTCCAACTTGGCCAGTGCCTTGTGGGCTACTCCGGGCTGGGCTTTCCAGACGGGCGACTCCTTCTGCCACCGCCATGAATACTCCCGTTGCTTCCGGTCGCTCATGAACAGGTCCAGGTCATAGACGCTCATCTGATCTGGATGCTTGGTCCAAACCCCGTCAGGCCCGCGGAAATCCGGTATGCCGGCCGAGGTTGAGATGCCCGCACCGGTCAGTACTGCAATTGTTGTGCTCATATATCCGTCTTACCATTCGTCAACAGAATCCATGATCCGCCGACCAGCATGGTGCGCGAATGTGCAGCTACGTCAACATCCGTATTCGTGAAATGTGAATGACTACTGATCGAAGCTGCAAGGCGCACACCACTCCGATGTATGGCCTGCCTTGACCGCACTCAAAAAGGACCATGCTGACACGCCGATCCCGCTGTGGCACGAACAATGCTTTGTGAATAAAATGTGCGCGTAAAGCCGTAATGGCCCACTGAGGCCCCATCACCCAGAGGCTCACAAATAAAAAGGAGCATGCAACGACACGCCGCGTGAAGACTTGTTATTGCTGGTTTTGAGGGTCTTTTCGTAAAGGCCGAGTTGCGTTTTGACTGGTTGATGGTAAGTTTGTCTCTTGCTGCCCGGCAGTGATGAGGACTTTTCGGAGTGCTTGGATTTGTTGGTGTGGTGGTGGTTTGAGAACTCAAGAGCGTGTTTGTGCTACTTATAGCTTTTTGATTGCCAGTCCGATGCCCGCCCGGCTGTTGTCGGGTACGTGGGAGCGTTGTGAGGGGTGTCGGGGTTTTTCGTGGGTTGGTTTCCTCCTTATGGAAGCTGGCCCGTCAATTATTGATGTGAGTCGTTTCGGCTTCTTCATGGTTTTTTGTGGAGGGTTTGATTCTGGCTCAGGATGAACGCTGGCGGCGTGCTTAACACATGCAAGTCGAACGGGATCCGCCAAGCTTGCTTGGCGGTGAGAGTGGCGAACGGGTGAGTAATGCGTGACCAACCTGCCCCATGCTTCGGAATAGCTCCTGGAAACGGGTGGTAATGCCGGATGCTCCGCGCTGTCGCATGATGGCGTGGGAAAGGGTTTACCGGCATGGGATGGGGTCGCGTCCTATCAGCTTGTTGGCGGGGTGATGGCCTGCCAAGGCTTCGACGGGTAGCCGGCCTGAGAGGGCGACCGGCCACATTGGGACTGAGATACGGCCCAGACTCCTACGGGAGGCAGCAGTGGGGAATATTGCACAATGGGCGAAAGCCTGATGCAGCGACGCCGCGTGCGGGATGACGGCCTTCGGGTTGTAAACCGCTTTTGATTGGGAGCAAGCGAGAGTGAGTGTACCTTTCGAATAAGCACCGGCTAACTACGTGCCAGCAGCCGCGGTAATACGTAGGGTGCAAGCGTTATCCGGATTTATTGGGCGTAAAGAGCTCGTAGGCGGTTCGTCGCGTCTGGTGTGAAAGTCCATCGCTTAACGGTGGATCGGCGCCGGGTACGGGCGGACTGGAGTGCGGTAGGGGAGACTGGAATTCCCGGTGTAACGGTGGAATGTGTAGATATCGGGAAGAACACCGATGGCGAAGGCAGGTCTCTGGGCCGTCACTGACGCTGAGGAGCGAAAGCGTGGGGAGCGAACAGGATTAGATACCCTGGTAGTCCACGCCGTAAACGGTGGATGCTGGATGTGGGGCCCGTTCCACGGGTTCCGTGTCGGAGCTAACGCGTTAAGCATCCCGCCTGGGGAGTACGGCCGCAAGGCTAAAACTCAAAGAAATTGACGGGGGCCCGCACAAGCGGCGGAGCATGCGGATTAATTCGATGCAACGCGAAGAACCTTACCTGGGCTTGACATGTGCCGGACGGCTGCGGAGACGCGGCTTCCCTTCGGGGCCGGTTCACAGGTGGTGCATGGTCGTCGTCAGCTCGTGTCGTGAGATGTTGGGTCAAGTCCCGCAACGAGCGCAACCCTCGCCTCGTGTTGCCAGCGGGTCATGCCGGGAACTCACGGGGGACCGCCGGGGTTAACCCGGAGGAAGGTGGGGATGACGTCAGATCATCATGCCCCTTACGTCCAGGGCTTCACGCATGCTACAATGGCCGGTACAGCGGGATGCGACATGGTGACATGGAGCGGATCCCTGAAAACCGGTCTCAGTTCGGATCGGAGCCTGCAACCCGGCTCCGTGAAGGCGGAGTCGCTAGTAATCGCGGATCAGCAACGCCGCGGTGAATGCGTTCCCGGGCCTTGTACACACCGCCCGTCAAGTCATGAAAGTGGGCAGCACCCGAAGCCGGTGGCCCAACCCGTTTGGGGGGGAGCCGTCTAAGGTGAGGTCCGCGATTGGGACTAAGTCGTAACAAGGTAGCCGTACCGGAAGGTGCGGCTGGATCACCTCCTTTCTACGGAGATTATGAAATTCCTCTGCGTGGTCTGCGCGGGGGTCGTGTCTGCGGGTCCGGCTGTCTGGCCGGATGGCGTGGGCGTGCTGGCGTGGAACGGTCTTGAGGCTGTGGCATGGATGCGCTGTTGGGTTCCCGGATCGCCACCTTGTTTGGGTGGTGTTCCCGTCGCCCGTCTGGTTCCTGCGTGGGGTGTTGCCCCGTGGCGGGTCTTGGCGGCGCGCTGGTGGCTTGAGAACTGGATAGTGGACGCGAGCGGATGGCTGGCTTTGGGCTGGCTGTCTGCTGTATTGTTTCGTCCGAGCCTATGTTGTTAGTGGGTTCGGGTCGATCGTTTTGTGATCGTTTAGTGTGATGATTTGTCGTCTGGCAGTTCGCAGTTGTTGTTGTCGTGGCATGGCCTGTGGTCGTGTTGTCGGCAAGGGCGCATGGTGGATGCCTTGGCAGACAGGACCGATGAAGGACGCGTGGGGCCGCGATAGGCCTCGGGGAGCCGCCGACAGGGCTTTGATCCGAGGGTGTCCGAATGGGGTAACCCGCCGGCTGTTATGGGCCGGCACCGCATTCGTGCGGGGGGTACGCAGGGAAGTGAAACATCTCAGTACCTGCAGGAAAGGATATTCCGTGAGTAGTGGCGAGCGAAAGCGGATGATGGCCAAACCGGTGCCGTGTCAGACCCGTCGGGGGTTGCGGCATGGGTGTTGTGGGACTTGGCGTCCGGGCTCCGACGGGCCCGGCGGCAGTGATAAAGCGGCGTGTGAGGCGAACGGGATTGAATTCCCGGCCGTAGAGGGTGATGGCCCCGTAGCCGAAGCCGCGCCGCCTGCCGGTTCTTGTTCCCAAGTAGCGCGGGACTCGTGGAATCCCGTGTGAATCGGCCCCGACCGTGGGGTAAGCCTGAATATTCCTGTCTGACCGATAGCGTACGAGTACCGTGAGGGAAAGGTGAAAAGCACCCCGGGAGGGGAGTGAAAGAGTTTCTGAAACCGTGTGCCTACAATCCGTCGGAGCCTTTCGGGGTGACGGCGTGCCTATCGAAAAATGAGTCTGCGAGTCAGTGGTGCGTGGCGAGGCTAACCCGTGTGGGGCAGCCGTAGCGAAAGCGAGTCCGATAAGGGCGTTCCAGTCGCGTGTCCTGGACCCGAAGCGGGATGATCTAGCCCTGGGCAGGTTGAAGCGCGGGTAAGACCGCGTGGAGGACCGAACGGACCTGGGTTGAAAACCGGGCCGATGACCTGGGGCTAGGGGTGAAAGGCCAATCAAATTCCGTGATAGCTGGTTCTCTCCGAAATGCATTTCGGTGCAGCGTCGCGTGAGTGCCTCCATGGGGTAGAGCTACTGGATGCTTGAGGGCCCGTATCGGGTACCGACAGCAGCCAAACTCCGAATACGTGCGAGGTGTATCGCGGCAGTGAGTCGGCGGGGGATAAGCTCCGTCGTCGAGAGGGAGACAGCCCAGATCGTCGTCTAAGGTCCCTAAGCGCGTGCTAAGTGGGAAAGGATGTGGAGTCGCATAGACAGCCAGGAGGTTGGCTCAGAAGCAGCCATCCTTGAAAGAGTGCGTAACAGCTCACTGGTCTAGTGGTTCCGCGCCGATAATGTAGCGGGGCTCAAGCACGCCACCGAAGACGCGGCAGCGCAGTTTGCTGTGCTGGGTAGGAGAGCGTTCCGCGTGGGGCGAAGCGGCGGCGTGAGCCGGCCGTGGACCGCGTGGAAGTGAGAATGCAGACATGAGTAGCGAGAGGCGGGTGAGAATCCCGTCCGCTGGATGACCAAGGGTTCCGGGGCCACGTTCGTCGTCCCCGGGTGAGTCGGGTCCTAAGGCGAGGCCGACAGGCGTAGTCGAATGGATGAAGGAGTCGATATTCTCCTACCGGCGTCAAGCCGTCCAATCCAAGACGCGGAAGCATGCCCTTACCTGCTTCGGAGGCTGGTCTTCGGACCTGCCGATGTGGCGGGACCGGCGTGTGGATGCGTGGCGGGTAGCGCAGGAGTGACACGGAACGGGAGCCGGGCCGCGGTGGTGGTTATCCGTGGTCAAGCATGCGGCGCGTCGGGCAGGCAAATCCGCCCGGCATGAGCGCGAGGTGTGATGATGGGGGGTCTTGTGCCCCGAATCCGGTGTGCCGTTCCGTCGAGAAAAGCTTCGGCGTGAGGAGTGGCGCCGCCCGTACCCTAAACCGACACTGGTGGTCAGGTAGAGTATACCAAAGCGATCGAGCGAATCCTGGTCAAGGAACTCGGCAAATCACTCCCGTGCCTTCGGTATAAGGGAGGCCCCTGCCGGTGAGGCGCCTTGCGCGCGGAGCCGGTGGGGGCGGCACAGACCAGGGGGTAGCGACTGTTTACCAAAAACACAGGTGCATGCGAAGACGTAAGTCGCTGTATATGCACTGACGCCTGCCCGGTGCCGGAAGGTTAAGAGGATCCGTCATCCCCTTCGGGGGGGCAGCGGTGAATTCAAGCCCCGGTAAACGGCGGTGGTAACTATAACCATCCTAAGGTAGCGAAATTCCTTGTCGGGTAAGTTCCGACCTGCACGAATGGCGTAACGACTTCCCCACTGTCTCGACCAGGAGCTCGGCGAAATTGCAGTACGAGTAAAGATGCTCGTTAAGCGCAGAAGGACGAAAAGACCCCGGGACCTTTACTATACCTTGGTATTGGCGTTAGGTGCGGACTGTGTAGCATAGGCGGGAGGCTTCGAAGCGGGTGCGCCAGCATCCGTGGAGCCGCAATGTGAAATACCGCTCTGTCCTCATCTGGCCTCTAACCTCGGCCGGTCATCCCGGCCAGGGACAGTGCCTGGCGGGTAGTTTAACTGGGGCGGTTGCCTCCCAAAGAGTAACGGAGGCGCCCAAGGGTTCCCTCAGCCCGGTTGGCAATCGGGTGTTGAGTGCAATCGCACAAGGGAGCTTGACTGCGAGACCGACGGGTCGAGCAGGGACGAAAGTCGGAGATAGTGATCCGGTGCCGGCGTACGGACGCGGCATCGCTCAACGGATAAAAGGTACCCCGGGGATAACAGGCTGATCATCCCCAAGAGTCCATATCGACGGGATGGTTTGGCACCTCGATGTCGGCTCGTCGCATCCTGGGGCTGGAGCAGGTCCCAAGGGTTCGGCCGTTCGCCGATTAAAGCGGCACGCGAGCTGGGTTCAGAACGTCGTGAGACAGTTTGGTCTCTATCCTCTGCGCTCGTTGGAATCTTGAGGAGCCCTGCCCATAGTACGAGAGGACCTGGGTGGACGAACCTCTGGTATGCCGGTTGTCGCGCCAGCGGCACGGCCGGTTGGCTACGTTCGGATGGGATAACCGCTGAAAGCATCTAAGCGGGAAGCCCCCTCCAAGATAAGGATTCCATGAAGCCCTACGGCTTCTGAAGACCCCATGCAGAACACATGGTCGATAGACCGGACGTGGACACCCCGCAAGGGGCGAAGCCGACCGGCACTAATGGTCGAAGACAACACAACAACCCGCCCCCGTAAGGGGCGGCGGCATCAACCCTGCTGCGCATCCTGCCTGCGGCAATGAGCACGAACATTCGCAGGCGATCGAAACGAAACACGCGTCCGCCATCCGGTCCCCAAGCCGCCAGAAGCCCCCGATCCTTGCAAGGGGATCGGCAGAATTGAAGATTCGCGGCGGTCATGGCCTGGGGGAGACGCCCGGTCCCATTCCGAACCCGGAAGCTAAGACCCAGCACGGCAATGGTACTGCACCCGGAAGAGTGTGGGAGAGTAGCACACCGCCGCCACAACACCTAACAAAGGCCTCTGATGACACCCGTCACCAGAGGCCTTTCCACTTATGTCTCGCGCCCTATACTCTCTTTAGGCTCGCACTCGACAATGGCTGCCTCCCGGCACAAAGCATCAGGGGAAATAATAGACCACGGTTAGGCTGAGCATGAGAGATTATCCTGTACTTGTCTGCAATTGAAGATTTGAAGACACTAATGCGGTGCTTATGCTGATTTTATCGTCTGTCGTTTATGGTCCAGGACATCTAGAATGAGTAGCAACCGAATCAGGTACGCAAACAACTATGCGAAGAAAGCTGATGAGCATGGGCAAAAGAGTCATTCTTGTAGGAGCTACCGGCAGAGTAGGCGCTTTGACCTGCGAAGATCTGGTCAAAGCCGGCCACGAAGTGGTGGCCTGCGCACGAGGAGCCTCGCGGATTCCGGTCAGTCAGCAGGTGGAGCCCTTGACCTTGGACCTACATGACCCGCTCTCCAAAGTCACCGACGCATTCCGCAAATCGCATGCTGAGGTTGTCGTCTTCACCGCAGGCTCGCGAGGCAAAGACATCAACCAGATCGACGCCTTGGGGGCTCTAAAAACCATAGAGGCGGCAAAAGCGGTATGCATCACCAGGTATGTCATGCTGGGAGCCATGTATGCAGCAGACTGGCTGCGTTGGGAGCAGCCGCAGGTCAAACCAGCAATCGATGCTCTCGCTGACTATTACGTGACCAAGAACATGGCCGACCAGTACCTGATCAGTTCGGAACTGGACTACACCATCATCGAGCCGGGCAGTCTCACCGAGCAGGAGGGAACAGGGACCATTCAGGTAGAGCCAGATGGGCCTGGACCAATACCGATCGCCGACGTGGCACAATGCCTGGCTGACTGCGTCGACCTTCCCAAGACCTCAGGCAGGATCTACAACATCATCAAGGGCCGCACGCCCATCAGGCAGGCCCTAACCGCAAGCAGTGATTGAAACCCACCACGCTCCTTAAGAGAAGCGTCCGCCGACAGACTATGGCGTGTCTGCACTGCAGCGGGAATGGTACCTTGGTTGCAAGGCTTGCAGCTGTTGATCGCGAGCTGGAACGCGTTCCAGTGATCCTGCCGAAGGTGTGGATGGCTTGGAAGCATGGCGCATCTTAAGGAGGTCGTTGATGAATATCACCAATTTTCGTGATTTGGGAGGCATGCGGACCATTCACGGCCGCCAGGTTCGTCCCTGCAAGTTCATCAGATCTGGGCAGCTGGTGGGTCTGGATGAGCAGACCAAACAAGAGCTCGTCAATCGTTACCAGGTGACGCAGGTTGTAGATTTCCGCAGGCCTTTCGAGATAGAGGAGAGCCCAGACGATCGGATCGAAGGCGTGACCTTCACCAATATCGATCTGCTTGAGCAAAGCGGCACCAACAGTGCCAGCTTGGACGATTTCGCCTCCTTGGGTTCGGCTGACCAGGTCAACGGCCACATGCTGAATGTCTACCATGATCTCGTCATGAGTCATGCGGCCCAGCAGGGATATGGGAAGTTCCTGCGTATCGTCGTAGAGAACGTCCACGGGGCGACCCTTTTCCACTGTTTCGCCGGCAAGGATCGCACTGGATTCGCTGCGGCCCTGGTCCTCTGGCTGCTGGAGGTAGATGATGACCAGGTGTTTGCGGACTATCTGAAGACCAACGAGGAGCGGGTCGAGGCCAACAATCAATTGCTGAACCAATTCCGCGCACAAGGCTTCGATCAGGATTCGTTGGATGCGCTGCAGATTGCCCTCTGCGTCAGGAAGGAATACCTGGCTCATGCCCAACAAGCCATGATCGACGCCTACGGGGACGTCTTTACCTATGCGCGGCAGGCTCTGGGGTTCGGGTCAGACCAAGTAGATGCTCTGCGCCGCAATCTATTGGAATAGACATATAAGGCTGGATAAGCGGGGGCTTCACCATGGTCCCCGCTTGGTATATCTAAACTGACTGTCTTTCAAACACGCTGTTTCCAAGCTATGAACTGTCACCGTCTTACACCTGCCGGAAAATTCTGTCTTCTTCCTTCCTTGTTTATTGAGTTCGTACTTGGGCGATGATGAATAGTTTCTCGGGTATGGAAAGTCATTGGACAAAGTGTCAGCCACGACCTTCGCCCCAGGCGACCATATTCTTCTTGAATCCGGGACTACCTGGCAGGGACAGATACGCCCGAAAGGGGATGGGAACGACACGGGAAAATCGCCCTGGATTTCTATCCCCGCCAGACGGGTGGGCCTGCCTCGTATAAGGCGGCATGACGGCCTTTCATCAACGGCGGTGGGACTTATGGCTCGGGCTCCTTTAAAGGTATGTGCCAGGTGCGGTGCAGCTGACCAACCTGGAATACTGGACCATCAGGAACCTTGAAGTCACCAATGCCCCGGAACAGAACGACCGTGAGGGCTATAAGGAGTACGGTGACGCCCAGAGAGTCGGAATACTCCTGCTGGGGTTCTGGCAAGCTCTGGGATATCGGGTCCTTGGCTGATCAAGCGGCCACGGTAGAGCGGGGCTCAAGTGAGGCTTTGGGCGCCAAGCCTGGAACCTCGTCCAAGGCCACTGGCGACAAATGCCCATTCTGTGTCTCTTGTTCAAACAACCTTGCTCTGAAGCTGAAGAATTCGTCTTCGACCTCCTGCAACCGTCGTTTTCGGTCCAGGTCGATCCCTCCGCCTGTCCCGGTCAGACTGCCAGATCGAGAAGGCCAAATTACGGGTCTACCTGTTCAGGTTCGACATCAATAACAGCGCGGGGGCAGCGTAGTGGAACGGTTGAACAATATTGCTTTCTACATTGACGTATACAGGGCCGATTCGGGCTGGGGTCAGAGCATCCTTACCTGGGCCAACGGTCCTCTCAATACCGAGATGACCGAAGCCAACGATCAGCCACTGGCGGATTCGATGCTTTCTCGGTAGAGGGGGCCAAGCAGGCCTATGCCGACTTCCAGAGCGGCCTGTTGACCGTGCCCGCTGGGCATGAGCAAGCCTACCGATGAACACAGTCTGGCACTGTAGCTGCTTATTGCCGATATCTATATCAACTTCGGTGCAGAACGTTTCGGCTACCGCAAAGCCCGGGCAGGTTCCAGATTTGCAGGAAGAGGTCATGGCTGGCTATTCCGAGGGAAAGTTCATGCGGAAGACTGTGGATTGGACGGTCGACACGGCCTTGCAGACTCACGACGGCGTGTATGCAGTGCAGCAAAAGCTACAGAGCGATACCACCATGGTAAAAGCCCAGGCCAAAGTCGAGTCCGATCCGATACGTCCTTCGAATCCCTATCCGCCATGGATAAGCCTGTTGGACCGGCGCGGCAGGAGCTGGGAATGCCCACGGCGGTCAAGGCCGACCTGGCATCGGGGAAACAGGCGGATTCACCCTGGCTGGCTGGGATGATGGTCCCTCCAACGACACGGAGAACAGCGCCCCCAGCGCCTATCACTTTCTCGTCGGGGTCAGCCTGCCTATGGGTGTCAGCAATCCCTCGAATCTGAAACCCATTCAGGAGATTCGTACCTATCCCAGGTCCGAATCGGTCGAGCTGAAGATGCAGCGACCCGAGGTAATTCAGGACAGGAATACGCAAATTTCCTCCAGGGTCCTCACTGCAGCTCCCTTCCCGGTTCCGGATGACTGGAGCAAGGAGATCAGCTGGACCGTTGACCAAGGAGTTTCAAGGCGACCGTTATGGCTGAAACTCCCCATTGTCGACCAGAGCGGGCAGATCCGGACCGATCAGGACATGCCCCTTGGGACGTACAGGATCACAGCATCCAGCTTCCGGATTGCGGCAGTTGCCGCAACTGTTGAGATTCATGTGGCGTCCCCGGCTGATACTGCTTCTCTGACGCAGAAGACGAATCAGGCTAAGGCCGTCAAGCCTTCTGCGGGCTACCAGTTCACGGTTGCCAGCTCAACTGCATTGAGGGACTGCGCTTGCCAATGCGGAACGGGGCATCGGCGATCCTGATGCTCTGCAGACCGAAGCTGACCAGGCTTTTGGCCAACCTGGGCGCAGGTCTTCTGGAGCTGCGAGAGGAGCCTTTGGCCGCGGATGGCGGTGTAGGCCATACCTCTGGCGCACCCATCAGCCTTGTCGTCCAGGTCATGGTCGGAAGGAGTCAGCCAATTCTTCATCGGACACCGGGAATACGGTCCTCAGCGCAACCGGCGCTTCAGTCCGTCCTGCCATTCTGATCACCCTGGCTTTGCTTATGGCCGGCGCAGCGATCGCTGTTGCGGTTGTCCTGAGGCGTAGACACAACACTGATGAGCGCGAATCGTAGGGGTGCGACGATAGGATTGCATCAATTGGATTTCTAAGGAAAAACATGAAATATATGAATATTGGGGTCTCGGGCGTAAAAGCCTCTCGCGTAGCCCTGGGAGCCATGCGGATTAATGTCAAGTCGCCCGAAGAGGCCGCCGAGATTGTGCAGACGGCCCTGAAGGCGGGCATCGATTATTTCGATACGGCCGATTGCTATCACAACGGCGAGAGCAGCAGGGTGCTAGGTCGGGCCCTGAAGGATCTCGGCGTTGACAGGTCCAGTATCGGCATCCAGACCAAGGTCGGCATCTTCCGTGATCTGGACAGCGATGAAATCACGAGGTATGACTTCTCTGCCAAGCACCTGATTGCGGCTGTTGATCAGGAGCTGGAGAACCTCCAGACGGATTACGTCGATTACGTGCTCCTGCATAGGCCGGATACCTTGGTCGAGTTGGACCAGCTGGCGGAGGCCTTCAACACAATGCAGACCGCGGGGAAGGTTCGCCACTTCGGTGTCAGCAACGTCAATCCCATGCAGGTCGAGCTCCTCCAGAGCGGAGTCAGTCAGAGACTAGACGTCAACCAGATTCAGTTCGGGCTGGGGCATACCGGCATGATCCAGCAGGAATTCCATGTCAATATGATTGACGGGCCCAGCCTGGACCATGATGGGGGGCTGATCTCCTTCTCCCGGCTGAAACAGATGACCATCCAGGCATGGAGTCCCTTCCAGACGGGGTTCTTCGAGGGGGTCTTCATTGACAACCCCAAGTTCCCGGAGCTGAATGACTGCCTGGAGAAGGTGGCCAGGAAGTACGGTGTCAGCAAGAGCGCCATCGCTGTGGCTTGGATTCTTCGTCATCCTGCCGGCATGCAGGTTCTGCTGGGGTCCATGACGCCCTCCCGTATTACCGAGATGGCTGCCGGAGCCGACGTGGAACTGACCGCCCAGGAGTGGTACGATCTCTACCTGTCTGCCGGGAACGACCTCCCTTAAGGCGATTCCAGCAGGTCAAGAGGTTCAGCATCAAGGTATTCCATGCATTATTTCACTCCCAAACGATGTGCCAGCACCTCGAAAATCATGTATCACGACAAGGCGAAAGCATTGCGGGCTGCTGATCAAAGTCTGATGGAGCGGGGTGCCCGGCTCTGGGTGTACCGCTGCCAGTATTGCGGTGCCTGGCACCTGACCAGCCATGAGCCGGGTTCATATGCCCGGGTGCCCTTCAACCAGCAGTTGAAACCGCACTCGCGGAAGAAGGGGTATAAGCCCAGGCATATGAAATGAGGAAGCTTCCGACCGCGATGATGCTGGCCGGTCATCGACTCATATCGAAGCCCTGTGCCTGGATGGATGGGAGCATGGGTTCATGGCCGTCTTTGGGACTGCAGGACTTGTCGGCGATGATCTGACTAAAGGACTTGCGCGGGGCGTCCATGTGGCGTAGATCCCGGTAGTAGAGTCTGACCGTTTCGTCAAAGTCCTTGAGGGCCTGATTCGCCTCACCGGGCCTGTCGGACTGGCCATAGGAGTTGATGAATATCTGCGCGGGTCGGGGCATGCGGGGCTTCATGAACGGATTCTGGTCGGGATGGCCAATGGCCAGGCCCAACACCGGGTAGACCAGGCGGGGCAGGTCAAGCAGATTGATCAGTCCTTCTACGTCGTTGACGACGCTGCCCAGTATGACGGCCCCCAGGCCCAGTGAGTCGGCGGCCGTCTCCATGGCATGCAGGGCGAGCACGGCGTCATTCTGGGATTGCAGGAAGGCATACCCTGTATTGAGTATGAACGAGTCAGCATCGATATCGACGCCTTCTTGTCGGGCCAGGTCAGCATTGCGGCGCTGGTCTGCGAGGAAGATATAGAGAAGGGGTGCCTGGGACACGTAACCTTGATGCGCCATGTCGGCGATGGCCCGTGCCTTGTCGGAATCGGTGATGCGGATGGCGGACCATTCATTGAAGTACCGGCTAGTGGCGGCATGTTGGGCCGTCTCCTCCAGAATGGCAACCGTGTCAGGGTCTATTGCCTCATTGGTAAAGGCGCGGATAGTCCGGCGGTTAAGCAGCGTGCTGATGGTCTGGTTGGAGACGGTGCTCTCGGATTCGGCGGATTGACCGCCCTTCCCGGCTTCACCGGGGGATTGAATTGCAATAGTCATGGTGTCATTGTGACCATTGTAGGCAGGTGGACACAAGAACTGAGAAGATAATCTTGCTCTGAGAATAGTGACATAAATCCAATTGAGCGCAAGTATTCCTAGTGGCTCTGCTCTGATTGGAGGACGATGCGCCCAATCGCGGGAGCCGCCCGTGCACCTGCTTTCGTATGTGTTTGGCGGGCAGATTTGCGGCAGCCTGGTTAGCGCTGCCTACTTATGGCGTCTGTCGATCAGGGCCTGTGACCCGCGTTCAATCAGACCAGAAGCAAGCGTTGTCACAGCTGCAGAAAGCACTGCAAAGAGCAGCCCCGCCGTTGCGCTCTCTTGATCGCTCTCTTCGGTGTCCATGCCACCATTGCGCTTGCGTACCAGGCTGCCCCAGAACGCTTGGAAGAGCTTGCCGGCCACCAGCCCTGCGATGCTGGGGAGCGCGAACTTCAACGCCTTGTCCATAAGAGTCTCAGGATCAGATTCGACTGAAGAACGCATTTGACTCACCTTTTCATCTATTCGACTGAATGCGCTGACCAATTGGTCGGCCTGATTGCCCAGTTCCTGTTTTGCCATGTCCATATGGCCATTATTCCACGGTCCCCAGCCCTAATGCCGCTCACTCGTGCATGATAAAATCATGGCCATGGTACTTGCAGCGTTTGCATCAGGCAAGGATGCCTCTGACAATGGATATGCCGTACTTCTACGTCACGGGCAGACCGCGTGGAGCGAAACGGGTCAGTACACCGGCAGGACGAATCTTCCTCTGACTGCTGAGGGCAGGAACCAGGCAAAGGCAGCAGGCGAGCGTTTGGCAAGTGCTTTTCCAGAGGGATTCGATCCCGAATTTATTTTTTCCAGTCCCCTTCAGAGAGCCCAGGAAACGGCTCATTTGGCTGGATTTAATCAGCTTACTGATATGCCTGAGATCATGGAGTGGGATTATGGCCGCGCTGAAGGGCGCCGACCGGCGCAGGTAAGTACAGCAATGAGGAGGGGTTGGCGTCTTTGGGCCGACGGCCCCCAGGCCTTGCGCCGCTGCCCGGTCCAGGACTGGGAGACTGAACTGCCCTCTGGCGAGCATATCAAGGTCCATGTCACAGAGGGGGAAACCCTCAATCAAGTGGCCCGTCGCGCACGTAAGGTTGTTGATCAGATCGAGCCGGTTGTCCGTGCTGGCGGGCACGTTCTTCTAGTTGCCCATGCGCATGTTTTGCGCATTCTGGTTACCCAGTGGCTGGATCTGGATCCGAACAAGGCTCAGCTTTTGCGTATGGATACAGCTCACTATGGTGTTCTAAGCATCTACCAGAATCAACGTGTTCTCAAGCAATGGAATGTTTGAATCAGCATGTTCAGGAGTCGCTGACCGCCATGTGGATTGCTCTCTTGCGCTTGAACTGATATAGCTCCCCACCTCTTGAGATGCTGTGTTATGTATTGATCGCAGGCGATGTTGCTTGAATCATAAGCAGTTTGGTCATGCACGAAGTCCATTATTATTCAGCGCTTGCTGTTCAAACGCGAATACCGGCTGCATGTTCATAGAGTCCCTTGTTTCTTGCATTTGCAAACGTTCTACTATAATTTCTATTTTGCCTTTTGTGAGAAGGATATTTTCTCTGTAATAAGCGATTTTATAAAATGCCATCGTTTGCTTTTTTGGCATTTTCATGCATAATGAAATTGATGAAGCGAAAAGGCAGCAGGCAGGTTCAGACACCTGTTTGGCTGCTCCCAAAAGAAAGGCCTGATATGTAGGTGGTCGGATTCAAAGGTTATGGGATTCTGGCGGATGTGTATGTTCGTTGAAACATGCTGATCTAGACTGTCGGTTTTTCGTATCTAGATGACAATATCAGTATCGAAGAAGCATTGAAAATTGTGTGCACGGAAGTTCATGCGACTTTTAATTCTTGCCAATCGCCCTGCGCGGATCTGTGAAGATATATTCCTTAGCAGCTCTGACCTGTTGACTTCGGTCAGCAGTATTTGGACGATTTAGAGAAACTGATTCATATCTCAATGAGGAGTATGGCTAAGAATGATTTCAATGGCCGGGAAAGCAGTCAAGAGATGGTGGGCGCTATTTGCCTTGCCTACTTTTATCGCTTTCATCATAGGTTTTATAGTTCCATTCCTGATGGGCGTGTATTTAAGCTTTACCAGATTCAGCACCGTAACCGATTCTCAGTGGGTTGGCCTGAGGAACTATGCAGCAGTCTTCAGCGACCCTGACTTTATTCATGCACTTTGGTATACGGTGCTTTTTACCATTGTCACAACGGTTGTTGTTAATGTCGCTTCTTTCGCGATTGCCTATATGCTGACGCGCGGCATTAAAGGATCCAACCTATTCAGATCCGTCTTTTTCATGCCTAATCTTATTGGCGGCATTGTTCTGGGCTATATTTGGCTGCTCCTGCTTAATGGAGTTCTGCAGACGTGGGGCAAGTCGATCACTTTCTCTGGAACATATGGATTCTGGGGGATGGTTCTTCTCGTTTGCTGGCAGCAAATCGGCTATATGATGATCATCTACATCGCTGGCATACAGACCCTGCCTGGCGATTTAATCGAGGCGGCAGCTGTTGATGGCGCCAACAGATGGCAGACCCTTTCCAAGGTCATTATCCCGTTGATGATGCCTTCTATTACCGTTTGCACTTTTTTGACGGTTACCAACGGGTTCAAGATGTTCGATCAGAATCTGGCACTGACCAATGGCGCCCCGTCCAATAGTTCTGAGCTGCTTGCATTGAATATTTACAGAACCTTCTATGGCCGTGCGGGCTTTGAAGGCATCGGGCAGGCAAAGGCAGTGGTCTTCTTCTTGATCGTGGCAGTCATTGCATTGGTGCAAAACAAGATCACGACCAGCCGGGAGGTAGAGGCATGAAAGCGCAGAACAAACATAACTGGCTATGGACCCTCCTGTTTGCCGCCATCTCCTTGGTTTGGATTTTCCCCATTGTTCTGGTATTCATCAATTCCTTTAAGCAAAAAGCCTATATCTCCAGAAATGCTTTCTCCATACCCAAGGGCAGAGCTTTTGTCGGCTTGGAGAATTATCGCACAGGAATCGAGCAGACCAATTTGTTCGTAAGCTTCGGCTGGACCATTGTGGTCACTGTGGGCGCTGTCTTATTGATTCTTGTTTGTACCTCAATGTGTGCCTGGTGGATCGTCCGAGTGAACAACTGGGCTGCTAAAACCTTATATACGCTGTTTCTGCTGAACATGATCGTGCCGTTCCAAATGGTGATGTTCACACTCTCCAAACTGGCTGACATGCTCGGGTTCAATACGCCTTGGGGATTGTGGTTCATCTATTTGGGTTTTGGAGCGGGGTTAGCTGTCTTCATGTTTACGGGAGTGGTAAAAGGGATTCCCAAGGAGCTTGAAGAGTCAGCCATGATTGATGGGGCCAGCGTTCCGCGGATCTTCTTCAGTATCGTTGTCCCTATAATGAGACCATCCATAATTTCGGTTGCCATCCTTGAGGCAATGTGGATTTGGAACGACTTCCTGCTTCCGTATCTGACTCTTGATATAAGCAAATACAAAACGATGAGTATTGCCATCCAATACCTCAGAGGCGGCTATGGCAGTGTAGACATGGGCGCCATGATGGCCTGTCTGGTCTTGGCTATCATCCCAATCCTTCTCTTCTATCTGCTCTGTCAGAAGTACATCATCAAGGGTGTTTTAGCTGGTGCGGTAAAGGGCTGACCTGTCAGAAAGCCAGCCCTTGCTTCCCCCCGTTGTATCTGCAGGCTCGGCGTGGTCGCAGTCCTCTGATCGTCAGAAGCGTATCGCGCAGGCCTTCACATTCCTGAATGGCTGCTGAAGCTGTCATGAAAACCAAGTCGTAATAGCGACTGAAAAAGAAAGATAGGAAAGAACAATGCAAAAAGTTCGGCAAATCATCATCACTGCCGTCGCTGCATCGTTGTGCGTAGGCATGACGACCGCCTGCGGCTCTGGCAGCGGATCATCCGATAAAAATGCAGACGGCAAGGTCTATTACCTCAATAAGAAACCGGAACATGCCAAGTACTGGGAGAAACTTGCCAAGCAGTTCCAGAAGGAGACAGGGATCGAGACAAAAATCACGACGAGTCCCAATTACGATGAGACGCTTCGATCAGAGATTGCCAAGAGTGATGCACCGACCATGTTTCAGGTGGATGGTCCGCCGAATCTTGAGCAGTGGAAAAAGTACGGCACCGATCTTTCCGACACCAAGGGGTACAAGGAGCTTACTGACAGCAAGTTGGCTCTGAAGGCTGATGACAAGCCGGTGGCGCTTCCCTTTGCCATTGATGCATACGGGCTGATCTACAACAAGTCAATTCTGAACAAGTACTTCAAGTCATCGTGGGCAAGCGTGAAGTCTGTGTCCAAACTCAACAATTTCGAAGCGTTGAAGACCGTTGCCGATGAAGTACAGAAGCATAAGGATGACCTCGGCATCAAGGGAGCCTTCACTTCAGCAGGCATGGACGATACATCGGGGTACCGATTTAATTATCATCTGCCCAGTGGCCCTCTTTTCTACGAATACAAGGACAACAACTGGGATATGAACACGACCGTTCCCGCTGTGAAAGGCACCTACGCACCGAACATGAAGAAGATCTGGGATCTGTATATTCATGATTCGACCGTTCCCGTGTCGGCCATTTCGGGTAAATCCATGTCAGACGCCACTTCTGAGTTTGCTCTTGGAGAGGCGTTGTTCCTCCAGAGCGGCACCTGGTCATATACCGACATCTCCGGCCAGAGCGTCGAGGATTCAGATATCGGTGTTTTGCCTATCTATCTCGATGTGAAAGGAGAAGAGGAGCAGGGTCTGAATACTGTCACCAGCAATTATTGGGTTGTGAATTCCAAGGCTCCAAAAGCCAACCAGAAAGCAACCAAGAAATTCATTGATTGGTTGATTACCTCTGATGCTGCCAGGACTTCCATTTCTCAGGACATGGGCTTCCTTACGCCGTTCAAGACGTTCTCTGACAAGAAGTACGCTCCCAAGAATCCGATCTATACCGAATATACGAAGCTGAAAAAGGAAGGAAAGTACGACGTGTACGGCGTCTGTGCAGTGACGCCCTCCCACCAATGGCAGAAGGATCTGGGAAACGCAATGCTAAATTATGCACAAGGAACGGGTGACTGGGATGCCGTTCAAAAAGTGTTCAGCGACGATTGGGCCAAGGAATATAACCTGGTCTACAAGCAGTAAGGCCTGAATGACGGTGTCTCGCAGAGCCTACCGGGCTGCGTGGCACCGCTGAGCCTGTCTATCCGCCTCTAGTGCTTCTTCAGCGGTGTGAGAACAGCTGTGGGTTATTGCCCGTCTGCTTGCCCAGTTCCGCTAGTGCATGGTTGAAGCCGGACAGGGGAGGATGTAAAAATGGTGCCTGCCCAATTTTATTGGGCAGGCACCATTCGTTTGTATGGGTTGGGTTTACGATTGCTGAGCCCGAGTCAACACCTCGGTAAGGGCGCTAAGCACGGCTTGCGGTATCAGCGGGCTGGCTCCGGTTTCTTGGTCGCGCCCCGAGATCTTGTCTACTTCGCCTACCGACATGAGCGAAGCCAGGGAACCGTCTTTTTCGGCTTTGATGATGCAATAGGCTTCCTCTAAGGTGGTATAAGCGATTTGAGCATCACGCAGTACGGCGAATGACTCGCTCACTACCGATTTGGAAGCCACGATGACGGGCCTGTCCTTGGAGGGAAGAATGCATATGGTTGATGCTGCGGGAATCTTCTTCACAGAGATGGACAGCGTCTCGGTTGTCTCGTCGTAGTCGATTGCAGCTGCGCGATCATTGCCGTCAACCGTCACCCTGCATGTGCCTTTAGCGACGCCCCTGAACCTGATGGTCCAGTTACGTTCGGCCGGCAATGCCGCAAGATTCCCTTGGGCGCCTGCTATGCTCAGCTCTGTCAATTCACCGTCTTCATCCGACCATGACGAAGTAATTGACGTAGACGCGACATCGGATGCTTGCGGATTTTCGCATCCGGAGTCTTCAAGCATGGTGAAGTGGTTGCTGGCGCCTGGGAAGACCAGGATATCCAGATCAGCCGGATTGTCGGTGTCGTTGATGCTGCCGTCATCCGTCTGCAGCTTTTGCATGGGGACGATCGCTCCCGCTTTGGCAAAGACCGGCATGCGATCCAGTCCGCGCCAGACCTGCATGTATCGGCCTTGTGCCGACCCGGCCTCATACTTCGCGCCATCAAAGAAATCGAACCATGTTCCTTGGGGGAACCAGACATCAGTGTGGGCCTTCTGTACATCATGGCTCTGTGGCTCAGTGATGGGCGAGACCAAGAGTTCGCTGCCGAACATATACTGATTCTTGACCTTGTAAGCGGCTGAGGCTTCTGGATTATCCCAATACATCGGCTCCGCGATGGGCAGCCCCTCGATGGCGGCTCTCCAGTTCATGGTGTACAGATAAGGAATTAGACGGTGCCTAAGCCGCAGTGCCCGTATCATCGATTGCATGATTTCAGGGTGATAATTCCAAGGCTCCTTGCTGTTGAAACTCGAATCTGTCGAATGAAGCCGGTTGATGGGGCTGAAAACCCCCAGCTGATACCAGCGAGCTTCGAGTTCCTCATCACGGTAGCCGAACATGTGCCCGCCTATATCGTGGCTCCACCACCCATATCCGATGTTGCTGGCCGTTGCAGTGAAGTATGGCTGGAAGTTGAGCGATTTCCACGAAATGACCGTATCGCCAGAGAAGCCGATAGGATATCTGTGTGAACCGGGTCCCGCATATCTTGAGAAGGTCAGAGCTCGGGTTCCTCTGCGCGAGGAGTCAAGGTAATGCAGATAATTGAGAATCCATAAGGGATCCAGACCTTTTTGCCTCGTTACCCCACCCTGTTGCCAATCCAGCCACCAGAAATCGACGCCCTCATCTTCGAGGTCATGATGCAAATCAAGATAGGCGTGAACAAAGTCGGGATCGGTCAGGTCGAAATCGATGGTCTTCTCGTTTTTGGGGTCCAGCCCCATCGACTTGGCGGCCTTGGCGTAGCCCTGCTCGAAAGGCCGGATGCCATCTCGTGGGTGTACGTTCAAGGTTGTTCGAATGTTTCGTTTATGGAGCTCTTTCAGGAAACCGGCATGGTCGGGGAAGAGCTCCTGATTCCATGTGTACCCGGTCCAACCGGATCCGTACTTGGAATCAATATCCGTCAGGTGCCAGTCCATGTCGAGCACTCCGACTGCAAACGGGATGCCCTCGGCGTTAAATCGATCCATAAGTTCGAGATATTCATCCGCCGAGTATGGATAATATCTGCTCCACCAATTGCCTAGAGCGAAACGCGGGATTAGAGGCGTTGGGCCGCATAGCCGGTAGAAATCCTGGACAGCCTGCTTGTATTGATGTCCGTATCCGAATACGTACAGGTCGACATTGGCGTTGGACCTTGGGCGGATTGTGCCAAATGGACTCGTTGAGGATTCCGACGATTGCGTACGGGGGATGACTTCATTGCTCCTGGAATCATCGAGTATGGCCCACCCGTCGAAGGAGACGACTCCTGGATCGAGCGGTGCCTCGCCATTGACTCCATCAAGGGTTCGTCTGGTACCAAGTAGGTTGCCTTCCTGAGCGTCCTGATAATGCCAGGTGTTGTTGTGCGTGATAGGAACGTTTTTGACGGTTACGCTCAGCCCCTCCTTGCTGAAAGGCTTTTTGTCGTATACCAGATGCATCGTGGCGGTATCCACAATCAGTCTGTCGCCTTCGACGGTGGAAGTGTAATGAGGCTTGGCATCCCAATTGCGGTTCACGACTATTTGGGTCATCTCATCTTCGAAGTTACCGGAATCAGACCATTCAAGTCGCAGTAGGGAATCAGTGATGATACCTATCCGCCAATGCTGTCCGGTGATAGTCGAATCGGGATCCATCAGGGGATGGAAGGACGAACGACGTGACATGCAATGCTCCTTTGCTCAGCAGGTTGTATATATCTGTCATCTCTCAGCATACTATGCAAACATATTCATAGCATAGTAAGGCTTTAATTAGGCATAATTGGTAGATATAATGCTAACGTTTGCTATATAAGTCGTCTTCTCACTGACAAGAATGGGCGTCAATTGTCATGAACGCTTTTTGCAGACTGTTGTGGTCTCGCGAAGCAAGAGGCGGACAGGCGGTTTTTCGTACGGTTCTTCCAACGGATCGCCTTCGATTAGCGCCATCGTCTTTTTGGCTGCAGACTGTCCGTTGATGAAAGGGTCTTGGTGCAGTGTCGATAGGCCGATCTCGTCAGCGTAAAGACTGTCATCAAAACCAAGTATGGAAAAATCGTCGGGGACCTTGATGCCATATTGTCTTAAACGAAAGAGCACAGGTATGGCAGCTCGGTCGCTTTCGAAGAAAGCCGCTGTGCATGACCTGGCATCAGAAGTAAGACGACCCAGAATAGTGCTGGTCAGATCCTGCCCAGGGTCGACCTCAAGCACGTAGGGGCTGATTGATTCGCTACTGGATCTGCAGGATTCAAGAAAAGCTTTTTTCCTGGCTTCAGAGCTGAAGTGCAGGTTCTTCGACTCGTTAAGCACAGTCACGTAGGCGATGTGACGATGACCGAGGGATATAAGATGCTCTACACCTGATTTTACCGCTTCGGCATCATCAATGGAAACAGTGGCGTTGAACCCCTGCTCATGCGGCGTATTGATGCCGATGACAGGAACATTCATCTCGCTTAGCTTGGCCACTTCTTCTCTGACGATGTTGAATGAGCAGACGATAACGGCATCGACGTTGCGCCGCATGGGAAGCTCCTCGAAAAAAACCTTGCGGGATTCGCCGTTGGAGATCCGGTAAATAGATATGTCATAGCCGGCGGTGTGGAACACGGAATCCAGTCCAGCAAGAATTTGCGAATTGAACCACTCGGTTGTCGGGTCGTTGGTAAGCACGGCGATTCTCAGGGATTGACCTGATTTCAGGGCTGTTGCGGATCGTGATATGCGAAAATTCAAGGTGCGGGCAGCTTGCATGACTTTGGCCTTGGTGCTCTTGGCAACCAGATCAGGTCTTGCAAACGTTCTAGAAACAGTTGATACGGAGACCCCTGCTGCATCTGCCACATTCTGTATTTTGACAGTCATATCGTGCCTCATTTTGTGTGCCTGAAAATACTGATACAAGTAAATGTTAGTTCACGATCTGTGCAACAGAGCAACGATTTATGGAAAGGAGTCGCTTGCCGTACTGCTGTCAGTGCGTCCGACGGATTGATGTTGCAGCACACTGGGCTGTAGTATGAAAACGTTGCATATCTTGCGGCATTAAGCATGACCAGGCAAGGAGTGGGATGGAGTTCCTGTCACCTGATTCAAAATTGATGCGAGGCCTGTCCGATCTGGTCGATGCCATCTGGATCAATGTCCTGATGCTGATAACCTCTATTCCGATAATCACCATTGGAGCAGCCCTGACTGCGGCTCAGCTTGCTTCACGACGCTCGCTGCAAGGCCAGGGAAAGGTCACGGTCAACTACTTCAGAGCGTTCAAGGAGAATTTTCTTCAGTCCACCCTTTTATGGCTCGTTTTCGGCCCGCTTCTGGCGATCCTGGTTGCTTCTTGGATATTTCTGCAGATCACGCCTCTGCTCATTCCCAAATTCGGGTTAAGCATCGTCTGGATTGTCGCTTTTGATTGGGTCTGGCCCTTGCAGGCCAAGTTCGCTAATTCTGTGGGGCGTACCTTGTTCAATTCCTTGGTTTTCGGGTTTGCCTATCTAGGCGAGACCATAGCCATGATGCTGATTGATGTTGTTTATTTCGGTCTCGTGGCGGCTTCCTGGCTCTTCATGCCCCAAGGCTTGATCCTGCTCCTGATTCTGGGGTTTGGCCTCATCACAATGCTTCATGTTCCTCTTACCGAGAAGGTGCTCGTCAAGTATGAACAGGCGTAGCTGGCTGAGGTGCTTCAGCCCAGCCAGAGCGTGTATGGAGAACAGCGAAACCGATATGAGGTTTGAAAAATAAAGGCGATTTTCGAAGCGAAGCGCCGCCATCCAGATGAATCTCGGTCAATTGGCAGCGGCGCATCTTTCAGTTTAAGGGTCTCCCTTAGGCTTTGACGAGCCAGATGCTGGTATCTGTTGGAATTTTACCTTCGACCAGAGGCTCCGAGGTGAGGATGACACGGCCTTCAGGGACGTCCACCGGTTGCAGTGAGAAGTTGGTTATGCACACCAGATGAGCGGGCTTGCCGTCAAGAAGCGCCGAGCGCGTATAAGTCAGCACACCTTGGTTTTGATCAATAGATTCTATGGTCTGGCTGCCCGTAGCTGTCAGAAGCTGAGCTCTCAGTCTGATTGCCGTGCGGTACAGATTGAGCATTGAGCTCTTATCGCGGCATTCGACATCAACTGCGAATTTCTTGAACCATAGGGGTTGGGGAAGATGGGGATCATCGGCAATGGTGCCGTCAGCCTTGGTTTTAGGAGAAAAGCCGAACGAGGCGCCCTGCCCGAAGTTTTCGTTCCATTCAGCTGGTTCCGGCGTATCCTCCGCATTCCAAGGCAAGGGAACCCTGCATCCGTCTCGCCCTTTTTCAGTGAATTCCCGACTTGATCTGAAGGCGGTCGGATCTTCCAATCGTTCCCATGGAATATCAGCGACTTCAAAGAGGCCAAGCTCCTCTCCCTGATAAATGTAGAGGGATCCTGGCAGAGCCGCCTCCATAAGGAAGCCTGCACGTGCGCGTCGATTGCCGACAGCGCGGTTTTCCTTATAAGTCTGACCGTTTCGGAGCAGCCAGTCCTTTCCCAGTTGCTGAGTATCGAGGTCCTCCGCCTGGGGAAGCGCATACCGTGTGGCGGAACGGATAATGTCATGGTTGTTCATGACCCATGTAGTCGTGGATCCGGATTCCTTGGCCTCTTCCAGACCCCCCTTGATTGCCGCTGAAAACGCTTGGCAATTCCAGTCGGCCTTGGCGAATTCAAAGTTGAAGACCTGTCCCAGTTCATCCTCAGAGGCATAAAGGTGCTGGTGCTCCGGCACTACCCATGCTTCTCCTACGGCGAAGCGATGAGGATTGTACTCATTGAAGACCTGCCGCCATTCCTTGTATATGTCATGCACCTCAGGCCTGTCCCAGAGCGGATGCTCGTAATTGTGGCTGGCTGATTGCTGCTGCACCGGCCAGGCGTCGAGTTCGGACAGAGGCTTACTGTCAAGATCCTTGGCCAGTCCATGCGCAACATCGATACGGAACCCGTCGGCGCCATGGTCGGACCAGAAGCGGAAGATGTTTTTGAACTCCTCGTGAACATCGCGGTTCTTCCAATTGAGATCCGGCTGCTCCTTGGCGAAGATGTGCAGATACCATTGCCCGTCTTCAACCTGTTCCCAGGCGGGGCCGCCAAAAAGAGACATCCAGTTATTGGGAGGGAGTTCCCCTTTTTCGCCTCGTCCCTTGCGGAATATGTATCGATCACGCTCGGCCGATCCGGGGCGGGCTTTCAGCGCCTGTTGGAACCACTTATGCTTGTTGGAAGTATGGTTCGGCACGATATCCACCATGATCTTGAGGCCAGCCTGGTGGGCCGCTTCAACCATGGCATCGAAATCCTCCATGGTGCCTAGCCTCGGATCGACGTTTTCATAATCAATGACGTCATAGCCGCCATCGGCCAGATCTGACGGGTAGAAAGGCGAGAGCCAGATGGCATCGATGCCCAGCCCCTGCAGGTAGCTCATTTTTTCGGTCACGCCGCTGAGGTTTCCGATTCCGTCTCCGTCAACGTCTTTGAAGCTGCGAGGGTAAACCTGGTACACAACCGCCTGCTTCCACCAGTCATCGCTCAAGTTATTGGTTGTCATAAGGGGCATCCTTTCTGAATATATTCACCAACCCAGTCGGCAATTGACTAATATTGATAACGATAGCAAACAGGTCAGTACAACTTGAAGATAAAATACCTTTGATATACATGCGATTTTCTATCTGAAATGCTCATATCTTAAGCAAAATGTTGTGTAATACCTTTATTTTATGCATACGTTTGCATATTGATTATAGAGTAAAACGCTTCTCGTAAAATCAGTCCTTCCGGAATGGGAATAATATTTGCCAGAAGAAGTTGAGTGATGTAGGCTCAAGTTTCGGAGTGGTCATGGTGGCTGCTTACCCGGGCCGACGGGAGTCGGCCATCGGGACCACGAACGAAGCGCGAGCGGAGAACGTGAACGATGAGGTGCGGGGTCAGACCCCACGCCCAATTTCATCAGGAGGTAACGAGTATGGCACGTGCAGTTGGCATTGATCTGGGAACCACCAATTCCTGCATTGCAACCCTGGAGGGCGGGGAGCCCACAGTAATCGTCAACGCTGAGGGCGCGCGGACCACGCCGTCGGTGGTGGCGTTCAGCAAGTCCGGCGAGATTCTGGTCGGCGAGGTAGCCAAGCGGCAGGCAGTCACCAACGTTGACCGGACCATCAGCTCGGTCAAGCGTCACATGGGCACTGACTGGTCCGTCGAGATCGACGGCAAGAAGTGGACCCCTCAGGAGATTTCGGCCCAGATTCTTATGAAGCTCAAGAGGGATGCCGAGTCCTACCTGGGCGAACCCGTCACTGACGCGGTCATCACCTGCCCCGCTTACTTCAATGACGCTCAGCGTCAGGCCACCAAGGATGCCGGCAAGATCGCCGGCCTGAACGTCCTGCGCATCATCAACGAGCCCACTGCCGCGGCACTGGCCTACGGTCTGGAGAAGGGCAAGGAGGATGAGCGCATCCTGGTCTTCGATCTGGGAGGCGGCACCTTCGATGTCTCCCTGCTGGAGATCGGCAAGGATGACGACGGCTTCTCCACCATCCAGGTCCAGGCCACCAATGGCGACAACAAGCTGGGCGGCGACGACTGGGACCAGAAGATCATCGACTGGCTGGTCAGCGAGGTCAAGAACAAGTACAACGTGGATCTGTCCAAGGACAAGATCGCCCTGCAGCGGCTCAAGGAGGCCGCCGAGCAGGCCAAGAAGGAGCTGAGCTCCTCCTCGTCCACCAGCATCTCCATGCAGTACCTGGCCATGACCCCCGACGGGACTCCAGTCCACTTGGACGAGACCCTGACCCGCGCGCATTTCGAAGAGATGACCTCCGACCTGCTGGGCCGCTGCCGCACGCCTTTCAACAACGTGCTGCACGATGCCGGCATTTCGGTTCAGGACATCGATCACGTGGTGCTGGTCGGCGGCTCCACCCGTATGCCCGCTGTCAAGGACCTGGTCAAGGAACTGACCGGCGGCAAGGAAGCCAACCAGACCGTCAACCCCGATGAGGTCGTGGCCGTCGGCGCTGCCGTGCAGTCCGGCGTCATCAAGGGCGACCGCAAGGACGTGCTGCTGATCGACGTGACCCCGCTTTCTCTGGGCATCGAGACCAAGGGCGGCATCATGACCAAGCTGATCGACCGCAATACCGCCATCCCCACCAAGCGGTCCGAAGTCTTCTCGACAGCTGAGGACAACCAGCCCTCCGTGCTGATTCAGGTCTATCAAGGTGAGCGCGAGTTCGCCCGTGACAACAAGCCCCTGGGAACCTTCGAACTGACGGGCATCGCTCCGGCTCCGCGCGGCGTTCCTCAGATCGAGGTCACCTTCGACATCGACGCCAACGGCATCGTGCACGTCTCCGCCAAGGACAAGGGCACCGGCAAGGAGCAGTCCATGACCATCACCGGCGGTTCAGCCCTGCCCAAGGACGAGATCGACCGCATGGTCAAGGAGGCCGAGGCCCACGAGGCTGAGGACAAGCAGCGTCGTGAGGACGCCGACACCCGTAACGCCGCCGAGTCCGCCGCCTACCAGACCGAGAAGCTGGTCAACGACAACAAGGACAAGATCTCCGACGAGGTGGCCAAGGAGGTCACCGACAAGGTCAACGCTCTCAAGGGTGCTCTGAAGGGCGAGGACATGGACAAGATCAAGAACGCCCAGAGCGAGCTGATGACCTCTGCCCAGAAGATCGGCCAGGCCCTCTACGCGCAGCAGGGCACCGGGGAGGCCGCAGGCGCCCAGGGCGCTGCAGGTGCCGCTGGAGCTGCCTCGGGTGCAGATTCCTCCTCGTCCGCCGATGACGACGTGGTGGATGCCGAGGTTGTGGACGATGATGACAAGAAGAAGGACGGCGAGTGACATGTCGGCCTTCGACAAGGATGATGCCGGGCCGCTGAAGGGCGACCCGGTTGCTCCCGGCGAATCGGACGGAAACGAGGCCAAGGCCTCTGACGCCGCCTCGACACCCGACCAGGAGACGGCTCGAGGCAGTCACGCTGACAAGGGCGCTGCAGACACCCGTCATGCGGATGGCCAGGCCTCGTCGGATTCCTCCGCCAAAGAGGAGTCGTCAGTCGATGCTCAGGCTGATGCCAATGCCACGGAGGCGAATGACCATGCTGGTTCCGACTCGGCCGAAGAAGATGGTCACGACCAGGGATCGGGTGGGCTGACCCCTTTGGGACAGGCCAAGAAGGAGGCCGCCGATTATCTGGAGGCTCTCCAGCGTGAGCGGGCCGAGTTCGTCAACTTCCGTAACCGTGCCAAGAAGGAGCAGGACATCTTCCGCCAGCATGGCATCGTGGATGTGCTGACCGCCCTTCTTCCGGCCCTTGATGACATTGACCGGATCAAGGAGCACGGGCAGATGGACGACTCCTTCCAGGCCGTGGCCAAGAAGATCGACAAGACCTTCGAGAAGTTCGGCGTCGAGAAGTTCGGCGAAAAAGGCGAGGACTTCGATCCCACCAAGCATGAGGCCATCCTGCACAAGCCGGATCCCGAGGCCAAGAAGGAGACCGTTGACACGGTGGTCGAGGCGGGCTATCGGATCGGCGACCGGGTGATCCGGGCTGCAAGGGTAGTGGTGACCTCGCCCGGGCAGTAGCGGAAACGGTGATTGCGGATCTTCCGCAGGCTGAATCGACGCCTTCGCATGCGGCGGCGGGCGGGACCATACCCACCCAGCCGCCGCATGCGAAAGGGCGGTTCAATTCGATATATTCGTTGCTTATGAGGAAAGGAGACATGGATGGCTGAGAATGAATGGCTGAGCAAGGACTATTACAAGGTCCTTGGTGTCTCCAAGGACGCCAGCGAAGCGGAGATCACCAAGGCCTACCGCAAGCTTGCCCGCAAATACCATCCCGATCTCAATAAGACCAAGGAGGCCGAGGAGAAGTTCAAGGATATCTCCGAGGCCTACGACGTGCTCAGCAACAAGGAGCAGCGTCAGAAGTACGATGCCATCCGCCAGTTCGGCATGGGGGGAGCCCGGTTCGCCGGCGGCTCCGGCCAGGGCGGCTTCAACACCGATGCATTCTCTGACATCTTCGGTTCCATGTTCGGAGGTGCTGGAGCGCCTGGAGGCACCCGGATACGTTTTGGCGGTGGTTCGGGACAGCCGGACTTCGCCGACATCTTCTCCTCCTTCGGTGGCGGGGCCGGCGGCGGACGGACCGCTTACCAGGAGGCCAGACCCAAGCCTGTCAAGGGCGAGGACCGCAACTCGCAAATTGGCTTGTCCTTCCGTCAGGCGGTCAAGGGGGCCACGGTCTCCCTGAGCGTGGGCGGCAAGCGCTTCAAGACGCATATCCCTGCTGGTGTTCGCAACGGTCAGCGGATCAGGCTGGCTGGCAAGGGTCGGCCCGGCAGGGACGGAGGCGCTCATGGCGATCTCTATCTGCAGATCAGCGTCCAGCCCAGCCAACGGTTCACCATGAAGGATAAAGACCTTGTCATGACCCTGCCGGTTACGGTATCCGAGGCGGCCTTGGGGGCCAAGGTCCAGGCCCGGGATATCGACGACCAGGTCGTCACCTTCAAGATTCCGGCTGGCTCCTCTAGCGGCGATGAGATTCGCATTGCCGACAAGGGGGTTCAGGACCGGCGCGGCAAGGGCGACCTGGTGGGGCGCCTTGAGATCCGTATGCCCGGTCGGCTAGGCATGGCCCAGAAGAAGGCCATGCGAGATTTTGCCAAGTCCAGCGGCGACTTCGATGAGCAGATCGCCGAGGAACGTATGAAGATATGACGATCCGGCTGCCGGATCAAGGCGGAAGGAACAGCGGAAAGGAGTGATGATCATGGTCAGGGTGGATCCCGAGACCAGGCGGATCTATCTGGCCTGCGCTCGCGGTCTGGTGGCTGGGCGCATCAGCCTGGATGCTGCCGACGATGCCGGTTTGGACATCGAGTTGCCTGTCTTCAGCGTCGGCCAGGTCGGACAGTTGGCCAATATCCATCCGCAGACCCTGCGCCAATACGACCGGCTGGGCCTGATCGTGCCGAAGCGGACCGAGGGTGGTGCACGACGCTACTCCCTGCGGGATCTGGATCGGCTAGGCCAGGCCCAGCACCTGAGCCAGGACGAGTCCATCAACCTGGCCGGTGTGACCAGGATCCTGGCCCTGGCCGAGGAAAATCGCCAGCTGCGGCGCCAGCTGCGGCGCTCCCACCAGTCGCAGGAATCCAGTATGTTTGCCGCTGCTGCTGACGGCCGAGTCGTCGAAGTCAGGCGGTCCAGCAGGGCCCGGCTTTGGCGGCAGGATATAGCTGACAGAGAGGCGGACCCCACGAACTCCAAATCATTGATCGTCTGGAGCATGAGCTCTTCGGGCAGGTGAGGGGCCTGTGCTATGGTTTACAGGTTGGCCGCTCGCCTAAGAGCTGCGGCTGATCGTCGCCTGAATGCTTTGAGTACGGGGTAACCGCTTGCGCGAAATTCGTCATTCTCTGCTTTGCATGCGGCCTGCGAACTGTCGACCGACAGTACCGTTTCTTCCCTGTTATGAAAGGTCATTGTGACTGCTTCGTCCATGCCCGCTTCCAATTCGTCCAATTCTGGCAAATCTGCCGTAGAGCCTATGACTTTCGATCAGCTGGGGGTGCCTGAGCCCTTGGTTCGCGTCCTAAGTAAGGACGGCAAGACGAGCGCATTCCCCATCCAACGGGACACCCTGCCTGATGCTCTGGCTGGCCGCGACATCCTGGGTCGGGGACGGACCGGTTCCGGCAAGACCCTGGCCTTCAGCATTCCTCTGGTGGCCCGACTGGCTGCCGACGAGGGAGGGCGGGTCCACCATAGCCGCGGAGGCGCCGCCGGGACAGGCGGTCTGCCCCGCCCGCGCGGTCTTGTTCTGGCTCCCACCCGCGAGCTGGCCAATCAGATCGACGAGGTTCTCAACCCCCTGGCTCAGGCCTACGGCATGCGGACTTGCACTGTTTACGGCGGGGTCGGTCAGGGTCCTCAGGTTGATGCCCTTCGGCGAGGGGCCAAGATTGTGGTGGCCTGCCCGGGACGCCTGGAGGATTTGCTCCGCCAGCACAGGCTCAGTCTGGAGGACGTGGAGATCGCTGTGCTGGACGAGGCCGATGAGATGGCTGACATGGGCTTCCTGCCCGCTGTCGAGCGGATTCTGGCCCAAGTGCGTCCGAGCGGTCAGCGCATGCTCTTCTCGGCCACCCTGGATCATGGAGTGGATGCCGTGGTCAAGCGCTTCCTCAAGGATCCCAAGGTTCACGAGGTGGATTCCGCCACCCAGCATGTGGATCTCATGACACACCACATTTTCGAGACGACGCAGGCCGCCAAGCATGACCTGGTCCGCACGCTGGCCGCAGGGCAGGGCAAAAGAATCCTGTTCACCAGGACCAAGTTCCAGGCCAAGAAGCTGACCAAGAATCTGATTGACAACGGCATCCCCGCCGCCCAGTTGCACGGCAACCTCTCGCAGAGGCAGAGGGACCGGAACCTCAAGGCTTTCTCGGAAGGTCTGGTCCGGGTCATGGTGGCCACCGATGTGGCTGCCAGAGGTATGGATGTCAGCGGGGTGGACCTGGTGGTCCAGGTGGACCCTCCAGCCGACTTCAAGTCCTTCCTCCACCGTTCCGGCCGTACGGCAAGGGCTGGCCACTCCGGCGACGTGGTGACGGTCGTCCTGCCCGATCAGCGCCGAGATACCCGGCGGATGCTGCGTATGGCCCATATAGACGCCAAGCCAGTCGAGGTCACGGCCAACTCCCAGGAGGTGGGCGACCTTGTAGGACCCCACGCCCCCCTGGTTGAGGGCTGGTCCTTGGAGACCGCCATGGCTGGAAGCCAAGGATCGCAGGACGGCAGGCAGGCCGGTTCTCGTGGTCGTCGGTCCAGTGGGCCCGCACGTAGGAGACGGGGGCACGATCGGTTTGACAGGCGGTCGAGAGGCTCTGGCCGGGGACGTGATGGTGATGGAAGGAGTCCACATCGCAAGCAGCAGACCGACAGTCTCGACGAGGATCGCCCCTTCGACGGGCGTAGAAGGCACAACCATGCCGACTCCAACCATGCCGTCCATGCCGGTGGCCACCGAGGCAAAGGCAATCGGAGCCGTGTGAACGGAGCTCTTGGGCGGGATCGCCACAATGGCAGTCGTTTCAACGGCGGCGGTCGTGGCTATCGCGACGGTGATCGCAGACACAGGGGAGGCAAGCGCAGGAGGGATGACAATCCTTTCCGTCAGGCCAAGTCCCGCTGACCGCTTCCACTGCGAGGATATTCCTTTCGAACTCACCGACCGGCTCCGGCGGCCCATTGGCGGGGCAGTCAGACCTCATGATTCAGGCCATGGTCCCCTCACAACTCTCCCGGAGCTCGACCTTCACGGGGAGTTCAGTGGAAATGGGCGGGTCCTCCGGTGATCCCAGACGCCTGACCAGGGTGGAGACGGCGGCCCGGCCCAGATCGACCATGGGCTGGCGAACCGTGGTCAGTCGGGGCTGGCAGACGGAGGCCTCCTTGATTCCGTCGAACCCGGTGACGATGACCTGGCCGGGGACGTTTATGCCTGCATCCGACAGGGCTCTCAGAGCCCCAAGCGCCATCTGATCGTTGGCGCACACCAGGGCTTGGGGGAGAGTGCCCTGCCTGGCCAGGCTGGCGGCGATCTGGTAGGCGACGGACTGGGAGAATTGCCCTCTGTAGATTGGCGCGGCGGAAGGCTCCAGCCCCTCTGACCTCAGACCTTCACAGAACCCCTCGTATCGTTTGCCATTGTCTGGAGAATCATCCATACCCGTCATGTAAGCCATCCGCCGCACCTGGTGTTTTTCGAACAGATGCCTGACCAGGGTGTACATGCCCTTGCGGTTGCTCACGCGGACCAGGTCGAATCCACTCTCCTGGCCGACCGGGGCATTGGCGATCATGACCACGGGCAGACGTTTGCGCAGAAAGGCCAGGACGCTGTCAGGCACGGACCTTGCCAGGACAATCAGGCCGTCCACCTTTTCCGACATGCTGTTGATCAGCTGGGGGATGTCGCCATCTTTCCCCTTTAGACCGATGCTGACCATGAGGCTGAGGCCCTGCCGCCAGGATTCCAGTTCGCATCCCCTCAAGACCTCGTCGAAGTAGAGAGAATCAGAATTGCTCTCCTGTCCGTGGGGCGGGTCGACGACTATATCTGCGGCATCCTCGCTGATCAGTTCGAAGTCGTCAATATGGTCCAATTGGTCGATGTTGGGCAGGAAGAGGCCTATGGTATTGGTCCGTCGGGCGGCCAGGCTTCGTGCGCTGCCGCTGGGGAGGTAGCCCAGGAGGTTTATGGCCTTGAGCACTGTCTGCCTGGTTTCGGGCCTCACCCTCTCCGGGGTGCGCAGGACCCTGGAGACGGTGGCTATGGATACATCGGCCTCGCGGGCTACATCGTAGACGGTCGGTTTCCTTGCCATCCGCTTTCTCCTCTTTCATACATCTCATACAGCATATCATCGAAACGTGTAGCTGATCCCGGGATTTGATAGCGCTAACATTTTCCTTCTTATAGGGCAACGCGGTTAGCTATATGAGTAAACAAGGGAAAGCATACGCTAAAAAATCCATGAGGGAAGCTGATTTGCGCATTTAAATGTAAGCGCATACACTAGAGGGTGCGATGGTCGACCCGGCCCGGACACAGGACGCCGTGCAGGTTCGGGAGCCCACCTGCGTATGCACGTGCCAACTGCGCCTCGATACCAAAGGACGGATCTGGCCCGTGAATGTCAATGTGGACAAAGGAGACATATGAGACGGAAAACAGTGGCGGTGCGGATCCTCGCAACACTGGTTGCAGGGGTCACCCTCCTGGGACTGGGGGCGTGCGGAAGCAATTCCGGAGGAACGCAGCAGGCTGCCGCAGGCAATCAGATCCTCTTCGGCGGTGACAGCGGCAATCCTACTTTCACCCGTAATTTCAACCCATTCTCGACCAGCAAGAGGATAGGCATCAACTTTATCTACGAACCCCTCGAGGTAGTCAACAGCCTCGATGGAACCTCAACCCCCTTCCTGGCCAGCGGGCACAAGATCGTGGACCCCAAGACGGTCGAGTTCCAGATTCGTGACGGGGTCAAGTGGAACGACGGCAAGCCCTTCTCGGCGCAGGACGTGGTCTTCACCTTCAACCTGGTCAAGAAGGATGCGGCCATGGACTCCCTCGGGGTCTGGCAGCACATCTCCTCACTTGAGGCCTCAGACTCCAAGGTGACCTTCCACTTCAAGGACAACGATGTGCCTGCGGTGTCGATCGTCAGCCAGCAGAACATCGTTCCGGAGCACGTCTGGAAGGATGTGAAGGACCCCCTCAAGTGGAACAATGAGAACCCCGTCGGGACTGGCCCCTACAAGTTGGGCACCTTCAAGCCCAACCAGTACACCCTGGCGAAGAACAAGGACTACTGGCAAGCCGAGAAGGTTGCGGCTGACACCATCGTCCTGCCCGCCTCAAACAAGCAGTTGGACCTTGTCAACAAGAAGTATGACTGGGCCTACTCCTTCATCAACAACGTGGACAAGACCTGGGTTGGCGCCGACAAGCAGCACAATCACTACTGGTTCCCCCCGGGTGGCACGGTCTCCCTTTATCCCAACCTGACCAAGGCTCCCTTCAACGACGTGAACTTCCGCAAGGGCCTCAGCTATGCCCTCGACCGCGACAAGATCGCCAAGGACGCTGAGGAGGGCTATGTGGACGGTGCCACCCAGACCGGCCTCATCCTGCCCAACCAGGACAAGTGGGTCAACGATTCCATTTCCAACAAGGGAAAGGTTTCCCAGGACGAAGCCCAATCCTTGGAGTACTTCGCCAAGGCCGGCTACAAGAAGCAGGGCGACCAGTTGGTGGACTCCAATGGCAAGCAGCTCGAAGTCAACATCACCGTGCCCAGCGGCTACACCGACTGGCTGCGCGGTGTGCAGACCATGCAGGGCCAGCTGACCAAGCTGGGTATTGCCGTCAAGCTCACCCAGCCCCAGCCCGCTGCATACACGCAGGCGCAGAACAACGGCGACTATGACCTCCTGATCTCCTCCTTCGGAGGTACTGGCAGCGTCTTCCAGGATTACAACGGCCTGCTCAACAGTGAGTTCGCGGTTCCTGTAGGTCAGTCAGCCAACGCCAACTTCGAGCGCTACAAGAACCCCAAGGCCGATGAACTCCTGGCCCAGCTCAAGCTGGCGGCCGATGAGAAGTCCCAGAAGGCCATTGTCGATCAGCTCCAGCAGATCGTCTACGACGATGTGCCTGTGATCGGTCTCTTCTATGGCGGTCTCTGGGGCCTGTTCAGCACGCGGAACTACACGGGCTGGCCCAGTGAGGACGATCCCTACACCGCACCCAGCACCTGGACGCAGTCGGTCCTCATGGTGGTAACCCATATCAAGAAGGCCTGAGAGGCCGGGCCCATCACAGGGCGGAAGGGAGCGGGCTGGCCGGTGACGGTCCTGCCGGGCCGGGAGACGGCCGGCCCTCCTGGCCTCCCTGGTGGGCCGCCCCCCGCCCCTGACGGATGAAAGGTCGTCACGTGCGATATTTTTTCGGGAAAATTGGTCTATTCTTCGTTACCCTCTGGGCGGCCATAACCGTCAACTTCATACTGCCCAGGATGATGCCTGGATCACCTGCCGACGCGGCCATAGCCAAATTGTCACAGAACGGGCCGGTCACCCCTGAGGTCAGGGCTTCCATAGAAGCCCAGCTGGGTATGCCCAAGGGCAATCTGCTCAGCCAGTACTGGCAGTATCTGGGGAATGTGGTCCACCTGAACTTCGGCGTCTCGTACAGCAACTTTCCGCAGAACGTATCGGAGCTGGTGGGGGCAGCCCTTCCTTGGACCCTGACTCTGGTGGGGCTGGTCACGATCATCTCCTTCATCATCGGGACGGCACTCGGGGCTCTGATGGCCTGGAGGCGGGGGACCGCCGTGGACGTGACGGGTACGATCTCCAGCTCCTTCCTCTCGGCCTTCCCATCCTTCTGGCTGGCCCTCATGCTCCTCTTCTTCCTCGGTTACAAGGCCGGCCTCTTCCCGACCTCCGGCGCCTACTCGTCCACCGCGATACCCAACTTTTCGATGGACTTCATATCTGATGCCGTGGAGCATTCCATACTGCCGGCGCTGACCATTCTGCTGACCTCCCTGGGCAGCTATGTGATGGGCATGCGCAACACCATGATCAACACATTGGGTGATGACTACGTCACCTTCGCCGAAGCCAACGGACTGCGCCAGCGGACGGTCATGCTCAAGTACGCTGCCAGGAACGCCCTCCTTCCCAACCTGACCTCCTTCGGACTGGTCCTGGGCGGCGTGGTCGGCGGTTCCCTCCTGGTCGAGCAGGTCTTCAACTATCCGGGGGTCGGCCTCCTCCTCTATCAGGCCGTAACCAACCAGGACTACCCCCTGATGCAGGCCATCTTCCTGATGATCACCATCAGCGTGCTGGTGGCCAACTTCATCGTGGACATTCTTTACGGGGTCCTTGACCCGAGGACGAGGAGGTGAGGGCGATGACGAACAGCATCGTCAGCCCAGGGAATCAGACTTCCGCACAGGGGAGCGGGAATGCCCCTCAAGGGCCGCAGGCCCGCCTCGCCAGGGGACAGAACCCCGTCCTTCGCGCCCTGGAGGTGATAGGCAAAGGATTCAAGACGGTCTGGGAGGTGCCCAAGGCCAGGTTCGGCCTGGTCCTGTTGGCCCTAATCGTCCTTTCGGCCCTGTTCGCCCCCTGGCTCAGCCCCTATGACCCCAAGGCCGGCGATTTCGAAGCCAGCATCGGACCTAGCGCCCGGCACTGGCTGGGTACCACTAGCAACGGGCAGGATGTCCTCTCCCAGCTCCTGTGGGGCGGGAGGGTCTCCGTCATGGTAGCCATGGTCTCCGGCCTCCTATCCACCTGCATAGCCGTGCTGGTGGGCCTGAGCTGGGGCTACATCCGCTCCTTCGCCGGGGAGTTCGTCGGTTTCATCGTCAACCTCTTCCTGGTCATCCCCTCCCTCCCCCTGATGATCATCATCGCCGCCTACCTCCAGAACGGAGGCATGAGCGTGATCATACTGGTCATCGTCCTAACCGGGTGGGCCTGGGGATCCCGGGTCCTGCGCTCGCAGACCCAGTCCCTGCGTTCCAGAGACTTCGTCACCGCAGCGGCCTTCAGCGGGGACAGCTCTTGGCGGATCATCTTCCATGAGATCTTCCCCAACATGCTCTCCCTGATCATCAACAACTTCTTCGGTGCGGCCACCTCCGGCGCCCTGTCGGAAGCAGGACTGGAATTCCTGGGCCTGGGCGACTCGACCACGGTCAGCTGGGGCACCATGCTCTACTGGGCCCAGAACAACAATGTGATCCTGACCGGCCAGTGGGCGCTCCTGCTGGCGCCCGGTCTCATGGTCGCCCTGCTGGCGGTCTCCATGACCTTCATCAACTTCGGTGTGGACCGCCTGAGCAACCCTCGTCTGCGCGAAGGGAAGGCATGATGGAACTGCTACGTGTCGAGAACCTGTCCGTCGAATATGACAGCCCCGACCAGGAACCGGTCAAGGCCGTCAACGACGTGAGCTTTTCACTGGACCAGGGTGAATTCGTGGGCCTGGTCGGGGAGTCGGGATCTGGCAAGTCCACCCTGGGCTTCGCCGTCACGCGACTGTCCAAGCCGCCGGCCCGGATCAGCAAGGGGCGTGTGCTCTTCGGGGGCAAGGACATTACCACCCTCAGCCAGGAGGAGCTCCGCCGGCAGCGGTGCGGGGGATTCGCCATGGTCCTCCAGTCGGGCATGAACGCCTTGAACCCGGTGCGGACCGTCCGCAAGCACTTCGTGGACATCTACAAGGCCCACGGGAACGTGGAAAATAAGGACTACGAGGCCCATTCCCAGCAGCTTGTAGAGAAGGTAGGTCTGCAGCACTCCGTGCTCGACGCCTACCCGGGCGAACTGTCGGGCGGCATGAGGCAGAGGGTCTCCATATCCCTGGCGCTGGCCTTGGAGCCCAAGCTCATGGTCTTCGACGAGCCGACCACGGCCCTGGACGTTCTGGTCCAGCATGAGGTGATGGGGACCATCCGAGAGCTGCAGAGGCAGGAGGGCTTCACCGCCATCCTGATCAGTCACGACCTCGGTGTGGTCCTCGAGTCCACCCAGAGGGTCCTGGTCATGCACAACGGGCGGATCGTGGAGGATGCCCCCAGCGAGCGGATCCTGACCGATCCCCAGGACGATTACACCAAGATGCTCCTCAGCCATTATGGTGACCCCAGAGCCGAACACGTTTCAGTGCCCGGTTTGAAGCCGCGCGATGAGGCCGATGCCTCCGGCTCGGTCGGCGGAACCCCATCACAGACCGACGCTGCGGATGACATGACGGTCACGGTGACCGGCGTCTCCAAAATCTATCCCGCCCGCAAGCGGGGCGAGGATTCAGTGACCGCCGTCAACAATGTCTCCTTCACCCTCTCCCCGGGTCAGTCCTTGGCCTTGGTGGGAGCATCCGGATCCGGCAAGTCCACCATAGCCAAAATGCTCACCGGTGTGGAAAGGCCCACCTCAGGCAACATCACCCTGGGTGGCAGACGCGTGGATCAGATGAAGAGGCGCAAGGATCTGAGGTCCCTGCGTTCCGACATCCAGATGATCTTCCAGGATCCCTATTCGGCCCTCAACCCCCTCCACACGGTGGAGTACACGCTGACCAGGCCCATCCTCAATTACACGGACCTGAGGGGGGACGATGCCCGCAGGCGGATGTTGGAGCTCCTGGACACGGTGGGCCTGACCCCTGTGGAACAGTATGCCGCCAAACTCCCCCATCAGTTGTCGGGAGGGCAGCGCCAGAGGGTGGTCATAGCCCGGGCGCTGGCCAGCAACCCCCACGTCCTGGTGGCCGATGAACCGGTCTCCATGCTGGACATGACCCTGAGGGCCGGAATCCTGGCCCTCCTCGACGACCTGAGGGTCCGGTTGAACGTGAGCATGCTCTACATTACCCACGATCTCCTGTCGGCCCGACTGATCACTGATTCGATCATGGTCCTCAACAAGGGCACGGTGGTGGAGCGGGGACAGACGGCCCAGGTCCTCCAGCATCCTGAGAACGACTACACGATCAAGCTGCTCGATGCCATCCCCAGCCTGCGGACGCAGGCCTGAAGGCGGCCCGCCACAAGCATCGAGACCACAAAGCTACAGGAGAAACAATGATATCCCACCATGTCGTGGACAGGGGCGTCCCCTTTGGGGACCTACCCCTGCCGGAGAACATCGAGGCTATGGTCATACATGCCCCCGTGGGTGACCTGACCGCCCTCCATGCCCCCAAAGGGGTAAGGGGGGCGCGGGGAGTGGCCATGATGATCCCCGGCTTCACCGGTTCCAAGGAGGACTTCTACCAGATCAGCTCCATTTTGGGAGAGGATGGTTGGGATGTCTGGTCCTACTCGCAGAGGGGGCAGGCAGACTCGGTGGCTCCTCGGGGGAGGAAAGCCTACGGAAGGCGATCCACGGCCGGTGATGCCGTGGATGTGGCCCGTATCCTGATCGAGCACACCGGGGCCAAACGGGTCCATCTTCTGGGACACAGCTTCGGCGGGGTGGTGGCCCAGGCTGCCCTACTGGCCGACCCTGACCTCTTTGCCAGCCTCGCCCTCATGTCGTCCGGCCCCCATGGCTGGCCGGGCCGAAAGGCGGACCTGCGTCAGCGACTGCTGGACCACCCTGGCGGGGACCTGTGGAGGCTGGACAACCCGGACAGGGCCAGCCTGCTGGACGAGGAGCTGAATCCGGAAGATAGATTCCAGCGCCTTCGGGCAGAGCAGACCAGCCGGGATCAGCTCATCGGAGCCATAGACCAGCTGGCCGACCTGCATGACAGGACAGAACGGCTGGCTGCCACCGGCCTGCCCATGATGGTGTTCCACGGCGAGCACGACGACTTCTCCTGGCCCCAGGACTGGCAGGCCAGGATGGCCCGCATGCTTGGCGCCCGCTACGAGGTGATTGCTTGTGCCGGCCATTGTCCCAACATCGACAGGCCTGAGGAGACGGCGGACCTCCTGGACGACTTCTGGGCTTCTGCGCAGGACAAACGGTGAACTTCAGCAGGAACAAGCCTATTAGCAATGAAAGCGGAGAAGATGAACACAGACACTCCACGCAGCAAGTCTCCCGATCACGGCGCAGGTGACGGCCAGGGAGACGGGGGCCGGATAAGCCAGCCCAAAGGCATGACCGTCGAGAGGGGGGACTTCTCGGCTTCGTTCAACCTCAACGGGGACCTGACGCTGATCAATGCAGGAGGCATCCAGGTCACCCAGTTCAGGCCCGGCATCCATGACCGTCCCCTGGCTGGCCTGTGGCTTCGCCGCCATCGGGAGGGGCGGATCGATTCCATCCAACTGACCGGATCAGGTTCCCGGGCCTGCTTCGATCCGGCAGCTGGCAGCCCCCTATGGGAGGGGAGGGACCTGGGTGTCCGCTGGCGGGTTCGGCTTCTTCCAAGTGCCTTATCCCCTGCGCTTTCCCGAGCTCTTCCATCTGGTGGCGAAAGCGGCGGGGCTGGCAGGGGGGCGTCCTGGACCTGGGAGGTGTCGGTCACGATTGACCAGAGTGACTCGACTGCCGTTAGTGAGAGGCAGGAATGGGAGCACGCCATCTTGCCCGACGATCTGTGGGACCTGGTTTCCGCCCAGGATCTGGCCTTGGTGGAGCCGTCCATGGCTGCCGGCGCCGAGTCCTACATCTCCCAGTACATCGCCTACCATGTGCAGGACGTCCCCAATTTCGGCAGCGTCCTGTCAGCTCGGCAAACGATGGGTTGCGCCCCTCGGCTTCCCCTGTACGTTACGGGAATCTCACAGGGATGCAGGGCGTTCATGACTGACGGCTACGATTTTTACGGGCTTGGTGCCCGTCTGGACGGTCAGCCCGCGGCCCTCAGCGATGCCGACTGGGACCGAGGGAGCATAGACCAGTATGAATTCGCCATGGCCTGCCTACTCTCTCCCAGGGCGCCTTTGACCCGGGAAGGCCTCACTTGGCAGGTGTGGAACACGGCACTGTCCGATTACAGGGGTGACTTGGGCAAGGCCTGCGCGGCCTGCGCGGAGGCCTCTGAAGAAAGCCGAAGCGACGATGACCAGGACTGGGGTGTGGCGAACGAGAACGAGGCGGATGGCAGTCCGTCCACCGGCGCCCATGACTTCTCATCTACCTCTCCCGTTGCCTCACAGGCTGAGTCAGCAACCTCACTCCTGATCTCTTCGGCGCTGCTGAATGGCGACCCCCTGCCTGAGGGTGAGTTCAGCCAACTGGGCGGAGGGCCCATCCTCCAACCAGAGGCGGACCAGACAGGCCATCTGCTCTCTTACTTCGGAGATGATGCCTGCCATGTAGTAAGCGCACGCAAGGAACTGGAGGTGGTCCGCTCCCACGGGCAGATTCTCCTGTCCGGCAACCCGGATACCGACCCGTCACAGCCCACCATGGCCGTCACCACCTACGCCGGGGGTGTCTTCGCATCCCAACTGGTCCTGGGCAACACCAACATGAACCAGCTGATTTCAGTCCAGAAGACCGGTCTGGGCCTCCTGCGCTCGCGGGGGGTCCGCATCCTGGTCCAGGTGGACGGTACTTGGCGCCTCCTAGGTGTTCCTTCGGCCTACATCATGGATCTGGGCGGATCCCGCTGGGTCTATCGTCTGGGTGATCGGACCCTGACGGTGTCCACCATCGCCCATCTGGGCAGGGCTGCCATCGACATCCGTCTGGAGGCCGATGGCCCGATCCGGGCCCTGCTGACGATCAGCCTTGAAGATCCATCCGCCTGGCTTCGGAAGTTCGCTCATGCCGATGCCACCCAGGGGATGGGGGGGTCCGTTTCCTTTGCCCCTGCACCGGGCAGCCCGGCGGCTGAACGTTGTCCAGGACTGAGATACGTCATCTCATCGTCCGACGGAAGGACCGGGGATGACAGCCCGCTCTTCGATCCAGGAGCAGGGGTCCATATCAGCGATCCGGCCATGGTCACCTTCCTGTCGGACGGGGGCCGGGCCTTGTCCGTCACCATCGCCGGATCCATGGATGGCGGAGCAAGCGAGGAGAATACGCCCGACGCGACCTTTGCCGGCTCCGAACGGAAGCTCCTCCATGCCCATTATCTGGCCATGACCTCCTTCATGCAGGGGCTGCATGTGGCAGGGGAGGGAAGATTCGCGGAATTCAATGATCTTCTGCCCTGGCTGGTGCAGAACGCCCTGGTTCACTTCCTGTCACCCCACGGGCTGGAACAGTATGGGGGCGCTGCCTGGGGTACACGGGACGTCTGCCAGGGGCCCCTGGAACTGGCCTTGACCTTCGGCCATACCGAGCTGGCCCGGACCATCCTCCTCAAGGTCTTCGCCCACCAGAATCCCGATGGCTCCCTGCCGCAGTGGTTCATGTTCGACCAGTATGCAGACCTCTACCAGCACGATTCCCACGGGGATATCCCGGTCTGGCCCCTGCTGGCGCTGGCTGAGTACGTCGAAGCGGGCGGTAGGCCGGACCTCCTGGATGAGCCCGTGGCTTTCTGGCGGGATGATATCGCTCGTCCCTCCGCATCAGTCGGACCAGCCGAAGCTGCAAGTCCGGTCAATCACCGTGGTCCCTCGCCCAGCCTGCCCACGGTGGCCGACCATCTGGCTCGGACGCTGGACTATATCCAGTCGCATAGAGTCCCGGGCACCGACCTCTTCTGCTATGGCGAGGGGGACTGGGACGACACCCTTCAGCCAGCCCAGGAGTCCATGAAGAGACAGATGGCCTCCACATGGACCATCGCCCTCCTCTACCAGGCCTGCTGCGGACTGCAACCGCTCCTTGATGCCGCCGGCCGGACCGACCTGGCCTCTCGCTTTGCCGGTGAGGCTGCCAGGATCAAGGCCGACTTCGCCGATAACTTTATCTTCCAAGGGATCCTGGCCGGATACGTCAACTTCGTCAATGGCCAACCCCGTCCAGTCATACATCCCTCGGATACCAGAACGGGCATACGGTACAGGTTGATTCCCATGACTCGCTCCATCATCGCCGGCCTGCTCACACCTGACCAGGAGGCGGACCATGAGAGGATCATCGAAGGCGATCTTCATTATCCGGACGGGGTGAGGCTCATGGACCGCCCGGCCTCCTTCCATGATGGGGTGACCAGGGTATTCAAGAGGGCCGAGCAGGCCGCCAACGTGGGTCGGGAGATTGGCCTGATGTATACGCACGCCCATGTGCGTTACGCGGAGGCCCTGGGTCTGCTGGGCAGAACCCGCCTGGGTCAGGAGCTCCTAAGAATCAGTCCGGTGGGCCAGTTCCGCCGCCTGCCTACCAGCGAGCCTAGGCAACGCAACTGCTATTTCGCCTCGTCGGATGCCGACTTCCCTGACAGATACACGGCTGCCTCCCAATGGTCGAGGCTCAAGGAGGGGGCCGAGAACCCCGTAGGCGTGAGGGGAGGATGGAGGATTTATTCCTCCGGCCCCGGCATCTACTGCCGACAGGTGGTCCAGCACCTCTTCGGCCTTCAGCTGCACGATGGGCGGGTTGTCTTCGATCCGGTCCTGTCCCAGGAAGATGACGGACTGGAGGTGACCATGACCTTATTGGGCCGGCCGCGTACCATCCGCTACCATGTGGCTGGTGGGCCGGTCGCTGGACCAGAAGACACCGGCTCGGAGAGTGCAGGTCCGGACCGTCTGAGGGTTGAGGCTGATGGACGCAGGCTTGAGGGCCGGATCCTGGATCTGCCTTACCGCAAGGGCGGATTGGATGTGGCCCAGGACCAGTTGGCTGGAGCTGTCCATATCGACATCTTCCTCACGGTTGACGGACAGACTGTACGGTGAGTGCCGACGCCCATGTCTGTAACTGTCCGCCGACCCAGCCGGCGAGGAAGATAGCAGGGTGGCCAGTGTTCTGCAGCAGGTCATCCGGCAGCCTTTCTCGGCTAAGCAGGCAGAGGGTGTGTATGCGTATGCGCAGAGTAAGAGTTCACAGTATGGCGGAGGAGGCTGGTGTCTCCATCGCCACGATGTCGTGCGCCTGCTGGCAGCCGAGTCGTGTAAGGGAATCCACCCGTCTGAAAGTGTCGGAAGCTTCCAAACGGTTAAATGACATGCTGAGTGCAAGTGTGCGCAATCTGGCCAGGGGACGACCGGCACCCCCGTCTGGAAAGTACGAACAGACCGGTTCATCGGGGGGGAGTCCGGCAGGGTCCGCCCACCAAATCGAACAAGGAAGGTACATCCACATGCCAACGCCTACATACACCTTTCCACAGGACTTCCTCTGGGGAGCGGCCACCGCTGCCCACCAGATAGAGGGCAACAATGTCAACGCCGACTGGTGGGAGCGTGAGCACCGGCCGGACAGCGACCTCAGCGAGCCTTCGGGGGATGCCGACGACAGCTACAACCGTTACGCGGAAGACATATCCCTTCTGGCCGGTAGCGGATTGAACACATACCGCTTCTCAGTGGAGTGGGCCAGGGTGGAGCCTGAGGAGGGATTCTTCTCCCAGGCTCAGCTCCTGCACTACCGGGCCATGATCGAAGCCTGCCTCCAGGATGGGGTGACCCCCATGGTCACTCTGAACCACATGACTCTGCCCCGCTGGCTGGCCAGGCGAGGGGGCTGGCGCGATCCTGCCTCCACTGACCTCTTCGGACGGTACGTGGAGCACCTCATCCCCATCCTGGAAGGAGTCACCTGGGTCTGCACGATTAACGAGCCTAATATGGTGGCTCTGACCCAAGGGGGGCAAGAGGGCAACGACATGGCTGCAGCTTCCCTGCCCACCCCTGACCCGGTCATCTCTGAATCCCTGGTCAAGGCTCACAGAAAGGCTCGGGCAGTCCTCTCCCTCCTACCGGGAATCAAGTCCGGTTGGACCATTGCCTGTCAGGATTTCCAGGCATTGCCAGGTTGTGAGCAGGACATGGAGGAGTACCGCTACCCCCGCGAGGACTTTTTCACCCAGGCTGCACGAGGTGACGACTTCATAGGGGTGCAGGCCTACCTGCGCACCTTCATCGGCCACGACGGCCCCCGACCGGTCCCGGAGGATGTGGAGAAGACCCTGACCGGCTGGGAGTATTATCCTGACGCCCTGGGGGAGTCTGTGCGCCACACCTGGCGGATCGCCGAGCACACCCCCATCGTGGTCACCGAGAATGGAATCGCCACAGCCGATGACAGTCGGAGGGTCGATTACGCCTTTGACGCCCTGGCCGGACTTCATCAGGCCATGGATGAGGGCGTGCGTGTGGAAGGCTACCTCCACTGGTCACTTCTGGACAATTACGAGTGGGGGTCCTACAAACCCACCTTCGGTCTGGTCTCCGTGGACCGCGAGACCTTCGAGCGCCACCCCAGGCCCTCCTTGGCTTGGCTGGGTCAGGTGGCCCGTTCGGGCATCCTTGCCCATCCCCGGGGCTAGCACAGGCACGGGCGCGAACGTCAGACCCCGGACCGACTTCGTATCGGCCCGGGGCCGGACGCTGGCACATGCCGCCCTCGCACTCATTGGTCGACCGGGCGCGATGCCCCGGTCTGCACGGAGCCAAATCCAGAAGTCACGGTGGATATAGATCGAGAGATTCAGTCGATGAGCCGACTGACGGGCCAAGCATGCATACCTGGAATTACTGTGGAAAAGTGGAGCTGAGGGTAGTCGAAACCCCGACCTCTTCGATGCGAACGAAGCGCTCTACCAACTGAGCTACAGCCCCATTCGTTGCCCGACCGTAGCCGAACAACAGAAGCTCACTTTAGCGCGTGCCCTAGCCAAACGCAAAATATTCCAAGTCAGGTATCATTCCGCCTTGGAGCTGGCTTCTTCGGTGGAGCCCTTGCTTCCAAACCTTGCCTTGAGCAGGCCGATGACCGTGGGCAGAACCGAGATGACCAGGATCAGGATGATGACCAGCTCAAAATGCTGCTGGACTGCGGGGATGCCGCCGAAGAAGTAACCCAGGAGGGTGAAGAGGGTGGACCATATCAGACCGCCCAGGATGCTGAAGGGGGTGAAGCGCCGCCAGCGCATTCCGGAAATGCCTGATATGAAGGGCATGAAGGTCCTGATGAAGGGGAGGAAGCGTCCCAGTACCACGGCCAGGGGGCCCCACTTGTCAATCAGGCCTTCGGTCTTGGCGATTCGTTCGGGGGTCAGCGACTTCACGCGCCCCGAACGGACGATGGCCCGGCCGAAGAAGTGTCCGATGAAGTAGTTGCTCTGGTCTCCAAGGATGGGGGCCAGCCAGACGACGGGCAGAAGCACGTCCAGAGCCATGCCGCTGGACGGGTCATGGGCGAAGACGCCGGCGGCGAAGAGCAGGGAGTCGCCCGGCAGGAAGGGCATGAAAACCACGCCTGTCTCGATGAAGATGATCAGGAAGATGAACCCGTAGGTCGGTACCAGCCCCATGGCGATCCAGCTCGCGATAGCGCTGCGCGGATCCTTGAGCAGGTGTATCAGCCAGTTGACGAACCCCATGAGTTGCGTTCCATTCCGTCGATGTGTGCTTGTCCAGAACCGAGACACACTTTAACAAGCTGATTACGGGAAATGGTCCTCACGGGTCCGATTCCTTGCGAGGACAACACAACCTATGAGCTGCCGGCCACGGTCCTATTGTCAGTTCTTCTACGCAAAAAAGGCAGGAAGGCGGTGCCGTCTACCATGCTGGTCTGGACGATTACCGGTGGGTGTTGGACATGCAGCTGAGGAACGGCCTCAAGCCCGTGGCCACCTTCTGCTGCAGGGATCTCCCCAGTATCTGTAGGAAGCTGGAGACTGGGGCAACCGCAATTGCGGCACCGTCCAGCAATATGCCGACTATGCGGCCATCTTGGGCAAGGCTCTAGATGATCGGGTGCAGACCTAAAAACCCCAAGCAGGCCTAGGCAGCCCTAAGCAACCCTACATGAACCCTGGTGCTCAGCCTATTCGGGCTGCGGTGATGGCGGTCATGCCCTCCGCATCTGCGACTACATGCGGCTTCTGGCAGCAATCCACCATCTGGATATTGTCAATGGGAGGGGAGACCAATCCATTCGTGTCGCTCTGGACGGCAGGTCTTGCACGTCGGTGACTCTGAGCATGCAGGTCAATCGTACCGATAGCGACGAACCGGGGGATCCGGCGACCAAGACCCAGGCTAGCCTGTTCGCCAGCGAAGCCTGTCTAGGCTCTGTACTGACCGGTACCCCCCCGCGACCAGCGCATCCATGATGCTGTCGGGAGCCTCACTAACTGAAGCTTCGTTCGTGATGGCGATCTGGAGCAGGTTCATTAATATTTGGAACGCTAGGCGCCAATAACCGGTCGACCAGCCGTGTGCGGGGTGGAAGCAAAACAAGTCCGACAGCTTCAGCCCGCGCTGGTTACGGGCGCAATCTCCACGCCTGCCCAAGAGGTTGGTTGGCAATATATCTCCTCAGTGTCCGCTGACTGCCCTGCTCTACACCAAGCGCTTTGGGTCGATCGGGGCCGACTGTGGCGTTCAAGAGCAGCTTTGGAAGGATTTCGCTGCTGCAGGCGCAGACCATTTGCAATCGAGCCATCTGAGGACGACAGCATATAAACGCGGATACAAGGCGGTCGCGCATTCCTGCTTTTGTCTTAGATCCAGCTAGGCAGCCACATGTGCATTCGCCAGAAGTCATAGGGGATGGGAATGGCGGTCCACAGCGGGTAGAAGAAGACTGATGTCAGGCTCAGCAGGGCCAGGCCGATAATCATGATTTGCCGGTAGAGGATGCTATCCGAGTCTTGCCTGAGCCAGTCGGCCACGTAACAGATTGCCAGGATCATCCAGGGCAGGATGACGATGGAATAGAAGGTGAAAGTGGTTCGGTTCATATATTGGACCCAGGGCAGCCAGCCGGCCAGCATGCCTGCCAGCACCCCCCAGATCCTCCAATCTCCGTGCTTGACTACGACGGCGATGACGATGGCCAGGATCATGCAGATGCTGCCCAGCCACCAGGTCATAGGGTTGCCCAGGGAGGTGACGGCTGCCACACAGCGGGAATTCTTGGCCAATCCGCACAGGCCAGGGAAGCCATTGAGCTTCTGCCAGTAGAAATTGGTGGGCCTGACCTGCAGGGGCCATGTCAGAGGGTTAGCCATATATGGGTGCGGGGTGTTCAGGGTGGTGTGGAAATGCCACATCTGCCTGTGGTACTCAGCCAAAGATCGCAGCCCTTCCGGCAGCCAGGTCAGGCCCTGGCCAGGGTGTTCCGCGGCCCAACTATGCATGTAGGAATCACCGTGCAGGAACCATCCCGTCCAGGATGCCAGGTAGGTGCCTGCCCAGACCGGGATCATAAGCAAGGCCGCCGGTAGCCCGTCCTTGACCACGGCGCTCTGCAGCCAGAATCCGTATCCAGCCTGATGGCGCTCCCAGCCGTCCCAGAGCACTGAGATCAGAGCGAAGACGGCAAAGAAGTAAGCGCCCGACCACTTGGTGCCGGTGGCCAGACCCAGCAGCAGGGCGGCTCCTGTCCGCCACCAGGACCAAGCGATGAAGGGACCGGTGGAGGCCACAGGCAGCTCAACCCGGCTCTTCTGCTCTTGGCTGCCTCGTGACTCAATAACTCTGACTCGGTAGTGCAGACGGAAATCAGCCTGGTCCCTGGCCCAGGATTGCCGCAGCTTGGTCCGGGCCCAGTCCCGATGGCCCATCAGGCATAGCCAGGCTCCCAAAGTGAAGATCATAACGAAGTTGTCCAGCAGGCCGGTGCGGCTCATGACGATGCCCAGACCATCGATGGCCATAAGGAAACCGGCTGTCAGGGCGATGGGCAGGTTGTGAAAGAGACGCAAGGCTACTCGGCAGAGCAGCAGAATGGCAATGGTGCCGACCACGGCAGTGGCCGCTCGCCAGGCGAAGGGGTTGCCAGCTCCCCCGAACAGCCTGAGACCCAGAGCAATGCACCACTTGCCCACCGGCGGATGAACCACGTATTCGGCCTGGGGCAGCCAGCCGTTTGTATGCCCTTGGGCGAAGACCTGGTCGATGGGAAGGTTGAGCGGGCCGGCTTTTTTTGGCCAGTTGCGTGGCTCGCCGGTCATCAGCATGGTCCAGGAATCTTTGACATAATATGTTTCGTCGAAGACGATGGCCCGGGGGCTGCCCAGCCGCACCAACCGCAGGACTCCACCCAGAAGCGCCATGGATATGCAGGACAGCCAGCTCTTCTGTCGATGAGAGAGCCGGGAGGTCCAGTCGATCCGTCCCTTGGTGCGTCGACCTCCAAGTGTGTTGAGGATGGACATCATGACAGGGCGACCGGAACGGGGGGCGGCGTGCCGACCGTGTCTGGAGGAGCGATGCTGCAAAGAAAGCCCTGCCGAAGATGTCATCACCCCTAGATTAAGCCATACTGAAGGCATGATCAGCATGGATGGCCGGAGCGAAAAACATATGCAAGGCGGAGAGTACTACGCGAAGCAAATTCCTCGCAGTGTTTCACGTGGAACGGTGGTGCTGGCGGCTACACCTATCGGCAATGTCGCTGATGCCTCGGCACGCCTGGTGGAGCTGCTGCAGTCTGCAGACCTAGTGGCTGCGGAGGATACACGGCGACTCTATGATCTGGCCAATCGGCTGGGGGTGCGTGTAGGCGGCAAGGTGATGGCCTATCACGACCATAATGAGCGGCGGATGGCTGATCCTATTCTGGATCAGGTTCGTGACGGAGCCTGCGCTCTGGTGGTCTCAGATGCGGGTATGCCCACCATCAACGATCCAGGCATGGCCATAGTTCGACGGGCTATCGAGCGAGGCATACCGGTCACCTGCGCTCCCGGCCCCAGTGCCGTGCTGGATGCCCTGGCTCTCTCCGGCCTGCCGACCGACCGCTTTTGCTACGAGGGGTTTCTTCCTCGTCGGCATCAGGAGCGGATGCGGCATCTGCGCACCCTGCGCAGCGAGGAGCGGACTATGGTTTTCTATGAGACGCCCCACCGCATCGATCAGGCTATGCAGGACCTTCAGGAGGTCTTCGGCTCCGACAGGCTCATGGCACTCTGCCGGGAGCTGACCAAGGAACATGAACAGATTCGACGGGGCACCATCGGCGACATTGTGCGCTCCCTCCAGGTGGAGCCTGCCCGGGGGGAGATGGTCCTGGTCGTGGCCGGCGCTTCCGCCTTGGAGGCCAGACGCAACGATCCCGATGCCATGGATGACCGACGACTGGCGGTCCTGGCACGCGATCTGTCCCGATCCGAGGGCCTGCGGCTCAAGCAGGCCATCGCCCGGGTGGCTGCCGAACATCCCTTGGCTGATGGCAGCCTGCCCAACCGCAAGCGGATCTATGCCTTAGCCGTGGAAGAAGATGAGGAGGACTGATTTCCGCTCCCCTCATCCAACAGCACCTCCAGTGCTCTGCGCACGCCGGGCCCACCCAGCTGGGAGATGGTCTCCAGCAGGGCTGGCGAGGCGGCGGGGTTGGCTACCAGCCACCGGCGCAGTCGAGGCTCTTCTCGGGCGATGGTCCAGAGGATGCTCGGGTCGGTCGCAGGATCTGTGGCCATCAGTGCTGTGGGCACTAGGGGAGGCTCAGGTGGTGGGGTGCGGTCGTCAGTCATTGGTTCGAAGCAATCGGGCTCGTCTGGGTTCAAATCGTCTCCAGTTGAAGGGCACGCCCGGCTGGTGATGGCAGTCATGAGCCGGGCCATGCGTTCAGCAGAGGTTGATCTCCGACGGTTCCGGACCCGGGACTGGCGCCGATGAGCGCCGTGTCCGGGTCTGCGACCCCTCATCGGCGGCTTCATAGGAGCACTTTGAGTCGTCTTATGGTCTCCAGCCCTCGAGCGTGGCCAGGCCATCGCGGATTGGAGGACAGGAGCGTCTCGCAGGATCCGCAGCTGACCTGATAGCGTTCCATGAGCTCATGCAGGACTGCCATAACGTCCTCTCCGTTGCATCGGCCTGAAGGGTCGCAGGCCAGATCACAGGCGGTCCAGAGCGGCGAAGTTACCCAGAGCTGCCCCAGCCTCATCAGGTAGCGGGCATCCAGCTGTCGCTGGTGAGGGCGCAGGGGCCTGCCGTGAACCGGTGTGCGGAAGTGGGAGTTGGAAATGATGTCCAAGGCATCAGGGAAACGGCCGTTGAGCCATATCCAGAGCGCCAGCCCGCCACAGGCTGCTGCTCCATAAGGAACCATAGGCATGACGATGGAGGCACGACCGTAGAGTCCTTCAGCCTGTTCGTTCAGATAGCAGCAGGATCGGTCCAGAAAGGTTATGATTCCCTCATTCGCCAGCAGGCTGAGACTGAGCGGGCCGGGTAGGTCTCCGGTTTGGATCAGGCTGGGCAGCGGTTCAGGATCGGGGGCCGTGGTCCTGAGGTCAGTCGTAGGCGGACGGCTGCGGGTGCGCATCAGTGCTGCTCCGGATCGCGGGCCGAAACGTTGCTGGGCAGTGTCGGCGCGCGGTGCTCTGCCCGGCGGCTTTGTTGTAGCTCTAAGGGTGCGGCTGGCGCCAGGGGCAGTGGCAGGCATCCACGTCGCTCCCCCGAGGACGTGTTCTCGATTCATGGTTTGACTGTAAACGCTCGGGCCAGGGTTTGCCTGAGGGCGGGCTGAATTTGTGCACTTGTGGATAATCTGCCTGATCGTCAGCTGCCTTGTGGACGAGCGGGGGATTGTAGGCCGAAGCCGATAATCTTGCTGGTATGAGTCATATCCTTGTTTCCGTCGCCTGGCCCTACGCAAATGGGCCCCGTCACATCGGCCATGTCGCTGGGTTCGGCGTCCCCTCGGACGTCTATGCACGCTACGAACGCATGAAGGGCAATGATGTCCTCATGGTTTCGGGCACGGACGAGCATGGCACTCCCATCCTGGTGGAGGCTGACGCCGAGGGCGTGGGCCCCCAGGAGATCGCTGACCGCTACAACCGGGTCATCGTCAAGGATCTGTGCGATCTGGGGCTCAGCTATGACCTCTTTACCAGGACCACGACAGGCAATCATGAGAAGGTGGTCCAGGAGCTCTTCCGCCAGTGCCGAGCCAACGGCTATATCTATGAGGGTCAACAGAAAGTGGCCATATCGCCCTCCACCGGCCGCACCCTGCCCGATCGCTACATTGAGGGGACCTGCCCCATCTGCGGTTACGATGGCGCTCGCGGCGACCAGTGCGACAACTGCGGCAACGAGCTGGATCCGGACGAGCTGATCAATCCTGTATCCAAGATCAATGGGGAGACGCCCCGATTCGAGGAGTCCAAGCACTTCTTTCTGGATCTTCCCGCTCTGGCCGAGGCCAACCTGGCTTGGTTGAAGACCCGCAAGGGCTGGCGGAGCAACGTGCTCAACTTCTCTCTGGGACTTTTCAAGGAGGTCAAGCCGCGAGCCATCACCCGCGACATCGACTGGGGAATTCCCGTGCCTGTGGACGGATGGGTCGACGATCCCAACAAGAAGCTCTATGTCTGGTTCGATGCCGTTATCGGCTACCTGTCCGCATCCATCGAGTGGGCCCGTCGTCAGGGCGACCCTGAGGCCTGGCGCAAGTGGTGGAATGATCCTAAGGCTCTGGGCTACTACTTCATGGGCAAGGACAACATCACCTTCCACTCGCAGATCTGGCCCTCGGAGATTCTGGCCTACAACGGCCAGGGGTCCAAGGGCGGACAGCCGGGCTCCTACGGCGAGCTCAACCTGCCTGAGCAGGTGGTGGCCAGCGAGTTCATGACTATGGAGGGCAAGAAGTTCAGCTCCTCCAGAGGCATCGTCATCTACGTCAAGGACATCCTGGCACGTTATCCGGTCGATGCGGTTCGCTACTACATTTCCATCGCTGGGCCGGAGACCTCGGACTCGGACTTCACCTGGGCGGAGTTCGTCCGTCACAACAACGAGGAGCTGGCCGCCTCCTGGGGCAACCTGGTCAACCGCGTGGCCAACCTGCTCAACAAGGACTTCGGCAGCATCCCTGCCATCGAGCAATCCTGGCTGACCGAGGAGGACAATGCCCTGCTGGATCGCAGCCTGCAGGCCTTCGATGCCGTCGGGTCTTTGATTGAGCACCATCGCCAGAAGGCCGCCCTGGTCGAGGCCATGGCCTTGGTGGGAGACATCAACAAGTACATCTCTGCCCAGGAGCCCTGGAAGATCAAGGACGACCGGAATCGTCTGGCTGCAGTCCTGCACACCGCCGCTCAGGCCGTCTTGGACGCCAACACCATGCTGGCTCCATTCCTGCCCCATGCCTCGCAGCGTGTCTGGGAGACCATGGGCGGCGAGGGCACCTTCTCGCCTTTGCCTCGCGTCCAGGAGGTTGATGATCTGGATCGGCCCGACTTCCACTATCCCATCATCACCGGTGACTACCGGCTAGGAGAGACTGTCCATCCCTGGGCGCGGGAGCCCCTCAGGGACGGCACGCCAGTCGATCGGCCCGCGCCCATCTTCCCGCGCATTCCCAAGGAAGCCGTGCAGGAGGAACTGGAGCGTTTCCAGGAGGAGCTGGATCGCCGCAAAGCCAGAGAGCACGCCCGATTCGAGGCGGAGCAGGCCAAGCTGGGCGACCAGGGCAAGTGATAGTCGACGCGCCCGGGACAGCATCTGCGATTCACAGAGAACTTTGAGGTTTTCGGGCATTTCCTCCAAGGTAGCGCTGGTTATATTTGTTCTGTCGGTTGAAGTACTAGCCGATGGGGGCCATACGGCCCCGATAACTGAATCCCCTTCTTCTCTCTCTTCTCACCCGGCGGTTCTGCGAACCGCCGGGTTCTTTCGTCACGGAAGACCCATAGGATGAGTAACCATGAAAGTTGCCCAATTCGCCTGTGTGCTCTTCGACTTGGACGGGGTGCTGGTGCCCACGACAATCCTGCACAAAGCCGCCTGGAAGGCATTATTCGATCGGGTCCTGCCCGGAAACGTCCCGGCCTATACGGAGCAGGACTACTACGCCTATGTGGATGGCCGGCCCCGCTATGACGGTGTCGACGCCCTGCTGCGCAGCAGGGGCATCGAGCTGGACTGGGGCAGCCCTAATGACGATCCACGCCTGGACACCGTCTGCGGATACGGCAATCGCAAGAACATGACTTTTGAGCGGTTGCTGAAGCAAAAGGGCATCGATCCCTACCCGGACACGGTGGATCTGCTGAGGCACCTGCGCGCTGACAAGAAGCGTCTGGCCGTGGTGTCCAGTTCGCGCAACACGGCCGAAGTCCTCCAGGCTGCTGGAATCGCCGGATACTTCGACACTGTGGTGGACGGCAATCTCAAGGATGAGATGGGTCTTCAAGGCAAGCCTGCACCGGACACCTACGCCTATGCGGCCAAGGTGCTCGGACTGCGCAATGAGGATGCCGTTGTGGTCGAGGACGCCCTCTCTGGCGTGGCCGCCGGCCATGCGGGCAGGTTCGGCCTGGTTGTGGGCGTGAACAGGGGCGCCGGCCGCGAGCAGCTGCTCAAGGCGGGTGCGGACCTGGTAGTGAACCAGCTGATCGAGCTGGTCGACGACGATGCCAGCGAACGCGGGCAGGGTGAGGACCCCAGTCTGGATGAGGAGCGTTTCCCCGTGGATGAGTGGGGGCTCAGCGAAGTAGGTCGGCCTGATGCCGTCAGTGCCACGGTCTTTTCGGTCACCAACGGCTCCATCGGCGTCAGGGGCGAAGGCGGCGGGGAACGCTGCTTGGGCAACGGCACATTCCTGAGCGGCTTCCATGACACTTTCCGGATAGCTCATCCTGAAAGCGCCTACGGATATGCCAAGGTTGGCCAGCTGATTCAGGGGGTGCCCGATGCCTCGGATTTCACCCTCAAGGTGGAGGGGCTGCCCGTGGGCCGGCCGGAGAAGACTACTCAACGTCTGGACTTCCGAACCGGAATCGCGACCACCACCAATCTGTATGATCTGGGCCATGGCATCCATTTGAAGACTGTGCTCACTCGCATGGTCTGCCTGTATGACCGCAGCCTGAGCGTCTGCACGCTGACTGTGGAGTCTCCCGACCGGGACATGGCTGTGGTGGTCGAGGGGCCGGTCAATGCCGATAATCCTCGGCATGTCAACTCCAGCGACCCCCGCAAGTCGACCTTTGTGGACGGCTGCGGAATCCACGAGGTGTTGGACAGTGCAGTCTATGGTGAGCTGAGTGCAGGCTGCAGGGTATTCCGCTGCAATAATTCACGGCTCAGCCTGGCCATGGGCGTCCGACAGTTCAGGGATGGTCGGCCTGTCGAGGGCTCTGGTTGGCGCATGGACGTGCCCAAGGGCGGTTCCACCCATCTGGTCCGTTACGCCGTCTACCGCAGTCACCCCATTCTTCCGGCTGGCACCAGCGGCAACGGTCTGGTCGTGCAGACCCGGGGCGAGGGTACCAGGAATCTGGTCGAGGACTGCCGCGATCGGCTGGAGGAGGTCAGCACCCTCTCTCTGGAGGAGCTGGAGCAGCGCCAGCGTGCATGGCTGGACCGGTTCTGGGAGCGGCAGGATATCCGTATTCAGGCCGACGATGGCGGTCGTACGCAACAGATGGTGCGTTGGGAGCTCTTCCAGCTGGCCCAGTCTACGGCGCAGATCGAGAACGGCGTGGGCGCCAAGGGCCTGAGCGGGTCCGGCTACAGCGGCCACTACTTCTGGGATACCGAGATCTATATTCTCCCCTTCCTGATTTATTCAGCGCCTGCTCGGGCGAGAGCCGTCCTCCACTATCGCTATCTGATGCTGCCCGCTGCTAGGCGCAGGGCCTGCGCCCTCAACCTGAACGGCGCTCTCTTCCCCTGGAGGACCATCGACGGCGAGGAAGCCTCCGCCTACTTCCCTACGGGCACGGCCCAGTACCATATTGATGCCGACATCGCCTATGCGGTGGCCCAGTATGTGCAGGTCACCGGCGATGAAGACTTCCTGCAGGCTGAGGGCATCGACGTCCTGGTTGAGACGGCCCGTCTGTGGATGAGCCTGGGACGCTACAAGGAGGACGGCCGCTTCCACATCCATTGTGTGACCGGCCCTGACGAATACACGGTCCTGGTCGACGACAACCTCTACACCAACCAGATGGCCCGGTTCAACCTCTTGGCTGCATACAAGTCCTACCAGCATCTGCGCGAGAAGCATCCCGACCTGATCGGCGCTATCCGTGAAAGGCTGCACTTGGGCGACGAGGAGGCCGACAAATGGTCAAGCGCGGCTGAGGCCATGTTTGTCCCCTTCGACGATCAGGAGGGGGTCCATGCCCAGGACGCCCAGTTCATGCGGCGGCCTCGCTGGCACTTCGACCAGTTCACGGCCAGGCCTCTGCTGCTGCACTATCATCCGCTGGTCATTTACCGGCACAAGGTACTCAAGCAGACCGATGTGGTCATGGCCCTCTACCTGCTCAGCTCCTGGTTTACTCCGGAACAGAAGCTGGCTGACTTCGATTACTACGATCCGCTGACCACCGGGGATTCGACTCTGTCTGCAGCCTCCCAGTCCATCCTCGCTGCTGAGGTGGGGCATGAACAACTGGCTATGCAGTACTTCCGTCGGTCCTTGTTTACGGACGTGGACGACCTGCATGCCAACACGACCGATGGCATCCACCTGGCCGCCTGCGGAGGCGTCTGGTCCAGCCTGGTCTGCGGCTTTGGAGGCCTGCGCGACACCGGCGGAACCGGGCTGAGCATCGACCCCCGCCTGCCTTCTTCTTGGCGCTCGCTGACCTATGAGCTGGAGGTGCGTGGCACCAGGTTCCAGGTTGCCGTGACACCAGACGGCGTCGATCTGAAACGCCTGTCAGGTCCTGAGCTGGATCTTCTGGTCCAGGGGCATCCTCGTCATATATGATCTGCAACTCCGGATCAGATGTGCCTGGAATCTGAGATGGCGTCGAGTGAGTCTCCTGTTGGTTAGGCGACTGCCGGGCTGATTGGAGGATGGCTGGAGCTGAAGCTGCAGGCTCGGGTGAGTCTGCAGTTTCAGGAACATCTTTTCATGAAGGCCATTCGCAAAAACCAGAAAGTGAAGATACCCGGCTCTGATTGGTCTGTGATCCCGTCCTAGGTTATTGCTGCTGTCTTCCCGCTTGCGGTATAAGTTGACGCACCTATTGAGGTAACCATGCATATCCGTCGGATTTTATTCATGCGAGGTATCGACATGACTGCCTGTACACTGCCGCCACTCCCTTTGGCAGAGGCGGCCGTCCGGGCGGGGCGCGGGTTGGACCGCACGGGTCCCTAGACTGTGGACCATGAGCAGGCATCACCGCGATCGCAGCTGGGCTCCTGACCCCGAGCCGCTGCCCGAAGGCATTGGGGTCATCGACGATCACACCCACATGGCCTCCGTGGTTCCTTTCGCCCAGGAGATGGACCGGCAGGCCAGGGAGCGCGGGCAGGATCCGGTCCCCGTCCGTACGGTCGACCAGCAGCTGGCAAGGGCGCGAGCTGTGGGCGTGCTCGGGGCCATCGACGTGGGCTGCGAGCTGCCCCACCTGCAGACGGCTGTGGACCTGGCCCTGGCCCATCCTGGGGTCGTTCACGCGGCCTTGGCCATCCATCCCAATGAAGCCGTTCTGCATGGACATCGAGGGGTGCCGGGGCCGGACGGACTGCCCCTGAAATATCAGCCCTGGCACGAGGTTTCTTTTGAGCAGGCGCTCGAGGAGGTCGCCCGCCTGGCTCGCGCATATCCTGAACAGGTGGTGGCCATTGGGGAAACGGGCATGGACCTCTTCCGAACCGGTCAGGGGGGCGAAGAGATCCAGCGGCAGGCCTTCCGCGATCACATCGCTCTAGCCAAGGAGCTGGGCCTGCCCATGCAGATTCACGATCGCGACGCCCATCGGCAGGTCATCGAGACTCTGCTGGAGGACGGCGCTCCTGAGCGCACGATCTTCCACTCCTATTCTGGTGATGCGCAGATGGCCCAGGTGGCCGCCGAACACGGCTGGTACCTGAGTTTTTCGGGGACGGTCTCCTACAAGGGCAACGAGGGAATCCGCCAGGCCCTGTCGGTGGTCGGCATGGACCACATCATGGTGGAGACCGATGCGCCCTATCTGAGCCCTATGCCCTACCGGGGACGCACCAATTCCCCCTACATGATCCCCTACACCCTGCGGGCTATGGCCGATGCTCTGGACTGCTCTCTGGACCAGGTGGCCCAAGCGACGGCGGCCACCACGCGTCGGGCTTACGGACTGTGAGGGATGTCCGGCGGACGGTGTCAGGCCGGGATTAGGCTAATACTGTGTCGCGCTCTGAATCGCTCCTGCCAAGTGTGGGGGGAGAGTGCTACGGTAGTCGTCGCACGTGTGCAAAAAACAGCAACATACGGCACCCGGAAGTAGATGAGTGAAGGCTTTGGCCGATGGAGGGCTCTATGGCGGATGAGCGGCATGAGTTGGCGGCTCAGGATGATGGCAGGGGCGCTGACGAACCACCCCGGTTATCCGGTGAAAAGGCGGCGAAGCCGACTGCGGCCCGTAGTGAGGGTCGCTTGACGAAAGAATCGATACTTCCCCAGGAAAGCTTCACCAAGGCTCCCAGGATTTCGGCCAAATCCCGTACCCGGGAGGAGGAGAACGAGCTCAAGCGGGTCCGACGCGAGGCGCAGCGGGCGGCCCAGCGTCGCCGCACTCCGCCAAAGGGGCCTCTGGGCCGCTGGTGGCGACGGGTGCAGTCCTCGCCCGACAGGATCAGCTTAGGCATGTGCATCGTGGCCTTGGGCGTGGTTTATGGGGACATCGGCACCTCGCCCCTGTACACCATGCAGGCCTTCGTGGCCGGGCAGGGCGGCATGGCCCGTGTGGACAGGGTGGCCGTGCTGGGCATGCTCTCCCTGGTCTTTTGGTCCATTACCCTGATCACTACAGTCAAATACGTCCTAGTGGCTATGCGCATCGACAACAAGGGCGAGGGCGGCATCTTCGCCCTGTACACCCTGGTCCGGCACTACGGCAAATGGCTGGCCATACCGGCCATGGTCGGCGGCGCGGCCTTCCTGGCTGATTCTGTGCTGACTCCGGCGGTCTCCATATCCTCGGCAGTCGAAGGTCTCAAGACCATCCCCGTCCTGACTCCCATATTCCGTGAAAACGGGAACCTGACCATGGTCATCACCTTCGTGATCATTCTGATCCTGTTTGCGGTCCAATCCCGCGGAACCGAGCGGATAGGCAAGGTCTTCGGCAGCGTAGTGATGGTCTGGTTCGCCTTCCTGGCCCTGATCGGCATCTATTGCATAGGCAACGACTGGTCCATCTTCGAGGCCCTGAATCCGGTGTATGGGATCCGCTTCCTCTTCAGCCCGCAGAATCCCGTTGGCCTGACCATCATGGGCACGGTCTTCCTGTCGACTACGGGAGCCGAGGCCCTCTATTCCGATATGGGCCACGTGGGCCGCGGCAACATCTACGCCACCTGGCCCTTTATCAACGTCGCCCTGGTCTTCAACTACTTCGGCCAGGGAGCATGGATTCTGCGCAACCGTGACAATAAGGCCTTGCAGGGCGTAGACGGGCTCAACCCCTTCTTCCAGATGATGCCCACCACCGTGCGCTACGTGGCGGTGCTTCTGTCGGTGACCGCCGGCGTCATCGCCTCGCAGGCCCTGATAACGGGCGCTTTCACCATGGTCTCAGAGGCCACCGGGCTCAACTGGATGCCCCACCTGCAGGTGCGCTACCCGGCTCGTACCCGTGGCCAGCTCTACATCCCCACCATCAACTGGGTCCTATGTGCGGCCACGCTGACGGTGCTGGCCATCTTCAAGGATTCCGAGCATATCTCGGCCGCCTACGGACTGGCTCTGACGGTGACCATGATCACCACGACCGTTCTGCTGGCTGACTACATCTGGCATGACGGCAAGCGTATGCTTTCCCTGCTCTTTGCTGTGGTCTTCCTGGCCATCCAGATCCTCTTCTTCATGGCCTCCATGGCCAAGTTCATGCACGGCGGCTGGTTCACTATGCTGCTGACCGCAGCCATCCTCTACATCATGTACACCTGGGACGTGGGCACCAAGGTGGAGCGCTCGCAGCGGCGGCATATGACGGCCAAGGAGTGCCTGCCCGCCTTGGAGATGCTCCACAACGACTTCCGCGTCCCTTATTATGCGGACAACCTGGTCTATCTGACCTCGGACGCGGAGATGCGGCGGCTGGACACCGACATCTTCTTCTCCATCTTCGCCAACCGGCCCAAGCGGGCCCGGGCCTGGTGGGCGGTGTCGGTCCAGACCACGGACGCCCCCTACACTCGCAAGTACTCGGTGGAGAACTTCGGCACCAACTATCTCTTCCGTGTGCGCATGAGGCTGGGCTTCAAGGTGGACCAGAATGTGGCCACCTACCTGCACCAGATCATGCACGAGCTGATCGACAGCGGCGAGCTGCCCAAGCAGCCCTCCATCTACCCCAAGGTGGACGAGGACCCGCAGATCGGCACAGTCACCTATGTGCTGGTCCACAAGGCCCTGATGCCCGAGTCCAAGATCGACTCCCGTGGCGCTCTCTCGCTGAAGGTCAAGTACGCCATCCGCAAGGTGGCGGGCTCACCGATCAAGTGGTTCGGTCTGGCTCCCTACAACCCCATCGTTGAGGTGCAGCCCCTGTTCGTCTCCACCCGGGCGGTTCCCAAGCTGACGCGCGTGGTTCTGCCATCACGCAAGATCAAGGGCGGCAAGCGTCACAAGGACTGAGTGAGTGGAATCTCACCCTATGGGCCTTGGCCCAAATCGGGTGCGGGCCATAGAATTGAGGGCATGGAACCTGGTGCCCGGCCTTTCCGGGCTACCGTCGAAAGGTGATGTGATGACACAAGCTCAAGCCAATATCGGAGTCGTGGGTCTGGCCGCCATGGGTGCCAGCCTGTCTAGGAACCTGGCCCGGCACGGCAATACCGTGGCAGTCTACAACCGCCACTATTCGCGTACCGAGACCCTCATCCGCGACCATGGCCAGGAAGGCAGCTTCGTTCCGGCCAAGACCTTGCAGGAGTTCGTGGCCTCGCTGACCAAGCCTCGCACGGCCATCATCATGGTCAAGGCCGGGGAGCCCACCGACCAGATGATCAATGACCTGGCTGACCTGATGGAGCCTGGAGACATCATCGTTGATGCCGGCAATGCCTACTTCAAGGACACCATCCGCCGGGAGAAGGCCATTCGGGCCCGTGGGCTGCACTTCGTGGGCTGCGGCGTCTCCGGAGGGGAGCAGGGCGCCCTGCTGGGACCCTCCATGATGCCTGGCGGGACCGATGAGTCCTGGAAGACCCTGGGGCCCATCCTGGAGTCCATCGCCGCCAAGGTCGATGGCGAACCCTGCGTCACGCACATCGGCACTGACGGTGCGGGCCACTTCGTCAAGATGGTTCACAACGGCATCGAGTACTCCGATATGCAGGTGATCGCCGAGTCCTATGACCTGATGCGCAGGGGCCTGGGCATGGAGCCTGAGGCCATCGCCCAGGTCTTCGAGGAGTGGAACCAGGGGGATCTGAACTCCTACCTGGTGCAGATCACCGCTGAGGTGCTCCATCACACCGATGCTGCCACCGGCAAGCCCTTCATCGACATCGTCACCGACCAGGCCGGCATGAAGGGCACCGGCACCTGGACCGTGCAGACCGCACTGGATCTTGCAGTGCCGGTGACCGGCATTGGCGAGGCCGTCTTTGCTCGGGGCCTCTCCTCCTCGCCCGAGCTGCGCAGCCAGGCGGCCCAGGAGGGGCTGAAAGGTCCTCAGCCCAAGGCCGTCATGGGTGACCTGGCTGCCGACCCCGAGGCTCGCAAGTCCTTCATTGAGGACATTCGCCAGGCTCTGTACGCTTCCAAGATCGTGGCCTATGCTCAGGGGTTCAACGAGATGCAGGAGGGCGCCCGGGTCTACGGCTGGAAGCTGGATATGGGTGCCATCGCCCGCATCTGGCGCGGCGGCTGTATCATTCGAGCCAAGTTCCTGAATCGGATCTCCGACGCCTATGCCTCTGGTCGTGAGCCGGGCTCCTTGCTCTTCGACCCCTTCTTCAAGCAGGCGGTTGAGCAGGCCCAGGATTCATGGCGGCGTGTCGTGGCCAGCGCCACCCAGGCTGGCATCCCCATTCCAGTCTTCGCCAGCTCCCTGTCCTACTACGACGGACTGCGTTCCGATCGGCTCCCTGCCGCTCTGATCCAGGGCCAGCGCGACCTCTTCGGCGCTCACACCTATGGGCGCGTGGATCAGCCAGGCGCCTTCCACACCCTCTGGGCCGAGGACAAGTCCGAGATCAAGCAGGACTGAGCTTTCGCCGGAATCGAAAGGGTCCGCATAGCCGTTAAAACGGCTGTGCGGACCCTTTTGTCACCCTGTCATCAGATCTTGGCTGTGGGGTTTCCCGGACCGCCAACCGGCAGCCGTCCGGTGGGGGGCTGAACTTCATCGACTCTCCGTAGACGGGCCAGAGTGAGCATCCGCCGTCCTGCGGGCCAGGTCGCCCTTGTCAGTGCTGTTCAAAAACGATCATGTCAGGGGATCCTGGTCACGGGAAACCACTGCATTTACCTGTTTGCCGGGCCGGGGCGACTGGATCCGCGGCCTGCCGCAGTTCGTCCAGGACAGGCGGGGCGATGACTGCCGAAGCGGAGTTATTTCGCCCCTCGGATTTTGTTGATGACGGCGCCACGATCTAGGTTCATCCGCAGGTTGGATGCTGATGTTATCCGGCCCGGGACTCGGTCACTCCTTGACGATGGGGTGGCCGCCGAAGGCGCTGCGCAGAGCGGATACCACCTTCATGGTCATGGGGTCCTCGATTTTGGAGGATTGACGGGCATAGAGAGCCGAGGTGATGGCCGGTGTGGGCACTCCCAGTTCCAGGGCGTCCGCGATCATCCATTTGGTTTCGCCGGTCTCATCGGCCTTGCCGGCGATTTCGCTCAGGTGTGGGTCCTCTTTCAGCGCCTGGGCCAGCAGGTCCAGCAGCCAGGACTGGATGACCGAGCCCTTGCGCCAGGATTCGATTACTTCGCCTGGCTCCTTGATCAGGTCGGAGGCCTCAAGAACCGCGTACCCTTCGGCCAGAGCCTGCATCATCCCGTATTCGATGCCGTTGTGGACCATCTTGGCATAGTGGCCAGCGCCGGTTCCTCCCGCGTGGACCAGACCGTAGTCCCCTTCAGGTTTCAAGGTGTCCAGGATGGGCCGGATTCGGGCCACATCCTGATCCGAGCCGCCGACCATCAGCGCGTAGCCCTTTTCCTTGCCCCAGATGCCGTTGGAGGTGCCCACATCCACCAGTCCTATGCCTTGAGTGGCCAGGGCCTTGGAATGCTCTTGGTCCTGGGTGAAGCGGGTGTTGCCCCCATCCACGACCAGGTCGCCGCGCTCCATCAGCTCTCCCAGCTGAGCGAGAGTGGACTCGATGGGTTTGCCGGCTGGTACCATGACCCAGATCACCCGGGGGGTCTCAAGCGCCTGTACCAGAGCTTGCAGGCTGTCCACATCCCTGCCCGAGTCTGGGGCGATGTCGTAGCCGACCACCTGGTGGCCGCCGGAGCGCAGGCGGTCTGCCATGTTCTTGCCCATGCGTCCCAGTCCGATCATGCCGATCTTCATAATGTCAGTTCCTCTCCCTTGACTGCAACAGTTGATGCTGACCGCGATGGTTGGAGGTTGGCCGCGGTCGGGCCGAATTGCCGGCGCTACTGGCGGGCTACCTGCCGGGCGCGCTCAGTATGGACCTGGACGGCGTGCGCCTTGACATCGCACTGCAGGCCTAGAGTGTCGATGACCTCCTCTGCTTCGATTTCAGGAGACATGCGCAGGCCCACGTCAATGGTCAGGTGGACCTCGTCCGGCCCCAAGGGCTCCAGGGTGTCGAACTGGGAACGCAGCATCTGCGGCTTCATGAAATGGCCCTGCCGCTTGGAGAGCCGTTCCATGATGGAGTCGTAGTCTCCGCTGAGATGGATGAAGACCACGCCTGGCATTCGCAGTCGATCACGATAGATCCTTTTCAGGGCTGAGCAGGTAACGGTCCCGGGCACACCCCGGCGTATATGGTCCGCGATCCAGTTGTGGATGCTGTCCAGCCAAGGCCATCGGTCCTGGTCGGTCAGAGGGACGCCATGGGCCATCTTGTCAATGTTGGCCTGTGGATGGAAGTCGTCGGCCTCGGCCATGTCCCAACCCAGTTTGCTGCCGAGGTGCTCGTTCATGGTGGTTTTGCCGCAGCCGGAGACTCCCATGATGACCAGAACCGGCGTCGCTGCATCCAAATACCCTTGTGGTACTGTGTCGTCTACCACCGCAGGAACTGTGGCGGACCCTGCATGCCTTGTCTTCGTTGAATGGGGTGAATCCATGTTGTTTCCTTTCACTGCTATTCACGTTTGGGGCATCCCCAGCTCCTGGATACTCGGCGGTGGCTCGGCAGTAACCATTATTTGTGCGGGCTAGGTTTAGTTAGCCGTATGTCTCACATAGTTATATTCATACAACATATCACTATACTAATATTAAATAGTACTTAATGGTATTGATTCGAAAGCGTGTTTGCAAAAACGCACACTTGATTTTAGAATTTGATTATTAAGTAGTATATATATTAATAATTGATACTTTTAATACTATTTATAGTATGAAAGCGTCAATGAAACTACTGCTACAAGGTGGTATGTGATGGTAAGCATCTTAGGATGCCTATTCTTCGGAGGATGATGATGTCCAATATTGAAACGCTTGCAGCTGGCGCAGCAAAAGCAGCGCCAGTCGTCGCAAGCACCCCTAGATTGATTACTTGGGCTCTGATAGCGATTGCTCTGATTGTGCTCCTGATTGCATGGGCAAAAGTGCACCCCTTCATAGCTTTGCTGGTCTCCTCGCTTACTCTGGCAATAGGCGTTGGAGTGCCCGCTACAAAATCAATGGAGTCGTTCACCAGCGGATTCGGATCGACAATGGGTGGTGTGGGTGCCTTGGTGGCACTTGGTGCCATTGTAGGCAACCTATTGCTTGAATCAGGTGGAGCCAACACCTTGGTGGATCGTTTGCTCCAAGTCAGCAACAAAAAGCTGCTGCCTTTATTAGTGGCTCTGATTGCCGCCATTATCGGCATTCCCATGTTCTTCGAAATCGGTGTTGTGCTGCTGGTGCCTCTGGCCTTGCTTATCGCCCGCCGTTCCAAGCTCCCGGTCATGCTGATCGGCCTGCCTATGCTCTTCGGACTTGGTGAAATGCATGCTTTGGTGCCTCCGCATCCCGGTCCTCTAGCTGTTGTCGATGCTCTGCATGCTGATTTGGGTTTGACGATGATGTTCGGACTGCCAATCGCTCTGCTGCTGATTCTGGTCATGGGGCCAGTCGTTTCCCCCATACTTGCTCGTTTTGCTCCTGTCTATGCGCCTGAGGATGACAGTGACGAGCAGAATCCCGATCGTCCTAAGCCAAAGGGCTTCATGGTGATTGTCACGATTTTGCTGCCCGTCATCCTGATGCTGTTGAACACCGTGTGCGAGATTGCTCTGCCTAACCGGCATACGCCATTGCTTTCGATTATCGGTTTCCTGGGTACCCCTCTGGTGGCTTTGCTGGTGACTGTCATTGCTGCTTTCTTCACTCTTGGTCTGCCTGGCGGAATGTCCTGGAAGAGGATCATGGATGTTGTAGGCGGCTCTTTCGCACCCATTGCCGGGGTCTTGCTGATTGTCGGCGCCGGCGGCGGTTTCAAGCAGACCCTGGTGGATATCGGTGCTGGCGGAGTGGTTGCTAAGCTGGCTGGCGCTTTGAGTCTGTCTGCCTTCCTGATGGGCTGGATTGTAGCGGCTCTTATTCGAATGGCTACTGGCTCCGCTACCGTTGCCGCCCTGACTGCTGTCGGACTGGTCTCTCAGCTGGCTGTCGGCCTCGACCCTGTGCATCTGAGCCTGCTTGTGCTCGCTATAGGACTAGGTTCCGGTTTCCTCAGCCATGTCAATGATGCAGGTTTCTGGCTGGTCAAGGAGTACTTCGGGCTCACCGTGGGGCAGACGTTCAAGACTTGGTCGCTGGGTTCATGCATTGCCTCAGTGCTCGGACTCGCGATGGTGGCTTGTTGCTGGGTGATTTTCTAAGCAATGGCAAAAGCGTTGAATGAGAGGAAGTAACGATGTCGGATGTAAATAGAAGAACGGCAATGCCTGTTCATGAGCGATATGGCCAGCTTAGCGCTTGGCGCTGGGAAGCGACAGCATCCCCCGAACACGCTGAAAAAAGCACGATAGTGGCCCTCCATGGGGTATATGATTCAGGACGATGCTGGTCCACCTTCGCTAGTCGGATGCCAGCAGAACGTTCCATTGTAGCTTTGGATCAGAATGCTCATGGCAAGACCCCATTGCTTGACGGCGATTTCAGGATGGAGACCCTGGCTGATCAAGCCATCTCAGCCATTGAGGACATGCATGCTGGACCGATAATCCTCGTGGGGCACTCGATGGGGGGAGTCGTAGCTCACCTGGTTGCTTTGGAAAGGCCGGATTTGGTATCTCGGCTGATCCTAGACGAGCCTGCATGGGTAGCCGGGGAGGTTGAGGCCGATGACAATGGTTTCCCCCTCATGCTTATGGGCAGAGCTCGGCAAATCAAGCGTTGGAGCGCTGGCGAACTGCTGATTGACGGCTGGAACAAAACGCGTGCCTGGGATCCTGTCGATGCAGGTACATGGCTGGACGCCAAGCTGGATGTCGATATCGAATTTGTGAACAGGCAGCATAACTGGCGAACTGCCGCGACTCCAGAGTCATTGCCTGATTTGCGCATGCCTTTCCTGCTAGTGGCCGGTGATCCGAATTTAGGCTCGGTAATTTCTGAAGAGTGCATGCAACGAGTGCGAGCTGCAGTTCCTGAAGCTGACGCTCATCGGTTGAACGCATCCCATGAGACACGCAAAGACAGGCCGGACGAGTATGCCGGCCTGGTCAAAGAATTTATTGAGCACGCTGACTGATAGCAGCGACGGAGGCGAAGTGGAGGCTTTATCGGATGATTTTCAAATAACCGCAAAGAGCGGTTGATATGCTGACGGTATGACGACTCATATGAACAAAACGGGTTCTCATGCTGCCAGATCCATGCATGATCAATTGCTCGATGAGTGGGGGATGGGTATCGTCAGCGGGAACATAGGCGTAGGTGAACATCTGCCGGAGCCTGATGTTGGCGATACCTCTCCCTCGCGCACAGTCACGCGTGAAGTGACGAGGGTGCTGGAGGCCATGGGTCTAGTGGTCGTCAAACGCAAGTCTGGCGCACGAGTCAATCCTCATGACATGTGGAACATCTTCGATCCTCAGATTATCGATTGGAGACTCCGAGGGCCACAGCGAGCGCAGACTCTGCACGAGCTCTCACAATTGCGTGCTGGTGTGGAGCCTTTGGCCGCCCGTTTAGCTGCTACACAGGCCACAGCTAATGACTGGGCGGCATTGACACAGGCATCGATTGACATGGTTGCATATAGTCAACAGGCCACTAGTCCCGAATATCTCAAGGCTGATGAGCGATTTCATTCCACCTTGCTCTGCTCGTCAGGTAACAGTATGTTTGCAGCCCTGCGCAAGGTCATCGCAGCGATTCTGCAAGGACGCACCAAGCATGAACTGATGCCCGAGCGGGCAAATGAGCGGGCGCTTCGCTTGCATGGGGATGTGGCCGCATACATCCGTCAAGGAGATGGGACTGCTGCCGAAGAGGCCATGCGTCAAATCGTGGATGAGTCGGATACGGCTATTGCACGGATGACCAGACAGCAGAGCAGCTGATATGGCCTGTGCGTATTGGTCCATCAGCGAGTAGAGGCAAGCGTTAATCGGCCAAAGGCTCGTGGCTTGGCCCTTGTCATGGTGCGCAGCCAAATTCGCTTAGCAATTAGGTTCTTTCACTGTACTTGCAGCGTCAGGCTTTTGCTTTACGGAGTTGCAGCGCACACCAAGGTTACCGGCGCAGTCTGGGATAACCTGATCGTCTGGAGCTTGATTCAAGATGCGCGAGCCTGCCCTCCTGCGAGAAGTGATGGTGAAGGCCGTCGGTGTCATTGCCGAGAATTCGGTGCATTCACACCTTTATGCGCTTGATGCGCAGCTGTACTACAAGTTCTCGGTAGTCGTGCCCGTCACCAAGGCTTTCGTTGAACAGGCCGACGTCAGTTTTCATGTCATCGCGCTCACGGATCTCGCTCCAGCAGATACGGATCGTGCGGACGTGCCCGAATAAGGCGCTTATATCAACAATAAGATCGGGGCCAAGTTCAGCTTTTACAGCCAGCAGGACAGCATAGACTATTACAACGATTATTTTGTCTCTTCCCTGCGTTTTCCGATCATGGTTTCCGGCATGCTCCTTGTTCTCGCTATTGTGCCGTCAGCCTGGAGCGCGCTGATCAGCGTGCGCGTGATGATGCGCGATTTCACGATCAATCTGAAGGTGGGGCTGAGCTATAGCAGACTTCGTCGGTATATTATGCGGGTCTTTCCATGATTGCATTGGTTGCTGTTGTCGCCGACAGCTTATTCAAAACGCGGTTCCTGGCGAAGGAAGGATGCTTCGTTCATGGTCTATGGCTTGTGGGGAATGATCAGGATGGACTGGCTGGCCTTGCTTGCAGCATCGCTGTTTGATCTTTTGCTGGTTGCCCCGGTCGCTCAATTAATCACCTGGAGGCTCAGGCATGTTCCTAACGCATTGGGGGTGCTGCAGCAATAAACAAGGTCATCGATCTCAACCTGGATCGCAAAACATTAAGAGGGGATCATCTTCAATCACTCTTTTTGAACATTTCTTGCTGACGGTCGCCGAGGGCGAGAAGGCCGCAATCGTGGGAGAGCCCGGCCTCGGCTAGTAGAGCGCATTGCTGAATGTTCTCGGCTGCTCGATAGCGCTATACGGGCTCTTTTGCGCTGCTGGGCAGATCCTCGCGCACTCTGTCGGTGTTCATGCTCCCAGACCGAGTGACCATCAGGCAGCTGGAACATTTTTGCGCTTTTAGCCGTTGATGCGGATGGGCCTGAAAAATTTCAGCGTCTTGTAGACAAGCAAAGTTTGAAGTTTTGAATTGTTTACATGTGCGCATCGTCTGTATGTCGAAACTCAGTGCAGCCCCGAGGCGGCATCGGCATCCAGGAGCCAGAGGGTCTCCACGGTACCCCTGGCATAAGAGGAGGGAACATGCGGGTCGTCTGTGGCTCCCAAGGCGGCGGCCACGGCCGAAGCCTTTTCGGCAGTTGATGTAAAGAGCCAGACCTTGGGGGTTCGGCGGATGAACGGCGTGGTCATGGTGACCCTGAGCGGGGGCAGCTTGGGAGAGTTGTTGACACCCGTCACCAGCAGATCATCATCCTGCAGCCTGACCTCGGGGCGATCGGGGAAAAGCGATGCATAGTGGCCGTCGGGGCCCACGCCGAAGACAGCCAGATCCATGCGGCCATCAGAGCCGAGCTGGTCGATGATCTCCTGCTGATAAGCGGCTGCAGCCTTGGTCAGGGCCTGTATGTTCTCATCCTGGTCGGCGGCCTCCACCTGAGCTGGGCTGCGGGTGTCCACAGGCATAGGATGCACGTTGGCCTGCGGCAGCAGTCCCTGATCGATGAGCGAGCCGTACCAGGCTCGTCGTGCCTGTTCGTCGTTGCGATCCGGATCTTCCAGGCCCACGAACCGCTCATCGCTCCACCAGAGGTGGACCCGGCTCCAGTCCACGCTCCGGCTTAGAGGATCTGCGCCCATCCGGGCATAGACATCCGCCGCATCCCGCCCGCCGGTCAGTGCCAAGTCGGCTCGGTCCTGACGGGCCAGCAGGTCTCCCAGCTCCAGCAGAATGCGGTCTGCGGTAGCCTGATTAAGCAACTCGGTTGTGGCGTAGGTTACAGTACGACGCTCGGCCATCTGATCCTCCTTGCATGCAGGTGATGCTTGCCTCAGCCTACACCAAGGCGTTTGTACATGAATTGAATCGCCACGGGGCCTACTGGTGGTCGACCATTTCCCAGCCGGCGTGGATGACCTCCTGGTAGACCTCGTCAGGGTCCAACCGGCCGAGCTCCTCGCTCATGCAGTCCACGGCAGAGCGCAGGGGCATGGAGATGGTCTGTGGGGTCTGATCGGGCTGGTTGATTCGTGCCTGGTCGTCATTGTGGCGCTCCATGCTCATGACCCCGTCGGGGCGTTCGAAGTAGACGCCAGTGACGGCCTGGGCCTGCGGGTCGCGCTCAACGGAGACCGGCACCTTAAGTTTCAAGGCCAACCAGGAGGCCAACAGCTCCAATGGCAGGTAGTGGGCTTGGCCGGTCACCCTGACCGAACGGATGGGCAGGTGAGGCGGCTGCTGCACCATGGAGGTCAGCTGTGCCCGCCAGATGGTGACACTGGTCCAGGACAGATCCACGTCCTTGGCGCTCGAATGGGCAAGCAGCCCGGCAAAGGCAGCCTGGCGATCGTCGGCTTCCATCGCGTCGGTGATTCTGCTGGCGGCCATGGCTCCGATAGGGTCCTGCGATGGATCCAGAGGCGGGTTGGCGGGCCACCAGACCACCAGAGGGGCATCCGGTACCAAGAGGGGGATGACCAGGGCGTCGGAATGGTCCAGCAGAGCCGCCACAGGCCTGAGCACAACCACCTCGCCAGCGCCGGCATCCGAGCCGAAGCGGATCTCGGCATCCAGCGTGCGATCGCCGTCGTGGTCGGTGCTCTTGTAGGAGACGCAATCTTCGGACAGCTGTGCTGCAGCGATCCTCTTGTCCGCCTCCTGTTCGGCCTGATGGTCTTCGGCATTGGTCACTATGGCGATGACGCGGCAGGGGTGCTCCCGGCTGGCGGCGTTTACGGTTTCCAAGGCCGTCTCCAGATGGGCCTGCTCGGTGATGATAACCAGGGTCAGCACTCGTCCCTGGGCGGCCTCTCCTCGCTCCACGTGGAGCTCGTCGATCTCCCGGGCGATGGCGGAGGTGGTGGTGTTGTTCAGTCTGACGATCATGGCATCCTCCAGTGGTATCCGTCGCGAGCCAGCATCTGATCAGCCTCCCGCGGACCCCAGGTGCCGGCGCGGTAGGGCTGGGGCTGGCCCTGTCCTGCCCAGAACTCCTCAATCGGATCCAGGATCTTCCAGGACAGATCGACCTCCTCGGTGGTTGGGAAGAGGGGAGGGTCGCCTAGGAGCACGTCCAGGATCAGCCGCTCATAGGCCTCAGGGGAGGCTTCGGTGAAGGAACGCCCGTAGGAGAAGTCCATGTTGACGTCGCGCACCTCCATGGCCGAGCCAGGGGTCTTGGCCCCGAAGCGCAGGGTCACGCCCTCATCGGGCTGTACGCGGATGACTACGGCGTTGGCGCCTAGCTCCCGGGTGGCTGTGGCCTCGAAGGGCAGGTGGGGGGCACGCTTGAAGACGATGGCGATCTCGCTGACCCGCTTGCCCAAGCGCTTGCCTGTGCGCAGATAGAAGGGGACGCCCGCCCAACGGCGAGTGTCCACATCAAGTCTGATGGCCGCATAGGTCTCGGTGGTGGAGGAGCGGTCGATGCCGTCCTCATCCAGGTAGCCGACCACATGCTGGGAGCCCTGCCATCCGGCTGTGTACTGGCCTCTGGCGGTGTGGGCCGCCATATCCTTGGGAATGCGGACTGCGGAAAGAATCTTGGTTTTCTCGGCCGTCAGGTCTGACGCCGAGAAGGAGACCGGCTCCTCCATAGCGGTTAGGGCCATCAGCTGCAGGAGGTGGTTCTGGATGACGTCCCTGGCTGCGCCGATTCCGTCGTAGTAGCCGGCTCTGCCGCCGATGCCCATGTCCTCGGCCATGGTGATCTGCACGTGGGAGACGTAATTGGAGTTCCAAACCGGCTCGAACATCATGTTGGCGAAGCGCAGGGCAAGGATGTTTTGCACGGTCTCCTTGCCCAGATAGTGGTCAATGCGGAAGACCGAATCAGGCTCGAAGACTTCGGAGACCACCCGGTCAAGCTCCTTGGCGGAAGCGAGGTCGTGGCCAAAGGGCTTCTCGATGATGACGCGGCGCCAAGCCCCTTGAGAGGAGTGGGAGAGTCCCGACTCGGCCAGCTGGCGAGCCACCTGCGGGAAGGCCTTGGGGGGCACCGACATGTAGAAGGCGTGGTTGCCGCGGGTGCCCCGGACCCGATCCAGCTCCGACACGGTGGACGACAGGCGGCGGAAGGCTTCGGAGTCGTCGAAGCTGCCTTTGACGAAGCGCATGCCCTGGCTCAGATGCCGCCAAGTTGAATCGTTGAAGGGGGTTCGGCAGTGGGCGCGGACGTTCTCCTCGGCAAAGGCGACGAACTGCTGGTCGCTCCAGTCGCGCCGTCCGAATCCGATCAGCCCGAAACTGGCTGGAAGCAGTCCCCGGTTGGCCAGGTCATAGACGGCTGGCAAGAGCTTTTTCTTGGCCAGATCGCCGGTGACGCCGAAGATGACCAGAGAGCTGGGTCCCGCGATGCGCGGCATGCGCAGATCGCGCGGATCCAGCAGGGGATTGCGCCAGGGCGCCTGCCGGGAGCCGTCCTCATCGGGAGGAGCGGGCCGGTCGGCGGAGCGCGCAAGTGATGAAGTGTCCATAGTGCTCCTCGTGAAATACCGTGATTCCTAGTCTACTGTCGGCGGCAGGGGGGCAGGGTTCGTTGTCCGCTGAAGTGTGATAAGCGTCGCAAAGGTCACATTTGAGGAGGGGATCCCTAGAATGGTCGGTATGATTCCCAATGTTCCCATGGCTGAGGCCCTGCACCGTCAGTATGCGCCCTCCCAAGCCGCCTATGAACTGATACATACCCACTGCCAGATCATTGCCGCGCTCGCGGTGCGTATGGCCGACCAGGTCAACGAGCGTCTGCTTCGTGGCGATGACCCTGACGGGGTCCTGCCCGAGCGGCCGCTGGACCGTGACCTGGTCCGCACAGGCGCCCTGTTGCACGACATCGGTACCTATCGGATTCTCAAGGACGACGGTTCACAGGGCCGGCCCCTGGCTTTCCAAGGCGAGCGGTACATCGAACATGGGCTGGAGGGCTATCGACTGCTGCTGGATGCTGGAGTGGATGAATCGGTGGCCCAGTTCGCCCGCAACCACACTGGAGTGGGACTGACCCGCCGCCAGGTTGAGGAGGAGCACCTGAACCTGCCGCCTGACGACTATCTGCCGGTCAACCCCGAGCAGGAGGTGGTCATGTATGCGGACAAGTTCCACAGCAAACACCAGCCGCCTATCTTCGTCTCCGAGCCCACTGCTGCCAAGCGCACGGCCAAGTATGGTCCCGACAACCTGGCCCGCTGGAGGCAGCTGGTGGCCCGGTACGGGGTGCCGGATCTGAAGCCTCTGGCCGAGCACTATGGCATGACCATCGTCTGATCCGGCCGAACCAGCCCCCAGGAACTCTGGAAGCGACCACCGAATTCACGCAGCATCCACGGGTCTGGCTGGTAGGGGTCGACTGGATCGGTCCGGCAGGCGGCCACGGCTTTCAGAAAAGAGGCCATGCCCTGTGGCCCATAAGCATAAGGGGATGCGCACCAGACAGGGTTTCCCTCCAGAACGAGAGGCCGATCCGAGCTGCGGAGGAAGGCCAGATCCACGCTGATGGGAGCGGAGCACCGACTCCTAGCTGCCTGGAGGGCGCAGTCCTCGGCAATCGTTCGATGCCTGGGATCAAAGACGGCACCATCGAAGATTGTGGTAATGGCTCTGGAGTCTTCGCCCTCATGTAGGCAGTATCCGCTGGAGGCCGCGATCCGGCCCCTGTCGACGATGATCCGCCATTCCTCATGGATATCGGGCAAGTGGGTCTGAATGCGAATCAGTGATTGAGGAGGGGCTGCCCGCAGAGCATTCTGCAGATCTTCAAGGTTTCGTCGGGCTGCAGGCAGGCCTGATACCCGACCGTCGGCCAGCTGTGACCAGGGTCGCTGCCCCAAGTTTGATGGCAGTCGACGCCAGTTCAGAATGGCTTCAGCCGTTACGGTCAGAATCCTGCGTCCAGTCAGGGACTTGTCCAGCTCATCCAGCCATCTGGTCGGTGGGGCTGACAGGAGCCAGGAGGGACGGCCATGGGAGGCCAGCCAGGCGTTCTGGGCGATCAGCAGACCAGGGGTGATCCACACAGCTTCTTTGGCACCGACCTCCCGAATGGGTCCAAACCCATAGTGATGGTGCAGGATGATTCCCGGTTGACGACGTGGATCTTTATTGCAAAAATCGGCGTGTTCGACTTGGTCGGCTTTTAACTGTTCGGTCATGACCCGGGGTATCCACTCCTCATGCGTGATGACCGAACAGATCAGTGCAGTGCCGCCCGTCCTCTGTCGGGAATGTCGGGACTTAATCGACGATGAACCGGTCGTCGTAGGTGCCCTCGTCTACAGTGTCCGAACCGCCTGAGGTCAGGATGATCACGGCGCAGTCATGACGGCGGGAGACCCGCCTGAGGGTGGCCAGCAGGGTGTCCCAGTCGCCCGGCTCCAGTCCTTCAGTGGGTTCGTCAGCGATGAGCACGTCGCACTCGCAGCACAGGGCACGGGCCACCGAGGCCAGGCGGAAGTCCAAGTGACCCAGGTCGGCGGTCTGCTTGTCCTGCAGACGATCCGGGAAGCCCACCTCATCCAGCAGGTGACGGGCCAGATTGTCTTTGGGACCCAGGAATGTGCGCCCGCTGGCCTCCATGGTGTAGACAAGATTCTGCACGGCGGTCAGGTCGCGTCTCAAGGCATCAGTGCCGAAGATGGCACCGATCTGGTGGCCGCGATAGTCAGAGGCAAGCAGCTGGCGCAGATCCGTGCCCCGGAAGAGCACGCTGCCTTGAGTGGGGGCGCGCAGGCCGGTCATCAAGGCCATCAGGGCGGCCCTTCCGGAAGGAGATGTGGTCTCCACCGAGTAGATGCGGCGACGCTGGAATTCCAGATTGACATCGTCCAGGATCTGTTCAGGGCGGCCCTTGATTTTCCGTGTGTAATCCACGTGCTTCAGGGAGAGCACCGGGTATCCGCCAGGAACCAGGACCGGCTGGCCATCAGTCTCCAGCAGCGGGTCCTCTTGATCGTCTTCGAGATCTTCGGCGTCTCCCTGGTCGATGACCACCTTGAAAGCGGCCAGCGATGCGTCTTCTTCCGAAGAGGCTTCCTCTGCTGGTTCTCCGTCCGCCTGCGCAGTTGCTTCGTCCTGAAACTCTTCCTGGGATTCCGGCTTTGACTCCGCGTCTGGTGCAGATAGCGGTTTAGCGCTGGTGCTCTCGCTGGTTTTTAGTGCAGAATCAGCCGCTGTTTGAACGGCTTTCTTCTGATCGTCTTGTTTCTGATCAGTCTTTGCCTGGTCGGTGGCCTTGATCTCACCCTTTTCCTGGGACTTTTCGTCCGGCTGCTGATCCGACGTCTTTTCGCTCATGCCTCGTCCTCCAGGTCGTTGGTGTATAGCTTGGCGGTTCTGAAGGCCGCTACCCTGGCGGCTGCTGCTAGAGCAAGGACCAGGCAGACGACCAGGCCGATAAGAATCATCTTCCAGATCAGACCGGCGTTAGGCATGCTGGCCAGGTTTCCCAGCCGGAAGAGCGACCGGCCCAGAGGCCGACTGATCGCGGTGCCCAGAGCCAGGCCAAGCACTAGTCCGGGCAGGGTGAGCAAGAGAGTCTCCAGGGCGAACTGCCAACCCAGCCGGGCCTTGTGGATCCCGATGGTGATGGCCATGCCGATTTCGTTGGAGCGGTCGCGCAGCATGAGGAACAGGCAGCTCAGCAGAACCAGCCCGCCCAGCAGAAAGACCAGGATGATGGCGGTTCGCGCCTGGTCGGCGGCCCGGTGGACTGGTTCCATCCGCCGCTGGTAATCCTTCAGGCTGGGAGAGTCGATGTCGTACTGCGAGGCCTTGAGTCCATCCTTGCGCAGTTCCTTGATGAACTTCTGGTAGGTGCTCGGCGAATCCAGAACGAAAGCCACGAGCAGCTCATGGCCAGGGTCTCCCGGTTTGCTGGCAGTATCCAGCCCCAGCATGGCGAACGTGGGATAGGCCGTGTAGATGGCTCGATTGGCTGTCTGGTCGGCGGCCTTGCGGTAATGATAGATGCCCGAGACCATCAGTTTGACCTGCTGATCCTGCTGGTGTGGATCCTTGATGGTCAGGGTGTCGCCCACCTTGAGCTTGTTGGCCTGCGCCATCTGCTTGGAGATCAGCACGGTCTGGGTGCCGGAGGCATTCTGCGAGGCGTAGTCCAGCCCCTTGCCCTGGTCCAGCACGAATGGGCCGTGAGGCAGAGTGGGCTCAGCCTCCTTGTCGGAGACGCCCACTAGGGAGTAAGCGCCTGACTGGGGCAGTCCCTCCGGGCTGATGTCTGCAGTCTCATGGAAGTAGGCCTTGTACTGCATGCCATCCATCTGCAGACGCTGGGCATACTGGGAATACTCGTTCCAGCCCAGGGGAGAGGCCTTGGTCCCCTTGCGCGGGCTGATGACGGCATTCGCCTCCTGGGATTCGTAGTCTGTGGTACGTGCCTTGGTGTCAGTCTGGAGCACGGTAGCTGCCGTCGTGGCCAATGCCGCCACGACCAGGCAAGCCAGAACCGTGACCAGGCTCCGCGCCGCATGCCGCCTGATGGTGAACCAGGCGTTTTTGAGAACGAACATGACACCCTTCCTGATAGCGTTCCAGAGATGACCGGGCGGCCCTCTATCGCTGGCCTTAAGTCCGGTCGCCGTCCTCCAGTCTAGCCAGGGACGCTCCCAAGCTAGCGTTGCGAACTTGGAGCTTGCTGAATGCCTCGTTCGGCCTCCTGCTGGTCAGCGTGGGAGAAGTTGCGCACCTTCAGGGAGACGGCCAGAGCGGCCAGAATCAGCACGAGGGTGAAGACCAGTCCGTAGTGGGTGCCTCTGGTGAATGCCTGAGCTTTGTCAGCTCCGGCTGCCTGCCCCTCGCCCATGGCCAGCAGGGAGGTGGTGATGGCTGTGGCCACGGCGCCTACGATCTGCTGCATGGTGTTGATGATGGTGCTTCCGTCGCCGGACTGCGGACCGCTCAGAGAGTTGAGCGCGTAGGTTTGGGCCGGTGACATGGCCAAGGGGCAGCCGATCATCAGGATGATGTGGGCTGCCACTACCAGGGCTACAGGGGTGTGCGGGCCGGTGAACAGGAGGATGACCGTACCAAGCAGGGCGACAAGGAAACCGCAGCGTACGGGCATCCGGGCTCCGAAGCCGTCGTAGAGCCGGCCAGCGAAGGCCGAGACCAGGGCGTTGATGGCGCCCCCGGGCAGCATGAGGATGCCGGTCATGGCTACTGGCAGGAGCAGTCCCCGCTGCAGGAACTGGGGCAGCAGATACATGGAGGAGAGGATGACTGCGAAGTCAAGCATGACCAAGGTGGCACCGTAGCGGAAGGCTGGGATGGAGAAGATACGCAGGTTAAGCACCGGGTGCTCCAGGCCCAGCTGACGACGAATATAGAGAAACAGCGCAGCCAGGGCCACAACCAGAATGGTCAGGGTGACGGGGGAGAGCCATCCGTACCTGCTGGCCAGGCTGACGCCTGCCACCAGTCCGCCGAAGCCGACGATGGACTCCAGGATGGAGGCCAGGTCGGGCCGTTGGTGGGTGATGGTTCCCACGTTCTTCAGGAAGCAGACGGCGAAGATCAGGGCTACAACCAGGAATGGAGTGAAGAACCAGAAAATCCAGTGCCAGGTCAGCTTGCCTAGGATGATTCCGGTCAGAGTCGGGCCGATGGCGGGAGCGAACATGATGACCAGGGCGCACATGCCCATGACCGTGCCCAGACGGGCAGGCGGAAAGATCAGCATGGCCACGGTGAACATGAGCGGCAGGATCAGGCCCGTGCCGATCCCTTGGATCAGCCGTCCTGCCAAGAGGACAGGGAATGTGGGGGCCATGGCTGAGATCACCGAGCCTGCCAGGAAGGCGATCAGGCCGAAGATCACGGTCTGCCTGGTGGTGAACCACTTGGAGATCAGGCTGGAGAAGGGCAGGACGATGCCGATGACCAGCATGTACCCTGTCACCAGCCATTGTACGGTGGCAGCAGGAATCCGGAAGCTCTCCATCAGGTTGGGCAGGGCGATATTGAGCGAGGTTTCACTCAGCATGCCCACGAAAGCCCCGATCATCAGAGCGGCGATAGCCGGCCAGGGATGGGGGACGGCCGGTCGTGAACGGTGAACAGAGGCAGGGGTGGACGTGTTTTGCACGATAATGATCTCCTTCTTCAGACAAACAGCACGTCATCTTAGGGAGGCGGCAAATTTTTCGTAAGTCGGCATGTCTACTCGCTTCGCCGAAGGCGTGCCGCATCGGGACGGAAAAGGTTATGCTCAGAAATGGTCGGCAGCGACCATAAGGAGGGTGCGTGTGGATTGGCATGCAGCGGTCTACGGGTCAAGAGCTGGCGGTTCAGGAGGCCATGGCTTCTATGATCCGGGCGATGAGGAGGAGGGGCGGACCTTTGGCAACCCGGACCCCATCGCTGATTCCACCCTGCGTCGGCTGGGCGGCAAGGCCTACTTCCGTGCCCATCAGCTGCTGGATGATCGGCGTTTTACGGACCTGGGCCTACGGCATCTGGGGGCGCTGACCGTTCTCAAAGGGCGTGTGCCCGCTACCTATCAGCCGGATGGCGACTGCATGGTTCAGGCTCGTCTGGACGAGCAGGCTCATCGGGTCATCGACTCCTCCTGCACGTGCCGGGCCTTTGGGCGCCAGGGTTCTGCATGCAAGCATGTAGTCGCTCTGATCATGGCCTACAACGAGTCCAGCCAGGCCTTTGCAGGATCGGATGACTGGACTGGCGACGAGGATCGATCCCGGTCCGCCCGATCGACCTCGGGACCCTTGGCGGCCTACATGCACCGGCAGGAGGGTCGGCGGCGGCAGGCCTTCCGTGATCGCCAGCTGAGCCTGCTCAAGCAGGAGAACGGTCCGGCAGGCGGCCGCCACCTGCCCATCGGCTCGGTCGGACTGATCCCCGACCTGACCAGCGAACGCGGCGGCTGGCAGGTCCGTCTGCACATCACCTTGCCCTCCCATGGGGTCGTTTACCTGGTCAAGGATCTGCAGGCCCTGCTGCGCGCCGTGGACCATGGCGAATTCATGTCCTATGGACGGCGGCTGGCCTTCATTCATTCTCGTGACACCTTTGATGACCGGGCCCGGTCTCTGCTGACCATCCTGGAAAGGGCCGGCGCCATTCGCCGCAGTCTGGCCGAACAGGAGGGGGGCATGCGCCGTCGTCTTACGCGTGCAGGATTGGCGGGGATCCGTCTCAGCGATGACGAGGTGGCGCAGATCCTCGACCTGTTCGTGGACTCCGGGCTCGCCTTGGACTATACGCCTCCTGAGGATTCCTTCCTGCAGACCATGCCTGCCCCCGTGGTTGACGGAGATCCGGACCCTGGCATCGCAGTCAGCAAGGAGGCGGACGGCTACCGGATCACTCATGCTCTGGCCGTGGAGCGCTTCATCGTAGGCCAGGCCCATTCCTTCGTTATCGTGCGCCCCTCTCAGCTCGGCTTAGGGCTGGATTCGGGAGGACCAGTCGTTCACCGTTGCGGCGCGCGTTTTATGCGTCATCGTGACCTGTTGGAGACCCTCTGCCGCCCTGGTGAGGATCGGGATCTGCATCTGGATGCCGACGACCTGGACCTGTTCGCACGGACCGTCCTGCCTGACCTGGATCAGGGTGCCCAGGAAGGATCCGGGCTCTCGGCCAGCCTGCCCGAGGAGCTGGATGCCAGGCGGCGCCCGCCTTGCAGGATTGAGCTTTACCTGGACAGGGATCAGCAGGGGGTCAGCTGTGATCTCAAGGCTCGCTACGGAGATCGTCTTGTGTCCGTAAGCGCTGATCCCGGCTCCGAGGAAGGACGCGGCAGGGATTGGGAGAGCGAGTCTCTGGCCCGACAGACGGTCCGACGCTATTTCCCCCTGATGGAGGATGGGCTGGCTCGCATCCCCGAGGAGAACGAGGAGGCCATCCACACCCTGCTGACCCGGGGCCTGCCCGTGCTCAAGGGTCTGGGGCGGGTCTTCTCTACCCCGGCCTTCGACGGGCTCAGCGTCGTCTCTCACCCGCAGATCCGCGTGGGCGTGAGGGCGCGATCCGGTCTGGTCGAGATCTCGCCCATAGCCGATGAGGTAGGGCCTGATGAGGCTGCGGCTATTCTGGCTGACCATCGTCGCCGTCGCCGCTTTCATCGTCTGCGCAACGGGGCCTTCGTCGAGTTGGCTGATCTGAATACGGATGCGGTGGACACTCTGGCCGAAGACCTGGGCATCGACCCGGATGATCTGGCCAAGGGGCCGGTCAGGGTGCCAGAATTCCAGCTCGGCTACCTGGATGCGCTGGTGCCCGAGCAGGATCGCGATTCCAGCTTCCGTGACTACCTGAAGGAGCGCAAGCCTGACCCTCAGGGGTTCAGGATTCCCGACGGGCTGCGCGGGCAGCTCAGACCCTATCAGGTAGAAGGGCTGCGTTGGCTATCTACCTTGAGTGACCGCGGATTCAGCGGTATTCTGGCCGATGAGATGGGCCTGGGCAAGACCATACAGATGCTGGCCTACCTGCTCTCCCGTCGGGATCAGGCCAGGGATCGAGGACCTTCGCTGATCGTCTGTCCAGCCTCTTTGGTTTACAATTGGGAGGCCGAATGCCGCCGTTTTACGCCGGATCTGCGGGTGGCGGTCCTGGCCGGAGCGCGCAGTGAGCGTCAGGCTCTGCTGGATCAGGCGAAGTCCTACGACCTGCTGATTACTTCATATGATCTGCTCAGGAGGGACCTGAACCGGTATCGGAGTCTGCCCTGGTATGCCTTGGTTCTGGATGAGGCGCAGTACATCAAGAACCATGCCACCAAGGCTGCCCGGGCCGTACGGGCTCTGGACAGCCTGCACCGGTTCGCCCTGACCGGCACGCCCATCGAGAATCGGCTGTCTGAGCTTTGGAGCATCTTCGACTTCCTGATGCCGGGGATGCTGGGCCCCTACTCCCGGTTCCGGGACCGCTTCGAAATGCCCATACTCAGCGGCGATCAGGATGCCCAGTCCCGGCTTCAGGCCCTGGTCGGACCTTTCATTTTGCGTCGGCTCAAATCACAGGTGCTGACGGATCTGCCCGAGAAGATCGAAAACGTGATCAGCGTGCCCTTGCAGGGTCGTCAGCGCAAGCTCTATGCAGCCCTGGAGCAGGAACTGAGGGCTACGCTTAACAAGGAAAGGGATCAGGAGTACGAGGTAGGCAAAATCCAGGTGCTGGCTCAGCTGACCAGGCTGCGGGAGGTCTGCTGTGATCCGCGTCTGGTCTACCAGGATCAGGGCCGGGACCGGCGCGGCGATTCAGCCAAGCTGGATGCTATCGAAGATCTGGTGGTCTCCTGCCAGGATGCCGGGCGCAAGATGCTGATCTTCTCCCAGTTCACCTCATACCTTGACCTGATTGCCCAACGGCTCCGTCGGCTGGACGTGTCCTACGATCTGATCACTGGAGCCACCTCCAAGAAGCGGCGGCTGGAGCTGGTGGAACAGTTCAATAGGGATGCCACGCCGGTTTTTCTGATCTCCCTGAAAGCTGGCAATACCGGGCTCAACCTGACCGGAGCCTGTGTAGTGGTCCATGCGGACCCCTGGTGGAACGCCGCAGCCCAGGAGCAGGCCAACGACCGCGCCCACCGGATCGGCCAGACCCAGGACGTCAACGTCTACCAGATCGTAGCCAAGGACACCATCGAGGAGCGCATCCTCAATCTGCAGCGCAGCAAGAGCGATTTAGCTTCAAGATTTGTTGACTCGGCAGCATCCGCCGGAGCCTCCAGCATTGCCAGGCTGAGCAGAAAAGACCTCCTGGCCTTGTTGGGCTGAGTGAGTCGGGTCAGTCTAGCTACTAGCCAAAGCAGACCTATAGGTTAGAACTATTTGTCGTAATTATAAAATGTCATCTTTTATCAGGCAAAGGAGGCTGATGGGATATCGATGTCATCCGATAAAAAGCCTGCAGCGCTAGGACCATATTCAGGGTATTGGCGTACTGGCAGGCTGCCGATCACGTCGGGCCGGCTGCCCCGAACCCCGAGACCAGCCATGCTCTCGCCCAATCCAAGGAATGCATGGGCTGTCCCAGTGTCATTGCCGGTTGCCTAGGAAAGAACTGGGGATTCCTGCTTGGGGGCGCTGTATTTCACCATGCTGCTGATTCGGGTTTTCGCTTACTCCACGGCCATCACCAACGACAGCGCCTCTTGCCTGCGCTCTTTCCGCATAACCAAGACGGCGTTGTCTCATGATCTCTTCTACGGACTGGCTATAATCCGCATTTTGGCAGCCATCGCTTCTCGAGCTGAAAGACGCTCTTCAAGATCTCCGCTTTTATGATGATGACCAAGCTGATCATCAGCTTCGCCCTAGGAATGGCCATGATCGGATTGCGGAATATTCACAACAAGGGGTCTCCCTGATTGGGGATATCTGGTCAAGCAGAGACCATCATTCCCTTGTCCTTCACCCTGATCTCCATGCGCTTTTTGCAGTCTCTGCCTGCAGTGGTCATCTCTTTGCGCGCGCATGACAAGAACATCGAAGCCGCACGGTAATAGCATTCGTGACATTGTTCCCGGTGATCTTCTTCTATGCTGTGTCCCTCGACCTGGCACTTGCACGCGATCAGGCCTTCGATGCCTGCCAGAGGAACGTGATTATACAGCGGGACACGCTGTGCATTCGGACAGGAGAGATCGGGAATTGGTATTTTCAACCTGTTTCATATGGCAGAAGGACCGAATCGTGGGGATGCTATGCATCGATTTCAGCCAGTCGCCTTGGAGGATTTTCCGGCCGCGACTAGGCGGTTCGACAAACCAAAGGAAATCCAGCCTCAAATGGCTGAACATGATGAAGCTGATCGGCCTGCCCGAGAGAATCTGTCTGTTTCTGCGGATGGCATGGGTGAACGGGTCACTGCGGCTATGGTTGCCAAGGCAGGACGGCAGCCTGATCATTTTGACGCCTCGGAAGGCTTAAGCATCATTCGCGATCCGGATGAAAGCGGATGCTTCATGGGTCAAAGAGGCGATTTCGGTGATTGCCAGACGATTTTGACCGGCTGATTCCTCTATCTGTCGTTATCTGCAGTTGGTTCGTCGAACCTGATTATCTGGGTCTGCCGCGCTGATAAGAAGCCCCGGCCTGTCAGAGGTTATTGCGACAGAACCGGGGGAGTCGAGCCATTCAGGTGGCTCGGGGTCAGTAGCTGGCTGAGGTGGGCCCCTGGAACCGGACCTTTAGCCCCCGGCCGTGATGAAGGAACATCTCTGCACCGTGGCGGTCAATATCGCGGTGGGTGAAGAGCATGCGGATGGCAAAGGCCGTCTGTACATCATCGGGCAGGTCAAGGAAGGCCTTATGGGCGTCCCAGCCATCGGCAGCGACGGCCTTGTTGGGCACGTAGGCGTACCCATAGCCGTCCTCGTCCACGTATCCCAAGAATGGCAGGTCCCATGCCTGGTGGTAGCTCAGTTGATCCTTGTACTCCTCGACCTTCTTGAGGGCCTCTTCGCTGATACCGTATTTGCGGGCAACCTCGTTGGCCTTGGCGGTCTTCGCGGCGGCATCTTTTTGGAACATGGAAGTATCAACAACAATGACTGTATCGTCTGCCATGACTGACCTTTCTGTCTAACTGCCTGCACGTGTGATAATCGACATCATGACCGTGCAGGGCCATGACCATTTGGGTGACTGTCCATCGTCGACAGTGACCCCTGGGTTCAGAATTCCTTCCACTTGCAAGGATATCAAATTTCGTCTGCAGATAGGGACAGGGAACCGTGAGGTTCGCCATAATCCTCGCCACTGATGCAGAACCGTCAGCCCAGAGCCTTGTCCTGATCCTTGCGATGTCGAAGCAGGCACGTCAATGCTAGGCCGAGGATGGCATTGCCGACAGCCAACGCTACAGGCATCACCATGTCTGAGCCGGAGGCAGCCAGGGTCGGGAAATCCGTAGAGGATTTCGCCTGAACATCAGAAGTTTGAAGCCTGCCATGACCCGCACCTGAGTTCCAGCCATGGCTGAATCGGTTCCCCCTAGGGTGTCGGGCGCATTCCGCCAGCCGCAATCTACGCCGTCATCGAAGTGATTGGGCTCGTACAGGCAGCTGTGCTGAGTGGTATTGCGGATGCTTGAGGACTTGGCATGATCCTGGGTAAAGACGGCATCTTTCGCCTGTCGTCGGTATGGGCTGTTTGGTTGTTTACACCCATGACACCTGAGGCTGGTGGCAGCTTCGTTCCTGATGCCGAAGTTGCCTCTAGTCCGCCGTCATTGAGTGTGGCATGCAGGCTGAGCCCGGTCTGACCATAGTAATCGGCTACATCCTTTGTCAGCATCGTGGTTGTTTCCAGCGGCATCGTTCTTGTCGAAAGGAGCGGTGCCGATGATGCGGGAGGGTGACTATGGCATCGTCAGTATCCAGTATGTCCTTTGTGCTCGATCTGCTGGCCGGTGGGCCAATGGATTGGACTGGCATTGACTGGTTCGAAGAGGCGGATTTTTCTGTTTGCACAGATTGAACCGCGCTGGACTGGGTCAATGAGAACTGGTCTGGTTTCGATGTTGCAGAGTTTTCCGTTGTCGCCTGGTCTTGCCCGTTTTGACTGATGTCGCTGTCTTTTGTACAGCCTGCTGTGCTTGCGACGGTCTGGGCATCTGCAGCCCGTTCGCCACCGGCCGCCGCCATGGTAGGCATCAACATGGCCATAGCTGGGTGTCCGGCCAGGAATCTTCCGCTCAAATTACCCTTTGCCGCGTTTCTCCTTTTGAGCGCCGACGACCATCCTGGGTGTCGGGCCGGGGCATCCGCTTCAAGTCATCCGGTCGACTAGCTACGATGCTTCTTAGATTCTCCGATAATGATGCTATAAATCGATATACAAAGTTATTGGTTATGTTTCCTGTATTGCTGTGAGCCTTCGGAGAAAATTCGATTATGGGCAAAGCAAGGAATGGCGCATGATTGAACGCGATCTTCGCGAAGCAGCGGCGGCCGGGCCTCCAGGCCGCGGAATGCGCGAGCGGCTGGCCGTTTATGGTTTCTTCGTCATCATGGGCATCGGTACTTCCGCTTGGATCTCCCGACTGCCAACAGTCAAGGCACGCCTCGGCCTGCAGCCTTCGGGCCTGGCTCTGATGACTATCTTGGGCGGATGCGGTGCTCTGATCGGCATGCTGGTCTCAGGTGTGTTGACCGATCGGCTGGGCGTGCGCAAAGCCATGCTGCTGGCAGCCTCCACCTGGTGTATGGGCATGTTGATCGCTGCCCTGGCTGTCACTCTGCGCTCAGTGCCGGGGACGGTGCTGGGGCTGCTCTTCAACTCGGCGGGCATCAGCCTTTGGGGGACGGTCAATACTGTTGAGGCTGGCGCAGTGGAGCGATTCTCCTCTCGGTCCATAATGCCGCGTTTCCATGCCTCATATAGTCTGGGCATGTTTCTTGCACTGGGTCTGGGCTCGCTCCTGTCTCATCTGGGCGTGCCCATTGGGGCGCATCTGGCGGTCAATGCCATGACCAGTCTGGCTCTGGTGGCCGCCTGCGTCCTGCTCTGTCCGGCTCAGCCGCTAGGGGATTACAAGGGCGGCGCCGATGATGAAGGTTCGGATCAGCATGCTGATTCAGGGCGATCATCCGCCTTCGACAGGCAGCTGGCAGCCTGGGGCGATGCCTTGGTTCTTATGCTTGCCCTGATCAACGTAGCCCTTGAGGCTAGCGAAGGTGCCGTCAATGACTGGAGCGGGATCGGCCTGGTCGATACCTTCGGTGTCTCCGAGTCTCAGGCAGGTCTGGCGCCCACGATTTTCGCTGCAGCCATGATCCTCTCAAGGCTGCTGGGAACGCATCTGATCGAGCGGCTGGGGAACATGCGCTCGCTGGTTCTGACCCTGCTGGTCTCGGCTCTGGGCATCCTGGTTTACGCTTTTTCGCCCTCTTTCGGGCTGAGTCTTGCGGGTACCGGGATCTGGGGCGTCGGGGCTGCTCTGGGCGTGCCCATTGTCACTACTCTGGCAACCAGGGACCCGGCAATGGCAGCCCAGCGGGCTTCAGTCATCTCAACTGCCTACTACGGGGTCTCTTGGATCATTCCTCCGGCTATCGGATTTTTGGCCGATCACACCGGCGTCAGACCGGCCCTGCTGCCTTTGGCATTCCTGCTGGCGGCGGTCACCCTCCTGGTGCCCTCAGTGACTAGACTCACTCGGGAATGATGCTCTTTGACTGGCAAAACTCCGCTAGCCGGTTGTCAGGTGAATCCAGAAGATAGAGCCGAGCAGCACAGTCCCTGGGCAGATACTCGGATTCGAACAGCCGGTCCCATACATTGCCATACATATCAGTGAATTTTATGGCTACAGCAGTCAGCCGGCGCCGGCCTTGACGATCCCCTCTATCCAGAAAGAGGGGGGGGGTCGAAGATAGGTTTAGGGCAGATGAATGCCTTTTCCCGCCAGGTTTTTCAAGCATTCCTGGAGATAGGCTGCGTCGTGCTCAGGATAGATGGGGTCCGTCAACGGTACTTCAGCCAGGTCCTCATAGGGAGGGCAATGCCTGCCGCGGTAGAGCGGGTCGTACCAGGCAGGATCGGGATGGTAGCCGCGCTCGCGCATGGTCGCCATGACTAATAGATGAAACTGAAAGAGCTTGTATGGGGAGTGGAGAAAGACATAGTCAACGGTGGCATGCCGTCGTCCCCAGCCCAGTCCACGCAAGGCGGTGACCTCCCGGTGCTGGCCCAGCAGCTGCTGTCTGGGAAGCAGCGAGATCAGATCCTGATGCCACAGTCGCATGACGACCCCCCCTCGTCGGGGTCATGGGCGAACCCCTCCTTCATCCTAGCTGTTTGCATCACGGTAAAGCGGGCTGGCAGAGGGTGGGGTTCCGGCAATTCCTTATTGGGCGATGAATCCGCCGTCCACAACGAATTCTGCACCCAGCGCGAACTTGGATTCGTCACTGGCCAGATAGACGCAGATCTCGCCGACGTCCTGAGGCTCGCCGATATGGCCCAGGGGTGTCAGCTTGCTCATCCTGTCCTCAAGGCTCTGGCTGATCAGAGGAGTCTTGATGAACCCGGGGTGGACCGAGTTGATGCGAACACCGTACCCGTTGTTAGCGGAATCCAGAGCAGCGGACTTGGTGAGCAGCCTGGTGCCGCCCTTGCTGGCGTTGTATGCTCCCGCCCGGCTCAGGCCCACGAAGCCCTCGATGGAGGAGATGTTGATAATGGATCCGCCGCGGCCCTTCATGACCCGCATGCCGTGCTTGGTACCCAGGAAGGTTCCGTTCAGGTTGATGGCGATGATCTTCTTCCAGTCGTCGTAGCTTTCCTCGTCCATGGTGACGCCTTTGTCGCCGATGCCGGCATTGTTGACCACAGTGGTCAGCTGGCCCAGCTCCTTTTCAACGGTGTCGATGGTGGAGACCCACTGGTTCTCATCAGTTACATCCAGCGTATGGAAGACGACCTGTCCGGGGTGCTCCTGCATGAAGCTGCGAGAGGCATCGCTTTCCTTGATGTCCGCAAGGGCCACTTTGGCTCCCTCACGGACGAAGCATTCGGCGATGCCTACGCCCATGCCGCCGGTTCCTCCGGTGATGATGGCTACCTTACCTTGCAGGCGATCAGTCATATCTACTCCTTTATAGAAGATGCGCTGTCGTATTCCATCCTATGCGGTGACATGCACACGCTATCGATCGATGAACCCTAGTCCGAGCAGGAAAGCCCGGGTCTGCGCAGGATCCTTGAATACTGCGGTGTTGCCTAGGATTCGCTTGCATACTTCGCCCAATTCCCGGCGTATGGCCGAACGAATCCGTTGAGGATCGCGTGATCCCCTCAGCGTGAGCGTCAGCTCATCCCATTGATTGTGGAATGCCTTCAAGGACTCTGGAAGATCCTTGCCATCTTCCAAGGCCTGGGCGAGTCTCGTCAGCTGGGGCACCAAGCGCCCTGGCAGAACGAAGAGACCTTGGGCTTCGATTAATCCAATGGGCTCCTGCTTGATGGCGTAGAACTCAGGATGGACGTGGAATATGCCGTCCGGATACTGCTCGCTGACCCCGTTGTTGCGCAGAATCAGGTTCATCTCGTATCCCCGGTCAGTGATGAGCACACTGGGCGAGAGTGCTGATTGACGGCCCCGGGGACCCTGTGGACGGATGTTCAGAGCTTCGTCGGAGTAATCGATCCAGCCGCGCCGGATCCGGTCGCTTACCTCGATGATGGCATCCCGATCATGGCCTATCAGGCGGATTGCCGTGCCCGGCCAGTCCGGAATCTCGATCAGCATGCCAGACATTCCTGGCAGGGACATGGCCATTTTCGCTGGAGCCTTGTGCAGGGGCAGAATCTCTCCTCCGCCCTGGTAGTGGTCGTGGGCCAGCACCGACCCGCCGATTCCCGGCAGGGCGGCGTTGCACCCCAGGAAGTAGCCTGGGAAACGATCCACGAAGTCCAGAAGATTGCCAAAAGTCTCTCGGTCCACACGCATGGGTCTGTGTTCGGCATTGACGCAGATGCCGTGCTGGTCGAAGTAGCCATAGGGGGAGAACTGCCAGAACCAGGGATGACCGCCAAGGGTCATGCCTAGAGTGCGCAGGGTGCTTCTGCCTCGTCCGGCGAAGCCTTCGTTGCTCCTGCATATGGTGCATGCCGGGTAGCCGTTGCCTACTCGATTGCCGGCTGCGGCTTTGGCCATGGTGCGGAACTCGGGTTTGGCCTGGTTGATGGTGATGATCAGGCCTTGGGATTCAAACCTGGGGTTACGATCCAGTTCGGCTTTTTTGATGTAGGTCGATGCGATCCCGTAGTCATATAGCCAGCGCATGGCGGCCATGGATCCCTTTTCCGCCTCGACGGCGGCGAACCTGTCGGCCACCTGGGATGGGGAACGGGTGATCTGGCCCATGAGGCGATCAGTGACCGCTGCATCCCGATCAGCCGTGAACACGCCTGCGGCGTGGGCGTCCCGGCAAAAAGCCGCCAGCAAGTCGGCGATTTCTTCGGCTGTGGAGCCTTGACTCGTCGATTTTTGCGCGCAAGACCGATCGCTAGAAGTATAGGAGTTCAAATCCAGCAGCGCCAGCAGACGATTGCGCGTCCAGTCCGTGTCGCGTTCGTCCAATTCCAGATGCCGACGGGCAAAGTCCAGAAGGGCATCCAGATCTGCATCCAGGGCAGGTTGTTTTTCGGATTCCCGTGGATCGGTCCGTGGGCTCATCTGGTGGCCTCCATGATTTGATTGACTATGCTGGCAGTCTGATCTGTGGATTTTTCCATCTGACGGGCCAGGGTCACCTGGGTGCGGCAGCGCACCAGATTGTGTTCAGGGTAGGCGACGGCGAAGTAGGTGTCCCCCTGCAGGTAGTCGGTCAGGAATCGCATGCCGCATTCCTCGGTCATCAGCAAGGCGCTCAGGGGAAGCAGCCGGGCCTCCCGATCGGTGATGCTTGGGCGGACTGCCCCGATGAACCCTTGGGCGTAGGCCTGGAAAAGATTGGTGTCAAAGTGCACCTTTGCCAAGTCTTGCTCGTCCTCCAGCGCAGTGGAAGCCCCGAAACGGATGGAGTCCCCGAAGTCGAAGAGCATCGAGCCAGGCATGATCGTGTCCAGGTCGATGATTGCCCTGGCTCGGCCGGTGGTCTCGTCCATGAGAATGTTGTTGAGCTTGGTATCGTTGTGGGTCACTCTAAGGGGAATGGTTCCATCTGCCAGGCCTTCCATCACGGTACCGTAACGGTCCGCGCCCTGTCGGAAGAAATCAATCTCCTCCAGGCATTCCTTGACCCGGCCTAGGCGGTCATTCTCGACAGCGGTCATCAGATCGCGGAAGCGCTTGGGCGTGTCATGGAAATGGGGGATGGTCACGTTCAGCTGGGAGGCATCGAAGTCGGCCAGATAATTCTGAAAACGTCCAAAGGCGTCTCCAGCGTTGCGAAAGACCTGAAGGTTGGGCACCATCTCGTAGGATCGCGTGTGTTCGATGAATTTGTAGACGCGCCAGGCACCTTGGCCGCTTTGGTACCAGGATCCGCCCTGATCGGTGGGCACGATGTCCAGGGTCTCCTGCCCCTGCGAGCGCAGAAAGTCGGTGACCAGCTCGATGTTGTGCATCAGAGCCGCAGTATCAGGGAAAACCGTGGTGTTCATCTGCTGCAGGATGTACCGATGCCGGTCGGTTCTGGCCAGGTAGGTGACATTGATATGCCCGTTGCCGTAGGGGGTGACGTCCTCCAGATTGCCCTCCATGGCGAAGTGTTCCGCCGCCTGACGCGGTGTGCTCTCATCGATTCTCATGATCCCTCTTTTCCGAAGGCAACGGCTGCCAGACTATGGCGGAGGGTTCCAGGTCAAGGACTCGGCTTGCTCCGCCGGGTAGATGGATCTCGGTACTCTGCTCCATTCCGCTGTTGTTGACCACGCAGAAGGTTCCGGCCTGCGGAAAGACGGCTACCTCGCATTCAGGATTGTCGCTGCTCCATTTCCGATACTGCCCCTCCTTGCGGGCCGCCCAGAACAGGGCTCGCTCCAGCAGGCGGGCGTTGACTGCCGAATAGGGCAGGCCGGACAGGTATACTCCGCGTCCGTTGCCATAGTCACGCACAGCCAGCTGGACCTGACCGCCATCGGCTTTGAGCAGGTCCGTACAACCATCGATGGGGTAGGTGTCGAGAATCGGATGGCCGAAGTCAGCAGGGGCATTCTCCGGCAGATCATGGATGATGAAGTGGTCCTGGATGGGTGGAGTGAAGTGTTTGTCCACAGAAAGCGTCCAGTAGCGCTCCTGATCCACGCCAAAGATGTCAGCCAGTTGGAAGAAGCGTCCCTGCCAGTCCAGAGCCGTGGGCTGGCCGACCCCGATCAGGCCGCCGCCGTTTTTCGTCCAAGTGCGCAGGATCCGTATCAGCTCGGGGTTCTTCCAGACCGTTCCGCCGCTGAAGGCGGTGCCTTCCGGCCCGCCGCAGATGATGACGTCGATGTCCGGGTCCACGCCATGATTCAGCAGATCGTCAAAGCTGATGAAACGGACGGAGACTCGCATGCCGGAGAGTGCCTCCAGGATGCCGTAGTAGGAGGCGGTCTGCTGATTGGGCAGGGCATGGGCCACGGTATAGGCCATCCAGGAGCGCATGGCCCCCCAGGAGTTGAGCACCGCCACCGTCAGCTGTGTGGCGGCTGGACGGCTTCCAGTGTGCCGGTGCAGGTCGCGGAACTCCTCGGCGATGGCTGCCACGGTGTCCACGAACTTGGGGAACTTCATCGCCAGCGAAGGGTAGCCGCCGTAGCCCATGCGCGATATGGGGCTGCGCAGGATGGCTCGTCGGGCCTTTCTCCAGTTGTCCAAGCCTTCAATGCTGGGGTCGTTGCCCTCATGGAAGGTGTCTGGGAAGAAATATGGAAGGAATCGTCCCTCGGTGTATCGGACGCCGGGGACGTCGGCGATCATGCGCAGGGTGGTTCCGTCGCCGACGGAACCGACCACGGCATCCAGTTTGAGATCGGAGAACCCTGGCCGATAGGGTTCGGTGCCGATCCACTGGTCGCCTAGGAACATCATGGCTTCCTTGCCGGCTGCGTGGGTCATATCGACCATGGTGGCCACATTGGCCCTTACAAAACGGCTGATGAAGTCCATCCAGTCGCGCTGTGTCCGCGTGGGGACCAGGAAGGAGGAATTGTAGGAACCGTCCCGAACGAAGTCCTCGGCCCGTGGGCGGTATCCGTATTCCTGTGAGAAATCCTCGATGGCTCTCGGGCTGACTGTACAGGCGTAGCCTAGCCAGTCGACGATCTTTTCCTGCTGATCCTGGTCGTAGAGCAGTGTGAACTGGTAGAAGAAGGTAGTGAAGCGAACCACATCGGTGGAGGGGTTCGCCTCCAGCCATCGAGCGAAGGCCTTCATGGCGAAGTCACGGGTGGCGGGGTGGTAGATATCCAGAGGAATCTGATGCTCCCGGTCGCCCCAGTCATTGGTCAGGTGGTTGTACATCTCCACTGGATCCCAGATGATCCGGGCCAGGAAGGTGACCGTATATTCATGCATCGGCATGGCGCCCTCGATGTGGACGCGGTCCAAGTCAGGATCCAGATTCCAGGATTCGTCAGGCAGCACCGCACCGGTGGTCCGGTCTATCACCTCCCAGTATCGGTGGGGGTCGTCATCACGGTTGGGAGTGAATTGCTGGTCGAAGAAGCCGGCCATCAGATCGATGTCGACCCGCCCGTTCTGAGCCACGACCCGATCGGTCAGCAGGAACACCTGCGGCGTCTCGTCCATATGCTCGCGGATCCACTCGTTATAGCCCCTGGCTGGGAAATATGCGCTATAGACTTTCTTCCCCAGCCCCAGCAATTCCTTGTCCAGACTGGTGCCGTCGGAGTTGCGGATGGCATCCGCCCCCCACCGTTGGCAAAGCTCCTCGGTTTGCTTGACGAAATGCTCTTCGCCGGGCAACGTGAATCGGCCTGTGGTGCTCATATGTCAGCATGCTCCTTCGCGGATGTATGGGTTGGTCGGTGGATGATCTTCAGCCCTTGACGGCGCCGGCGGCGAGACCGGCCTGCCAGAACCGCTGCAGGAACAGGAAGAGGATGATGACCGGCAGCACGCCTAGCAGGGCCCCCATCATCAGGGCGCCTCTGTCGTTGAAGGTGGGCAGGGAGACCATGCCATACAGACCCAGGGTCACTGGGTAGAGCCCTTCGCCGGAGAGCATCATCAGCGGCAGCAGGAAGTTGTTCCAGGTGGCTACGAACAGGAAGAGGAAGATGGTCACCATGGCCGGCGCCAGCAGCCTGAGGACGATGGTGAAGAAGATGCGCGCCTCGCCGGCTCCGTCGATTCTGGCTGCCTCCAGCAGTTCCGTGGGCACTGAACTCTGTGCATATACCCTTCCTAGGAAGAATCCGAAGGGCGAGACCGAACAGGGGATGATGATGGACAGCATGGTGTTGTCCAAATGCAGGGCCTGGAAGATGGAGTACTGAGGAATGGTCATCAGGGCGGCAGGCATGAGCAGGGACGCCATGACGACGGCCATCGCTATGCCTTTCCCGCGGAAGTTGAATTTAGCTGTTCCATAGCCGGCCATGACCGAGACGATGGTTCCGATCGCCGCAGATACGCCTGAGTAGATCAACGAATTGGCAACCCACTGCCAGAACCTGGTATGCGTCCAGCCCAGCAGCTTGCTGTAGTTGGTGGCGATGGCGCCGGGCAGGTCCTTGAGGCTCGATGCGAACCAGATGCCATTGCTGCCGATCAGCTGGGAAGGCGACTTGGTAGAGGCGATGATGGCCCAGTAGATGGGAAAGAGGAAGTAGATCAAGGTGATGATCAGGACGGCCACGGTGATGATCTTGGCCAGGTGGGAGGGACGCATGGAGCGTGGCAGTTCCTGGGTGGATCCGCTTCTTGAGTGAAAGATGCGCATTATTCGTTCACCTTCCTTTCAATCCAGGCGTAGAGGAAGGCCAGCACGCCGGCAATCAGGGCCATGACGATGGCGATGGCCGATGCCGGACCATTGCCCTTGGGGGTCAATGTCCCACGGGAGGTGTTCATGGCCATCATCATGGGCGTGAAGGAGTTGGAGATGCCCGGATCGGCTGTCTGCATGACCTGGGGCTCATTGAAGAGCTGGATGGTGCCGATGATGGAGAGCAGCATGGCCAGCAGAGCAGCGCCGCGCACGTTGGGCAGCTTGATGTGCAGGGCGATCTGCAGGCCGGTGGCCCCATCAATGCGAGCAGCCTCATACAGATCATGCGGGATGGCCTGCAGGGCCGCTAGGAAAATAAGCATATTGTATCCGGTGAAGGTCCAGGTGGTGATGTTCGCCATGGATGCCAGCACGACCTTGCCGGCAAAGAAATCAACAGTGATGCCCAGGGAGGACAGACCCTTGACGATGGGCGAGATCTGTGGGTTATAGAGGAAGACCCAGATGATGGATGCGACCACCCCGGGGATGGCATAGGGCAGGAAGTATCCCAGTCGGAAAGGGGTCACATGCTTGACCATGTAGGAATCCAGCACCATGGCCAGCGCCAGGGCGGCGATGATCATGATGGGCACCTGAATCACGGTATAAATCAGCACTCGTTCGATCCCTGACCAGAAGTCGCCAGAGGTCACCACATACTTGAAGTTGGCCAGACCCACGAATTTATTGACCATGGTTCCGCCTCCATAGGCTCCGCCGCCCGAGGCGACATCCTGGAAGAAGCTGGAATAAATGGCATAGATGATGGGGATGATGAAGACCACGATGAACAGGATGCCGAAGGGGGCCATGAAAGCCCAGCCCGTGCGTTCGGCCCGTTTCACCGCATCCGAGCGTCCCGTTCTGCCCGGTCGGGCAGCTGACGACCGCCGTATAGCACTCATTCTGGGTACACCTGTCCTTGTCTTGAAGAGAAAATGTGATTATGGCCGAGCATGTTGAGGACCCGAAACACGTTCACCGGCTTCGGGTCCCAAACTTCGGGGATGGTCCCGTTCGGCCCTGATGGCGTCGATTACTTGGCGACGGCCAGGCCGTAGTCCTTGAGGGTGGCTACAGAGGTCGTCTGCGCCTGCGAGAAGATGTCGGCAACCTTGGCCTGCCCGGTGGCAGCCTTGGCGGCAGTTTCTGTCATGTTCGCGGATACAGAGGAGAAGCCAGGCATGTAGGTGAAGTCGCCCATGTTCTTGTTGGCTGTAGCGAACTCCTTCATGAGGTCCTGGCCGCCGAAGAAGGATGACCAGCTCTCGGGGGTCTTCGCATCCTCGGTGGTGGCGGCCAGCACGAGACCCTGGGAGGTCAGGTCCTTGACCTGGGTGTTGAACCAGTTGAGGAACTCCATAGCCTGCTGAGGATGCTTGCTGCCCTTGAGCACAGCGACGCCGGATCCGCCGTCGGGGCTGGATTTGCCGGAGTTGCCGAACCAGTCGCCCAGCTGGGCTACGCGCCAGTCGCCCTTGCCGGTATCGCCCATGGTGTCAACGATAAGAGGTGCCTCCCAGGCTGAGCCAACAGTGCCGATCAGCTGGCCGTTCTTGAGCGACGCATCGAAGGAGGGGTCCCAGCGGGGATTGGTTGGGGCGGCCTTGGCGTCCAGCAGCTGCTGATACACATCAGCCACCTGCTTGGATCCGTCGGTCTGAGTGTTCACCACCCAGGCATCGTTCTTCACGGTGTACCAAGGCTTGGTGGCGCCGGCCAGGCCTGGCATCATGTTGCCGGCTTCGTCGGGCTGGTAGGACATGATGTACTTGCCCTGTGCAGCCGTCTTCTTGGCGGTTTCGATCAGCTGATCCTTGGAGGTAGGCACTGAAATGCCCAGCTTGTCGAATTCGGCCTTGTTGTAGAAGTAGACCAGCGGGCCAGTGTCCTGCGGCAGGCCAAACATCTTGCCGTCAATGCCCATAAGCTTGTAGGCGCCGGGGGAGAAGTTGCTCTTGTACTGGGAGGCCTCGTCGCTGACGTCCTCCAGCATGCTCTTGGTGTAGACTTCCGGCAGTTCGGCATAGCCCACCTGGGCCAGATCAGGTGCGTTGCCGGCCTTGACATCGGTCTCCAGCTTCTTGATCATTTCGGCCGACTTGCCGTTGAACTTGGTCGCCTTGACCTGGATGTTGGGGTGGGACTTGTTCCACCGCGCGACGATGTCATTGACGGGGGTCATGTTCGGCTTGTCCGGCAGCCGGTGCAGGTAGGTGATCTGCACCTTTTCGTCCGACTTGGAAGACTCGCTTTCGGACGAGGAATTTGACGCCCCCGATGAGCCGCAACCCGACAGGGCTATGCTCAGGGCCGCCAACGACGTCACCGCGGCAAGTAGTCGTTTCCTTTCAGATATCATTTCCCGCTCCTTTACGGTAAATGGCCGTCGTCGTCACTAGACGACCAGTCTCAGATTAACACACTCGGCCTAATTGTCAACACTATTTACAATTTACCGGCCTGTCTTCTTTGCATGGATGCCAAAAACAATTTTCAGGCTTGGCCGTGGTTTCGTCAGCTTCATGTCAGCCATGCCTGATGCTGATGACTTGTTGGAGGATTCGTATTAAGAGGGTAATTGCTTGTTGGCGATACAGAAAGGAGCGGCGAGGCACAAGACCTCGCCGCCCCTTTCAGTCAGGGTTATTGTTATTAGTTAACTTCGTTTCGCATGACTGCGTCTGGTCAGGAGAATTCCAGCGACCAGGCCGATCGCGGCTATGACCAGCAGGGAGGCCACCGCAACGCCTGTCGCCGATAGCCATCTGTTCTGTCCATGCGCATTGGGATCGGCTGGCTTCTGCTGAATATTCCCATTGCCGGCACCGAGACCGGAGCCAGCGCCGGTGATCGGATTCTTGCCAGGATCTGATCCCGTGCCGATGCCGCCTGTGCCAGTTCCGGGTGTTGCGGACTGAAGCCCACTGATGGCCGTCTGCAGATTGACGGCAGCCAAGGCCACCTGATAGGCCGTGGCCTGGTTGTCGGCCAACACCTGCTTGGCTTTGGACAGCTTGTCCTGCAAGGTCTTCCAGCTGTCTGGAGTGTAGTCGGCCTCCTTGAGTCCGGCAGCCTGATCCACCAGATCCTTCAGCTCGCCCTTGTCTACAGGTTCAGCAAGGGTCGGCAGAGCCCGATCGGTGGTTAGACGAAGCTCGGCTGCTGATACATAGCGATTGGCTTCCGAGCTGCTCATGCCAGTGGTTTCAGTTGCGGTCAATCTGACTGCGACCACATTGGAGACCGGGTCGAAGGAGATCTTCTGCCAGGTCGTCTGCGTGCTGAAGGTGCCGGTTATCTCCACAGGCTCCGACCTCTCGCTCCGGGTCAGAGTGACCTTGTAGCTCTTGATCTTGCCGTTGACCGAGTCGCCGCCCGGCCGTGGGAGGTAACGCAGCCCATTGACGGTGGCGGGCTCGTGCAGGTTGAATTGGTACCAGGCTGAGCCGTCCGCAAGGGCGTTTGCACCCCACTTGGTGTGCCAGTAGGTTGACGGCTTGCCGTCCTGAGCGTATTCCTTGGGCCCCTCGGTACCGCCGACATCGGGCTGTTCGCTGCCCACGGTAACCGCATAGCTATCCTTGGCTATGTCGCTGGCATCGCTGGCCTGCGAACCAGGTGCTGTGGCCATGTAATTCTCAAGAGCGGTCAGAATTCCGTAAGCACGTGACCAGTCCTGTGGTCCTGAGCCGTCCTTTTCGATCAGCAGACGGGCCTGATCCACCGTATGCAGGTAGGTCAGCCAAGCCTGGTCGCTGTACTTTGCCTGGCTGCCGTCGAAGCGGTCCCGTACCTCCTGGAGTTTGGCTCGCGCCTCTTCCTGGGTCTTGGACTTGTCTGGAAGCCGCTCGATGCGCAGGTTGTCCAGGACGAAGTCCTGATATCCGCCGAAGTTGGCCGCATCGCCGGATGTTCCCTGGCGGTCAGGTGCCTTGTCGGTCGAGTAGATGCCGAACCAGGAGGAATCCCGGGGTCCGCCAGTCAGCTCGAATTGGTAGTGGGCCGTTGTCCCCAGAGCCTTGTCGAAGGGTTTCAGCTGGGTGCGGGCTGGGTCGAACTCGCCCTGCCCTATGGCCAGAGCGTAGGAGCCGGTGGAGCCGGCCTGGTAGTCGAAGGAGATTCGGTAGGTGGCTCCGGTAAGGAACCGGGCATTCTGGGGAATGGTTTGGTAGACCAAGGTGTTGCGTTCGGTAAGACCGTTGATCTTGATCGACCAATCTCCTTGCAGCACATCATCCATCTTCTTGACATCCCAGCCCGCCTGAGTGTAGGGGGCATGAAGCTCGGACAGATGGACGCGGTTGTCCTCCACGCCCTCTGCGCCCGAGACCACAAAGGGCCATATGCCTTGGGCGTTGTGCTCGAAGTCATTGGTCAAGGTCTTCACGCCGCCATCTGCGTCCGTTTTCAGACCCTTGTACTCGTTCTTCACCACGCGCAGATTGTCGAAGTAGGCGGATCCATCACCTTGATGTGAAAGGGTCAGAATCGTATTGCCCTGATCTGGCGCTGTGAAGAAGACGTACATGTTCTGGAAGAGGCTGCTGCCGTCTACCGTGGCGCAGTTGGTGTTGTGGGGATCGGCCTGCACAAAGTTCCTGGCTATGCTGCGTCCAGTGGAGTTGGTGGCCAGCACCCGGTCACCGTTGCGGACCTCCAGGCGCGCCTGGCCGTCGCTGCGGTTGTCCACGCCCACATAGAGGGCATAATGTGCACCAGGCTCCAGATCCTTTATGGTCTGTGCTGATTCGACTCGGCCATCCAGCTTGAGCATAGGATTGCTGGAAGCGCTTTTGACGATGCTGGCGCTCCCGGAACCCTTGGACTTCCAGTTGTCCTCAAGGCTTTTCTTGCCGCCATTGAAGCCAGTGTCGACCAAATGGGAACCTGTGCTCCAGTCGATGTTTGGATTGGCTGAGGCCCCGCGATGAACCACGTAGGGGGTCCCCGCTTTGGCGTTCAGAGTGATCTGTCCGTTGACTACGGGTATATCCAATGGGTCGGTCTTGCCCTGGTCGCTCAGTCGGTAAACCTTGACTGTAGACAGATCGTGCCAGGAGTCGGGCAGCGTCCAGGTGGTCTTGCCGCCGCGGGTGTTCCAGTGATAGAGCTTCTGGTCGTTCGCAGACAAAGGCTTGCCTGTCTTGGCGTCCCAGAGCCATGGCAGCAGGTAGGACTCAGTGCCTTGGCCGCTGCCGTCTCCGGGCGAGACCGCTCCCTGCAGGATGGTTCGACCGTCCAGGGTAATGGTGCGCTCACGGTAGGCGGACGATGACTGGTCATTGGATCCACGGTCGATGACCACTTGGTGGCCTAGGTCGTCCTTCAGGATTATCCGCTCCTGGCCGTTGTTAGCTGACGGATCCTTGGGAGATTGCTGGTCCAAGGGGTTGTTGACCCAGCGAATCACCTTGAAGTGCTGGATGAACTTGGTGGACAGATCATGGGTGTAAAGGTTGGTTATATAGGCATCGTAATCGTTGCGGCCCTGCCAGCCTTCGAAGTCCTTCATGCTGTAGCCGCCTAGGAGAGGAGCATTGGCGGCGCCGCCGTAAGAGGGGTAGTCGCCGTCCCAGCTGTCCTTTTGGTGGTTGCGAAGGAAACGCATGACCTGGGAGTTCTGCCCCTTGCTGGTGTAGCCTCCGTAGGTCAGATCCGCCGCCCAGTGCTGGAAGGAGGCGTCATATTCGTTGGCTGCGCCGAATTCGGTGGCTACTCGCCAGCCGTTGTCGGTAATCATCTTCGAGAGCTTGCGGGTTTCCCAGGAGTCTTCGTTGCCGGAGGTCTGATTGCCCCAGACGTCCACATAGACGAAGTCCAGATTGTCGCCCACCTTTTTCTTCAGATCACCGAACCTGTTTTGGCGGGAGCCCGATGCCAGATCGTGGATGCCGTCGATGCCGACCGCCTGATCCAGCCAGTTCCAGCCGTATTGCAGGCTGCCGTCAGTCCGGCGGCGAACCAGATCCTCATTGAAGGCCTTGGCCTCAGGGTACATCTCGTCGGCGTTGACATGCACGCCGAAGCGGGCGCCATACTTGGCGCCCTCCTTCATCAGGGTGTTCATGTCCTTGGCGCCGCCCATTCGGGTGCCGATGTCTCCATAGTCCGGGTGTCCGGAATCATGCCCCTCGTTGGCGTAGCCCTTGAGCAGGACGGACTGACCCAGTCCATCGGTGTTGAGGGCCACCTTCTTTACATTGTCCAAGGTGCTGAGGAAGGGGTTCTGAGCCTGACTTCCGAAGTTCATGGCAATACGCCATGAAACCAGATCCGGCACTTCCTGGGCCCCATAAGGGTTGTTCATGATGGCCCGATAGGCGATGGCTCCGTCCTGCCAGTCGACCCTGCCGTCCTGGTTCTCGTCGCCTGTAATGGCTACGGCAATCTTGGGCATTTCGGTCTGTTCGACTGTGAAAGAGCGGTTCTTGGAGTCTCGAACCTGACGATGGTAGTACCAGGCAGGGCTAGACAGTCCGAGGGATGTTGACCCATGAACGCTGCTGGCGTCTGTGAGCACGCGAGTGTTCCGAGCGCCTCCGGACATTGAACTGCCTGCCGTGGTGCCGTCATGCTCGCTGTTGCTCCATAGCCCGGCGCTCAGTGACCCTCCCGAGACGAATCCGTAGGCGTAATCGGACTTGTTGGGATCGACTGTGGTGTCGTCAGTGACAGAGAAGGTGGTGTCGCCGGGTACCTGGGTGTTCGAGGACATGCGTGCACCAGTGAATTGAGCTCCGTCCTGATCGCTGCTGACGGATACCAGATCCTGTCCGGGCAGGGCTATGGTCTGGATGGGGTGGTCTTCTCCAGCAGCGTTTTCGATCTTGGTGATGTCCAGGTGCAGGGTGTTGGCCTTGAGCCAGAGGACCGCTGTCACTGTGGCATCGATATTCTGGTCGGGCTTTTGGGCGCGAAGCTGGTAGGTGGCCTTGTCTGTTCCCTGCTGGGTGAACGTCACGTCCGAATCAGTCAGATCCATGTCCACGCCATTGATGTTCAGACGACGCAGATCCTCATGTCGGCCGTACATGACCCTGTTGTCCAGCTTGGTCATGGTGTATTGAACCACGGACGGGAAGTGCTTTCTGACCTGCACGCTCATCTCGGAGGTGCTCAGGGTGACCTTGGCCTCTGGGGTGGCTTTGTTCAGTTGCAAGGATCCCAGGTTCAGGTCGGCGCGGTCCACCTGTATGTCCTTAGTGATGTCCTCGTAGCCCTGCTTGCCGATCTGCAGGGTGTATTTGCCTGATTTGATCTGCTTCAGGGTGAAGGCGCCTTCGGCATCTGTCAGTGTCGAGGCTCCCGTCGTATGGACCTTGGCCCCGGCGATGGCTTTGCCGTCTGCATCGACGATTCGTCCGACGACCGAGTGCAGATCGGCCGGGTCTTCCTTGAGCTTGAGCTTGACCTCAGTGATCTGGTTCTGGTAGACGCCAGCCTTCATGGCCAGCTTTCCGGTTAGCGCGCCAGCCATTGGACCGTAGTCGACGTCTTCGAAGGCCGCTCGCCCGTCTACGGTGAGCCCTGCGCGCTGACCAGTCCAAGTGATTCCTACCGTGGTCGGGGTATCCTGGGCCGGTGCCGGAAGTCTGGTTCCCGTGTACCACTGACCGTCACCGCCGTAGCGCTGCCAGAACCACCCCCCGGAGTCATAGCCGATAAAGAGACCGGAATTGGGATTACCGTACCCTAGATAGAAACCGAACCTGTTTTCTGTGCCAGGCTGGGGCGAGCTCATAGTAAGGGTCAGAGCTCCTGGTCTGGTGAAGTCGTAAGTGGTGGCGTCCACAGCGATGGCCGGGTACTGCTCGCTGGCCGTCGTGGAATTGCCATTGGCGGCTGAGGCCTTGAAGCGCAGCCAGCCATTGGACTTTTCCAGCACCTCGCCGCCCTTGACGGTAGTGGAATCCAGAGACCATTCGTGGTCTGCGGGATTGACGGGAGTAATCCGCGGATTGATGCCAGCAGCTTTCGTCCTTGCACTTGATCCTGTAGCCAGGGTTGACGGAGCATTGGCTTGGTACAGCTGACTCCCCGTGGTAGCGAAGGCCGGATCCGCGGCCCCTGCGGTGGCCAAGGCGAATACTGTCGCCAGGGTCATGGATATGATGCGTTTCATATTCTAGACAAGCCTCCTTGCCGTCCATGTGATGACGGGCGACTGACTCATAAGTTCGAGGAAGAGACTGCCTGGAACTACGACTTCATTATTGGGCCAGAACGTCACGTCAATGTCAAATGTAAGTGTAGTAAAGATAATGCTAGTGCACAAGTTGAGATAGGCTCAAAAATCAAGCTTGATTATTTGTATATGTACTTGTCATATTTTGGCAGCCAGGTTCTTTGAACTCTGTTTGCAGTCTCGGTGGCAGTTGATGCACACGGCTGAACTGGGCAACGGATGAGCAACGCCCCTCCCGTGCATTCATGAGTGCAGGATGGTAAGTCCATTGCCGCCTTGCGCTTCGGCCGCCAGCAGGTGAGGCTGGAGCTCAAGATCCACAGGCCGGTCAAGGTTGCCGGGAGGACATGGTCTCGCCATCCGCCCATAGCGGCTGAGCCAGGGGCGGCGAAACCATATGAGAGGGGTCGTTGCAGTGTTCGGTCAGCTGGTTTGAGCGGCCGATTGGCGCGTACCCTTCAGTGGAATAATGCCCAGGAACAAGGCCGCCACCATGATCAGGATGCTCAGACCGAACATGATGATGTAGCCGTGGGGCTGGTCAGCGATGGCGCCCCAGAAGAGAGCGGCGAAGGCTGAGGCCAGCGATCCTACCATCTGGATGCGGGAGTAGATGTTGGTGTAGTCGCGCGAGCCGAAGACCGCTGTAACCAGGATGGGCGTCTGCACCGTAGTGCAGGCGTAGACCAGACCGAAAGCAAAGGCTCCTAGCAGCAGTATCACGGGCAATCCGGGGAAGGCGACCATGAGGCAGACGCCGATGATGCCGCCGCCGATGCCCAAGCAGAGCCCGCCCACGATGCTGCCGTCGTTGACCATGCCCAGGATGACCTTGCCGATGGCTTGGCCGGCCATGCAGGAGGAGGCGATCAGGCCGGTGTAGGCCGCCATGGATGGCAGGGATGCCGCATAGGAGGGCAGGAACTGGTAGATGGTCTGGTTCATCGTGATCAGACCGCAGAAGAGCGCCAGCGCCCAGAAGGCAGGGGAATGCAAGGCCTGGGAAGCAGTCATGCCCACGGTCGAGGCGACAGGTTCCGAGCTCTTGTTGCCCTTGTCTACGGCGCCTGCGCTATTGGTGACTTTCTCAGCGGTCGTGGACTGCTGGTCGTCGACACCGTAGGGATGCAGGCCGATCTGCTCGGGCGTGCTGCGGATGACGAAGATGGTGAAGGGCAGGGTGACCACCAGAATGAGAATGGCGAAAACCAGGTATCCCCGCCTCCATCCATCAGGGGCGGACCTGATGATCATGGTGCCGATCTGGTTGAAGATTACCCCGCCTATGCCGGTGAAGGCCATGCACAGGCCGATGAAGAACCCGACCCGTTTGCGGAACCAAGCGTTGATGAGCGTGGGCACTGAAAGATAGAGGATGGCCGGCATGCCGATTCCCAGAATCACTCCGCACAGATAGAACTGCCACATGGCGGATGATCGAGACATGCCCAGACAGCCCAGTCCAGCCAGGATGGTGCTTGCCGTCAGGACAATGCGCAGATCGTAGCGGTGCATCAGCCATCCGGCCACTGGCAGGAAGAAGACCATGGTGATGCTGAATATGCTGAAATACCCGGTGAATGCGGCCTTGGGAACATGGAAGTAGCTGCTGACAGGCGTGAAGAAGATGCCTGCACAACTGCAGACCAGCGATACCGGTATGGCTGTGAAGACGATGCCCGACAGCACGATCAGGTACGGATAAACAGCCTGTTTTCGTGATGAGGGCCTTGTCGGAGTCGTCGACATTGCTGCGACCTTCCTCTTATGGAATCGGGACAAGCCAACTGCTGCTTGGTTGGTATGCTCCCATTGACCTGTGGCTCGGCTGCTCGGATGTCCACTATGGGGAATTTAAGAACCAACTATAGTTCAGTATTTGACCCTCACCTATCGTTACAATGCACACTATGAGGTTTTTTGTCGTCGCTGTTGTTGTCTCCTACAACCGTTCGAAACTCCTTCAGGAGTGCCTGGATGGCATAAGCGGCCAGTCCCGCAAGCCTGATCAAGTCCTTGTCGTGGACAACGCCAGCGAGGACGGATCGGCAGACGTGGTCTTGTCGCACCCCTTGAAGCCTGACCTGATCCGTTTGCATCATAATATGGGCGGTGCAGGAGGGTTCGTGGCTGGAATGGCAGCGGCCCTGGCGAAGATCTCTCCTCAGCGCGAAGCCTACCTGTGGCTGATGGATGACGATGTGGTGCCCCAGCCTAATGCCCTGTCCGGTTTGCTCGATGCTGCCTCAGAGGCTCGCGCCGATAATGGCTCCTGGCCGTCCGTTTTGGGCTCTGAGGCTGTGTGGATCGATGGCAGAGTGCATGGGATGAACAAGCCTCGTCGACGTCTGCCGATCAGAAGAGGCAGACCGCAGCTGCAGGCCAGCGCCCATGCCTACCAGGTCCGCTCCCTATCCTTCGTATCCTGTCTGGTGAATGTCAAGGCCATCCAAGCTGCAGGAACCCTGCCGCGGGCTGCCTACTTCCTTTGGAATGACGACTTCGAGTACACTTCCAGACTGCTGAAGGCAGGCGTCGGCTATTACGTTCCTGCCAGTCGGGTATGGCATAAGACCAAGGTCTTTGGCTCCAGCGATGCCGACCCTGGTTCTCGCTTCTTCTATGAGGTGCGCAACAAGATATGGATGTTCCGATTCAGCAGAGGCAATTTCACGGCGATTGAGCTTCTGGCACTGCTCGTTGCTACTGGCAGACGGTGGCTTCTTACCCTTGTCAGGGCGCATGATCGGCGGCAGATCCTGCATTGTTTGTCTCGAGGATTCAAAGCCGGCATGGCTGCACGCCCTGGCAGCAATCATGATCTGTTTGCCCAGGAACCCGATGTTCAGGCACTGATCGACCGTGTCGATCAGGGGCGGCAGGCGGTGATTCGGTAGAGCTTCGCCCGGCCCTGGCTGTCGACCAGTCGAAGGGCTTGCGGAACGGGATGAAGGCTATTGAAGATCTGATGCTGGGGATCATTGACAACATATGGTCCGCCCATATCCGCATACCAGTCAATATGATGATCGGTCAGGATCCTGCACACCTGTGGGTCTGAGTCTATGTGCTCGAAGTTTGTGGCCAGATAGGCATGATCGTGGTCCCAATTCATGTTCAGGTGGGCATAGAACGGTGTGGTGCCGCCAACAGCCAGCATATATCCGCTGCCGTTCCAAGGATCGGACAGGACTTGCTCGCGGGCTGACACATGGCGGCCCATTCTCTTCATCAGCAGGAATTCGTCAGTTGACAGCATCGGGGCATCCGCGTTGTTGGCTGCGAAGGCATATGTCGAGCCCAAAGTCTTCTCCATGGAGTCCGACTGCGGATTCACGGCGCAGATCAGCACGGCTACCAGGGCTGCCAACATCACAGCCGGCAGCGATATCATCCTTTCGGCTTGCGGTGCACGGTGTTTCACGGCTTCGATGGCATGCTCCAGGGCCATGCACATGATGGGTATGGCCGCTACAGGCCAAGCAGAGAATAGGCGACGTTGATCCTTGTACCACAAAGCAGTAAGGATTTTGGCCCAATCGGCATGGGTGCCTGCGCAAGCCACGAAGACCAGGCCCAGCAGCAGGAAGGAGGACACAAGGATCATATCCTTTCTGCTGTGGTGCAGGCAGAGCACGATCAGAGCCAAGATCAAGGCCAGAGCCAGGGGCCAGTAGACCGGCAGCCGATGGTTGCCTGAATCGATGGGCTGCCCCAGCAGGAAGCGCATCATGGCGGATGGCAGGTCTTCCGTGGGCTGTGCCGGGCCGCCGTTGAGATGATCCGATATTTTCCGAGCGGGACCACGCAGGTACAGATTGTGGAAGATCTTTAGCCCTATAGCCAGCACGACCAGGAATCCCGCAGTCAACGCCCCGGCGGCTACGCGGAAACGATGCTTGTTGATTGTAGCCAACTTCCTTCCTGCCCGGATCAGCCAAGACAGCATTAGCGGCAGCACAAGAAGAGCGCCGGTCATCATGACCCTGAAATGGCAGAAGGAGACGGCGACGATGCTGAGAAGAATCCAGGCAAGGCCAACTGCGGATCGGTGGCTTTCCTGCCATCCGTGTGTACACCAGGACCAGGTAAGCGCAACGAAGATGGGCAGTATGACCTGGCCGGCGAACATGGAGTATAAGGTGCCCCAATCCAGCAGGAGGAAGGGGAAGCCCGCGCAGCATGAGGCGAGTACCGGTGCGAGCAGATCGCTCCATGCATGTCTGCCCAGCAGGGTTCTGATCAGAAAGAGCATGGAGACCGGCCATATCAGAGCAGCAAAGATCAGCCAGGTGCATGTGACGGCGCTGACTGCCGTCGCAGGTCTGTAGGCCAGCGCTCCCATGGCAGCGAACTCCTGAAATGCTATGGGGTATATTTCCCTGATGGGCGGCAGAGCGTGCAGGGATGAAGCCTGACCGGTGAGCACGATTCGTGCCACTACGTTGTAGTGGAAGACCGAGTCGTAATTTTGCGTGACCTGATCCGGCGAAGGCGCGGCATGCATCAGCCTGATGCCGATGTTGCAGGCAGCCAGCGCTGTGCCGATGACTGCCGGAAGGAAGTGCCTCAATCGAAGCCTGGGTTTTCCTTCATTCTTAGGAGGCGTAGAGGATTCTCGGCCAACTCCATTTGAAGTGCGAAAATGATCGAAAAGCTGACGTGCCAGGAGAATGACGGCAATGAGTATTATGGCCGAAAGCCCGTAGGAACGCCAGTTCCAGGATATGCCGAGCGGCTGGAAGAGCACGCCGTCAATGCCGGCAAGTGCGATGGAGGCCACAGGGCCAAGCGCTATTACGAAGATGGGTTTGCGGTAGCCCAGTGCTGTCACCAGCAGGCATCCGGGCAGGTACAGCGCTGTGATGATGAACAGCAGCAGTGGCCAGGATTGTTGCCAGGTCATCAGGGTTGATTGCATGAGTCACTTCTTTCGGCTGTCATTCACCGACTTCCCATGGAACCGGTTGAGCAGGGTGGTCATGATGGCATACAGACAGCCGCGTACTTGGTCCGGCAGCAGACGGTAGCAGGCGCGGATGAGAATGTTTCTGACATATTGTGTCGGGCTGATGAAGCCATCTTGCAGAAAATCGTTTTGGAGCCGCAGCTCGTCACGGAACATGCGCATGCCGCCTCTTCGATGATACATAGCCGTATCGGATCGATAAAGGACCAGAGGTTCCTTGATGTTGCCGATATGTTCGCCAGCGATCAGCATGGTTTCCCAAAGACGGTAATCTTCGAAGCGCCCGGCATTCTCCGGGTAACCGCCCACCCTGCGCACACTGGTTTTGCGAAAGGCCACACTGGGGTGGTGCAGGGGGGAATGCAGCGTAGCATATGTCCGAAGTTCGGATCCTCCCTCTGGCAGATATCGGATCCGGCCGGGAGCGTGCTCGTCTTTTGAAAACTCCTGGATGGCGCTGCCCAAGGCATCTAAACCTGATGAGGCCAGCAGGGGGATGAGCACGCTGAATCTTGCTGGGCGGGATATGTCGTCGCTGTCTGCCCTGGCCACCAGTTCGTACTTGCAGGACTTCAACCCGATATTTAGGGCGTGGGCAAGGCCTTTATTGGCCTGTAGCCGCACAATCGTGAACTCGGGCATCTGATCGGCTCTGTTGGCGTGGACCAACTGCGTCTTCAGCCCAGTCGGATATCCATCAATCAACTGGGACAGTTCTCTGCTCAATGGACCGTCGCACACAATGACTACCTGATTGGGCATCAGGCTTTGTTCGATGGTGTCGGATTTCAATGCGCGGGCAACGAAAGAGGGCGTGTCCCCGGCATAGACAGCCATCAGGAGGGAAAACGGAGTGCGACTCTGGTTCCTTGCGCTCATGGCAGTGCTGCCGCCTTTCTTCGTGGATTACTGCGTCGATTCTACATGCGCTCATGCTGGCGCGGTCCTGGCAGATCTGTTCTTCCCAAAAGGTCAGTCCATTACCACGTACTTGGTCATGATTGTTGGCGTGGATCTGGTTGCTGTAAAAACTTGCGCTTCCAGCGACTGGAGGTTGTACCATCAGGTCGATTGAAGATCAAGGAAAGGCGGGACTGCTATGACTGTTGAGGATAAGACAGTGCTGATCACCGGTGCTTCGTCCGGCATCGGGGAGGCCACGGCGAGGCTGTTGGCGCAGCGAGGGGCCAAGGTGGTGCTGGGCGCTCGCCGCAAGGATCGGCTTGATGAGATTGTCAATGATATCGTCCAGGCGGGTGGCCAAGCGGCCTCCGTGGCTTTGGATGTTACCGATAGGCAGGCCAATGAGGACTTCGTGGCTTTCGCCAAGAAGCAGTTCGGCGGGGTGGACGTGGTATTTCTCAACGCTGGGCTTATGCCTAACTCGCCACTGTCTGCCCTGCATGTGGACGAGTGGGAACGCACCATCGACGTCAATCTCAAAGGCGCGCTGTACGGCATTGCTGCGGCCCTGCCGGAGTTCACCGGGCAGCGTCACGGGCAGTTCATCGCTACCTCTTCGGTGGCTGGTCTCAAAGCCTATCCAGGCGGAGCGGTCTACGGGGCAACCAAGTGGGGTCTGCGTGATCTGATGGAGGTGCTCAGGATGGAGTCCGCCCAAGAGGGGACCCATATCCGCACCTCCACCATTTATCCAGCGGCCATTCGGACCGAGTTGCTGGATACCATCACAGACCAGCAGACGCTGGCCAATATGAACAAAACATATGACAGCTATCAGATCGATCCCGAACGGGTGGCTCAGGTGGTGGCCTTTGCCATTGATCAGCCTGAGGATACCAACGTATCGGAATTCACCGTCGGCCCGACCATTCAGCCCTGGTGAATTCCTTCGCTGCTGCCCTTAGTCCTTGCTGGAGGGAAGAAGACGAATGCCTGCTTGGGCCATGGCCTTTCGAGCCTCGACGCCCTGATCCTCGCTGACAGGGACGGTCAGATCCTCGAAGACCGTGACCTGGTAGCCCAGTTTTGCGGCATCCAAGGCTGTCTCCTTGACGCAGTGAGATTCGGCGATGCCGGCTACGTCCACCTGGTCGACTCCTGCCTGCGCCAGTGCGTCGGCCAAGGTGACTCCCGATGACTTGGCCGCAGCGAATTCCTCCCTGCTCTGGATTCGATCAGTGTTGTCCTCGATGCCTTCGAATCCGGAGTAGGCGGCGGAATACTGGCCCTTTTTGAAGTGATGGGCGATGCCCAGCTCCCGAATTCTGGGATGAAGCTCCGCCCCGGGTGAGCCGGCCACGCCGTGCTTGGGCCAGGTGTCCACAAAATCCGGGTGATCAGACCAATGGGATCCGGGTTCGATGTGCCAATCCTGGGTAGTGGCCATGTAGGCATAGTCTCCGGCATGGTCGTGGACGTAGTCGGCGATTTTGCCAGCTGTGGCGTTGCCCCCTTCGACTCCCAGTTCACCTCCTTCGCAGAAGGTCGGTTGAACATCTACGACAATCAAAGCCTTGGACATGGTGATCGCTCCCTTGGTCGATGCTGACGATAGGCAGAGGGAATACCGTTTGAAGCTCGGCAGGCATTCCTCTTACGGATCAGTCTAATTCTTGCAGATGCGTCGGTCCTCCCGCTTGCGTGCATGTGGACAGGTATTACGGCGGTTCCGCCTCCTGCGGCCAAGATGATAAAGGGGCAGCAAGGGAGATCAAACGTGGCTGCGTCATGCGGATCCATGCGAACTTTTGGGGTGTTTGCTTGGTATCCTAAGTGCCAGGATCGTACGGGGCTATAGCGGGTGCTTCCGGGGCTGCCTTCTTCCGTACGATGACGGAGCGGGCATCGTTCCAAGGGAGGAGATGCAGGTATGAGAATCAATGAGTTTGGACAACCTATTGGGGATATGATTTCGTTTGCCGGGGCCATGATGCCGGAGCCTGTCCAGTTGACCGGCAGAACCGTTCTGGTAGTGCCCTTGGATGAAAACCAAGACGATGCCTTCTATGAGCGGATTTTCGGTCCCCAATGCGACAAATCCATCATGACCTATAGCACTCACGACCTTTACCCTGATAGACCAGCATTCGACTCGGGATTCGCATCCATGCTCGAAAGTCGGGATCCGCTCTTCTTTGCTATTCTCCGCAAGCCGTCTGCGCCTGAACTTGGTGCCGATCAGCCTGCAGGCGGGAAGGACGCCGATATGAGCGAGCATATGAAGCTTCATGATTCGTCTGATCTGTTGGGCATGTATGCCTTGCAGCGGATAAGGTCCGACATGGGAAGCGCAGAAATGGGTCATGTCATTTACACTAAAGAGCTGCAGCGAAGCAGGCAGGCTACCGAGGCCCAATATCTGATGGCTCGGCATGTCTTCGAGGACTTGGGCTATCGCCGATATGAGTGGAAGTGCGACAGCCTCAACGCGCCCTCCCGGGCGGCGGCGCTGAGGCTGGGATTCAAGGCTGAAGGCCGGTTCAGAAACGACATGGTCTATAAGGGCCGAACTCGGGATACGGATTGGTTTTCCATAATGGATAGTGAATGGCCGGCAGTGAAAAAGCGGTTGGAGACCTGGCTTGATGATGACAATTTCGATCATGATGGCAGGCAGAAGCGCCGTCTGCAAGACTGCTGAACTTCTGCTGATCTGCATGCAGCCGCTTATGGTTGCACTGCTGCATCCTTGATAAAGCCGAAATAGGCATTCATGGCTCGGGCTGTGGGAGTGTCATTTCGGCGCATCAGTGCAAGCGGAGCCCCCTCGAATAGCACCTTGCCGCCCTCACTCCCGGCTCCTGGGCCCATGTCGATCACCCAGTCGGCCTGACCGATGAAGCGCAGATTATGTTCTATAGCGATCACAGTAAGACCTTTGTTGGCGATGAGGCTGCGTAAGAGGGCAATCTGCTGCAGGATGTTTGATTCATGCAGGCCGCTGGTAGGCTCATCCAAAATCAGCGTCTCATGAATTCCGTCTTTGAGCAGCTTGGCCAGCTTGAGGCGTTGCAACTCACCGCCCGAGAGCGTATCGAGAGCCTGCCCAACGGATAGATAAGACAGCCCGACATCCTCCAAGGCTCTCATGGCTGGGCCCAGCACCTCACGATATTGGCGTGAGGCCTCGCTGGCATTCAGTTTCAGCACCTGGGCGATGCTGAGACCGCGATATCTGGCAGACAGAGCCTGCGGTGAATACCTGGTTCCGTGGCAGCTTTCGCAGACAATGCTGGTGTCGCCCATGTAGGCGATATCCAGAGTGACGACTCCCTTGCCCTTGCAGACTGGACAGGCTCCGGCAGCGTTGAACGAGAAGAGCGAGGGGGACTCGCCTGCGGCTTTGGCGAAGGCCTTGCGCAGCGGGTCGAAGACGCCCAGGAAGGTCAACAGGTTGGAGCGTCCACTGGTCTTGATCGGCTTCTGGTCCAGGAGTATGGCATCATGCTGAGCCATGAAGCCTTCCCTGATCAGCGTGCTCTTACCCGAGCCGGCCACTCCGGTCACCACGGTCAGCATATGTCTAGGTATCTTGGCGCGGGCTCCTCTGACGTTGCGGGCAGTGACCTTGTCTATTGCATAGAAGCCGTGCGAAGGCGCCGCCGGTTCTTTCGCCGAGCCTGGATCTGACAGGGCTCTGCCAGTGGCTGTGCCGCTTTCCAGCAGAGACTGATAGTCCCCTTCAAAGACGATCCGTCCGCCTTCGCTGCCTGCTCCTGGCCCCATGTCGACGATATGGTCCGCAATGGCGATGAGCTCGGGGTCGTGATCCACGATCACTACCGTATTGCCCCTGTCTCGTAAGCCCTTGAAGATTTTCTTGATCCCGATCAGGTCATGGGGGTGCAAGCCGACACTTGGTTCGTCGAAGATGTAGAGAACGTCATTCAGGGGGCTGTTCAGGCAGTTGGCGATTTTCAGACGCTGTCCCTCTCCTCCGGAAAGCGTAGAGGTGCCGCGCTCCAGACTCAAGTAGCCCAGACCAACTGTTATCAGGTTGGCTGTCTTGCGCTCTAGGTCCTGCAGAATGGTGTCAGCCTGATCGTCATGAATCTTCTTCAGCCATTTCTGCAGGTCGGCCACACTCATGGCGGAGCAGTCGGCTATGTTCAATCCCGCGATCCTTGCCGAGCGGACCTTGGCGTTGACCCTGGTCCCTTGGCAGTCGGGGCACTGGGTGATCCGCGTTACCGGCTCCAGCTCATGCTGGTATTTGTCGTTGCTCTGATTGATGAAGGTCTTGGTGATTCGAGGCACCAATCCTTCATACATGGCTGTCTTATGCCAGGCGGGGCCTGGGTGTGCCGGTTTTTGCCTCTTGCCATAGAGCAGGAAGTCAAGGTCACCGCTGGTCCATTCCCGTAGGGGCAGATCGTTGTCAAAGTAGCCTGAATCCGTATACCTGGTCAGTCTCCAGCCTCCCGGCTGGAAGGTGGGAAAGTTGATTGCTCCCTGCTTTAGTGAGAGATCCATATTGAGCAGGTGATCAAGCAACAGACTGCGCACCGTTCCCAGGCCTTGGCAGGTCGGACACATCCCCGCAGGATTGTTGAAGGAATACGTCATGGAATACCCGATGAAGGGCTGGGCCATGCGGGAGAACAGCAGGCGCAGAGCCGTGTAGATATCGGTGTAGGTGCCTACAGTCGAGCGGGCATTGCCCGAGAGCTGCTTCTGGGTTACGACAATGGAGAAGGGCAGGTTGTCGATTCGCGCGACTTCCGCAGGTTGATACTTGGGCAGGAGCTGCTGAATGTAGGAGCTGTAGCTGCGGTTGATCATGCGCTGTGACTCGGCCGCCAGAGTGGAAAACACGAGAGACGACTTTCCTGAACCCGACAGGCCTGTGACCACGGTGATGGCTCTCTTGGGTATAGCCAGCGAGACTTGCTTGAGGTTGTGCGCGGAGGCCCGATCAATAAATATGCACTCGGTCCTCATTGGGCGACTCGCTCCTGGCGCAGCTTGGCGATCAGCCTGTTGGCAAGGGCAGCGAACTCTTTCTGTTCGTCTTCGGACCAGACCTGTCGGGCATCCTCCTCAAGGGTCTTATGCTGTTGATCGATGATGTCGAGCATGTCCCGGCCATCCTGGGTCAGGCTGGTCTCCAGCTCGCGCCGATCATGAGTATCCGGCATCTGTCTGATATATCCAAGATCGCGCAGCCTGCTCAGATTCTTGGAGACTTTGGATCGGCTCATGCCGAGCCGTTGTCCAATCTGCGAGGGCATGGACGCTCCTGCGCGCAGAACGGTGAGGATATCGTACTGTTGCCAGGTGATGCTTCCCGGATTGACCCTGTTGCGCTCTGCCACGAATTCGCACTGCAGATACATGAGAGCGTTATAAAGAGGGGACGGCTCATTTGGTTTCATATCAGAAACTATATCATATTGGAAACTATCTGTTGATAGATTGGCTCATTGTGTATCAACTTCAATTCCGCTCAGTTTTCTTGGTCTGCTGAAAGGGTAGGTGGACTTTTCGACTGCATGTTCGAGTACCGCTCTATTGCAGTCCGATACTGGACGCTTACGGACTTCCTTGTGCCAAGGCTCATCCTGAGTGGAATTCTGCTGCTTATAGAAGGGCTGCGTATGTGCCGTAGAATCTAATGCGAAATAGGCTTCGGCGCATAGGGCTTATAACGGTTTCAAACTGGATCTGATCGATGGCAGGATTGCAATTCCCCCAGGGGTGCTACACGGCTGCGAGGCTTTACAGTGCTAGCTATGATCATCGAGTTGCTGGATCGCCAAGGCAAAGACCAGCCCGCCATTGTCGAAACCTTTATCGCTGCTCGTGTATTGCGCCGGTTTACCTGGAGGGGACTATGCCAGGTGCCCCTTCAGGCTTGTTGTTGTTTGTTTTGGGTTCATCGGGAACCTTTGGCCAGAATTTCTTCCAAGGTCGCATCCGTTTGGCGTATGGCGCATTCTCGATCGGTCATGCCCAATGGGGCTAAGGCCTTCCGCACCTCCGTCTCGCTTCCGTTCGTGACCCGTAAGGTTTTTCCGTCCAGAGTGACTGGCAGGTTCGCCTGCTTCAACAGTGCAAAGGCGTCCCGCCACCTGTTTGTATGGACCATGATGGAGGAGTGCCCGCGTAGGACTTCTTCCAAGGTCCCTTCCGCCTGCGTGTGGCCATGTGAGAGAATAAGGCAGCGGTCACACTGTGATGCTTCGCTCATATAATGCGTGGTTACCAATATTCCTACACCGTTGGCGGCTGTACGGTGAAGCTCACGCCACAAACGCATTCGTGATACGGGATCCATTCCCGAAGTGGGTTCATCAAGAACCAGCAGTTTTGGCTGGTGCTCGGCAGCGATGGCATAGGCTAGGAGCCGTTGGGAGCCAAGCGGCAGATTACCGACTGGTCGCTTTCCTAAAGAATCAGCATAGAGGGCGGTCCATCCGCGCGCTGCCACCTTATAGATATCAGCCGAAAACTGCATGTTTTCCCTAGCGCTCAATGCTCGGTAGAGTCCAAGGCCTTGAGGGACATATCCTATAAGTCGACGTGTGGAGAAGCTGGGCTTTCCCCCGAACATGGACACCCATCCCTTGTCCATGGTCTCAAGCCCAAGAAGAATCCTGATGAGCGTTGTCTTTCCTGCGCCGTTCCCGCCGATAAGCCCAAGTATCTGACCTGGGTTGACCTGCAGCGATACCTTATTGAGCGCCTTGAACGATCCGAATTGCTTGGTGATCGACACAGCGTTGACGCAGGGTTTGCTGGTATGGATGATGGATGCTGAAGCCTTGCAGGGCTTGTCTGTAGAATCCGATTCCGACGTTGCTGACGCAGAAGCAGTGGCATGCCCCTTTTCTTCGTCGGAGAGAAGAAAAGCGATGGATGCATTCTCCAAGTCAAAATCGGTGCGGCGAAAATCTTGAGGTGCTCTGCTGTCCTTTGGCGATGTCCAGATATAAACGGTATCGCCCCTTTGCCAGTTATGGTAGGCAACCTTTGAAGGGCGTGCTTGCAATGAGGTTCCGAAGGAAGATTGCAGGATCATCGGCTTTCCGATGTCGAGCGAGGCCTGCCATAATTTGCCTGGTGCATCGTTCTGCATAGCTTGCGGATCGCCCACATACAGGGGTTTTCCTTGGTTCATCAGATACAGAGTCGAGGCACGGGCCGCCTCGTCCAGATATGTTGTAGCGAACAAGACGGTCCTGCCCTCGACCGCTTGGGATGATATCAGAGCAAGAATGTCTTCGCGGCTGGCCGGGTCGACGCCTGTAGTCGGCTCGTCGAGCAGGAGGAGGTCGGGTTCGTGCAGTGCTGCCATGATTACTCCGAGCTTCTGGCGCATTCCTCCTGAGAGCTGCCCTCCCAATCTGTTCCGTGCGTCCATCAATCCTGCACTTTCAATTAAATAGTCAATGCGTTCTTGAGCGTGCGCAGAGTTCATATGGTAGGCGCCAGCGACAAACCGTAGATTTTCCAGCACGGTCATGTCGCGCCATACTCCTGAATCCGCAGGTTGGTAGCCGATGCGTTCCTTGCTGGGCAGTCCTGCAATCTTCCCGGAAGCCGCTTTCACTCGGCCAGCCAGCAGCTTCAGCAGAGTGGTCTTGCCCGCGCCGTCTCCGCCGGTGAATGCGGTCAGGCTGCCTGCAGAGAATGTCCCGGTGAAGGAATCAAGCGCTTTGACTCCATCAAAGGAGACATTAATGTCTTTCAATTCAAGACTATTATTCTGTCTGCCTATTTCCTTAACGTTCTGATCCTTGCTCATCGTGCCCCTCCTCGAGTGAGTAGGCGGCGCAGTTTCAGCGAGGCGAGGGAGAACAGCACCACTGCTTCAGCGGACAGTATCGTCACGGGCAGCCATAGCGACTCCCATGTCGACCCGCGAAGCATGATTCCCTGGGCCATCTGATTGAACCATGTAAGCGGAATTATGTACCCGATCCATCGAACTGATGCCGCCATGGATTCAAGCGGGAAGATGATGCCGCCAAGCAGCATTTGCGGCATGACAATCATCATTGCCATCTGTACAGCCTGTCCAGAGTTTTGGGATATGGTCGAAATGAAAATGCCTATGCCCAGCACTACAAACAGGAACAGGACTGTTCCCAGCAGAAATATCCAGAAATTGCCCCGGAAGGGAATCCCGAATACCCATATGCCCAAGATGGTGATGATAGCCATGTCTGCCAAGGCAAGCAGGAAGTAGGGGGCTATCTTCCCGATAATGATGCTGAATGGGTTCAGTGGCATAACAGCGAGCTGTTCCAACGTGCCCTGCTCCCGTTCTCTGACCAGTCCGATACTGGTGATCATGGTGCCGATCAGCGTTATGATCAGGCCGATAAGTCCCGGAATCATGACAAAAGAGGTTTTCAAGTCGGGATTGAAGAAGATCGTCATGGCGGATGTGCTGGCATCATTGGAATGGGCACTGTTCATTTCCTTTGACATGTCGCTGTTCTTTTCCAAGGGCAGCTGAGGTCTTGGCGGTGCGGGCTGGCCCTTTGCCGCTGCCTGCTGGGCGGCGAGCTGATACTCCTGTAGTTGCTGCTCGAACTGTCTCATTTTTCCCTGCTGCGTTTTCAGGGCATTCTTTTTGGCTTCCTTTGCGTTCTGCTGCATATCTTCGCCAGCGAGCTGCAATACCGTTTTTCTGGCGGACTGCGCGGCGAATAGACCTGAACCGTCGATGTAGGCATGAGCGTCTGTCCCCAGAATTCCGCTCTGCTTATCTGCGGCATCGCCCTTTACGGTGATGACTGCATCCGCCTTTCTGTCTCGCAAAAGAGTCTCGGCGTCGTTTCTTCCATGCATATGCTCATCGGTGCTGGTGATGGTCATTCCGTCCTTGCAAGCATCGTATTTCTCCAGCTTTTCAGCGTATTGATTCGCGTTTTTTCCGATGACAATGACTGAAACCTTCTCAACTGAAAAATTCGCGGCATAGCCAAAGATGAACAGAAGAAGCACTGGCATGAGGATAAGCATGGCCAGAGTTCTTTTGTCACGCAAGAGCTCTCTGAACTCTTTGACGATCACGGCGGTCATGTTCTCTCCAATCACTCTGTCTCTCAGATCGGCCTTCGTGGCCGTTGCGCACTTATTCATCATCGATGAACAAATCGTATATTAGCACATATTCATCATTGATGAATTCTTGAGTTTCAGTTAGTATCTCCTATAGGAAATAAAGGATGGAGAACATGTCAGCCGCGGGAAAGCCAAGCACGCGAAAGTCGCTTGAAAAGAAGAAAGCAAGTCCTGATAAAACGGCGGTCAGGGCTGCTGAACGTGTAAACGAAGGGGATTGCTCTCGTAGACAGCGACGCGGGCGCCCTGGTAGAGCGAAGACTTCCGCTACGCGGGAAAACATACTTGAAGCGGCCTGCCGGGCGTTCTCCACCAGCTCATTCGATAAAGTCACTATGCGGGGGATAGCCCGGGATGCCGGTTGTGACCAAAACCTTCTCTACTACTATTTTGGCAACAAAGATGATCTGTTCTCTCGATCCGTTGAACGGATAATTTCGAGCAACCAGCTTACGGTCGATTTTGGTCTCGACAAACAGACTCATAAAGCGCCCTCGCGCATTTCGGGAGCGGAATTCATGAATCACTTATTCCGATTTCTGGAACATTCCCCGTCAGGAGAAACATATATACGCATAGTGCGCAACGCGGCAGGCAATGATCACGTCCTTCGCCTTTTGGTGAGCACCATATCGCAGCAACTCGCTAAGGCGCATCCTGGACCTGCTGATATCGATCATAAAGATGAACGCATGATGCTCATTGCATCGCAGATATTCGGCATCGTCGTTCTGCGGTATGTATTTCGGCTGGAACCACTGTCCTCCATGCCGACTCGGGAAGTGGAACAGGCCGTCGCGCCGGTGATCGACCATTACCTATATGGTGAAATCGATTTTTCAGGATGAGATCATGAATGGTTATGCCAAATTATGAGATTGACATTATTCTCGTGGTCTGAACTGCGCTTGTTGGAATGACTTACTCTATGAGCTGCCTTATCTCAGTCTGTCCCTGCAGTTATTCATCGCCTGAGTAAATAATCCGATACCACAAATGCAGAAATCCCATATGACTGGGTATCGCAGACCGGTTATTGGATGAACTTTCTTGAATTTAGAGATTGGGATAGTTGACTCATCATGAAATCGAACAAGAGGGGTCCTTGCCGGAATTCTCAATTTTGTCTTGCCCTGCTCGCAGCGTCTGGTCGCCTCCGGACATCACTGTCTTTCGAGGCACTGAGGCGATGAGGACCCTTATGGCGACAAGACCGTCTAGCTCACTATATTAAACGAACCGCTAAGATCAAACAAAGCGGAAGAACAGGATCGACAGCGCAAAGGATGGCAATGCCGACGTATGAGCTTCTAACCGCAAGGTGCCGTTGTTGGCTTGGCTCCAACGTTTTAAGAATGTCGCCTAAGTATCTGGTCGCTTAATTAGCTGCTCTGACGACGTGTTGAAGGAGGGCTTTATGGGTTTCTGGTTAGCGGGGCAACCTGTGGGCATGGCCAATGCCTTGGAAGAAAAGACCGGGAGAAATTTGTCCAATTTCCTGAGCAGTGCCAAGCGGTAGGGAAGCGATAACCTCCGTGGTTATGCAGCATCGGTAAGGAAGATGTGTTTGTGATGATACTCGATAAATTCATGTGAGGGTCGACGGATCGATGGCAACGTGATTTTCTGGTCTTCGAAGGCATAGAGCCATTGATCGTTGATCGGTGAGCGCCTTACCTTGTCGTGGTTGACCATGATGCAGTAGTCGTCGTCAATGGAGATCAGACCTTGATCAAACGCTCGGTCGTGGAAGGCATTGAGCAGCAGACCGTTCGATGCAGCGGTTTTCTCGGTCGGAGTTGATGCTTTCCATGGTTTGATATGGCTGGCAATCAGCATCGAAGGTATCTGCATGCCGGTGATGCAGCATGTACACTGGTAGTTCAAGAGCAGCGAATTACGGAAGTAAGACTGGTTGATCCGCTGAATCGTGGTCGTTTCGCGCTCGCCGCCTTCGGGATTGTGCTTGTCAAGTATCAGTTTTGTTGCAGTTTCGAGCGGGGAATATCGGTCAGAGGCCAACGGTGCTGGGTGGAAGTGGTGTTTGTTCGCTTGCAGGAGCGCGTGTTGGAGCAAATCGAGGCATTCTGCCATGAAGGCATCGGGATTTTCCGCGTACCAACGCCAGACTTGGGAATCCAGCTTGCTGCCATGCTTCATGCCTGCCTTGCCTTGTGCGCTCCGATTGGCATCATGAGCTGCGATGTTCCAGATTTTCAAGGCAACTGAGGCGGGTGTGCGGTTCAGGAATGATGCCAGACGCTGCACGTCTAGTCCATTGTCATCACACTCTCTAGGTTCAAGCACGATGTACAAGGCAAACGCCATCATCGTTTCTTCGCGCGACCAGTTGCGACGGCGTGATGCGACATTGACGTTCATAGCCATGTTCCCCAGGATAATCGATCATGAAGCTTATGGGATGTGTATCTGCGATAATTTTGAAGTCTGCATGGGTAAATGTGAATTAGGAGCGAGGGAAGTGCTAATTGACTGTTTGCAGGCGTTCCAGTTGCTGTTTATTCTGGCTATATTGCTTTGTTCTTGTGCGCACTGTGGGGGAGAGGTACGGATGACAAGGGAGTTGGAGCTTTCGCCACGGCACGGCAGCGATCTGGTCTGTGCTGAGTATTCGCTGGAGCTTGCTAATGACAAGCGTATAGATGCTGGAATTAGCGCTGCTAAAGCAACCGAAGATTTTGGTGATGGAATTTTTGCGGAATCAGTTGAAGAAGATGCGACAAGCGACCACGTACAGGATGATGCACTATTTGAGTACATGTATCTGCGGCTTGTGGAGTGGATGCTGGTTTATATGATTCAATTTCTTCGAGGGAACCCAGAAATGGTGGGAGAAGTCCAAGCGCCGTGGGACAGCGCAGAGGCGACTGGGAGTTCGTTGTAAGGGAGGTCCGACACCTTGCACGTGATTCTAAAAGTAAAGTTAGCTGCTGTCGGTGAACAGTTTTGTTGGTAGAGACAATCCAGCAGCCAGCACCCGTCTCTTCCTCAGCTATATGATTGGTGTAATTTGAAACGTTATCATCCAACAAGGAAGGGGCATGGATGCGGAGGAGAGCAACGTTGGTGGACGTCGCCAAGAGGGCAGGCGTCTCGATCGGCTCGGTGTCGAACTACCTTCATAATCGACCGCACATGAGCGAGAAGATGAGAAAGCGCATAAAGGACGCCGTTGACGATCTTGGGTTTGTGGCGAACGAATCTGCTCGTACGCTGCGGTCCGGTCGGACCGGTTTGATTACTCTCTCCATTCCTGACCTGCGACAGGTGTATTTCGCCGAATTGGCCGAGGAAGTCATCCGTGCTGCGAGAGAACGTGGATACGGTGTCATCGTAGAATCGAGTGGAAATAGTCGGGAAAGGGAGCTCGCCTGTCTAAGCGATGTGCACAGAAACATGACGGATGGACTCATCATGAGTCCGGTCAAGATGTCCCAGGACGACCTCTCACTCATGGAGGGCGACTATCCATTAGTCATTCTGGGCGAACGCGTCTTCGGTGGCCCTGCGCCCCACGTGACGGTGGAAAACGAAGCGGCGTCCAAGGCGGCTACTGAGCATCTTTTACGTGCCGGATGCAAGCACATCGCAGTGGTAGGGGGATCGCTGGACTCGAGCATATCCTCGTCTCGCTCCTTGCGCACCCGCGGCTATCTTCGAGCACTCAAGGAGCACGGAGTTACCGTGGATGAGTCCCTGATCAGAGAGACAGGAGAATGGACGAGTGAATCGGGTGCTCGTGCTGTCAGGCAGATGCTTGCGGAGGGTATACGTCCCGATGCCATTTTCGCGCTGAACGACCTACAGGCCTTTGGAGTGAGCAGTCAGCTGAGGGAGCTGAGAATCGCTGTCCCCGAGCAGATCCGAGTCGTCGGCTTCGACAATATTGACGAGGCACGTTACACGATTCCTTCTCTGACGACGGTCGATCCGATGAGGACAGTGGTAGCGCAGAAGGCGATTGATTTGCTTATCGGCCAGATTGAGACAGGCAGGCGTGCATCACCAGCCGAATACCTTACCGGATACGATATCGTCTATAGACATTCATCGCCTAAAGCATTGAGTTGAATCGTCCCTAAGAGCTGGGAGCTTGATTCTCGAATTGAAACGTTATAAACTACTAATAGATGGCATTGAAACGTTACAATATTGTTGGCAGTGAAGCCTGGACGCTAGCGAAGTTCGAGATCAAGGAGGATATAGATGACGACCGCGGTGAAGATTTCAGATGGGAGAGGACAGGGGTTGCCCCGGGACCCCAGTCAAGACAACGACAAGCATTTACAGGCCCACGGGCATCATCAGAGACGAGGACGCTGGACAAGGTTCCAGCCGGTCCTTTACGTGCTTCCCGTCGTTATCCTGTCTGGATTATTCATTTACTACTGCATTGCATTCACCGTGTGGGCATCGTTTACGAATTGGGATGGCCTGAGCGACCAGATGGGCTTCGTGGGAATGAAGAACTATACGAAGCTGCTCGACCCCAGCTCGGTATTCTGGGTCGCGCTTCGTAACACCCTGATCTTCCTCGTCGTGACCGTGGTCATACAGGCGGGCTTAGGCCTCCTTCTTGCCGTCATTCTTAAGGAGAGAATGAGGGGATCCAATTTCTTCAAGGCCATCTTCTTTCTCCCCATCTCGATGGCACCGGTCATCATCGCTGCCATCTTCAGAATAATCATGGACCCCAACGTCGGCTCCATCAATGAGGCCCTCCGTGCCCTCCACCTTGGGTTTCTCGCCCAGACCTGGCTCGGAGACCCTCATATCGCGCTCTTCTCCATCTGTGCGATCAACATCTTCGAGTGGATGGGCTACTCCATGGTCATTTACTATGCTGGACTGCTCTCGATTCCCGATGAAGTCTATGAGGCGGCGAAGCTGGATGGGGCGGGCTTCTGGACGACGCTGTTCAAAGTAACGGTCCCCATGCTTTCAGGCACGACCAACACGCTGATCGTATTGGGCATCGTGGGCTCCCTTAAAACCTTCGACATCGTGATGCTCACCACGGGAGGAGGGCCGGGCAGATCGACCGAGTTCTTGGCGACCTATCTATACAAGCTCGGTATCCAGCAGTTCAATGGCGGACTGTCCGCGGCAGTGGGGGTTCTAGTTCTCGTGGTCGCTGTGGTCCTGTCTCTGGGGCAGATGGCAGTGGCGAAAAGGAGCGGAAACTGATGAAACGCAAAATGAGTATGACCGTCATCATGTATGCGGTCTTGGTCTTTTTCCTCCTGATCTGGATATTCCCGATCTGGACGGCAGTCTCGAAATCCTTCAACATCAATGGATTCGGAAACTACGCTACGGTCATCAATAATCCGGATGTCCATTATTTCCGAGTCGTGTTCAACAGCTTCTTTATCTCGATCTCCACCTCCGTGATTGTCGTCTTCATCACCTCCTTGGGAGGATTCTCCTTCTCTAAAATGCCGTTCAGAGGCTCGAAGATCATTTATCTGCTGCTCTTGGCATGCATGGCGGTCCCAGTCGCATCGGTAACTATGCCGCTGTTCTTCACCATCAAGGCTTTCGGATTGACAAACACCTACCTTGGCATGATCCTACCAATGGTGGCGTTCAACGCGCTCCAGATGCTGTTGCTCTGGAAGAACTACTTTGACGGCCTGCCCGACGAGATCATCGAAGCGGCGGAGGTCGACGGCGCGGGAACCTTCCGCATCTATTCACGAATCCTGATGCCCTTGAGTGTTCCGATGATAGCGACCACCGGCGTCCTCACCTTTGTCTACTCATGGAATGAATATCTGATTCCCTTGCTCATCGTGCGCGATGAGACCAAGTATCCGGTCACACTCGCCTCGACATACTTCATGGAGACGAGAAGCCAGACTCCGGAGATGGTCGCCCAAATGTATGCGGCCCTCATTCTGATGACGATCCCCTCGGTGATCGTTTATCTCATCAGCCAGCGATGGCTCCAGTCTGGCATCACCGCTGGCGCAGTGAAGAGCTGAGAGGAGGGAAACCGAAATGTCCGATGTCATTCAAAAGAACATCACGTTCAGCCAGACGGAAATCCACGCGTTGAAGGGACCGGGGTTCGTCAACCCTGTGGTCTATGAGGATGGACGCAAGCACACGGCTCCAGACCCTTTCGTCATTGAATATCTTGGCGAATATTACTGCTATGCAACTGATGAAAACGGCATAACAGTCTCAACCTCCCTGGACATGGTGCACTGGAAGCGCCACGGTTTCGCTTATCAGGAACGCGACAGAAAAATGTTCTGGGCACCTTCGGTTGTCCTCCTCAATGGCATGTTCTACATGTACTTCTCAAACATGCCGGCGAACTCGGATGACACGCATGAGGAAATCATGAGAGTGGCCACCAGCACCAATCCGCTAGGTCCCTTCGAAATGAAATCCGTGCTCTTCGACTCCTTCGCTATCGACTCGCAGGTGGTACGCGGCGAGGACGGAATCCTCTATTTGCTTTATGCGGATAACCAGGTGACGGGACTGAGCGACTTTAGGCCTGGGACTAGCGTCATGATCGATCGACTCGATACGCCGCTCACGAGGGAAGGAAACCCAAAACCGCTCATCGTGCCGACCATGGATGAGGAGATATTCGCCCGCAACAGGTTCGGAGACGGACGTGACTGGCATACCGTCGAAGGCGCGACCTATTTCACCCACCGCAACTGGGCATACATCACATATTCAGCAAACGCCTACGACCATGAGGACTACTTCGTCGGATACTCTCTTGCACCCCTCGGCGATGGGCGTAGAGATCATATCGACGAACTCAAATGGACGAAAAGCAGTCGTGACGGGTCCTTCGATCCGCTGCTCATCCGAAGTCGGGAGGTGGAGGGGACCGGGCACAACTCCATCGTGAAGGCCCCCAACCGAATCGATGATTGGATCGTCTATCATGCCCGTTCCGCCAAGGATGTATCGTCGGTGGGTACCGAGCAGAGAGTCATGCGCTTGGACCCTCTCTACTATGCAGAGGAGCACCTCGACACTGACGGCCCCACTGCCATGGAGGTCGACGCACCCGGGCGAGGAGACGTGCAGAGCTTCTACCCCCATGCACAAGGCAAAGGACTAGACGACGAACTCGACAACGAGTGGTGCGTCATCGAAGGCGTGGCGAGCACGCGGAATGGTCGGTTGGAGACAGACCACTCCGGCAGGTTCGTTGCTCTGAGGAAAGGGAGCAAGGCCGGGGAAACCTACTCGTTGAGCACATGGATGTGCGCACATGATTCCCCCTTGGGAGCCCGTTTCGGCCTGGTGCTCTCCAGAACGGACGCCGACAATCTACTCTTGCTTGGAATCGATCTCGGAGCAGGCACCCTTGGGATGATCAACCGGGAGAACGGCGTAGAACAGGTGCGTGCTGCAGCCTCGCTAAGAGCGATGAGGTTCGATTTCACCTCGTGGCATCTGGTCACTGTAAACCGGTGCTACTCGGATTACTCAATTGAGATCGATGGTCATCTCGTCCTCTCAACGGTCATCGATTCCGGACAGACCGAGTTCGGAATCTACTCCATCGGTTCGAGAGCATTGTTCAGCTCCCTCAACTTCGTCGATCATGTGGATTTGTGGGGGCACTTGCTTTCCGATATTCCCCGAGAGATTCGCGCCGAAGACCCTCTCCGCTTTGAGGGGGATAGACTTCTGCCAGCGGGGCCGGGCAAAGCATCATTCTCGACACGCAGGAATGCCGCCGGGTATCGATTCGTCCTTGATTTTGAGCTCAACGATACTGCAGCCAAAGCAGAGGTGGTCTTCGGGCCATTACAAATACACATAAGGTATGACGGCGTCACTGTCCTCGACGGGGACGGGAATCGCATGGAGCCACAAGAACAACCCAAAAGACTCAAGAAACTCGTTGAGACATCTTTCCGCAGCGGTCGGGGCCATGTGTTGCGCACTCTTAGATTCGAATGTGAAGGCGGGGTCGTCAGAATTCACGTCCGTGGCCTGACCTGGCAGTTCGCATGTGGGAAAGGTCAGGAAGCCATCATCAACAATGTACCTCTGCGCTGCAGCCTAATGGAAGCGGCGTTGACAGGCTATGAACGTACTTCCCTCGGAATCTAGAGAAGACCGCAGCCATCGGACAGTGGTCTTCCGGGTAGGGAAGTAGAGCAGTAAACAACAAACAAAGGAGTTGAGGATGTTATCACTACGCAAAAAGGCATTGGCGGTGGGTGCTGCGCTTGCAATGTCGGTGAGCGTGCTGGCAGGCTGCGGCAATAGCAGCAGCTCGAGCGCCGACGCAGGTCTGGGCACAAAGGATAATCCCGTGACGCTGTCTTTCTGGACGTGGCAGCCTACGGATGCCCAGTGGAAGGGTATCTACAAAAAGTTCCAGGAGAAGTATCCCAATATCAAGATCAAGTGGTGGAGGACCGCAGAGCAGGCGGACTACCAGAAGAAGTTGCAGACTGCTATGGCAGGAGGTGAGGGCCCGGATCTCTTCGGCGTCCAGACCGGTACGATGGCGACGGAATACGCGCGTTTCGCCGATGATATGAACGATCTCGCAGATGAGAACATGCCCGGTTGGAAGGATAAAGTCTCAGAGAACGCCGTCAAGCAGGTCACCACGACGGACGGCAAGCTCGCTGGCATGCCCACCATCATCTCGGGACAGGAATATCTGCTCTACAACAAGACACTCCTCAAGGAAAACGGAATCACGACACTTCCCACCACCTATGACGAGCTCAAGGCCGACTGCGCCAAACTCAAGGACAAAGGCCTTATCCCCATGGCGTTCGGGGCGAAGGACGGTTGGCATGACGTTGACTTCTTCGTGTGGATGAGCAACCAGTTCGGCAAGGGCGATATCTACAAAGCGGAGGAAGGCAAGGCCTCCTTTACCGACAAGACCTTCGTCAAAACCATGAACGCATGGAAGCAGATGGTGGGCGACAAGGTATTCCAGGATGGGGCTGTGGGAACGGCAACCTATCCTGATGCGCGCGACAACTACTTCTACTCACGCAAGACCGCGTTCTTCCCCACGGGATCATGGCACGCCTCCGTGGCCATTCCCAATGACGAGACCAAGGGCACCGCTGTCGAGAACGATGAACTGGGCATGATCCAATTCCCCAGCGTCGGCGACGGGAAGGCAGAGCCTACGACCGGTGTCGACTTCGCCCTGTCGGTGAACAAGACAAGCAAGAAGAAAAAGGCGGCCATGAAGTTCGTTGAGTTCATGACGACAGGCGAGGGCCAGCAGCTATGGATCAATACGCTGCAGGGCTCGCCGGTGGCCAAAGGAATGGAGGTCCAACTCCCCTCCGATGTTTCGCAGACGGCAAAGGACTCTGTCAGCGAGATCACCAAAGGACAGCTGAACTCCACTCTCGAACGCAAGCTCAAATATTCCGAGCTAGAGGATGAAATCGGCGTTCAGATGCAGAACGTGTACAACGGAACTTCCGTCAACGATGCGCTTGCAGCGATTCAGAAAGTGAACGAAGGGCTCGACAGAAGCTGACAATACACAATTGATGAGACCAGCGGGAGCTTCCGATACTGAGGGTGCTCCCGCCTACCGTATCCGCTAGCTCGTGAGTGGCGTGTGTTGATGGGTGAATCGCACGTCGATGAAAAACAATTCAACTGAGGCAAACAAGATTGAGTCGGATCCGGTGTGGTGGTATCGGTAAACACCCGTAAGAACGAATTAGTTGCAGAGTGGCGCGATTCAGAACAATTCTGATGTAGAAGCTGGTTACCTTTCGCAAGACAGCATACTGCGAATTAACTTACCGGAATGTTATTGATGCAGAGGAGAGGTGACAAAGGGGCTCAGAAGCCTGCTAAGCCTTCGAAGCTCAATCGTAGACAATCATGAAATTGGTGCAAGTGATCAAACATGACACTGTTTCAATCCTGTAATTGAGATAAACATTAGTTCACTCTTTTTAAAAGTACGACATGCTGAGACTCTCATATCTGAATTTGAACGGTTCTGAGTGTCTTTCGCGCGTGTTCCCGAATGAGGGTGGCAACGGGAATTGAACGATAATACACAAGATAAGTGCGAGGGCGTTGGCAATGGTGGCATCTTCTGCTATGCTCTCGTCTTTTACTTCTCTTGAGGGGGTCTGCCTGTTGCGGCGATGGCCTCGGAGAGTGGGTCTGCCAACGGATAACCAATGGTCAGGCCCTCTATGCCGATGTTGGAAGCGTTGTCGATGCGCATGGCAGCGGCTTCTACAAGGATGATGCCACGGGTAAGTATTGGTGGCTTGGCGAGGGTAGGGAGAATAATACCGAGGGTAATACCCAGCTGAGGCTGTATTCATCCGCCGATTTGATGAATTGGCATTATGAGGGAACTCCAGTCGATAGTGGGACCTCTGGTGATACGGGTACGTATTTCCCCGAGTGCAATGCGAAGGGCGAGCGTTCCAAGATCGCTAAGAACTACAAGGGAGGCTGGATTATCTGGGCGCATTTGGAAATTAACCAGTCCTATGGCGCCTCCCGCAACGTGGTCTTGTCGACCAGGGGTAAGCCACAAGGACCGTATAAGCTTGTCTCCTCCTATGTGGATGCCGACGGCAATATCAAGCCCGGAGGTTTCCGTCCGGGCGCGGCCAACAACGATGCGGACGCCATGGACGATCGAGCCGGCCAGTTGATTCCCGACTACGACACTGCGGATGTTGGGGACCTTCCCGGCATCCGCCGACTCATCATTGATGGGTGGGAAATGTCATTGCCGGGACTGGTATGAGGGTTCTGTCGCCGAGGAGCGTTCAATCCGCTGCCCGCGGGCTCTGACCGGAAAGAGGTGCTCTATTCTTGTTGGGAAGAGCAGGGCGGCGGATTCCGGTCCGACGAACTCGTTGAGATGGATGCGGATGTGGGTGACAAGAGAGTATGAGAGGCGGAGCTCTCGAATGCTCTCCTCAGTTTTAGGGGTCCCAGGATGACCGCATGGTCTGCGGTGCCCTTTCCATAGATCGACTTAGTTGCATGAACCACGTGAGGGATCTGGTTCTCCAGATCGATGTCTTGACGCTGCAATCACAAAACTTTACCTGGCGAAGCCCCAGCACCCCAGCCAGAATCACCGCCAAGGCGAATTCCTCGGGCGTCTCGTGGTCGACGGGGAAGTCGTTCCACCGCTGGCGCACCAAGGTGGAGGTGATGTCCATCAGGGAGAAGCCGCCGAAATAGTCGAGGAGATGGTTGGCTGGCATCTCGCGGTTCTTCTGTTCGGTGGTCTCGTGGATGGGTTCGCCGTCGGGCTTCCTCCGGTTCTCCACCCAGTCGTGGGAGAAGTCAGTTGAAGTTCACATTCCGGCGCAGCGCGATGTAGAAACTGTATTGAGGGACCCACACGTTTAGCTCGATGTCGCGTTCGGCCCGTTTGAGCCAGTAGTCGAGGACCTGCTCCTCTTTCTCCTTGTCGACCTTGTGCTGGCGGGCGGGCAGATTGATCTGCAGATAGCGGTGGAAGCAATACAGGGGAGCGGGGAAGGACGCTTCAAGACAGCTGCGTCCGTCCTGCGTCACTTTCTTGATTGTCCCGAAGGAACGTCGTTTTCTCATCTGCGACATCGTGGCTTCCTGAGTGTTCAGGAAGCAATGAAAACGACGCTGGAATTCCGACTTCATGAGAAGGAGTCGAGAACCCCTAAAACGGACGGGTCATTCTCTCTGTGACATGCAGAAGGATCGTTGAAATCCTAGTGATTTCAACGATCCTTAGGTATCTACTGGCGGAGGATACGAGATTCGAACTCGTGAGGGCGTGAACCCAACACGCTTTCCAAGCGTGCGCCATAGACCACTAGGCGAATCCTCCAAGGCTGCAATGAACGGGACCATAGCCTACGTGACCCTGATCAAGGCAACTAGGAAATAGTAACACAGGGCGGGGATTGCAGGCCAGTTCAGACGTGTCGTCGGCAGTCCCCGCCCTGTTGCTGTTCTACTTGATCTGGTCCGTGGAGAGGCCGAGGGCCTCAGCCACGCGTTGGCCGTAGTCGGAGTCGGCCTGGTAGAACTGCCTGGTCTCGAGGACCTGGATCTCCTGGTCATCGACGGATCCCAGGTTGTTCTTGATGGTCTGGATCAGACGGTCCTTCTCTTCCGGGCTCATCAGCCTGTAGAGACGACCGGCTGCGGAATAGTAGTCCTTGTCGTAGGGGCGGGAGTACTCGGTTTGCCCTTGGATGGCATCGCCATGCATGCGGGCATTGTTGTCCTCCACAGGACCACCCTTGCTGTTGGGTTCGTAGTTGACCGATCCATCCTGTCCCTGAGACATGAACCCATCACGCTCGTAGTTGTGGACCTCGTTGACCGGACGGTTGATGGGCAGCTGTTCGTAGTTGGCGCCCAGACGGTAACGCTCGGCGTCCTTGTATCCGAATAGACGTCCCTGCAGCAGCTTATCGGGCGATGGCTCGATGCCGGGAACGAAGTTGGCGGGGGAGAAGGCCGCCTCCTCCACATCATCAAAATAGTTGGTCGGGTTGGTGTCCAGCACGAACTCGCCGATTTCAACGCGCGGATAATCCTTCTTGGAGACCACCTTGGTCACGTCGAAGATATCGTCCTTATAGTCCAGCCCCTCCTGATAGGGCAGGATCTGCACACAGACCTTCCACTTGGGGTAGTCGCCCCGGTCGATGGCATCATAGAGATCGTGCAGGAGGAAGTCCGTGTCCATAGAGGCGACCTTGGCGGCGGTCTCATCGGTCATGTTCTTCACGCCTTGCTCGCTCAGGAAGTGGTACTTGACCCAAAACTGCTCGCCCTGTGCATTGACCCACTTGAAGGTGTGGCTCCCGTAGCCGTTCATGTTCCGGTAGCTGGCCGGGTTACCCCTGTCGCCCATCAGATACGTCACTTGGTGAACAGACTCAGGGGAGTGGGACCAGAAGTCCCACTGCATCTCCTGGCTGCGCAGGTGGGTAGCCGGATCGCGCTTCTGTGAGTGGATGAAGTCGGGGAATTTCAGGGGGTCGTTGACGAAGAATACGGGGGTGTTGTTGCCAACCACGTCGTAGTTGCCCTCCTGCGTATAGAAGCGCAGAGCGAAGCCGCGCACGTCGCGCAAGGTGTCAGGGTAGCCGGATTCGCCGGCCACTTGGGAGAAGCGCAGCAGGATGGGCGTGGTCTTGCCTGCTCCGTTGAATACGTTGGCCTTGGTATAGGCGCTCATGTCCTTGGTCAAGGTGAAGGTTCCCTTGGCTCCGGCCCCCTTGGCGTGAACTACGCGCTCTGGTATGCGCTCGCGGTTGAAGTGCGCCAGCTTTTCAAGGAGCTGGTAGTCCTGCATGAGGATGGGTCCGCGGGTGCCCGCCGTCTGGCTATGGTTGTTGTCTGCCCAAGGCTGCCCCTCGTTGGTTGTGAGTTTGTCGTTCATATTTGCTCGATTCCACTGACATCTATGATTTTTGCGACCGACGGTTCCATGCGGGGCTGGGTCTGCGACCCGGCTCTTGGCTAACCGCGTGATCGCTGATAGCAGGACTCTTGATAAAATCCTGCTATCTTCCACCGTATCTGAAGCGGAATGGAGTTGGTGGATATGCGCGCTGAGCAAGAGGCAGATATCCTACTAAGCAAGCAAGGCGTTTATGGCACCGAAGAGTGACGACACCGAAGAGTGACGGGCCTGTTGCATGCAGAATTGCGGGGAAGCCGCCGGCATTGCCTTATTCATTCGGCAAATGGCGGCGGCTCTCACCAGAGCACTGGCGCTCAGAGCATCTGTATCAGTTCGCCTACATCCTGGATGACCAGCTGGAGGTTGAGCCCGGTCAGGACAGCCACGACGATCCAGGCCAGGAAGGCCATCCATCGAGGGTTGGCGTACTTGCCCATGATCTTCTTGGAGGAGGTGAACCAGACCAAGGGGATCATGGATATGGGCAGGGCCACGCATAGGAAGACCTGGGAGTAGACCAGCAGGCTATCCAGAGCGGACTCCTTGCCGCCGAAGGCTATGGTGCAGATCAGCACGGGAATGATGGAGATTACACGGGTGACCAGCCTGCGCAGCCAGAGAGGGATCCTCATGCGGATGAAGCCCTCCATGACGATCTGTCCAGTCAGGGTGCCGGTGATGGTCGAATTCTGACCGGAGGCCAGCAGAGCCACAGCGAAGAGGGTGGAGAGCAGTCCGGATGCGACCGGACCTGCGATGGTCTTGTCGCCAAGGGCGTTGTAGAGGGCAGTGAAGGTGTCCAGCCCTTCACCGTGTCCGAAGAACATGGCCGCACCCAGCACCAGCAGCAGGCAGTTGACCACGAAGGCTGCGGACAGCTGGATGTTGGAATCCCAGGTGGCGAAGCGGACAGCGTTGGCAACCTGGCCGTCGTCGTTTCGGTCGAAGTCGCGTGTCTGAACGATGGATGAGTGCAGATAAAGGTTGTGCGGCATGACTGTGGCGCCCACGATGCCCAGAGCCATGGTCAGCTGACCGTTGCCCAAAATGGCCTTGTCGGGGATGAAGCCGCGGAAGACTGCGGGCATATCGGGCTTGGCCAGGAAAACCTCGTAAAGGAAGACCGCCATGATGACCAGGATCAGGGTGGCCACGATGGCCTCGATGCGCCGGAAGCCGATCTTGGTCAGCAGCAGGAGGATGAGCACATCCAGGACGGTCAGCGTCACGCCCAGGATCAGGGGAATGCCGAAGAGCAGCTTCAATGCGATGGCACCGCCGATCACCTCGGCGATGTCAGTGGCCATCACGGCAAGCTCCGTGCAGATCCAGAGAGCGAAACTGACGCGCCGGCTGGTGTGCTGGCGGGTGGCCTGGGCCAGGTCCAGACCGGTCACGATTCCCAGCTTGGCCGACATGTACTGCAGCATCATGGCGATCAGGCTGGAAATAAGGATGACGCTCATGAGCAGGTAGCCGTATTGGGCGCCGCCGCCGATGGAAGTGATCCAGTTGCCGGGATCCATGTAGCCGACTGCCACTAGAGCGCCTGGGCCTGAGAAGGCTGCCAGGTTCTTCCAGAAGGATGAGGTTGAGCTGGGCACAGAGACCGTGGCGTTGATCTCCTCCAGGGAGCGCCCGTTGGCCGTCTCGATGATGGGACGGGATCGGTGCTGCCGACTCGATGGCGGGGTCCTGGCTTCGGATCCGGCTGGGCTAGCGGACCCCGAGGCGGGTCGGGTCTTAGTGTTCGGCATGTCACCTTCCTTGATTCTGGACCATGGCGGTCGTGCGGCTGGCTATAGACTTCGACCCTTCGAAGTCTAATGGCGCTCGATGAAGAATACCAGAGATGAACTGTGACAATGTCGAAATATGCCTGCAGGGGTTGCTCGTGGGTCGTGCTATAGGCCTGTGCTATAGACTGTGGAACATGGGAATCGCCGAACTGTCTTCCAGCGCCCAGGATTACCTCAAGGTCATCTGGGATCTTCAGGAATGGGATAACGGCCCTGTAAAGCCCACTGCGGTGGCCGAAAAGACGGGCATGAAGCAGTCGACGGTCTCAGGTGCGCTGGGCCGTTTGGTCGATACTGGTCTGGTCGCTCACCGGCCTTACGGCAAGGTAGAGCTGACAGAGACCGGTCGTAGCTATGCGGTTACCATGGTTCGGCGCCACAGGCTGCTGGAGACCTTCCTGGTGCAGGTTCTCGGTTATGGCTGGGATGAGGTGCATGAGGAGGCCGACCGCCTTGAGCACGCTGTATCCGACAAGATGATTGACCGCATCGACGACTATCTGGGACACCCCACTGCCGATCCCCATGGTGATGTCATACCCTCGGCCGAAGGGAATCTGCCCCCCATACCTACAACCACAAGGCCCCTTTCAGAAGTATCTGCAGGGTCGACGGTACGTGTGCAACGAGTCAGCGACGAGGATCCACGAATATTGCGCACGCTCAGTAATTACCATATAGGACCTGGCTGTCTGGTGCAGGTGGAAAGTCGGCAGGCTGATGATGAGTTAGCCGTAAGTTTGACGGGCGCGCACCCCGGATCCGGTCTTACTTCGGGCGACCTCCTTGTGCTGCCTAGGGAACAGGCGGCACTGATTCAGGTAAACCTCGCCTGAGCAAAAATCATTGGGCGATTTGTCGTATTGGACAGGGTCACTGCTCGCTGCGGTTGGCCTCGGGCTTTTGCTGATGACGGTGAAGATATGCGAATAAGTTTGAGGTATGGATGTAGGCTCTTCTGTCGTTTTTCGCTAGTACGTCGAGAATAATGCCGGCGATGATGGATAGCAGGCCGACCAGAATTAACAGCACTGAACCGATAAGGGTAGGAATGCGCGGGACTGATCCTGTGCGCCAGAATTCAAGCATTACCGACAGGAGAAAACCGAAACCGACCAGGTCTATCAGCAAACCGCAGCCTCCAAAGAAGGGAAGAGGTTTGTACTCCCTGATCATTCTGAAAATGGTGGAAAGTACTCGGACTCCATCGCCTACGGTGTTGAGTTTGCTGTGGGAGCCCTTAGGGCGGTCGCGGTACTGAACGGGCATTTCATACAGCCGTAGATTCCTATCCAGGCTGTGTATGGTCATTTCCGTTTCCACTTCGAATCCATGGGACAGGATCGGGTAGCACTTCACATAGGTGAACGAAAAAGCTCGGTATCCTGTCATAATATCCTTGACGCGCGCATGGAAGATGCCGTTGATTGCGGAACGGACCAACCTGTTGCCGACGTTGTGGAAGGGTCTTTTGTTCTCCTGGAAGTAGGTGGAGCTTAGTCTGTCGCCTATCACCATGTCATAGCCCTCGAGGATTTTGTCGACCATGGCGGGAGCGCTTTCCGCTGGATAGGTGTCGTCGCCGTCGGCCATGACGTACACGTCGGCGTCGATGTCTTCGAACATGGCTCGTATGACATTGCCTTTGCCTTGGCGCGGTTCCGGTCGGACTACTGCGCCCTTGGATTGCGCTATCGAAGCTGTCTTGTCTGTAGAGTTGTTGTCATAGACGTAAATAGTCGCCGTTGGAAGTGCTTTGTGAAAATCGTCGACCACTTTCCCTATGGTCTGTTCTTCGTTGTAGCAGGGTAAGAGAACGGCAATAGTGACATCTTCCAAGGCAGGCTTCATGATTAACACTATACATATAGGGATTCTCAGATCGGGGCCGATACGGGATTATGGAATTTGTGGGCAGTAGCAGAGGCATGCCCAATCCGCGTACCGCGCTCAGGTTAGCATAGACCACATGCAGCAGCTATTTGAAACTGGATCTGATGCCTGGAAGCAACTTGATGGCTTGAGCAAACGGCAACGTCGATTGGTTATTTCAGCAGTCAACTATCATTCGTTGATGCAGCCTGGTCGAGAACTGCTCTACAAGATCTATATGGGTGAAGACTGGCAGTATCCCCGCTTAACTGACACGTCGACTTTGAACGGTTCTCTAACTAAGGAAGCCGGACTTCAACCTGTAGTCGAATTCAAAGCCAGGTCAACATCCAATCCTAAGACAGCCTTTGCTCCCCACTATTTTGACCAGCACCATCAATTGGTTGACTGGAATGAACGGTATGTGCTGCTTACGCCGGACGATGCCACTGATATGACGGTCAAGGCCCGGAATCTATCCTCTCGGCTGCCTATGCGCAACCAGATCTACAACTACTGCGAGCTGCATTTTCCTCTCCTGTTTGATCAAGTTCGCGAATTGCTCCGGCGCAGTCGTGAGAAAGCCGGATACCAGGCTATTGAGACTTATCGTCCCGATTCAACCAGCGACCTGTTCGCTCATGGGGCTGTGCATCATCCAGGCAGTCCCATCGAGCCTGGGCAACCGGACTCTTCGGCTCCGAAAGCTGTCATTATTGCCATGCATTGGCTGCAGCCTGGGGGAGCCGAGCGTTGGGCCATGGAAACAGTAGCTCTGGCTCGTAAAGCGGGACTATTGCCTATCGTCATCACCAACAACGACAGTCATCAGCCGTGGATTGTCAACGAGGATTTGGATGATGCCCTCGTCATCAACCTGACTTTTCCTGCACAGGAGGGCATCGGCGACGTGCCGCTGCTCAGGGCTCTGTTTGAGCAGTACAATATTCGCGGCGTCATGATTCATCACAATCAGTGGATGTATGACCGGCTCTGGTGGATCAAGCGATATTATCCGCATACGTTTATTGTCGACTCCTTGCATATTCTTGAATACCACGACCGCGGAGGCTATCCCAACCAGAGCGTGAGCCGCGACCCTTATATTGATCTGCACCACGTCATTTCGCCCCAACTGCAGGATTGGCTGGTCAATCATCATGGCATAGCGGCGAAAAAGGTGGTTATGGCGCCCTTGGTTGGTCTGACTGCCGATCAAATGCATCCAAGGTACAAGGACCGCGTGCAACAGGGCGTCTTCCATGTCGCTTTTGTGGGAAGAATGACCAGACAGAAGCGTCCTGAGGCATTCATCAATGTCGCCAAGGAAATGGAGCGTCGTTTCCCGGGTCGTTTTCGGTTCATCATGCATGGCAGCGGCGATATGGACCTGGAGGTGCGCAAACTCCTGGAGAAATATGATCTGGATCATGTAGTGGAACGGCGCGATGTCTCTCAGCCGGTTTCTGCAACATATGATTGGGCGGACGCTCTGCTGATCACGTCAATCAACGAAGGCATTACTCTTACGACCATTGAGGCAATCAGTCGAGGCATGCCGGTGTTGAGCACTGATGTCGGTTCCCAGTCGACCCTGGTTCCTAGCCAGGGGCTGTTGCCTCGGCAATCGCTCGGGCTGGTTCGCCAATCGGTTCGTTCCTTGCAGAGGATGAATGATCATGAACAGGATCGCAGACGGTTGTGGACTGCGGAGCTGGAACGGCTTCAGGAGTTTTCAAGGAAGGAATCGGCCGACTCCTTCTTCACCCGAATGTTGGGAGAATGGGCGCAGTGATGAATGTTGTAGATAACCGACGGAATGTGGCTGCTGTCGTCGTCACCTTCAACCGCTTGGAAAAGCTGAAGAAGGTTCTGGCTTCTCTGGAATCCCAGACCTTCCTGCCCAAGGCTCTGATCATCGTTGACAATGCTTCGACTGACGGGACTGCAGATTACCTGCATGAATATCAGGATGCATTTTCTCTCAAGGGGAAGGTGGAGCTTCGCGTTGTCACTCTGCCGAAGAACGTCGGCGGGGCCGGCGGCTTCTCTGCTGGCATGCGAGAAGGCTACCGGATGGGTCTCGACTACGTGTGGATCTTCGATGATGACGGATATCCTGAGTCGGATGCCTTGGAAAAGCTGCTCGGAGGCTATGAACAAGCCACCAAGGCTTTGAGCCCGGATATTCCTTTTGCCTGCTCCTTGATCAAATACATCGACGGGACCATTTCAGAAATGAACAATCCTGTGCCTACCTGGGACTGGGGCAGGTTGCGGGCCATGGGGCTCAGGGATCTGGTGCTGATCAATCAGGCGTCCTTCGTATCCGTGCTCATCCCGCGTTGGGTCATGGAAGCCTACGGCCTGCCCTACAAGGAGTACTTCATCTGGTTCGACGATGCCGAGTACACGCTGCGCATCACCAGAGACTGCCCCGGTGTTCAGGTTCTCGATAGCGTTGTGGTGCACGATATGGGTGAGAACAAGGGGGTCAATTTCTCCATGATCAACGAGAAGAACGCCTGGAAGTTCGCCTATGGCATTCGCAATCAAGGATCCTACAGGCTGCATCACAAGAGCCTGGTCCATTATTTGCTCTTTTGCGCTCAGGTTTGGTATGCCATGCGATCCGGGGGAGTCGATAAGAAACTGCGCCGTCAGATGTATGGCAAGATGATCGAAGCTATACGGTTCAACCCGTCGATCGACTATCCGCAGTTGTGAACAAGGATACTGGCGTTCAAGAGGGAAATATCTACCATTTATGATTTTCGTCGTTCTGTTATCGAGGGTTCGGATCAAGCGTGACGAACATCGCGAAAGGAAACAGTAGAAAAGATGATGTGGTTTTCCTTCCTAGCATCAATGCTGCTGACTGCGGGCTTGCTATATATTCCGGGTTTTCTGCTGGTTTCCGCACTCGGATATCCGAGACGTTCCTCCTTGCTGCTATCCCCGCCAATAGCCCTGGCGCTGTTTGGGATCTTGGAAATACTTGAACAGAAGATAGGCATAAAGAGCACATTCGCAACTGTGGCGGGCGTCTCACTCTGCATATCAGTCATTCCCCTGCTAATCAGAGTGATAGTGCGCAGACTTGGCGTGAATACGTTGCATCGCGATGTCAGTGCCACTGTGGCAGACGGTGATATGCAGAAGCGGCATGACTGGCCGGTGTTGTTTGGCTTCTGGGCGTTCGGGTTCTTCATTACTGCCCTGGTGCTGGTTCGTAATTTCGATGGTCCAGATTCATATTCGCAACTATTCGATAACGCATGGCACATGGGCATAGTCAGGAAATTCCTGACCACCGGGGATATGTCGCCTTTGACTTCTGGCAATATTGTTCCAACAGTCGGCTCATCCTTCTACCCAACTGGTTGGCATTCGCTGGTCGCACTGGTGGCTGGCGCTGTGGGTGTGAGTCCTTTGATTGCAGCAAATGCGGTCAATGCTTGCATTATTGCTCTTGTGTTCCCCGGATCCATGTTTCTTTTGTCGAAAAAAGTGATATCCGATTTGCGCCCAGCGATGGTTCTATGCATGTGCACTACGTTGATGTTTACTGCATTTCCATGGCGATTTTTGGCGTTTGGCCCCTTGTATTCGAATCTGTTGTCGTTTGCGATACTTCCATTATCCATGGTTCTTTTCCTGAATATCCTTGATGCAAGGAGCAGCGGGAGGCGCCGAGCTCAAGATGGGGCATTGCTGGTAGCAACTATGGTCGGCGTGGCAATTACTCAGCCGAATGCGGTGTTTACCATGGGGATCTTTCTTGCTCCATATCTGATGACTCAAATACCGAGATATTGCGACTCCCCAAGACTCAGGGCCAAACGGGCTGTGATGGTACCAGTATTGAGCGTAACGGTACTATTACTGATCGCTTGTGTATGGGTTGGCCTTTACAAGATGCCATTTATGCAACGGACTGTACGCTGGGGTTGGCCATCGTTCGAAACCAAGCCGCAGGCCATATTCGATATTGTCTTCTTGGGCTTTCATGATGCCGAGCCACAGTTTGTGCTTGGCATATTGGTAATGCTCGGATTCTTATATGTATTGATTCATAGAGAATATTTATGGCTTGGATGCTCACACATGTTGATGTGTTTTCTTTATTTCCTCTCGGCTGCTACTGATGGACGATTTAAGGCTGTGCTTACAGGATTCTGGTACCATGATGCCTATCGTTTGGGGGCTTCGGCAGTGTTCACGGGCATACCGTTGGCGGCTATAGGCCTATGGTCACTGATGAACATGATTGTCAAATTGCTTGATGGCGTTATGCTTGATGGCCATGATTCACGCCAGCGGATCGTGTTGTTTGCCGCCGTGCTTGTTGTCGTGGAAATTATGAATTTCTTCCCGAATTACCATATGCGCGGCAGCCACAGTGTCGATACGCCTTTCGGCGCTGTTACCAGGGATCTGCGCTATACAAATTCGAGAGACGAACCCAAGAGCTACACTGCTGACGAGCAACGCTTTGTTCAAGAAGTTCGTCAGGTTGTCCCATCGGGATCCTTGATTCTCAACCAGCCATACGATGGCAGCGTATATGCATGGGGAATCGATGATCTGAACGTCTATTACAAGGCATGGCAGGGTAATTGGCTGGGTAGGCCTACGGCCCAGAGCAGGTTGATCATGAACGGTCTGGCCTCCGTGAATGAGGATCAGCATGTATGCCAAGCTGTCAAGGAATCGCATGCGCAGTACTTGATGCTTCTTGATCGTACCGACTATAAGCCGGACCCTGATGACAAGGCCAAGGTGATTTCCGACTATGCAGGCTATAAAAAGCGTGATTGGCAGGGTGTTGACGCCATTCATGATGGCACACCTGGTTTCACTCCGGTTCTTCAGCAAGGCGTTATGCGATTGTACAGAATCGATAGTCGCGCATGCTAGCTGAAGTTATTCAATAGGATCGTTGCGTGTGGTCTGATCATCTATGCCTGTATGCCTGCCGGTTGTTCTACCAGAGAGATGAATCCGCGAGACTGCTCTAGTGACGGGATTTACGACAAGGAAATTGTATACGTAACTGACAAGCATGAGCATGAGGAAAACGACGGTTATAGCGGTTGCTGAGAAAACCAGTTTAGTAAAGAGACCTATCGGCTCTGGGCTATGGAAAACTATGTCCCATAGCAGTGGCTTAATCAAAAAGTTCTCATGAATCAGATATATGCCCAGAGTAGATGGTGCAAGAGCAATGATGAGCTTGCTCCAAACGGTATCGGCACGGTTGTGTGTGCGAGTCTGTGTTATCCAAGTGAATATGACGGTACCGGATATCACAGCAAGTATTGGCGAGGCCCCAGGACCAGCGGTCAAAAGGTTGGCTGGCGGATCGCCCAGGATAGCAGTTATTGAGTTCTGCCTGCCAAGTACGTGTGTGCCCACTACGCACAGGCCGAAGCTGACCACAGTGCAAATAAGTGCAGAATACCAATGGATGCGCGGCAGTCTTTCAGGGTAACGCCGGATGTTCGCGCCAATAAGATAAATGGCAATCAGATAACCGCAATCGGTATAGTACTGGCTCTGTGCATTGAGTATTCGCCATATCAGCGTCACCCAGATGATCATGACAGTCAGGATCCATGATTGTGCAGAGGTTAAATGATCCATAAGTTTGTTGATGAATGGGCTGAAAGCGGTCATGATGAAATATGCGCTCATGAACCAATAGGCTATTTCAGTGATGGGGAGGAAAGAGATCAGACCGCTTTTGATGGTCACTCCGGCCAGGTAGTGTTCAGGAATGGCATGGGTCCATCTCAGGAAAAGGAACAATAAAAATATGGGTGCTGAGTAGAGGAAAATCTGCATCCACAACTTCCACAGGCGTTTGATGGGGCTAGTCGTTTTAGTTGCTACAAAATAGGCTGATATGAGCACAAATAGCGTAACACCCACCTGGCCAAGAAAACTGAGAGCGTTGTGAGTCGATCCAGCCCACGTCCCCGTTTGCGCAGGATCGTTGTGTACTGCCCAGTTGTCATCGGCGAAAAAGTGGGTCGTGACAATAAGCAGCATCGCGACGATTCTCAGGAACTCGAATTTCCAGTCTCGTTGCTTGTTCGGCATAAGGCCTCCAGAACGGTCTTCAAACTTGGTCGTGGATTGCTGCGACTCTTTTTGATAGTACTCAAACCATTGTGTCAGTAATGAACAAAGGAAGCAGGGGAGTTCTTGTCATTGAGGGGCTCTGGTAGTCTGTACGGTTGTGAGAAGCATCGTAGATAGATTACGCCAGCGATACCACTATTCATTGGTTATTCTGCGTGAGCTTGTCAAGACTGATTTCAAGCTCAGGTATCAGGGATCCTTTCTTGGGGTTGCCTGGTCGGTTCTGCAGCCGCTGATGCTCTTTGTGGTCATGTATTTGGTCTTCGCTAAATTCCTCAGGATGACTGATGGCACGCCGACCTATCCTGTTGTGCTGCTTCTGGGCATAAGCTCCTGGCAGTTCTTCAACGAGTCGACTTCCATAGGCCTGCGTTCGATTGTGGATCGCGGCGACCTTCTGCGCAAGGTGCACTTTCCCAATTACATCGTGGTGGTATCGGCTACCATGGGGGCGCTGATCAGTTACGGCATCAATCTGATCGTGGTCCTCATCTTTGCCATCTTCTGTAAGGTGCATTTCACTTGGAGAGTCCTGTTGCTGCCCATCAGCGTCTTCCAGCTGTATATTCTGGCCCTGGGCTTCACGCTGATCATGGCTACCATGTATGTCTACTTCCGCGATGTGTCGCATATCTGGGACGTGTTGCAACAGGTGATCTTCTATTCCATTCCTGTCATCTATCCTCTGACGGCGGTGTCAGGAATCCACCATTGGTGGGGCCCTGTCGTAGCCAAGCTGCTGTTGCTCAACCCCATTGCGCAATCCATTCAGGATATCCGGCATTCATTCATCGCGCCGGAAACCACTCCAACTGTATGGAATCAGATCAGCAATCCCTTCATGACCATGATTCCCATCCTGCTCACTGTGGTCATGGTGGTGTTGGGTGTTTGCGTATTCCGCAAGTACAATCGCAAATTCGCCGAGGTGATGTGATGAGCAAGGCTGGGGAACCAATTCGTCAGAAAGACGATCGGCCCGTAGTCCTGTCCGTAGAGCATGTGGACAAGGTCTTTCGGCTGCCTACTGAACAGGCCACAGGACTCAAGCAGGCCTTTATCAACTGGACTCGCGGGATCAAGGGATACAAGGAGCAGCAGGTGCTGCAGGATGTGTCCTTCCAGGTGCATAAGGGTGACTTTTTCGGCATCGTCGGGCGCAATGGCAGCGGCAAGTCGACCCTGCTCAAGCTGATTTCAGGCATCTACTACCCTGAACGCGGCCATATCTCCTATACGGGCAAGCTGGTGCCCTTCATCGAATTGGGCGTGGGCTTCAACCCGGAGCTGACAGGCCGCGAGAACGTCTACCTGAACGGAGCCCTGCTGGGATTTACCCCCAGCGAGGTCGACGCCATGTATGATGACATCGTGGACTTTGCTGAACTGCGCGAGTTCATGGATCAGAAGCTGAAGAACTACTCCAGCGGCATGCAGGTGCGCCTGGCGTTTTCGGTGGCAATCAAAGCCCAAGGCGACATACTGATCCTGGACGAGGTCCTTGCAGTCGGCGATGAGGCCTTCCAACGCAAATGCGATGATTACTTCACCGAGGTCAAGAAGGATCCCAACAAGACGGTCATCCTCGTCACCCATGACATGGGTGCCGTAAAGAAGTACTGCGACCGGGCGATTCTGATCAAGGACGGCCACGTAGTGATCAATGGCGACAAGGATGATGTCGCCAACCGGTACACCTTGGAGAATCTCAAAGCCCCTGACAAGCAGTCGGACAGCAACAAGCCCGGAGACGAATATCCGACCGGCCTCAGCGCTGAGGTGCCTCTTCTGCGTGCCTATCCGGTATCCTCCTCGGTCTGCAGGAGTTCGGATACCTTCCGCTTTGACGTGGAATACGACTGTGCTGAGTACGACAATCTCTATATGGCCGTTGCCATGCACGATACCCGGCGTGGCGGTATAGCCTATGACACAGGTGCCGATACCATACGTCTAAAGGACTGCGGGCATCGGGTAGTGCATTGTTCGGTACCCTTGAACATTTTCAACAATGGCGAATTTCGTCTTGTCGTGTCCCTGCGCGTGCGAGATGACGCGCAGACGGACAACAATGCTCCCACAAAAATGGTTGCCTTCACCAATGACGAGAACTCCTGCGTCTTTGCCATCAGAGACAAGCGGAACAGGGAATACGCTTTGCTGAGCGACCGTGGGCTGCAGATCAGTCTTCTGGGCGGCGAATCACTCTAGTCTGTCAGTTCTTGCAGCACTTTCGATAGAATTAGGGCATGAGTCGCGAAAGCCAGGGAAAGAAGAGCATGAATTCCCCAGATGAGCCCACCGTCAGGGTCGTCGCTCTGGTATTGGCCGGTGGGGTTGGCGCCCGTATGCGTGGACCGGTGCCCAAGCAGTTTCTGGTAGTTCGCAATAAGCCGGTACTGGTCTATACCTTGGAGGCTTTTCAACGAGCAGTGGCTGTCGAGGATATCATTGTCGTATCCCTGCCCGAGTGGACAGGAATCGTTGAGCAGTATGTCAAGGATTGCGGGCTGACCAAGGTCCGGTCCGTCTTGCCTGGAGGCGCCAGCGGCTTCGAATCCATTCGTTGCGGCCTGCATTATCTGGAGGAGCAGTATTCTCCTGAGGACATCATTTTAATCCATGACGGTGTTCGCCCCTTGTTGACTGAAGAAGTGATCAACGCCAACATAGCCGGCGTGGAGAAATACGGCAATGCCGTCACCGTAGTGCCGGCGACCGAGGCCTTGCTTCATACCGATGATGGCGAGTCAAGTAGCCGAGTTGTTGAGCGCTCTCACATCATGCGAACCCAGACTCCGCAGAGCCTGCGTCTGCGCGATCTTTCACTAATCCATCGTCAGGCTGATGAGATGGGCATTCATGATTCAGTCGCTACCTGCACGCTGCTGATCGAAACTGGTCATGTGGTTCATGCGGTAGCTGGGGACAATTCCAATTTCAAGCTCACTAGTCCCGAGGATGTGGCGCTCTTCGAGGCTTATCTCGATGCAAGGGAAATGGCCTGATGACTGAGGGAAGACGAGTTGATGCAGACATTCTGAAACAGGATGTGAATGACCTGGCTGATGCTCATCCGGACCTGTGGCGGCAGCTGGATGGCTGCAGAATACTGATGACCGGCGGAACAGGCTTTGTGGGTTCCTTCATTTTGCATCTGATGGCTGCTTTGCGCCGTCGTCATGGCCTGCATATCGATGTTCTTGCTCTGGTCAGGAGTCGGCAACGTCTGCGAGATGTTTTGGGCGGCGATTGGGAAGGTCCATGGCTGCAGATCGTGGAGCAGGATATTCGCGCCCCCCTCTGTCTGGAAAACGAAGGGCCGGTGGAGTATTGCATCCATGCCGCCAGCAATGCCGACCCCGTGGCCTACCAATCCGATCCCTTGGGGACCATGATGACCAATGTGGTTGGGACTGAACAGATCCTGCAATATCTGTCAGGCCTGGACGCCAAGCCTTCCCGGATTGTTTATCTGTCCAGCGTTGAAGCCTATGGGGGTCATAGCCAGGGGGGGATCCTCACGGAGGAGGATACGGGAAGCTTCGATCCGGCTGTAGTCCGCAACTGCTATCCAATCAGCAAGTTAGCCGCTGAAAACCTTTGCGCAGGGGCATGTCTGCAGCTCGGTCTTCCTGTGACCGTGGCGCGCATGGCCTATCTGTATGGGCCAGGTGACCGTCTCGACGATCCCAAGATCGTCACGCTTTTTTTGCGGATGCTTAAGGAGGGCAGGGACATCGAAATGCACAGTCCTGGTCTGCAGCGACGCAGTTATTGCTATATCAAGGATGCGGTCTATGGCATCATGCTGCTTCTGCTGCGTGGTCAGGATTGCACATACAATATCGCCAACGGCAGGGAGGCAGTCACCATAGCTGGGGTGGCTCAGCAATTGACACAGCTTTTTGGGCGCCCGGGCGGTCTGGTGCGGCAAGGGCAGCCCAAGCAGGATGAGCTTGCGCGCTTCTCGCCTCCGGAGGACAATATTCTTGATACTTCCAAAATACGAGCTCTGGGATTTGAGGCGGAGGTCGGGCTGGCGCAAGGACTGGAACGCACCGGTCGGTATTTCGGCATGCGGCCGGCCATATGGCAGGCCGACAATGTCGCAGTGAAAGGCATGGACAATGAATAGCCGTCTGATCGCCGACATCAAGGGGCGCCTGCCCATTTCCTCACGGTCTTTGCGGGGCTTCCGGGCGCAGGACGATGCCAGATACGCCCAACTCCTTCAGGTGATTGATGATCAACAGAAGGCTTTAGGCAAGGCTCAGGAGAGTATCGACCGTCTGGAGAAGCAATGTCGTGGGTTGAATGAGACCCTGGAATACGTCCATGATTCGAATAGCGTCATGTATTGGCAGCTGTTCCGGGGAGATCATGAGACGACTGAGCAGGCTCAACTCAGATTCTTTAGAGGGTTGCCCAAGGCCGAAGGTATTCATGCGCTCTTCCAGGATGCAGAAGCCAGGCTGTTCGAACTCTTCGATCAGTTTTGCCGGGATCACGAGATCTCCTACTGGGGTACCGGCGGTACAGTGCTGGGCGCCTTTCGCCAGCGGGATTTCATCCCCTGGGATGACGATATTGACGTCTACATCACTCGTGAGCAGTTGAGCCGATTGGAAAAAGCCGTGCGTGAAGATGGCCGTTTCCGCGTCACAGTCGTCTGGGATTGGTATGTGCCATGCAAGCAGATCAGATTCCGGTCTACAGATGAGGCCAACCCCTGCTTCGTTGATCTTTTTCCGCTGGATTGGGTGTCGGGCGATCCGGAGGATGCATGGCGGGTCTGCACCCAGGAGCGTGTGCAGTATGTCCAGGAAATCCGCAGACAATACGCGAGTTCCTCCTGGAGCCGGGATATTTATATTTCCGGCGCAGATCCTCTGATACCCGCCTTGGAATCCGACCTGCACGCACACTTGGAGGATCTGGCGGCTCGCGTATCCATCCTGCCCACGGCTGATGGGGCTACAGGATTGGTCAGGGGCATTGAGAACATCGACGAGGTGCGCCCGTCCGGCCCCTACTTGACCGGTGACTGGACCGGTTCAACGACTCTGCCTTTCCGTGGAATCGCTGTTCCGGTGCCCAGCAATTATCGTGAGTACCTGAGTAAGGCCTATGGCGATTACATGGCTCTGCCGCGTGACATGCATTCTCATGAGCATGTCGCTGATGACTACATTGCCTCGCCCGAAGCGGTGCAAGCCATGCGTCGGATGCTTTCGGATGATGGGGAACGGACCCCTGACTATGAAGAACGAAAGTAAGGCATCCGGGCTTCGTTCGGGCAGTGTTGAGGACCATGAGTCAGCTGGGCCTTCATGCCTGATGGTTACGGGGGGTGCCGGGTTCATCGGCACGAATTTTGTGCGTTATGTGCTGGCGCACCATCCCGACACGCACATCGTAGTGTACGATCTGCTCACCTATGCAGCCAAAATAGATAACCTTCATGGCCTTATTCCCGATCGGATCGACATGGTCCACGCCGATATCTGCGATGTCGAATCCGTGGATCGCGCCATCCGCCAGTATCATGTCGATGCCATCGTCCATTTTGCGGCTGAGTCGCACAACGACAACTCCATCCAGGATCCGGAGCCCTTCATCAGGACCAATCTCTATGGCACCTATGTTCTGCTGGAAGCAGCCCGTCGCCACGATCTTCGCTTTCATCAGGTATCCACTGACGAGGTTTTCGGTGATCTCGACTTCGGTGATCCGCGCCGCTTCACTGAAACCAGTCCCTACCGGCCCTCGAGTCCATATTCGGCAACCAAGGCTGGGGCGGATCATCTGGCGCGTGCCTGGTGGCGCACCTATGGAACCCGGGTGACCATATCCAACTGCTCCAATAACTACGGTCCCTATCAGCACATCGAGAAATTCATTCCGCGGCAGATCACCAACATCCTGTCCGGAATCCGTCCGCGAATTTACGGCCAGGGTCGAGCGATCCGGGATTGGATCCATGTAGAGGATGATTGCCGGGCCATTTGGAGCATCCTGGTCCATGGCACGCCGGGCTCAACCTACCTCATCGGCGCGGATGGCGAGTTGAGCAACATGGAAGTGCTCAGGATGATCCTGCATCTTATGGGCCGCGGGGCCGACGAGTTCGATTTGGTGGCAGACCGGCCTGGAGGAGACCGTAGATATGCCATTGATGCGGGAAAGATACGTCGGGATCTCGGTTGGCGGCCTCTGCATCGGGACTTCGAGCAGGGTCTGTCTGAGACGATCGCCTGGTATAGCCGTCACCGCAAGTGGTGGGAAGGTGATAAGCAGGCTGTAGAGGCTCGCTATCGGAAGCAGGGACACTGATACTTGTGGCTGTACCACCCTTGGATGTAAACTAGGTGGGTTCCCGTCGTGGTCAGAGGATCGTTCTGCCATGATTGGGGTGCAATACACCCTCCTGTCACGGAAGGTCCGTGACCTGTAAGTCCAAAGGAGGTGGGTGATGTCTGCGCATAAGTATGAATTGATGTTCATCGCCGATCCGGCCATGGATGAGCGCTCGCTGAAGAAGCTGACCGACCAGTATCTCGAGGTGGTCACCAAGGAAGGCGGCTCTGTCGACAGCATCGACGTCTGGGGCCGTCGCAAGCTGGCATATGAGATCGACAAGCACAAGGAAGGCAACTACGTGGTGGTCGAGTACACCTGCGAGCCTTCCGCCAGCGCTGAGCTTGATCGTGTGCTCAACCTGAACGAGTCCGTCATCCGCACCAAGATTCTTCGCAAGGATGACAAGTAGGCAAACAGCAGGAGGGCGCCGAATCGTCGGCTGACATCCGGCCCTCGGGTCAAAAGGTCCGAAGGCGCTGGGATCCGCCCCTCAGGAGGCCCATCCCCAAGTCCTCATCCCAAGGAAAGGTCGTGACATGGCAGGAGATACATACATCACCGTGGTGGGCAATCTCACTGCGGATCCGGAGGTGCGTACGACCTCCAACGGAGGCACGGTGGCCGACCTGACCATCGCGTCCACGCCCAGGCAGTTCAACAGGAACTCAGGGCAGTGGGAGAACGGCGACTCGCTCTTCCTGCGTTGCTCGGCCTGGGACTCCACCTACAGTCCCATGGCCTCCAATATTCAGGCCAGCCTGGCCAAGGGCATGAGGGTGATCGCCCAGGGTCGTCTGGTGCAGCGTTCCTATCAGGATCGTGAGGGCAACAACCGCACGGTCGTGGAGTTGCGTCTGGACGAGATAGGACCTGCGCTGACGCGAAACACCGCTCAGGTCACCAGGAACACCAATGTTGACGGCGGATCCCGTGGCGGTTTCGCAGGCTCCAGCAACGGTGGCTACCAGGGCGGGGCTTCCTACCAGGGCGGTGGTGCCGGTGCGGCATCGGCTCCTATGGGCCGTCAGCAGCCAGCACAGAGCCAGCAGGCCCCTGCTCAGGATCCTTGGTCATCGACCGGGTCCGGCGATTCCTTTGGATCCTTCGGGTCCACCGGCGAGTTCGGCGGTTCCGGGGACGAACCTGAATTCTGAAGTTTCATAGCGTCATCAGTTATTTAAGGAGTATCAATGTCACGTAAAAGGCCGCAACCGCCGGTCAAGCCCTTCAAGAAGAAGCCGAATCCTCTGAGGGCCGCCAAGATTCATACCATCGATTACAAGGACGTGGCTCTGCTGCGCAAGTTCATCTCGGACCGCGGCAAGATCCGTTCCCGCCGCATCACCGGCGTCACCGTCCAGGAGCAGCGCGAGATTTCCAAGGCTATCAAGAACGCCCGCGAGATGGCCCTGCTGCCCTACGCCACCAACGGTCGCTGAGGGAGGTCAGAATTATGGCAAAGGAAACCAAGGTTATTCTGACTGATACCGTGACCGATCTGGGTCACAAGGGCGACGTTGTCGCGGTCAAGCCCGGTTATGCACGCAACTTTCTGATCCCCCAGGGACTGGCCTTCGCCTGGTCCAAGGGCGCTGCCGCGCAGATCGAGTCCCTGCAGCGGGCCCGTCGCGCCAAGTCCATGGCCACCCGTGAGGATGCCGTGGCTGCCAAGGCTGCCATCGATGGACAGACCGTCGAAATCTCAGCCAAGGTGTCCGATTCAGGCAAGCTCTTCGGCGGCATCTCCAGTGATGCCATCGCCCAGGCTCTTCGTCCCCTGGCCGACGTGGATCCCCGCACCATCTCCGTGGAGACCATCAAGACCACCGGCGCGTTCCCGGCCACCGTAGCCCTGCATCCCGAGATCTCGGCCGCTTTTACGGTCAAGGTCGTCGCGGAGTAGCAAATCAGGGTCGGCGTTCGTTTTCAATTCGCCGATCCTGATCATCCCGTAACGATCCTTTTTGCAATAGGGATCCGGGCTTAAGCAGGAGGCCTTCCCGCAGCGGATAAATGCGCGGGAAGGCCTCCTTATGCGTTACTGGCGGCTGCTCACTAGAAGTTGCCGCCGTTCCAACCCCAATCAGTAGTGGCCGTGTAACGGATGTAGGTGCGGTCCTTGGGGATGGACAGCTCTGATTCCAGGGTATCCATGATGGCCTTGGTCAGGCTTTCCCAAGCGGACTTGGGGACGTCGCTGCCGAAGACGTTGACTTCCACGTAGGCGGCAGGCTTGCTGTCGTCGCCGCCGAAGTAGATGGGCATGTCCGACTCGAAGGGGCACATGAGCCAGCCTTCGGACTTGCCGGGAACAGCGCTGATGGCCTTGCCATAGGCGGTCTTGATCCGTTCGCGCTGCTCAGCGGTGATGGGCGTGCTTACATGAGTGTGGATAACGGGCATGGTGCTTCCTTTCCGGTCCGTCCGGCATGACCAATAAGGGCGATTTGGCCCGTCCGGCGGATAGCCACTATATTGCCATATCCATAGTAGCTTCGGCCGGGTCGATGGAGGTCAGCGCCAGCCGAAGGGACGATGACTCAGGGACCAGACCCCCAGACGGTGGGCTACCGAACGCGGATTGACTGGTTTGCCCGGCGCCGGTGCGTCCAGCAGCCACTTGCGGATCAGGAAGTTCCAGATGGCCACCACCACGGTGGCTGTGATCTTGGCGACGTTGGAGTAGAGCAGGTAGCGGGCATGCATGGTGGTAATGGCATCCGGTGGCAGCATGGCAGTGCCCATCCACAGGATCGCCTCGTTGATCCCCAGGCCGATTATCGAAGAGACCAGGAAGACCGCCATCTCCATCCACCGGGCCATGTCCTCACGATGCTTGAAAACGTAGCGCATGCTGGCCAGATAGTTGAAGACCAGTGAGATCAGGAAGGAGATAGCCCCGGCCAGGACGTTGTTCAGGTGCGGTCCCATGATCAGCAGGTTCATGATGCCGATGTCGATCAGGAAGGCGATGATGCCCACGATGCCGAATTTGAGCAGCTGCCCGATTAATCTACGCACGGTAGCCTATTCAATCATTCCTCCTGTGTTGGCAGGGTGCTGTGGGCACCTTGTGCGCAAAAGCCTTACGTTACGCCCTCAGGCGGGCAACTCGGTCAGAATGGGTTCCTCGGTGCTGTTGCGGATCTGACGGAAGCCTACAAAGGCGATGGCCAGCGAGGTCAGAGCCAATGTAGTGACCACCCCGAACCCGCCTTGGGAGCCGTAACGGTCGATGAATTGCCCGGCCACGGCCGAACCGGCCGAGGATCCGATCGAATTCATGGCGCTCAGCCAGGCCATACCCTCAGTGAAGCGGATGGGCGGCACCAGATGGAGCATGAGCTGGTTGCCGTTGATCCAGGTGGGCGCCTGACAGATGCCGATGACCAGGTAGATGGCCATGATGGCCCACAGATTCCTGGCGAACATGAAAGTTCCGATGCCCAGGTTGACCACCAGCAGGCAGAAGTAGAAACGCTTCCAGAGGGGGATGGTCCAGTTCTTGGCCCCGTAAAGCAGGGCGCCGACCAGAGAGCTGAAGGAGAAGCAGGCGAAGACGAACCCGGTCATCTGCTTCATTCCCTGCTCGGTGGCGAAGGCGATGATGGAGATGGACGCCGCGCTTTGGAAGGCTCCCAGACCGAACCAGGTGGCGCAGACGGCGATCATGCCGGCGCTCCAGAAGGCCCCGCTGCTGCCGTTTCCGCCTTCTTGGGCCCGCAGACGAGCCACTTGCTGAGCCTGCCGCTCCCCGGTACTCCTTGCGGGTGATGCCTTGGGCGCGGGCCATGTCCGTCTGCGAGGGCGGCTCGGTTTCTCGACAGGAGAGAAACATAAAGGCCCCGATCAGCACGCAGATACCAGTGAAGGAGAAGGCCAGCACGCCCGAAATGACCGCCAGGATGGAGGCCAATGGGTTGCCGATCACCCACATGGCCTCGTCGAAGACCCCTGATAAGGACAGGGCCTGGTTGGTGGCTCGGTGGGCGCCGCGTAGCAGGTGCGTCCACCGGCTGCGGCTCATGGCTCCCCATGGCGGAATGGCCGCCATGAAAGGGGTGACCAGATAGAGCACCCAGGTGGGGGCGTGGGAGGTGATGGATGTAATCAAGACCATGGCTGCGACGACCCAGACCAAAACCGTGGGAATGGAGACCTGTCGTTGGCCGAACTTGTCGACCAGCTTGCCCAGCATGGGGCTTACCAGGGCCAGGGCTACGGCCTGGATGGCGGTCAGAGCTCCGGCCAGGGAATAGCTGCCGTAGTAGTGCTGCACCGAGATGGTGATGGTCATGCCCACCATGGGGAAGGGCATGGAGGCGATGACCGACCCTACCGCGAATCGCGCCGTGTGAGGCAGTCGCAGGAGCGCAGAGTATCCTCCGAAGATCCTGTGAACGGCTTCGACCAGAGCCGCCTTCAATTGCCGTGGCATGGGCTGTTCGTCTCCCTTTCCTTGGGGCTTTCGCAGTCCCGAAACATGTCTGCACGCAGGATTTTCCAGATGTGTAAAGGATGTGGAGCTGATCGGGGGACTGCTACAGTGGTAACCATATCGGCGCCTGATGGGCGCCATCCGGATACTGAAATTCTACCCCTCGCCATGGTCTTTCATGAGGCCCGCTGGGGGCCTGGGAGGTGGGTTGTGCCCGCGACGACCATTCATTTCGTCCGTCATGGCCAAGTTGATAATCCCGATCATATTCTCTATGAGCGATTGCCGGGATTCCATCTGTCTGACCGAGGCAGAGCCATGGTCGAGGCGACGGCCCGCTTTATGGCCGAAGCTCCCGGCATGCATGATCTGGAAGCCGTCTATTCCTCTCCGCTGGACAGGACCAGGGAGACCACGGCCATCCTTCTTGAGCAGATCAATCCCGGACGTGTCCGGCACGGTTTGAAACCCTTGGAGCCTATTTACGATAGCCGTCTGATCGAGGCCGGTAACGAATTTCGGGGCAAGCGCATCGGTCGTGGGCAAGGGGCTCTATGGCGGCCCTCCAACCTGCGGCTGATCCTGGACTTGCGCCGTCCCAGCTGGGGGGAGTCGTACCGGCAAATCGCCCGGCGAGTGGGTGACTTCGTTCGGCAGATGGTCCGCAGCCATCCTGATGCGCAAATTCTAGCCGTCTCGCACGAGTCACCCATTTGGTCATATCGCCACCTCTTGGAGACCGGTCATCCTGAGCACAATATGCTTCTTCGGGCTACCGCTCTGGCCTCGGTAACCTCTATAACCCTGGACTGTGATACCGGCAAAGTGCTTGGAATCGCGTACGCAGACCCGGCGGCAGGCGCGTGAAGACTGCCTGAGCGGCATAGGATGGCTAGGGATACTGTCGTGGATGACTGTCCGAGAACCTGATGAAGGAGCTGATGATCATGGTGGATGTACAGGCAAGCATGGAGGCGATAGCCGGACGGCCCGCCGTGGCTGAGGCAGCTGAGCAGGGGGCCAGACTTGTAGACCTTTGGCCTTTGACGGATGCCGGGCATCTGGCCAACGATGCCAAGTATGCGGAGGACTTGCAGGTGCGCATCAGCATGGTGCTGGCGCAGCTGATGACGGGCGGGGATGTGACCATTCCCGACGCTGAATACGTCTATGAGGGGGCTGAAGACATCCCCGGTCGACCCCAGGAGCTGGTGGATGCCCTCATGGCGGCCAACGATGCCATCGAAGAGGCTGCACAGGCGCAAGGCGATCAGTCCAAGACGCTTGCGGACTTGGCTGAAACCCTGAGCAGCGGCTGGGATCAGGCTCGGCAGCAGGATGTAGCTGCCGGCGTAGTCAAGGCTGAGCAGTCGCTGAACGACCAGAATAAATCCCCCAATTCCCCGCAGGACGAGGAGGGCGTAGCGCGAGCACTGTCCATGAGCCTGATGATCTGCCGTGATCTACTTCAGCGCGCAGGCGCTGACCCTGACCATGCTGTGGCCGCCGCGCCAATCCTGGTCTATGTCAATGAGCTCAATGAGCGACTGGGCATTCCCCGGGGCTTCCTGTCCGACGAGGATGTCACCCGCGCCCTAGGGTTGCTGGATGATCCGGAGGCTTTCGCAGATCTGCTGGCCCCTTTGACGGGTGCTGAGTGGGATCATCATCGTCAGGAAGTGCTCTGGGATCCCGAGGAGGCCAAGCGCAAGGCCAAGGAGGATGACGAGCGCAAGAGCCGCGAGGCCTTGCAGGCCAAGTTTGCCCATGTGCCTGAGGAACCCAACAAGCCTCATATAGAACTTTGAGTACCTCTGCCCCCCGCCTTGGCATAGGTCGGGGCGAGGGACAAGCCTGGACTCAGCGATCGAATCGGGCTCCTCGTGGATCGCTGGGCCGGGCCAGCAGAATGATCCCGGTAACGGTTCCGGCGATTATGAGCAGTATGCTGAAGCCCAGCAAGGAAAGCGAGGATCCCAGTTGCCCGCTTACCACAGCCAGGATGGCGAAGACCAGAGGAATGCAGCCCACCAGATCGCATACGAAGGGCAGGAGTATCCAGAAGCCGGACAAGTTGGTGTCATGAAGTCGCCGTATGCCCACTGCCAGATTGGGTATGAAAAGTCCAAGGGAGACAAGGAAAGACAGGATTTGTCCCATGAAGGGGAATCCCGAGGTGATCAGCGCGAGCACGAAGTAGATGAGGAAACTCATCAGAGCGGGCCACCAGTATTCTCCTCGGGAGGCCCTTCCGGAGAAAACGAAATACTTGACGAAGAAACGCTTGCAGGCATTTGCGAAGTCGATGCCTTGCCAGGGCGCGTTCAGTGGCGGCTCGCCGTTGAATCCGGCATCTGCATAGGGGTGGGCCGGATACTGCGGAACCTGGGGTCCGGGCTGGTAGCCTGCTTGATATCCCGATTGATAGCCTGTCTGTGACCAACTCCCGGGCGACTGATAAGTGTTGCCCGATGCATAGCCAGCCAGAGGGGTTGTGCCATTGGGCTGACCATTGGTCTGGCCAGGATTCGGACCTTGCTCATAGGGCTCCTGCGGCTGTCTGTAGTACTGCTGTCCATAGGGCTGTTGCTGGTTATAGCCGGGCTGCTGACCGTAGGCTTGTTCTTGGTAAGGCTGTCCTTGGCGATAATCGCTGGCGAGGTTCTCAGCTTCGCCGATCGGATGGTAGGTGTTGCTCTGATTTGAGGCTGCTCCTGTGTAGCTGGATTGTCCTGCTTGGGGCTGGTTCGAGTAGGCTGCGGGTCCTGAGCCGGTTCCGTTCACTTGAGCGTTCTGGGCCCAGCCGTTCGCCGAACTCTGCTCATTGGGACCCTGGTTCCCGCTGCTTGCATCATCTGGATAGCTCATGGATATCGTCCCTCTCATCCTCGGTCAAATAATCTTGGATCTTACTGATCCGTAGATTCCTATTATGGCAGGTCGGTCCTTCTGCTCGCCAGCCGTAGATAGCGCACTGGATTGTGAGCTCGCAATGCTCGTTTGGGCCGGTCCGTCACATTCGATATGTGATTGTTGCCACAGGACGCTTCACTCGTCGTCCGAATTAACCATATCATCGTCGCCAGCATCGCCCAGCAGCAGACGTTCAGTCAAGGTAATCATGCCCAAGAGAAGGGCGGTCAGCAGGATGATGACCAGGGTGGCCGAGAAGATCAGCGGAGTTCTAAAGGAGTTGAATGCCGTCTGCAGCCATATGCCCAGGCCGTTCCTGGCGCCCAGATACTCCGAAGTGGCCGCGGTAGCGAAGACATAGGCGGCACTGATGCGCAGACCGCCGAAGATCTGCCCAGCAGCCACCCTCAGCTTGACGTGCCAGAGGGTCCAGGTTCGGGTTGCTCCGCAGTTCAGAGCCACATCCTGGTAGAAGCGTGGCACGGACTTCAGGCCCCGGTAGGTCTGGACCACGATGGGGAAGAGGGCGAAGACGGCCACGATGACTACTTTGCCCAGGGGTTCGAATCCGAACCAGATCACGAACAAGGGGGCGATGGTGATCAGCGGAATCATCTGTGCGCCTGCGATCAGGGGGTAGAGGGCATCGTGCAGGGTTCGCCAGCTGTAAAGAGCCAGGCCCGTCACCAGTCCTAGGGCCGTAGCCAGAAGGAAGCCCAGCAGGCCTTCAAGGGCGGTGATGGCGGTCGCGGGCAGCAGCTCATTCCAGGACTGCACCGTGGCAACCAGGATTTGGCTGGGCGCAGGCAGAGCCTGTTCGCTGACTCCCCCTAGGCGGGCAGCCAGCTCCCAGATGATCAACAGCGCCAGCAGAGTGAGTGCCGGGGGCAGCGCCCGGGCTCTGCTCCGCTCATGTTTCTTCATCGATCGGTTGCTTCCCGCACGTAGCGGTCAGTCCATAGATCCTTGGCCTGCGGGGCCTTGTCTGGGTCGCCCTTCTTGGCGTTCCGATAGGTGCCAGCCTTGAACTGGAAGTCCAGATAGTCCTGGGCGTCCTTGACGTTGATCAGTCCGCTGATGTTCTTTTGATCTGGACTGTCGACCCAGTATCCCTCCTTGACGATGCTTTCCATGGAGCGTTTGGCCAGGATTGGGTCGATGGCTGATCCCTTGGTCTCCTGGACCAGGATGTCCGCTGCCTGGTCTGGATGGCTCAGGGCGTAGTCGTAGCCCTTCAGACAGGCTTTGACGAATGCCGTCAGGACGCGACGGTGGTCTTCCTGCTGCAGCCAGGAATTTTTGACCACAAAGCCCAGCTGGTCGGGGTTGCCTGGCACTCCCCAGTCGGCCTGGGTGAAGCAGTGCAGCGCCGGGCCCTTGAGCTCGCTCTCTATGCCCTCCCAGTTGGCGTAGAAGCCTGCGAAGTCACCCTTGCCGCTGGTCAGGGTGGCGAAGGTGTTGGTGCCGCTGGTCACCCGCTTGAAGTCGCCCTTGCCGCCTGCATGACGGATCATCTGCTTGACCACGGCAGTCTGTTCGGCCGAGCCGAAGCTGACGAAGGTCTTGCCGTCGAAGTCCTTGGGGGTCTGGATGTCGGCGCGTGAGGCCAGCGAGCACCAGCGCGCCACTGAGTGCTGTCCTATGTTGAAGACCTGCCGCAGATCGGCTCCCTGGGAGTTGAAGGTGGCCAGGTTGCTCAGCTTCGAGAATCCTACGTCGGCGACTCCGTTCTGAACGGAGGTTTCAGCTCCTGCCTGGGCCGTGGGCAGGATGGTCAGCTTCAAACCGGCTTTGTCGAAGTAGCCCAAGTGCCGGGCTACGTATATGCCGACGTGATTGGTGTTAGGCGTCCAGTCCAGCATGAAGGAGAGTTTGGCGCTGTCGTCAGCCTTGTCGTCTGCCCCCTTGGCTCCGCAGCCTGCGCCCGTAACCGTCAGGCAGAGCGCCGCTGCTAGGGCGAGCGCCCGTTCGATCAGCCTGTGACCGGAAATTCCCTTCAAGCTGCTGCTCTCCGACATGCTCATCACTGTCACCTTGCCTCTCCGGCACCTCTAGTGCCCATCCGCATCGGGGCTGCTACGGGAAGGTGAGGAGCCCGCGCGACGATCCGGTACGGTCTTGACCGATGGAATTCTGCGATGTGTGTCACGGCTGCTGCCACCAGCCGCGCGAACAAGACCACTCTAGTCCAACCCGGCCGATCCTGCCTCGCCGTGATGAAAGGCTGCATCATGTTCCTCTATACTGGAAACTCACGAGAGGTCTGTGCGGGCCGGCCGCTGTCGGTCTCGTCCGGAGCAAGACAACCGATTTCGGTAGGCGTCGACGGAGGGTTCCCATGTCGGTGACCATCAGTGATGTGGCCAAGCAGACGGGCATGTCCGTATCCACGGTCTCCCAGGCGCTTAACGACAAGGGGCGCATCTCACCGCCCACCAGGGACAAGGTGCGCCGGGCGGCCATGGAGCTGGGCTACATCCCCGACAGTCGAGCTCGTTCCATGCGATCATCGCGTTCTCATGCCGTAGGTCTGCTGGTTCCTGATATCCGTAACCCCTATTTCTCGGAGCTGGTCTATGCTGTCCAGGATCAGCTCTACTCGGCAGGCTACGCGCCTCTGATTGGCGTGTCCTCTTGCCAGGCCAGCAGGCAGGAGGACTACTACCGTATCCTCCTGTCACGGCATATGGACGGCGTTCTGGTCGTGCCTGACGGGCCCACGTCGCCCATGCTGCGCACCATGCTGGCAAAGGAATTTCCCGTTGTCTTCGTGGATCGCCCTGACCAGACCCTGCCCGGTGTCCCTCTGGTGGATTCCGACCCTGTGCCCGGCATGGAAGCGGCCCTGGAGGCTCTGGCAGCCAAGGGATGCAGACGAGTGGCCTTCGTTCCGGGTCCAGAGAGTCGCTCCTATACTTTCCGCGAACGCGAGCAGGCCTTCCTGGCTGGCGTGCAAGCCCACCAAGGACTGATGGGATTAGTGGTCCGCCAAGGGTTCGAGAACCGTCCTCGGGCGGCCGCGACCATGCGCAACCTGCTTGGCCAGGGTGTGGACGCGGTCATCTTCGGCTACTCTGCCGATGCCATCAAGGCCGTCGCCATGGAGTGGGACGGCGACCTGCGTTCGCGTGTGCCCCTGGTCTCCTTCGATGACTTGGAGGTCTTTCAGCTGATAAGTCCCCAGGTGTCGGTCATCTCCCAGCAGGTGGATCGCATGGGTCGCCAGAGCGTTGACATGCTTCTGTCCATAATCGAACCGAGGCGGCAGGCCCCGGAGGGCATGAGTGCGGATCGCCGTCTGCGCACCCGAACTCTCTTCGTGCCCCGGGGTCTGCTGGCCTAGATCCGCTCTTGCTTGATGAAGGGCGGGGCTCGACAAAATGCGTGCGTGTCGGGAGGCTGTGCCGTCCCTGTAAATGATCTCTGCCGACCTTTCGGCCATTTGGCGCCCTTGTCCAGACCCTCCAATCGGTGACTCTGTTCATAAAATATGAGAATTACTAAATATAGGTGACCAATCATCCTTGGGCACTACATATGGTGGTCGTGGCGTGATAGAGTGAGTCGTGTCAGCAATAATGACACCCATGTGATTCGCTGTTCCTGGTTTGGAATTTAGGAACGCCAAAGCAACTGCACATGAGCAATCGTATGAGGTATTGAGGAGTGACGATGGATACTGAGGTCATGACCGATCCCGTGAAGGAGCGTGGCATTTCGGATCGCGATGCTGTCGAAGGCATTCTGGTTGAGAAGCGCGACGGCCGGATCGTCGATTTTGATCCCGTCAACATCATGAACGCCATCGAAGCCGCCTTCAAGGATGTCAAGCACAAGGTCAGCCCCGAGGATCGCCAGCAGATCCGTGGTATGGCCCTGACCGTTCAGTCCGAGATCACCGATCGCTACACCAACCCGGTCAAGATCGAAGACATCCAGACCCTGGTCGAGCATGCCCTGGTCAATGCCCATCTTTACGAGATCGCGCGCTCCTATACCTCCTACCGTCTTGACCGCGACATTCAGCGTGCCAAGGCCACTGATGTCAACGAGGCTGTTCACCGCCTGACCAGCAAGGACGAGACCTTGGTGCGTGAGAACGCCAACAAGGATGCCAACGTCTACGCCACTCAGCGCGACCTGCTGGCCGGAGCGGTCTCCAAGGCCTCGGCCTTCGCCATGCTGCCCAAGGATGTCTCCAACGCCCACATGAAGGGCGATATTCACTTCCATGATGCGGACTACTCGCCCTTTACGGCCGAGACGAACTGCTCCCTGCCTGACTTCGGCGATATGCTGGCTCATGGCTTCGAGCTGGGCAACGCCATGATGGACTCGCCCAAGTCCATCGGCACGGCCGCCACACAGATCACCCAGATCATCAAGGACATCGCAGGTTCCCAGTACGGCGGCCAGACCGTCAACCGCTGCGACGAAATGCTGGACAAGTACGCCCGTCTGGACTACAAGAAGAACTATTCCATGGCTGAGGCCGTTCTGCCGGACGAGGAGCCCATCGACGTGGCCAAGGATGTCGTCCGCGGCCTCAAGGCTCGGGAGGCTGACTGGCTGCACCTGGACGATCGCGCCCCCATTGGCGAGGATGCCCCCTTCGATCTGGATGCTCCGCAGATCGTTCGCCTGCGTCAGGTCTATGCCAAGATCCTGACCCGCAAGAACATATACGATGCCATGCAGACCATGGAGTACCAGATCAACTCCAACCGTGTCAGCAACGGGCAGACGCCCTTCGTCACCGTTGGCTTCGGTCTGGGCACCTCCTGGTTCGCCCGGGAGATTCAGCGGGCCATCTTCCTGATTCGCATCCGCGGACTGGGCAAGGATCGCCACACCGCCATCTTCCCCAAGCTGGTCTTCACCATCAAGCATGGTCTGAACGCAGACGAGGGCGATCCCAACTACGACATGAAGCAGCTGGCGCTGGAGTGCTCGACTAAGCGCATGTATCCTGACGTGGTCTTCTACGAGAACCTGGTCAAGATCACCGGCTCCTTCAAGGCCCCCATGGGCTGCCGATCCTTCCTGCAGGGTTGGACCAACCCCGAGACGGGCGAGGACGAAGAGGACGGCCGCATGAATCTGGGCGTCGTCACAGTCAATATCCCGCGCATTGCTCTGGAGTCCCGCGGGGACAAGGATCGCTTCTGGAAGATCTTCGACCAGCGTATGGAGGTGGCTCACCATGCTCTGCAGTTCCGCATCATGCGCTGCAAGCAGGCCACGCCCATCAACGCCCCGACTCTCTATCAGTACGGCGCCTTCGGCAGGCTGAAGCCGACTGACAGCGTGGACACCCTCTTCCGCAACAGCCGCGCCACTGTTTCGCTGGGATACATCGGCCTTTACGAGGCCACCAGCGTCTTTTACGGCAAGGACTGGATGAAGGACCATAGCTGGGATCCGGATGGCAAGGAATTCGCGCTGAGCATCGTGCGCAGGATGAACCAGCTCTGCAAGCAGTGGGAGAAGGCCGAGGGATACCACTATTCGGTCTACTCCACGCCGGCCGAGTCGCTGACTGATCGCTTTGCTCGCATGGACAAGGAGAAGTTCGGCGTAGTCGACGGTGTGACTGACCACGACTTCTATACCAACAGCTTCCATTACCCGGTCTGGCTGCGGCCTACGCCCATGGAGAAGCTCAGCTACGAGCGGGACTTCCCCTACCTGGCTTCGGGCGGGTTCATCAACTACTGCGAGTTCCCCTCGATGCAGCAGAACCCCAAGGCCCTGGAGGCGGTCTGGGACTATGCCTACGACATCGGCATCGGCTACCTGGGCACCAACACCCCTATCGATCATTGCTTCGTCTGCGGCTATGAGGGTGATTTCGAGCCCACTGAGGAGGGCTTCAAGTGCCCCGAGTGCGGCAACGACGACCCCGATAAGTGCAACGTGACTAAGCGCACCTGCGGTTACCTGGGCAATCCCGTTCAGCGGCCCATGGTCCACGGCAGGCATGAGGAGATCGCCCACCGTGTCAAGCACATGGAGGGCGAGACCGGCCACGTGGTCCTCAAGGACGGATCCACCAAGGAGTGGTTCGACGATAAGGCCGAGTAGGCTCTGAAAAGACGCAACCAATGGCGGGCCGGGCAGTTTGCGGCCCGCCATTGTCATGAGGAGGACCGTATGACGGACAAACAGGGGGCCATGAGGAAGACAGGCGGTCACCGTGACTTCGCGGCTGATGAGCAGGGGCGCGGTCCAGGAGTCCCCTCTGGGCTGACCATCAATCCCAAGGCAGGACAGTGGGACGGACGTCGGCTTAGTCGGGGAATCGTGGCGGACTACAAGCGACTGGTCATGACCGATGGCGAAGGCATCCGTTGCTCCCTATACGTCAGCGGCTGCCCCTTCCGTTGCCAGGGGTGCTATAACTCATCCATCTGGGATTTCAGTGCCGGACATCCCTATACCCGGCAGCTTGAGGACCGCATCATCAAGGACCTGTCGCTGTCCTATGTGCAGGGCATCACCTATCTGGGCGGGGAGCCCTTGCTCAACACACCCATGCTGCTCGGCCTTTCGGAGCGGATCCGACGTGAGTTCGGCCACGAGAAGGATATCTGGTGCTGGACCGGCTACACCTGGGAAGAGCTGAACCGGCCGGGGGAGACTCCGGACAAAGCCCAGCTGATCTCCTATCTTGACGTGCTGGTGGACGGACGTTACTTGGAGAATCGGAAGAACAGCCTGCTTCAGTTCCGAGGCTCGGACAACCAGCGGATCATCGACGTGCCACGTTCTTTGGAGCAGGGCCAAGTGGTCATCTGGCCCAAGCTGCACGACCAGACCAGGTTCATTCCGGAGACCTACAGCAAGGACCGACAGCAGGAGCAGCAGCGAGGCTAATGCCGGCCCCTGCTCTGTCTTGGCCAACGTCGCCTTGCCGGGGCACAATGGGTGTCATGACTGATGAGCATGATCACGACGCTAAACCAGACCTGCCCAAGGACCTGAGGGTCCGCTTCTGCCCTTCGCCGACCGGCACCCCCCATGTGGGCATGGTCCGCACAGCCCTCTTCAATTGGGCCCAGGCCCGGCACTCGCATGGCACCTTCGTCTTCCGCATCGAGGACACCGATGCACAGCGCGACAGCGAGGAGAGCTATCAGCAGATTTTGGATGCTCTCAAGTGGCTGGGGCTTGACTGGGACGAGGGGGTCGAAGTGGGCGGTCCGGATGGCCCCTACCGGCAGTCCCAGCGCGGCGATATCTACCGTGATGTGGCCCGACAGCTGGTGGATGCCGGCTATGCCTATGAGTCTTACTCCACTGCTGAGGAGATCAAGGAGCGCAACCTGGCCGCCGGTCGTCCGGCCGCTTTCGGCTATGACGGCTATGACCGCGACCTGAGCAAGGAGCAGCGGCAGGCTTTCCGCGAGCAAGGCAGGCGCCCCGCCCTGCGCATCCGAATGCCCGACGAGGACATCGCCTTCAGCGATCTGATCCGTGGGCGCATCGAGTTCAAGGCCGGATCCGTACCTGATTACGTGATCGTGCGTCCCAACGGCGATCCCCTCTACACCCTGACCAACCCGGTGGACGATGCTCTGATGCGCATCAATGTAGTTCTACGTGGCGAGGATCTGCTCAGCTCCACTCCCCGGCAGATCGTCCTCTATCGGTACCTGATGAAGCTGGGCATAGCCCGAGCCATGCCCCTGTTCGGGCACCTGCCCTACGTCATGGGCCAGGGTAAGAAGAAGCTGTCCAAACGCGACCCTGAATCCAACCTCTTCCTACATCGGGAGCATGGCTTCATTCCTGAAGGACTGCTGAACTATCTGGCTCTGCTGGGCTGGTCCATCGGCCCGGACCGTGATGTCTTCTCCATGGACGAGATGATCGAGCACTTCGATATTCGCGATGTCAAGGCCAATCCGGCTCACTTCGACCTCGACAAGGCCGTAGCCATCAACGCCGAACACATCCGCATGCTGGAGCCGCAGGACTTTCTGAACCGATCCCTGCCCTACCTCAAGCGCGACGGGCTGGTGAGCGCTGAACGCTGGCAGGACCTGAGCGATCGGGAGCAGCGAATTCTGGCCGCTGCCGCCCCTCTGGTCCAGCCTCGTGTGCGCCTGCTGGGCGAGGTTTCCGGCATGGTTGGCAGTCTGCTCAGCCAGGAGGAGTATCTGGAACCTGAGTCGGATGCCCGCAAGCAGCTCAAGGACTCCGCCGGACAGGTCCTGGACCTGGCTATTGTCGCTCTGCAGGGTGTGCCCGACCAGGATTGGAAGACCGACCACCTGCACGATCTGCTCACTCAGGCGCTGGTGGAGGAGGGCGGCTACAAGCCTCGTCTGGCCTTCGGCCCGGTCAGGGTGGCGGTCTCAGGAAGGCGGGTCTCGCCGCCCCTGTTCGAGTCTCTGGAGATCCTGGGCAAGGATACAACACTCCGAAGGATGACCAACTTGCGCCAAAACCTCTGATCGGGTATATTTCTTTTTTGTTGTGCTACTGACCTGCTGAACCGGGTTCGTACGCGGCGAAAAGTGAAGCCCCCGTCGTCTAGCGGTCTAGGACTACGCCCTCTCACGGCGCCAACACCGGTCCAAATCCGGTCGGGGGTACGACATGTGGCAATCGTCCAAGCAATTGTCGCAGAGCCAATTGGGGTATGGTGTAATTGGCAACACAGGTGATTCTGGTTCATCCATTCTTGGTTCGAGTCCAGGTACCCCAGCGATAGAGACATAAAGTTTCGAGGAGCGGAACACCGACACGGTGTTCCGCTCCTTTCCGTTTACGGATTATTATAGCTCCTAGGAATGCTTCCGGTTTGCAAAGCGGCGGCTGGATGCGTCCAATGGAATTGCCCGTGGTGTGAGCAAGCAAACAGAAAGAGGAGGCCCGGCAGACTGCTATGTCAGAGTTTCCGATGATGGAATCTGCTATTTTGAGCATAGAAGCTTGAGTGGTGGACCCAATCATCGGTTGATCGGGCGACATCACCCGGTATAGGAATCATTGTACGATTTTTTCGGTAAAGGTGTGTGATTATGACGACAATCATGGTGTTGGGAGCTGGTTATGCGGGTCTTCGCGCGGTCAAGAAGCTGGTTCGCGCAAAGACTGATGCCCGTATAGTCCTGGTCAATCAGAATGAATACCACTACGAGTCCACCCAGTTGCATCAGGTGGCGGCGGGGACCAAGGAGCCGGCGGACATAGTCTTCGACTTGCGCAAGGCCCTGCCTGATTCGGTGGAGCTGATCGTCGACAAGGTGGTTGGCATCGATCAGGACAACCGCCGGGTCAGCCTGGAGCATCATGACCCCCTTTCCTATGATTACTTGATCAATGCCCTGGGCTTCGAGTCCGAGACCTTCGGCATCAAGGGAGCCGACGAGTACGGGTGGCCCATTATTGATGTGGATACTGCCCTGGCGGCCCGCAAAAAACTGGAGCAGACGCTGGCCCGCTACCAGACCAGCCATGATCCGCTGGATCTGAGCATTGCGGTCTGCGGCGCAGGCTTCACCAGCATCGAATACCTGGGCGAGCTGGTCTATCGGCTGCCTCAGCTATCCAAGCGTCTGGGCTTCCCCATGGATCAGGTCAAAGTGGATTGCATAGAGGCCTCGCCCAAGATTCTGCCTATGTTCAGCAAGGATCTGGTCGACTGGGCTGTGGATTACCTGCGCAAGCGGGGAGTTGCCTTCCACACCTCGACTCCTATTACCGAGGTCAGGGAAGATGCCGTTGTCTCCAATGATCAGGAGTTTAAGGCCCATACGATCATTTGGACAACGGGTGTGCGCGGCAGCCACGTTATTGCCGACTCCGGGTATAATCAGAAGCGTAACCGTGTAGTGGTCAGGGATGACTTGTCGGTGGAACAGCATCCAGAGGAGTTTCTGGTGGGTGATGTCAGCGCCGTTCCCGACCCCCAATCGGGTCGGCTCTACCCCACTACTGCACAGATTTCGATGGCCCAGGCTAATACCGCAGCCGCGAATGTCCTTGCCAGACTGCGGGGGCAGGAGCCCGAGCGGTTCACCTTCCGAAGCCTGGGGACCGTGTGCTCTCTCGGTCCCCATGACGGGGTTGCCGAAATCGACCGAATGGGTACGCTGAAGCTCAAGGGCAAGGTTGTTTCGGCTCTGAAGTGGATTGTCAACGAGCGATCGGTTCTGGAATTGGCCGATGTGCGTACCATGTTGGAGAGCAACTGAACCGCTGTTGCAAGGGGACGCAATGGGCAAGGCGATTAGGGGAAGGAGGACGGACATGGCTCATGTCATGGAGATGTTGCAGCATCGTTCTGTGATGGGAAGCATGTCCGTCCCTCTTTTGCCTCGGATCGGCTCATTCTTGTCCACGATGGCTCTTGGCCCAGTGTTCATTAACATTATATTGACTACCTCCTGCTCTTCCTCATCCTGGCGGAAATCGTGGCCGACTATGGCCCCCGCCAGGTTTGTGGAGATCCCCGTGCCAGCATGCGGATCGGCAGGAGCGAGAGGAGAGTGGTATTAGCATGAGTTTCCTACAAGGTTTCTGGTTCTTCATCATTGGCCTGCTTTTTGCAGGGTTCCTTCTGTTGGAAGGATTCGACTTCGGCGTTGGCATGGCCACCAGATTTGTGGCTCGCGACGGTGACGAGCGTGCCACTTTCATGAGGGCCATTGGCCCCCACTGGGACGGCAATGAGGTCTGGTTGGTCACCGCCGGCGGCGGTATGTTCGCAGCTTTCCCGCTTTGGTATGCTTCTCTCTTCTCGGGGTATTACATTCTGCTCTCGCTGGTGCTGGTCTCTCTGATCCTGCGTGGCATCTCCTTCGAATTCGCCTCCCATGCGCTGACCAGCCGTGAACGCGGCGTCTGGCAGTGGGCCAACTTCATTGGCTCCCTCTTTGCGCCCTTCTTCCTGGGCATGATGCTGACCAGCCTGATCCAGGGCATTCCCATGGACAAGGACGGTAATGCCTGGCCCGGGTTCTTCGACGTCTTCAACTGGCTGTCTGTGGTCGGCGGCATAGCAGTCGTCTTCTTCAGCTTCGTTCATGGCCTGCACTTCCTGAGCCTGAAGTTTGGGGCTGTGGAATCTCGGCGGATGCTCAACGTCAGTGAGAAGGCCTACTGGATCGCGTATCCTGCCCTGGTTGTCTTTGTGCTTCTCGCCATCTTCAACACTGATTTCTATAAGGCCCGCCCCCTGTCTACCTGGCTGATCACTGTGATTATCCTGGCATCGGTCATAGGAGGCCATGTTGCCGACTTCAAGAAGCGCGACGGCTATGCCTTCACTTGCTCAGGCATCACCTTGATGGCTATCATCGCCTTTATTTTCAATGGGCTCTTCCCGCGCGTGATGATCGCTGACGACCCGGCCCACAGCCTGCTGATCCAGGATGCCTCGGCCTCTCCGTTGACCATGAAGATCATGACTGTAGTGCTCTGCATCTTCCTGCCCATTATGCTGGCCTACTTCATCTGGAGCTACTTCATCCAGCGCAAGCGGCTGGACACCGATGGCATCCATCTGACCTCACCTGTGGCTTCTTCGGCCACTGTGGCTGAGACCATCTGAAAATCTAAAAGGGGGCAAGGGACAGTGCTGGCAGGATCTGAGCGTATCCAGAGGATGATGCATTGATCGACAAGAGTCTCTTCCGTTTCGACGGTATCCGGTTCACCCTGGGCCTGCTGGCTGCCCTGTCCCTGGTCCAGGGCATCGGTGTGGTGGCTCAGGCCTATGGGCTGACCCTGGCCTTGGTGCACATTTGGAAGCTTCATAACCTGAAGGTGCTGGTGGTGCCAGTACTGATCTTCTTGGCAGCCTATACCTGTCGACAGCTCTGTGATGTGGCCAAGGATCGTCTGGCTACTGACCGGGCTGATGCCATTGTGGCTGAGTTGCGACCGCGCATCCAAGACAAGGTCTTCACGCTAGGGCCCTCTGCTCTGGCCCAGCGTGGCACAGGCTCCGCTGTCACCATGCTGGTGGATGGACTTGATGAGGTCCGCACCTACGTGTTGACTGTTCTGCCAAAAATGATGGACCTCCTTTTCATCCCCTTGATCGTCCTGGTTGCGGTCTGGACACAGGATGTGACCTCCGGCTTCATTCTCCTGTTCATGCTGCCCCTGCTTATTTTCTTTATGGTCATACTGGGGCTGGCCGCCAGAGACCGCTCCAGTCGACAGTATGCCCAGTTCCGCAAGCTCAACACCAGGTTCATGGATACGGTCCTGGGTTTGCCAACTCTGAAAATGCTGGGCATCGACAAGGAATACGAGGACGAGATCTATTCGGTCTCGGATCGCTTCCGCAAGAGGACCATGAGCGTAATCAGAGTCGCCATGACCTCCACCTTTGCCCTGGACTTTTTCGCCACCTTGGCCATTGCCATCATGGCAGTCTTCCTGGGCAATAATCTGATCAATGGCAAGGTGGAACTCTTTCCTGCTCTGCTAGCTCTGATCCTGGCTCCTGAGTACTTTATGCCCATCCGCCAGTTCGGAGATGACTTCCACGCTACCCTCAACGGCAAGAATGCCTTGGATGACATCGTGGCTATGCTGGCACAGCCTGAGACCAGGCGCTTGGAGAAACTAGACTGGCCCGGGTGGAAGAAAGACAGCCACCTGCGTCTGGAAGGAATCGACTTCGCCTATCCCGGCCCCAAGCCGGTGGAAAGCAATGCTTCAGCTGGGGCCCAGATGGATGCCATGGCTAAGTCCGAGAATCAAAAGACCAGCAAGAAGAATAGCAAGTCAAAGACAGCCAAGGCTCATGACGGTAATGGGAAATCGGTCTCGGTTGTGTCTGGTTCTCCATCATCGCAAGGCACTGAGGTCGAGACTGTCTCGGATTCCCGCATAAGCAAGGCAGAAGGCGAACCGGAAGAACAGCCTTTAGCCCTGCATGGATTGGACTTCGATCTGAATGGTTTTTCCAAGGTGGCTGTTGTTGGCCGTTCGGGAGCCGGCAAGTCTACGTTGATGGATCTGTTGGCCGGCTTCGATCAGCCTAAAGCTGGCACCATTGACCTAGATGGTTACAAGCTAGAGCACTGCAATGTGGCTGCCTGGCAGAGGCACATCAGCTACATTCCTCAGAACCCCTTCATCTTCCACGGCAGTGTGGCCGACAACATTCGCTTCTACAAGCAGGATGCAGACGATGCCGCAGTGGCACGGGCAGCTGACCGGGCTGGGCTGACCGACTGGCTTCGAACATTGCCTGACGGTCTGGACACCCGAATCGGCGAAGGCAACCGCGGCATCAGCGGCGGCCAGGCCCAGCGGATCGCTTTGGCCAGGGGCATTCTGGACCCTTCACGCGAAGTGCTGTTCTTCGATGAACCCACCGCCCACCTGGACATCGAGACGGAATATGACCTGAAGCAGACCCTGCTGCCCATCATGGAAGGGCACCTGGTCGTCCTGGCCACCCACCGGCTGCATTGGCTGGCCAACATGGACTGGGTGATCATGCTGGAGGACGGACGAATCGTGACCCAAGGCGACCCCCACGAGCTGATAGGCCATGGCGGACCTTTGGATACTCTGATCAATGAGATGGGAGGGAACCAGATTGCCGACTACCAGCAGGACTGAAACCGTCGGAAGAGACGGCAGGGGATCGTCAAAGACGTCCCGCCGCGGCCGCGGACTGTCGGGCTACATGCATATCTGGCACCGGGACCATTGGTTCTGGCCCTACCTTCGCCAGAACAAGGGGCTGCTTGTTCTGATCTTCTTCCTGGGGACCATTACCTTCGTTTGTGCGGCTGGACTGATGTTCACATCGGGCTTTCTGATCAGCAGGTCTGCCCGGCACCCCTACAACATCTTCGCCGTCTATGTTCCAGTGGTCCTGACCAGGGCCTTCGGCATTGGACGGCCCACATTCAAGTACTTGGAGCGCATCAAAAGCCATGACTGGGTGCTCCGGGTGGTCTCCAAGCTGCGCGTTCAGCTCTACCGCACCCTCTCAAGGGATGCGGCCTTTCTGAACGAGCATGAGCGTACAGGCACGGTTCTGGGCATGCTCTCGGACGACCTGGACCATCTGGAGAACTTCTATCTGCGCACCATCTTCCCCACGGTCGTAGCCTATATGATGTGGTTGGTGGTCACCATCGCCGTAGGCGTCTTCTCCTGGCTGACATCACTCCTGCTCTTCCTGCTTTTTGCTCTGATCCTGATCCTGGTTCCGCTGGTATCGCTGGCTTATTCAGACGGACGCTACGATATGGAGAAGGCACGGCGGCAGGATCAGTACACCGCAGTGACCGAGAGCTACATGGGTCTGGGAGACTGGGTGATCACCCACCGTCGTCGACGCTTCATGGACACGGCGGCCGAAGATTTCAGCGACATCGCCAAAGGCCGCAAACAGCAGAAGCGGTTCGAGCGCTGGCGCAATTGTGGCATCCAGATGATTTTCGCTCTTATGGTGGTGGCTCTGATCGTTGGGGCGGATCTGCGTATGACCAGCTCCGAATCCATTGCGGACTTTGCGGCAGCCGTGGTCCTGGCGGTTTTCCCTCTGGTTGACTGTTTCATCGTGGTCTCCCAGGCTGTAGCTGAGGTTCCCCTTTATACAGACTCGTTGGACCACCTGAATAGTTTGACCGAGCGGGTCGAGTCTCGTCAGATTGCACCGACTGCGCAGACCAGACTGGAGGGGCCGATCAAGTCAATTGTTTTCGACCATGTCAGCTTCTCGTATGGGCCTGACGACCCCTTGTTGCTCAATGATTTCAGCCTGCGGATCGAGGGTGGGCAGCGCGTGGCCTTGCTTGGCCCCAGCGGGGAGGGCAAGACAACAGTCCTGCAGCTGCTCCTAGGCGACCTGCGTCCGACCAGTGGTCGCATTCTGATCAACGGAATGCCTGTCGAGGCACTGCAGGATCAGCGTCCGGAGCTTTTCGGCTATTTGAACCAGCAGGCCTTCCTCTTCAACACTACGATTGCCTCTAACGTGCGTCTGGGTGCCCCTCAAGCCGATGATGATCAGGTTCGCCAGGCCTTGAAAGCTGTACAGCTGGATGAGGTTGTGGCAGACATGCCCCAGGGGATCGACACGCCGGTGGATGAGGCCGGAGGGCGTCTTTCGGGCGGCCAGCGTCAGCGTCTGGCACTGGCCAGAATCGTGCTCAAACGCACCCCGATCATTCTTCTGGACGAGCCGACCATCGGTCTGGATCCTATAACCGAGCGTCGACTTATGTCCATGATCTTCAAAGTCAGCCAGGATCGCACCCTTCTTTGGGTCACCCACCACTTGCAGGGACTTGAGGAAGCCGACCAGATCATCTTTATGCAGGATGGCCATATAGCCATGCAGGGCCGACCCGTCGACTTGTACCATGGCAATGCTCGTTTTCGTGAACTTTATCGAATGGACGTCTCTGACGTGGACAAGGATACCTTTGGAGGGATATACTCAGAGAGGCAGTCAGATTCAGATGGACGAAATCCTGTTGAATGATCATCAGGCTGTTTCTGTGAGCAATGGATTTTGCACGGTTGTCGGGTCGCCGATCCGAGTGGTTGGCTTTTCGGCAGGTCAGTGCATGCCGTCAGTTTGTGAATTTGATGGTATGGAAGTCGGGGCTCGGAGAAACGTCCGGGTCGCGAGGTCAGGGAGAGCCGAAAGGTTCCTGTGGGCACAAGCCTGGTCATATCTGAATCCACCAGGGTCCGGTCCGCGCGCCCACGTCCGATGGACCACTGCAGAGATTGGGAGGAACGATGTTCACTGTATTGGGATTGTCTAGATTCCAGTTCGCCATGACGACGATATTCCACTTCTTTTATGTCCCCATGAGCATTGGTCTGGCCCTTGCGGTCGCGATCATGGAGACCGTCTATGTGGTGACCAAGAAGGATGTCTACAAGAAGATGACCATATTCTGGTCCAAGATCTTCCTGCTTTCCTTTGCGGTCGGCGTGGTCACCGGCCTCATCCAGGAGTTCCAGTTCGGCATGAACTGGTCCAACTATTCCAGATTCATGGGTGACATCTTTGGCGCCCCGCTGGCCATTGAGGCTCTGGTTACGTTCTTCCTGGAATCTACTTTCATCGGCGTGTGGATGTTCACTTGGAACCGGTTCAAGCCGGCTGTGCATGCATCTTTCATTTGGCTGACTTTCCTCGGTTCGACTCTGTCGGCTATCTGGATTCTGGCTGCCAACAGCTTCATGCAGCACCCGGTTGGCTTCGAGATCAGCCAAACTACCGGCCATGTGCGTCTGACTAATTTTGGAGCTGTCATATCCAACCCTCAGCTCTGGATCGAGTTTCCCCACGTCTTCTTCGCTGCTGTCTGCACAGGGGCCTTTGTGGTCATGGGCTGCAGCGCCTTCAGTCTTCTGAGGATGCATCTGGGCAACAAGAATAAGGCCGTAGCTGTCGTTGAGGCTGATTCAGAGAAGCAGGCCAAGGTAAACCTGTTCACCAAGTCCATGCGTCTGGCCGCCTTGGTTGGGCTTATCGGATCCCTCTGCGTGATTACCTATGGTGATCTGCAGGGCAAGTACATCGTGACCGATCAGCCCATGAAGCTGGCTGCTACTGAAGGCATTTACGAGGATACTGGCGATCCTGCTCCCTGGACGGCTGTGGCCCTGATCAACGAGAAGGATCACAAGGTCGACGGGTCGGTCGAGATTCCTGGTGCCATGTCGATGCTGGCTTACGGTAAGAGCACCGGTGCTGTCAAGGGTATGAATACCATTAATAAGGAGCTGCACGAGAAGTATGATGCCAAATACGGCAAGGACATGAACTACTACGTGCCGGTCACCACCCTATTCTGGGTCTTCCGTCTGATGGTCGGGATCGGGTTCTCCTTCGCGCTGATATCGGCATTGGTGCTTTGGTTCACGCGTAAGAAGAAGAACACCCTGTACACTTCGCGCTGGAAGCTTTGGATCATGGGTATCTTCACCTTTGCACCCTTCGCGGCAACGACCAGCGGCTGGCTGGTGACTGAGCTGGGACGCTATCCATGGCTGGTCTATGGTTTCCAGACCATTGCCGATGGAGTTTCGCCCACTAGCACTGTGCCAAACCTGCTCTTCACCTGCATCGTGTACTTCCTGCTCTTCCTGGTTCTGGGCGGTGTCATGGTCTTCTACACCAGGCGGACTCTTCACCAAGGGCCCTTCTATAAGCCGGATGAGGGCAATGAGCCGCAGACGGACAAGGTGCACGGCGCACCGGCCAGGGTGGCCTTGGCCTGAAGGTCGACTGGCTTAAAGCTTTCCTTGCCCTTCGGTTAATCCCCCGCTTCGAACCTTATGGTTTGGGGCGGGGGATTAGCTGTCATCGGGCATTGCTGTCAGCACCGGCCAGCGATCCCGAGCATGAAGTGCATATTGTGAAGGATGTTCGGCGAACGTCTGATACCGGACTGGACTCGCCTATTTTGGTTTGACCACACAGGTTGGGGTTACAACGCTTTTGGTCAGACCTGAGCGATCAGCTTGGCCGTAATTCGCTGCAACAGCTCACGCAGGCTCCGGTCCATGGGGGACTCCACCAAGCTGTCTGCCGCGTGTAGCAGATAGTCCTTGGCGATTTGCCGACTGCTCTCCATCAGCTGGGGATGGGCTCTGAAGTAGTCAACTACCTGGTCGGAATCGTCCTGCTGAACCAAGGCTCTGAAGTTCTCATCTTCTTGGAATCCCAGCAGAACCGGCAGCGTGTAGATTCCGTCGCGGATATCCTCCAGCTTGGGCTTGCCGGTGTCTCGATCCAGATCGAAATCGTTGATGTCATCAATGATCTGGAAGGCCATGCCCAGATTGCTGCCGAAGTCTCTGGCAGTACGCTCCAGTGCCGGGTCCGTTGACTGGCCATCAAGGCGGATCCCGGTCAGACATGACAGGCGGAAGAGGGCTGCAGTCTTGCCCGAGATGGCTCTGTTGTAATCGTCCACAGTGATATGGGTATGATGGCGGTCGGACTCCTGGTAGAGCTCGCCTCCGACGATTTCGCAGACCGTACCGGCCTGCTCGCGGATAAAGTCCGTGTCGGGAGCGATGGAGGCCATGATCTCCATGTAGCGCGAGAGGATCAGATCCCCCAAATATATGGCGGTCTTGTTTCCTCGTATGGTGTGGACCGTGGGTTTGTTGCGGCGGATGGATGCATTATCCAGAACGTCGTCATGGACCAGCGTGGCCAGATGAAGCATCTCGATAGCGGCAGCGCCAGTGATGACAGTATCGTCCAAGCGTCCGTCGGCGCCTGTGCCGGCTCTTGCAAAGAGGATCACCAAGGCAGCGCGGATCATCTTGCCATGGTTGTCCAGCAGTCGGCGGTAATCCTCCTGATAGGGGGCCACGTGGGTACGCTCTTGATGCAGGCGATCGACGACTCGCTCAAGATCCTTGCGTAACAGGAGCTCTTGTCCTTCTGCCATGGAGGTATGCTCCCTCTAACTCGTTGAGAACCGCAACTTAACTAATATACCAAGTTCAATACCATCCGCGGAGATTGTCGGCCCTGTTCCGGCTGTTACCGTGGCCAATGTGGCCAAGTTAACATTAGGCTGCTGTCACGATGCAGCGAAGCCTCTAGATGGGTTCTATTCGTAAGGAGGCTGCACAGATCGGCCGAGGAGCGAAGCCGGGTGAAGTAGGGTAGATGTATGAGTCAGCATTACCACGCGGATCAGGTCTCCCCACAAGGCGGCGAGGGAGAACCGGATCGACCGCTGTCCGTTTCGGCCCGTCTGGGGCGGCTTCAGTTTCACTACTCGGGCAAATTCAGACTTCTGCAATTGGCCGACGTTCAGGAGGGCCCCAAGGTCTCCACGGACACAATCAGGCTGATAGGCGCGGCTTGTGATGCGGCAAAGCCTGATCTGGTGGTCTTCTCGGGCAACCAGGTGGCCGGTTATGACACCGCCTATGAGCGAACCTTTCGTAAAAGGCGTTGGAGCACCCCGTTGGACGGCATCTACTCTGCTGGTCTGAGCATGGGCGGCGCCCTGGGGCTCGGAGGAGCCTCGCTGAAGCGCTCCTCCAGGCTCCAGGATGGCCCGGCAGCTGTGGACCGCAGGGAATCGGAGCATCAGGGTGCCAGCAGGGACGCCGAGCGTGTACGTCGGCAGAACATCAAGCACACCGAGGATTTGGTCCGCAGAACCGTTGGCCTGATTACCGGCCCACTGGTTGAGCGTGGGATTCCCTTCGTCGTCACCTATGGCAACCACGATTTTCAATGCGGTCTGGACACCGATCAGATGGATGCTATATATCGGGAAGTGCCCGGTTGTCTGAACCCCGAGGCTACGGTCGCTCATCCTGATCGGGTCCATGCGCTGATCGGCTCGGCCCTGCCCTCTCAGACGGCCTTCGTCTGTGCTCCTGGCACCTTCGCCCTGCCTGTGGCGGATTGCGACGGTCGCGGTGTGGTGATGGGGCTGGTCCTGCTGGACTCTGGCGACTATGCCCGTGCAGGCGGCTACGGCTCGCCTTCGGCTCAGGCCTTGGACTTTTTGGCGGCTGCTCCTGATCTTTTGGGCAACCGATCCATAGTTTTCCAGCACATGCCCATTCCCCAGTTCTATGATCTGCTCAAGCCGGTGCCAGCCACCACAGCCTATGCTGTCCAAGGCTACCGAAGTTTCGATTCCCGTTGCTACATCCTGGACGAATCGCGCACCTGTCCAGGCTCCTACTTGGGCGAAGGCGTCTCCTGCCCGGATGAAGACAGTGGCGAGTATGATCTGCTGACCCGAAAACGCGGCTACTTCGCTCTCTTCGCCGGGCATGACCATCGCAATGGCTTCGTAGGGCGCAGTGGAGATCTGACCCTGGGCGCTACGCCCACATGCGGATTCGGCTCGTACGGGCCGGTACCCAGTAAGCGGGCGGCCCGGCTCTTCGAGTTCGACATCCGCCATCCCCATCACCCTCGCACCCAGCTCTTGGAATTCGGCCAATTGGTGGGGCGACCCGGTTCCCACAAGGTTTACACTTTCGCCATGAGCCACGTGCCTACATCCACCGGGGATGCAGTCAACCTCTTGCGTCGGCCTGGGTTCTTGGCGGGCGGTTTGACGGCCCTGGCGGGGCTGATCGCCTCTTGGGGCTCCACTCGACGCGGTAAGGGCTGAGAATCCGCTCAGGCTCTACGACGGGCGGGGGATGAGGCTCGCAGCAGAGCTTCAGTCAGGTATTTGCCTGCGGCCATGACCAGGGGGGCGTAGCGCCTTCCTGGCGTCGTGGACATGCGGTTGACCGGTCCGGAGATGGATATGGCAGCCATGACCTGCCCGGATCCATTGCGGATGGGAGCCGAGATGGAACAGACGCCCTCTTCGCGCTCGTTGATGGACTCGGCCCAGCCGCGCTTGCGGACCGTGGCCAGAGTCGCTGCGTTGAACTTGGCGTGTCGCAGACCCTGATGGAGGCGCTCAGGCTCCTCCCAGGCCAGCAGAATCTGCGCTGCCGACCCGGCATCCATGGACAGCAGGGCGCCTACGGGGATGGAGTCACGCAGGCCCGAGGCTCGTTCCACTGCGGCGATGCAGACCCGGACATCGCCTTGGCGGCGGAAAATCTGGGCTGATTCGCCCGAACGGTTGAGCAGTGTATGCAGAATGGGTCCTGAGGCAGTCAGCAGTCGATCCTCGCCCGCGGCGGCGGCTAACTCGGCGAAGCGGGAGCCCAGGACGAAGCGGCCATGCACGTCCCGCAGAACGAAGCGGTGACGCTCCAAGGCGATGGCCAGTCGGTGAGCCGTGGGGCGCGCCAATCCGGTGGCGTTGACCAGCTGGCCCAGGGTCATGGGTCCGGTTTCCAAGGTGTCCAGAATGCGCACCGTCTTGTCCAGAACGCCGACGCCCGAATGAATCTCCTCCTGATGCACGGTCTGATCGTTTGTTGAGGGGTATGCGTCGTCGTCATTCAAAGAAAGCGTGTTCATGGTTGAATTATGCCATCTCAGTATGTGAAATGCAAAAGTTCATAACGGTTGGGCAGCTCCATACTCGGTGGTAAGAGGCCGGCGGGGTGCCGATAAGGTTGGCGCCCTGGCCGGTCGTAGACTTTCAGGAGGCGATATGGGACGCACAATGGCGGAAAAGGTCTGGACCGATCATTTGGTCAGAAAGGGCCAGGGAGGCGAGCCCGATCTGATCTACATCGATCTGCAGCTCATGCACGAGGTGACCAGTCCACAGGCCTTCGAAGGTTTGCGTCTGGCAGGTCGAAAGATCCGTCACTTGGACCAGGTCATCGCCACTGAGGACCACAACACGCCCACGATCGACATCGATCGGCCCATTGCCGACAAGGTCTCGGCCCTGCAGATCTCCACCCTTGAACGCAACTGCCGTGAGTTTGGTGTTCGTCTGCATCCATTGGGGGACGCGGACCAGGGCATCGTCCATGCTTTTGCACCCGTTCTGGGGCTGACCCAGCCTGGCATGACCATCGTCTGCGGTGATTCGCATACCTCGACCCACGGGGCTTTTGGAGCCTTGGCTTTCGGCATCGGAACTTCTGAGGTGGAGCATGTTCTAGCCACGCAGACCCTGAGCCTGAAGCCGTTCAAGACCATGGCCATCACCGTCCGAGGAGAGCTTAAGCCGGGCGTGGGCGCCAAGGACGTCATCCTGGCCGTCATCGCCAAGATCGGCACTGGCGGCGGACAAGGACATGTTCTGGAGTACCGGGGCGATGCCATTCGGCGCATGTCCATGGATGCGCGCATGACCATCTGCAATATGTCCATCGAGGCCGGGGCGCGGGCCGGGATGATCGCGCCGGACGAGACCACCTTTGCCTACTTGGAGGGCCGGCCGCACGCCCCCAAGGGAGCCATGTGGGAGCAGGCCTTGGACTACTGGAGGACCCTGCCCACCGATCCGGATGCAGTCTTCGACAAGGAAGTCATTCTGGATGCCGACCAGCTGACCCCCTACGTGACCTGGGGCACCAACCCCGGACAGGGCCTGCCCATTGCCGCCGATGTGCCTGTGCCTGGAAAGATCGCCGATCCGGCCAAACGCCAGGCAGCCCAGGAAGCCATCGACTACATGGGTCTGCAACCGGGGATGCCCATCCGGGACATCGCCGTGGACACCGTGTTCATCGGCTCCTGCACCAACGGGCGCATTGAGGATCTTCGCGCGGCTGCGGCCATCATGAAGGGGCATCACAAGGCCAAGAATCTGCATCGCGTCCTGGTGGTTCCGGCTTCTTCGCGGGTCCGCATTCAGGCCGAAAAGGAAGGGTTGGACCGCATCTTCGAGGATTTTGGAGCCGAGTGGCGTAACGCCGGCTGCTCCATGTGCCTGGGGATGAACCCCGACCAGCTGGTGCCGGGGGAGCGTTCCCTTTCCACATCCAACCGCAACTTCCAGGGTCGTCAGGGCAAGGGCGGCAGGACGCATCTGGCCTCGCCAGAGGTGGCCGCAGCGACGGCCATCAGGGGGACCATCTGCTCACCGGCCGATCTGTGAGCCCATCAATCATTCGTCATCGCCATCCAGCAGGCAGGAGGTCATCATGGAGCCACTTTCCGTTGTCACCGGGGTCGGGGTGCCCTTGCGCCGCTCCAACGTCGATACTGATCAGATCATCCCCGCCGTATTCCTGAAGCGGGTGAAAAAGACCGGCTTCGAGGATGCGCTTTTCTATGCCTGGCGAAGGGACCCGAATTTCGTTCTCAATCGGCCCGAATACTCAGGTGCTCGCATCCTGGTGGCCGGGCCCGACTTCGGCATCGGCTCTTCGCGTGAGCACGCGGTCTGGGCCCTGCGGGATTACGGCTTCCGGGTGGTCATCGCCCCCCGCTTCGCTGATATCTTCTATGGAAACACCGCCAAGAATGGTGTTCTGGCTGCCATCATGCCCCAGGAATCAGTGGAGTTGCTCTGGAAGCTCCTGGAGGAGGACCCCGGCACCGAGATGACCGTGGACCTGGGCGCTCGCACGGTCGTCTGCGCTGATGTGACCCTGCCCTTCCAGGTTGATGACTATGTGCGATGGCGGCTTATGAACGGCTACGATGACATCGATCTGACTCTGCAGCACGAGGATGACATCCGCGCCTATGAGCGTATGAGGGCCGAGCGCTTCCCCTTCAAGCCACGCACCCTGCCGGCCCAGCACCTGCCTGAGGAGCCGGTTGCTCCGGCCAGGGAGGGGCAAATCGACTGGCCTGGACCCTTGGCTGATCGCGGCATCATCTGACCGACTGGCCGGTGCCCTCATATGACAGGCTTTTACCCTTCCCTCGCTTAGCATGGACTATGACAGCCAGGTCGACCATGGCCTGCTGGCAGCGAAGAGGGGGCGGTTTATTATGAGGCACGGCAAAGGTGATGTGCACGGCTGGGGTGTCAGACGGGCGGTGAACGTTCTGAGCGCCTTCGCCTTCATTTATGTGGCCATTGAGACTCTGGCGGGCCTTTTGGGAGCCAAGGTGGTTCTGCCCGCCCTCTTCCCGCACGCTTCCAAGGCGGAGCTCAACGGTCATCTGGGGGACTGGGCAGTGGTCGCTTCTGTAGTGCTGGCCCTGCTGTTTGCTTTGATCAGTCAATGGCCGGTCATCGTGGGTCGCGAACGTCATGGCCAGGACCAGGTGCGATGGGTGACCGCTCGACGATTCAGCCTGCTGGCACTGATCATCGCCTTGGCTTGCTTCTTCCTCAGTCAGCTGGTGGCTGGGGTAGCCGACTCCGGGCTGAGGACTGTTCTCTCCGGTACTGGGCTGCATCCGCCGGCCGCGTCCGGCGACGGCAGCCTAGACACGCCTATCATGCTCTTCTACGGCATTCTTCTGGGGCCCTTTGCCGAGGAGCTGGTCTTTCGTGGGGTCATTATGAACGGCCTGCGTCGTTTCGGCCGGGTCTTCGCTATTATTACTTCTTCTTTGCTTTTTGGCTTCATGCATGGCTCCCTGGTCCAGGGTCTGTTCGGCTTCATTTCAGGCCTGGTTCTGGGTTATCTGGCCATGGAGTACGGGCTGGTCTGGTCCCTGTTGGTGCACATGCTCAACAATGCCTTCTCCTCTGGCCTGCTGGCCAAGTACATGCCCTTGGCACCCGAGGTGATCCGCATCGGATTGGGTCTGCTCATGATGCTGGTGCTGTTGATCGGGGTCGTCGGCCTGCTGGTCAAGCTGTGGGCCCTCCGGGATTACTGCCGCATCAATCGCGCTCCCAAGGGTATTTATGCCTCTTGGAGAGCGCCGTGGTTCCTGCTCTTCTGCCTGGCCTGCCTGCTGATGGCCCTGAGCGAATTCGTGCCGGGGCTGGGATGACCAGGCGGTCGATGGTGCTGGCTTATTGTCCGGATTCCGCTGGGGAGCGACAATGTTGGACTGCATCTGGTTTGTAGCGTCAATGACGTGAACGTGGGGAGCGATTCGTGCTGCCGGGCGACCTTTATGGCCGTTCGGTAGTGCATAGGGGGGAAGGATCGTCGACGCATGATGGATGATGAGCATCGCAGCAGCGGTAGCCAGCCTGCCGATGTCCGATACAACCAGAAGCGCTGGAAGGTGTCACCTCCCTCTCTTGCCCTCAGAACCGCAAGTCGCACTGGTGGCGAGGTTTACGCCCGTTACTGGAACTATCGGGAGGAGCCTATTGACCCGCCGCAGCTGAGCCTGCCGGGGGAGGCTATGGATGACGGCGTGGCCCATCCAAGGCGTATCGCGCATCAAAAGAATACGCTTCTGCAAACTGCTGACGGGCGCAAGGGAGCCATGCCGGCCGGTCAGCAATCCTCGGCGCTCCCAGAAGCCGATGATTTTTCGACCTCGGTCACTACGACCAGACGGTTGAAGGTTCCTGCATTTACTCCGATTGATCTGTCGGTCGATGGGCGCGACCCGAACGGGTCCGGCCAAGGGCCGGTCCTGCGGCATATGGCGGTTCGCCAAGAGTCGGAGGGTTCAAAGACCATGGATATTTTAGAACAGCCGAAGCAGCCTGTTGACAAGGCTGTCTGGTCATGGGCCGAGCCGGAGACGCACAATGCTCAGGTCTTCTCCTGGAGTATGCGCAAACGTCGTAAGCCGTCCGCAAGCAGACGCGCAGACAAGCCAGCAGCTTCCGCCGCCAAGGATTCGTCTGCTTCCGCCGCTTCTGTTGCCAAGCCGGTCAAGTCCAATTCGGTAGTCGCTAATGGGGCGCCTTCGACTTATCTTTATGAGAATTCGAGGCCTACGAAGCCTGATCGCGTGTCTTCTGCATCTGCAACCGCTGATTTGGCTGAATCGTCCGCAGCGCCGGTTCAAACGTATCCAGCTCCTATGGGGTTTGCTGATCGGCCGGTCATCGTACCTCGTTCGGATGCCGACTGGGATTCGCTTGTCACTGGCTTAGGGACTTCGGGCCAGGATGGCGCTCTTGCAAGATCCATTGTCGACGAAACCAATCATCGGCGGCGTTGGGCCTGTTTTGCCCCACGGGTTGTTGCCCGGCATGGGGCAGGCGTCAGCGTCGGCACCGACAGTCAGATGGCTTTATCCTCGGCTTCTGGCAGTCAGGAAAAGGTGCCCGCTCAAGTGGCTGACAAGTCCACCACCTACACAGCCAGTGCGAGGGTGCTGCACGCCGTTAATGGTCAGGCAGCCTTTGCCTTTGCCTACCTAACCATATCCGTTCTGGTGCTCATGCTCGGTTCAGGGATGATCCAGCCAGTCCTCATGGAGCGGATCAAGTCTCCTGAATTCGTCTTCCTCCTATCGGACGGGGTTGCCCTGATGTCGGTCCTGATAGGGCTGACCTATGCCTGCATCTCAGAATGGAGCGTTATTCGAGGTGTGGATCAGCGAGGTCAGGACGCCGTCCGCTGGCGCACCGGTCGAAGAATGACGCCTGCGGCTCTGCTTGCTCTTGGAGCAGTGCTTCTGCTGGGCCAGGAAATGGTTCATGAACTGAATAAGTTCTTCAACTATTTCTGCCCACTGCTGCACATCCCCTCCTTGGCCTCGCGCAGCCTGCTGGCTACCGGAGCCTCCTCGCCAATGATGGTTCTATATGCCTTTCTTGTGGTTCCCCTGGCTGAGGAGCTGGTCTTTCGTGGCATCATCCTCAATGGGCTTCGCCGGTTTGGGCGGGTCTTCGCCATTCTGACTGCGTCCCTGCTCTGCGCCCTGTTGCAGAGCGACGCTGTCTCCGGGGTTTGGGTCTTCCTGCTGGGGCTGGCACTGGGGTACTGCTCTCTGGAGTATGGTCTGATCTGGGCAATAGGAGCCCGTATGGTCGGCGATCTGCTCTTCAGCGGCCTGCCCGACCGCTATCTGATCAGCGCCCCGCGTACCGTTCGCCTGTCGGCTTTGACAGTGGCGCTGGTGCTGGTCCTGGCTGGATTGGTTATGTTCTTTCTACATCGCATTGGCCTGTTGGACTACTTGCGGCGTTATCGAGCTCCTCAAGGAACTTACGTTTCCTGGAGGCAGCCCTGGTTCCTGTTCTATTCGCTGCTCTGCCTGCTGCTGACCGTTGTCAAGTTCGTCCCCGGCCTGCTTTAGAGCGTGTCATATTGGTGCCGCCAGTAGTGGCGTAGACTTGGACCAGTTGGAGGCCGGTACCGGATGGCCACACCTGCAGAGAAGCATGGAAGGGCATAGTGATATGGGGCAGACAGCGACGGCCGATGCGCCGGTGACCGGGCAAACTCAGAAGCCCAGGCTTGGCGTGGCGGATTACGTATGGATGAGTGCAGCCAGGATGATGCTCAACCGTCAATCCGGCTTGTTGCTAGTATACCTGCTCATCGGCAACAGCGTCGGTTATCTGTTCGGTGTCATTGCTCAGATGGAGTGGAATGCCGTCTTCGATCCGGTGCGTGCCCACTCTGGGTTCATGTATATCATCGATCATGCCGAAGACGAATACGGAGGCATCATCAACCTGGTCGCCTCCTGCACCGCACTCTGCTTCCTGGTATTCGCACAACGTCGCCAGATCTGCGACTCCGGCCCTCTGGGCATCTTCCACACCGATCTGCATCCCATGACCTGGCAGGTTCTGCTGGGGTGTTTTGCGCTGACGCTTACCGGGCAGACCCTGGGCGGCTGGTATCAGTCAGGCATGGACTGGACTGCGGCGGGGATGGGAGTGCATCAGGCCTGGACCGCCGCCAAGCAGATTCAGCAGGCCTCAGGTACCATGCCTATGTTCATCTACTCCGGCCTGCTGGCCCCCGTCATTGAGGAGATGGTCTTCAGAGGGGCCATCCTGCACGCATTGAAGCCCTATGGCCGTGTCTTCGCCATCGTCACCTCTGCGGTCATGTTCGGCTTCTTCCACGGTGACCTTGGCCAGGGATTCTTTGCTTTCATCATGGGTCTGGTTTTGGGCTATCTGGCTTGCGAATACTCCATATTCTGGTCCATGGCTCTGCACATGTTCAACAACTTGGTTGTCATCGACGGGCTGGATTTTCTCCTGAGTTTTATGAGCGATGACATGTCCCTCTATATGAAAGTGCTTATGATGCTGGCAGGCATCCTGGCAGGCATCCTGGTCCCCTACCTGGGTCGTCATCGGATTGCCGCCTTCCTGCGGAACAACCGCACGTATACGAATGTCTATGGCGCCTGGGTCTGTCCCTGCTTCATCATCTTCCTGCTGATCATGGGCTTGACCATGCTCATCCCCCTTTTCTCGACGGGCAGCTGATCAGTGTCTGGCTGGTATGGGCGGATCTATGCCCGAGGCGACAATTCACGGTGTCCCCACACCCCCTGTGGCAGACTTGCAGATAGGGGCCGATGATGCGCCAAAGCCCGGCTCTGAGCGGATACGAGAAAGAAGCCGATGTATGCCCAAGATGAATACACAGAATGATGTGCTGCATGTGGTGGGCGGCAGACCCTTGCATGGCACCATACAGGTCCGCGGAGCCAAGAACTTCGTCAGCAAGGCCATGGTGGCTGCTCTGCTGGCTCCCGATGTGTCGGTGCTCAAGAACGTGCCCGAGATCCGCGATGTCCAGGTGGTCTCGGACCTGCTGAGGCTGCATGGCGTCAAGGTTGATGTGCGTCCGCAGGAGGGCGTGGTCACCATTGATGCCAGCCATGTGGAGCTGGCTGATGTGGCCGATGTAGACACCTTGTCGGGCTCTTCCCGCATTCCCATCCTTTTTTCTGGGCCGCTTCTGCATCGGATGGGCGAGGCGTTCATCCCCGTTCTGGGCGGTTGCCGTATCGGCAGCAGACCTATCGACTTCCATCTGGAGACTCTGCGCAAGCTGGGGGCCAATGTCGACAAGGAGCATGAGGCCGGCATCCACATCACCGCACCAGACGGTCTGCACGGAGCCAAGATTCACCTGCCCTACCCCTCGGTAGGCGCCACGGAGCAGACCCTGCTGGCGGCCGTCCTGGCCGAAGGCCGTACCGAGCTGTCAGGGGCGGCTACTGAGCCCGAGATCATGGACCTGGTGGCGGTCCTGCAGAAGATGGGCGCCCAGATCTCGGTGGACGTGGACCGGACCATCCGCATCGAGGGGGTGCCCTCTCTGAAGGGCTTCACTCATACCTCCCTGCCTGACCGCATAGAGGCCGCCTCTTGGGCCTCAGCCGCCCTGGCCACTCATGGCGACATCATGGTCAAAGGTGCCCACCAGCCCGACATGATGACCTACCTGAATGTCTTCCGCAAAATTGGCGGCCAGTTCGATGTACGCGATGACGGCATCCGATTCTGGCATCCAGGCGGCGACCTGCGGCCCGTGGCCATCGAGACCGACGTACACCCCGGGTTCATGACCGACTGGCAGCAGCCCCTAGTGGTGGCCCTCACTCAGGCCAAGGGCCTTTCCATTGTTCACGAGACCGTCTACGAAAATCGCTTCGGCTTCACCGAACCGCTGATTCAGATGGGCGCCACCATCCAGCTGTACAAGGAGTGCCTGGGATCCCTGCCCTGCCGCTTCCAGCAGCGCAACTTCAACCATTCGGCCGTCATCTTCGGACCCACCCCGCTGACTGGCCAGGACATCGACGTGCCCGACCTGCGTGGCGGCTTCAGCCACCTGATTGCTGCACTGACGGCATCCGGGCCCTCTACCGTCCATGGCATCTCCCTGATCGATCGCGGCTACGAGGACTTCCGCGACAAGCTGCTGGCCTTGGACGCGCAGATCGACTGATCCGGCAGACGCTGATGGCTTCCAAAGGCAAACCCTCCCCTCGGTCTGCAGTGCCTGCCCTGTCTGACCAACAGGTGGCACTGCTGGCCCGGCGGCACAGGTTGGTGGATCCGACCCGCTACTATCCCACTGGCCGCCGCACGCCGGCTCTGGATGAGATAGACGGTCAGCACCCTGTGGGCACTACCCGTCTATTGCGCGGGGTCTCCAAGGTGGTGCGTGACTCCTGCCGGGTCTATGCCTGGGGGCTGGAGCAGGTGCCGCAGACCGGCCCCTTTATCACCGCTGCCACCCATGTGACCCAGTTCGACGTTTTCATTCCCATGATGGCCCTCTTCCACCAGGGTCGTCGCCCCCGGTATATGGCCAAGGCCGAGATGGCTCATTGGCCCTTGATCGGCAGCTGGTTTCGCATGGTGGGCATGCAGCCGGTCGAGCGTAAGTCCGGCAAGGCCAGATCGATTGAGGAGGAGTCGATCAGCATCATCACATCGGGCAGGCCACTGACCATCTGGCCGGAGGGCACCGTGACCCGTGACCCTCTGAAGTGGCCCATGTCGCTCAAGCCCGGGGTCGGATTCATCGCCTTGGAGGCCTCGCGGCAGCTTGGCCGAATGGTTCCTCTTTATCCCAGCATCACCTGGGGGGCGGCTTCAATCAATCACAAGTGGCCCTGGCCTCGGAAGAACGTGGTCATGTGCTATGACGGACTCCTTGACTATTCCGACCTGCTTGAAGATATGGATCAGTGGGGAACGGAACCCCCCAAGCAGTCTGTACATGCCCTCTGCGTCCGCCTGCGTGACAGGATGGAGGAGGTCATGGCCGAGATTCGCGGCGAGGAGCCCCCTGCAGCTGGATACTTCGATTACGTGACTATGACCCGTAGGCCCAGAAGCGAGCAATAAGGCCGGAACCCACATCCAATTCCCCTGTCTGGCGGTCGTGTCATAGGATGGGAGGGACAAGAATGAGATTGCTGGTCGGCGTTCCTGTGCGTACGGCATTATGCAAAGGAGAATGATGACGAAGATCGCGGTATTGGGAGCAGGCGCATGGGGAACCGCTTTTGCTCAGGTACTCGCCGATGCAGGCAACCAGGTGGTCATGTGGGACATCAACCCGGATGTCGTAGAGGAAATCAACAGTCAACATTCGAATGCTCGTCGTCTTCCGACAGTGAAGAGGCTGCCCGATGCCATCATCGCTGAGGGCGACCGGGCCAAGGCTGTTTCGGGGGCTGGAATCGTGGTTGTCGCCATAGCCGCCCAGCACGCCTGCGAGGCCTTGAAAGAATTTAAGGATCTGCTTGGTCATGATGCTCTTGCGGTTTCCCTGATGAAGGGGATTGAACGGGGCACCGACAGGCGAATGGATCAGGTGGTCTGCCAGACGCTGAATCTGGATCCTGTCAGGTTTGCAGCCGTCTCGGGCCCCAATCTGAGCAAGGAGGTAGCCGCCCGTGAGCCGAGCGCCACTGTGGTTGCCAGCGCTGATGCTGATGCTGCCATGAGAGTGGCCCGTGCCTGTACGACTGACTATTTCAAGGCCTTTGTCTCAGACGATGTGATCGGCTTGGAAATGTGCGGATCGCTGAAGAATGTCACTGCGCTGGCCGTGGGGATGTCACGGGGGGCTGGTTTCGGAGAAAACACGGCCGCCATGATCCAGGCCAGGGGTCTGGCTGAGCTCACCGCCTTAGGGGAGGCTTGCGGTGCCAAATCCAAGACTTTCGCTGGCCTTGCCGGAGTCGGCGATCTAGTGGCCACCTGCGGATCGCCCTTGAGCAGAAACTACACTTTTGGCTTTAACCTGGGCCAGGGCAAAAGCATTGAGGAAGCCACTCGCGTCAGCAAAGGCGTAGCCGAAGGCGTACCCACCACCGATGCTGTTGTCGCCTTGGGCAAGCGTTATCAAGTGGCGACCCCGCTGGCTACAGCTATGAGTCATGTACTGGATCAAGGACTGAGCTGCCGGGGCATGATTGACGAGCTGTTGGGCGGGCAGATCACTGCGGAATGAGTCTGGTGGCCATCGAAAAATTCTGAGGGCTATAGGGAATGCGAAGGCTGTGGAGCCTGAGCCATCAACCTTTTGATTGGCGATAACCGGTTTTCAGATCAAGCCGCGCGTCCGGCTTGCCAGGTTCGTGTATCAGTCCTGGCATGCCTGTTCGTGCCAAGCTTGTGGATGAGCGACTGCGTCCGGGCCGTGCTGCCTTGCGAGGGGATATTCTGCTGTCTTGAATGATGCATCTGCTCGGGCAGGTGCGTGAGGTTGAAAATCATGTCCAGGATGAGGAAAGCCGAGGGATGATGGTCAGGAAACGTGTTGTGGTGCTTTATGGCGGGCGTGCCGACGAACATTCCATATCCTGCGTGTCGGCGGCTGGTGTGCTCAATGCCATCGACACCGACCGATATGAGCCCATCCCCATTGGCATCACCAAGGACGGTCGATGGACCGTAGGCGGTCAGGACCCTAAGCATTGGGGTCTGGACGATGCCAGTCTGCCAACGGTGCAGATAACCGAAGACAGCCGTCCGGTCATTCTCGACATGGCCCGCGGCAGAGAGGGTTTTCTGATCGGCGACCATGCTGATCTGATTTCTGGCGCCCAACCTTCCAGCGCAGTCGGCTCCCTGGAGCCTTTGGGACATGTTGACGCGGTTTTCCCGGTGCTCCATGGCCCTTACGGTGAGGACGGCACTCTGCAGGGTCTGCTCGAAATGATGGGTCTGCCCTACGTCGGATGCGGGGTTTTCGCCTCTGCCGCATGCATGGACAAGCACTACACCAAGATCCTGCTCAGTCAAGCCGGCATACCTGTGGCTCCTGGCATTACCATAGACTCCCGTGAACAGCGGTCCGGCTCCGACCTGCTAGCCACAGTAGAGGAGGCGGGGCTGCATTACCCGCTCTTCGTCAAGCCTTCCCGTGCAGGATCCAGTTTTGGCGTGGTCAAGGTAGAAGAGCCCGAAGACGAGACCCTGGCTGCCGCAGTCGACGAGGCCGCAAGGCACGACTGGCGGGTCCTGATAGAGGAGGGCATCGAAGGACGGGAGATCGAGTGCGCTGTGCTCGCCTCCGGCAAGGACGGAAAGCCCCGCACGGCCTGGCCCGGCGAAGTGGTGCTGGACAAGGCTGATCGGGATGAGGCCTTCTATGATTTCGACAGCAAGTATGTAGACTCGTCCGCCTCCCATGTGGAGGTTCCAGCGGACCTGCCAGAGGAGACTCTTCAGAAGGTTCGCGATATGGCTGCCAAGGCCTTCAGAACCGTGGACGGCGCCGGTCTGAGCCGTGTGGACTGCTTTGTAACCTCTGAGGGCAGGGTCATCGTCAACGAGATCAACACCATGCCTGGTTTCACGCCTATCTCCATGTATGCCAAGGCCTGGGAGGCCACCGGGATTACCTACACCGATCTGATTACCGATCTGATTGAGGGCGTATCGGCCTGACTGTGACAGTGAGTGTTTCCTATAATGGAAGCGTCCGCTGTTGTACTCGCTGGTAAGGCAAGGTTCCCCATGAACGCTGGTCCCGTTAAGCTGCTGAGTCTGATTGCCGATAAGAGCAAGCGTTTTATCGTCCCAGTGTATCAGCGCCCATATTCCTGGGATGAGGAACAATGCGAGCAGCTTTGGAACGATGTGCTTGATATTGAGCGTTTAAACAAAAGATCTCATTTCATGGGCTCAGTGGTATGGATTCAAGAGGGCACCATGGGTGCCGATGGGGTGACACCTGCCCTCATTATCGACGGTCAGCAGAGAATCACAACTGTCAATCTTCTCCTAGCAGCCCTTGCTGACTATGCACGCAGTCATCAAGATCAGGGCAATGAGCTGCAGTTTTCCTGCGAAAAACTCAAAAGCGAATATTTGATCGATTCCTGCAGGAAAGGCGAAGGGCATTATCGTTTGTGCCTCTCGCAGGGTGATCGTGACACATACAGGTCTATCATCCATCATTTGGAAGATCCTAAGGCTTCGATTATGGGTGAATCCCATAGGCTCATCGACAACCTCCATTGGTTCAGTCATCAATTAGAGGACATGAAAGACCCGAACAGTGTGTGGGCCGGGCTCAGGCGCTTGGAGGTGGTATCGATCTCCTTGACCCAGGGTCAGGATGATCCACAGGCTATCTTCGAGTCCATGAACTCGACTGGCAAGGAGCTATCGACTGCAGATCTGGTTCGTAATTATGTACTCATGAGGCAGCCCTTGGAGATGCAGGGAAAGTTGTATGAAGATCACTGGAGAAGAATCGAAATAGCGCTTGGTGCAGATGCCTATGATGACGTTTTTGATGACTTTCTCTATGACTGGCTTGCCATTATCAATGCCCCCAGACCAGTGTCTGCACGAGACGTATACCGGTTCTTTAAGGACTATACGACCAACAATGGCTACGATAACGATGGCCAAATAATCGGACTTCTTGATCAGATGAGTAAGTTTGCCGGGTATTATTCGCGTATTACTTCGAGCTCGGGGGAAGATCCTGAAGTAGATCGATTGCTTGGCCGTATTCATGCTCTCAATATGTCCGTCATCAACCCCCTGCTCATGACCCTTTTGGATGATTACCAGGAGGGGGATGATCTCTTTAGCCGCAGTGATTTTGTATCCATGCTGAAACTATTGGAGAGTTATCTCTTCCGCCGCATTGCCTGCCAGATATCGAGCAATGGGCTGAACAGGTTTTCGCTTTCGGTCATTGCACGTCTCAGACAGATAAAGGAAGATGGGTCACCCGGTTATCGGCAGGCTTTCGAGGCAGCCTTGCTGGGCGGTGATGGAACAAGCCATCGGATGCCTGATGACAATGAATTTCGTCAGACTCTTCTTTCACGCGACTTCTATCCCTTTTCGCGTTGTTATTACATGTTGACAACACTGGAAAATGCGCACCATCCTAAGAATCCGATTGACTTTTCCTCAGGGAATCTCACCATTGAGCATATTCTGCCCCAGAATGCGCTCGCTCATGAACAGTGGCGGCAGATGCTGGGCTCTGATTGCGAAAGAGCCTTTGCTGAGCATGTTAATAAACTCGGAAATTTGACGCTGACCGCTTATAACTCTGAACTCTCAGATGGGCTTTTTGAAGCGAAACAGCGTCGAATTATCGGCGGGTATCAGGATGAATACCTGTCTATTTCACATGGGTTGGGTGATGCCAAGACTTGGAACGCTGAGTCCATCGAGGCCAGGACGCGCCTACTGACAGACGAGGCCTTGACAGTCTGGCCTATGCCTAAGATCGATCGAGCGACTATCGACAGGTACCGATCTGATAAGCAGTCGAAAATTCCGGCAAAGACGGTTTCTTTGCACATGTTGAGTGCCAGTGGACTGCTGAAACCCGGCGATCAACTGGAAAGTCATTCCCGCAAGTATGAGGCCAGTGCTCTCATAACTGAAGAGATGATGATTAAGGTCTCGGACGGGCGTGAATTTGACAGTCCCTCGTCAGCGGCTTCGCATGTTCTCAAATTGGCTGGGGCGAGCAGCAGCTCAATCAATGGCTGGACGTTCTGGGGACGTGGAGGCATCAGCCTTGACGATCTTCGTTCTCGTTACCGGGTCTCGCAAGGTGATATGGAGTCTTTGGACCGTTCGAAGTTGCGAGCCATGTTCTGGGATGGATTCGTTGACTTCTGTAAAGCCAGAGATGGCTTCATGACTACATTCGGCTCGTCCTTTACCGGAGCCGACCATACGGGATACCGGCTGAGTTTTGGATCCCCTGTTTCCGGCTGCAATCTGGCAGGTCTCATCGGCATCAGGGATGAGTACACCACTGTTGAATTTCTCTTTCACGATCCTGTGCGATATGCAGACTTCATGGATCACAGGTCTCAGGTCGAGAGCGATCTGTCAGGACAGGAGGGTGATTTGGACTGGGATGATAAGGATGCAGACAAGAAGTCACGCCACCTGACTTTGACCAGGCATACTGATTACAAACAAGATCAATGGGATGATGTCTATCGTTGGCTGGCCGGCGCCTTGCTGAATATGAAAAGTGTCGGCAGATACGTCCGCTAGTTATCCGGGACAAAAACCTACAGCAATCAGTTGGCTTGGTCTACACCTTTCCCCGATTGAAGCTCGGCCTCCTGGACCAGGTAATCCTGGCCGGCAAGAGCGCGGGTGGCGGCATCCTGCATGTCAGCGGCGATGATGCCCTGCTTGGCGAACATAACCACTTGGCCCTTAATGCCATAAGGGGTGAATCCCTGGAGCTGAACAATGGGCGGGTTGGCTGGCATGGCCATGTCCCTGGTCGCCTGGGACGCCACCTCTGCAATGGAACGTGAGGACCCGACTATATCGGCATCCCCCCGCAGGGTGAAGGGAACCGTGGTGGCGGCCTCGCCGGCCTCGGTGATTTTCTCAAGCGCCGTGGTGTTGAGGATGGAATTGGGGATCAGCAGCTGGTTGCCGGTCCTGTCGATGACGATGGTATGGCGCCAAGTCACGTCGCGGACAGTTCCAGTGGTGCCCTGGATGGTGATGATGTCGCCAGGTTGAACCACCTTGCTTACCATCAGTCCGAAGCCGCCGACGATATTGGCGATCGTATCCTTCAATCCGAAGGAAAGGGCCAGGCCGCTGACGCCCAGGGCGGCGACCACAGTGGAAGGGTTGATTCCGAATACGGGTTGCAGAACGGTGGCTGCTGCAAATATCCAAATCAGGGCGCGGACGATGTTCACGAAGATGGAAACACTGGGCAGGTTGGTCCGTTCCAGGGCGCGCCGCATGGCCGCCGTAACGATCTTGGAGATCAACGCGGCGCAGACAGCCACGACGATCAGGAGGATGATCTTTCCGAAATTCTGGCGGAACCAGTAGATGACGGCATCGCTGAAGCTGGAGATGGCCTGTTCGGACCTTCCCATGGGGTCCTTGTTCGGATTGATGCTTGTGCTGGCCAGAGCTGGAATTTCACTGGCAAAATTGACGGTCAGATTCATGATGCCTGATCCTCTGACTGGTTTCCTGTGCCTCCTGTTAGGGGCTTGTCCATCCACATGTGCGGGCATCCCTCGTCCTGGTCGTGAATGCCCATGTCGCGATACCCCAAGGACTTATAGAAGCCCTCCACCCGTTCCTGGGCATGGAGCGTGAGCCGGTCCGCCCCCTGGTTCCGAGCGGTTTCCTCCGCCTTGCCTACCAAATCGGCACCCAGATGCTGACCTCGGTAGGGCTTCAGAACGGCCAACCGGCCAAGGGTCCATGCCTTGCCCTGGTCGGGAAAGATTCGGCATACTCCGACGGGCTTATCCCCGTCATAGGCCACGATATGGAGACTGGCATCGTCGGTCCGGTCGAACTCGTTGTGAAAGCCCTGCTCCTTTACGAATACGGCCCTACGGATGGCCTTGGCGTCCTCGGAAATGGCCTCGCTCACCTCATATCGCATACTTCCTCCTCACCACGGTTCTCCGCTGCCTCCAATGTACCAAGCCCGATCCTTGGCGGGAGCGGATGTCCGCAACCGGATGACGAATGTAATGAGGCTATCGGCTGTCTGACCCAGACGGTTACATGGATAGGGAATCTGCAGGCGGCACAAACCCGCGGCAGTGACAGTGAAGTGATGCGGGAACGATGGGATGGCCATGGACAAGGACTCGAAACCGACAGGTGCGGCTGGCGGAGCCGGTAAAGGGGATCGGCGCTCGCAGAGGAAGCGGATGCTTGCTGGCGAGCTTTATGACGCTTCGGATCCCGAACTGGACCAGCTGCGAGTCAAGGCCCACGAACTTTGCCGCCTTTTCAACGCGTCTTCTGAGCAGGAACGGGACCTGCGCAGTCGGCTCTTGGACGAGCTGGTGCTCGAACATGGCCAGGACGTCGACTTTATGGGGCCCATCTACTTCGACTATGGATGCTTCACCAAGCTCGGCTCGCGCATCTTCGCCAATTTCAACTTCACTGTTCTGGATACCTGTCCGGTACAGATCGGCGACGATGTGATGATCGGCCCCAACGTCACCCTGGCCACGCCTCTGCATCCTCTGCGGTGGCAGGAGCGGAATCTGAGGCGCCATGAGGATGGCTCCCTTTACGACTACGAATTGGGCGCTCCGATCACCATCGGATCCAACTGCTGGCTGGCATCAAACGTGACTGTGGCCGGGGGAGTGACCATCGGCGATGGGGCGGTCATCGGGGCCGGATCCGTGGTCACCCATGACATTGCGCCTGACTCCTTGGCCGTAGGCGTGCCTTGCCGGGCGATTCGGACCATCACCGAGGCTGATCGGATGGATCTGCCAGGGCAGGGCTGAAGGCCTCCTGCTTTGGAGCAGCATCCATGATGGCCAGCTGCTGGGCTATAGTCTGTGGGTCTCCGCCTGGGCAGACTGCCTGAATGCGCCCGTCCTGGAGGAAGATGACGCGGTGTGCGCGGGCTGCGACGTTTGGGTCGTGGGTCACCATGAGGATGGTCTGGCCGCTTCGGACGGCCAGATCGAAGAGGTCCATAACCTCCCGTGAGCTATGGGTGTCCAAGGCGCCAGTGGGCTCGTCGGCCATGATGATCTCCGGGCTGGCGGCAAGAGAGCGGGCGATGGCCACGCGCTGCTGCTGGCCTCCGCTCATGTCGGCCGGATAGGTATTGGCGTACCCCTCCAATCCGACGTTCGACAGGGCAGACAGGGCTGCCTGGACGGGGATCCTCCTGCCGCCGAAGAGGCTGGACAGCATGGTGTTCTGCAGGCAGGTGAAGGCGTTGACCAGGTTGTAGTCCTGGAAGACGAAGCCGATATGGTCGCGCCGGAGTCGGGTCAGCTCCTTCTCTTTCATCCGCGTCAGGTTCTCTCCAGCGATGGCCACTCTGCCCTGCCTGACCCTGAGCAGCCCCGCGGCGCAATAGAGGAGGGTCGATTTGCCAGCGCCTGAAGGACCCATGATGGCCGTCCAGGTCCCCGTCTGACATTCCAGGCTGATTTCGTCCAGCACGCTGGTGCCCTGCTTCGGCCGGGTTCCGTAGTCGTAGCAGACCTTGTCCAGAATGAGCGGGGTCTGTGCGTACGGATCATTGGTTGTCCCTTGCTGCATCCTTGCCTTCCTTTCGGTCGTTGCCTGCCCTGCCTTGGCTTCAATTCAGCTTGAATGAGGAACCCGGCAAGTGGCTCTTTCTCTATAAGACCATGGCGAGAGCACCTGTCAGGGTGTTTTCAGGGTCGAATCGGGGACGATTCAGGGTGGGGTCCGCAGAATTCGCATTCTCTCACGAAGAGTATGTATTGTGAACGCAGAAGGGGGCATTCCTTGCTGGAGGGGAGGCGGCTGATGGGCGCTCCGTCACCAGCTTGACGGGGATTCAGCGACCACTTGCTTCCTTGGAACTGCAAGGATGCAACCATCGGTTGACGGCAAATATCGGTGTCTTTGCCGGGTGCAACCTCAAGCTGGTGGCGGTCGGAGCCCTGTGCGTTTCATCATGGTCTCGTTGCTGGTTGAATCGGCAAACTGCCGATCTGGAGAAAAGAACATTATGAGTTTCAGAACCAACATGCAGTACCTGCGTTCGCAGCGCAACATGACCCAGGAGCAGCTGGCCATGCTGGTGGGGGTTTCCCGTCAGGCGGTGTCCAAGTGGGAGTCGGACAAGGCATATCCTGAGATGGACAAGCTCCTGGCCATATGCGACCTGTTCGGCTGCACCCTTGATGACCTGGTCCTGGGCGACGTTCGGCATCCGGGTTCCGGACAGCGTGCGTCCAAGCCTGACCATCAGGGTGTCGCGCAGACAACTTCGACAACCCATGCGACCATGCCTGTCCAATCGGCTGTGGAAGACGTGACCGGTTACGCCTCCTTCAGCAATGCCTACAGTCTGCGCATGGCTTCCGGCATCGCCCTTATCATGCTGGGACTGGCTTTCAGCGGTCTCTTCGCCGACGTCAGCCAACCGACCGATGCACACAATGGTCTGGCTTTCCTCACGCTGATGATGGGTATCGTCCTGGGCCTGGCCTGTCTCATGCCGGCGGTTTCCGCCAGGAGGGATTTCCGGCGCAGGCATCCCTATGTGGCGGACTTCTATACTGATGAAGAGCGCTCGCGAGTATACCGTCAGTCTGCCTGGGAGCTGGTCTGCGGCCTGGCTGTCGTGCTCTTGGATATGGGGATCAACTCTGCTGGGTTCCTGGTCTGGGGCTGGCCCGATCAGGTCAGGAGATTCGTCTTCTTCCTCCTGCTGGCTCTGGGGGTCTTTCTGCTGGTCCATGCGGGAACAAGCCACAGAATGATGAATCTCCGGGCCTACAACAGACAGACCGATTCCGTCGACGACGATCACGGGGATGCCTATCGTTATGAGCACCGGATAAGCAATGCCATCAGCGGAACCATCATGGGCCTTTGCACGCTGGTAGCTCTGACCATGCTTTTTTCAGGCAATTATGACAACCTCTTCGGTTGGCGCATTCCATTCTGGGCCATCTGGATCATCGGCGGGGTGTTCTGCGGAGTGCTCCAGTCTCTGATCGGCATCTTCCGCAAGCCTCCTCATGCCTGAGACCACTGATTTGCCTTCCTCCGAGGGATGTAGTAGTCTTAACAAGTTGTGTGTTCAGCCGTAGCCTTGCGTCGCGGACAAGAACACCTGGGACGACTTGGAAAACAACGTAAAGGAAGTCATCATGGCAGCTCGTTGCGCGGTGTGCGGCAAGGGCCCGCAGACCGGTTACAGTGTTTCTCATTCGCATATCCGGAACAAGCGCATCTTCCGCCCCAACCTGCAGTCGGTGCACACCACCGTTGATGGTCAGAATGTGCGGCTACGCGTCTGCGTCAAGTGCCTCAAGGCCGGCAAGGTGCAGCGCATCGCCGCCTGAGTGCGGTTCGTCGGTCGTATTGGGACCCCCGAGGGCATAAGCTCCGGGGGTTCTTGTCATCCTGAGGGATCTTGGTAGGCGCTTGCGGGAGGTGATCAGGTATGTCGGCAGTGGCTCGTGTTGGTCTGCACAGCACCGTGGCCTCGCTGGTGGCCAACAGGCGTCGGGTGAGCGCTCTCAAGGCTCTGGGCGTGGTCACGGTGGGGGATGCGCTGACCTATTATCCTTTCCGCATCACCGATCCCATGCAGGTCACCACTATTGCCGGTATTCGGCTTGGCGCGCCCTGTGCCTTCGCCGCTCGGGTCGATCAGGTGCATTTGGTGCCGCTGAGCGGCCGCCGGGGCTTTCGGCTGGATGTGATGGTGGGCGACGCAGCCTTCGTCGGTAGTCGGGGCGGCACTCCGCTTACGGTCAGGCTGGTCTTCTTCTCTCATAGGAAGCCCTATATGGACTGGATGGTCCGTAGGCTTCAGGTAGGGGCGGATCTGGTCGTGGCCGGTGAGCCCGGTGTCTATATGGATCAGCTCCAGTTCACCCATCCAGAGACCCTGGTTGTTGCTGATGCCGATCAGGAGGTTTCTGACCCTTCGCGGTCCGAGTCTGCCAGCCTTGACGAGGCTTTGGAACGCGTCAGTCGGCCGCGACCGGTCTATCATGCCAGCTCCCGCATCTCCTCGGACCATATTCACGATGTCATTCTGGGTTTTCTGCGTATGCTGGCGCATGCCGGTGGCTCAACTGGATCCATTCCTGTGGCCGGTGCCGCCGAAGAGGGGCAGACCAGTGCCGAGGTTCGCATCGATCCAGAAGCCTTGGGCCGGGCTATACCTGATGTGTTGCCCGAGCAGATCCGTGTCGATCAGGGGCTGATGCATCGTGCTCGTGCCCTTTTGGGCATGCATGCGCCCGATAGCTCTGACGACTTTGCCGCCGCACGCAAGACCCTGCGCTACGAGGAGGCCTTCGTCTCGCAGACAGCCCTTCTGCAGACCCGCCGTCAGACTCAGCAGCAGCCCACTTATCCATGCGCGGATTCGGGAGCTGACCGTGCAGAGACTCTGCCTGCTCGTTTCATCGACTCCCTGCCATTCCAGCTGACCGATGGGCAGCGTCAGGTCATCAATGATATCGGCGTCGACATGGCCCAGGATCAGCCAATGCAGCGGCTTCTTCAGGGCGAGGTCGGCTCCGGCAAGACCGTGGTGGCCCTGGCGGCCATGCTCCAAGCGGTCCAGGCCGGCCATCAGGCTGTCTTGGTGGCTCCGACCCAGGTGCTGGCTGAGCAGCACTACGCCTCCATCGGCGCCATGCTCAAGGCCATGGGCACTGATGTGACCGCCACTGCTGTAGAAGGCCGCCATAAGCCTGTGGACAACGTCACCATGATTCGTATGACGGATCAGCTGGTGCTGCCTCTGGTGCTGCTGACCGGAGGCATGAGACTTGCCCAGCGCCGCTCCGCCTTGGCTGTCTCGGCCTCGGGTCGTCCCTGCATAGTCATCGCCACCCATGCGGCCTTCTCCAGGACCTTCCAGGCTCCTAATCTGGCCCTGACCGTCATAGACGAGCAGCATCGTTTCGGGGTTGAGCAGCGCGAGGAGCTGCGCCGCAAATCCGACCGGGTGCCTCATCTGCTGATCATGACTGCCACACCCATCCCGCGCACGGCCGCCATGACCTGGTTCGGCGATCTGGACATCTCCGCCCTGACCGAGCTGCCCAGCAACCGCAAACCAGTGCGCACCCACGTCATCGCCGAGTCTGACGGAGCGACCATGGGTGCTATGTTCCTGCACCTGCGTCGACGGATCGAGGCCGGGGAACGAGCCTATGTCATCTGCGCCCGAATCGACGAGGAGGATGACCCTTCGGCTGTCTCGGACCGCCCTGCACAATCCGCCGGATCCGATTCCCAGCCCCAGTTGTTGGCTGATGGTGACCAGGGGGGTGGCCAGCGTCCGCCCCTGCACTCGGTGGCCGAAATGAGCCAGCGTTTGGCCGCCCTGCCGCAGTTTCAGGGCATTGCCATGGCTACGCTGACCGGGCGGGATGACGATGCTGCCAAGAATGCCGTCATGGAGGACTTCGCCTCAGGACGCACGCCCCTGCTGGTGGCTACTACTGTGGTGGAGGTGGGGGTGGATGTGCCCCAAGCCTCCTGCATTGTCATCTTCGATGCCGATCGATTCGGACTCTCCCAGCTGCATCAGCTGCGCGGCAGGGTGGGACGCGGCGGCACTGACTCTTGGGCCTTCCTGATCTCGCGCGCTCCTGCGGATTCTCCGGCTGCCGAGCGGCTTGAGGTCATTCGCGATACCACTGACGGAGCCAAAATCGCCGAGGAGGACATTCGAATCAGGGGAGCTGGCGACGTGCTAGGTGATGCTCAGTCCGGCGGTCACTCCTCTCTGAAGCTTTTGCGGGTGGTGACCGATGCGCCTATGATCGCCTGTGCCCGTGCCCAGGCAGGCCAACTCCTGGAGTCAGACCCCGCTCTGGCCGGGCAGCCGCAGCTGGCTGGCGCCGTTCTGGACTTCATGAGGGGCAACGAGGGTTTCCTGGTCTCCAGCTGAAAGGACAACGGACCATATGCACATCATCGCCGGCCGATTCAAGGGATTCCCCCTTCCCGCTGCCCTCAAGGGCACTCGGCCCACTACCGATCGCACCAAGGAGGCCATTTTCTCCCACTTGGAGTCCGAAGACCGGCTGTCTGGTGCTCAGGTCCTAGACCTGTTTGCTGGCACCGGGGCCTTGGGATTCGAGGCTCTTTCCCGCGGTGCCCAGAACCTGGTGGCTGTGGAGTCTTCTGGTCGTGTCGCCGGACTGCTGTCACGCTCAGCCGCTGGGTTGCGTCATCATCCGGCATGGGATTCAGACATGGATATTCGCGTCAGCAGGAGTCGTGCTGAGCGCTTTGCTCGTCCTCTCTCTTCCGGTCATGAGGATGCCGGTCTGTCCGAGGCTTGCTTCGACCTGGTTTTCATGGACCCGCCTTATGATCTGTCGACAGAAGAATGCCAAAGCATTATGACTGACCTGACTGCCCGAGAAATGGTGGACGATGGAGGCATGATCATTCTGGAGCGATCGACACGCACCCAGCCGCCCACGGCTCCTGAAGGATGGGCCATTGATCATGCTCGCACCTACGGGGAAACGGCAGTCTACTATATAACGGCCCGCTGATAGCCCCGCAATGTGATGGTTGATTCATTTAACAGCGGATCAGTTTGATGGCTGATCCTGAGATCTCGGATGAGTTTGCCGTGTATCCCAGCCCAAGTCCTCCAGGATGCGGCGGTCATGCTTATCGAGGGTGGAGCAGTCCAAACGAGCGATCAGGTCTGGACGGATCCGACTGGTTCGCCTGATGGCCTCGTCGCGCCGGAACCTGTCCACTCTTCCATGGTCGCCGCTGGTCAGTATCTCGGGCACGGAAATGCCTCTCCAGATCGTGGGTCGCGTGTACTGGCGATATTCCAGCAGTGGTTCGTCCCCGGTGTAGGACTCCTGCACGATGGATTCAGGATTGCCCATGAAGCCGGGCAGAAGTCGGGTGATCGCCTCCAGCATGACCGAGACAGCCACCTCGCCTCCATTGAGCACGTAGTCGCCAATGGAGTACTCTCTGACGTCAATTCCCCTGCTTCGGTAGTAGTCGGGGATGCGAGCGTCGTAGCCCTCGTAGCGGCCGCAGCCGAATATCAGCCTCTTCGTCCGTGACAGCCTGGTTGCATCGGCCTGGGTGAACAGAGGAGCGGATGGGTTGGGGAAGATCAGAACTGGTCCGACGGGATCAGCCTGATGGCTGTCAATAGATGAATCTGCCTTGGATGCTGTGCCACAGCTTCTGCCGCTGGGACTCTTCGCTGCTTCTTGTTGTCCTTTACCATCGGCGGTATCGGCTGTCTGGTCTATAGGCGGATGTTGTACAGCTGATTCGTCTGGCAATCCCAACAGATCGTCCAGGCATTGTCCCCAGATTTCGGGTTTCATCACCATGCCTGCTCCGCCTCCTACCGGCGTATCGTCCACGGAGTGGTGCACGTCATGGGTCCAGTCGCGCAGGTTGTGGGCGTGGATGGTCACCAAGCCCTTTTCCTGGGCCTTGCCCAGGAGGCTGAGTCCGGTCACGTCAAAATACTCAGGGAAGACAGAGACGATATCGATTTGCATGTCATCAACTCTACCCAAGCCTGGTTCGGGCCGGGCTCGGACGCGGATTGGTATGCCTATGGGTGTTACACTAGCTGAGTCTTCAAGTCGCAGATGAAAAACGGCACGTTATGGCACTCGGCCATCGAACCGGTATCGGCTTGAGAGATGTCATCAACGCAGCCAGAGAGCTATAACCGTTGCGCAAACAGCAATGAGAGCGGCATCGGATGATGCCATGCCGTACGGATCCGTGGTGATGGCTATGTGAACAGTCTGATGCGTTAGGAGCGGACGGTCCATGGTCGACCATGTTGATAAAAGAACAAAACTGCTGATTACCGGCACTGCCGGGCTCGCCTTCTGCGGGGTGCTTTTGGAGACCTCGCTCAACGTCACTTTTCCGGAGATGACCCAGTACTTCAAAACCGGGCTGGGCACAGTCCAATGGCTGACCACCGGCTATCTGCTGGTGGTGGCACTGACGGTCCTGGCCGCTGCCTGGCTGGAGCATTCATTCACGACCCGCGCATTGATTCTGGTCAGCGTCGGGATATTTCTGGGCAGCGACCTGATGTGCATCCTCGCCCCATGCTTTCCTGTCCTTATGGCGGGACGCCTCCTGCAGGGCATCAGCACTGGCATCGCTCTTCCCTTGGTGTTCTCTCTGATCATGAAAAAGGTTCCTCTTCACATCCAGGGTCGTTACGTGGGCAGCGCTGGCATGGCGGTGGCTCTGGCGCCCTCCCTGGGCCCGACCTTTGGCGGAGCTGTTATCCAGGCCTTGTCCTGGCGAGCCATCTTCCTGATCGTGCTGCCCATTGAGCTGGTCTTCGGGGTCATAGCGCTCATCTCAGTTGATAAGGAGAGCGCCCACGTCGGCCCATTCGCCTGGATTCAGTTTCTTCTTCTGGGTGTTTTTCTTACAGGACTGACCCTGGGGCTGAGCACCCTGGATGTTCATGGTCCTATTACCTGGCTGTCCCTGTTCATCAGTGTCCTGGCCCTAGCTGCGGGGATTTGGGCTCTTACCCGCCAGCACGCCAGGCTGATCAACATCGCCGTCTTCCGGAACCGTATCTTTACCCTTGCCCTGATCCTCTACTTCCTGGTCCAGTTCGTTCAGATCGGCCTGACGTTCATCCTGCCCAACATGGCCCAGTCCGTCCTGGGAGAGACCTCTACCGTCGCTGGCCTGCTTCTGCTGCCGGGGAGCCTGCTCTCCGCGCTCTGCCAGCCTGTCACGGGCGGCTATCTGGATGGCCACGGCCTGCGTGGACTGCTCGCAGCGGGAAGCATCGCCTTCTTCCTTTCAGCCTTGGGCTTCCTGGTCCTCAGCCGGCATTTGTCCGTCGCGCTGATGGTCCTTCTCTACGCCTGCTACATGGTCGGTCAGGCTTGCGTCTTCAACAACCTGCTTACGGTCGGACTGCAGCATATCCCAGCCGAACTTGTGCCTGACGGCAACGCGCTCTTCAACACCCTTCAGCAGTATTCAGGCGCTGCCTCGACCGGCGTCCTGGCTGCCATCATCACTGGCATGCCCAAGGCCAGAGGGATCCATGCCGGAGCTCAGGCCTTCCAGTTCGGAGCCGTCTGGGCCTTCGTCTTCGTTTTTCTCATCGTCCTAGGCATCCTCCTGGTGGCATGGTTCATGGAGCGCAGCCTGGCCCGTCAGGATAGAGATGGGGTTCAGGTTGCATGACTTCTGATTCGCTCTAGGAAGTCTGGTGTTAGTGCAGGAGCGAAATGCCGATCCAGACGGCCCAGCCTATCGCAAGGACCAGGTAGGGCCACCAGTGCATGCGGGTGATGGCCACGAACTCCCGGATGAAGGCGGTCGGCCAGTAGTAGCCCTTGGTGTGCGAACCGATTCCGTCGGCATTCAGTCCCACCTTGCTGGCGTATTCGCTGGCTCGGAAGACATGGTAGTCGCTGGTGACCAGGGCCACCCGGTAATGCTCGGGTCCGGTTCCCGTCTCGTATCGGGCATCCAGTATCTGCTTGGAGAAGCGCAGGTTCTCCAGAGTTGTGGTCGACCTGTCCTCCATGATGATGGCCTCGGCTGGCACTCCGCAGGAGTTGCGCAAATACTGAGCCATGGCCCTTGCCTCGCTGGTGACCTCGTCGGGGCCTTGCCCGCCGGAGACTACGAAGCGTCCCAGCCGCCCCTGCCGATTCCAGAGATTTACAGCCTTATCCAGTCGTCCCTGGAGCAGCGGCGTAGGCTCTTCGCCGCGCAGACCGGCCCCGTGGATGATGATGTAGTCGTAGCGGCGCTTGCGGGGCAGCAGTCTGTAGAAGTTGGAATAGAGCAGCAGGGCCAGGAAGGAGAAGAAGAACCAGGTGGCTTCCAGGTCGACCAGCCCGGCCAGCTTCTGCAGCCAAGAGGGGGCGCCAAGTCCATCCAGTATTGGCGAAAGAATCATGTAGGCAACCACGACCAGCGCCAGCAGTCCGGGCAGCAGAGTGGTCAGGGAGGCCCCCTCGTGTCGGATGACGATGACCGTATTGGCCAGGAGGAAACAGATCACCAGCAGGGGAGCGGCGATGAGCAGGATGACCAGGGGAAGGATCAGCCAGCGCATCCCGAACTGCAGAAGAAGCGCTCCGCCGAGGGTCAGCAGCAGCAGCAGAAACCAGATGGCATTGCGGAACTGCCGAGGCTCCTTGTGCAGGTCCCAGAAGAAGAGCAGACCGAAGATGATGGCGGGTGCATAGAGCAGAAGAAGCTGCAGGTGGTTGGACATGCGCCGATTGCCCCTTTCACGAGAATGACCGCACAAGGTCTGCCTCCACTGTAGCGAATCGGCCAGCAACCTCCCATCCTTGACATGCCGCGGGCTCTATGACCGCCGTGGTAACATACATGTGGTAGATTTCATATGTTCCAAAGCTGAGGATAGGCGATTCCCGGCGGTGCGAATTCCAGGTCGATACCGTGTAATGACGGGTCCTTTCAGGATTGCGCATCGGCGTCTGCGTGGGAGTGGACAGTCGCCAGACAACGATGCGTTTGAGGGATCAGGGGTTCAAGCACTCTTCAGCTCCTCCGCGATCCGGAGATGGTTCGTACCTGGCGTACAAGGTTGTAGAGAGGCGTGGCAATGAAAGTAGTGATATTCTCCACCTGCGTGGTGGACCTCATGTTTCCGAACGTGGGGAAGGCCATGGTGGAGGTGCTGGAGCGGTTCGGCTGTGACACCTATCTTCCCAAAAAGCAGATCTGCTGTGCCCAGCCCACTTTCAACAGCGGGTATGTCAAGGAGAGCATGCAGGTCATGCGCAACGAGGTCGATGCCCTGCTGAGCGTGGATGCCGACTACATCGTGGGTCCGGCGGGCTCCTGCGTGAATATGCTCAAGGAGTTGCCCTTCCACCTCAAGAGCGACCCCGCTTATGCGGCCAAGGCTCAGACCATGGCTGACAAGACCTATGAGTTCTCGCAATTCCTTTACCGGGTGCTGGGCGTGCTGGATGCGGGCGCCGAACTGGACGCTGTGGCCACCTACCATCGCTCCTGCCACATGACTCGGCTGCTGGGGGAGCGGACCAGCCCCTTCGTTCTGCTGGACCATGTCAAGGGCCTGACCATGGTCCCCCTGCCTCATATCGAAAACTGCTGCGGGTTCGGCGGCATGTTCTCCATGAAGGAGCCTGAGATCTCCAAGCAGATGGTGGATGAGAAGGTGAACGACGTGCTCAGCACCAATGCCAGCGTTCTCATCTCCTGCGATCCGGGCTGTCTGATGAACATCGGCGGCCGCTTCAACCGGCGCGGCGAGAAGATCACCATCATGCACCTGGCTGAAGTGCTCAATCACAAGGTGGATATGAGTCGCGTCAAGTATGTGGACGGCCGCTCTGCAGGCGATGATGCCGTGGGCTCCGTCAGGGCTGCCAAGGAAGAGGGGGCTCTGGTATGAGCAGCATGGTCAACGGCAAGAAGGCTGCGCAGTATCTGCGGACCAGCAAGGCTCCTTTCCTGACCAGGGTCAAAGAGTCCGAGCAGGACAAATTCGCCCAACAGGCCGTGGCCAAGGCCCAGGATGCCCAGTGGGTCAAGCGGGAGGCCGCCCGCCAGGAACTGGGCAACTGGGAACAGTGGCGCGACCTGGGCGAGCAGATCCGACAGCATGTCATCCGTTACCTGCCTGACTACCTGGAGGAGTTCGCCGACAACGTGGAGAAGCGCGGCGGCCATGTTTTCTTCGCTCAGACCGACGATGAAGCCGCTCAGTACATCAAGCAGATCGCCATCGAAAAGAAGGCCAAGCACGTCGTCAAGAGCAAGTCCATGGTGACCAGCGAGATCAACCTGGATCCCACGTTGATGACTGTGCCCGGCCTGGAGGTGCTGGAGACCGACCTGGCCGAGTTCATCCTGGAGGAGGACGACTGGGATCAGCCCACGCATCTGGTCTTCCCTGCCCTGCACAAGAACCGCGAGCAGGTGCGTCGGATTTTCGAGAAGAAGCTGGGCTACAAGGGCGACAACGACCCTCAGCACATGGCGCGGTTCTCGCGCAAGGTTCTGCGCAAGCACTTCCTCGAGGCTGACATGGGTATCACCGGCTGCAACTTCGCCGTAGCCGACACGGGCATGATCAACCTGGTGACCAACGAGGGCAACGCCGATCTGGCCATGTGCATCCCCAAGACACAGGTGGTGGTCATGGGCATGGAGCGTCTGGTGCCGACCATGAAGGAGGCCGAGACCATGGACAACATGCTGGCCCGGTCAGCTGTCGGCCAGAAGCTGACCTCCTACCTGACCTACACTGCGCCGCGCACCGGCCAGGAGTCGGACGGACCGGACGATGTCTATGTGGTCATTCTGGACAATGGGCGCTCAAACGCTCTGGGAACGGTCTTCGAGCCCATACTCCAGTGCATTCGCTGCGCTTCCTGCCTGAACGTCTGCCCCATTTACCGGCACATCGGCGGTCATGGCTATGGATCCATCTATCCGGGACCTGTGGGCTCGGTGCTTTCGCCGGTGCTGGATGGAGGCTACGACGACTTCGGAGACCTGCCATACGCCTGCAGCCTGTGCGCAGCATGTACGGCCACTTGTCCAGTCAAGATCCCTCTGCATCAGCTCATGATCGAGCACAGGAGGATCATGATGGATGACCAGTCCGAGGCCAATCTGATCGACGATACGGTCATGAGAGTCATGGGCCTGGGAACCGGCCACTCCTCGCTCTTCCGCACGGCTCTTGGTCTGGATCACACCATGCTGACGCCCATATCCAAGAAGCAGCCGGAGACGGCCAAGAACCTTTTTGCCAGTGATCGGCATGTGGAATGGATGCCCTTCGTCTTCGGCGGTTGGACCAAGGTTCGTGATCTGCCTGATCCGCCTAAGCACGGGCAGAACTTCCGCAGTTGGTTCGCTCATCATAAGAAGGAGCAGCAGGCATGACCGATCGTGAGGTATTCCTGGACTATCTGGCCAAGAAGAGCGGCAGACCCCGTCATCAGCTCAAGGATCATCCTCTGGTGCCGGTCAACGACCTGCCGGAGACTACCCTGTCAGGCCACACGCAGGATGAGCTGCTGGAGATCGCTCGGAAGAGCAGCGAGGCCGTCCATGTGGACTTCCGTACTTGCACCAAGGCTGGCCTGCCCACCGCTTTGGATGAGTTCATCGATTCGCGAAAGGATGACAGCGACCATGTGATGCTGCCCACCTCCGACCTCTTTGCAGATTTCGGTCTGGAGGAGTGGAGAGATGGACTGAACCCGCCGGCCACTTTCTGGAAGCCGGGAGCCAGCCGCGAGGAGAACATCAAGACAGCCGACCAGTCCGGGACGGCCATCGCATTTGCGGACTTCCTGTTGGCTGAGTCGGGCACCATCGCTGTAGCCACAACTCCAGGTCAGGGTCGAGCCTTTCACTTCCTGCCGGTGCACTATCTGAGCATCATCCGCAAGTCCAAGATTCTGCCCCGAACCCGGCAGGCCATGGACTACTACGATCCAGCCTTGGTCTCGGGCGAGCTCAAGACCTCCAACATCAACTTCATCACCGGCCCCTCCAACACGGGCGACATCGAGATGGTGATCGTGGTGGGTGTGCATGGCCCTCTGGATATGACATATCTGGTGGTTGAAGACATGTAGCTTTGCTGCATCCCCTGCTTAGGCAGGCGCATTTCCCGTAAGTGGGGAGTCAGCGGATCAAAAAAGGACGCTGGCTCCCCACTTACGGTTTTGCTTCATGGCTTTGCTGAAAGGCGCGTTCAGCCCAGGCCGGGCAAAAGTCCTCCGGGTGGATCAATGGCCACGTACCCGTTTTCAATGTCAACCTGAGGCACCAGGGCTTCGACGAAGGGTATCAGTCCCTCCACACCATCGTCGCTTTCTTCGGTGGTCATGCGGATCTGCAGCTGCTGCTGGGCTGCACCGTCCAGTACGTCGTTGACTTGACCGACCACTCGTCCGGCAGACTCACCCAGTGAGTTGCCCGGAGCCATGCGGACCTCGAGCCCGATCAGGTCTTCGGGGTACCAGGCATCCTCCTGCGCCAGCTCCTCGGCTGGATCAGCCTGGACATACAGTTCAACGCCGTTCAGTGCTTCGGCGGCGTTTCTGTCAGTTACTCCTTGGAAGAGGACGATCCAACGCTGTTTGAAGCGACGGGAGGAGACCACTGTGAAAACCTGTCCGTCATTGGTCTGCAACTGAGATCCGGATGCGAAGCGTCGCTCGGGCTCGTCAGTGTAGGCATATACGTTGACCTCGCCCTTGAGTCCCTGAGCGCGGCCGATACGGCAGACCCTCAGCAGTCTTCGCTGCTGAGGGTCTTGACCCTGCGGATCGTGATTGGTGGACCGGCTGGGGCTCACCGGCGTACGTCCATGATGTCGACGCGAACCTTGTGGTCGGCCAGGGCTTGGATTACGGTGCGGATGGCGTTGGCGGTCCTGCCGCCCCTGCCGATCACACGGCCAATATCCTCGGGATTGACCCGTACCCGCAACAGCTCTCCGCGAGAGTTTTCGTGGGACTTGACCGACACGTCATCGGGGAAGTCCACGATGTTCCTGATCAGGTGCTCAACGGCCTGTGCAAGCATGATAGCCGGTCCTTCCAATCTTCAGTAAATGTGCCTTACTCAGCTGCCTGCTCGGCCTGGGCGGCATCTGCAGACTCATCGGCCTTGGGGGCTTCCTTCTCCGCCTCGGCCTTAGCCTTGGCCTCAGCCTCGGACTTAGCGGCCTTGAGCTTCTGGGCTTCGTTCTGTGCCTGCTCGATGCGGGCTTGGGCATCCGCCTCGGCCTGTGGCACCTTAAGAGTGCCTTCCTTGCCGGGCAGATCCTTGAACTTCTGCCAGTCGCCGGTAATCTTCAGAAGGTTGAAGACGGGGTCGCTGGGCTGAGCGCCTACACCCAGCCAGTACTGGGCGCGCTCGGAGTCGATCTTGATTGAAGAGGGCTGGGTGTTGGGATCGTAGGTGCCGATCTCCTCAATAACCTTGCCATCGCGCTTCTTGCGGGAATCAACCACGACCACGCGGTAGAAGGGGTAGAACTTCTTGCCCATTCTCTTCAGACGAATTCTGGTTGCCAAAACGGCTCTCCTTGGTACTTGGTGTGCCCGGCGGCGTCTCCATGTGGGGCATGGCGGCGCTCCTGGCGTGTTCCTCACGGCCGTCGGAATGAGAGGGCTCCTCCGGACATGAATAACAGCAAAAGTATACCTCACCTAGGCGATAAGCCAGTTGATGAGCCTGTTTTGTATTCAGAGCCGACCAGGCAGGACCAGTTGGGCTATCAGTGCCCGGTGGTCGCTGCCGCTGATCCGAAGAGCATGCATGGATTGTGCGGTCAGGTCATCGTCCATCAGGATATGGTCGATTTCGATCAATGGTGGCAGCAATCGTCCCGAGGGAAAGGTTGGATGGCTGCCAGCCTTCAGGGACAGGGAGGCATCGCGCAGTCCCGACTGCGCCAGCATGGCCCGGAAGGTCGGGTGTTGCAGGGTGGCGTTGCAGTCGCCCATGACGATGGTGGGGGTGGGCGGCTGGGCCAGTTTGGCCAAGGCGGCGATGCCCATGCCCCACTGTCTGGCGCCGCGTTGAGGTGATTTGGGGTGAACGCTGGCCACTCGGACCGGTCCGCAGCTGGTCTTCAGCTCGACCAGAGGCACGGCCGCCGCTGGCAGGTCCAGGGCTGAGGGATAAGCAATCGCGGGCCGGGCCGCCGAGAGGATGACATTGCGTCCGCCGTTGTCATCGGGGCCGGCAGTTCCCTGCGTCAGGTAGGGCAGGAGCTGATGTATGCCTGCGGTCTGAAGCGATTCCAGCAGATTTCCCTTCACTTCCTGCAGGGCCAGCACTTCCACTTCATAGGAGCGCACGCAACGTACGATCTCTTCAGGATCGGCTCGGCCAAAGCGGCAGTTCAGAGTCATGACGCTCAGCCCATGGTCGGAGGACGACTGGCTGGTCCGGTCTGCTTGAGGCAGCCGGTAGCGCAGGCGGTGGCAGCTGACCAGAGTAAGCTCTACAAACGCCAGCAGGCATTGAAGCCAGGCATGCATAAGAACCGTCAATATCAATATGGCCAACAGGGGAACAGCCAGTAGATCGATCAGAGCGATCAGCTCAACCAGTGGGCGATGCCAATCAGCCCCAGCCGGCAGGAAGCGCAGGGCCATCCACAAGGCGATGAGCCCCAAGAGAATCCAGAGAAAGGTGTTCACGTGCCACTGTCTCCTGCAGGAGATAGGGGTTTAGCGGCCGCCGAAGAGACCGCCCAATCCGCCGCCCAAATTAGGGGGCAGGTCCGGCAGGCCCTCAGGCATCTGCGGAGTCTCGGGGCGCTTGGCGAAGGCCGAGCCTCCGGAGGATTTGACCTTGCCTGACAGGCGCTCGCGCAGAGCCTTCTCTTCGGCCTCCCGCTTCATGGGATTGCCTGAACGGGAACCCTTGCGGCCCTTCTTGCCTTTTTTGCCCTTCTTGCCGCCGCCAGCACCCATGCCTCCCATGCCTGGGATCGAGCGGCTGCCATTGGTCATTCGCTTCATCATCTTGGCAGCTTGCTCGAACCGCTGCAGCAGACCGTTGACGGCTGAGACCGTAGTTCCAGCGCCATAGGCGATCCGGGCCCGCCGTGAGCCATCGATGATGCTGGGGTCGCGTCGTTCCTGAGGAGTCATGGACTGGATGATGGCCTGGGTCCGGTCCACCTCCTTTTCGTCGAACTGCTCAAGCTCCTTACGATGCTGGGCCATGCCTGGAATCATGCCCAGGATGCTCTTGAAGGAGCCCAGTTTGCGGACCTGCTGGAGCTGCTCCAGAAAGTCGTCCAGGCCGAAGCTGCCCTCGGACATCTTCCCGGCGGCCTTGCGGGCCTCCTCCTCGTCGAACTGGCGTTGGGCCTGCTCGATCAGCGTCAGGATGTCGCCCATATCCAGAATGCGGGAGGCCATGCGGTCGGGGTGGAAGACCTCGAAGGCCTTGAGGCCCTCTCCGTTGGAATCGAAGAGGATGGGCTTGCCGGTCACCGAGGCTACCGACAGGGCCGCGCCGCCGCGAGCATCGCCGTCCAGCTTGGACAGGACCACGCCGGTGAAGTCCACACCCTGGTCGAAGGCCTTGGCTGTAGCGACCGCATCCTGGCCGATCATGGCATCGATGACGAAGAGAATCTCATCGGGGTGGACGGCATCGCGAATATTGCGGGCCTGCTCCATCAGCTCCTGGTCCACGCCCAGCCGACCGGCTGTATCAATAATGACCACATCGTAGAGTTTGTCCTTGGCCACTCTGATCGAGTCGGCGGCCACCTTGACCGGATCGCCCGTGACCTGTCCTGGGGCCGCCGGCTCGGAGCCGCTGGTCTGTACGCCAGGTTCGGGGGCGTATACCGGTACTTCTGCGCGTTCGCCGACCACCTGGAGCTGGGTGACAGCGTTGGGCCTTTGCAGATCCGCCGCCACCAGCAGGGGGGTGTGGCCGGCATCCTTGAGCCAGTAGCCGAGCTTGCCTGCCAGCGTGGTCTTGCCGGCGCCCTGCAGGCCGGCCAGCATGATGACTGTAGGCGGGGTCTTGGCGAAATTGAGCGGCCGATCCACTCCCGCGCCCAGGATGTCGGTCAGTTCTTCGTAGACGATGGAGACCACCTGCTGGGCCGGGTTCAGAGCCTTGGAGACCTCCTCGCCCAGAGCGCGTTCTCTGATGCGTCCGGTGAAGGAGCGCACCACATCCAGGGAGACATCAGCATCCAGGAGGGCGCGCCGGATCTCGCGGATTGTGCCGTCGATGTCGGCCTCGGTCAGCTTCCCCTTGGAGCGCAGATGGGTGAAGGCCTGGGAGAGCCGATCGGTCAAAGATGAAAATGCTGCCATAATGTCCCAAGTCTACCTGTCAGCCGGGAGAATGGCCGCTGGCCGCTTCTGGAATGAAATGATGGCTGAGCATGGATGCGTTCATTGCGACGAGGACAGCGCAAAGGATCGGAGAGGCTTTATCAAGCGGATTCCGGTGTACGTTGCGTCTTCTTGACATCAGCCTCTGCGAGCTTCTATACTGAGTCGAAACGATTCGACATCTCGGATGCATCGATGGAGATGGTCAGAGGCCTGCAATACATCCGAAGTCGAAACATTTCGACATGCTGAATCGCGGTAACTGGATGCAAGGATGCAAGAAAGTGTTAGGAGCCATCATGAAGATCAGAAGAGGGATCGGAGCGGCCTTAGCCCTGGCCATGTCGATCCTGCCGCTGGCGGCCTGCGGATCGGGGGGCGATGCCCCCCAGGAAGCACATCCGTCCAGCATCAAAATCTGGTACTACGAGGAGCCCAGCAGCGGTCAGGCCAGAGGCTGGCTGAAGGCTGCCGATATCTTTACCCGACAGACCGGCATCAAGGTGGACTTCGAGGTCAAGTCCTTTACCCAGATAGCCCAGAATGGCAGCCAGTTCCTCAACTCGGACGATGCCCCGGACGTCATGGAGTCCAATCGCGGCAATGGCTCGGCCGGGGTTCTGTCCACGCTGCAGCTGCTGACCGACCTGAAGCCCTATGTGCAGAAGTATGGCTGGGACAAGAAGGTGCGCGGCCAAGCGGCGGCAGTGGGCAAGTACGACAAGCGGGGCGTCATGGACGGGGATACCTGGTACGGGGTTTCCTCCTATGCGGAGATGCAGCGCGTCTACTACAACAAGGACCTGTTCGCCAAGTACAGGATTCCCATCCCGCGTACCTTTGACCAGTTTGTAGCGGCGCTCAAGGCCTTCAAGAGCCACGGGGTAACGCCCATAGCGGCCGATGCCCAGGAATACGGGGTGCTTTGGCTCTGGTGGCAGCTGGCCATGACCAAGGCCGATGCCCGCTTCGTTGACGACTGGCAGCTCTACAAGCATCCGGTCAACTGGCGCAGCGAGCCGCTGACGTTCGCCACCAATACCATCCGTGACTGGATCGACAAGGGATACATCTCCAGGAACGCCACCGGCATGAAGGCCGAGGACACGACAACGGCATTCATCAAGGGGACCTATCCCATCTACCAGACCGGCACCTGGAACCAGACCCGCTTCATGGAGCAGGTGAAGACCTTCGACTGGACGGCATCCATCTTCCCGGGGGCCAAGATGGTCGAGGGCTGCGCGGGCAACCTGCTGGTCATCCCGCAGAAGTCCCGGCGCAAGGATGCCGCAGCCCGCTATATCAACGTGGTCCTGTCCAAGGAGGTTCAGAACTACATCGGCAACAAGGGCGGCGTGCCAGTGGCGGCCGATACGGAGGCCATCACCAGCCCCAAGAGCCGTGATCTGGTCAACGAATACACCAAAGCCTCGGACGCCAGCCGGATGAGCTACTACCCCGACTACCCTGCGCCCAACCTGACCGACGCCATGCCGGCCGCCTTCCAGGAGCTGGTCAACGGCACCAAGAGCCCCGACCAGGTTCTGGACACCCTGCATAAGAACTACGACGACGGCGTCGCCCAGCTCGATCTGGATGACAACTGAGCTGCGTCAATCCGCCAAGGAGAGTACAAGCATGTCTGACACACATAGCAGGAAGAAGGCGCAGTCCCGCATCCCGGGCAGTGCGCCCTCACGGTTCGTCCCATATCTGATTCCCGGCCTGATAGGCATCGTGGCCATCGTCATCGTGCCTATTTTCTGGAACATCTATTTGAGCTTCACCCGTTGGAGGGGGGTGGGGCCGACCAGATGGGTGGGTCTGCGCAACTGGCGACGACTCATGGGCGACTCGACCTTCTGGGTCTCCTTCGGACACACCCTCTGGATCATCGTGGCCATCGTCATTATTCCCACGGTTCTGGGTCTGCTGATCTCCTCGGCCCTGACTGACGTGATCCAGAAGAAGTTCGGCCCCCACACCTCTTCGACCCTGCGGGCCCTCTATTACCTGCCCCAGGTTCTGCCTGTGGCCGTGGCCACCATCATCATGGGCTGGATCTTCCGGCCTGAGGATGGAGCCGTCAACGACCTGCTGACCAAGATCGGCCTGGGAGGACTGGCTCACAACTGGCTGGGTTCGACTACTACGGCCCTGCCCATCCTTATGGTCATCCTGATCTGGATCCAGCTGGGCTATCCCATCGTCATCTTCATGTCCGGACTGCAGCGGGTGGATCCCGAGCTCTACGAGGCGGCCAGCCTGGATGGGGCCAACTGGTGGCAGAAGTTCCGCGTCATCACCCTGCCCTCCATCATTCCCGAGCTGCTGGTGGTCATCCTCACCTCCACCATCGGCGCCCTGAAGACCTTCGCCCCGGTCTACCTGCTGACCAAGGGCGGGCCCGGCACCTCCACCATGGTTCCCTCCTACTACTCCTACAACCAGTTCTTCCAGGTGCAGCAGGTGGGCTACGGCGCCGCCATCTCGACATCCCTGACCGTGGTCATCGTCATCTTCTCCATCGTCTTCACCATCGTGCAGAAGCGCGTGCAAAAGAGCATCGCCTGAGGAAGGCAAGGAAGCGCATCATGAATAACCAAGCTACACTGCAAGCCGACGCCCGGGTGTCCTCCCGGCACGCCCGTAGAATCCGCACCTGGGGGGACTGGGCCGGTCTGATCCTGCTGATCGCAGGAGCCCTGATCATGCTCTTCCCACTGCTGATTCTGGTTCTGAACGCCTTCAAGACCACGGCTGACTACAACGCCACGGGCCCCCTGTCCGTGCCCGCCCACTTCAGCATGGACGGCATCATCGCCTTCTGGAACAAGAGCAATTTCCCGCTCAAGCTGGGCAACTCCCTGCTGATTTCCCTGGTGGTGGCCGTGGTCGGGGTCCTGCTTTCGGTCCTCAACTCCTTCGCCCTGGGCATCGGCAGAGTCAAGGGCAACACAGTCATCCTCCTGTTCATCATGCTGGCCAACATGGTCCCCCAGGAGGCCCTGCTCTACCCGCTCTACGTCATGTTCAAATGGATGGGCTTCTATAACTCCCAGTGGTCCATCATCATCATCTTCACCATCATTCAGAGCGCCTACGGCACCTATCTGCTCTCCTCCGTCTACGGGACCTTCCCCCAGGCCATCCTGGAGGCGGCCAGCGTCGACGGAGCCTCGCGCTGGCAGATTCTGCGCAAGATCGTGCTGCCGGTGTCCTGGTCGACCATCAGCGTCCTCTTCGTCTTCTTCTTCATCTGGACCTGGAACGAGTACATGATCCCCATGGCCTTCCTGATGAGCGAGAAGACGCAGACCATCCCGCTGGCCCTGGCGACCATGCAGGGGCAGCACACCATGGCTGCCACCGACCTGGCCTCCGCCTCCCTGCTCAGCATCATTCCCACCATCATCTTCTTCATCTTCTTCCAGAGGAAGCTCTCGCAGGGGATAGTGGCTGGCGCTGTCAAGTAATCGCCGCTGCACAAGTACACTGAACATGGCCGCCCGCTGCAAGAAGGCAGAGGAGGGGAGCGGGCGGCCCGAACATGAAAGGCAACCACAACCATGGGCATGACCATGCCGAACATCACCAACGGTCTTGAGGCGCTGACCCGTCCATCCGGGGACCGCACCCGATGCATCAACGCCGAGAATCCTCGGGGAGGCAAGGGCGAAGCGGCCATGACGGCCAGCAATCTGGGCCCCTCAAGAAAGGGGGCTCCCTGCCTGAAGAACATTCCTCCTGGCCAAGACATGGTTCTGGCCGACCTGTCCGGCGCTGGCGAGATTCGTCATATCTGGATGACCGTTACTGATGTCACCTCGCCCACCGGGCCCAACGTCCTGCGCAATCTGATTCTGGAATGTTACTGGGATGGTGAACAGACGCCGTCCGTCTGCGTGCCCCTGGGTGACTTCTTCTGCTGTGGTCATGCCCAGGCCTGCCGGGTCGAGTCCGTGCCTGTGGCCGTCTACCCGCGTCGGGGATTCAACTGCTACTGGCCCATGCCTTTCCATGACGGGGCCCGGATTGTTCTGCGCAACCGGCACAACGAGCCCATCGAGGCCTTCTTCTACCAGATCGACTATGTGGAGAAGGACGAGCTGCCTGAGGAGGTCATGACCTTCCATGCCCAGTGGCGCCGTCAGCGGGTCACCGAACTTGGCCAGGACTACGTCATCCTGGATGGGGTGCATGGCCGAGGCTCCTACGTGGGCACCTATCTGGCTCTGACCGCTCTGGAGAGCCGCTGGTGGGGCGAGGGCGAGGTCAAGGTCTACCTGGACGGAGACAAGGACTACCCCACTTGGTGCTCCACAGGCAGCGAGGACTACTTCGGCGGCGCCTGGAGCTTTGCCGGGCAGGGCGCGGATGGCCGCATGCACGAGGTCACCTACAGCGGGGCCTACATGGGATTTCCCTTCCACTCCAGACAGCTGGACAACCGCGAATCCCAGTACTGGGATGCCGACACCCCGGTGACCAGGGGGTTCTACCGCTGGCACATCCCCGACCCCATTATTTTCGCCAGCGATATCAAGGTGACCTTGCAGCAGATAGGCGTGGACGAACAGGGCTACTTCGAACGTCAGGATGACCTGGCCAGCGTGGCCTATTGGTACCAGCAGGAGCCCCACCAGCCCTTTCCGCAAAAGGTGCTGGAGACGGGAGAGCGGGATCGCCGACCCCGTTGATTGGCTCAGGCGGCCTTCTGCTTCCGTCGGCTGAGGGAGGCTCGATCAATCAGTGTGGGGCGCTCCAGCAGGACTTGTCCAGCCAGGGATGCCCCCTCCTCCACAGCCTGGGTCAGCAGATCCGCAGCCTTGGCGCACAACGAGCGGGGGGTAAGGGGCATCTCAGAGATGCCCTGAAGCTCAAGAGTGGGGCTGGTCTTGCCTGCGGCGCAGGACAGAACAGCCACGTCATCGGGAATGCTCATGCCGTCTGAGCGCATGCGGACCACCACGGTGTCCAGCAGGGTGGGGCGGATCTGGCCGATCAGGCCATCAATGCGGCCGTGATGGATGATGTCCAGCACTTGCTGGGTGTAGGCCAGATCGCTGCCGGTGGGGCCCGGTTCAAGCCGCAGATCTACGCCCAGACGGCGAGCCCAGGTCTTGAGACTGCGTAGCAGGATAAGGCGGAAGCCAGAGCCGCGCCGGTATTCGCCCTTCGGATCCTCCAGAAAGAGCAGGCGTTTGCGTCCCGCTCTGGCCATGGCTTCCACCGCCATGCGACCCATCAGGTCGAAGTCCAGATCCACACAGGCGCATGCTGTGTGCTGCCGAGGCAACCCCAGTGCCACGCAGGGGCGTCCATATGAGGCGGCCTGTGTGGCGCGGATGTCATCGTCCACCAGATCCATCAGAACCACGCCGTCGGCCAGATTGCTGCGAGTGACCCGTCGGATGTCTTCGACGCCATTCTCGGCAGTCAGCAGCAGGGAGTCATAGCCACGGGCATGCTCGCAGCTGGCCATCTCGATGAAGTAGTCTGCGTAGGAGGCTAGGTTCTGCCCGGGACGCAAGGGGGCGCTCAGGGCGACGATCTGGTTGCGCTTGGCTCGCAGCATCCTGGCGCCGGCATCCGGGGCGTAATCCAGTTCGTCGGCGGCCTGCATGATCCGCTGGTAGGTTCCCGGAGAGATGGGACGCTTGCCGGAGAAAGCATAAGAGACTGTGCTGACCGAGACACCGGCCTTCCTGGCAACGTCGCGTATGTCGGACATGGGTTCAGCGGCTCAGATCCCAGGTGCTGCCAGCTGGTGCATCCGCCACGGCCACACCGGCCGCTGCCAGCTGGTCCCGAATGGCATCGGCACGGGCAAAGTCGTGATCTTTTCGCGCTTGATCGCGTTCCTGCAACTGCTGGTGTACCAAGGCGTCCAAGGTGTTCATGGCTCGATTGTCACGGTCGGCTGCAGCTCCTGCCCAGTGGGGATCAAGGGGATCAAGTCCGAAGACATCCAGCATGGCTCTGACCCGGAGCAGGGCAGTGGCCAGCCACTTCCGATCCAGAGCATCCGGGTCCGCATCCATGGCCGCGTTGGCTTGACGAATCAGCGCGTACAGGGCAGCCAGACCGACTGAGACGTTGATGTCGTCATTCATGGCCTGCACAAAATCCTCTGGCAGATCGTCCGCACCCAGTCCCGTTACCTGAGCACGCTCGGGCTGTGCTCCAAGGATTCGTCCGGCCCGGTCCACGAAGTTGCCGATGCGCTCGTAGGCGCCCTCGGCCTCCTGAAGGGACTGATCGGACCATTCCAGCATGGACCGGTACTGCACCGAGACCAGAGCGTAGCGCACCACCCAGGCCGGATGCTGCGACAGCACCTGGTCCACGGACAGCCCGTTGCCCAGGGATTTGCTCATCTTCTCGCCCTTCTGGGTCACCCAGGCTGTGTGCATCCATCGATGGGCGAATCCCCAGCCAGCTGCGTGCGACTGGGCCATCTCGTTCTCGTGATGGGGGAATCGAAGGTCAAGACCGCCTCCGTGGATGTCGAACTCCGCGCCCAAATAACGGTGGCTCATGGCCGAGCATTCCAGATGCCAGCCCGGCCTGCCCGTGCCGAAGGGGGTTTGCCAGCGGGCTGTGGCCGGATCGGTAGGCTTCGGTGCTTTCCACAGCGCGAAATCGCGGGGGTCGCGCTTGCCGGGCTCCTCATCGGCGTAGGTATTCTGCCCATCGGTGTCGATGCTGGGTCCCAGCCGGTCGTTGGCGGCGGCCTGTTCGTCAGCGGGCTGGGTGCCGGTCTGCTGGTGGGTCAGGGCACCATATTCAGGCCAGGAGGCCACGTCGAAGTAGACGTTGCCTGATGGACGACCCTGCTCGTCGGGTACCGCATAGGCGTGGCCGCGGTCGATGATGCGCTGTATCAGGTCGATCATCTCAGGGATGTGCCCGGTGGCTCGAGGCTCGTAAGTGGGTGGCAGGACCCCCATGGTCTCGTAGGCATGAGTGAATTCGCGCTCATAGATGTAGGCCCGCTCCCACCAGCGCTGGCCGTTTGCTGCCGCCTTGGTCAGGATCTTGTCGTCGATGTCGGTCACGTTCCGGATCAGGGTCACTTGGTATCCCAGCCTGAGCAGCCAGCGTCGGATCACGTCGAAGGCCAGGGTGGTCCTGATGTGGCCAATATGGGGCGAGCTCTGCACTGTGGCCCCGCACACGTAGATGCCGACCTTGCCCGGTTCGATGGGGCTGAAGGGGGTCACCCGGTGATCAGCCGTATCATACAGACGCAGACCTGCCGCGGCCAGACTGACTGAAGCCTTGGAATCCTGCGGTTGCGAACTCGTATCCATATCCTTGAGCCTACCAAGGCTTGCTGACTGTCCAAGAGAAAATACCGAGCCTGCGGACCGACCCGACGGCATATGTGCAAGAATGGAGCCATGGCGAAACCTAGGGTGCTGGTAGTTCAGCATGTGGATTGGGAGAAGCCGGGCCGTATTCTTGACAACCTCCAGGAGTGCGGACTGGACACCGAAATCATCAATATCGTGGATGAGAAGAATCCCAAGCTGCCTCGCTCACGAGAGCTTGCAGGACTGGTCATCATGGGCGGTCCTATGTCGGCTGACGACTACTCACATCACCCCGGACTCAAGGCGGAGACCAAGCTTGCCAAGGCGGCGATGGCTGCCAACAAACCCATTCTGGGGATCTGCCTGGGCCATCAGATTCTGGCGCGGGCACTGGGAGGCACCCTGATGCGGAACCAGGAACCCGAATACGGCATGGGACCCATCCGCTGGGTGGGGCAGGACGACGATGTGGCCATGTGGAGCAAGAACACTGATGTGCTGCACTGGCATGCCGACCAAGTGACCCTGCCGCCGGAGGCTAAGCTCCTGGCACGCTCCCGCGCCACCAAGGTCCAGGCTTTTAGACTTGGGTCGGCATTGGGCCTCCAGTTCCACCTGGAGGTGACAGCGCCCATCTTTGAGGAATGGATGCAGGTGCCGAGCATGATCGGCACGATGAAGAAGTCCAGGATCGCTCGGATGCGCGACGAATTCATGGAGGGGATGCCTCAGATGCAGCCTCTGGCCGACGCAATCTTCTCGGCCTTTGCGGCCCGATGCTCGACCCAGGCCGCCCAGCTGGCTGCCGCCTGAGATTATTCCAGCTCCTCCCCGATGGTCAGCCACTTCTCCTCAAGCTGGTCCGACTGCCCGGTCAGATCCTTGAGCTTGCTGTTGAGCTCGTTAAGACCCTGGTAGTCGCCCGGGTCGTGCTCGGCCATCTGCCGTTCGAGATCCTTGCGCTGATCGGCCAGCTTAGCCAGCTTGCGTTCGATGGCAGAGGCCTGCTTGCTCAGATTTCGTTTGGCAACACGTTCAGCCTTGGCCTGATTGGAATCCCCGGCCTCTTTGGCTGATGCACGGCCCGGCGCATCCGCATCCTCCCGATCAGCCGATTCGACCATATCCAGGTAGTCTTGGACGCCGCCCGGCAGATGAACCACCTTGCCGTTGACCAGCGCGAACTGCTGGTCGGTCACCCGCTCCAGCAGGTATCGATCATGGGAGACCACGATCAAGGTGCCTGGCCATGAGTCCAGCATGTCCTCCATGACGGCCAGCATGTCGGTATCCAGATCGTTGCCTGGCTCGTCCATGATCAGTACGTTGGGCTCGTCCAGCAGGATGAGCAGGAGCTGCATGCGGCGCTTTTGTCCGCCAGACAGGTCGCTGATCCTGGTCATCAGCTGGGAGCTTTCGAAGCCCAGACGCTCCATCAGCTGACCCGGTGACACCTCTTTGCCTTCCACCAGATAGGTGGGCTTGTAGCGGCTGAGGACCTCCTTGATCCGATAGCGGCCGAGTTTCTCCAGCTCATCCAGACGCTGGGTCAGCACCGCGAAGCGGACGGTCTTGCCCACCTTGACGTATCCTGCCGTGGGAGCCACGCTGCCGTCGATCAGACCCAGCAGGGTGGACTTGCCCGCTCCGTTGGCGCCTACGATGCCGAATCGGTCGCCAGGGCCGATCAGCCAGGTCACGTCGTCCAGGACCTTGTGTCCGCTGATGGTGAGGGTGTCGGCTGCCGCAGTGCCTGGGCGGTCCTGGCTGTCCCCATCTTCCCTGCCAGGATCGGCGGCCACGGTCACCGAGCCCATCAGAGGGCGCTCGGCATGAGGGGAGGGGACCCGGTCGTCCTTGCTGCCACTGGCGTCAGAGTCGGACCTTGGGTAGATCTTGGTCACGTCGACCAGGTCCACCACCTGCTTGCCCAGGCGTGATGTGGCCATCCGCTTGAGTTCCAGGCTGTTGCGCATGGGCGGCACGTCGGCGATCAGCTCCTGCGCGGCCTTGACATGGAATTTCTGCTTGGTCGAGCGGGCACGTGCTCCTCGGGTCAGCCAAGCCAGTTCCTTGCGGGCCAGGTTGCGGCGCTTGGTCTCAGCCAGATCCGCTTGGCGCTCGCGCTCCACACGTTGGAGCATGTAAGCGCTGTAGCCGCCCTCGAAGGGGTCGATGGTTCCATCATGCACCTCCCACATGGAGGTGCAGACCTCGTCCAGGAACCAGCGGTCGTGGGTGACCAGCAGGAGGGCTCCGGAATTCTTGGCCCAGCGGTTCTTCAGATGCTCGGCCAGCCAGTGGATGGTGAGCAGGTCGAGATGATTGGTCGGCTCATCCAGGGCCAGGATGTCCCAATCCTGAAGCAGCAGCCGTGCCAGGTCCACTCTGCGGCGCTGACCGCCTGACAGGGTGCCCACCTTGGCCTCCAGCTCCATGCCGCCCAGAAGGGACTCGACGATTTCGCGGGATCTGGGGTCGGCAGCCCATTCGTAGTCTTGACGATTCTCCAAGGCTGCCTTGCGGACCGTGTCCTCGTCATGCAAAGGATCACGCTGGTCCAGCATGCCGAAGGTGAGTCCATTGCGCATGGTCACCCGGCCCTGATCGGGTTCCTGGGTGCCTTTCAGCAGGTGCAGCAGGGTGGACTTGCCGTCGCCGTTTCGACCCACGATGCCGATCCGATCACCCTCGAAGATGCCCTGCGTCACATCCGTAAAGATGGTTTTGGTGGCGAAGGATAGAGCGACGTGTTCCAGACCGAGATCATAGATGGGCATGATTCCTCAATTTACCGCCAGCCTTGGATGGAATGAGCTGCGGGCTTTTCAGATGCTTATTGGTCTTGGCCGGTCTCCTGGTCCCGCTGACGAATTCTGTCCAGATAACCGGTTCTGTCCGCACCGGTGATAGGCCGCAGGATAGTGCAAGGGTTGCCGACCGCGACTACCTGATCCGGTATGTCATGGGTCACGACAGACCCTGCTCCGATGACGGCTCCAAGGCCAATCCGCACTCCTCCCAGGACGACTACGTGTCCGCCCAGCCAGGCACCCTGGCATATCTCGATGGGTCGGGCCTGGCAGGCTCCAGCCTTTCGCTCCTCATAGTCCAGAGCATGGTTGGTGCAGAAGAGTCCTGCGCTGGGGCCTATCCACACGTTCCTGCCTATGGTGATCGGAGCGTTGTCCAACATGACAGCACCGTAGTTGATGAGCGTCTGGCTGCCGATCCGTATGTTGCAGCCCACCTCGCATCTGAAGTCCGGATTGATGACGACGTCCTGCCCCATCTGACCGAGCAGGTCTTCCAGGATCCGTCGGCGTTCCTGCTTCTGCCCAGGGCCCGTACTGTTATATGCCAGAAAGAGGTTTTCAGCCCGTTCCCTTTGGCGATCGATGTCGGGATGGGTGTCCTGATAGACCTGGCCGGATACCATCCGCTCCCATTCGACCCTGCCTGTTCGGCTCATTCCCGCCGTCACATCGTCAGTCATGCGTACCGCTTTCCATGATTTAAAAATTCGTCAGCGGCCAGTGATCTGGGAGCCTAGCACCTTCTCGCTCAGGGCCCGGGGACCCCGCGTGACAGCCACGGCGCCCGAACGGACTAGTTCGATGATTCCAAAGGGATGCAGCAGTCTCAGAAGGGCTTCCAGCTTGCCCTCGGCCCCGGTGGCCTCGATCGTCAGGGACTCGGGGTGTACGTCGACTACGCGCACGCGGAAGAGCTTGACGATCTCCAGTACATCGGACCGGTTGTGTTCATTGGCCTTGACCTTGATCATGACCAGCTCGCGTTCCACGGCCTCGTCGCCCTTGAGCTCGACGATCTTGAGCACATGCAGAAGCTTGTTGAGCTGCTTGATGATCTGCTCCAGGGGCACGGCCTCCACGTCTGCCGTGACCGTGATTCTGGAGATGTCGTCCCGTTCGGTGGATGAGACGGATAGAGAGTTGATGTTGAAGGCGCGTCGAGCGAACAGACCGGCCACCCTGGCCAGAACGCCGGGGCGGTTCTCAACCAGAACGGAAAGGGTGTGCCTTTCGGAGCCGGGCTTGGATGCTGGATAATTGGCCATGTGCTGCCCCTTTTCTACTTGTTCATGCGACCGGCGGCGTCGTTGGCCATGGCTGCCCGGTCGGCTCCGGTCTGCTCATGCGGCTCCGGCTGTTCCTGCTCCGGACGGATGCCCGCCAGGGGTTGCACGCCTGGCTTGTAGATGATGGTGTCGTTGGATGCGCCAGCAGGGACCATGGGCCAGACCATGGCGTCCTTCCAGACGCGGAAATCGATCAGGACTGGTCGGTCGGTCACTGCGTTGGCCTGGTCGATGGCCTCCAGGGCCTGCTCCTGTGTAAAGGCTCGCAGTCCTATGCAGCCATAGGCCTCGGCAAGCTTGACGAAGTCGGGGACGCCGTTGCCGTCTGTGGGCTTTGCGCCGCCGTCCTCCAGGCTGGTCTGGGAGTAGTGGCTGCCATAGAAGAGAGTTTGCCACTGGCGGACCATGCCGTAGACCGAGTTGTTGAGTATGGCGATGCGGATAGGCAGTCCCGCCTGTCTGGCCGTGGCCAGTTCCTCGGAGGTCATCTGGAAGGAGCCGTCCCCGTCGATCAGCCAGACGGACCTCGGATCCTCCTGTTCTCTGGTGCCGATGGCCGTGCCGATGGCGGCGGGAAGACCGTAGCCCATGGTCCCTAGCCCGCAGGAGGAGACCCAGGAGCGGGTGCGTTCGAAGTCGATGAACTGACTGGCCCACATCTGGTGCTGACCTACGCCGGATACCCAGATCGTGTTGGGATCGGCCTTGTTGCTCAGGGTCTGGACCACCCACTGGGGGGCCAGGGTGCCGTCCGGGCTGGGCTCGAAGGTGGTGGGGTAGTCGTGCCGCCAGCCGTCGATCAGCCGCCACCAGGGCTTGAGGTCGGGCTTGCCCAAGGTGCGCTGGGCTGCCTTGAGCGCTGGGATCAGATCGTCCAGCACCTGGCCCACGTCACCGACGATGGGCACGTCCGCCTGTCGGTTCTTGCCGATCTCAGCCGGATCGATGTCGATGTGGATGACTCGGGCCACCGGGGCGAAGTCCTCCAGGCTGCCGGTCACTCTGTCGTCGAAACGCGCGCCCACGGCCACCAGCAGGTCGGAGTGCTGGATGGCTCCGTTGGCGGCTACCGTGCCGTGCATGCCGGGCATTCCGAGAACAGCTGGATCGGAGTCAGGCACGATGCCTCGTGCCGGCAGCGTGGTGACCATGGGGGCACCAGTAGCTCGAACTAGTTCCTGGACCTGCCGACGGGCGTCTGACCGGACTGCGCCGCCGCCCACATAGAGGACGGGCCTGTGCGACTGGACCAGGAGCCGGGCGGCATCGTCCAGGACGTGCCCGTGTGCCCGCGTCACCGGGTTGTAGCCGGGCAGGATCATCTCCTGCGGCCAGGAGTAGAGCATTTTGCCGTTCTGGGCTGTCTTGCTCAGGTCCACCACCACCGGGCCGGGTCTTCCCGAGCTGGCGATGTGGTAGGCCTCGGTCATGACCCGGGGGATGTCCTGGGCCTTGGTCACCAGATAGGAGTGTTTGGCCACCGGATAGGTGATGCCCACGATGTCGGCCTCCTGGAAGGCGTCGGTGCCGATGGAGTCCACGCCCACCTGTCCGGTCACCACTACCAGGGGGACCGAGTCCATCATGGCATCGGCTATGGGGGTGACCATGTTGGTCGCTCCGGGTCCTGAGGTCACCAGGCAGACTCCGACCTTGCCCGTGGAGACGGCGTAGCCCTCGGCTGCGTGGCCAGCGGCCTGCTCGTGGCGGACTAATGTGAAGTTGAAGCGCACCTGGTCGTCGATGGCGTCGTAGGTGGGCAGAATGGCCCCTCCCGGAACCCCGAAGACCTGGGTGACCCCAAGATCCTCCAGGGACCGAATCAGTGCCTGGGCTCCCGTCATGGATTCGCCCTGGGCAGGGACATCCTTGTCGTCATGGTTCCAGTTCTTGGGTACCGAGCTGAACGCTTGCAGAGGTGTCGGCAGACTCATGTTTCCTCTCGACCTCCAGACTGCGCGCCGACCTGCGGCCGTGCATGTCGAAATACGAACCTGTGGGAGCGTCGGCGAGGTAGGCGGACGAATCCCGATCAGGAGGAGGCACCTGAACCGTTCGTGACGGCAGGCCCCCGGTTATGCCCATAGTCTAAACAAGGGTCTGGTCGGAGTGCTGCCGCAGTACCGTATGCCGGAATTCCAGCCAGGGCCTCAGGAGGTTTGCTCGGCGTGCAGGGTCGCAAGCAGTTCCTGGTCGTCCAGTTGCTTCCACCCCTGGGCTGCAGCAGCCAGTTGGGCTTTTCGCTTGCTGCTGGCTCGGCCCTTGCCAATCACGGTCCCGCCGTCCTGCAGTCGCAGCTCTGCGGTGAAGACCTGGGCGTATTCCGGCCCGGAGACCGCCATGGTGTACCGGGGTTCGCCTAAGTCCAGCTGGTGGGCCTTGACCGTGATCGAGGTTTTCCAATCGAGTGCCGGCCCCTCGGTGGCTACCTCGGCCAGGGTGTCGTCAAGAAGGGTATGGACGGTGGCCCGGGCTCCCTCGATGCCGTGTTCCAGAAAGACTGAGCCGATCAGGGATTCGACGGTGTCGCAAAGTATGGAGTCCTTGTCGGCCCCGCCGTTTTCGCTCTCTCCCCGGCCCAGAAGAATATACTGACCCAGGTGCAGCTTCTCCCGCGCGATAGCCGACAGGGCCTCCTCGGAGACCGCCTTGGCCCGCATCTTGGCCAGCTGGCCCTCGGTCATGTCGGGATGAACCTTGTATAGGGTCTCGGTGGCCACCAGTTCCAGAACAGCATCGCCCAGGAACTCCAGCCGCTCATTATTGGGCATTCCCGGGTGTTCATGGGCGAAGGAGCGATGGGTCAGGGCATGCACCAGCAGCTCCGGGCTGATCCTGCCGCCCAGGGCCTGGAAGAGCTCCTCGGCCGCCTGGTTGCCGGGGTCCAGCTGCCCCTGTTCGTCCTGCTGCATATGTTTGTCATAGTCCTTCCTGGAGTGCCCTGTCTGCATGGCCCTTCTCGCTTTCTCGGCCTTTCCGCCTGATGATATGGAAAAACCCCTGCCACCCGTCGATGGCCGGGGTTCCCTCATTGCGTGCTGATCGCCGATTGGCTTACTTGCTGAACTGCGAACGAATTGCGTCACGGTAGACGCGCCCACGATACGTGCCGCAGCTGGGGCACGCCATATGCGGCAGCGCAGGAGCTCCGCAGTTGGGGCAGGTCACCGTAGCGGCGGCCTGGGTCTTCCAGTTGGCGCGCCGGGAATGGGTGTTGGCGCGCGAGGTCTTGTACTTTGGCAGTGCCATATTGTCCTCTGTTTCGATCGAATACTTCGAGCTTAAGCGTAGAGCAGTCTACCGCAACCTCCGGTCATTCGCCAGTCTGGCCGTTGCTGCCGGGGTTCTCCTCCTGCTCCAGACGCTGTTTCAGCCCCTCCAGGGCCGCCCAGCGGTCATCCAGCATCTCGTGGCGATGGTCAGGATGGTCATTAAGATCCATGCCGCACTGGGGGCACAGGCCTCGGCAGTCTGGTCGGCACAAGGGCTGCAGGGGGAGGGCCTCCACCAGGGTGTCGCGCAGCAGGGCCTCCAGATCCATGAAGGCACCCCCCGTGGCTAGCGGGTAGGTCTGACCGCTGGCCTCCTCCTGATCGGCCAGGATCTCCTCCTTGCCATGGGTTGGCTCCGGTTCGGGTTCCTTGTAGGGGAAGAAGACCACCGGATCGTCCTGAATGCTGGTATTTACGGGTCTCAGGCAGCGGGTGCATTCCGTCTTCAGGGGCGCGCTGATGTGGGCCTGCAGCAAGAGTCCATCCACCAAGGAGTCGATGTTGCCAGCTACATGCACGGGTGTTCCTGCAGGGATGCCCACCACCTGGTCGCCGATGCCCTCCGGGGCTGGAAAATCACGATCTACCCGGGTGCTTTGTCCTGCTCGCGTCGACACCTGGGCCACTGAAACTGCCCAGGGGGAATCCTCCGGTCTGCTCATTCCCGTGTCTCCTTTCCCTCGTCAGAGGCTGACGCGTTCATGCTACGCGCCGCTTCCTGCTCACGCTGGTGGAGAACCTCCAGGCCGGCACGCACATCTTGGCTCATCTTGTTCAGCTGAGTGTCAAGCTCGCCCATGACTTGGTCTGCATATCCGTTGGCCCCCTGGACCAGACGGTCTGCCTGAGCCTGGGCCGTGTCGATGATGGTCTGGGCTTTCTGCCGAGCTATGGCCACTACGTTCTCCTGACCGGCTAGGAAGCGGGCCTGCTCGCCGGCCTCTTTGACGATGTCTGCAGCCCGACTCTGGGCGTCGGATACGGTGGCGTTGGCTTGAGTCTGCGCCGTGTTTAGCCGACGCTCAGCCTCCCTCATGAGCGCCGAGGCCCGCTCCAGCTGCACTGGCAGCATTTTCTTGAGTTCGTTGAGGTCATCGGTCAGCTCGTCTCGATCCACCTTGACCAGCTCCGGACTGAAAATGGGGGCCTTGGCCTCATCCAGCATGGCCTGGATCTTGTCGATGATGTCATAGACGGTGGTGAATTCCGATCGGGGATTCCTGCTGTCGCTCCGATCCTCCTGCAGATCGGGCAAGTCCTTCATGTCGACTGTGCGCCTGGGGCCGCCCGCTCTGGTCGAGTCATCGATAGGCTCGTCATCGTCCTTTTCCTGGGCCTGCTCGTTCATTATTGGCTCTTTTCCGTGTGCAGTATGTCCTTGTGCAATGTGCTGGTCAGCGCGTCCACGACGCTGTTGGGGACCATGCCGGCGATGTCTCCTCCGTGCCTGGCCACGTCCTTGACGATGGTGCTGGAGATATGCTCCCGCATCGGGTCGGCCGGCAGGAAGAGCGTTTCCACCCCGGACAGCTTGCGATTGACCAGGGCCATGCCCAGCTCGGCCTCATAGTCCCCGTTCTGCCGCAGTCCCTTGACGATCACCGAGGCTCCAACCTGACGGCAGTAGTCGGTGATCAAGCCGTCGGTCGAGGTTACGGTGATGTTCGGGTATCCGTCCTGGTCCAGGGCATGGCGGATCATAGCCACCCGCTCCTGCTCGCTGAACATAGGGGTCTTAGCGGCGTTCACGGCCACAACTACGTGAACCGTCTCAAAGAAACAGGCGCAGCGTTCAATCACATCCATGTGGCCGGAGGTAACCGGATCGTATGAGCCAGGGCATACAGCGATAGTCATGCTTCTCAGCGTAGCGCGTCATAGGGAGCGAACGTGGAGGTTGCCGCCGTACCATGGATGTCATGACTGGAAGCAAAAGCAATCGCATGGAGGATCCAGAGCGGGAGCAGAACCCTGACCAGAGCACTGGCACAGCCGTTCTGGACCGTCCGGACACGGAGACCGCCGAGAAGACCCGTCTGGATGACCAGGGCGATGCCGATAGGTTCGCCCACTACGTCTCCCGTGAGCGCATCGCCGAGTCCAAACTGACCGGTCGACCCGTTGTGGCCCTCTGCGGCAAGGTCTGGGTGCCCAAGCACGACCCATCCCAGTACCCGGTCTGCCCGGACTGCAAGCGCATCTACGAACAGATGACCGGCGGCAGCCACTGAGCTGTCCAGTCTGCTTCAGGACTGGCGGTCCACGGCGATCCTGTCGATCGTTTTCAGCTCCTCCTGGCTGAAATCGGCCGACTGGACGGCCTTGAGGTTGTCGATGATCTGCTGGGGCTTGGAGGCGCCGATGAGCACTGAAGTGACAGCCGGGTCCCTGAGCAGCCAGGCCAGGGCCATCTCAGCCAGACTTTGGCCGCGTTGGCATGCCAGGTCGTTCAGAGCCTGAATCTGCCTCAACCGCTGAGGAGTCAGCGCAGACTCCTTGAGGAAACGACCGTCGGCCCGAATTCGGCTGTCCTCGGGTATCCCATGCAAATAGCGGTCGGTCAGCAGCCCCTGGGCCAGCGGACTGAAGGTAATCAGCCCCTTTCTTTCCTTCATTGCGGCCTCTTTGAGACCGTTATCCTCAATGGTTCTGTCGAAGATGGAATAGCGGTTTTGGTTGATGACGAAGGGAACGTGCATCTCGGTCAGGATGGCCGAGGCCCGTTTCATGGTCGGCCCGTCGTAGTTGGACAGTCCCAGGTAGAGGGCCTTGCCGCTGGTAACCGCCTGGGCCAGGGCGCCCATGGTCTCCTCCAGAGGCGTATCCGGGTCGGGGCGGTGGTGGTAGAAGATGTCCACATATTCCAGTCCCAGCCGTTTCAGGCTTTGGTCCAATCCGGACAGGAGATGCTTGCGCGAGCCGAGGTTCCCGTAAGGACCAGGCCACATTTCATATCCGGCCTTGGTGGAGATGACCAGCTCCTGGCGGTGGTGGCTGAAGCACCGCCGCAGAATGATCCCCATGTTGCGCTCGGCAGCACCCGGTCCTGGGCCGTAGTTGTCGGCCAGATCGAAGTGGGTGATGCCGTGATCGAAGGCCGTCGTGCACAGCTCCTGCATCCGTTCCAGTGGCGTGGCGTCGCCGAAGTTGTGCCAGCAGCCCAGGCAGATGGGCGGCAGTTTCAGGCCGCTGCAGCCACAGCGCCGGTAGGTTGTGGAATCGTACCGGTTCGGGTCGGGCAGGTAGGTTTCGGATTGCGCGCTCATCAGATGCTCCTGACCAGGGTGGGCAGGACCGGTTCGCCCTTCATCAGGCTCAGGGCGTTGATGGGCAGCTCCTCAAGGGCCTTGGCCCTGTGCTCTCGGGCATCCAGGACGGCCTGCCCCCCTTGGTAACCTGGCATGCTCTGACCATGGTCCACGTAGGTGACCAGCAGATCCCGCCAATCCTGCTCGGGTGCATAGGCGGCCAGAGCCTTCTCGGCGCCCGAGATCACATGCTCAGCATCGGCCACCCCGTTGTGGTAGGAACGGTAGGCCAGCTTGCGTCCTGGCACCGAGGCCTTGCCTGCCGACTTCTTGGCTACGGCCTCCATGTTCCCGTTGGAGTTCTCGCGCTCGGTCAGCTTGTAGACCATGGCACAGGTTGGGGCTCCCGAGCCGGTGACCAGCATGGTGCCCACTCCGTAAGAGTCCACCGGGGCGTCCTGCAGGGAGGCTATGGCGTACTCGTCCAGGTCGTTGGTGACGGTGATGGTAGCCTTGGTGGCTCCCAAGGAGTCCAGCTGGGCACGGACCTGCTGGGCCAGCGAGCCTAGATCTCCGGAGTCGATACGCACTCCGCCCAGCTCCGGTCCCGCCACCTCGACGGCCGTCCTGACGGCCTCCTCGATGGAATAGGTGTCGGTCAGCAGGGTGGTCCCCTTGCCAAGGGCCTGGATCTGCCCCTGGAAGGCCTCGCGCTCGCTGTCATGCAGGAGGGTGAAGGAGTGGGCTGCGGTTCCGATGGCCTTGAAGCCGTATTGCTTGGCCGCCAGCAGGTTTGATGTCCCTTGGAATCCGCCTACTATGGCCGCTCTGGCTGCAGCCACGGCTGCGTATTCGTTGGCCCGGCGCGCGCCCATGTCCATGCAGGGCCGGCCCTTGGCCGCGGTGACCATGCGAGAGGCGGCCGAGGCCACGGCTGAATCGTAGTTGAGTATGGAAAGGATCAGGGTCTCCAGCAGTGTACATTCGCCGAAGCCGCCTTCGACCTGCAGAATAGGGGAGTCGGGGAAGAATATCTCGCCCTCACGGTAGCCGCGGATGGTCCCGGTGAAGCGGAAGTGCTCCAGCCAGTCGATGGTGGTAGGACTGACGATGCGGCGGTCGGACAGGAAGCGAAGCTCCTCCTCGCTGGGGTGGAAATTCGCCAGTGCATCCAGAATGCGTCCGGTGCCTGCCACCACTCCATAGCGGCGTCCCGCAGGCAGGTGTCGGGTGTAGACTTCAAAGACGGATCGGCGCCTGGCCGTACCGTCCTGCAGGGCTGCATCCAGCATGGTGTATTCGTACATGTCGGTCATCAGAGCCGTAGATGCTCCGCTGTTCTCACTATTGTTTTCGGCGTTCATATCTTCCCCTTTGTAGGTGGAAAAAGCCCTTGGTTAGCCCCAAGTCTAATCCTCTGCTGACTGCTTGGCTTGCCCTGCCCTCTCAAGGTCGGGCTAAGCTGGTCCGCATGAGATTCGTCGTGGGCATCTACCGATTGCTGATCGCCTTCTTCTGCCTGGGCGGCACCTACGAGGCCTGGCTGCTGGGGATCGGCAACAAGTGGGTCTATTTTACCTTCCAGACCAACATTGCCCTGGGCCTGGTCATGCTCTGGGCTGGTGCGGCCACCCTGCTCAGGGGCATCCAGCCCCCCGCTTGGCTCAAAGGCTGCCTGACGCTCTACATCGTCATCACCGGTCTGGTGGCCCTTCTGGTCCTGGGTTTGAACAGCACGGACTACAAGCTGGTCCTGGGCGTCCGGACTACGTTGATGATTCACGTCATCAGTCCCATCATGGCTTCCGTCGACTTCCTTCTGTTCGATCCCCATCGCCGCTTCCGCTGGCATAACGTGCTGACCTGGCTGATCTATTTCCCCTTCTACGTGGCCTTCGTGCTGATCCGCGCCGCCATCTGGCCTCATTCAGGACCGCAGCCAGACGGCGATCCGTACCCCTATGCCTTCCTGGACCTCGGGCACCTCGGATGGACACAGTTGATGATCAACATGGCTGAGTACCTAGTGGTCTTCTTTGCCCTCTCACTGGTCATCTTCCTGATCGATCGCATCCTGCCGGCCAAGACACCGCTGACCATCGATAGGTAGACAGCTGGCGGAATAATAGGGGCCAGACCAGGCAAGCCTGGATGGAACGAGAAAGGATCATCGCTGATGGTTGCTATCAAGGACATGCTTCAGGAGGGTGCCGTGCTGCGACCTGACGGCAGGGCGGCTGATGAGTTGCGACCGGTCGTCATTACCAGGCACTGGACGGAGGCCCCCGAGGGATCGGTGCTGATCGAGTGCGGCAAGACTCGGGTCATGTGCACGGCTTCTTTCACGCCGACCTTGCCCCGTTGGCGCAAGGACTCAGGTCTGGGCTGGGTCACGGCCGAGTACGCCATGCTTCCCAGGGCCACCAGCGACCGAACTGCGCGCGAGTCCGTCCGGGGAAAGGTCGGCGGCCGCACCCAGGAGATCAGCCGGCTGATAGGTCGCTGCCTGCGCGGCGTGGTGGATATGAAGGCCTTGGGCGAGAATCAGATCCAGCTGGACTGCGACGTGCTTCAGGCCGATGGCGGGACCCGTACAGCCTCGGTAACCGGCGCTTATGTGGCCATGGTCGATGCCCTCAGATGGGCCCAGGACCATCATCACATCCGCAACGCCGACAAGGTGATCAGGGATTGTGTTTCGGCTGTCTCAGTGGGCATCATCGATGGCAAGCCCATGCTCGACCTCCCCTATCTGGAGGACAGCCGAGCCATGACCGATATGAACGTGTCCATGACGGGAGCCGGCGACTTCATAGAGGTACAGGGAACAGCGGAGCATCGTCCGTTCAGTCGGCAGGAGCTGGGCCTTTTGCTGGACCTGGCCTCCAAGGGGAACAAGGAGCTCCAGGCTGTTCAGCGCAAGGCTCTGGCAACCGACTGATGCCCGGGGCAGGCATTTCAGCGAGGAGGATCAGCATGGGGCAGACCAGAAAAGTGGTTGTGGCCACGCATAACGAGGGCAAACTGCGTGAGCTTCGTCGCATACTTGACGACCTCCTGGCTGATGAGGGGCGGAGGATTGAACTGGTTTCAGCCGGCCAGCTGGGCCTGCCCGATCCGGTGGAGACCGGCGCCACCTTTCAGGAGAATGCTCTTCTCAAGGCGGAGCAGGCCGCCCGGGGATCAGGCCTGCCCGCGCTGGCGGACGACTCAGGGCTGGTCGTTGATGTGATGGGCGCCGCTCCGGGGATCCTCTCGGCAAGATGGAGCGGCCGCCACGGCGACGACCAGGCCAACATGGACCTCTTGCTGAACCAGCTTCAAGACATTCCTGACGACCACAGGGGAGGGCGGTTTGTCTGTGCTGCCGCTCTGGTCGTCCCGGACGTGCCAGGGTACGCCGTCCGAGGGCGTCAGATGACCAGGATCGGCGAGATGCCCGGGAGCATCATCCGCCAGCCACGAGGGGAAAACGGGTTCGGCTATGACCCGATCTTCGTACCGAGGGATCAGCCGCAGGGCAGCGGCAAACAGCAACTGCTGACCACGGCGGAAATGACCTCAGACCAGAAGAACGCCATATCGCACAGGGGCAAGGCATTGGCGGCCATCATGCCAGTTCTCATCAGCTGGGTGCTGGGAAAAGACCATATCAAAGTCTCATAGGCCTGGCGGATGAAGAACTGCAAACGGCCGCGAAGCACCAGTTGTGAAACACCCCCATCTGAATCCCCGATCATGCTTTCAGTTTCGGTACTCTTGAATCATGTAAAGGGAAAAGAAGACATCATAAGTCAAGATCTGATACTTGAGCTCTGCAGTTGGTTGGCCTGCATTTTGGACAAATCAAGTATGCGGTTCATCTGATCCTGATGATGGTCTTCTTGTGATTCGGGGGGTAACGTATTGAGGCGATTGCAAGAACGGAGAGGTCGGGGCGCAGTACATGCGGGCCGCTCGATCATCGCTGCTCTGACAACCCTTCTGGCGACGCTTGCTATGGTTGTTCCGTTGGGGCTCAGCGCTTTGTCGGCCAATCAGGCCAGTGCCGCAGATGGGCAAGGCGAAACGGCAAGTGCAAAGCCTGTTCTCTATAAACTTCTGGCGTATAACGACAAGATCGATTCCTATCAGGATGAGCTGCGTATGGACTTTGTCCTGCGTGTGAAACACCGTGCCTTCGATCCGCAATGTCAAAATGGGGACGATTCTTCTGCTTATGGAACGCAATCCTGCACTTTGTCCTTCTTCTACGAATTTGAGGGAGAGACCAATAAAACGCACTATCGGCGACTGCGCTATATGCAGACCATACCGTCTGACAGCAGTGATCCCAATAATCCAACCACTATTGCCAACCCTAGCGCCGGTGCAGTGAAATGGGCCTATAACCAGGATGAGTATTTTACGGTCCATAAGGTGATCAACTCTGGTCTCTATGACTTTTTGGTAATCTCCATAGAGGGAGATTTGTCGTATGGGGACAAAAACGACAACCCGCAATATTATCAGACGGGGGGATATCCTCAGCCGCTCAACCTCTATGCGGTTGTTGGTCCGCAGAACACCTTGACCTGCGGCTCTTCCCAGTGGGCTTACGGTGACAATGATTGCACTGACTTTCATGCTGAATCCTTGACCGGTTTAGGCGATACGGTTTCCAATATCACTGCAGATCAGGGGAAAAACATAAAACTGTATATGGGCGATTGCTACGCCAGCGATCCGAATCGCTGCAGCGGGCCTGCCTCCTTTGTCGGCTGGGACAATTATCCGCCGCTATGGAGCGGTCATCAGGCCAATTGGGGCCTGGTAACTGATTATGGGCTTTCAGTTGATCTGGGCAACAATCAAAGCCAACCCTATAGTCCAGGGGTGGCACCGCCTAAATCCTTCTTCGTCTTTTGGTTCAATGTCCGCGGCGGGAGCAATACATGCTCCAAGACCGATTCCTACTACTACCAGTGGGTTGGTCTTAAAAACAGCCAGTGGATGCCCGTCGATTCCTTGACCCCTAAGCCCGTACTGGTAGGCAATAAACAACAAATCAGCCAGAACAACCGAATGACAACCTCCTGGGGCATTCAATACAATGTGGCAACCAACAACCCCGATAACTCCGGCGTTCAGTCCTCGAATATAGCGCAGCCGGCGACAGGTCCGGCAAACGAGCTGAACGTGAACGCGGCAAATCCCACGGGCCCGCAAGCAAAAGACGGATCAATCGATTTCAAGCGCATCAAGGAGCAAGAAGGCTTCGACGGGTACTTCAAGCTGGTTACCTGGCCTGTGACCAGGAATATGAATGACACCGGTACCAGCAACAACTGCACGGTCAATCCTGAAGTATACAACCCTATGAATGCGGGCCTTGCCGGCATAACGGACAATATGGATGATGCCCAAAAGGTCAGGAATCTGGACACAGGGTGGACGATTGACACTGCCTTCTATAAGTTTGATGTGCCTCGTCCCAGTGATCCGACTATCACCAGTGTCGAGAATGGCGTCAATAGTCCTTGGGATCCCTCAGGAAGCGTCTATACCAGCAAGCTCAATCCTGTAGTCAGTGGTGAGTGCACTCCCTCCAATGACACCGCTCGTCCAAATAAGGTCACGCTTTACGGCGAGGATCCCAATAATGCTTTCAAGGAGGGGCAGGGCCAGAACGGCGAGGACTTGGTGAAAAACTCGGACTCCTGGGGATTCAAACTGGGAGAGACTGAATGCAAGCCCGATTCCACGAGCAAACAGGGAGGATCCTGGCAGATACAGGATGACAATGCACAATATCCGTCGCCCGATCCAGGCAACAAGTACAACAGGTACAGGCGATACCACGCCTGGGTGACCGAAACCGCCTCCGGGTTCGGGCTGACTTCGTTCTTCTCGAACATAAAAACAGCCTATTTCGTCTCCAATGAGAAGGCGCCTGGGGACAATCTCTCTGTCACAGTGCCTCATACGAAAAACGGGAATCTGCCGGCAAACTCGGTCGTCTCCTTCAAAGGGGAGGTGTCACCTATAAATACAGCCTGGACCTCAGGAAAACTGGGAATGGCCGATTCCAGCATGGCCATCTCCATGAAGCAGAATGCAGCTTCAGACTGGACCAGCCTGGTGACCACTCCAATCGGCACCTTCCAGAGGAATGCAGCGATCAATGCCTCGTCTACATATACGGATCCTGCATCACGCTCTGTATTGAAGGTGGTAAAGACGGCAGCGTCCACCTGGTCCTGGACGCTGAACATACCTGTTGACAAATTCAATGGCTATAACGGTGACGACCAAACGGAAAAGTACGCCTTCCGGGTTGTGCTGATCAACCCGATGAATGTCTCCTCAGATCCTGCTTTGATCAACCGAAAGGTCGATATCACTCCTACCACCCTGTCCTTGGCGCGGTTCGATGTCGCCCAGGTAGCCGGCAAAGCATATAAATATGTCAACGGAAGCAAAAAGGTTCCTGAGACCAAAGGCACCGTGGTCCATATAGTCTGGCCAGACAATACCAGCACGGACGTCACCGTGGGAGACCAGGGCTCATGGCAGACGAGTCCGCCTGAAGGCATAAAGCAGGGGGTGCTCACCGTTCAGGTTCCTTCTGATGATGCTGAAAGCACCGATTCCGCGAGCGGCAACTTCCGGGGCGGAAACGAGTCAGCTCTGAAGTCCTACACGCTGGAATCCCGGCCAATCATCTCCTCTCTGCCCTTCGCTGGAGGATGGCCGCTTTCCGCGCTCAAGATCCTGCTGATGCTGGTGCTCGGACTGGCCGGGTTTGTCGCCTGTCTAAGGAACAAACAGGAGAGCCGATACTGATTCTGACGGAATAACGCAAGGTCTGCCCTCACCTCATGAAGTTCGCAGGAGGAGAGCGGACCTTGCTTGTAAAGCCTGTGCGCGAGATGGGACTCGAACCCACACGTCCGAAGACACAGGAACCTAAATCCTGCGCGGCTACCATTACGCCACTCGCGCGTACGACATACCTTACCGGTCCGAAGGAACTGGTGAAAGAGCCACTTGACAGAATCGAACTGTCGACCTTCTCATTACGAGTGAGACGCTCTGCCAACTGAGCTAAAGTGGCCTTGGCCTCCTGCCCGGACCCGCCGGATGAAGACAACATGCTACATCATACTGGATGCACGAGATAAAAACGCCTTGGCTTTCAGTCATGGGTGTACAAGCTTCTTGACACAATGAAAGCATGGATCTCGATGATTTCTATGCCGTCATTCCGGCCGGTGGCGTGGGCACCCGGCTTTGGCCATTGAGCCGCCAGGACCGGCCAAAGTTCCTCTACGACCTGCTGGGGTCAGGCAAAACAATGATCCAGGGCACCTTTGACCGGCTGGCTGGCATCTGCGGGACTGATCATGTGGTCGTCTCCACCGGACAGCGACATGTGGACCAGGTTCGTCAACAGCTTCCCGATTTGGCTGAGGATGCGCTCTTCGCCGAACCTGTTCCTCGCGATTCCACGGCGGCCATAGCCCTGGCGACTGCCGTGCTGGCCCAGCGGCACGGCGGAGAGATCATCGTTGGCTCCTTCGCCGCCGACCACGTCATTCGAGACGACCGCGCCTTTGCTTTTTCGGTGGGCCAGGCGGTGGCTGCGGCCAGAGCAGGCTATGTGACCACCATCGGCATCGCCGCCTCCCGTCCGTCCACCGCCTTCGGCTACATTCACCAAGGACCCTCCCTGGCTGATCGCATTCCCGGGGCCCCGGATGCCCGCCTGGTCAGCGAATTCGTCGAGAAGCCGGATGCCTCTACAGCACAGGCTTACCTGTCAACAGGGGAGTACCGATGGAATGCCGGCATGTTCGTCATGCAAGCGCAGGTGCTCCTGGACTGCCTGAGTCGTTACAAGCCGGAGCTTCACGCCGAGGTCATGGCCATCGCCCGGGTCTGGGACCAGGATGAGCGTGCCCGCAGCCAGGCCATGGAGGAGCACTGGCCAGGCATCGAGAAGATCGCCTTCGACTATGCCATAGCCGAGCCGCTATCGGCGGCTGGCGGCGTGGCTGTGGTGCCTGGGGGGTTCGACTGGGACGACATCGGTGACTTCAATTCAGTGGCAGGTCTGCTTCCGTCGTCCAATAGACGCAACATCAAGATTCTGGGGGATGCCGACCGGGTCATGTATCTGGATTCCGCTGGAGATATGGTCGTGCCCGGCGCCCAGCGCACGGTCGCCCTTCTAGGCGTGGATGACATGATCGTCGTCGACACTCCCGACGCTCTTTTGGTGGCCCCTCGGGCCCGGAGCCAAGAGGTCAAGGACATGGTGGCCAAGCTGGCCCAGTACGGCCGTGACGACATACTCTGAAAACAATCCAGCCGTCGAACAATATTGACCGATTTTGTTGTCTTCTGTCTGCTTTTGTGAGTAGTTTGGGGTACAGAACCGGGTGCTCGTCAGACCCGGCATCACGTCAGGAAAGGACCCGAACAACCATGGCCATCAATCCTCCAGTGGACGCTACCAGCACCAAGGCCTGGGCAGCCTTGCACCAGCACTTCGACGACATGCAGCGTCAAGGGATCGATCTGCGCGCATGGTTCGCCAAGGACCCGCAGCGCACCGAAAAGCTCAGCTTCGAGCTGGGCGATCTCTATATCGACCTGTCCAAGAATCTGATCCAGCCCGAAACCCTGTCCTTGTTGGCTCAGCTGGGCCGCGAGGTCGGTCTTGAAGAGCGAATCGAGGCCATGTTCACCGGTGAGCACATCAACAATACCGAGGACAGGGCTGTTCTGCACACAGCCTTGCGCCGGCCCGAGGAGGACCGTGGTCGTCTGATTGTGGATGGCCAGGATGTGGTGGGCGATGTCCGCGACACCCTCAGGCGCATCTACGCCTTTGCCGACCAGGTCCGCTCAGGAAACTGGACCGGTCTGACCGGCAAGCGGATCACCACTGTGGTCAACATCGGCATCGGCGGCTCTGACCTTGGCCCGGTCATGGCCTACGAGGCCCTGAAACCCTATGCGGATGCAGGCATCAGTGCGCGCTACATCTCCAACATCGATCCCAATGATCTGGCCGAGAAGACACGCGATCTGGATCCGGAGACCACGCTCTTCATCATCGTTTCCAAGACCTTCACTACACTGGAGACCCTGACCAATGCCCGCCAAGCCCGCGCCTGGCTCCTGAAGAGCCTGGCTGAGCGCGGTCTGCTGTCCGAGGATGGCGAGGACCGCTCGGCCGAAGCCATTCGCCGACACTTCATCGCCGTTTCGACCGCACTGGACAAGGTGCGTGACTTCGGCATCGATCCAAACAACGTCTTCGGCTTCTGGAACTGGGTTGGCGGCCGGTACTCGGTGGATTCCGCCGTGGGCACCTCCCTGGCTATCACCATCGGCCCGGAGCGCTTCGAGGAGTTCCTCAAGGGCTTCAACACTGTCGACCGCTACTTCCGCGCTACCCCTCTGGATCGAAACGTGGTAGCCCTGATGGGTCTGCTCAACGTCTGGTACGTCAACTTCTTCGGCGCCCATTCGCACGCCGTGCTGCCCTACGACCAGTATCTGCACCGCTTCCCGGCCTACCTGCAGCAGCTGACCATGGAGTCCAACGGCAAGTCCGTGCGCTGGGACGGTACGCCGGTGACCAGCCTGACCGGCGAGATCTTCTGGGGCGAGCCCGGCACCAACGGCCAGCATGCCTTCTACCAGCTGATTCACCAGGGCACTCGTCTGATCCCCGCTGACTTCATCGCCTTTGCCAATACCCCCAATCCAGCCAAGGATGGCGACCAGGACGTGCACGAGCTCTTCCTGGCGAACTTCCTGGCCCAGACCAAGGCACTGGCTTTCGGCAAGACCGCCGATGAGGTCCGCGCCGAGGGCACTCCCGAGGCCATCGTCCCGGCCCGGGTCTTCACCGGCAACAGGCCGACCACCTCCGTCTTCGGCGATGCGCTGACCCCGGCGGCCCTGGGCGAGCTGATCGCCCTTTACGAGCACATCACGCTGACCGAGGGCACGGTCTGGGGCATCGATTCCTTCGACCAGTGGGGAGTTGAGCTGGGCAAGAAGCTGGCCCGCGAGATCACGCCGGCCATCTCCCGGGATGATCAGGCGCTGGCCGATCAGGATCAGTCCACTAAGTCCCTGATCGCCTTCTACAGGGCCCACCGCCGCTGATGTCGTGCCGGGCCCCTGCAGGTCCGCTTGGTGGTATATTATTGGACAGTTGTTTGCCGGAGGGGCAGTTGCCGCATGGGCTCCCTTCCTTTCAGGTCCAGCCGGATGCTCCGGCGGATCGGCACCCCCGACGGCAGACCGTCGGGTTCGTCCAGGATCGCCTCCTTTGGGGGTGCGGTCCATGTCATGGGTCGATGTGCGGCGGCCATGGAGGAACAGCATGAACGCGATTCAGGAATTTGACGCCAGCCACATGAAGCCTGCGGAGCAGATCCCAGACTTCCGCCCTGGCGACACCGTCGAGGTCAACGTCAACATCACTGAGGGCAACAACTCCCGTATCCAGGCTTTCACGGGCGTGGTGATCGCTCGCCAGGGCTCCGGCGTGCGCGAGACCATCCTGGTGCGCAAGGTCAGCTTCGGCGTGGGCGTCGAGCGTCGCTTCCCCCTGCACTCCCCGCAGATCGACTCCATTAAGGTGCTGCGTCACGGCCGCGTCCGCCGTGCCAAGCTCTACTATCTGCGCGGACTGCACGGCAAGGCCGCCCGCATCGTCGAGCGGCGCGACAACAAGGCTGAGGCTGCCAAGTAGAATTCGACCAAGGCGATTCAGCCCAGGCTTGGCCGCAGACACCCGGGATGCAATTCTCCCGGGTTTTTCTATGCTTGAGTGTGTACGCTATGAGGCATGAGGAGCCTACTTGCCTGCGGGTTTCGACGGATGACAAGGAGTGAATATGGCCTTTCGGGACGAGGAAACGACCCCGTCAGGACTCTGGTATCCGGATGGCAAGCAGGCTACCTCAGCCCCGGTGCCACCCCGTCATGCCCTGGACCTCGGCGATGGGCGCGACTCCACCAAGAGCAGTCACCCGCGACTTGGCGAGCGTGGCTTCCTGCCCGAATTCCTGTTCGAGCTGCTGATCTTGGTGGTCGTCGTTGTCATCCTGCGTGTCTTTTTGTTCAGCATCTACATCATCCCCTCCGGCTCCATGGAGAATACCCTGGGCATCGGGGACAGGATCCTGACCACCCACAGGCTGACCAGATCCATGGTGTCCCCTCGCCGCGGGGATGTGGTGGTCTTCACTGACCCTGCCGACTGGCTGGGTGATGAATCCAAGCCCAGCTTCGGTGGCAATCACCTGGTCAAGCGCCTTATCGGCATGCCCGGCGACACGGTGGCCTGCAAGGGTCATGGCGCCCCGGTCACCGTCAATGGCGTAGCTGTCGACGAGAGCTCCTATCTGCGCCCGGGCGTAGAGCCCAGCTCCTTCCCCTTCAAGATCAAAGTCGATCCTGGGTATGTCTTTGTCATGGGCGACAATCGCTCCAACTCCGCTGATTCACGCTTTCACAAGGAGGACGGCCACCATGGGCTGGTCCCCATGGAGAACATCAAGGGCACAGCACTGCTGACCTATTACCCTGTGGGCAGCTGGAAGCTGCTCAACAACCAGCACAAGGTTTTCAATGCCGTGCCCGAGCCTAGTCAGGGCTGAGACGACTGTGCGGAGGATCCTGCCGACCTTGGCTACCGAGACCGCTCTAGCGAGCCAGGGAGCCGAGTATGTGCTGGGCCTGGACGAGGTCGGCCGCGGGGCTCTGGCGGGTCCGGCCATGGTCGGCGTGGTGGCGATACGATCCGCCGACTTGCCTCATTTGAACGTCCCTGCCGGGGTGGCGGATTCCAAGATGCTGACACCTGCGCGTCGGCTGGCCATGTACCGTGACCTGGAGGACTGGGCTGCCGGCTGGGCGGTGGGATCCTGTTCCAACCATGAGATCGACCAGTGGGGCATTGTCCATGCTTTGGGCATTGCTGCCCTGCGTGCGTTGGTCGAGCTGGAGCATGGGATGGCTCTAGGGCCGGATTGCCGCCTGGCTGCCATCCTTGACGGTCCCCATGACTACATCACCCCGGCCGCCGACAGTTTTGACGCCCCCGATCTTCCGGCTCTGCCCAAGGTTTCCACCCAGGTCAAGGGTGATGTCCACTGCGCCAGTGTGGCTTGCGCGGCGGTCATCGCCAAGGTCACCCGTGATGATCTTATGGTCCGGCTGGCCGCCTCGGATCCTGCCTTGGCCCCCTACCAGTGGGAGCATAACAAGGGCTACGGGTCGCCAGCACACCTGGAGGCCATTCGCTGTCTGGGGCCTAGCCGCCTGCACCGGGTCAGCTGGCATCTGCCTTCATCCGGTCCTGACAGGGGCTAATATCGGAACGGTCGACACGGCTATCGGGAAGAAGGTCACATGCCCGCAGGCAACGGGGGCAGGTCACGGTCCAAGCGCCCCTCCATGTTCGAGGTTGCCCGGCTGGCCGGGGTCTCCCACCAGACCGTGTCCAGGGTCATCAACAATTCCAAGGACGTATCTCCGGCTACGCGGATCAAGGTTCAGCAGGCTATCAGGAAGCTGGGCTACCGCCCCAGCAATTCCGCGCGTGCTCTGGCATCCAGCCGCAGCCGAACCATCGGACTGGTGGCTGGCGGCGTCAGTCTCTTCGGGCCTGTTTCATCGATTACGGCCATCGAGACCGTGGCCCGTTCCCATGGTCTGTTCATGTCGGTCATGATGGTGGACGAGTCAGCCTGCACCCTTGCCGGATTCCAGGAGCTCTGCGGCACCTTCCTGGAACAGAACGTGGACGCCTTCATCTTTCTGACGCCTACCGACACCATGTTCCAGGCCGCCTGTCGGGTGGAGGTAAGCCAGCCTCGTGTCATTGTCACTTCCACCCATGGCATCACCAGCGTCGAGGAAGCCCTGAGCCGCAGGCGGGGCGACGGCCGTATCGCCATGACCGGGATCGACCAGTGGGGCGCTGTGCAGCGACTGGCCCAGCTGCTGGTCTCCCGTGGCCATCGACGAGTGCTCTATATGGCTGGTCCTGCGCAGTGGCGGGATGCAGCCACCCGTCTGGCCTCCTGGAAGGTCGCCTGCGCCCGATGCCGCATACGGACGGCTGTGGTTCATGCCCGAAGCTGGGAGGCGGGTGAGTCCTACACCCTTATGAACCATCTCATTGATCAGCGGGGCATGAACGGTACCTCCCTGCCCTCGGCCGTGGTCACCGCAAACGACAATCAGGCCGTGGGCGTGGCCCGGTCCCTGCAGGAGCACGGCATCCGCATCCCCCGCGACATCAGTCTGGTGGGCTTCGACGACGTTCCTACCGTGGACAACATGTTTCCGCCCCTGGCAACGGTTCGTCCACGCTTCGAGGAGCTGGGCGTGGCCACTATGCGGCAGGTCCTTGCCCTGCTCCACCAAGGGCAGGCTGTGGACTTCCCGGTCACTCATCATGGGGTGGGGTTGATTCAGGCGGATGTGATTCAGCGTCGGTCTCTGGGCTACGCAGCAAAGCGCGTCTGAACGCACTCGGCTCGCATCCCCTCGGGCTTGCCTGATGCTCTTGTCTTGGATACAATCGCAAATAGGCTATGTGAGCGTTAACATATCAGGCAAAGGAGCAGACATGGTTGTCGGCGAACAAGGCGTCATCGTTAGCGAACTGCAGGAGGGTGCGACCAGCCTGGGCATCGAATTCGGCTCCACCCGCATCAAGGCTGTGCTGATCGACCACGACTACCGAACGCTGGCCACCGGGGATGCCGAGTGGGAGAACCGGTTGGAGGACGGTCTCTGGACCTACTCCATGGATCAGATCCATCAGGGCCTGCGGGCGGCCTACGCGGCCATGGCAGAAGACGTCCGTCGCCAATATGGGGTGACGCTGACCAAGATCGGCGCCATGGGAATTTCGGCCATGATGCACGGCTATCTGGCCTTCGACAAGGATGGTCGGCTGCTGGTGCCCTTCCGCACCTGGCGCAACACCAACACCCGCCAGGCCCATGAGGACCTGTCGAAGATCTTCAAGATCAACATTCCTGAACGCTGGTCCATCGCCCACCTCTACCAGGCCATCCTGAACGGCGAAGAGCATGTGTCCAGGGTCGCCTACGTCACTACGCTGGCCGGTTATATGCATTGGAGGCTTTCCGGACGCAAGGTCATCGGCATCGGCGACGCATCGGGCATGTTTCCCATCGACTCCTCTCGAAAGGAGTTTGACCAGGGCCTGCTGGAAATCTTCTCCCGGCTGCCCCAGGTCCAGGCCCAGCCCTGGGATATCCACGACCTGTTGCCTGAGCCATTGACCGCCGGCAGCGATGCGGGCGCGCTGACCGCAGAAGGGGCCGCCCTGCTGGATCCCAGTGGTAATCTGCAGCCCGGCGTGCCCATGGCCCCGCCCGAAGGCGACGCGGGAACCGGCATGGTAGCGACCAACGCGGTTCGTCCCCGCACCGGCAATGTCTCTGCGGGCACATCCATCTTCGCCATGGTGGTTCTGGAGCATCCCCTGCGTGACTTCCACCCCGAGGTGGATCCGGTCACCACACCGGCTGGGGATCCGGCTGGCATGAGCCACGCCAACAACTTCACCTCGGACCTGAATGCCTGGGTGGGGCTGTTCGGGGAATTCGCCAAAGCCGCCGGTCTGGAGCTCAAGGGGGATGCGCTTTACGCCACCCTGTTCAATCAGGCGCTCCAGGGAGACAAGGATGCTGGCGGGCTGATCAACTACTGCTTCTATTCCGGGGAGTTCCTGGCTGGCCTTGAGGAGGGCCGCCCGGTCTTTGCGCGCGGTCCCGAGGGGCGGATGACCCTGGCCAACTTCATGCGGGCCCAGCTCTTCTCGGCCTTCTCGCCGGTCACTATCGGCATGGAAGTGATGACCCGCCAGGAGCATGTCCAGGTGGACACCATGGTCGGCCACGGCGGCATCTTCGCCACGCCCAAGGTGGCCCAGCGAATCCTGGCCGCCGCCTTCAACGCCCCTATCAAGGTCATGTCAACTGCTGTGGAGGGGGGCGCCTGGGGCATGGCCGTCCTGGCTGACTATCTGGGCCATGCCGACCAGACCCTGGCTGACTACCTGGATGCCAATGTCTTTGCAGGCGTTCAGTCCACGACCGAGCAGCCGGATCCGGCCGATGTGAAGGGCTTCAGAGCCTTCTTTGACCGCTTTGCCAAGGGCCTGCCCATTGAGCAGGCGGCCGTGAAGACCATCCCCCTGCAGGGGTGAGACTGGGAACCGGAAACGTCAAGCGGCCGGATCAGCGGATCGGGCCGGGAAAAGGAGTTGCAGATGGTGTCCTTGGCTGATTATTCACCCGAGGTGCGCGACGAGGTGAAACTGGTGCGCGAGCAGGTGGCCACCTTGCACGCGCAGCTGACCAGGTGGAATCTGGTGGTCTGGACGGCAGGTAACGTCTCGCAGCGGTTGCGCTCTGCCGATCTGATGGTCATCAAGCCCTCGGGGGTGCGCTATGAGCACCTGACCCCAGGCTCCATGGTGGTCACCGATTTGGACGGCAACGTGGTGGACGGCGCTGAGACTCCCTCCTCGGACACGCTATCCCACGCGTATATCTACCGGCACATGCCCGGGGTCTACGGCGTGGTCCACACCCATTCCACCTATGCCACTGCCTGGGCGGCCACCGGCAGGGACATTCCCTGTGTGCTGACCATGATGGGCGACGAGTTCGGCGGTCCCGTGCCCGTAGGCCCCTTCGAGCTGATCGGATCGGAGGCCATCGGCAAGGGCGTGGTCGACACCCTCAAGGATCATCCGGGCTGCCCAGCCGTGCTCATGCGCAACCATGGGCCATTCACGGTGGGAGGCGATGCGGAGGCAGCAGTCAAGGCGGCGGCCATGACCGAGGAGGTCGCCCATACGGTTTGGGCAGCTGAGCAGATCGGCACGCCCAAGCCTATCGATCCGGCTGACATAGCCAAGCTCAATGACCGGTATCAGCACGTCTACGGCCAGCACTGAGCTGGCTGGGCAATAGCACTTGACAAAGGCATAAGCAAAGGAGCAAGTATGAGCATGAACAATCCCTTCGAGGGCAAGGAGCTCTGGTTCGCCGTTGGTTCGCAGGACCTCTACGGTGAGGAGACGCTGCGCCAGGTAGGCATCCAGGCGGCAGACATCGCCAAGTCCCTCAACGACTCGGGGCGAATCCCGGTCAAGCTGGTTCTCAAGCCCACCCTGAAGGATTCGGATTCCATCCTGAACTTCATGATCGATGCCTCGTCGAACCCGGCCTGCATCGGCGTAGTGGCATGGATGCACACCTTCAGCCCCGCCAAGATGTGGATCCGGGGTCTGGAGAAGCTGCGCAAGCCGCTCCTGCAGCTGAATACCCAGCACCATGTGGAGATCCCCTGGGACACCATCGACATGGACTTCATGAACCTGAACCAGTCGGCCCATGGCGACCGTGAATTCGGCTATATTCTGACCAGGCTGGGAATTCCGCGCAAGATCGTGGTCGGCCACTACACCGACCCTGAGGTTGCCGACAAGATCGGCGTCTGGGCGCGCGCCTGCGCTGGCTGGGATGCCGCCAACAACATGAAGGTCTGCCGCTGGGGCGACAACATGCGCGATGTCGCCGTCACCGAAGGCGACAAGACCGAGGCCGAGAGGGTCTTCGGCGTCTCCGTCAACACCTGGCCGGTCAACGAGCTGGTGGATCATGTGAACGCCGTCACGGACGATCAGATCAAGGATCTGATCGAGGACTACAAGCGCAGCTATGAGGTGGCTCCTGAACTTCTGGACTCCCGATACGGCTCCCTGGTGGTGGCTGCCCGCGAGGAGCTCGGCATGCGGGCCATGATGGAAGAGGTGGGCGCCACCGCAGCCGTGGACAACTTCCAGGATCTTGGAGGCCTGCGTCAGCTGCCCGGCGTGGGGGCCCAGCGGCTGATGGCTGACGGGTACGGGTTCTCTGCAGAGGGCGACTGGAAGACTTCGGTTCTGATTCGGATCGGCAACGTCATGGGCTACGGGCTCAAGGGAGGCTGCTCTCTCATGGAGGACTACTCCTATAACTTCGTGCCCGGCCACGAGGAGATCATGGGCGCACACATGCTGGAGGTCTCGCCCACGCTGCTGACCGAGGGACGGCCCCGCCTGGAGATCCACCCCCTGTCCATCGGCGACAGGGAGGACCCGGTGCGTCTGGTCTTTACAGCTACGCCTTGCACCGATGCTGTGGTCGTTTCCCTGGCGGATGTACGCGAACGCTTCCGTCTGGTTATGAATGTCGTGGACGTGGTCAAGCCCGGCGGGTCCTTGGCCAAGCTGCCTGTAGCCCGTGCGCTCTGGAAGCCGCGGCCTTCGCTCAAGGTATCGGCTGAGTGCTGGCTGCGCGCCGGCGCAGCCCACCATACCTGCATGACCACTACAGTGGGCCGTGAGGCTTGGGAGGACTTCGCCCGGATAGCTGGCGTGGAGCTGGCCGTCATCGACGAGAATACCGAACCCCGGCGTTTCGAGGACGATCTGCGTGCGGCTGAGCTCTACCATCGGTTGGACAACCGACACTGAGCACCTGCTCCAAGTAAAATTGCAAGACCCCGACCATTCAGTGTGGCGGGGCCTTTGCATATTCGGCTTGTCAGTTTGCGTTGTCTTTATTTTGCCGGTACAGTGATGATTAGGCAATGGGAATAGTGGCATGTCCAAAGGTTGACATATTGCCAACCCCCCTGAGTCGGGGAAGTGAACGGTTGGGGAGGCGAAGATGTGCCTGGCCATCCTGTGCCTTTTAATAAAGAAGGGAATGCGTGCATGCACATGCAACGAGATAATGAAGGGATAAGGCTCCCTAAGCTTTTAGGCTTAGCGGTTGCCGGAGCTACGCTTCTGGCAGGCATGGTTGTCTTGCCAGTTACTCAGGCTTCAGCCGATGAAGACTATGGATTCACTAGCGAGGACCAGTTTGTACCTGGCGCACTGGACGAAACCAAGGTCCCTCAGCTGACGGTCACCAAGTATCTGTCCATGACCGAGGGGTTTGCGCCCACCGGCTCTGCCGCTGATGGCAATAAGTTGAAGAATCTCACTCCTGCCCAGGGCATCCTCTTTAACGTTCAAGAGGTTCAGCCTAAGGGCGAAGGTAAGACCTTGGCTGATATTAAGGCCGATGACCCAGAAACCTGGGAGGCCAAGAGCGGGACGACGAAATTTGCCGGTGTCACCAATGGTCAGGGTGTCATTGACACCTGGTACCAAGGCGATGGAAATGGGAAGCCGACTAGTACAGTAGCTACCTTCCCTGCAGGCAAAGGTCATTACTATATTCTGAGCGAGAACACCGCCAATTCTCCTGCTTTCGATTCCTCGAATCCGAATAAGCTTGATCAGAACAAGTACAAGACCGCCGCCAACTCCTTCTTTGGTCTGCCCTATGCAACCAATGGGACGGATGCAAACCAGACTCGTGGTTTTGTCTACCATCTTCACCTGTATCCGAAGAACGTTACCAAGCAATCTTTCACTAAGACTGTGCAAAGCGTGCAGGATGCTAACGGCAACCCGAAGAATCAAATCACAGCAGTTGCCGGTGATACGATCACGTACAAGCTGTCTCAGAAGCTCTACAACGAAAGCTCTCCCAAGCAGAATGACGGTAAGCTTGATGTCAAGGAGCTGAAAGGCGAGGGCAAGGATGTAAGGATCGCCGATCGTATGTCAAGCTCGTTGCAGGGTAATCCAGACTCCGTTCAGGCTGATATTCGGGATACCACCGGCAAGGTTGTGAACTTGACAGCTGATGATTTCGCTAAGGATGTCAATACTAATAAGAATCCTGCTCGTCTGAACGACGCCACAAAGAATATGTTTGCTGATGTGCCTACGAGCGACGTGACTTACTGGGTATTCGACTTCTTTACCGCCAGTGGTGCTTCCAAGGCACAAGGCGTCGGAACATCGGAGATGGAGTTGGAGGTTACCTATACAGCAAAGGTGACCGCCAATGGCGATTCCACTGGCACCGGCGGCGTGGTTAACGACGCTGCATCTGACTACAGCGAGAACAAGAATGATGACGGTACGCCCAAGGATCCTGAACAAGATCATACGAATGTGACCAATGCCGCAATCGCTTTTGGCTCTGTTCAGAATGCGAACACGAGTTTTGCAGCCCTGCCCGGTACTGAATACCGTCTGGTTCAGAATGCTGATTCGATAGACAAGTATCTGGCTTCGGATGGTCAGTTCTATGCTGAGGGTGCCGCCCCAGCAGGTGTCCAGCTTTACAAGGCTACGGCCAACAATAAAGGTCTGGTAACCTTTGCGGCTCTGCCTATCTTTGGAGATGAAGCCAGGGCAGCTGACAAGACTGTCAAGAACGTCAACTGGCAGTTGGTTGAGACCAAGACTCCAGAGAATTGGCGCAACCCCGGCATCCCCTTCCAAACGATCACTTTCGCGGATGCAGGTAAAACCGAGACGCAGATCGTTCAGGAGTATGGGCGCAACGCCACTATTCAGCCAGATTATACCAAGCTGAACTTTGGTAAGTTCGATGCTCCTGCTGAGCAAATACCCGCAGGGACTAAGATGACCTTCAACAACCAGGCTGTCTCCAAGTACTTGGCTCACTACAAGACGACCGAAGGCGACTCGCCATTGGCCCTGCCTCTGACTGGTGGCCGCGGCATTGTGCTGCTGCTGATTGTTGGCGCCCTGATCATGGGCGGAGCCCTGTATGCCCGGAGTCGGCGTAATAACGCTGCTAGGGCCTGATGATCACGGTCACATCAAGTATCCTATGAGGTGACCAGGTGGCGGATGGTTCCTCCGTGAATCGTCCGCCATTTTCTTACGGACCGTGGATTTTGATCGGTTCGTACCTGTCGGAATGCTGGTCTGATTTCTTTTGGACTGGCGGATCCGACGTAACCACGTCGTCGAAAGGCGGCCTTGGAAGGGAAGGTTTATGAAGGGAATTGCCTTGCCGAAATGCCTTGCTCACCGGGTCTTGCCCTGTTTGATTGCGGCTTTGGCCTGTTTAGGTCTGGCTGCTTTTGATGTGACGCCGGCAGCAGAGGCGGCGACGGTCAACCCGACCCTGACGGTGCAGCTCAAAAAAGGAAACTCGGTTCAAGGTGGTCAGAATAGCATTCTGCCGAAGCCTCCTGTATCTGCAGGGGCAGGTTACGTCTTTCGTGCTCTGAAATTGGACGCTGCCACTCTCAAAAGCCGAGTGGAAGCGCTTGACAGCAATCCTGGTGTTGATAAGGCTCAAGCAGCCCTCAGCAAAGAGGTGGCTGCCAATCCGGATGCATTCAAAGACACGACACAGCCAGCTGAGTATTATGGCGTCTCTGACCAGGACGGCACCATCACCAATGCGTCTGAAGCGAAAGCCCAAGGGGTTTGGCTCACCGGAGCACAGCTTGATCTTGACACGCCTAGCCTGGTTGGAGGAAGCCCCGCTGTTTTTGACGGCGACTACTTCCACGCCTCGTACTGGTTGGTCACTTTAGCGGCCGCACCCAAGGGAGAAAAGGTAAAGGTCGACCCTGTGGTCGTGCAGTTGCCGCTCTATCGGGAGCAGGGTGATGTCAATCCGCTCTATGATGTGACCATCAGCCCCAAACTCGTGACTGTGTCTCAAGAGGTCCCGATTGTGCGCCCCGAGCCGGGGAAATTGGCAGCCACTGGTGTATCCATGTTGGCGCCCGGCATTCTGCTCATGATCTTGGCCGCATTGGGCCTTTATCTGGCAGTGGTCGCCCGATCCTGGAACAGGGATGAGCGTTAGTTATCTCCATAGCAGTGCCGGAATGATGTCACTGCTTGACATCGAAGGCATCTATGTGGATGCATAAGGACCGACGACATCATACAGGTGCCGCCGGTTCTTGCATGTCAAGGACTATCAAACTGGACTATTTGAAAAGCAGAATGGTGAAGGACGCAATGGACCAGGATTCTGACCCGGTGACTCTGGACACAACTCACGCTAATGACAAGGGCGATGGCGTCTCCAACTCTTTCATCCATGACGCATCCCTGGCGGGTGAGCCTGCAGAAAAAACGGACATACCGCCTGTCTATCCTCCCAATTCCGCTGTCGCGTCGACCGATGCCGCCCTGAAAGTCGATGAAGGTCATGGGCCAGAGCAATCGGGCGCCTCAGATGCAATAGGGACTCCGATGAGCGTTTCGGGTGAAGCACGAATGTCGGCTCCGATAATCGCTGCGGCTGAACGTACCGACCAAGGCGAGGGTCAACAAGGAATTTCGGATCACGTGGCAGCGACCGCCTCCTCAAGTGCCAATGCCAGCCAGTCGGTGAAGACGAGCGGTCGAACGGCCTCCAAGTCAGGAAGGGGATTCGGGCTCCTGGAGACTTTAGGCTTCCTGATTGGTCTGGGAATCTTCCTTTACCCGTTGCTGGCTGCTTACGTCAATTACTCCGAAAATTCCGCCGCAGTGGACAACTATGATCAAATTGTGGCCGCACTGTCGCCAGCCCAACGCAGAGCCATGTGGCATGATGCCAAGCAGTACGATGATGAACTGGGCAAGCCCACCCTGAGAGACCCGTTCAAGTACGCAGAAGTCAAAGAGCCACTAGGCCGCTACTACAAGATCCTCAATGTGGACGGCAAGGGGATGATGGCCTACGTGGATATACCCAAGATCAATGTCAAGCTACCCGTGCGTCACGGTACCAGCGATGAGGTGCTCAGGGACGGCACTGGTCACATCGCCACCACCCATGTACCTACAGACAACCGGACTATTCACGCTGTCATCACGGGGCACACTGGCGAGGTCGGCTACATGCTCTTCGACAACCTGACCCAGCTGCGCAAGGGGGATGTCTTCCAGATACGGGTGCTTACACGTCATATGAGCTATAAGGTCGACCAAATCAAGGTCATTAAGCCCACCGATGTCAGTGCACTGCAGCCTGTTCAGAATTCCAACTATGTGACCCTGCTGACTTGCTACCCCTATGGCATCAATTCCCACCGCTTGATTGTCCGTGGGCACTACATTGGCGATGATGTGCCTCCAACCAGACCCAAGGGGGCGCCCCTCTACATGGTATGGGTGCTCCTGGCCCTTTTTGCAGCCTGCTTGTTGGGTTGGTACCTTCTTTCGCGTCGCCGACGCAACTGCCGCCGTGACCTGGAGCAGATGGAGCACCTGGGGTCTCGGGCGACAGCACCTGGGAGTGCGGGGGAGCCCTTGGCCACGATTATGGCCAGTCATGAGTACGAGACTCGATCAGCAGCAACTCGCCGTCGTCGGTTGATCAAAACCCGGAAAACCTGCAGCGCCTTTATGTGGCTGCTGGCCCTGCTCGCCCTCTTCTTCGCCTGGGGCTCCGTCGGAATGATGATGCGGATCAGCCTCCTGCCCGTGTTTGACCTTGGTTACCATTGGTTCGACACCCATCTGCTGTACTTCTTCGGCATCACCAAATACTAGGCTGGTGCATGGGCGGGCAGGTTTGTCCACATGGGCCTGTTCTATCGTGACCGTGCTTGTGTCTGGTCCTAGAATGGAGCGAGCATGGCCCGGCAGACTGCTGGGTCGCCTTCTGGGAAGGTGTGGACCATGACAGCAGTTCCCGACATTTTATTGTCTGATGGCAACCGCATTCCGCAGGTTGGCCTAGGGGTCCTCAGAATCGACGATGATCAGACCGCGGGAGTGGTGCGCTCTGCCTTGGAACTGGGCTATCGTCACATCGATACTGCAGCTGGCTACCGAAACGAAGGGGGCGTGGGCCGTGGCCTCAAGGACTTCGGCTGTCAGAGTGGTCCTGATCGTGCCCGCCTTTGGCTGACCACCAAGCTGCGTGACTCCGAACAGGGCTATGACAGCGCTCTAAGGGCTTTCGACCGCCAGCTGGCCCTGCTGGGCTCCGACTATGTCGACATGTATATGATCCACTGGCCCACCCCGTTCGATTGGCGGGCCGACCAGGTCTGGCGCGCATTCCATCGCTTGCGTGATGAGGGGCGGGTGCGGACACTGGGGGTTTGCAACTTCCTGCCGGAGCATCTGGAACGTCTGCATAGGGAGACGGGGGAGTATCCCGCCGTGGATCAGATCGAGCTGCACCCCAGCTGGCAACAGCGCACGGTGACGGCTTTCTGCAGGAAGCACGGCATCGCCGTCCAGGCATACTCGCCATTGGCGCGCGGCGCAGACCTGGCAGCCGGCGGCGAAAGGCTGGAGAAAATCGCTCAGGCTCACGGGGTAACGCCAGCCCAGGTGGTGCTGCGCTGGCATATTGAAAACGAAACCATCATCATCCCCAAGTCTGTACACAGAGAAAGGCAGGCGGAGAACCTGGACCTGTTCGGCTTCAGTCTGACCTCTGAGGAACATGCCGCCATCGATGCCATGGACTCCTCCGTGCGTGCAGGACACGACCCTATGACCTACGCTTACGCCTGAACGCTATCATGGATGATTCATGCATGCAGTCGACATAGGAGGTATCGGCGGTAGATGACCGGTCCGAGACGCAGAAGATATCGGTATCGAGGCCGCGGCCGGTACGGTTCGTTCCGGCGAAATCCCGCCCCTGCCCGTTTCCGCCGCGAGTCGCTTACGGAACGGGTGCTGATCCTTCTGGTAGTGGCTGTGGTCCTAGGCATCTCCATCGGACTGATACTTCCTAGGGTCAACGGTGGTGTCGGGCGGCTGACCGGACGATATACGGCAACGGGCGATGCGGCTCAGACTCTGCAGGGCCTGACGGTGAACGATCAAAACCGACCCGGCCGCCAGTACCGGCGTGAGGCCTTCGGCTTCAAGGAGACTGATGAGGACGGAAACGGCTGCAACGTACGCGAGGATGTGCTGACCCGCGACCTGACTGACCTGCGTACCACGACTCCCGGCGGTTGCAAGGTAGCCAGCGGTCGTCTGCAGGACCCCTACACCGGACGGACCATAGAATTCGTCAGAGGGCCGAAAACCAGCTCTGCCGTGCAGATTGACCATGTGGTCGCCTTGGAGAACGCCTGGCGATCAGGAGCCAGCAAGTGGGATACGGCCCATCGCTACCGTTTTGGCAACGACCCCTATAATCTTCTTGCTGTGGACGGTCCGGCCAACCAGGCCAAGGGGAGCGCCTCGGCCGATTACTGGCTGCCGGAGAACAAGGACTATCAATGCTCCTATGTGGCTCGTCAGATAGCAGTCAAGGACAAGTACTCCCTGAGCGTCACCAGCTCGGAAAAACAGGCTATGCTGGCCGTTCTTCATACCTGCCCGGGCCAGCCGCTCCCGCAGGATCGCTGAGCGCCGGCCTTGCGCTGATAAGCGGTAACAGATTGCCATGTGCGGGTTTATTTGCATAAGAAGAGCTTCATGGCCTGACTGTTTACACTGAGCCGACCTTTACGGTGTGATACTATTATTAAGGTGTGGTACACAGTTGTACCAACTACATGGAAACCAGTCAGTCTCTGGTTCCATGACCGCGACCATAAGCAACAGGGAGGTTGGCTATGAGCGACAATATCGGCTCACATATACGAAAGAATGGACACTACATACGGGACCGCATGCTGGAATGGCGGAAAATAGCCATTCTGTTTGTCGCTCTGGCTACGATTATGGGTTTGTCCCTCGGAGCGCCAAAGGCGGTTGCCGCGCAGGAAACGGGACAAAAGTCCGATTCTGTAGGCGGGAACGGGCTGATCGCCAATGATCGTTTCTGGGATGACGCCGACGGTAACCCAATGTATATGCAGGGCGGGGGGATTTTCGATTTTCCGGATCCTGCCACGGGGAAGGTCTCTCATTTTTGGTATGGTGTCCACTTCTCCCAGGCTGAAACTTATCGTCAGAACCCTACCCATGCGCTCACGGGCAATGATTTCGTCTCAGTGGATGTATACAAATCCGGCAATCTGACCGATTGGCGGTATCAAGGCGTGGCGTTGGACAGGGCGCAGGCGGATGCATTCTCCAGTGACTTCGGTGGTCGCCATGCAGGTTGGGTGTGCAGAATGGGGGTTGCGTACGTTCCTGAGTTGCACACCTATGCCATGCTTATCCAGCATGAGATGCCCACGGATGCTACCGGTCGCAAGTTTGATAAAAAAGTGCTGATCGCTACGGCCGATTCGCCTACTGGTCCGTTCAAGGCCCAGAGGCGCATCGACATGCGCGATTACGGGCTGGGCACCAGCAATACCGGGGACCAGAGCGTCTTTCAGGATGAGGACGGCACGGGTTATCTGATTTATTCCTATGGAAGTGGCCGGAGCAGTGTCTGGGCAGCCAGAATAGGCGCCAGAGACGGTCGAGTGGATCTGCTGGAACCCACCAAGCTCTACCAGGGCTTCGGGCGCGAAGGCAATGCGCTTTTCAAGCATGCTGGCCGGTATTATCTGGCTGGTTCCGATCTGTTTGGGTGGGATGCTTCCCGAATCCATTTTCAGGTAGCGGATCATATTTTCGGCCCATATCAGCCCGTCAATCGGACTGTGATCATGGATGGCAGCCAAACCGATTTCGGACACATCACTCAGACCGGTTTTTACTACACCTTGCATGGCAGCCGGGCAGAGACCGTCATCCACTGCGGCGATCGATGGGCTGATTTTGCGGGCAATGGGCTTGGCTACAACCAGTGGAATCCGCTGAGTTTCGATGATTCAGGCACGCCTCGCTTCAATTCGATGAGCCGGTGGAAGTTGGATGCAGGCACTGGCCTTTGGTCGATTGACGATGCCAATGATTACGTGCTCAACGGCTCCTTCGAAGCGGACAGGGTTGCGGTAGGCGAGCAGGGGTATAAGGATAAGGACGGTAAGTTGATTGACGATATCGCCGGATGGCGACGGGTCAATCCAGATGCTGTGACCAATGTAGCCGATGGCTATGGACGAGTGGGCGACTTTAACCTGCGGTTCGCCCCAGGACGATCCCGCAGCGCTTCAATCGTTCAGGATTTGGGTGCGGCGGGACACGTTCCCCTGCACGCGGGCCGCTTCCTTCTTAAACTCTCCTATGCGAACCCCAAAGGCATGGATCGGGCCAGGATTGCAATTGAATCAAGCGGGAAAACCTCGGAAATCGATCTGGCAGCCTCCACTGGAGCAGCCTGGAGGCAGGCCTCCTTGCCAGTTGATCTGACTGGTGGGCAGACCAGGATCACTATTGTGGCCTCTGGCAGTTCGGGCCAGACCCTGGATGTGGATGACGTGTCTCTGACAGGTGTGCCAGAAAAGGAGAATGAAACCGACGATGTGATTGATCAGGGCGGGAATGCGCTTCCGACGGGTCATGAAGGGTCCGCGTCCGGTTCTGCAGGGTCAGATAAATCCCTGCCAGCTCATTCCGTCGGCCGGAGCAAGGATCCATGCTCCGACTTAGCTGATACGGGCATCGATATAGGCCTCACTCCCGTTTTTGTGGCTGGCTGTGTGGCTGCGGGCCTTCTGTTGATGGTTGTGGCCAGGTACCGTCGGCGGCGTTTTGAGGCGCTGAATTGACAATCCAGAGCTACAGATTATACTTAACAAGACATTGGTACACAGTTGTACCAATAATTGGAAGGAGTAGGCGTCAAAACCTTATCAAGGACGTTTTCTAACCAATATGAAAGGTTCATCATGTATTCTGCACGAAAAATCCTGACCATGGGCGTCACCATGGTTGCCCTGGCCTCGTTCGCTGCCTGTGGAAGCAGCGGGTCTGGATCAGCATCGAAGCCAGCGGACACTAGCAAAGCCTCAGGGCGCATAGTCTTTTGGGGCTGGGGCAATGGCATCAAGGAAACCATTGATGCTTTCGAAAAGGCCAATCCCGGCATCACCGTGAAGTACAACAACACCGGCACTGCCGGTGACACTCAGGTGGCCTTGTCCAACGCAGTAGCTGCAGGCAAGGGCATTCCTGACGTCACCATGCTGGAGGATCCTACTGTCCAGCAGTTTGCGATTGAAGACAACCTGGAGGATCTATCGGGGTATGGGGCTGACAAGTTCGCTGACGATTTCACCCCGGGGCCCTGGAACAAGGTCCAGTATGACGGAAAACCCTATGCGCTGCCCATTGATGCAGGCCCCGAGGTTTTCTTCTACAACAAGGCGGTCTTCGACAAGGCCGGCATTCCCGAGCCCCCTAAGACCTGGGATGAGTACTATCAGGATGCTAAGAAGATTCGAGCAGTAGGTTCCTACATTACCAACAACGCCGGCGACAAGAATGCCTATCAGCCTTTCACCGCGCAGGCCTGGCAAGCTGGGGCGCACCCTTGGAAGGTCGATGGCGACAAGATCACCATCAACATGACCAAGGATCCCGGCATGAAGCGGTATATCGATTTCCAGCAAAAGCTGATCGACGAAGACCTGCTCGATACCAAGACCGCCAACTGGTCCGATGACTGGAATAGGGCGCTTAACGATGGTTCGGTGGCCTCGCTGACCATTGGCGCCTGGATGCCCACCAATCTGGAGTCTGGTGCGCCCGACCAGAAAGGCAACTGGAGGGTTGCGCCTCTGCCGCAGTGGAAAGAGGGGGACAGCGTGTCTGCGGAAGATGGCGGTTCGGCTCTTGTCGTGCCTAAGAAGGCCAAGAACAAGGCGGCAGCTTGGAAGTTCGCCGAATATCTGACGCATGGCGAAGGAGCTCAGGTCATGGCTGACCAAGGCAGCTTCCCCTCCCTGAAACGTATCCTGAGTTCCGCTGATTTCACCAGCAAGAAGAATGAGTACTTCGGAGGCCAGGAGGTCAACAAGGTGCTGACCGAGGCAGCCAACCTCAAAGTCTCCAAGTTCCAGTACCTGCCTTACAACCCCTTCGCACAGTCAACCTATGGGGATTCCATCGGCAAGGCCTACATGAAGAAGACCAGTCTGGAGAAGGCCTTCGAGGACTATCAGCAGAAGTTGGTGGATCACGGCAACCAGCAGGGGTATCAGGTCAACAAGTGAGTGATGACTCAGGCGGCTGGTAGCAGCCGCCTTCGAACAATGACAGGAAAGAAGGACAGGCATCATGAGTGAAGCCGAAGGTTCGACTGCGCGGATTTTGGCCCCCGCGCGGGATCATGGCCCTGGCGAAGCCAGCGGGAGGCACACCGGGGAGCGGCCTCACAGAAGCGACTGGCGGGGATGGAAATTCATGGGACCCTTTGTCCTGGTCTTCGTGTTCGTTTTCGTCCTGCCGGTGCTCTATGCCATCTATCTGAGCCTGTACGAGAAGCGCATGATCGGAGGGAACGTCTTTGTGGGCCTGGCCAATTACGTCAGGCTGATCAAGGACGGGCAGTTCTGGTCATCAGTTGGCCGTGTGGCGATCTTCACTGTGGTCCAGGTGCCCATCATGCTCTTTCTGGCGGCATTGATGGCGCTGGCGCTGGATTCACTCAAGCTGCACGGCACGCGCTTCTTCAGAATCAGCACTTTCCTGCCCTATGCGGTGCCTGCCGTAGTGGCGGCTCTGATGTGGGGATTCATATACGGAACCAAGTACGGAATGGTAGGTTCCCTGAATCAATGGCTGGGCACGCATATCGACGTTCTGCAGCCCAGTGTGCTTCTGGCCGCCATAGGCAACATCAACACCTGGGAGTTCACGGGCTACAACATGCTGATTTTCTATTCCTCGCTGTCGACTGTGCCGCACTCGCTCTATGAGGCAGCGGCTATAGACGGGGCTTCGGAGTGGCAGATCGTGCGCAATATCAAGATCCCCGAGCTCAAGAGCTCCCTGGTTATCACGGTGATCTTCAGCATCATTGGCAGCTTCCAGCTCTTCAATGAGCCCTCGGTGCTGCAGACCATGGTTCCAGGCAACGCCATCACCACCTATTACACCCCCAACATGTATGCCTACAACCTGAGCTTCATGGGAGGCCAGAGCAACTACGCGGCAGCCTTGGCCATCGTCATGGCCATCATAACCATGGTCGCCGCCTATGCCGTCCAGCTCAGGGGAATGAAGGAGCAGATGCAATGAGCATGGTTGATACGAGGACTATCGACGGGGTCAAAGCTGAACGCATGCGTGCCCGGCGCGTAGCACGAGATGAGCGTGCGGAACGTCGGAGGGCAGCCCGAACAGGGTTTTCCAATCCGAACAATCCGCGGCGCAGCTGGCTGTTGACCCTGGTTGCTGGGATCTTCGCGCTCTACTGCTTGTTTCCTCTGATCTGGCTGGTCATCAATGCCACCAAGACCCAGTCGGATTTCATTGGCACCTTCGGTCTGGCCTTTGGACACAAGTTCGCCCTCTGGGACAATCTGCGCGAGGTATTCACCTATGAGGGCGGTATCTTCGGGCGCTGGCTGCTCAACACCCTGCTCTACGTAGTAGTGGGAGCCGGTGGCGCCACCTTGCTGGCCGTGCTGGGCGGATATGCCTTGGCCAAGTTCCGCTTCCCGGGCCGCCGCCTTGTCTTCGCAGTGGTCATCGGGGCCATCAGCGTCCCGGGCATCGCTTTGGCCGTGCCTCAGTTCCTGCTCTTCGCCAAGATCGGACTGACCGATACGCCCTGGGCTATGATCATCCCCAGTCTGATCTCGCCCTTCGGCCTGTACCTGATGTGGATCTTCTCCGACCAGGCGGTGCCTACCGAACTACTGGAGGCAGCTCGGGTCGACGGGGCCGGGGAGTTCCGCACTTTCTGGCAGGTCAGCCTGCCTCTGCTGGCCCCTGGGATCGTGACCACAGCGCTTTTCACTATTGTGGCCACTTGGAACAACTACTTCCTGCCATTGATCATGCTCAAGGATTCCAGTTGGTACCCGCTGACGATCGGGCTCAACAATTGGAAGGACCAGGCATCGACAGCCGGTGCCCATGCCATTCAGAACCTGGTGGTGACGGGCAGCCTGGTCACCATCATCCCCATCGTCGTCGCCTTCCTGTTGCTGCAGAAATACTGGCAGTCCGGCTTGGCCGCCGGTGCTGTCAAGGAGTAGCGGGAACTCGCAGACGGGATCAAGCATGAGCAGAACAGACCATCATGACCGTCGACAGCCCCAGCCCTATAGACCTTACCGCTGGCCGAAGGGCCCCGATGGTCATTCGAAGGGAATCTGGTTCGGGGGGGATTACAACCCAGATCAATGGCCGGAGCAGGTATGGGCCGAAGATGTTGCACTGATGAGGCAGGCTGGCGTCACCATGGTGACCCTGGGCATTTTCTCATGGGCGCGTCTGGAGCCCAGCGACGGAGTCTGGGAGTTTGATTGGCTGGATCGGGTGGTGGCCTTGCTGGGCGAAGCCGGTATCGCCGTAGACATGGCTTCGGCCACGGCCACGGCCCCATACTGGCTCTACCAGGCGCATCCTGAGGTGTTGCCCGTGGAGGCGGACGGGACCCTGGTCCATCCGGGCGCACGGCAGTCCTGGAGGCCCACCTCGCCGGTTTTTCGGCGCTATGCCCTTCGACTTTGCAAGGCCATGGGTGAGCACTTCCGCGACAATCCGACGGTGGTCGCCTGGCATGTGGGCAATGAGTATGGATGGAACAATGCAGCCGACTACTCGCAGGATGCTTTGAAGGCCTTCCGAGGCTGGTGCCGCAGGCGCTACGGCAGCATCGAGGAGCTTAACCGAGCCTGGGGCAATGATTTCTGGTCCCAGAGGCTGCAGGATTTTGATCAGGTACCCCTGCCTGAACATGCTGGCGTGCGTGACGCCTTTATCAATCCGGCACTGCGCCTGGACTTCCGAAGATTCTGTTCTGATGCGCTGATGGATTTTTTCTGTGCCGAACGTGATCAACTGCAGGAGCTTACCCCCGATAAACCGCTAACGACCAACTTCATGGTTTCGACGGACCAATGCGTCCTGGACTATGAGCGCTGGTCGCACCAGGTCGATTTCGTGGCCAACGACCATTATTTCGCCCAGGGACCCGGACATCTGGATGAGCTGCTCTGCTCGGACTCCCTGGTGGATGCCTATGCTCAGCGTCATCCCTGGTGTCTGATGGAGCATTCCACATCCGCAGTCAATTGGCGCATCTTCAACGCGTCCAAGCGCCAAGGCGAACTGATCCGGGACGCCCTGGCCCATGTGGCTATGGGAGCGGATTCGGTCAACTTCTTCCAATGGCGGCAGTCCGCCTTCGGAGCAGAGGCCTTCCACTCGGCCATGGTCCCCCATGCAGGGCCGGATTCGGCAATTTATGAACAGGTTGCCGATTTGGGATGCATTTTGCGAAGGCTCTCCCAGAGCGGACTGGCCGGGACCCGGTTGGAACCCTCGACTATGGTTCTGCTCTTTGATGCCGACTGCCAGTGGTCCATGGCGGATTCGACTCTGCCTGATCCCTCTATGGATCATTGGCAGCAGGTCTATACCTGGTATCAGGCTCTGCTTGACGTCGGACTCAGGGCGGATGTCGCGCCCCTGAAGGGGCAGTGGGAGAGTTACGACGTGGTGGTGTTGCCGGCCCTGATTCTGCTGGATCAGCAGCAAGCCGCCCGTCTGCGCGACTATGTGAGCAAGGGCGGTCGGCTGGTGGTGGACTTCGCCAGTGGCCTTATGGATGACCATATGCACGTCGGCTTGGGCGGATATCCTGGGGCTTTGCGGGATCTGACAGGTGTCGCTTCCCAGGAGCTGATCGCCTTGGGCACGAGCGACCAAGGCGGTGGATCCATCCTGGTATCAGAGGGCATTGAGGGCAATATATGGGTCAATGAGCCCTTGAGCCTAGAGGATTCGGTAAGGGTGCTGGCTCGCTACCAGGGCCGTCGTTCCTATGACCTCGACATGGCTGGGGAGCCTGCGGTGACCATTCATGGATATGGTCAGGGCCGCGTCCTCTATCTGGGCACGGGCTTTGCCAAGGAATCGCTGGTTTCGGTGATCAGCCGAATCTTCCCTCCTGATTTTCTCGCCGACGCCTCAGAAGCAGGGCTGCATAACGGTCGTGACGGCGATCCGCGGTTGGTGCACCTGATCAGATCCGGGCCACAGGGTCGGTATCATTTCTATTTCAACCGGGAGTCGACGGTTATCAGAGATGTGGCCACCTCGGGCGAGGCCTTGGTGGTACAACGAGCGACCCGGTGCGGGGGGGATGGTTTATCCGACAATCGCTACACTATAGGAGTGCATGGTGTGGTGATCACCCGTCAGTAAATGTGATCGCCATAGTGCCTTGGAGGTTGTTCCATTCTAAGGAGTGTCTATGGCAGCGGATGAAGGACGTCCAGGCAAACGGATCACCCTGCGCGAGGTGGCCAGCAGGGCGGGTGTCTCGCTGAAGACAGCCTCCAATGTAATCAACGGCAATGGCCGTATGTCCAATGCGACCCGTGCGCGTGTGCAGCAGGTCATTGACGAATCGGGGTACCAGGTCAATGCCGCGGCCCGTAATCTGCACCGCAACAAAACCGGTATTATTACGCTGGCTGTGCCTTCACTGACTCCTCCTTATCTGGCCGAATTGGCTAATAGGGTCATCGACAGCGCTCGTCTGCGGGACTATGCGGTATATGTCAGTACCTATGCCGAGGGGTCTGCCAAGGGGGCGCATGAGATTCTGGCCTCCTTTAACAGCACTATCAGCGACGGAATAATTCTTTCCATGTCGGAGCTTGAGCGATTCGCCGTGGAGGACCTGGATGTGCGTTACCCCTTGGTATGCGTGGGCGCACGGACTACCCATGGGGTGGCGGATCACGTCATGGTCGATGATGCCGAAGCGGCTCGGATGGCCGCAGAGTATTTGTTTGATCGGTCGGTGCGCTCGCTGGCGGTCATCGGTCTGCATGCGCCGCTTGACTATGATCGGTTAACGGCTGCGATCGAAGGCAATGCCGAGCTCAGGATGAAGGGAGTGCTCAAGGCGATCCGTGCCAGGGGGTTGCAGCTGGATGATCGGCTTCTTGGCGTAACCGGTTATGACTGGACCTTGGGCAGCGGGTACCTGACCATGCAGAGGATATTAGAGACGGGTGCGCCCTTCGATGGGGTGATAGCCCTCAATGATCAGCTGGCTATCGGTGCACTGTCAGCCCTGACTGCTTACGGCAGAGCCGTACCCGACCAGGTCCAGATCATCGGGTTCGACAACATCGAGGAGTCGGCTTATCTGCAAACCCCGCTTACTACTATGGATTCCTGCTTGCGGTGGATCTCACGGACCTGTGTCGACCGCGTCCTGGGACGTATCGGAGGCAGAGCTACGGCTCCCCAGGATCTGGTCATCGGATCGCGAGTCATAGCCCGCAGAACCACCCGGTGATCAGTCCTGGGCCTTGGAGTCGGCTGAGGAAGTGATAGCGACAGGGGAGTCGGTGTGGATGATGTGCATGTGGCGCAGGAGCATGCGGGTCATCTGACGACCGGAGCCAGCGCCGTTTCCGCGAACGCCGAAATAGACCAGCAGGACCATGCCCAAGCAGATCAGTGCCGATATGCGCAGGGCCCACTGCACGCCGAAGATATTGGCTGCAATCTGGGTGGAGTGGCCGCCGCCCAAGGCGCTGTGGCGCAGGGTGGTGATGGTCTCCATGAGGATGACCAGTATGGGCGCTCCGACAGCTCCGGCGATCTGACGGGCTGTGTTGGTGACGGCCGAACCGGCTGAAACATCCTTGGGAGCCAGGTTGTTCAGGGACCAGGTAGTCAAGGGCATCAGGGTGAAGCCCATGCCGATCTGGCGGACAAACTGGCAGATGGAGACCAGGCCGATCCACGTGTTGGCACCAATCATGCTCATCGCGATGGTGCCCACCAGCAGGACCGAGCAGCCGGTCATGGCCACGGGCCGAGCGCCCCAACGGTCCAGCAGACGGCCGCCGAAGAACTGGGCGATGGCGGTGCCGATGGCCCCAGGCAGCATGACCAGGCCGCTCATGGTGGCCGAGAAGCCGCGGTCCGTCTGGATGTACATGGGCAGGATGACGGTGACCGAGCTGAAGGCGAAGAAGGACATGGAGGCGATGATGGTGCCCACGGTGAAGTTCTTGATTCGCAGCACATGCAGGTCCAGCAGGGGTTTGTCGTGGTGGAGCTGGCGAAGAACGAACCAGATGATCCCGATCAGGCCGACCAGCATAAAGGGCCAGGTCATGAAGGAAGTGATGGGGAAGTTCTCAATGTTGGTAAAGCCGAACATAAGGCCGCCGAATCCGAAGATGGACAGGGCTACTGAGAAGAAGTCCGCCTTGACGCTGGTGTCGCGCTGACCGAAGTTGTGCAGGCCGAAGATGGACAGGAGCAGCGCTACCGCTCCGCAAATGCTCAGCGTCAGGAAGATGGAGCGCCAGCCGTTGGCATCGGTCTGCCAGCCGCCCAGGGTGGGGCCGATGGCCGGGGCCACGCTCATGGCCAGGCCCACGGTGCCCATGGCCATGCCGCGCTTGGCCAGAGGATAGATGGAGAAGACGGTGATCTGCAGGACGGGCCACATGGTCCCGGTGCCCACGGCTTCCAGGACGCGGCCCAGCAGGACCAGGGCGAAGGTCTGCGACTGCCAGCTCAGCAGGGACCCCAGGGTGAAGACGGCCATGGAGGTGATGACGATTTGCCGAGTGGAGAAGCGCTTGGTCAGAAAGCCGGTCAAGGGCACCATGACGCCCATGACCAGCTGGAATACCGAGGTCAGCCACTGACCGGCGGTCAGGGTGATGTGGAACTCGTCCACAATGGTAGGCAGGGCCGAAGCCAGCTGCAGCTGGGTGAAGTTGCCCAGGAAGGTGATGACGGTCAGGATGGCCAGCGAAAGGAAGGCTTCATGGGTGAGCTTTCCGTTGACGAAGGCTCCATCCTTGCTGAGGGTCCGCCCTTGCTTGGCGAGCTCCTGCTTCCTCATGCACCACCACTTCCTTTGGCTTCGGTTTTCACTGCGCATACCGCTCCCTGCGGTGCCGTCCCAAAAAGGAAATCAGGGCATACCAATACCGGTGACACTAAGAAAAGAACGAGAGAGCTAAGCGTCCGACAATGACCTTATAATATACCAGGCCGTGGATTGTGATTGGGTTTTTCCACACGGCTGACGCGGTTGTGAAGACCTTGTTTGACGGTCAGCGTTTCCAGTATGCTGTGTGAGGCGAGTTTCGGTAATGTGAATACGGGAGGGTCCGACACGGGCTGATGAGGACGGACGTTTGATATGCAACGGCGGTCAAGGTAGGTAGCATGCATGCACATGGTCACGGTCGTGGAAGATTCCCGGCCCTCCTCATGTCACTGGCAATGATGATTCCCCTGGCAGCCTGCGGCGACAACGTCCCCATTGAAGGCAGCGGAGCAGGCAATACTGCAGATCAAGCCTTGTTCCAGGGCGAGTTCGCCGGATCTGGCGCATCCTCCCAGCAGAGCGCCGACGAGGCCTGGATAGCAGGCTTCCGCAAGCAGCACCCGGGGGCGCGCATCTCCTATGATCCGGCGGGTTCCGGTGCTGGAGTCAACGCCTTCCTGTCGGGCTCGACCATCTGGGCTGGTACCGATGCGCCGTTGACTGCCGATCAGATTGAGCGCTCGCGTCAGATCTGTGGCTCCGGTACAGCCATTGACCTGCCCGTCTATGCCACTCCGATCGCCGTGGCCTACAATCTTCCTGATCTGTGGCCGAAGGGTTCAGACGGCCATCTGCGGATGGATCCGGCTCTGATCGCCAAGATCTTCTCCGGAAAGGTTACCAACTGGCGGGATCCGCGCATAGCAGCGCTCAACCCGGAAGCCAATCTGCCCGATCTTGACATCACCGTGATTCATCGTTCGGACAAGTCCGGCACCACGAAAAGCTTTCTGTCCTATCTGCACGATACGGCTGGGTCCGCCTGGCCTTATCCAGCGGGCGAGAATTGGCCCAATGACCTGGGACAGGGTGCCAAGGGCACTGCCGGCGTGGTCATGACCATGAACCAGGCGACGGGCACCTTCGGGTATGCGGACGCGGCCCAGACCACCGGACTGGGCACCGTGGCCGTGCAGGTGGGGAAGACCTGGCAACCGCCTGCAGCCAAGACCGTCGCCAACCTGCTGGATGCCGCCCAGCGGGATCCTCAGGCCAGCCAGCCTGGACGGGTGGTCCTGACCGTGGACCATCGCACCAGCCGTGAGCACACCTATCCCATCGTCCTGGTCTCTTACGACGTGGTCTGCACGGCCTATCGACATGATCCGGACGGGTCCAAGGCCCAGTTCGCCAAGGCCTGGCTGACCTATCTGCTGAGCGAGCAGGGCCAGCGCATGGCCGCGGCCAACGCAGGCAGCGCCGAGCTGGGGCAGGGACTGCGCAGCCAGGCCATGGCCTCGGTGGAGACCATCGGGGGGAAGGCATGACCGACAAACCAAACAAGACCGCAACCCTGAACAAGGCCAAGCGGGTGGACCAGATCTTTAAGGCCTGCGCCGCCGGTGCAGGCATCCTGATACTGCTGGCTCTGGCTGCGGTCACCCTCTTTCTGATCCTGCGCGCGTTTCCGGCCTTCACCGGAGATCCGGAGTCCCGCACCCAGGCCATACTCGCCCTGAGCGGTGGACGGGCGAGCAGTTTCCTGGGCTATGTGGGCCCGCTGGTTTTCGGCACCATTCTGATTGCCGGCCTGGCCCTGCTCTTGGCATTCCCCGTCTCGCTGGGCATCGCCCTCTTCATCGGCTACTACGCCCCGTCCCGCCTGTCCGCGCTGCTCAGCACAGTGATCGATCTGCTGGCTGCTGTGCCCTCGGTGATTTACGGACTCTGGGGGGCCCTGGTCCTGGTTCCCAATATCACCGGCTTCTGGCGCTGGCTATCCGTTCATCTTGGCTGGATTCCATTGTTTTCCGGTCCTGTCGCCGCCCCGGCCCGGTCCGTGGCCACTGTGGCCCTGGTGTTGGCGGTCATGATTCTGCCCATCATCACCTCGGTCACCCGCGACATTCTGGTCCAGGCTCCTCGGCTGCAGCAGGAGGCCGCCTTGGCTCTGGGAGCCACCAAGTGGGAGATGATTCGGCTTGCGGTCCTGCCCTTTGGCCGCTCGGGCATTATTTCGGCATCCATGCTGGGGCTGGGACGCGCCCTGGGCGAGACTATGGCGGTGCTGATGATCCTCTCGCCGGGCTTCAGCTACTCCCTGCAGCTGCTGCAGGCTTCAAAAAGCCAAACCATCGCCGCCAACATCGCCGCCCAGTTCCCCGAGGCGGACTCCCAGGGCGTGGCCCTCCTGGTGGCCACCGGTCTGGTCCTCTTCATCATCACCTTTATCGTCAACTATCTGGCGCGCAGGATCACAGCAAAGGCGGGTGCATGATGACAAGCCGAACTGATCGCGGACCGGTCATCGATTTTGATCGCTTCAGGCCTACCAGATCCTCCATTCGTGCGCGCAAGCGCAAGGACCGGCTGATGACCGTCCTGATCGGGCTCTCCTTTCTGGTCGCCCTGATCCCGCTGGTCTCGGTGCTCTGGGTCAGCCTGTCCAAGGGGATGCAACGGCTGACACCGGACTTCCTGATCCACAACATGAGCGGGGTAGTGGGCGGCAACCCCACGCCATCAGGAGGATACGGCGGCATCCTGCACGCGGTAATCGGCACCCTGGAGATCACCTTTGGATCCATGGTCATTTCGATTCCGGTGGGCGTCATGTGCGCGGTCTATCTGGTCGAATACGCTCATGGAGGCCGTCTGGCCAAGGCCATCGGTCTCATGGTGGATGTGATGAGCGGGATCCCCTCAATCGTGGCCGGCCTCTTCGCTTTCTCCATGTTCGCTCTGGTGGTCGGGCCAGGCACCGTCAATGGACTGGCTGGTTCGGTGGCCCTCTCTCTGCTCATGCTGCCCACGGTGGTCAAGACCTCCGAGGACATGCTGGCCGTAGTTCCCAATGACCTGCGCGAGGCGGCCTATGCCCTGGGGGTGACCAAGCAGCGGACTATTACCAGCATTGTTCTGCGCACGGCCCTGCCTGGCATCGTCTCGGGCACCATTCTGGCTGTGGCACGAGTCATCGGTGAGACGGCGCCCCTGCTGATAGCCTCGGGCTTCATCGCCACCACCAACCCCAACCTCTTCTCCGGGAGGATGACCACCCTGCCGGTCTTCGTCTACAACGAGTATTCCCAGGGTCTGGCCGTCTGCGGGCCAGGTGCTGACCCGGGATGTCTGACCGACATCCACATGCAGCGGGCCTGGGCGGCGGCCCTGGTGCTGATCCTCATCGTCCTGCTGCTCAACCTGCTTGGGCGGCTGGTCTCGCGCATCTTTGCTGTTGGGCGGGCCCGTTGAACACCGCCATGAGAGGAACGGAGGCCGGAACATGGGCCAACGAATAGACATCAGCCATCTCAACGTCTACTACGGAGACTTTCTGGCCGTTCAGGACGTGAACATGCGCATTCAGGCCAACAAGGTCACTGCTTTTATCGGTCCTTCCGGCTGTGGCAAGTCCACGGTTCTGCGCACCCTTGACCGCATGCACGAGATCACCCCAGGGGCGCATGTGAGCGGGCAGGTGCTGCTGGAGGGTCGAGACCTTTACGGACCGGATGTAGACCCGGTCGAGGTGCGACGGGATGTCGGCATGGTCTTCCAGAGGGCCAATCCTTTCCCGACCATGTCCATCCGGGAGAATGTTTTGGCCGGCATCCGGCTCAATAAGAAGCACATCGCCAAGTCGGACGCGGACGACCTGGTGGAGTGGGCCCTGCGCGGGGCCAATCTTTGGAATGAGGTCAAGGATCGCCTGGACAAGCCCGGCGTCGGGCTTTCGGGCGGCCAGCAGCAACGGCTCTGTATCGCCCGTGCCGTGGCCGTGCACCCCCAGGTCCTGCTCATGGACGAACCCTGTTCGGCGCTGGACCCCATCTCCACCCTGGCTGTGGAGGATCTGATCAACGAGCTCAAGCGGGACTACACCATCGTCATCGTCACCCATAACATGCAGCAGGCCGCCAGAGTCTCCGATTATACGGCCTTCTTCAATCTCAAGGCGGTGGGTCAGCCCGGCCACCTGGTGGAGATGGATGACACTACTACCATCTTCTCCAATCCGCACGAGGCTGATACTGAGCGCTACATCTCCGGTCGTTTCGGCTGAGACGGAACCGGCCTGCGCGGCCGCCCGTCGGTTATCATGGTTCCGGCATCCATGGAAGGAGAGACGGCATGGAAGTATTGCTGGAACCGGCCACCCTCTTGGGCATCATACTGGTGGGCTACCTGTTCAAGCGCTTTGGCCTCTTTCATCCGCTGGACTACCGGGTGCTGCAGACCGTTGTGTTCGACCTGGTCCTGCCTGGGGCCATCATCCACTCCTTCGCCACCAACCCTCATGATCCCAGCATGCTTTTGGTTTCGGCCTTCGCCTTCGTGGCCTCGCTCATTCCGCCCCTGGCCATCTTTCTGACAAGCAGGCATCGGCCCAAGGCTGAGCGGGCTTTTCTTATGCTCAACGGATCAGGCTTCAACATCGGATGCTTCTGCTTCCCTATGCTCCAGTCCCTGCTTGGCACGGCAGCTCTGGTGCCTGCCGCCATGTTCGACATCGGCAACTCGGTCATGGTTTCTGCCGGGACCAACGTCATGACCCAGGGGCTCCTGCATATTCGACCGGGCCGGTCCCTGGATCCTGCTGCGGGAGAGCCGGTCAAGCTGGATGACCCTGATGCCCGGAAGCTCCATCGCAAGGCTGCGGCCATCTCCATAGCCAAGGGCTTCCTGGGTTCGCCCTCCTTTGATACCTACATGGTCATGGTGGGCTTTACTTTGACCGGGGTCTCGCTGCCAGGCTGGTCGGCCCAGATAACCCGCCCCCTCTCGGCTGCCAACGCCTTCTGCTCCATGCTTATGGTCGGCATGCTCATGGAGCTGCCCGGCGGCCGGGATGACATCAAGGCCGTACTGCAGGTTCTGGCCTGGCGGCTGCCTTTCGGCATCCTGTTCGCTGCAGCTGCATGGTATTTACTGCCCTTCGGGCCTCTGGTCCGTCAGGCGGTGGCTCTGTGCTGCCTGGCTCCGACAGCGGTGTTCGCCACCATGTTTACCGACAAGGTGCTCGGCAACGCACGCCTGGCCGGATTTACCCTGGCACTGACTGCGCTGATCGGTGCCGTGCTCATGGTTTTGGCCCATCTGCAGATGGGCCTTCTTTAAGGATTCAGTCTTTCTTGCTGTCTTTGCCCTGGGCGTGGCGCTCCTGCTCCTGACGAAGGGTACGGCCTTCGCGGGTGCGCTGCTTGTTGACCGTGGCGGCTGCAATCCGCTCGGCGGTGCGCTCTTCCTGCCCACGATCGACTTCGCTGTCGTGTACATGCTGGTATTGCTTCTGATCGTCCTGGTCCCAGTGATTATCCCTGGCCATATGCCCCTCCTCGAAAGCGCAGTGCCCTACAGTTGATCCCCATTCTGGGGGACGGCTTCAGGGCCCTGCCTTTACGCTGATTATAGGCAGGCTGAAGGCTCTGCAGCGGTATTTGAGCTCGATAGGAGGGACTTGTAACAGAAAAAGCCGAGAGCTCGTGATATTCTTCTCATGTCTCATCGCCAAATAAGACAAAAAGGATCGAATATGCATAAGCTATTTCGGCTTTCGGACAATAATACCACAGTCTCTACGGAAGTGGTAGCAGGCATCACCACCTTCTTCGCCATGGCCTACATCATCGTGGTCAATCCCTCGGTGCTTTCCACGGCGGGCATGCCTTGGGGTGCCGTCTTTCTCGCCACTCTGATTGCTGCCATCATAGGCACCCTGATCATGGCGCTGGTGGCCAACGTCCCCTACGGCGTGGCGCCAGGAGTTGGACTGAATGCTTTCTTCACCTTCACTGTGGTCAAAGGGCTGGGCTTCACCTGGCAGCAGACCATGTGCATGGTCTTCCTGTGCGGCCTGATCAACATCCTGGTCACCGCCACCAAGCTCCGCAAGATGATCATCCAGGCTATTCCGCCCCTGCTCCAGCACGCCATCGGCGGCGGCATCGGCGTCTTCATCGCCTATGTGGGTCTGCTCAATGTGGGCATCATCAAGTTCACCCCCGACAAGACCTCGGCGGCAGGAGCCAACCCTGGGCTGACCACCTTCAACACCTCCGGTGTCATCCTCTTCGTCATCGGCTTGTTGCTGACCATCTTCCTGCTGATCTTCAAGTTCAAGGGTCACTTGGCCTTCATCAACAAGGGGGCCTTCGTCATAGCCATCATCGTGGTCACGCTGCTGGGCATCCCCATGGGGGTCACCAACATGGCCAAGTCGGTTGATCTGGGTCAGGCCTGGTCTCAGCTGCCGCAGACCTTCCTAGCCATTTTCAGCCAGGATGGATTCCCTGCCCTCTTCGCCGATCCAGCCAAGCTGCCAGTGGTTCTGGTGACCATCTTCGCCTTCTCCCTGTCTGACACCTTCGACACTATCGGCACCTTTGTTGGCACCGGCCGGCGCTCAGGCATCTTCTCCGCTGAGGATGAGCAGGCTCTGGAAAGCGGCCGCGGCTTCAGTTCCAAGATGGATAAGGCCTTATTCGCCGATGCTACGGCAACCTCCATCGGCGCCCTCTTCGGCACTTCCAACACCACTACTTATGTGGAGTCCGCAGCGGGCATCGCAGCAGGTGGTCGTACCGGCCTGACCTCGGTGGTCATCGCCATCTGCTTTGCGCTTAGCGCCGTCTTCGCTCCGTTGATCTCGGCTGTGCCCTCGGCGGCCACTGCCCCTGTTTTGGTCATTGTGGGCTGCATGATGATGAGCTCCTTCGCCGAGATTGAGTGGGGCGAGCTGTCTGAGGCCATACCGGCCTTCTTCACGGCCATCTTCATGGGCTTTGCCTACTCGATCTCCTACGGTGTGGCCGCCGGCTTCATCACCTACAGCCTGACCATGGTCTGCAAGCGCAAGGGCAAGGAGGTCCATCCCATCATCTGGGCAGTATCGGCCCTCTTCATCCTGGATTTCGTGCTCCAGGCTGTCCTCTGAAACAAGGTCTTCGATTCCATGTCTATCCAAGTCGTGCAGGATGCGGTCTTGTCGATCTGCTGGCTAGGGGAGACTGAGAGAGAACAATAAGCAATTAAGACAGCCGTAGGGCCTCGTCACATGTGTAGTGACGAGGCCCTACTGGTTTGTTATCTGGCTGAGTGTGGGTTCTCAACTGACAGTCTCCCGTCGTGAAGCGAGCTGGAATCTCTCGCTCGGCCCCTGGGAGGGGGGGAGAGTGCCGGTGTGGATTAAGGGGAGGAGTTGGCGCCATTTTTCATGGGCTGCGAAGTCCACTGAACCTCCAGACGGTGTCGCTATTCTAGGCGCGGATCTAACGGGCTGGTGCGAGGGCGGTCCAGCGCCCTCCTGATTGGCTCGGCAGTGCTTGGCTGGTTTCTTGCCTCCTGCGCGAACGTGAAAAAGTTGCCCAGTAGATAGGTATATCTTGACAAGGCAGCAAATAGTCTGCGTCGCATGGCCGTCCAAGGATCCTGGCTGGAATGGGTCGTGGTTGGTGTCGCCTATGCTGCTGGTCTTGTGGTGAGCAAACATAACATTGTTAAAGCCCAGAACGTGATTACAATGACCGCATTATTAGTTACCTTGCATTAGTGCGCTTGCATAGAAGATCCCCAGCAGACTAGTAGGAAGTCTGCTGGGGATCTTCTGGTTCAGACGGTTTGAAACAGATCAGTACCAGTTGGTCGCTTGGGATTGGGCCCATGCACCGCAAGGGGTTCCGTAGCGGCCTTGGATGTAGCCCAGCCCCCAAACTATCTGGGTATGGGCATCGGTCTGCCAGTTGGGGCCGGCCGAGGCCATCTTGCTGCCGGGCAATGCCTGAGGAATGCCGTAGGCGCCCGATGGGTTGGAGGCGTTGGTCCGCCAGCCGGACTCCTTGTTCCACAGCTGAACCAGGCAGGTGAACTGGTCCTCGCCCCAGCCGCGCGAGGTGACCAGACCATGTGCGATGCTTTGGGCCTCACCGACAGGGACTGTAGTGGTGGTCGAGCCGGCCTGTGCGGGGGTGCCGCCACCAGTGCCTACTAGGATCACCTTATCGACGGGGACCGTCTTGACGAAAGAGGCAAAAATATTGCTGGTCAGATGCTTGTTGCCGGCCGCCGTGACCAGACTGGTGGTCTCCATAACACCGTTCTGTCCCTCCGTCTTGACCTTAGTGGTGCCTGCAGGGAGGGAGCTGGTCTTCTCTTCGATGGTGTTGAAGGGGATGGGCGACTCATCCGTTTTGACCTGGGCGCCGGCTCGGTCGATACGGATGACGGTCTTCTCGTTGACGCGGGTGGTCAGAGATGGGGTGATCTGATCTCCTGGCTGCAGGGTGATGTCCCCGGCCTCCAGCACGGACTTGACGTTGGTGAAGCCTGTTCCCAGGACCACCTTGTTCTTCCCGTTGATCTGCACATTCACATAGGAGGTGTTCGTGTTGGCACCACCCGCACCGTTGCGGATGGCCTGCCTGGTACTGCCGCGGGACACGGTGTCCAGATCCTGGGTGGCGGAATAGGAGGTCACCCCTGACTTGGCCGAGCTCTCGCTGGATGTGTAGAAGTCGCGCGAAACAAAGCCTGCGCCAACGACCATGCCGAGAACGGTAACACCTGCAGCCAACCGCAGCCACTGACGCTTGGTCAGGGCCTTGACCGCACTCATCCGTCCTCTACGGTGGTTCGCCATTACTCTCCTCTGTTGGACGACAGATCCTCAGTGACAGTCGATTTATCGTTTCCTATCGACTATCGGCCGCATGCTTCCGCTAGGGCCGAAATGGTCACTGGACAAACACAGCTCTACTCTAGTGCAAACCTGTCCTGGAGCCAACTCAACCAGCTCAGACCTGTGCCGGTGTTGACAAATCAGTCTTGCGCGCCTGGTCGATCAGGTCGTCCAGGTCCGAAGACCTGAGCGCTCCGGCTTGCTTGAAGATGATCTGCCCCTGCTTAGTGATCATCAGCGTGGGCACCGCCTGAATGTCGGCGGCTGCGGCCAGATCCTGGTTCTGGTCGATGTCCACCTTGCCGAAGACGATGTCGGTGTTGGTCTGCGAAGCCTTCTCGAAGATGGGGCCGAAGGCCTTGCAGGGGCCGCACCAGGTGGCCCAGAAGTCGATCAGCACCAGGTCGTTGTCCTTGATGGTCTGTTCGAAGTTTTCCGAGGTAATAGTCGTGGTGGCCATGATAATGCTCCTTGAAGTCGTTTGACTGTCGCGCGGGAAGCCCCCGTGCTTAGCAACCGCTTTCAACCAACAGCATTCCATCAAGGCTGGAGAAAGCGCTCGAATATGCTCTGGGTGGAGATGTCCGCCGGGGTTCCGTGGGCGGTCAAGCCTAATGCGGATAATGGAGCCATGCCAGTGCTGAACGACGAGATTCCCGATGATGACGACTTCGATGCCGATCGCGACCGAGGCGCCTTCTCCCACATCACCCCAGAGGACTTCAACAGGGGTTTTTCGGGCTCGAATCCTCCCGGATGGCTGGACCGTGATGCCATCGACCGTGCGCGCCGATGTCTCCCGATGGCCTATGTGGAGGTAGTGCCGGTTCGCGTGGACGAGATGAGTGCCGTCACCCAAGTGGGCACTCTTCTGCGCGTGGATGATCAGGGCAACATCGAGCGCACTCTGATCACCGGACGAATCCTTTACCACGAGACCATCAGGGAGGCTTTAGCCAGAAACATCGCCAAGGATCTGGGCCAGCTGGCCTTGCCTATGCTGCCTTCCAGCCCACAGCCCTTCACCGTGGCTGAGTTCTTCCCTACGCCAGGGGTCTCGGAGTACTACGATCCGCGCCAGCATGCCATCGCCCTGTGCTATCTGGTGCCGGTAGCAGGGGACTGCAAGCCCCAGGATGAGACGCTGGACGTGGAGTGGATCGATCCCAAGGGCGATATGCTGGAGTCATTCATGAGCCAGATGCCCGGCGGGCACGGCAAGGTGCTGCTGAGCGCTCTGACCTGGGCCGGTGCATTGTGAGTCGCAAATCGTTGGAGACGGGCATGACCATTGCCAATACCGTATATCGCCATGGGGAGGGGCTGCCCTTGGTGCTGGTCCATGCATTCCCTGTGGACCACCGCATGTGGGATCGGTGTGCGGCCTCGCTGATCGCGCAGGCTGATCGTGCGGATATGTCTCCCTTCCCTGTCTATGCTCCGGATATGCCCGGAGCAGGCGATAGCCTCCTGCCTGAACCAGCGGCCTGTGGTCCGGCAGACTCAGATGGCGCCCTGCCTGCTGCGCTGGATGCCATGGCCCGTGCCTTTGCGGGCATGGTCGCTGCCACAGGAGCGCAGAAGGCCATATGGGTCGGACTTTCCATGGGCGGCTACCTGGTCGAGGCCGTAGCCAGGCTTTATCCGCAGATGGTGGCTGGGCTGGCTTTGTGCGACACCACTATGATGGCTGACCGTCCAGCCTCCCGGGCCAACCGGCTGCGAATCGCCCGAACCTGCGAGGAGGAGGAGACGCTTGATCCGGTCATGCACTTCGCCAGGCCCCAGGAGGGCGATTCCACGGTCAAGCGTTCACCCGTCTTCGTACAGACCATGACCGAATGGATATTGTCCCAGGATCCCAGGGGCATCGCCTGGCGGGAGCGGATGGCCGCAGGTCGCCCGGACCAGAGCGATCTGGTCGGCCGCATCCGGGTGCCTATGGCCCTGGTCAGCGGCCGCTGCGACCCATCCAGCCCCCCGCGTGCCATGGAGCCTTTGGCTCAGGCCATGCGTCAGGCTGGAACCGATGTCACTTTCACGGCCATTGACGACTGCGGTCACTTCAGCGCCGTCGAGCATCCCGACCAAGTGGCCGCTGTACTGCTGGACCTGGTTCGTCGCGTAGAAAGGCAGTCATGAGCGGTCCTGAGACAGTTTTCTCCCCATTGGCCCTGACCGGGACCCTGCCCTTCCTGCCTCTGGCTCAAGGTGATGTGGATTACGACACGGCATCGCGGCAGCAGCCTGGTCTGCTTGGCCATCTGCTGGCTCAGGAGGGTACGGGGGTCATCCTGGTGCGTGGCGCCAAGGTGGCTGTGCCCAGAGGCAAGGGGGCGCTGGCTGGTCGAACCGGGGCCAGCATCCGCCTGGCCACCCTGCCTGCTGCGTACTTGCAGGTTCCTCTGGCGGGCTCATCAGACCAGTCTGAGCCGCCTTGCTACTACCTGGGTACGGCAGGCCGGCAGTCCTGGCTGGCTTTGGATCTGGATCTTGCCTGTGCCCATCACAATGCCGGGGGTCCTCTTGGCGGCCTGATTCAGGCCGCTGATCAGCGTTTCGACTGGCTCACCCTGCGTGAGTATGCCCCTCATGGTCGCCCGCGGCAGGTGGGTATAGCCACCTGCGCAGTCGCTCTGTCGCTATGGCATGGACGCCAGGTCTTCTGCCCTCGTTGCGGCGCGCCGGTCCGTCCCAGCCAGGCCGGCTGGGCCCAGCTTTGCCAGGGTGATGCCTCAGGGGATAGGCACACGCTCTTCCCCCGCATCGAACCTGCGGTGATCATGGCCGTAGTGGACGGCCATGATCGGCTTCTGCTTCAGCATAACCGGAAATGGGCTCCCGACTTTCGCTCGGTCACTGCCGGATTCGTCGAGGCTGGTGAGAATCTGGAGCATGCGGTTCGGCGGGAGACCCTGGAGGAGGTGGGTCTGAATCTGGGGGAGATGCGGTATCTGGGATCCCAGCCCTGGCCCTTCCCCTCCTCTCTGATGGTGGCCTTCAGAGCCAGATCTCTGAATACGGACATCCGGGTGGATGGTCAGGAGACCGATGATGCCTGCTGGTTCACCCGGGAGGAATTCGGCGGTGCTTTAGCATCCGGTCGGCTGCGCATACCACAGGCGGCTAGTGTGGCCAGGTACATGATTGAGCAGTGGTATGGCAGCGAGCTCTGATTCGTCAGTGCGGTGTCGCACTCCCGGACATGGTCTCGTCGTAAGATATTGCGAGGAATTGTCAGCAGCGAAAGGTGTGTTATGGCCATGGAGGGGCAAGAAGAGCCTCGTATCTCGGATGTCGGCCAGGCCGAAACTGTGACCATGCCGCCGACGACCGACAATGTGCCTGACCCTGTGGACCTGTTCGCCAACGGACAAGCCGATCGGGCCTTTGGCCCAGGTGCTGGCCACAAGGCTCCTGCGAGCAGTCATCGGATGCGCATCATCCTCGCTCTGTTGCTCCTGGCCGTGCTGATTCTGGTGGGTTGCTGGTTCGGCGCACACGCCTTCTTCCGTGAACGGGTGGCTCCTGGCGTCACCCTAGGCGGGCAGGTCATGACTGGTCGGACCAGCGACCAGGTTCGGCGTATCGTCGATCAGCAGGTCCATGACTCCCAGGTGGATCTTAAGGGTGAAGGCACTTCGGCAAAGGCTGGTCTGAAGGATCTGGGCGTAAGCGTGGATTCAGATGCCACGGTCGCCCGGATTATGAGCGCCAAGGGCTCTGCGGACATTTCCCGGCTGAATCCTTTCCTGAGGGAGGCGGTGCCGCTGGTGGCCGATCGCGATCAGCTGGCTATGAACAAGTATCTGACAGAGCGCTTCATCGACCGCCAGGACCGTTCCGTTCCCTCCACAATCGTCTTTGATTCAGGCGCACACGCCTTCCGTGCTCAGGAGGGTCGTGCAGGCAAGGCGCCTGAGCTCGGCCGCGTGCAGGATGCCGTTTCCTCCCTGATCGACAAACCCGGCAGACATCTGGCCGTAGGTGTGGTTTATAAGGACGTGAACATGCCGATCAGCCTGGACGCCGCCAATCAGGTGGCCTCTCAGGCCAATCAGCGGCTGGCCAAGGACCTGGTCATCAAGGGTGCGGATGACGATCTCATGACTGTGCCGGCAGCAACTGTGGCTACCTGGGTCAAGCCGGTCACCGATCTGGAGAAGGGGACCATGGAGCTAGGCTTTGATCGGCAGGCCATCAAGCAGTATCTGGACCAGGAGCTGGCCCGGCAGCTGGACCGGAATATGGTAACCGCTGTCAATGTCAAGAACACCAAGGGCGATGTGGTGGCTGAGATCACCAAGGGTGTGGACGGAGTCCGGGTCACGGATGCGTCCGCCACTGCGGACCTGGTCGTCCATGCCCTCGAACAGGGCGACACGAATCCAGTCCAGGCGCCCGCCGACATCACTCCCCACAAGGAGCAGACACGGGTGGCCCGCTACGACGTGCCCGACGGCGATGTCTGGATTCAGGTCAATCTCAGCAATCAGACAGCAACCGCCTACCACGGCACCACTCAGGTCAAGACGTTCCCCATATGCTCAGGAAAGCCCCATGACGGCAGATGGTCCGACACTGGTACCTTCTTCATCAATGTGCGCTACGCGGTCCAGACCATGCGCGGGGAGGGCTACGTCACGCCCAATGTCAAATGGATCTCCTACTACAACGGCAGCGAAGGCTTCCACACGGCCAATTGGAACTATGAGGGCATCGCCAGGGGCGACCCTGCCCAATACGGATCCCATGGCTGCATCAACATGTATGAACAGGATGCCAAGTGGATCTTTGACAATGCCCCAATCGGGACCATGGTCAAGGTGGAGGGCCAGGTTCCGGCGGGTCCGGCCCGCTAGGAGCGCTTGCCGCGGCAGACGGTCGAGTAGGCTGGAACCATGAGCGATGAACATAGCGATGGAACTTCCCGCCTGGATGTGCCCGACCACCTGCGGTATTCCCAGGATCACGTCTGGGTCGACCCCAGTCAGTCCCCGGCGCCCATGGGCGTGACCGAGTATGCGGCGGACCAGCTGGGAGACCTGGTTTTTCTGGACCTGCCTGAGACCGGCACGCACGTCGATGCCGGCGATGAGGTCATTGAGCTGGAGTCCTCCAAGGCTGTGGAGCCGGTGGTCTGCCCGGTGGCAGGCACCATAGCCTACGTGAACCGGGCAGCCTCGGACGATCCTGAGGTCATCAACTCGGATCCTTATGGGGAAGGCTGGATAGCCAAGATCGACCTGGAGGGCGATGAGCCCGATCTGATGAGCGCCGAGGAATATGCTCAGCTGCTGAAGAGCCTGAACTGACGGTTTGGTCGTGACCAGGCGATCCGGCAGCAATGAAAAGCCCCTACAGGTTCGGTCGGTCAGCACCACCTTCGATTCGGCTGTGCCTGGGGAGGGCATCCAGAGCATGCCTGCACCGGTACGTCTGCTGAGACGCGCGATGACCAGCGCTTTCGATCTATGGGTAGGGCTGTCCATCAATATGACCGGCCGCATGGGCTGGTCGGCTGATGTCCAGCCCTATGTAGGCTATGGAACCGAATCATATTCCCGGCTGATCTGCCGTACCATTCTGACTGACGGCCGAAGACGCGAGGATCCGGCCATTCGCGGCATCCGTGGCCTACTGACTGTGCCCGCACCCAGGACCAGGGTCAGACTGGCCATCGATAGCACCGCAATCGGAAGGGTACGGGTGGGTGATTCCTCGGTCTACGACGCTGTAGATCCCAGCCGTAGCTTGAGCGCGAATGCAGTCTTCTCTGACCGATCGGGCTACCTGGATCTGGTGGCCGAGCACCGGCTGACCCCGGGTGTGCATCGGGTCTCCTACCAGGTGCGGGGACGCCCTGCTGTCGATGCGCCCCTTTACATCGTTCCTGGCCAGACTCCTGTCGGGGTCATATCCGACGTGGACGACACCATCATGATCAGTCAGGTGCCCAACCGCTGGAAAGCCGCTTGGAACCTGCTCCTGTCAAACCCTCACCGCCGTTCCTCAGTGCCGGGTATGGCCGTGCTCTACAACCGGATCCGCGACCTGGACCCCCGGATGCCTTTCTTCTATCTGTCGGCATCGCCTTGGAATGTGGAGGGATCCATACGCGGCTTCATCCGTGATCATGGATTTCCAGCCGGCCCCTTGCTGCTGCGGGATCTGGATCCCAGGCCCAAGACCTTCGTGCCCTCCATCGTGCAGCACAAGATGGAGTTCATTCGCCAGCTCATGGCCGACTTTCCCAAGATGCGCTTCGTGCTCATGGGAGACGACGGGCAGAGCGATCCCTCCACCTTCGCTCAGGTGGTGAGGCAATATCCGGGTCGGGTCCTGGCCATCGGCATCCGCCAGCTGAGCCCCCAGGAGACGGGTCTTGGGTCCCTGTCCAAGCGCACTGCCACGCAGCCGATGCCGGTGACGGATGTACCGGTCTTCTACGGGACTACGGGCGCCAACCTGATGCGAACCCTGCTGCCTTATCTGCGTCGCCGTTCCCGAATATAATCGCCCCATGAGTTTTTCGGCCGTCAATCCCGCCCCGCCTCGTGCACAGCGCAGTCCCGTTGATCGATGCTTCCATGGGGATCACTTCGAGGATCCGTACGAGTGGATGCGCAACAGGGGGGATTCTGCCACTAAGGCCTATGTGCGAGATCAGAACCGCTACTGCCAGGAAAGGCTTGCTGGTCAGGAGGATTTGCGGGCCACCCTGTTCAAGGAATTCACCGACCGTGTACAGCAGACCGACATGTCGGTGCCGACCCGAATGCACGGCTACTGGTACTTCTCCCGAACGCTTAAAGGCCAGGAATATGGGGTGCAGTGCCGTCTGCCGGTGCGTGGCCAGGATGATTGGGATCCTCCGGCCGTCCAGGCTGACGCAGAGCCTGGGTCCATGCCGGGCGAGGAGGTCATCTTCGATGCCAACGCCGAGGCTGAGGGCCATGACTTTTTCTCCCTGGGATGCCTGGACCTGAGCGCTGATGGTCGATTAATGCTATACGGACTGGATATTCAAGGCAACGAGCGCTACGACCTGCGCATCCGGGATCTGGCCGAAGGCCGAGATCTGCCCGATCGGATCGACCAGGTATCCTCCGGGGCGGCGCTGACCCCCGACGGCCGTTGGGTCTTCTACACCGGCCTGGACAAGGCCTGGCGACCGGACACGGTCTGGCGGCATAAGGTGGGCACTTCGTCCGACGAGGATGTCCTGGTCTATCAGGAGGGTGACGAGCGCTTCTGGGTAGGTCTGGGGCTCAGCTATGACGAATCAGCCATGTTGATCGCCACCGGGTCCAAGACCACCAGCGAGGTGCTCATGCTGGATCTGGATGACCCTCAGGGGGAGTTTGTGCCGCTGATTGCCCGCAAGGAGGGAGTTGAATACGACATCAGCCTGTCCCGGTTCGAAGGTGTTGGTCCGGCGGGGGAGGACCTGCCGGTAGCCGTGGTCTACCACAATGTGAACAATCCCAATTTCGAGGTGGATCTGATCGATCTGCGCAGTCACCGTCCGCCCTTCCACTTGGGTGAGGGGGTGCTGCTGGCCCAGGGCAGCCCCTATGGCTGCGAACGCTCTGGCGACCTGGCTTCCCTGCCGCCAGAGAAGCCCTATCGGGATCCGGCCAATCCTGCCATCCTCCAGGGCGCTCGCGGGCTGGGCATCGAGGGGCTGGGCATCCACCGCAGCTTCGTGGTCCTGACCTATCGCGCCGACAGTCTGCCCCATATGGCTGTTATCGCCAAGGACCAGGCACTGGAAGATCTGCAGGCGGGCCGTCCGTGGCGCTTTCGCGAAGTCCTGCCAGATCAAGACGGGGCCGGCGTTGACCGTCTCTACAGCATCGGCCCCACGGACAACCCCTCTTACCAGGCCCCTGGGCTGCGCTACATCCGCGGCAGCTATGGGACCCCGGCCGAGCTGCGGGAGCTGGATCCGGTCCGGGGTGTGGATCGGTTGCTCAAGCGGGCTCGTGTTCTAGGCGGCTTCAAGGCCGAGCGCTATGCCGAGCGTCGAATTCTGGTCCGTGTCAGGGATGGGGCTCTGGTGCCGGTTTCCCTGGTCTGGCGGCGGGGAATGCATCCAAAACTGGATGTCTGCGGAAGGACCGGGTTCGACGACACGGTCATTCAAGCCCCGGACCATCACGAGCGCCGCCCTTGGCCGGACCAGGATCCAGACAAGTCTGCGCCCATGTTCATCACCGGGTATGGTGCCTACGAGATCAGCCAGGACCCGGGTTTCTCAACTGGACGACTCAGCCTGCTGGACCGTGGCGTGCTCTACGCGGTTCCCCATGTGCGCGGCGGCGGGGAGATGGGTCGCGCCTGGTACGAGCAGGGCCGTCGGCTGCACAAGGTCAACACCTTCCTGGACTTTATCGACGTGACTGCCGCTCTGCAGGCCCAGGGCTGGGCGGATCCTCGTCATACGGTGGCCAACGGCGGGTCGGCCGGCGGGCTGCTGATGGGAGCGGTGGCCAATATGGCCCCCCAGCTCTATGCCGGCATCGAGGCGGATGTGCCCTTCGTGGATGCGCTAACCACTATCCTGGACCCGGATCTGCCGCTGACCGTAACCGAATGGGACGAGTGGGGAGACCCCTTGCATGATCAGCAGGTCTACCGGTACATGCGTTCCTACTCGCCTTATGAGAACGTTCCTGACGCTGATCGGCGGCGTCGGATCTTCGGCGGCGACCACTTTCCTGCCATCCTGGTGACTACATCCATGAACGACACCCGAGTGCTCTATGTGGAGCCGCTCAAGTGGGTGGCCAGGTTGCAGGAGCCGCAGGTGGGAGCCGATGCGCTGATCAGGATCGAGGTCCAGGCAGGCCACGGAGGCATCAGCGGACGCTACCGGCAGTGGGAGGAACTGGCCTTCGAGAACGCCTGGTGCCTGTCCATCATGGTCCCCGGAAGTCGCTGAACCAGGCTTGTCCGGGATTCGGTCAGGGCCAGGAAACAGCCTCGGCGGGCTCGTTATGCTCGTGGTATGACAAATAGCAAGCAGAAAACATATCACATTGCGGTCATTGCCGGTGACGGCATCGGCAAGGAGATCGTTCCCCAGGCTCAGGCCGTTTTGGAAAAGGTTACCCGGGGCAAGGCTGATATTCGCTATGAGGACTTCGACCTGGGCGCTGAGCGCTACCTGCGTGATGGAGCTATTCTGCCCGACGAGGATCTGGACCGGCTTAAGCAGCAGGACGGCATCCTCCTAGGGGCCATCGGCGACCCCCGCATCAAGGCCGGCATCCTGGAGCGGGGCCTGCTGCTCAAAATGCGTTTCGAGCTGGACCAGTATGTCAATCTGCGCCCCTCCAAACTCTACAAGGGAGTGGTGTCGCCCCTGGCTAATCCGGGTGACATCGACTTCGTGGTCGTGCGGGAGGGCACCGAGGGGCTCTACGCCGGTGCTGGCGGTTCTATTCGCCGGGGCACTCCCCAGGAGGTGGCCACCGAGGTATCCATCAATACGGCCTATGGGGCGGAACGGGTCATCCGCTACGCCTTCCAGCTGGCCATGAAGCGTCGCCGCCGCCTGACTCTGGTCCACAAGAAGAACGTGCTGACCAATGCAGGAGACATGTGGCAGCGGCTGGTTGATCAGGTGGGCCAGGAGTATCCCGATGTGGAGCGCGAGTACCTGCACATCGATGCCTCCACCATATTCCTGGTGACCGAACCCAGCCGTTTCGACGTGATCGTGACCGACAACCTCTTCGGCGATATCCTCACGGATGAAGCGGGAGCTGTGGTGGGAGGCGTGGGCTACTCGGCATCCGGCTGCATCAACGCCTCGGGCACCTACCCATCCATGTTCGAGCCCATTCATGGTTCAGCTCCTGACATTGCAGGCAAGGGGATCGCCAACCCTACGGCGGCCATTCTCTCGGCGGGGATGCTTTTGGATCATCTGGGCTTCGAGGATGAGGCGGCCAGCATTGAACGGGCCGTGGAGGACGACATCGAGCGCTCCGGTTCCACCCAGCGGAGCACGAAGCAGATCGGCGAGGATATTCTGGCTCGTCTGTGACTTGGCCGCATGGCGGCTAGACTGGAGACATGACTATGGATGATGCCCCCCAGCCGGATCACCGGCAGTCGAGCGATATGCCGACAGCAAATCCTGGCTTTGGCACGCCTTCATCCCCGCCGGTGCCGCCCGGGCATCGGGAGTCTGCCGGAAGGGATGCTGTTGCCGGAGCAGCCTTGCCGGACCAGTCCAAGGCAGAAGCAGCTGACCGGCAACGACAGGTCCCAGGCAATCCTGCTGGACATCTGCATCAGACGGGTCAGCGCCCTTCTATTCAGTACCCTTACGGTGGGTATCCGACCGGTCAGGGCATGAATGTCCAAGGCATAAACGGACAGGGGGCCGGTGCTGGATATCCGTTTGCTCCTCAGAACGTCGGTCAATATCCGGGAGCGTATCGGTCAGGGCCCGATCGGCCCGGTCCGTATCGGCCCGCTGGGTATCCAGCCGGTCAGCAGTATCCAGCCGGACAGTATTCTGGCGGGCAGCATCCCGGCCGCCAGAGTCCCCAAAGACCCCATCAGCCGGGACCACCAGGCTATCCCGGCCAGTACTCGGCTGGCCAATACCCTCAGGGTGGATACCCCAGTAATCAATACCCAGCAGGTCAGTATCGCCGCAATCAGTATCCTGGAGGTCAGTATCACCCGCGGAACCCCACGCCCCGGCCTTACCCGGTCATGCCCCAAGACGGGTACCACGAGGCTATGCCCAACAGCAAGCGCCCCTATCCGATATCGCCCACCCCGCATAGCAAACTGACAGCCGGAATTCTCAGCCTCTTTCTGGGCTGTTTCGGCGTGGGCAATTTCTACCTGGGCAGGACCGGCCGGGGCGTGGCTCAGCTTATGCTTACCCTGATCGGCTTCTTCTTCTTCTTCCTTGGGCCGACTATCGCCATAATTTGGGGAATGGTCGAAGGCATCCTGATTCTGACATCCTCACCCGACTCTTTCTGGCATCGTGACGCTCGCGGATGGGAGCTGACGGATTGAAGTCGGCCCGCCTGCGTGGCGTCGGGAAGCAGGCGGGCGGCAAACTGGCCGCTGTAACCCTGACCTTGGGCGAAGATCCAGCCTCCTGTCCGGTCATTGCCTCCTGCAGGATTGACGGCGACTTTTTCACGGAGCCATCTGCGACAGCCTCCCAGGAATCCGAAGAGGATCGTGGACCAGTATCACGATTGGAATCCGTAATTTGCGATATGCCGCTGCCTCTTGATCCTGGTATGGCTCTGGAAAGGCTGGGCAGGGTCATGGCAGACGGGGACGGCCAGCGAATTGTCGGCGTTTCCGCATGGACCCTGGTAACCGCGCTGGAGCAGGCCCTGCCGACTGGGCTGGTCATCTTCAGACAAGGGGAGGTCCCGCTGCCATCATCGTCGGACCAGGCCTCTTTCCGGCAGTCGCAGCCGGACGAGGCCGAATGCCGTCGCCGCTGGTCTGGGCTGAAGCTGGATCTGATCAGAGATCGTCCACGGGAGCCGGTCATGCAGATGGCCATGGATCAGGCCCTCAATGATGCCGTGGCTCAAGGCCAGCTGCCGCCCACCCTGCGCATCTGGAACTGGTTGGCGCCAGCCGTGATCCTGGGACGTTTCCAGTCCTTGAGCCGAGAGGTCCACATCGAGCGGGCGCGCAGTCTCGGCTTTGCGCTGGTACGCCGTTGCACCGGCGGTGGCACCATGGTCATCCAGCCTGACCGGGCCATTACGTATTCCCTCTATCTGCCTCTGGATTTCGTGAAGGGGGCGGACCTGATCGATTCCTACCGGATCTGTGACTATTGGTTGGTCAGAGGTCTGCGTATGCAGGGGGTTCAGGTCGGCTGGCAGGGCATGAATGATATCGCCTCTCCGCAGGGCAAGATAGGGGGCGCCGCCCAACGCAGGCTGCCGGCAGGCTCCCTGGGGCCGGGCGGACTGCTCCACCACACCACCCTTTCCTACTCGGTGGATGCCGATCTGATGGCTCAGGTGCTCAACGTGGACCCCGAGAAGTTCCATGACAAGGCCGTGGCCTCGGTCAGAAGCCGGGTGGATCCCATCGACAGGCAGACCAGTCTGTCCCGTCAATCCCTGATTGATGCCCTTCTGGATACTCTGCCCTCCCTGGTGGAGGATCTGCGTATGTCTAGGCCTGCGCCCGAAGTTGAGCAGCGGGCCCGTATCCTGGCCCGGCAACGCTACGGCCGTGAGGAATGGACCGCTCAGATCGCCTGACGAGGCAAGGGGGTTGATGTGTATGGGTATAATCGTGCTCAGTCGCGTCGAACCCGGCGTGAGGTCATCAACCATGCGTGAGTCGGTGCAGACCCGCCAGACATGGCGAAAAGGAGTGAGAAGTATGGCGGTTCACAAGCCCAATGAGATTCCCGATGATGGGAACGCGCTCAGGCAGACCGCCCTATTCAAACAGGTGCACAAGCAGGACGCCGACCAGCTTCTGGACACTATGCGTGAGTTCACTTATGCCAAGGGGTCCACGGTCTTCCGACAGGGGGACACCGACCATCGCATGTATTTGCTGGAGGAGGGACGAGTCAAGCTGGTCCGCCAGTCGCCAGACCGTCGCATCCAACTGCTCAGCATCCACGGACGCGGGGAGATTCTGGGTGAGATTCCCGTCTTTGACCCTTCTGGAGGACCGCGTACAGCCTCGGCTGTGGTCATGGTCAACAAGACCAAGGTGGCAGCTCTGGATCACGATACCCTCTTCGACTGGCTCAACCAGCACCCCAAGGTGGCTGTGGACATGCTTCAGGTGCTGGCTCACCGCCTGCGAACTGATAACGAGCGCATCTCCGACTTGGTTTTCCTGGACGTGCCGGCCCGCCTGGCCAAGACACTGCTGGATCTGGCCACACGCTTCGGCGAACCCTTCGAGCAGGGGCTGATGGTTCCTTATGACCTGACTCAGGAAGAACTGGCCCAGCTGGTCGGTGCCTCACGGGAGACCGTCAACAAGGCCCTGATGGACTTCTCCAACCGGGGATGGATATCTCGCAAGGGTCGCACCATCATCATTTTCCAGCCAGGGCCTTTGATTCGACGCTCGCGTATGTGAACGCCGCCGCCCGGTAGAGCCGACGGCCTAGGATGGAGACCATGCCCGAACAAAAGAAATCCATGTCGGTCAGGCGCTTCTTCACGCTGCTGCTGGCTTACCTCATCTTCTGCGTCGCAGGTGGCGTGGTCGTCTCTGGTTTCCTGCTTCCCGCTGTATTCGGCATCAACGCCGCCTCCAGGAATCTGATGCCTGCCTTGAAGACGGAGAACATCGACTTCAACGTCAACGATTTGCCTCAGCAGTCCCGCCTCTACGCCTCCGACGGGCATACGGTCATCGCCACTTTCTATGCGCAGAACAGGATAGTGGTGCCCATCAAGGATGTTTCCGACTATATGCAGAAGGCTGTGGTGGCCCGCGAGGACCGTCGTTTCTTCGAGCATGCCGGCGTGGACACCCAAGGCGTGCTCAGGGCTTTCATCCAGACCTACATCAAACAGGGCGACACCCAGGGCGGATCCTCTCTGACCCAGCAGTATGTCAAAAACGTGCTCATGAGCCAGGCTGAAGAAAACAACGACCCCATCGCCGAGTACCACGCCCAGGAGGAGACCATAGCCCGCAAGATGCGGGAGATGCTGATCGCGGTGCAGATGGAGAAGAAGTATTCTAAGGCTGAAATTCTTCAAGGGTATTTGAACATTGCCCAGTTCGGCACCAACGTCTACGGGGTTGAGTCGGCAGCCAGGCGCTACTTCAGCAAGTCAGCCAAGGACCTGGACCCGGGCGAGGCCGCCACCATTGCCGCCGTGACCAAGAATCCCGCCCGCTTCGACCCCACCGTCAATGTCAAGAACGCCCAGGAGCAGCGCGACATCGTTTTGGATCTGATGCGGCAGGAGAACTACATCAACCAGCGTCAGTATGACGAAAACAAGGCCAAGCCGCTGGATCAGATGCTGCATGTGCAGTCTGTGGACGCCGGTTGCCAGGCGGCCGGGGACGCAGCCTTCTTCTGTGATTATGTAACTAAGCAGATCCTCAACTCCAAAGAGTTCGGCAAAAGCCAGGAAGAGCGCAACAAGCTCCTCAAGGAGGGCGGCCTGTCTATCTACACCACCATGGACGTCAACGCCAATGCCGCAGCCATGAAAGCGGCCCGTGACACCATTCCCGTGGACGATCCAAGCGGCTTCGAAGTCACTATAGCGTCCATTCGCCCGGGAACAGGCGAAGTTCTGGGCTTTGGCATCAACCGCATCTACGATGCCACCCAGAACTCTGGGGGCGGCACCCGCACAGCCATCAACTATGCCGTAGACCAGATCGACGGCGGCGGATGGGGCTTTCCTGTGGGATCCACCTGGAAGCCCATCAACCTGGTCTCTTGGATGAAGGCCGGGAAATCCATCAACCAGCCCTTGCGCACCTCCACGGGATACCCGCAGGCCTCCTTCGCCTGCAAGACGGCGGACGGCACTCCCTACGGGTTCGGCACCGGCAGCTGGCATGTGGAGAACTCGGGCGGCGGCACCGTCTCGCCGGAGTCCCCCCTGCAGGGCCTGGTACGCTCGCACAACACCACCCAGGCCTCCATGGCCCAGCAGATCGGTCTGTGCTCCATAGCCGACACGGCCAAGGAAATGGGCTACCACAATTCGCCCAAGGATCAGATGGATATTCACTCGTCCAATACCTTCCAGCCGCCTATGACCATCGGCGCGGTTCAGGCATCCCCGCTGACCATGGCCAACGTCTACGCCACCATCGCCGCCAAGGGAGTGGCGTGCAGCCCCATAGCCATGACCAAGGTGATCGACAAGAACGGGCAGTCCGTCAAGGTGCCCAAAGCCAACTGCCATCAGGCCATCGATCCCGGCATTGCCGAGACCACTGCTTATGCGCTCAATCAGGGTGTTGTCCAGCCCGGAGGCGAGGCAGCAGTCACTCAGCTGGATGGAGGGCGCAAGACTTTCGCCAAGACCGGCACCCATGAGGACAAGTACATGCTGACGGGCGGGTTCGTACCCCAGGTTGCCGCCTATGTCACCGTGGGCAATGCGGAGGGTCAGGTCTCCTTCACCAACAGGACCATCAACGGACGGTCCATGCACACCTGGTACGGCATGTATATAGCCACGCCTGCCTGGAAGGAGTTCATGAACACGTACCTGGCCGCGGCCAACATCCAGCCGGACAACTCCTACGGCAATCCCGATCCCAGGTTCACCGGCGGGGTTCAACAGCCTCAGCAATCCCAACAGCGGGAACAGTCCCAGCAACGGTACACGGACAGCCAACGACAGACGAACCGACGTGGCCAAGGAAACCAGTCAGGGACTCAAAATACTGGTCCGGACCAATCGCAAACGGTAAATTCGCCAGAGGACTAGGGCCTGGTTGGATGGTCTTTCAACAGGTCCCGACAAGGTCCAGTGAAGGGCTGTGCCTACAATGAGACCATTAGGGATTCGTCGACGGGTGGACCACGAGGGGTGTGGACGCCCGCCGGGAGAGGCAGGAACAGATGGTCCAGAAATATTCAGAGCTGGATGACAAGGCCCCTCGGGCCGAAGGCCCGGTCAATGAGGATCAGGCAATACCCGGGCCGGTGAACGGCTCTGGCATATTGGATGTGTCCAAGCCGAGCTGGTCGTTTGAACCGGGTGCCGACGACGGGAAGAACAAGGCTGGCAAGGGTGCCAAGGGGATCAAGCCGTCCAAGAGAGGCAAGAAGGCCAAGAGGGTTCAAAAGGCCGGGAAATCAGGATCCGGCAAAATGCGGGAGTTGTCCCTGCCTGTGCTTTTCCAGCCCATGGACTTGCGCGACCAGCATATCCGCAACAGAATCTGGATGCCGCCCATGGATACCTATTCGGCCCTGCGGCACGACGGGGTTCCTACCAACTTCCACTATCAGCATTATGTGTCCCGGGCTTTGGGAGGTTTCGGAGTCGTCATCGGAGAGGCCACCGCCGTCAATCCTCAGGGGCGGATTTCCCCCTGCGATGTTGGGCTATGGAACGACGAGCAGGCCAGGGCCTGGCAGGGCATCGTCCGGGATGTCAAGGCCGCTGGAGCCGTGCCCATCGTCCAGCTCAACCATTCGGGCCGCAAAGGTTCCTCAGGGTGCTCCTCCATGGGCTATATCAATGCTACCGTGCCCGTGGCTGAGGGCGGGTGGCAACCCGTAGGCCCCAGTCCTATCGCCTACGGCAGGATGGCGGTCCCGGTCCAGCTTTCGCGGGCTCAGATAGCCTCCATTGTCGCTGACTTCCGCTCTGCTGCTGTCCGAGCCGTTCAGGCTGGCTTCCTTGGGGTGGAGCTGCACGCCGCCCACGGCTACCTGCTCTCTGAATTCCTCGACCCGTTGGTCAACCGCCGCAACGACGAATACGGGGGCGATCTGTCCGGCAGGATGCACCTGCTGATCCAGGTGACTGACGCTGTGCGTGAGGTCATTCCCTCGGGCATGCCCCTGCTGGTGCGCATGTCTGCAACCGACTGGGCGACTGGCGGATGGGGTCTTGACGAGACTATCAGCACTGCCAAGGTGCTCAAGCTGCACGGGGTGGATCTGATTGATGTTTCCACCGGAGGTCTGGTGCCTGGTATGAAGATTCCGGCTGCTCCCAACTACCAGGTGCCATTCTCCTACCAGGTGCGCAGCCAGGTGCTGATTCCCACCACAGCGGTGGGGCTGATCACCAAGCCCAAGCAGGCCGACCGGATCGTGCGCAAGGGCCTGGCAGATGCGGTCGAGATCGGTCGAGCCAGTCTGCGCGACCCCTATTGGCCGCTCAGGGCTGCATACAAACTGGGGCTGTCCGCTCAGCAGACTCCCTACCCTGAGCCCTACCGCCGCGGGGCCTACGGCACCGCACGCTGACAGCGGCCATGGATGCTGTTCGCTGCGGAGCGGGGACTATTGTGGTCATGCCCACGTATCAGGAGGCTGACAATATCGGGGTAACTCTTCCGCAGCTGATGGCATGCTGCCCCGAAGTAGATGTGCTGGTCGTCGACGACAGCTCGCCGGACGGCACCGGTGCCATGGCCGAGAATATGGCCATGCGCGATCCTCGTGTTCACGTGATTCATCGGCATGCCCGCCGTGGGCTGGGTCCAGCCTATGTGCAGGGGTTCCGCTGGTCTTTGGAGCATGGCTACGATCTGATCTGCGAGATGGATATGGATGGCTCCCATCGGCCCCAGGATCTGGCGAGGATGCTGGCAGTGGCTCAAGGCCCTGCACATCCGGGTCTGGTCATCGGCTCGCGCCGGGTGCACGGAGGCCGAACTCAACACTGGCCCTGGTACAGGGCTCTGATCTCGCGTGCGGGATCCTGGTATGCTCGCACCGCCTTGCGGTCCTCCGTACGAGATATGACCGCCGGTCTGCGTGTCTATCGAGCTGACGTGTTGAGGCGGATCGATTTGGGAAGGGTTCGCTCCAGCGGCTACGTCTTCCAGGTGGATATGCTGCGTCGAGTCCAGGCCATGGGCGTGAGCGTGGTGGAGGTGCCTATAATTTTTGTGGAGCGGGTCCGAGGAAGATCGAAGATGGATGCTGGGATCGTTCTGGAGGCCATGGTCCAGGTCACCCTGTGGGGATTTGAACGGCTGATCCGTCGAAAGTGACATCCGAACCTATTTGTGTTCGCTTTTATATGCGACTTTGTAGGGATTTGTTGGAGTCTTGCAGACAGATTGGGCCATGGTGAACAGATTCCTGCAAGAGCGTTGGTAGGCCTCTGGCGTATGGAAGAGTGATCCAAGTATGACAGGGACGTCGAATTCCGCGTTTGCTTTGGGACGGCGACCGCAGTCTGATGGCCGGCTTGCCAGTTTGGGCGAATGTGTGCGATAATGTTCGAATGATATCGTCACAACGCCAACACCTCATATTGAACCGGTTGCGTACTCGTGGCGCAGTCCGTATCACCGCCCTCTCCAAGGAGCTGGGCGTCTCCGCCATGACCATCCGCCGGGACATTGCCGACCTGGCGGACAAGGGTCTGCTCAAGAGGGTCCATGGAGGGGCCGTCACCACAAGCTCGCTTCTGGCTGAGCCGCTCTTCTCAGTCAAGTCACAGATGGACATGGGCCTCAAGGACACCATCGCCCGTCGTGCTATCGAATATGTCTCCCCGGGCGACGTCATCGCCATCGGGGGAGGGACCACGGCCTACGTCTTCGCCCAGCATCTCCTGGAGAGCCGTCAGTGCGCCGGAGTGACCCTGCTGACCAATTCCATCCCTGTGGCCGAGCTGGTTCAGGCCATGGAGAGCAAGGACGTCGAAGTCATCGTCACTGGCGGCGTCATCACCCGATCCAACTCCCTGGTCGGCCCCATTGCGGACAAGGTCATCGCCTCGCTGCGGGTCAACACGGTCTTTCTGGGCACCCACTCGGTCTCCATACCCCGAGGCTTCCTGATGCCCAACTCTTTGGAGGCGGCCACGGATATGGCGCTGATGGACATCGCCGACCGGACCATTATTTTGACCGACCATACCAAGTGGAGCTGCACCTCCCTGTCGCTGTTCGCATCCTTCGACCAGGTGGATACCGTCATCACCGACGATCAGCTTGACCAGGAGTCAGCCGAGTCCACGAGGTCTCTGGTCAATCGGCTGGTTCTGGTGCCGGTCAACCCCGAGGAAGGCCAGTCTCATGACGGTGCCTCCGCTGAGTCCGAGGCCGGTGCCAAGGAAGCGACCCACGCCCGATGAGCGAGCAGCCACACAAGGATGCGCCGGTTGCGGTGGCGGGTTGCCATGGATTGTCAATCATCACCGACGATGAAGGAGCAGCATGAAGTCAGAGCAGTATGTCCCCCAACGGTATGTTCCCGGCGACTATGCCAGGGAGCATATCCGCATCACTCCCACCAGGCTGGCCGACGGGCGTCGGTTCTTCTACTTGGATGATGATCCTGAGTACGTCTCGGGTCGCAAAACCAGGCGTTTGGATGACCCTCGTCCTCTGGCCGACCGGTTCGCCCTCCATCAGGATCAGGAGGGCAGGACGGTGCCCTTCCAGCCGCCGCAGATGCGCCGGGACCCTTTGACTGGGGACTGGATCCCCATGGCTACAGCCAGGATGAACCGGCCCATCACCGCCGGTCCGCAGGCTACGGCCAAGGGCAACCCTTTGGCTGCCAGAAAGCCCGGAGACCCCTACCAGGATGGGGAGATCCCCGATGTGGACTACAACGTGGCCGTCTTTGAGAACCGCTTCCCCTCCATGATGCAGGTGCCCGATACGCAGACGGCAGGCAAGCCATCCCTGGTGGACGGCAACCCCCTCTGGCCGGTGCGTGAGGCCAACGGGCGCTGCGAGGTGGTCTGTTTCGACCCTGACGAGCACGCCCTCCCTGCCGACCTGCCGGTCTCCCGTCTGCGGACGGTCGTGGAGGCCTGGGCCTTCCGCACTGCTGAGATCTCGACCATGGAGGGCATCGAACAGATCTTCCCCTTCGAGAACCACGGCCAGGAGATCGGCGTCTCGCTGGCTCATCCCCACGGACAGATCTACTGCTATCCCTTCATAGCCCCACGGCTGGAGCAGGAGTTGAGGCAGTGCGCCGACTATCGGGAGCGTACCGGCGGCAACCTCTTGGCGGACATCCTCAAGGCCGAGCTGGACTCTGGACGACGCCTGGTCTTCCGCAATGCCACCTGGGTGGCCTATGTGCCTGCCGCCGCCCGTTGGCCTTTGGAAGTCCACATGGCCCCAGTACGCGACGGGATTCTGAGCCTGGACCAGCTCAATGACCAGGAGCGTTGGGATCTGGCCGTCATGTATTCCACCCTGCTCAAGCGGGGCAACGCCTTCTTCGACAAGGGCGATGGCAGGGGGATGGATCTGCCCTACATCGCCGCCTGGCATCAGGCCCCACTGCACGATCCGCGGCGGGAGGACTACAGGCTCAACCTGCAGTTCTTCTCCTTCCGCCGTGCCGTGGACAAAATCAAGTATCTTGCCGGGTCCGAGTCAGGCATGGCTGCCTGGGTCTCGGACACCACCCCAGAGCGGATCGCTGACCGCTTCCGTCAACTGGGGCCTCTGGACCTGGAGAATGGAGAGGATCGATGACGACGAGAGCGGAATTCATACAGGCCTGGACCCAGGGTACGGACGGCCAAGGCGCCACCAAGGCCCGAGAGCTCTTCCAAAAGGTCTATGGAGTGGACCCTCAGGGCGTCTGGAGCGCACCCGGGCGGGTCAACCTGATCGGCGAGCATACGGATTACAACGCCGGGCTCAGTCTGCCCATCGCCCTGCCTACTCGTACCTATGTAGCCGTCAGTCCCAGGGCGGACAGCCGGGTGCGCCTGGTCTCCACCATGGATCCGGAGAATCCGGTCCAGACTGATCTGGATGGGCTTCAGGCCCGGGGAGTGAGCGGTTGGGCGGCCTATCCGGTCGGTGTGGCCTGGGCCCTGCAGCGGGATGGCTTCCCGCAGGTTCAAGGGTTCGATCTGGCACTGGCCTCCTGCGTTCCCGTGGGGTCCGGGTTGAGTTCCTCGGCGGCCATGACCTGCGCAGTGGCCCTGGCCCTGGATGACCTGTTCGGTCTGGGGCTGGGAGGCAACGAAGCTGGTCGGGTCAGGCTGGTCCAGGCCGCCATCACGGCTGAGAATGATATGGCCGGCGCCTCTACCGGCGGCATGGATCAGAGCGCCTCCATGCGGTGTCAAGCCGGCTGCGCCCTGCGGTTGGACTGCAGGCCGGAACTGGATGCCATGAGCAACGTGCGTCAGGTCCCCTTCGACTTGAAGGCTGCAGGCCTGGAGCTGCTGGTTGTCAACACCAGGGCTCAGCACCATCTCAACGATGGCCAATACGATCAGCGCCGAGCCACCTGTGAGCAGGCTGCGCATCTGCTGGGGGTGGCCAACCTGCGCCAGTCGGCAGACCAGATCAATGGCGCTGCTGATCCTGCATCCGCCATGGCTGCGCTGCTGGGGCAGCTGTCCGATGAGACCATGCGTCGGCGGGTCCGTCACGTGGTCAGCGAGATAGGACGGGTGGACCGCTTCATCGAGGCCTTCGGCAAGGGCGATTACGCCTTGGCGGGCCGCCTTATGAACGCTTCCCATGACTCTCTGCGGGACGACTACGAGGTCACCTGCCCGGAATTGGATGAGGCCGTGGACGCGGCACGCCAGGGCGGGGCCTACGGAGCACGCATGACCGGCGGCGGGTTCGGCGGGTCCATCATTGCCTTGGCTGATGCTGGCAAGGGCTCCGATCTTGCCCGTGACATCACCGAACGATTCGCATCCAAAGGGTTCAAGGCCCCCGAAGCCCTGATTGCCCTGCCCTCCTCGGCGGCCGCACGCGAATCCTGAGCTGCAGACCTCTACGACCTCGCTTCTCCCTGCGCTCCTCTAAGCTGGGGAAGCGGGGTCCTGGTTTTCAGAGGGGCCGGTCAAGGGCGAGGTGGATGAGGAGGACGGTCATGGACAAGGCAATCATCACGGTGGTGGGCAGGGATGCCATCGGCATCATCGGCAAGGTCTGCACGGATCTTTCCCAGCAGGGCATCAATGTACTGGATATTTCGCAGACCATTCTGGATGGCTTTTTCACCATGATGATGATCGTGGACTGCACCGCCTGCCGGGATGATTTCGATGCGCTCAGCCAGCGGATGGAATCTTTGGGAGAGGACATCGGAGTCTCCATACGTTGCCAGCGCGAGGAGATCTTCACCAGGATGCACCGGGTCTGAGGAGGCGGCCATGATCACACGAGACGAGGTCCTGGAGACCAACGACATGATCGACCGGGAGCGCCTGGACGTGCGCACCATCACCATGGGTATCAGCCTGCTGGACTGCGCCAGCCAGGATGTGGACATGCTCTGTCGGAACATTCATCGCCGAATCGTCTCCCTGGCGGGCGACCTGGTGTCTACGGGGGACGCCATCGCCCGCGAGTACGGCATTCCCATCGTCAACAAGCGCATCACCGTCACCCCCATCTCCTTGGTCGCGGCCGGCGCCTGCCACACCGTGGAGGACTATGTGGCTGTGGCCAAGACCCTGGACCGCTCGGCCCAGGAGGTCGGTGTCAACCTGATAGGTGGCTATTCCGCCCTGGTCGGCAAGGGCATGACTCCGGCGGAGCGGTTGCTGATCAAATCCCTGCCCAGAGCGCTGAGCCAGACGGAACGGGTCTGCGCCAGCGTCAACGTGGGCTCCACCAGAACGGGCATTGATATGGATGCCGTAGCCCTCATGGGGCGGGTCGTCAAGGCCGCTGCCGAGAGCACCGCCGACTCGGACAGCTCCGGCTGCACCAAGCTGGTGGTTTTCTGCAACGCCCCTGATGACAACCCCTTCATGGCCGGTGGCTTCCACGGGGTCAGCCAGGGGTCGGCAGTCGTCAACGTGGGCGTCTCAGGACCCGGCGTGGTCAAGACCGCCTTGGAATCAGCCAAGGGAGCGGACTTCGGACAGCTCTGCGAGACCATCAAGCGGACGGCTTTCAAGATCACCCGGGTGGGGCAGCTGGTGGCCCAGGAGGCCAGCCGCCGCCTGGATGTGCCCTTCGGGATCATCGACCTGTCCCTGGCTCCCACTCCGGCGGTCGGAGACTCAGTGGGGGAGGTTCTGCAGACCATGGGTCTGGAGCAGGTGGGCGCCCCGGGAACCACCGCTGCCCTTGCCATCCTCAACGATCAGGTCAAGAAGGGCGGCATCATGGCTTCCAGCTCGGTGGGCGGGCTGTCCGGGGCCTTCATTCCTGTGTCCGAGGATGCCGCCATGATCCAGGCCGCGCAAGAGGGGAGCCTGACCCTGGAGAAGCTTGAGGCCATGACCTGCGTCTGCTCGGTGGGCCTGGACATGATCCCCATCCCCGGGGATACTTCTGCGGAGTCCATCTCCGGCCTCATCGCCGACGAGGCGGCAATCGGCATGATCAATCAGAAGACCACTGCAGTCAGAGTCATTCCCGTCATCGGCAAGCAGGTGGGCGAGTGGGCCGAATTCGGCGGACTCATGGGCGGTGGCCCGGTCGTGCCTGTCAATACCCGATCCTGCGCGGCATTCGTCAATCGAGGCGGACACATCCCAGCACCCATCCACAGCTTCAAGAACTGAGATCGTCCCGGAGTTCAGCGGCCGCCTTGGAATCCCAGTTGACGCCAGGCCTCGTAGATGGCAATGGATGCGCAGTTGGTCAGGTTCAGGCTGCGCAGGCTGGGCCGCATGGGCAGCCTGACCTGTTCGGCTACATGAGGGCCGGCCATGATCTCCATGGGATCGGGGATGTCGCCCGGTTCGGGGCCGAACAGGAGGATGTCGTCCGGCCGGTAGCTGACCTCGGTATAGAGCTTGTCGGCGTGGGCGGTGAAGGCGATGATCCGGCTGTCGGGCATGGAGCGGACCAGGTCGTCGAAGTCCGGGTGCAGAACCACGTGAGCCATGTCGTGATAGTCCAGGCCGGCCCGGCGCAGCTTGGTGTCCTTGAGGTTGAAGCCCAAGGGCTCTATCAGATGCAGGATGGTGCCGGTAACGGCGCACAGGCGGATGGCCGAGCCGGTATTGCCGGGGATTCGCGGCGAGTAGTAGCACAAGTGGGGCGTGGAGGTCTTCACTCGGCTGGCCTGATCGGCTTTCATCATGGCATCCACTACGGAGATGGGGTTGCCATGAGCGTCGGTGACCAGCTCGTCGGGACCATAGTTCGATTTGCGGTACCCGTACTCGTACATGCGTTCGACGGCGTTCGACGGGTCGCCGGACCGCTCCTGCTCCTGCCTGTTCATGAGGCCAACCTATCGTCGCCAACCGACAGGAGAGGCATTGGAGGTCGGCACCGGCGGGCAGAATACGGCGGTTGAATGAGGCAGATATCGGATGGTGAAGGGCGGTGTGATCATGGAGGGTGCGGAAACGGCCTTGACGCAGATGGATCCTATCCGCTTGCGGCTGTTCGACTGGTGGAGCCGTTACGCTCGCGACCTGCCCTGGCGCTTTGGACGAACCACGCCCTGGGGGGTTCTGGTCTCCGAGGTCATGAGCCAGCAGACCCAGATGAGCCGGGTGGTGCCCTACTGGACGGCCTGGATGAGGGTGTGGCCGGATGCGGCCTCCCTGGCCGCCGCCCCTAAGGCTGAAGTCATTACGGCCTGGGGCAGGCTGGGCTACCCGCGTCGAGCCCTGCGTCTGCAGGAATGTGCGGAACAGGTTGCCGGCCGGTATGCAGACCGTCTGCCCCAGGATTACGACCAGCTGGTGGCCCTGCCTGGCATCGGCGACTACACGGCCAGCGCTGTCATGAGCTTTGCCTACGGCGAGAGGATCGCCGTCATCGACACCAACATCCGCAGGGTGCTCTCCAGAGTCTTTCTGGGGCGGGAATCCACCGGGGGCGCTGCCAGCCGAGAGGAGCGCCAGCTGGCCTGGAATGTTCTGCCTAAGGACGAGAGATCCGAGGATGCCGGTGCCGAGGGCGAAGGGCCGGAGGATGCCGGTGTCGAGGACAGCGGTGCCCAGGGGGATAGCGGCCGTCTGGGATTGGCTGATCCGCAGGTCCGATCGGCAGCTTGGCGGGAACCGGCCTCGGCCCGATGGAACCAGGCTGTCATGGAGCTGGGCGCCACAGTCTGCGTCGCTCGCAAACCGGCCTGCGATATCTGCCCCCTGGCTGGCCACTGCCGCTTTCTCAAGGCTGGGCTGCCCGGCCTGGGTGCAGGCAGGACCAGACCCCGGCAGCGCTTCGCGGGAACCGATCGGCAGATCCGCGGATCCATCCTCCAAGCGTTGCGGCAGGCTTCGGGCACGCCCCTTTCAAAGAAGGAACTGCAACCCCTGTGTGCGGACGAAATCCGGCTTGATCGATGCATCGTCTCCCTGGATGATGACGGTCTTCTCGAGATCGGTCAGGATGGCCTCCTGCGTCTGCCGAAGTGAAGGCCGCCCCCGGTGACTAGACTGGAGTGGTATGGCCAAGCGACGCATGAGCGAGAAGAAGCGGCGGATGTATCGTCGTCGAAGGATTGCGGCCGCCCTCCTGGCGGTGCTTTTTCTGCTGGTCTGCGCTGGCCTGGTCTGGGGCGTGGGGGCCGGCATCAGAGCCCTCCGGGGGGGCGATGGGCGCCAGGGTGCCTCGACCAGCGTCCATCAGACCGCAAAGACTAAATCTCAGGACAAAGACAAGGACAAGCAGGGCAAGGATCAGAAGAGGAATGCTGACAAGAAGCGTTCCTCTGGTGCTCCTGACTGCGGCAAAGAGGATCTGGCCCTGGAGCTGTCTGCGCCTAATCCCAGCACTGGGGTCGGCGGGTCCATCGACTTTACGGCGACCATTCGCCACAAGGGAACAGGGTCATGTCTGGTGGACGGCTCCGACGGCGGCCGGGTGCTGGTCATCACCAGCGGCGAGGATACCGTCTGGCGCTCCGATGCCTGCCCGGTTGGGGCCCGTGCCCTGCTCATGGCTACTGGAGACAAGGACATGCAGACCATCACCTGGCATGCTGACAGGAGCCAGGACAGCTGTCAGCCCGACCAGAAGCTGCCCCGGGTCAAGGCGGGCTCCTACCAGGCCAAACTGGTGCTGAAGGCTGATTCGCACGTGGTCTCCCAACCCGTGCCGATCATGGTTCAATAGCGGCTTTTCAAAGACGACACGCCGATTGCATGCAGGGCTTCTATCTGCTATTGTTCTGTATCTACATGAGGTGTGTCATATAGCGGGCATGCATCATCGAGGAGATGCCCGCGAATAGGCATATGGCGGCCGTTCGGCATCTCCCTGGGGTAACAGGAATGATCGAGTACGGCGAGCGATAAGGAACGTCCATTTTGGCTGCCAATAAAGCTGTAAGAAGTACCACCACGCAGGCACGCGCTGACGAACACGACATCAAACTGCATAAGGCCACCGATCGTGTCAACTTCGGGTCCATCCGCGAACCCATCGAGGTGCCCTACCTCCTGGGCGTGCAGACCGACAGCTTCGACTGGCTGGTCGGCAACGACCGGTGGAAGAAGCGAGTCGAGGAGGACCAGGTCAACGGGACCCATACCGTGGCCCCCGTCTCCGGCCTGGATGAAGTCTTCCAGGAGATCTCTCCCATTGAAAACTTTGCGCAGACCATGAGTCTGACCTTCTCGGATCCCTACTTCGAGGAGCCCCGTCACACGGTCCAGGAGTGCAAGGAGAAGGACTACACCTACTCCGCCCCTCTGTACGTGAACGCTGAGTTCGAGAACGGGGACACCGGCGAGATCAAGTCGCAGACCGTCTTCATGGGCGACTTCCCGCTGCAGACCCCCCACGGCACCTTCATCATCGGCGGCTCGGAGCGCGTCATCGTCTCCCAGCTGGTCCGTTCCCCGGGCGTCTATTTCGACCGCACCCAGGACCGCAACTCCGACAAGGAGATCTTCGGAGCCAAGATCATCCCCAGCCGGGGCGCCTGGCTGGAGTTCGAGATCGACAAGCGCGACGTGCTGGGCGTGCGCGTGGACCGCAAGCGCAAGCAGTCCGCCATCGTCTTCCTCATGGCCATCGGCATGACCAAGCCGCAGATCCGCAAGGCCTTCAAAGGCTACCCGCTGGTTCTGGACGCCCTGGAGAAGGAGACCATCGAGACCCAGGACGAGGCGCTGACCGACCTCTACCGCAAGATCCGGCCTGCGGACACCGCCTCGCCCGAGGCTGGCCGCAACCTGCTGGACTCCTTCTACTTCAACACCAAGCGCTACGACCTGGCCCGGGTCGGCCGTTACAAGATCAACCGCAAGCTGGGTCTTGAGGCCGACTTCAACGACCGCAGCCTGCATCCTGAGGACATCATCGCCACCCTGAAGTACCTGGTGACCCTGCATGCCGGCGGGCATACCTTCCCCGGCCGCCGCGACGGCCAGGATATCGAGCTGCGGGTGGACGTGGACGACATCGACCACTTCGGCAACCGTCGCATCCGCCAGGTGGGCGAGCTGATCCAGAACCAGCTGCGCACCGGTCTGAGCCGTATGGAGCGCGTGGTCCGCGAGAGAATGACCACCCAGGACGCGGAGGCCATCACCCCGCAGTCCCTGATCAATATCCGCCCGGTCAATGCCACCATCAAGGAGTTCTTCGGAACCTCTCAGCTGAGCCAGTTCATGGATCAGAACAATCCGCTGGCCGGCGTGACCAACAAGCGTCGTCTTTCGGCCTTGGGCCCCGGCGGCCTGTCCCGTGACCGCGCATCCATGGAGGTGCGCGATGTGCACCCCTCCCACTACGGACGCATGTGCCCCATCGAGTCCCCTGAAGGCCCCAACATTGGTCTGATCGGATCCCTGGCCACCTTCGCCCGGGTCAATCCCTTCGGCTTCATCGAGACCCCTTATCGCAAGGTCGTGGACGGCCAGGTGACCGACGACGTGGTCTACATGACCGCCGATCAGGAATCCGAGCACACCATCGCCCAGGCCAACCAGGAGATCGACGAGACCGGACACTTCGTCGAGGACGAGGCCCTGGTGCGTGACGCCGAGGCCGAGGCCAAGGATGTGCCCGTCTCCCAGGTGGACCTGATGGATGTCTCTCCCCGGCAGATGGTTTCGGTGGGCGCCTCCCTGATTCCATTCCTGGAGCACGACGAGGGCCACCGAGCACTGATGGGCACCAACATGCAGCGTCAGGCCGTCCCTCTGGTCAAGTCCGAGCGTCCCCTGGTGGGCACCGGCTCCGAGTGGCGTTCCGCCATCGACTCGGGCGATGTCATCCTGGCCGAGAAGCCGGGCGTGGTCACCTACGTCTCCGCCGACATCATCCGCGTCATGAATGACGACGGCACCCAGTCCTCCTACAAGCTGGCCAAGTTCCAGCGGTCCAACCAGACCACCTGCTACAACCAGGTCCCCCTGATCAAGGACGGGGAGCGGGTCGAGGCCGGCACGGTCCTGGCTGACGGCCCCGCCACCGAGAAGGGCGAGATGGCCTTGGGCAAGAATGTCCTGGTGGCCTTCATGCCCTGGAACGGCTACAACTACGAGGATGCCGTCATCATCTCCCAGCGGCTGGTCCAGGACGACACCCTGAGCTCCATCCATATCGAGGAGTATGAGACCGACGCCCGCGAGACCAAGCTGGGCGCCGAGGAGATTACCCGGGACCTGCCCAACGTGGGCGAGGACGCGTTGGCCAACCTGGATGAGCGCGGCATCATCCGCATAGGCGCTGAGGTCGAGGCCGGAGACATCCTGGTCGGCAAGGTCACCCCCAAGGGCGAGACCGAGCTGACCCCCGAGGAGCGGCTCCTGCGGGCCATCTTCGGCGAGAAGAGCCGCGAGGTGCGCGACACCAGCCTGCGGGTGCCCCACGGCGAGACCGGCACGGTCATCGAGGTCAAGGAGGTCACCCGCGAGGATGCCGAGGAGGACGGCGACGAGCTGCCCAACGGCGTCAACCGGATGATCCGAGTCTACATCGCCCAGCACCGCAAGATCACCCAGGGCGACAAGCTCTCCGGCCGTCACGGCAACAAGGGCGTCATCTCGAGGATCCTGCCCGAGGAGGATATGCCCTTCATGGCCGATGGCACCCCCGTCGACATCATGCTCAACCCCCTGGGCGTGCCCTCCCGTATGAACCTGGGCCAGGTCCTGGAGCTCCATCTGGGGTGGATCGCCCACTCCGGCTGGGATATCAGCCTGGACCCCGACCTTCAGGCCGAGTGGAAGAAGCACATTCCGGCAGGAGCCGAGAAGGCCGAACCCGGCACCGCCGTGGCCACTCCGGTCTTCGACGGCGTGCGTCAGGATGCCTTGAACGGCCTGCTCAAGACCACCCTGCCCAACCGTGACGGCGAGCGTCTGGTGGGCGACGACGGCAAGGCCGTGCTCTACGACGGCCGCACCGGCGAGCCCTTTACCAAGCCGATCTCCGTGGGCTACATGTACATGCTCAAGCTCCACCACCTGGTGGACGACAAGATCCACGCCAGGTCCACCGGCCCCTACTCCATGATCACCCAGCAGCCCCTGGGCGGCAAGGCCCAGTTCGGCGGCCAGCGCTTCGGCGAGATGGAGGTCTGGGCCCTGGAGGCCTACGGCGCTGCCTACACCCTGCACGAGATGATGACCACCAAGTCCGATGACGTGGATGGCCGCGTCCGGGCCTACGGAGCCATCGTGCGCGGGGAGAACCTGCCGGCGGCCGGCATCCCCGAATCCTTCAAGGTGCTGCTCAAGGAGATGCAGTCGCTCTCCTTGAACGTGGAGGTGCTCAACGCGGAAGGCAACGTGATCGAGATGAAGGACGAGGACGACGACCCCAACGCCGCTTCCGACGATCTGGGCTTCAACATCGGCGCCCGTCCGGACGCCGCCGCCAAGGCCGACCAGTCCGCTCCCGAGCCGGAGTACCGCTGAGCCATCAGTCACAGGGATGCCCGTCAGACGGGCATCCCGCCAAAAGGCAAACTTCAGAGCAGTTACAAGATCAGAGACAGGACACAGAGTGCTGGACGTCAATGCATTTGACAAACTGAGAATCGGACTGGCCACGGCCGACGACATCCGCGGCTGGAGCTATGGCGAGGTCAAGAAGCCGGAAACCATCAACTACCGTACCTTGAAGCCCGAGAAGGACGGCCTGTTCGGCGAGCAGATCTTCGGACCCACCCGCGACTGGGAATGCGCCTGTGGCAAGTACAAGCGCGTGCGCTTCAAGGGAATCGTCTGCGAGCGCTGCGGCGTGGAGGTCACCCGCTCCCGCGTCCGTCGCGAGCGTATGGGCCACATCGAGCTGGCCGCCCCCGTCACCCACATCTGGTTCTTCAAGGGCGTGCCCTCACGGCTGGGCTACCTGCTGGACATCGCGCCCAAGGACCTGGAGAAGGTCATCTATTTCGCGGCCTACATGGTCACCAAGGTGGATGAGGACCAGCGCCACAAGGATCTGCCCGACCTGCAGGACGAGTTCGACAATGAGATCAGCCAGCTGGAGAAGAAGCGCGACCTGGAGATCGACAAGCGCGCCAAGAAGCTGGAGGAGGACCTGGCCGAGCTGGAAAAGACCGACGAGGTCAAGAGCTCCATGAAGGCCCGTCTGCGCAACGGAGCCGAGCGGGACATGACCGCCATCCGCAAGCGCTACGACGACCAGATCCAGAGGATCACCGCCGTCTTCGACCGCTTCAAGACCCTGAAGCCCGGCGACATGGAGGGCGATGTGGATCTGTGGCGGGAGATGCAGGACCGCTACGGTGACTACTTCGAGGGCTGCATGGGCGCCGAGGCCATCAAGAAGCGTCTGCAGGACTTCGACCTGGAGGGCGCGGCCAAGGAGCTCCGTCACGAGATCGACACCGGCTCCGGCCAGCGCAAGGCCCGCGCCCTCAAGCGTCTCAAGGTGGTCTCCGCCTTCCTGAACACGGGCAACAAGCCTGAGGCCATGGTCCTGGACGTCGTCCCGGTCATCCCGCCCGATCTGCGCCCCATGGTGCAGCTGGACGGCGGCCGCTTCGCCACCTCCGACCTGAACGATCTCTACCGGCGCGTCATCAACCGCAACAACAGGCTCAAGCGCCTGATCGAGCTGGGCGCCCCCGAGATCATGCTCAATAACGAGAAGCGCATGCTCCAGGAGGCTGTGGACTCCCTCTTCGACAATGGCCGCCGCGGCCGTCCCGTCACCGGAGCCTCCAACCGCCCGCTGAAGTCCCTGGCAGACATGCTCAAGGGCAAGCAGGGCCGCTTCCGTCAGAACCTGCTGGGCAAACGCGTGGACTACTCCGGCCGTTCCGTGATCGTGGTCGGGCCCTCCCTGCGCATGCACCAGTGCGGCCTGCCCAAGCCCATGGCCCTGGAGCTCTTCAAGCCCTTCGTCATCAAGCGGCTGGTGGATCTCAACTATGCGCAGAATATGAAGAGCGCCAAGCGGCTGGTCGACCGCGGCGACCCCGAGGTCTGGGGCGTGCTGGAGGAGGTCATCTCCGAGCACCCCGTCCTGCTCAACCGTGCGCCTACGCTGCACCGTCTGGGCATCCAGGCCTTCGAGCCCATCCTGGTCGAGGGCAAGGCCATCCACCTGCCCCCGCTGGCCTGCGCGGCCTTCAACGCCGACTTTGACGGCGACCAGATGGCAGTCCACCTGCCCCTGTCGGCAGAGGCCCAGGCTGAGGCTCGCTCGCTCATGCTGGCCTCCGACAACATCCTCAAGCCCGCCGACGGCCATACGGTCACCATGCCCTCCCAGGACATGATTCTGGGTCTGTACTACCTGACCAGCGTAGTGCCCGGCGCCAAGGGCCAGGGCCGGATCTTCTCCAGCCTGGCTGAGGCCCGGATGGCCCTGGACCTGGGTGAGATCGACATGCAGGCCAAGATCCTGCTGCGGGTGCCTGCAGACTTCGTCATGCCCAGGAACTGGGAGCCCGGCGACCTCAAGGTCGTCGACCCCGAGCCCGGCAGCCCTGACGTGGTCAAGGAGGAGGTCTTCAAGGACGGCTCCAGGCTATTCGCCACCAACTACGGGCGGGTCCTGTTCAACCAGACGCTCCCTGTGGACTACCCCTTCATCAACGAGCAAGTGCCCAAGGGCAAGCTGTCCGGGATCGTGGACGACATCGCTACTCGGTACTCCACCGCCCAAGTTGCGGCCACACTGGATGCCCTGAAGGATCTGGGCTTCACCCGGGCCCAGTGGTCCGGCGTGACCATGGCCTTCTCCGACATCGTGGTGCCGCCCGAGCGCAGCGAGATCGTCAACGAGTACCAGGGGCAGGCCGCCAAGGTCAACTCCCAGTACGACATGGGTCTGCTGACCGACGAGGAGCGCCGTCAGGAGCTGATCAACCTGTGGACCGAGTGCACCGACAAGGTGGCTGACGCCATGCAGGAGCATTTCACTCCGGACAACAACGTGAACATCATGGTCCAGTCCGGGGCGCGAGGCAACTGGATGCAGATCCGCCAGATCGCCGGTATGCGAGGCCTGGTGGCCAACCCCAAGGGCGAGATCATCCCTCGACCGGTCAAGTCCAACTACCACGACGGCCTGTCGGTGCTGGAGTACTTCATCTCCCAGCACGGCGCCCGCAAGGGTCTGGCCGACACTGCACTGCGCACCGCCGAGTCGGGCTACCTGACCCGTCGTCTGGTAGACGTCTCCCAGGACGTGATCGTGCGCGAGGAGGACTGCGGCACCATGCGCGGTCTGACCATGAAGGTGGCCGAGCGCGACGAGCAGGGCAACCTGGTCCTGGTCAAGGCCGCCGACGGCGGACCCTACTCCAGGCTCCTGGCCGCCGACGTCATCGACCCCAAGGACGGCAAGACCGTGCTCTACAAGCGCGGTGATGCACTGTCCATGGATGTCCTGCGCGACATGGTCGCCCACGGCGTGGAGGAGGTCAAGGCCCGTTCGGTCCTGACCTGCGAGTCCACCCGCGGGGTGTGCGCCAAGTGCTACGGCTGGTCTCTGGCCACCAACAAGCTGGTGGACGTCGGCGAGGCCGTGGGCATCGTGGCCGCCCAGTCCATCGGCGAGCCCGGCACCCAGCTGACGCTGCGTTCCTTCCACTCCGGCGGCGTGGCTTCGGCCTCCGACATCACCCAGGGCCTTCCCCGTGTCACCGAGCTCTTCGAGGCTCGTACCCCCAAGGGCGAGGCTCCTATTGCGGAGTTCCCTGGAACCGTCAAGGTGGAGGACACCGACCGCGGCCGCCAGGTGACCCTGACCCCGGACGACACCTCTGTGGAGGCGCTGACCTACCCGGTCACCCGCCGTGCGCCCATGATGGTCAAGGACGGACAGCACGTCGAGGCCGGCACCCAGCTGATCGAAGGCTCCGTGGATCCCAAGAAGATCCTGCGCATCCTCGGCCCGCGCGCTGCTCAGGTGAACATCGTCAACGAGGTGCACACGGTCTACCGCTCCCAGGGCGTGGACATCCACGACAAGCACATCGAGGTCATCGTCCACCAGATGCTCCGCCGCGTCACGGTCATCGACTCGGGCGACACTGATCTGCTGCCCGGCGAGCTGGTCGACCAGGCCAAGTTCAAGGCCGCCAACATGAAGGCCGTCAAGGCCGGAGGCAAGCCGGCTGCGGGACGCCCCGAGCTCATGGGCATCACCAAGGCCTCTCTGGCCACTGACTCCTGGCTGTCGGCCGCCTCCTTCCAGGAGACGACCCGCGTACTCACCGAGGCCGCACTGAACCAGAAGGTCGACGACCTGAAGGGCCTCAAGGAGAACGTGATCATCGGCAAGCTGATCCCTGCCGGCACTGGCCTGGCCAGGTACCGCAACGCCACCGTGGAGCCCGACAAGGCCATCCGCGACACCATCTACCCCAACTTCGGTCTGGGTGGCGGCGATGTGGATCTGAGCGACGCCGATCTGAACGATGTGGACTTCTCCAACATCGACTTCGGGGACCTGAAGCTGGGCGACGACTTCAACCCTGACGACTTCCTCAACGACCAGGGCGGCCAGAGCCATCTGGACACCCCCAACGTGCAGGACCCGTCAGCTGATGCCGACAATCAGACGGTTGCCACGGGCGCGGGATCCTCGGATGCCGCCGACGGCAGCGACTCTGCCCAGCAGCCGCCGCAGCAGTCCGGCGATGCCACCTTCTCCTCCTCGGAGGACCAGCGCTCCAATCAGTGAGCATCTGAACAACTGAATAACTGGTAGTCGCAGATCCGCTTAGGCCTTATGATCCGGCCTAACGGATTGGGCTGCAGAATACGTGATAAAAAATGAGGGCCTTTACGATCCCAACGATCGTAAAGGCCCTTGTTTTGTTTTCCTCAGCGATCCGGGTTGCCGACGGACGGTAGCAAACGACGGCTGTCTGGTGACCGTGTCTACATCCGTGGTCCACGGCGCAGTAAGTTAGCCCTAGCTTTGCTTGTGAGCTCTGCCTCAGTGGTTGATAAGGTCTTGATTCTTAAAGCTCGATCGCAGAACACGCTCTTTTTGCTGCGATGTCACTTGTCTGGGCAAGGAGAAAACGCCATGGCGGGTCCAGCCATGATAGACAGGTCAGCGCAGGTGCCTAGGGGAAAGCAGAGTGCGCCAGCGTCGGGTTCGCGGCAGGGACGTCAGAATGGCGGATCGAAGCTTGTCTACCAGCTGCCAGCAGACTTGGGCCTCCTGCTCATTGGAAGGGTTCCGGTCGAAAGAGGCCTGATCGGCCATGTCGCGCAGTCGATCAAGATCCCGGCGCAGTCCGGCCGACGAGGCTCCTGGCGGGTCGGTCAGAAGGGTCTGGGCGATCAGAACCGCCTGCTCGCTACGGGTGCCCGCCAGGGGCAGGCCGGTCTGTCTGCCCAGGTTGCCGATCTGTCGCCAGCCGGCGCGGATACGTGTCTTCGCGTCGCCGGTCGACCGGGCCCGACTGAGCAGCCAGGCCTTGATGCCTAGCAGGAGCAGAATCAGGAGAGCCGGCAGCCAGAGCGGCATGGTCCAGAGTGCCGCTTTGGCTATCACAGGTCCGTACCGCTTCCAGAAGGAGAGTGAAGACTGCAGGGATGCTTCCTGCCCGCCGACGGTAGTCCTACCCTGGGTGGCTCTGTCGTCGCGGGGAGGATCGACCAGCGGGGGCGGAGGCTGGCGGACCAGGGTGCGCGGATCGGGCGGCGTGGAGTCCAGGGACTTGTCCGGGGTCTTGGTCTCCGGCGGCGTGGGGTAGAAGGGGACCCATCCTAGTCCCTTCAGATTGACCTCCACCCAGGCCTGAGCATCACGTCCGGTAAAGTCGGTTCGGGTACTCCCATCCGACTCGGTCCTGGTTCGTGACCGACTGATGGCGCCGTCATGGTTCTTGGGCAGGAATCCCAAGACCACCCGGGATGGCAGACCCATCTGCCTGGCCAGGAGAGCCATGGCCGAGGCGTATTGCTCGCTGTCGCCCACCATGGCCTGGCCCTGCATCAGCTGATTGATCCGATAGTCGCCATGGCCGGAGGGTGAGGGGTAGTCTCCAGCTAAACCGTGGGAAAACCATCCTTCACGATGCAGCCGTTCTTCGATAGCCAGTGCCCTGGCGCCGCCGCGCACCTGCATGGAAGTCATGGAGGCAGCGGCCTTGGGTAGGCTTTCAGGGGCATCCGCCAGGGGAGGCACCTGGGCTTCTCCCGGATCGCTGTCGGCAATGCGACGGGTGCCGGGTCTGTCTTCGGCCAGGCCGTGCACTGTATAGCTGGATCCCGCCTGCAGGACCTGATCAGTCAAAGCCGTGTCCGTGGCTTTGTTGAAGTAGAGATTCTCCCGCTGCAGACCCTGAATCGGGTCAATGCCTTTGACCTGTCCAGCGGAAGGCAGCCAGGCGTGGTCGAATCCCTCTCGAATCTGGAAGGTTGCTGTAAATGACTTTCCGGCCGATTTGCTGTCTTTGGTCTTCTCAGATTGTGTTTCTGTGCGGATCTGGGCGCCGATGCGTCGGTAATCGGCGGCTCCTGCTCCCGAGGAGTCTGACAGGTTCCAGACCTTGCCGTCATAACGGTCCATGACGGCCATGCGGACCGGTGTACCGGCGGGGAGGTTACGGACCGTAACCAGGGTATCGTCGCGGTGGCGTTTGATATAGGCACGGTAATCGCTCAAGGGGCTGGTGAACTGGTAAGGGTTCATGGGTGGCTGATAGTGATCGCGAATGACCAGCCGTGTCGGGGCAGGCAGGAGTCCAGCGGAGAAAATCAGTCCGGCTGCCAAGACCAGGGTCAGGAGGGCGGATGCGGGTCCTTGCAGACGCAGCAGCCCCAGTCCGCTGGCAGACCAGATCAGCAGGAGCAGCCAGAGGACGCCGCCCGTCAAGGCTGGGTAGAGGCCTTTGCTGGTGCCCAGGGCCGCCGACACAGCCATGGTGGCCAGGACGGGCAGGGTGGATGCCAGGACGGCAACGGGGTGCGCTGGCCGTCCCAAGTTGCGGCCCAGGCCAAAGCGGGCCAGGAGTACGGCCAAATAACAGGTCCAGAGCATCAGTGTCCACAGGGCCATCAACCCGCCGGCTTCCTGGCCCAGGGGCGGGTCGATGGCTGCCAGGGTCTTGAAAGCGCTGAATGTTGCTGACCACCCTTGTGCCAGAGTTGCCCAGGTGGGCAGGATATGGGCTAGCGTGGTTCCATTCAGGGCAAAGATGGGGCCCAGCAGGAACTGGCCCGCAATCAGCAGCAGAGGCTGCAGAATGGCTGTGGCGATCCCACGGCGGGGGAGCATGGCGATCAGCAGTCCGGTCAGACAGGCGGCTGTTCCCACTGTCAGCCAGGAGGGCAGGCTACCGTATACCGGCAGCAGCTGCAGCCCAGCCAGCAGATCGAGCGCTGCCAGGGCAGCCATAGGAATGATGGGGGAGTGGCGCTTGGTCGGGTCGATGCTGGATTGCAGGCCAGCCTGGTCGATCAGGCGGATAGGCTCCTCCTGGGCTTGATCCATCCATGATGCAGATGTGCTCATGACTGGTTCTCCAAGAGGATGGGAAGGTCCCGAAGGCTGCCCAGAACGGCGCTGACCAGGCCTGGCTGCGTCTGTAGGCTTGGATGGGCATCCAGATCGGCGGCCAGCAGCATGACCGGGAATGTGTCCTGAGCTGATCTGTCTATCAGTGCTGAGGTTTGACGGTCGCCCAGTGAACCGGTCACCAGGATGGTCAGGCTGGTCCGCTCGGAAGCATCACCCAGGTCAGGCTTGCTATAGCTGTCCTGGCGAGGGCTGATGGCGCTGCAGGCATCCAGGAAGCTTCGGGGATCCTGCGAGGGCAGGGTGGTCCCATATGCATGAGGATCGTCCGGTTCCGGGGCCAGTGCTTGCAGCCGACGGCCGTCAAGCAGGCATCGGCAGCCCAAGGAGGCGAAGATTTCAACTGCCAGTTCGAATTCATCCGCGTTTCGGTAGGAGTCGGCCTGCCCGTCCAGGATCAGTTCGGTTCTGGTGCGCACGGTGGGCTCATACTGGCGAACCATCAGAGTGCCGGCCCGGGCAGTGGACAGCCAGTGGACCCGCTTTATGTCGTCGCCCGGAGCATAGGGGCGCAGGGCATGGAACTCCAGATCGTCGTCGACGATGCCAGGGCCAGGATCTCCCTCCAGGTCGCGTTCCAATCCGGCCTGAAGGGGCGGCAGGGCCACTGTGCGAGGATGGATATAGAGTTTTCGAGCGTTGGTCAGGATCCGACGGCGGCGGATGAGTCCCAGCGGATCCCCAGCCTCCATCGTCACCGGGCCCAGGTCAATCACGCCACGGGACCTGGCTTCAAGTTTGAGGCGGATCTGGTGGCTCTGGCCGGGAGCCAGAGCAGGCAAAGGCGCCAAAGCGGTTCCCTGGCCGATTGTCAGGCCTACTCGACCGCGACGAGTTGAACGGCTGCTTGGGTTGGTCAGAACTAGGACCAGTTCAGCCTGGCCGCCCACCTCCAGACGGCCTTGATCAAGACTTGTTTCGGCACTGCAGGACAAGTTGCCTAGGCTCATCAACAACCCGAGCAGCAGCATGCTTACCCCCAGCAGGGCGCCCGCCAGCAGTTCACGCCAGCCTGTTGGAGCGAAGGCCAGAGCGCACAGAAGCGCAGCCAGAGCCATGGACCGGCCCAGGGCGGTGACGGACTGCCACAGATCAGCGGCCAAAACTCGCAGGCTGTGTCTGGATCCTGCCGAGGTTGCAGGTCTCGCTTCCGGGGCAGGTCGGCGGGAGAAAGCGGTCATGCTCACTGCTCTCCAGTCGGGACGGGGACCTTGGCCAGGGCTTCGGCCAGCGCCTGGTGCTCGTCCATGTCCGCCAGCCTGCTCTGGGCGGTCAGGATAAGCCGGTGGGCCAGGATGGGGTCGACCAGATCCTTGACATCATCGGGAATCACGTAGCTGCGACCCTGAGCGCAGGCCCGGATCCTGGCGCAACGGACAAGGGCCAGTCCGCCTCTGATGGAGGAGCCGACTTGGATGGCGGAGCTGTGCCGTGTGGCTTCGATGATGTGGATGACGTACTCCATGATTGGGGGAGCGCAGAAGACCTTGGAGGCGCAGGCGGCCATGGCTTCTACCTGGGCGGCGTCAACCACCGGGTCGACCAGTCCGGCCCTGTCACGGATGTCGGCCTCTTCAAGGATGCGCATGCTGGCATCGTGTCCAGGTGCCCCAAGCGAGGTGCGGATCAGAAAGCGGTCCATCTGCGCCTCGGGCAGGGCATAGGTGCCCAGTTGCTCGATGGGATTCTGAGTGGCTATAACCATGAATGGCCGAGGGAGTCGGTAGGTTCGACCGTCTACGGTCACCTGGCCTTCCTCCATGACCTCCAGCAGGGCTGACTGGGTTTTGGGGGAGGCTCGGTTGATCTCGTCGGCCAGGACCAGGGAGGCGAAGACTGGACCGGGTCGGAAGGAGAATCGTCCTTGAGACTGGTCGTAGAAGGTCACGCCGAGCAGATCGGAGGGCAGCAGGTCGGGGGTGAATTGAATCCGCTTGCAATCCACGGCAATGGAGGCGGCCAGGGCGCGTGACAGCTGGGTCTTGCCGGTGCCCGGATTGTCCTCCAGGAGTACATGGCCTCCTGCGATCAAGGCGGTGACGCACAAGGCAATGGTCTCCTCCTTGCCCAGCACTGCCTGGCCCACGTTGTCGACGATAGAGCGGAAGAGGCTGGCGAAAGCCGACACGTCTACGGCGGCCTGGCTGCTGCCTCCGGTCTGATCTGACCGTCTTTGCTTCCTGGTCCCAACTGCCTGATCTTCTGGTTCGGCGGCAGGCTGTTGATCCTGTCCGATCTCTTCCGTATCCCGAGGTTGGTCGGTCCCGACCTCATAAGGGAGGGCCGAGGTCTGCTCCAACTGGAGGTATCGAGTCTGATCGCTGGCGTCGACCATATCGGACCTTGCAGGAGCTGATGAGGACCGGGCTAATAGGTTACTGACCGGCTGGCGGCCGGGGATGGTCTCGTCTTCCACCATGGTGCTGTCTGACGGTAAGGATTCCGCCCTAGGCGTCTGAGTGGTTTTATGCCTGGCGGTCGAGGGGACGCGGCCGGGCAGGGTCCGATCGTCGCTCACAGCCGAAGGAGTTTCCTTCTGGCCCAGGCCGGACATGAGAGCCTGGCGCTGTCGCTTCAGCAGATCCAGCCGGTCGGCAAAAACCCGGTGCCCTTCACTGTTCGCCTCACGCGCGGTTGTGGGGATATTCCGTCTGGTCGCGTCATCCGCGATGGTGTCGTCCTGTTGAATGGGTTCCTGTGCGTTTTGTTCATCCATGGTCATTCATCCTTGTCTGCTCCGGGGACCTCTGACGAAGGGTTTTATTGCTTGGCTTGTCGGTCTCTTTGGGCAGGGTAAGCTCCTTGGTGGCGGAGGGCGAATGGCCTTCGGACCCCACTCCATGGATGCGAGCGACCGCCCGGAAGTTCAGTGTTGCGCCCGGCTTGGCTGACCCGGCGGGCAGCGTGATTGTTTCACTCACTTCCTGCTGGTTGCAGGGCAGGGTCCAGGACGCCTTGTCGGGATCAATACCTTCGATGTCCACCTGGATGTCCGCGCAGGGTCGGCCATGTTCGGCTCCAGGGTTCAGGACTAGCTTGACCTGGTTGTTGCCTAGGTACTCCAAGGTCTGGAATGCCGGCGGATCCGGATGCGACCAAGTGGATCCGGCGGCTGAGGCCACAGGTCCTGATCCCGCCATATTAGCTGGGGTCACGCTTACTGTGCAGGTGCCTCCTGCCTCATCATGACTCACGTCGAAGACCGCATTGGTGGAGTTGGCCGCGCGCCATCGTGGCGAACCGCAACCTGAACCCTCGCCGTGGACCGTATAGCTCTGGATGGGCGAGCCATGATTCTCAGGTGCACGCCAGGTGACAGTCAGTATTTCCTTGCTGTCGCCGTTCACGGTCAATGCCTGTACGCCTCCGGGAAGCGCGTCCGGTCTGGCTGCCGCCGGCGAGGAAGCGGGGGACCAGCCCACCTGGTTGTGGGCTTGAACGGTGAAGGAGTAGTCGTGGCCGTTGGACAGCCCATAGATCCGGCAGGTGACGGCATTGCCGCAGGAGCGTTGACCTGAGCCTGCAGCTGAGGTGTAGGAGACTCGGTACTCGTCCACTGGACTGCCGTTGACTGCACCAGGCTCCCAAGCCAGGAGAACTGTTCCGTCGCCTGCCTGGGCGGCGCCCGCCAGCATTCTGGGGGCCTGTGGGCGGTCGATGATGCCCACGGTGATGGTGGCGGTGACCCGGCGACCCGGATCCCGGCTGCCATCTTCGACTGTGGCCAGGATGGTGTTGGTTGAGGCGCCGATGTCACGATCGGCTTTGATGGCGATCCGTCCGTTGCCCAGGTTGGTGGCTGTCAGTCGAGAGGCGTCGTCGCTGACCAGGCCGAGCAGGCGAAGCGGAGTGTCGGGGAAGGGGTTGAGGGCACCCTCGAACAGGTTCAGCTCCACGCTCTGTCCGGCCTTGAGCCCCACCTGGCGCGAGGGGACTGAAGCCAGAGGTCGGGTGGTGGCCACGATGCGGAAGGCCAGGACCGTATGCGCATTGCCGGATGAACTGGTGATGGTCACCGGCAGGGTGGCCTTAGTGCCGGATGTTGCGGTCTTGTCGGCGGCCACGTTCAGCTGGCCCCGGGGACTCAGACTGGCATGGATCGGCCCCTGGGGGTCACCAGCGGAGAAAGTGCCATCGGCCGGGTCGCTTCCCTGCGGCCAGCGGGTCATGGCGGTCAGGGAGATGGTCTGCGCCGGTTCCCCGGCCACCAGATCGATGACCGGTTCCGAGAGGACTGGCGGGGATGCTTTGCCGCCGACCACGGTGATGGGCAGAGTCAGCACCGACTCGTTGATGATGGCCTGGCCGCCTGGATCCCCGTCACGGACTGCGAAGGTCAGCGAGGCTGGGCCGGCATAATCCCTTGCGGCGGTGAATTTCAGAGTGTGCTCGTCCACGTAGGGATCGGATCCGTCGGATTTGGTGGCCGAGACGGACTGGCGGGAGACGATTCGTGCGGTCTTGCCTGCACCCACCCTGACCTGATCGGCGATGTCGATGGTGATGCTTTGTCCAGCTCGTACTTTGAGGGCCGGAGCACGGGGTCTTAGGACCGGGGGGAATACTCCATAGGCAGGAACTTTCACAAAAGCCATTGAAGTGATGTTGTAGCGGGTATTGGTCACGGTGTAGGGCACGGCTCTGGCTTGATCGGTCAGATCGATGACCAGCTTGGCGGAGCCTGCTTCGCCGACCGTTCTGGCATGGGCCCTGGCCTCAGGATGAATTCCAAGGCGCAGATCATCAAGGGTGCCGGAAGGATTGCTGATGGAATCAGCCAGATTGACTTCCACGCTGCGCTTGTCCACCGTATCCTCAGGGGCCACCTGGTAATCCTGAGCTATGGGCGGCTGGATGGGGGCTTGGGGATCCGAGACTACGGTCAGGGTGGCCTGGTCGCTCAGTCCTGCCTGGTTGCGTGCCTGGTAGACCAGATAGGAAGTGCCTGGCTGCGAGGGGGCGGTCAGCCGGATCATGCCGTCTTCGACGCTGGCTTGGTCAAGGCCCTGGCGCTCCAAGTGGGGGCCCAGGCTCAAGGGGTCGTCGTCCCCTGAAATGTCGTTGAGCAGGACAGGTACGTCGGCCACGGTCCCAGGCCGCAGTCTGACCTTGTCATCCCGGGCGAAGACTCCGGTCACTGATGAGTCGGGAAAGACGCCGATGCGGATGCGCGCCTGGGCGCGCTGCCCCACCCAATCCTCCACGGCATAGGTGAACTCATCGGTGCCGTGCGAGTCAGGATAGGCTTCATAGATCAGGTAGTCGGCTCCGGCTTTGACGATCCTGCCCAGCTTGGGTACTTGGTTGCCTAAGCCGGACAAGGTGTCGCAGTCTCCATCGGGATCGATGCCGGTCAGCGGGACGGGGATGCGCACCTTGGTCCCGGCAGCCACCTGGGCCCGCAGATCCTTCGGGGTGGGTGCGGGCTTGTTGGATGCGTCAGAGGCATGGACCCGGAAGGTGATGGTGCCAGAGGCCGCGTTGCCCAGATCGTCCCTGACCGTATAGGTGGCCGGGAAGTCCCCGGTGCGCTCGCTGGCCTGATATCTGACCGTATCTCCGGATACGAAGGCCAATCCCGCAAAGGTACGCTGATCCGTGGTCAGCTTCTGGTCCAGGGTGACGCTGGTCCCGTCAGCGTGTGTGACCTTGTCCATGACCGAAACCGTGACCAGGCCTGATGAGCGGACCCCAACCGTGAGATTCGGGGCCTTGGGCGCCGAGGCTGCCCTGTTCAATGACGGAGGCTGCAGGACGATGGTTCCCTGAGCGCTGCCATTGGCGTTGGCGACCGTGTAGGCAATGCTCAGTGGTCGTGCGGGGATTTTTCTGGCCGACAGGTAGATCCGGCGGTGGTCCACGATGCCCACTTTGATGCCGGAGTTCGGATCCACGCGCACATCGGTCAGGGCCAGTACTCCGCCCATGGGATCCAGGTCATTGTCGAGAGGATCGACGATGGCGGTCTGGTCGGCGCCCAGCAGGGCAACGTCGTTGACGGGAACCGGCGGAGCGGATCCGCTCTGGTTTCGTTCGGCTTCCAGCCTGACGAGTCCTTGGGTCTCCTGGTCGCCTTGGGCTACCCGATAGGGCACATAATAGGTGCCTGGGTTAGCGGCGGTGGCTGTGAAGGAAAGGCTCTCGGCGTTGACCTCCACCTGTATTCCATCGGGTTTGTCGACCTGGACCAAGCGAAGAGGCCGAGCAGCATTGGCATGCACGCTTCTGCTCAGATCCACAGTGACCTCTCGTCCGGGAGCGGCTTGGCGAATGACCGGATCGACCAGTGGAGCCAGCGTGTTGACGGGTCTGACAGTGAAATAAATGAGTCCCTGACCGCTCATGAGCCCGTCTGAAACAGTGACCTTGACGGCCAGACGACCGGAGGTGGCCGAGCCGGCGCTCATGGTCAGCTGTCCGTCAGCCCTGGTGGACAGGGATATGCGATCGGAGTTCACTGACTCGGCGCCGACCAGGGTCAACGGATCGCCCTCGGGATCCTCGAAGCCGGACAGGGCGTTGACGGTGGTCGTGGCCCCTTGCTCCACCTCGTACTCGGGAGGGGTGTCGTTCTGGACCGGTGCCTGGTCGCCTTGGTCCATCTTGGCTGGGGCGATGTTGAGGTCGATGCCGGCCGAGGAGACCTGTCCGCGTCCGTCGGTGATGGAGTAGTTGATTCGGGCCCGGCCGTCAGGTGCGTCGCTGGCATCCACCTGCAGATAGCGTCCGTTCATAACCGGAGTCAGGCGCAGATTACCCTGCGAGCTGCGCGCATCCTCGATCCGCAGAACCGAGCAATCGGTCTGGCGATCGTTGCGCAAGGGGTCCAGCAGGGCTCTGGATCCGGCCCGAATGCCCAGACTGTCATCCTCGGCCTGGATGGGCTGGGACCCTGATCGGCAGGTGGCTGCGAAACGCTGGCGATTGTCGGCTGAGTCCTGGCGTTGATCGTTGCTGTCCGCGTGCTTGATTTCCATGGTCTGCCACTGCGGCCGGATCACCTTGGTGGAGGATCGGGGGTTCCAGACATCGCCAGTCAGCACATCGTTGAGGATGACCCTCCGGTGGTTGGCCCGGAAGACCAGATCCGAGGTGGGGCTGATGGCCTCCAGTGTGGCGGGATGCGGCTGCTGTGACCGGACCTGTGGCACGGCTTTCCCTGTGGCGCACAGTCGCAGGAAGTTCCGTCCCGAGGAGGCCCAGGCCGTCCAGAGACATCCGCCCGAGGAGACCGGCTGGGCGGGTTGACCGCTGCCGCCGGTACGTACTGTCTCAATGTGATTCTTGGGGTGATCCAGTTCAACCAGGTGGACGCTTTCCTGATCGGTCAGGCCTGCCCAGGGTCCCTGGCGGTCCATATCGACTGGAGTGGACTGAAGCTGCAGGTCTCCCCGGTGCGGTATACGGACGGATCCCTGTGGCCAGTAAAGCCGATCGCCGGCCAGGAGGACGGGTCTTCCGTCGATGACGCTGAGCGCAGTGGCCCGGATGGGGGCGTGGCCAGTCAAGGAGTCCAGTTCACGGTGGGCCCGTGAGTCGGGTCCATCGATCCTGAGCACGACCCCGTCCGAGGGCCGGTAGGCGTAGACGACTCCGGAGGCATCCACAGTGACGGCGGCTCCGGAGCCCAAGGTCAGCACAGGGTCTCGGCGTTGCGTGTCCAGATTTCCCGGCGAGGCGGCCTGACCCACCCAGATCCTGCCAGTCCGCGCCTGGAAGAGGACCAAAGTGGGCCCGTTGATTATCCGCTGGACTCTGGCATCCGACCGGGTGGTGTCCCCTAGAGCAGCGGTGGCGGCCGCTATGGGAGCCATCCCTCCCTCACGGCCCAGGATGACCGCGTATCCACTCTGGGCCAGGTCGAAGTGATCAGTGCCCGTCGACAGGGCCACGTCCGCCTCTCCGATGTCGGGCTTGAACCGGGCGACCTTGCGCTCGTTCTGGGAGGTGATCCAGATGCTGCCGTCGTCCACCTGAACGGCACGGCGGTCCACTCCATGCACGAACAGGGCGCCAAGAACGAGCAGGATCAGCGCCGCCAGCGTGACAGCTAGGATGACGGCAGGGTTCCTGGCACGGACGGCCAGTGCATGCCGCAGACGCAGCCCGGCGCGGCGCATCCGCAGGAATCGTCCCCGCAAGTCCATAATTCTGTAAGTTCCTTTCCCGCACGACAGGGTGCCTGGGATATGCCTTTGCCTCTCCGTTGGGTCCCCGACCGCCGTCAATGCCCCTCTCTGACGACCGATTTTAGCTGATTTCCAAGGTCTTGGCAGTCTGTGAAAATCGGGGTGGTCGAATGCGGACTACAACAACCGTAGCTCATTGAGCTGCACAGATGATGGTCGGGTCCTGTGACATGCTCTGGTCGGCACGCACCAGAGTTACGCTAATGCAGGTCTGACCCCCCTGTGGATCGTCGATGCGGGCGGTCGGCTGTCGGGTCTGAACGCTTTGGCCATGGCCTCCGGTGCCGTCCTGGTCCAAGGGACGCCAAACATAGGTGTCTCCTGGCTTGGGGTCGGGATTGGTCCAGGTGAAAACTGCCGTGGTGCCCTGGTAGCGGCCCTGACCCTGTGTGGGCGAGGGAACTGGGCCCTCCTGTAGCTCTTGGGAGTCGCTCGAATTCGTCGGGTCTGGTGACTGCGCCTGTTGGGAGTGCGTCTGGGAGGAGCCTGTAGTCGGCTGTGAGCCTTGTTTGGCACCATTAGGCAGGCCGACAACCAGGGCCCAGACCAGGACTAGGGCCAGGACGGCAGCGAGAATCAGAGCCGGAAGAATCACACGGCGACCCCCGCCGGAAAACCGCCTGGCCCGGCTATGTTCATGGTCAGCGATCGTTCCCCTAGCTGGTTGCTGACGTGATTCGGATCTGGCCCCTGCCTCGGTCCAGAGGGGGTTGGATTCCTTCCTTCCCGGCCGGCCCGCAATGGCTCCGACCTTGGTATGCGGACGTGCATCCGTCTTCGGATAGGGGTCGATTCCCTCGCCGATGAACGGCGTTGCATGGCCATAGAGCTGCTCCTGGACATCCTGAAGCGCGCGGCCGAACTCCAGCGCCGAATAGTAGCGGTCGTCCCGGTCATGAGCCATGGCCTTCTTCAGAACCGCAGCCAAGACAGGAGAGGTCTCGCCCATGTGCAGAACAGGAGTTTCCGCTGTCATGATCAGCTGGGCCAGGTGACTTTCATTCCGGGCCTGGTAGGCGTACTCGTAGGGAGAGCGGCCAGCCAACATGCCGAAGAGCGAGGCGCCTAGGGAGTAGATGTCGCTGGCCTCCGATCCTCCCGAGCGATTTGCCAGGACCTCTGGCGCCGCCCAGGGTATGGAAAGCCCGCCGGTCTGTTCGCCTTCATAGATGCTCGACGAGATGCCGAAGTCGGCCAGGACGGGCAGGCCCTGGTCGGTGATCAGAAAGTTGCTGGGTTTGACGTCCCGGTGCAGGATTCCCCGTTCATGGGCGCAGCAGAGAGCCGAAGCCATGCGCACCCCTAGATCCAGCACGCCTTCCTGGTCCATGCCCCCGCTGAGCATGATGGACTTGCAGCTGCCGCCCGGAGCGTATTCGAGCACCAGGCAATCCCGTCCGTCATCGCTGACCAGGGCCTGGTGGATGCTCAGGATGCAGGGGTGGGTAGAGAGCTTGGCCAGGGTTTTGGCCTCTCGCAGAAAGAGCTGATGAGTCTTTCGGTCCATGTTGCTTTGGATGGCCACCTTGACTGCCACTGGTCGGTTGAGCCCCTCCTGTTCGTACAGATAGACGGCGGCGGTGCCTCCCAGGTCCAGGGGCCGCAGGAGCCGAAGCCCGGGCAGCGCCGGCGCCTGGTCCATGACTGGAGCCGCACCCGGGCGCTGGGCCTGGGAACCATTCTGCTGCAAGAGACACCTCCTGAGGACTCTGTCTGAGAACTGCTATCCACGATAACAGCACGCCGTTCCCGATCAGACCTCCTTTTCAGCTTCCTGCCGACACTACCGGACCAGTGGTCTTCGAGGCCTGTAGATGGACCATGCCGGACCTTATTCTTGAAGCTATGAGCAAGCAGTCGCCGGTGGATCCGCAAGAGGCCATGGAACAGGTGCGCGACCTTATCGGCGATCGGCTCCGGAACAAGGAGGGTCGGCCCACCAGGGCCCTGGTGGTGGCTGGTTCCCCCCGCAGCGGCAAGACCAGTCTGGCCACCCGTGCCCTGCTGATCGGTATGGAAAGGTTCGGCGATGGTGCGAGCATGGCTGTATCAGGTCGGACTGCGGCCGATCAGGTCAGCCACAGGGTCATTATGGAGCGGGGCAGGTCCGACCGAACTCGACCTGTGGGCACCTTGCAGGCCCTGGCTTTCCGTCTGCTGACGCGGTCCCGGCTATCCCAGGGCGGGCATGATCCGCTTCTGCCCCGACTGCTCAACGGCGCTGAGGAGGATGCCCTGCTTCGGCAGGTCATGACCGTCCATCTGGAGCATGTGCAGGCGGGTGACGACTGCCCGGTCTGTCGGCTTCTGGAGCGATATTTCCGCAACGGGGCAGGCTGGTCGGCCGTCCTGGTCGGCGATGGTCAGGGACGGGTCGTAGGGGTTGCTGACAGATTCATCGCCCAGCTACGGGATATGTTCGCCCGCATGACGGAATTAGGCCTGGACAGCGGAGATCGGGATCAGCTTCTGGACGCCTTGGCCGTCCAGCCCATGGATCCCGACCGCCGCGACCGGCTGGGTCTGCAGTGGCGGCTGGCCTTCGCCCTGGAGGATGAATACCGTCAGAGCATCACCAAGAGCTACCCGGACGAATTCCGCCTGGATCCCTCCATGCTTATGGCTGAAGCCTCCCGCAGCCTGGACGGCCTGGCTGGTGAGGATCTGCCCGACCTGCTGGTCGTGGATGACTGGCAGGACATCACCCTGGCCGGTATGGGACTGCTGCAGGGTTTGAACCAGGCTGGCTGCCGACTCCTTCTGGTAGGCAATCCCGACCAGTCGGTCCAGTCCTTCCGCGGCTCCTACCCGGAATTTCTGGCCAATCGTCTGACGGCCCTGTCCAAGCCCATGTCAGGTGCCGCCGCCCCTCTTCTGGCCCAGGACTTTGCCTGCCTGGGAGCCGCCACCGTGACCCTGAAACCTCGGAGGATGGTGGTGACGGAAGCGTCCGCAGACCAGACCGGAGACAGTCAGGGTTCAGATCCAGCAGCTCCCGGCTCCTATGCCGATCTGGTGGCTGCGAGGGTCAGTCTGGGCATCGCCGGGGTTGAGGAGGACGACACCCCCCTGCCTGACAGACCCGGCAAGCTGCCCGCCTGGCCCGGCGCCGGGCCGGTGGCATCCCTGGCTGCTGGCGGCAGTCTGATCCGTGACGGCAGCGTGCAGACCAGGCTCTTCCACACCCCTGACCAGGAGGATGATGATCTGGTCTGGCAGATCAAGCATGAGTTCCTGACCGACAAGCACGACTGGAACGACATGGCCGTCATCGCCCACGACAATGCGACCCTGCGCACCCTGGGTCGCAAGCTGCGCGTTCAGGGCGTGCCGGTGCGCTTTTCCTCAGTGACTCGTCCGCTCAGCCAGGAGCCTGCCATCCAGGGTCTCTTCGCCCTGGTCGAACTGGCCCAATCGGTACTGGACCCCGTCGCCGGAAGCGACCCGGACGATCCTGCCCAGGTGGCTGCCTGGATCCGTTCGCGCCTGCGCACCCTGATGGCCAGCCCCCTTTTTCGGGTTCCCGCCACTGCCGCTCGTGCAGAGCGCCCTGTCAGGATGGAGCGTTTGGAGTCCATCATGGAGACCATGGCCGCATTGGTCCCCCTGTCCGCACAGCAGGGGAGAGAGCTACGGCAATCGCAGGGACCTTGCATGCCGATACCCCTGTCCGCACAGCAGGGGAGCGAGACGGACTCATCGGGCTCCTTGGACGATCTGCCGCTCCTGCAGCAGGTCTGGCAGACCTGGGTCGAGGACCTGGACCAGCGGCGGGTTCAGCGGGACCGTTCATCCGGCATCAGCGTCGACGATTCCCTCTTGGCCAAGCACGACTCCTCTGAGCAGGGAGGCAAATCAGGCTCCTTCTCCAATGCGTCGGCCCCCGACCAGCCGGTGGATCTGGGCGACCGGCATGCTCCACGCCCGGCCATCCTGTCGGTTCAGGCCCTGGAGACCCTGCTGGTTCTGGACCCGGATGGCCGATCCTCGGGGATCATTCTGGAAGTGATGACCGCTATCGCCGGAGGGCGCAAGGAGGATCCTGACGTACTGGTCCTGGACAAGGCCCTGCAAGTCCTGCGTCTGACGGCCACCCGCATCGGCGACCTGGAGGACCGTCAGCCCCAATATGTGCTCTGGGAGGCCTGGCGAAGTCTGGATCTGGCTGACGACTGGCAGCGGCGGGCCCTGATGGCCACCCAGGAGGGCGAGGAGGCCAACGACCGCCTGGACGCGCTCATGCGGCTTTTCCAGTACGCGGCTGGATCCCGTCGTTTCCCCACGGTCGATGCCTTCATGGACCAGGTGCGCACCATGCAGATCGAGGCCGACTCCCTGGCGCGGATTGGGCCCATTGAGCATGCCGTCACCCTGACCACACCTGCCGGCGCTGCCGCCCTTGCCGCCGACTGGCCCCTGGTCTGGCTGCCCGCCGTCCAGGACGGGGTCTGGCCGAATCTGATTCCCCGCGACACCATGTTCGGAGCCGAGGAGCTGGCTGACCTGGTCCTGCATGATCGCATCGACGACCCCCTGGCGGATACGCTCAGCCATGATCCTGCCCTGCGTTCCATTCTCTACGCTGAGAAGAAGGGTTTTCTGGAGGCGCTGACCCGGGCCCGGACTCAGGTGCGTATCAGCGCGGTCTGGAACGACGATCTGGTTCCTTCGGACTTTCTCTACGGCTATCTGCCTGAACGCTATCCGCGCACCGCCGACATGAGCCAGGCCGAGTTCAGCATGGTTGGCGCTGGCTCAGGCGACAGTGAGCGCTACGGGGGACTGGAAGCGTCTGCCAGAGGCCTGACGGCGGCTGCCCGTTCTATCCTGGCTATCCAAGCGCTGCTTCCGGAGGATCGGATCGACCGTGAGCGAGTGGACGATGCTGTGCAAACCCTGCGGCTGCTGGCGGAACAGGGCCAGGATTCGGCTGATCCCCGACATTGGCCATTCTTCTATGACCATGATCATGAGGGTGCCGCTGAGCCGGCCTCGAATGAGCATGCCCCAGATGAGCACTCCGCAGTTGAGCAAGACCCGGATGACGTGGTTTCGCTTGAACAGGACGCCGGATCAAGGGCCGTGGCCGCTGCCACAGGTGTCGCATCGATCACTGAAAGAGACCGTGCCCCTCGTTCAGCACATGCTTCCGTCAATCAAGCCACCCAGGCAGTTCGAACACACGAGCGTGACCAGCGCCATGAGCACCGGTCCGACCGCCAGGTGGTCCTACTCTCGCCGTCGGCTGTTGATGCCATCTGGAACTGTCCCCTGGAGTGGGCTCTAGCAGATCAGTTCTCCGGACCCTCTCCTTCCAGGGTGCCCACTGAGTTCGGCTCGCTGATCCACAAGGTGGCCAGCGAGGGCACAGCCCAGGGTCTGGACCGTCCTAGCGAGGGCAACCCGGATGTTCGCCAGCAGCAGGTGCGAGATGCGCTCCTGGACATTTATCAGCAGCTGGCTCCCCAGGAACAGCGCCTGCGGGACCCTGACGAGCTCTATGACCAGCGCGGCCGCAGCAGCCGGGTGGAATCCATTCTGGACAGCCTGGCCTCTTATTTCGTCCGCTCCGCGACGTCCGAATACGGCCTGGAAGGCAAGAACCCGGTCCCGGTCGGCGATCTGCTAGGCGTGCAGAGCGAACGCTCCTTTGACGTCAGCCTGTCCGTGGAGAACCTGGTTCCTCTTTGGCGGGTCACCTTCCCGGACAGACCTCTTGATGCCGAGGGGCTCTTCGCCCTGATGTCCGGCCTGGTCGACGGCTTTCCCGCAGCCCTGGATGCCGCGACGACGGTCAGACTGACCGGCCGCATCGACCGTCTGGAGGTCAGGTCCCTGCCCGAGGGCATCCGTCTGCGACTGGTGGACTACAAGACCGGCAGAGTCCCCTATACCCAGGGGCAGCTCTTCAACGATCTGCAGCTGATCTGCTATCAGCTGGGACTGGCCTGCCCGCCCACGCCTGGCAGCAGCCCGGAGGCGGGTGCGGCCTGGAGCCTGCCCCAGGCCCCTGATCTGGACAGGACCGAGGGAATGAAGCTGAGCCAGTCTCTGCTCCTGCAGCTGCAGTTCCCGCCCAAGGATGCTCAAACGGGACTGCGCCGGGAGGAGATGGCCTACCAGCCGCCGCTGTTCGAGCGAGACAGGCTGGTCACTATCGCTCAGCCCAGAACCGGCATGCCCTCCCCGCTCGAGTCCAAGGCCGAGCCCGCCGATCTGTCCGAACAGGTTCCGCCTGGGGTGGATGCGGACCTGTGGGCCATGATCCGAGCCGCGCGGAACTCCTCCCAGGCTGTATGGGGGCTGACCATGATAGCCAGGATCTTCTTCGCTGCCGGGGTCAAGCTGACGGCTGGCCGAGATGATGCGGTCTTCGACCCTGCCCGTTGCCATCGGGCCGGCAATGGGCAGGCATGTCAGGCATGGCAGCTGGTGGCGCCCAATCTACTGGAGGATCAGGAATGAAGCAGACTGCCGAACAGTCCGCCATCGTCGATGCGGATGTCAACGAGGATCTTCTGGTGGTGGCCGGCGCCGGCTCGGGCAAGACCATGACCATGACCAGCCGGATCATCGCCCTGATCCGCCGGGGGGTGCCCTCCGAGCAGATTCTGGGATTGACCTTCACCCGCAAGGCCGCATCCGAACTCCAGTCCAGGGTGGGGGCGGCGGTCATCCGACGCGACCAGGGCAGAGGCGCCTCGGCCGTGGACCCTGAACGCAGCTTCCTCAAGCCGACCGTGTCCACCTATGACGCCTTCTTCCAGTCCATCGTGCGCCAGTACGGTCTGCTGGTGGGCATGGACCAGGACACCCGTCCGCTGAGTTCGGCAGGGGCCTACCAGCTGGCCTCACAGGTGGTCGCTGACCATCTGGATCTGATCTTTCCTGCCGGTGCCTCAGCACAGGATGGCCAATCCGACGATCTGGGCTCCTCAACCTTCTCGACCACCGTCAACCGGGTTCTGGGGCTGACCGGGGCGGTGACCACCTCCATGATCAGCAGCGAGTGCCCGGATTTCGACCAGGCTGTGGAGCGCATTCGTGCCTGGGACCGCGCCTTTGTGGATCGAGCCGACCAGCTGATCGGCGACCAGCCCGTGCCGAATGCCGAGCCCAGAGTCAGCGAGACGCCGCCCAAGCGCAGCAAGAAGGAGACCGACGAGCACTTCCAGGGCAAAATCAAGGCCTTCCAAGATAAACGGCAGAGCATTCGCCTCTACCGGGTGGATGCCATGCGACGGGCCGCTCTGACGCGCGAGAAGCTGCTGGCTCTGGTTCAGGACTACCAGCGGGCCAAGCGCCAGGCCAATATGGCCGAGTTCGGCGACTTTACCCTGGCTGCCTTCCAGCTGGTCGACCGTTTCCCCTCCATCAGTGCCCAGCTGCGACGCCGCTACAGCCACGTCTTTCTGGACGAATACCAGGACACCTCCACTACCCAGGCCCTGCTCCTGGCGGCCATCTTCCATCCGCAGCGCCTTAGAGAGAACCAGGGGAGTGCGGATCAGGCTCCTGGCAGGTCGGCCGTGACCGCCGTGGGCGACCCCTTCCAGTCCATCTATGCCTGGCGTGGAGCCAGCCCCGGAGCCTTCCGCACCTTCCAGGCCCAGTTCGGCATGCTGGCCGACCGACCTGCCTCCGACAGCGGTTCCCTGTCTGGCGTAACCGCCTTTGGGCGCTCGCAGGATCAGGACCCGCTGACGCTGTCGCGCACCTTCCGCAACTCCAGCTGGGTGCTCAAGGCCGCCAACCAGCTGACTGTCCCCTTGCGCCATCGGGGCCAGGAGAGCCGGTCTGAAGCGGAACTGCGCGAGGTGGACGTGGCCAGGCTCCGTCCACGTGAGGACGCCGACCCGGGCACCGTTGGCCTCTTGGGCTACAGCACCGGCGGCCAGGAGATCGACGGCGTGGTCAGGTTCGCCCTCAGGGCCCGCGAGCTCTATGGCGATCAGGGCGATGCGCCGCATGTAGCTGTTCTCTTCCGTTCCAAGGCAGCCCTTCCCAGGTACCGCCAGGCTCTCGAGGCTGCAGGGCTGAGCTGTCAGGTCGTCGGGTACTCCTCCCTCTTCGACCGGCCCGAGGTCATGGATCTGCGGGCTCTGCTCTCCCTGATCTGCGACCATACCGACAGTGATTCCCTGATGCGTCTGCTGGCCTCGGCCCGGTTCGGCATGGACGCGGCCGACCTGAGCGCTCTGGCCTCCCTGGCGGCAGGGGTCAATGAGGACAGCCAGTACCGGGCTCTTGTCCGTGCCGGCCTGGTTGAGTCCGACCCCGATCCGCGTCGTCGTCGCGAGGATTTGCGCCGTTACCGTGACCAGGTCCCCAACGACGTCTTCCTGGTGGATCTGCTTTTGCGCGATGACCTGCCAGAGCTCTTGAAGAGCTCAGGTCTGTCCGCCAGGGGACGGATCCTGGCCGCCGAGGCCGCCCGGGTCATCTGCCAGGTCCAGGCTGAATCCTCGGCCCCCCTGCGCCAGGTGGTCATCGCGGCCATCCGTGCCCTGGACCTGGACGTGGACCTGGTGCTGGCCCGTGCTCTGGCCAATCCTGAACGACCTCTGGAGCCCAGCCAGGCCAAGGCGGGCATCCAGGCCCTGCTGGACCAGGTGGATGTCTACCTGTCCGAGCTGCCCCAGGGCCTAGGGCCCAGTCTGCGCGGGTTCGTCTCCTGGCTGTCCTCCCTGGATCAGAGTCCCGAACTGCCCACTGACGGAGACGAACGACAGGCCGACGTGACCCTGATGACCGTCCACCAGGCCAAGGGTCTGGAGTGGGATGCCGTGGCGGTGGTCGGGCTCAAACGGGGAGCCTTTCCCAGCAGCCAGGGCGATCGGCTCACCGTCAAGCCCGCCTTGGACCAGCCGGTGGTCCAATCTCCGGACGGCCCGGTCTACCGCTACAACTGCACGGCCCGCACCTGGCTGGTCGATCCCCAGTCCGTGCCGGTGCCGGTGCGGGCTGATGCCATGATTCTGCCACGCTTTCCTCACAACGCCCCCCTGGGAGCTGACCCTGAGGACCTGTTGGGCCGGATGGACCTGGCTGGCCTGGAGGAGGAGGCCATGGGCCTGTCTCGGGAGAGTGGGCTGGACGACCAGGCCGACCCGATCCGGGCCGATGCCATTGCCCCCTCTCAGCGCGAACAGTATGGACGGCGGCTGCTGGACGACGAGCGGCGGCTGATCTATGTGGCTTCGACCAGGGCCCGGCATGACCTGCTACTGACCTTCAGCCAGGACGCTCAGGCGGAGTCTGCGGCCTTGAACACGCCAGCTCCGGACCCGGATAAGGCCTCCAACTTCTGGACCGAACTGGTGGAGCTCTTCCAGGAAGAGCCCGATGCTGTCAAGCTGGAGCATTCAGAGGACGCGCAGGAGGGCGTGCCGACGCCGCCCCTGGGGCTCTTTGTCGGTGAGCAGGCCCAGTCCTACCGCAAGTCCATCGTCGACCGGGCCCTGGAAGAGGTGGATCAGGTCGCTGCCCGAGACGGCGAGCGTGACCAGGTGCTCTGGCCTCCGATTCTGAGTGCGCGGACCCGTGAAGCCTTGGACCGTTCGGCTACCTGGGTGCGCGCCGGGGATACGGGCAATCCCGCAATTCCTGAGGAGGGCGATGACGGGCTCTACGCCAATGCGGTCCGCGTCCTGCAGGTCAGCACGGGTCGCTTGGGGGCCGCTGGCGATCAGCTGCTCACGGACCTGGACCTATTGCGGAGCACTGGCCGTCGGATCCTGGGGCACGGGGCCCGCAGCGTCACCGCCATCCAGGCCGGCTCGGCAGAGGGCGATCCCAAGATGGAGAGGGATTACTGGCAGGGGCTGGTCAGACCCATGCCCCAGGTGGCTACCCCACAGGCCGAGGCAGGCACCCGCTTCCACGAATGGGCCAGGCGCTTCATCCTGCCTGAAATCTCTGCACCTGAAGGACTGGTGGACCTGCCCGATCAGGCGGAAGCGCCGAATATGCTCGATGGTCCGTTGGGGCCTGGGGCCATGGCTGAGCGGGCGCGCATGCTGTACGGGCTTGATCGGGAGCGGGAATCCCTGGATTTCAAGGCCGATCCTGTGCAGGCCCGTCTGCTGACCTGGGAGCAGCGGCTGGCTGATTCTGACTGGGCACAGCGCACCCCCGTCTGGGTGGAACGGCCGATCGTGGCGGTGCTGGCAGGCTCCATCGTCAAGGGCAAGCTGGACGCGGTCTTCGCAGGGGGGCTTGACCCGGATCGCCTGGATATCAGCTACACCATCGTGGACTGGAAGACCGGATCCCGGCCGCACGGAGAGGAGTCGACCAACCGCCGTCTGGTCCAGCTGGACTTCTACCGTCTGCTTCTGTCACGCTTGCAGGGTATCGGCCTGTCGACCATCGACGCCTGCCTTTATTATGTAAGCGAAGACCGGCCCCAGGATCGACTCGTCAGGGCCCGTGCCAGGACCGAAGAAGAAATTCTCGCATCCCTGGCCGAGGGCATACCCGAGCAGTCGGACGAGGACTGAGTCTGCGGCAGACCCCGCCAGATAAGGGCGATGGGTGCCGCGCATCAGCAATCATGAACAGCAGGCGATCGGCAGACGGCCACGGACCGTCGTAGGGCCGGTACGCCCGAATGGAGCAATGAGACAGATGACAACGTCGAGTAATCGTGACCATGCCTCCCGCAGGAGGGGGAGCGTGCAGATCAGACCCATGATCTGGGCGGATATGCCCGACCTGGTGGGGACTTTTGACGCCACCTGGAAGGTGCAGGAGGATCCCGAGGGGACTGTGTCCCGGCTGAGCGCAGCCCACTTCATCCTGCATTACCTGGTGGGTGCCACCAGGGCCCGGATAGCTGTCGATGGGCAGGACTTTCTGGGGGTAACCCTGCTGGCCGAGGGGCGTGGCGAACTGTGCTTCCCCCAGGCCGAAGAGGAGCTTGAGCAGGTGGACCAGCAGTTGTCTGCCACACCGCTGGGCGCTCAGACCCTGGACCGGGCCCGCCAGTGGCAGCTGACCGAGGTCAAGCTGGAGAAGCAGTGCGGTCTGGCCGTCCCGCCCCAGGCTGAACTGAGGCTCTTCCTGGTCTCCAGCCGCGCCCGGGGGCGCGGCGTGGGCGGCGCCCTATGGCGGGACACCCTGGAGCATCTGGACCAGGCAGGCATTGAGCGCTTCTACCTGCATACGGACTCCTCCTGCGACGTGGGCTTCTACGACCATCAGGGCATGGAGCGGCTGGCCGAGCTCAAGGGGCGGGACCATGCTGCCTTCGCCGGGCGCGATCCCTCCGACGACCCGCAGTTCTTCGAGGGGATTGACGACATCTTTATCTACGGCGGCCGTGTGAGCGACCAGCTGGGCAAGGACGGTGATCATGGCGGCCGCTAAATCCCCCTTCCTGCGCCTGTTCACCTACCCGGGCGCCGCTGGTTTCTGCCTTTCGGCCGTTCTGGCCCGCCTGCCCCTGGGCATGATGGGTCTGGGCATTGTGCTGGCCTTGAACAACATCTATGACAACTGGACCTCGGCCGGTCTGATGAGTGCCGTCTACACGCTCTGCGCGGCCCTGGTCACCCCCTTCTACGCCCGTCTGTTCGACCGGTTCGGCCAGCGCCGGGTTGGGGTGACCGCCCTGATCGTGCAGGCTCTGGCCATTCTGGGGTTCGCCATAGGGGCCATGCGCCGGGTTCCCCTGGGAGTGCTTTTCGTCTTGGCGGCCCTGATGGGTCTGACCCAGTTCGCCTTCGGAGCACTGGTGCGCACCCGCTGGGCCTGGGTGCTGCGCGATGACAAGACCAATCTGCTCAACACGGCCTACGCCCTGGAGTCGGGACTGGACGAGTGCGTCTTCATCCTGGGACCCATCCTCTCCGCCTACCTGGCCACCTCGGTCAGCCCGGTCTCCCAGCTCTACCTGCCCGCCCTGGCTCTGCTGGTCGGCGGACTGGCCTTCTTTGCCATGCGTTCCACCGAGCCTCCGGCCGTCGTTCGCATGGAGGCCGTTGACCAGTCGGCAGCGGATCATTCCCCGGTGGATGCCCACGGAACCGTTCTGCCAAGCGAAACCGACGGCCTCCGGGGCTCTCGCTCGGCTCTGGTCTACCCGGGCATCCTCCTGCTGGTCGTGATTTTCGTCATCTTCAACATGAGCTTTTCGGCTGTTGACGTCTCGGTGACCGCCCTGACCAAGTCCATGGGCCGCGAGGGTGCTGTGGGCCTGCAGCTGGCCCTGTTCGCCTTGGGCTCCCTGTGCGGGGCGCTGATCTTCGGCTCGGTCAGGCTCAAAGGATCCCGCTGGCGCTATCTGACGACCTTCCTGGTGCTGCTGACCCTGGGCTACGTGGTCTTCCGCCTGGTCATGGACAGCTTGGTCCTGCTGGGCCTGGCCGAGGTGCTGACCGGCCTGTGCGTCTCCCCGATCTTTGCTACCGGCAACCTGATTGTGCGCGAGAACGTGGATGCCCGTGCCCTGACCGAGGGGCTCTCCTGGCTGTCCACCGGCGGATCCATCGGCACCTCCCTGGGATCCACCCTGGCCGGAGTCGCCTTGGATCAGTTCGGGCCTCACGGCGGCATGACCATCCCGGCGGTGGTCACCTGCTGCGCTGTCCCTCTGGCCCTGCTGGGCTGGGCCAGGAGCCGCAGAAGGGGTATGGTCGTGGAAAAGGGCGAAAATACGCAGTGAAATGAACAGCCAAGAAGGAGGCAGCCGATGATCCGCGTATCGGTGCTGGGCGCAGGCGGTCGCATGGGAACCGAGGTGGTGCGTGCTCTGAAGGACGCGCCGGATATGCAGACGGCTCTGCTGCTGGGGCCGGATGATGATCCGGCTGCCATCAATCCGAGCAATACGGATGTGGCGGTCGACTTCACCAGACCCGATGCCGTCCTGGGCAACACCTTGACCCTGATAGGGCAGGGGGTCCACACCGTCATCGGCACCACTGGCTGGACCAAGGAGCGTCTGGACCAGGTCAGGCAGGCCCTTGCTGAGCATCCCGGAGTCAGCGTCTTCATCGCTCCCAACTTCGCCATCTCCGCAGTGCTGGCCGACCGGTTCGCAGCTATGGCTGCCCGCTACTTCGAGTCGGCCGAGGTGGTTGAGCTGCATCATCCCGACAAGGTTGACGCCCCCTCCGGCACGGCTCTGGGTACTGCTTCCGCTATTGCCAAGGCTCGCCGTCAGGCTGGCATGGGCCCCATGCCCGACGCGACCCAACAGCCTGATCCTTCCCGGGGCCGGGTGGTTGACGGTGTTCATGTCCATGCCGTCCGCCTGCGCGGGCTCAATGCTCATGAGGAGATTCTCATGGGCAACCCTGGTGAGCAGCTGACCATCCGCGCGGACAGCTTCGAACGTGTCTCATTCATGCCTGGAGTCCTCCTGGCTGTACGCCGAGCCGGTAGCATCCCCGGCCTGAGCGTCGGCCTGGACCGCTACTTGTTCTGATATCCGCAGGATCGTCCCCATATGGAAGGAGCGTGAAGATATGACTGAGACTGGTGCCCATCTGCTTCCCCCTGCCCCGTTTGGACGGGTGATCCCCGCCATGATCACGCCTATGAATAAAGACGGATCCGTGAATTACGGGGCAGCCGCCGATCTGGCCCGCACCTTGGTGGCTGATGGGGCCGACGGCATCCTGGTCAACGGCACGACAGGCGAGTCTCCCGTCACCCACATGGAGGAAAAGGCCAATCTGGTCAGGGCCGTCAAAGATGCCGTCGACGTGCCGGTCATTTCGGGTGCAGGCTCCAATGACACGGCGCACACGGTACGCATGGTGGAGATGACCCAGGAGGCGGGGGCCGATGCTCTGCTGGTGGTCATGCCCTACTATTCGCGGCCCTCCCAGGATGGGGTAGTGGCCCACTTCCGTTCGGTCTGCCAGTCGGCTCAGCGGCCGATCATTCTCTACGATGTGCCTGGACGGACCGGACTGCACGTGGAACTGGATACCTACCGGAGGCTGGCCGAGCTGGACGGAATAACAGCCGTCAAGGATGCCACAGGCGACCTGGCCTCCATGCCTCGCAAGCGCCAGGAGACCGGCCTGACCTGGTATTCAGGCGACGACAGCCTCTATATGCCCTTCCTGGCCTTGGGTGCTGTCGGCGTCATATCGGTTATCGCCCATGTAGCCTCCGGACCTATGAAGCGCCTGGCCGATGAATTCGATGCCGGCGACCTGGATGGCGCAAGGGATTTGGCTGCACGTCTGGACCCGCTGGTCCAGGCTCTCAATGGCCAGGGTCAGCAGGCTGTCATGGCCAAGGCTGCTCTGAAGGCGGTCGGCAGATTGGACCAGACCGCCATGAGGCTGCCCAATCTGGGTCCCGATGAGGATCAGGTGGCTCTTGCCCGAAAGGGCATGAAGGCTGCCGGACTGATCTGAATTACTCCTGAAAGCAGCGTCGCTATCGCCTGTGGTAAGGGTACTCAGGCTGAGCAGCGTCTGGTGGCTCCTCCGAAGTATCGTAAGGGTTCCATGCGTATTGTCCCGCTGGGGGGTCTGGGTGAGATTGGCCGCAATATGAATGTGATCGAGTATAACGGTCATATTCTGCTGATTGACTGCGGCGTGCTGTTTCCGGAGGAGGAGCAGCCGGGCGTGGATCTGATTCTGCCTGACTTCAGCTATATCAAGGATAAGCTGGATCGGGTGGATGCTCTGGTGCTGACTCATGGGCATGAGGATCATATCGGCGGGGTGCCTTATCTGCTGAGGCTGCGTCCGGATATTCCTTTGATCGGCTCGAAGCTGACTCTGGGGTTTGTTGATGCCAAGTGCGAGGAGCATCATCTTAAGCCCAGGGAGGTGGAGGTCAAGGGCCGCGACAAGCTCAAGGTGGGCCCCTTCAGCCTGGAGTTCGTGGCCGTCAACCGGCATCGGTCTCCTGCAGGACGCTGGACGACGGTCCGCTGCCCGCATCGGTCACGGCTCTTCCGGACCTGGCGCCGTCTCGATCAGGCAAAACAAAGAGCCCCAGCGCCAGTGCGGCCAAGGCCGCTGCCAAGAGCACCGCTTCCGCCAGCATGGCCGGGCGCACCCTGCTGCTCACGCTGGTCGCGTCTGCATCCTGGCCCGCCGTTGCGCCACTGCCAGCCCAAGCCGGTCTTCTGCCTGATCCGCCATGCAGATTCCGGCTTGCGGAAAGGTCTGCCGCTGCCCCGATTGGCCATGTTCTCCCTGAGGCTGTCCAAACTTGAATTGATGCCTGAATCGTCTTCTCGACCCCCTCTCCGATGAAGGGCATCGTATGGCCATACGTGTCTCCTCGCAGTCTCGGCATGGCCCGGCCGAAGTCGAGAGCGGTATAGTAGCGGCCACCCCTGTCTCTTGCCATAGCCTTGTCAAGGATTTGTTTGAATTCCAACGAAGCCTCGCCCTGGCGCAGGCGTTGAAGTTCGCGATGCATGATGGCTTTGGGCCAGCTGGTCCTCGTTCGCTACCCGGTATCCATGTTCGGAGGTGGGCCGCCCGGTCAACTTGCCGAAGAGGGAGCGGCCCAGGGAGTATATCGCTTGCCTCTTATCCTCCGGAACGGCAGGCCAGGATCTCGGGCGCAGTCCAGAAGATCGAGAGCCCGGCCAGGAAGTTGGCCTCACTCAAGAAGAGCTCATGGGCATCATGGCCGTAGGCGCTTGCCCTGACGGCCACCCGGCGTGAAGGGGCCTCCTGCCCGTGCAGGTAGACGGATGATGTGGCTCCTCTGCGCAAAATGCGGACATGCCGATAACCCGGCAGATGTGGTACCGATACAGGCGCGGGCTCCCGAAGGCAGTCGTGCCATAAAACTAATATATTTGCAATTTTGTGGATTCGGCAGCTCGCTTGAATAGACGAAATTCCCAGTCTGTGATAAGCTTTTCTTGTTGTTGGTTGAGGCAGCTGATTGTTTTTGCGGGTTCATATCAGCTAATTCGTCCTATGAGAGGAAATGTTATGGCAAATGTATCGGTTACTTATGGTGATTTGGACGGCGCTGTCAGCGATCTGAAGAATGGGCACGATACCCTCGTCTCCGAATTGAATGCCTTGAAGAGCAAGATTGATGCCCTTGTCGCAAGCGGGTTCGTGACGGACCGTGCCTCCGGCGCTTTCCAGCAGTCTTATGAGGAATTCACCAAAGGAGCCACGCAGACCGTCGATGGTCTGGACGGTATGGAGAACTTCCTGAACAAGACCAAGCAGTCACTGTCTGATCTGGATAGCCAGCTGGCCAGTTCTTTGCAGTAGGTTTTCTGTCTGCGAGGGAAATATGTGCCTTAGACGTCTGCGGCATGGTTGCTCAAGACGTGTATAGGTGCACTTTGACCATCTTGTCTTTAAGGCACGCCATCGCAGGCAATGGAGCTGTTTAGGCTCATTGCGGCTCCTTCTGGTCAGCGATGATCAGAAGGAACCGCAACTGTCTCTCTCCAGTGGCTCGTTGTAGTGCTATGAGAATCGGCCTGTCGGATGTGTACTTGCCAGCGGAATAAACGAGCCTGGATTGCCGGACTGCGATGTTCGCATGCGAGCCTTCTCCGCAGGAATCAGAAACCTTGTTGAGGATTGGAGTGGGGCTTGATTCCGCATTGATGTCGGAATCGGGACTGTGGCTGATCCCTGAACATGCGGTTTCTTTAACGAAGTCGATCAATGGCTCAAACTGGAGAGAGATGTGGTTGCTGAGAATACGGTAATCGGCGGGCGGTATCGTATCTTGACGCAGATAGGCAAGGGTGGAATGTCCACTGTCTATCTTGCACTGGATACATCATTGAACAAGCAATGGGCCGTTAAGGAGATCAGACAGGTAACCGATCCCGTCAAGCGGGACATGATCATCAAGAGCATCACCGTTGAAGCCAATATGATCAAGCGCTTGGACCATCCGTCTATCCCTCGGATTGTTGATCTGATCGATGACCATGGCACGCTGTATGTCGTCATGGACTATGTGGAGGGCCGGACGCTCGCGGATATCCTGAAAAACGAGGGGCCGCAGCCTGAAGACCGTGTAGTCGATTGGGGTATCCAGCTATGTGACGCGCTTCACTACCTGCACAGTCGGAAGCCCCCGATCATTTACCGGGACATGAAGCCATCGAACGTGATGGTGACCCCAAGCGGAGCCATCAAACTGATAGATTTTGGCATTGCCATTGAAATGGGAGCGGATGATGACCGGTCCTCACTGATCGGGGACGACAGGCAGCTGGGCACGCAAGGTTACGGTGCTCCCGAGCAATTCAGCGAAACAGGTCGCGTGGATCAGCGTACCGACATTTTTGCTTTGGGCGCGACACTATACAACCTGCTGACAGGCGTGCGCCCGCGTTCCGGAGCATTCAAACCAATCCGGGACATCGTTCCCTCCTTGTCTGCTGGCCTTGAAGAGATCATATCCGTCGCGACGCAGACCAACCCTGAAGCAAGATTCCAGAACTGTGCTCAGATGGCTTATGCATTGAGACATTACCGGGAGATTGATGAGGTTCATCGTCAAGCGCTCACCAAAAAATGGCGTGCGTTCCTTGCTGTCATAATCGCTTCAGCGGTCTGTTTTGCGCTTTCGGCATGTTCGCTGGGCATGGCGTATAGAACGCGCAATGGCGACTTCAGCTATTGGATGGACCAAGCCGCTCAGACAACGGTCAGCGCTAGAGCCGAAAACGACTTTGTCCATGCCGCCTCCATCAAACCGGACTCTGTCGACCCGTATATCGGGTTGATCAGTTTGTATAAGGCAGACGGTGCATTCGATCCACAAGAGGAGCATACATTCAATGCTGTGATCACCGAGCACAGCAATTCCCTGCGTAAGCATTCCGAGGACTGGTCGAGGCTGTGTTTTGAAACAGGAAAGCTGTATTGGTACTACTTCAAGGTGCCTGAAGACGTCAGAACAGCCTCAGGCTCCTCTATGACGGATCAGGAATCAATGAGGATGGAACGCATAAGGGCGGCCTCTCCCTGGATGCACGAGGCGGCCAAGAACAAGGACTACAAGAAGGCAGAACTCGCGGATATCTACGCAGGCATAGCGGATTTCAACACGCAAATCGTCCCACTCATCAATGAGGGATCGGATGCCGGCAGATACAAGCCGTATGCAAGGCGCTTGCAACGATTGCTGGATGCTTCCCGCCAGGAAAGCAATGATGTTATTCGGTTGGAAGCCGCCAATCTGACGCTGGACGCCTTGCAGATCTTTCCAAGGAAGTTCAGGGCGGATGGCGTTGGCAAGGATCAGATGAACGTCTTGGCGGATCGGTCTGTATCCTTGGCTGCCTCGGTAACCCCTACAACTGCCTTGCTTGATGAGAGAAAAAACGAGGCCAATGAATCCTCAAAACAGGTTCGCGCCGCTATAGACAACGCCTTTGTGGATATCAAGGGGGATAAGCAATGAACGCCTGGTCCTGGAGAATGCTGGCTTTGGTATTTCTGGCGGTTGCCCTGGTTCTGGCGGTTGCCGCGATTGTGCTTTATAGGGTCCTGCATATACGCCAGGTGCGGGATGCCCTCACTGGCCGCAGCGAGGCTGCCGAAATTGAACGGATGCGCACAGCCAGGGCGGGTACATGGGCAATGGTCGGCTCACAACAGCAGACTGGCGATCTGGGTTTCAACCCGGGAATCGGGAACAGTCAGGATTTCGCCTCCTCCCAGCAGCATCCGGTGGAATTCGTGGTGCATTCGACCGATGCATCATCGGAATCCGGGCAAATGAGCGCGCAATCATCAGGGGTTGATGATGACGAGCAGCAGACTTCTCTGATTGGCCATGGGCATGCCGAAACCAGCGCTCGCGATGATGAGGCCCAAACCACGCTTGCAGAAAGGTCTTGACACGATGGCGGAGCCCGTAAAAAGCACTAAGGCGATAAAGGTCCTTTGCTGCATGATGAGTTTTTCGGTTCTGTTTTGTCTCGCCTTGCTCGTATGGCAGCTGTTGCTTCCCACCCGTGCCTCTGCGACGGAGATGAAGAGCGCCAAGGATCGCATATCCGTATCGATGACTTATCGGCAGATGAAGTCCGAAGATGACCTTACAGACGGAAAAACATGGATTGCCGCAGGGCCGCGTTCTGTTACGATGACCATCACTCCGCGGTCGGCGGATGGCGTCGATTGGCAATCTTCAAGCGATGGCTCGCTGGCAATCGAAGGCATCGGCATCTCCGGCAGCGGACCATGTCCAGTCCTGCAAAGCGACGATCCCGGACAAGGGCCTTCCCGGACCTATACGCTTAGATATACCGATGGCGGGGACAGCTCCCAAGGTGGTCAGGAATATTCGTTGGACAGTTGTCGGCTGAAATTCAGCTATACCTTAACCTCGGGCAATGAAGGCGGGAGGGCCGAAAGCCTCAGCGGAGACTTTTCGGAAACGCTCAGTTCCATAGGTATGGCTGCGGTCGATAGCGAAGGCAAGGATATCGATTTTGCTCAGCACCCCAATTCCATAGTTGTGGATTCAACATCTGACAGAAGCCTCAGACTATGGGTATCCGGAGCTCCGAAGGCTGATCCGCTTTCCGGTTATTTCAGCAGCGTTGATACAGTGTCTCTTTCGTCACGCGACCCCTGGCTGGACCGTATAGTCAACATTGCCTTCAACAACCACAAGCGAGCCAATCCCAAGGCCGATTTTGCCCCCATGACCATAAGTCGGATTCCTCCGCATAACCAGGCCGATGACCCCAATCATCAGCCTCCTGTCAGCTTCTCTTGCGGGCGCCCCGCCTCATACTCGCAAAGAAGCGCTCGAATCGGCCAGGGCCATGGGGATCACTCAGGGGTCTGGAAGGTGCTCAACCAATCATGCAAAGCCGATATGAACAGGCTGCCGTACAATGCCAATGCCCGTTATGAGGCCCGCCTCCAAGATGAGCTCGCCCGCTACCTGCATCCAGCGGATTCCGGACAGGATGCCAACCAGCTTTCATTCATTTATGACACTGAAAAGCCTATGCTGACCTCTGCCGGCTATTTGTTCCACGGTCTTGAAACACACCCTGGAGATGATGATTTCCCCGTTTCCGACGGCGTCATGGCCTTCAGGGATCGCGTCATCAGGCTGAGGGCCAAGGATGTTCTTCCATCCAGGCCAACCGTTGATTCGAGTGGCAGCCAACACTACCCGCCGCGAATCAGGAATGATGGTCGCAGCGATCCCGATGCCTCCGGCTTGGGAAGGCTCATGTTGGACGGAAGCCGTTATGACGGCGTCGATAGTCGAGGCAATCCCCGAACTCCGGTTCCGTTGAAACAGTGCTCTGCTGATACCGGCGTTCGGGACGATGACGGCTGTGATTACTCTGTCTCCACAGGTTCTGATGAACAGGGCGAATACTATGACGTGGATTTCCGATCCTCCGGATATTACGATTTCAGCGCCATAAGGGCCAAAGTCGTTGATAAAGCCGGCAATGAAGATGACTTCTTCCTCCTCAAGAGCGGGCAGACGGATCGCTCCAAGGCTCCTAATACGGATGCAATGATTGGCAGGCTGCTGATCGATGTCAGCTATGAAACGCTCGGGGAGCCCAGGATCGCGGTTTCGAGTCGTTCCCCCGGTGCTTCCCGGAAGCCAGGCGCTGTGCCTCCTGCCCCTTCCGGTAGTGGGCTGGACAGGTATTATTTCAATTCAGATGTCCGCTTGGCCGTGCAGACCAAAGACCAGTATTTGGCCTACTACCTCCGTACGCTGGCCAATGATCCCCGCAGAAACGTCGGCGTATTGAAGTATTGGCGCGATGATCTGCCAAATGGGTCCAACGAGGCCAAGACGGCCTGCAAGGTGGAGGAATCCAACATAACCGAGGATCGCAGCGAAGACTGGACGTGGAGTCTGGCCTGTGCAGACAGTGTCGAGCAGGTCAATGGAGCCAGCGGGTCCTATCCGGCCAATGGTAAATACACCTTTATGCTCAATGCGGATATTCTGCCTGGTTGGTTCGCTTCTTCAAGGACTCAGTTCGGTATCGATACCAGTGCTCCAGTGGCAGATGGATTTGAGGGTCCGCGTGGTGACGGATTGAAGATAATCCACAGATTCCCTATCAAGGGCTCCCATAAGACCATTGTGACCAGTCCCGGGGAAAATCACGTCCGGTTCAGGGTTCAGGATCTCCTGCCAAAGGAGCAGAGGGGTGCTGATAAAGTCTCAGGAGCCTCGCAGGAGGGAGCATCAGGTATTGCTGGGAATTGCGCTGCGGGCACTTGCCATGGCACGGTCCAGGTTTCCATGCCTGCTCCAACCGATTTGCAGGGCAATGCCATAGGCGATTCTGCTGCAAGGACCATGACTATACCGGTGGATGAATCCGGCTGGTTCACGATCGATCTGAAAGACGAAGGTTTATACGATCTGTCGAAAATTGTGCTGACTGCTACTGATTGGGCAGAGCATCCTGTTGACAGCGGTGATGGTGACCGGGCGCGGAATGTGCTGAAAGTCAGCCTCGACGAGTTGGTCAGCAAATATCCTGATGCCGCAGGCTTCAATGAAGCCTACGATGCCTTGGTGATCGACAACCCTCAGAACAAGCGGACGGCCCAGATAATACTTAGACAGGCCAAGTCTAATCCCGCTTCTACGGATCCTGCTTACTACTTCAGAGGCGAAGCGCTTGTCGACTTCAAAGTGAAAGACAGGTGGTTCCCTCTGTACCAGGCTCTCGGTGACCAGAGCAATCAGAATTTCTTCCATGGCTCCGTCAGTCCGGCCGCTCCGACAGCATTCCCTGCAGTGTCGTTCGAACCTGATGCCTGGGTTCCTGACTCCGCGAGTCCGGACACCTGGGTGTTCCGAGGATATCGGGTTCCCCGTTCTGCCACCAACCAGAACAGTCCCCATGAGGGGGTTTATGAGTTGGCGGTATCCTATGCTGGCCTGCAGTGCGACAGCAGCCGGTTCGCCGCATCCCAGCGTAAATTCGTCATTGACTATACAGGCCCCCAGCTGGGCAGCCTTCACTTATCAGCGACCACCCCCCATCATTGGCAATGGATATTCCCTACATCGCCCCTGCATGTGTCCTTGGACGGTGTCAAAGACCAGGTTTCCGGTGTAGATGCGAAGACCGTGTCCTTTACGGATTACCAGGGGGATGAGGCGACTCCTATGCTTGGGTATGACCCCTGGCTGGCCCGTCAGGATGCACAGACCCCTGAATCCACCTTGCGATTCGAATCCGATGAGGTCATTGCTTTCGACATGAACGCCGACAGCCAGCGTCTCAGGTTTGATGCCACATCGATAGCCGTCAAGGATTTAGCCGGCAACCCCTCATCGACTCATGCGCTGAGTTCATATGGCGGCAATCGAAGCGACATAGTCAACGACGCCCGGGGATATGCGGGCGCTGCCCTCGATCTTGTCGGTCCGAAGATCACTGTGGCCTATGACAACAATGATGTCAGAAACGGCAAGTATTACAAGGCCAAGAGGATGGCCACCGTTGTTGTTGATGAGTCGAACTTTGATTTCATAAGGGCGAATGACGGCAGACGCATCATCGTCGAATCAAGTGTTGATGGTCGCAAGACCCGACTTGCCGCCAAGGATTTTTCCAACCCAAGCGGCGATAAGCACACTTATCTGGCAAAGCTGGCCTGTGAGAACGATGGAGATTGGACCGTCGATGCCTCGTTGACCGACCCAGGCGAACACCAGGGGATTGCATTCCATGACGAATTCGTCATCGATACAACCAGGCCGGTGCTCTCGCTGAAATTCGACAACAATGACTGTAGAAACGGCATGTACTATAAGGCCCCCAGGGTGGCCACCATCGAACTGGTGGAGCGTAATTTCAGCAGCGGGGAATCGACGGTAACGACATCGGCCAAGGATGACGCCGGCCACGAGGTTCCGGCATCTGCGGGCGATGGCTGGTCGTATGCAGGAGATCCCACAAAGTACACCTTGGTCCAGCATGTATCGTTCAAGGGTGAATACCATTACACTCTTGAGGCCAATGCCACGGATTTGGCCGGTAACACTGCGGAAGCGGCGAAGGAGCCGGAATTCGTCATCGATATGACCAAGCCTGATCTTCATATCGAAAAGGTGGAGGACAAGACAGCATATGCGGGCACGGTAGCGCCCACGATACAGGTCGCTGACACGAATATGGATCAGAGCCGAACGACCTATGCGCTGGTCGGGGACAGGCGGGGCAAGGTCAAACCCACGGACCTGAACCCGAAAGAGTATGAGGAAGATAACGCCAGAACAATCGATATCCCTGATTTCAAGCGCAAGGCAGCAATCGACGATGTGTACACGCTGACTGCGACAAGCGAAGACATGGCCGGTAATTCCACATCAGTGAGCAAGACCTTCTCGGTTAACAGGTTCGGCTCGACCTACCTGTTTTCAGCGGGAACGTCCTCGATCAGGGGTGCGTATTTGAAGAAGGCAGTGCCTATCGCAGTCACCGAGCTGAATGTCAGCGGCATTGATTGGGGTAAGTCAGCCATCAGGTTGGCCAAAGACGGAAGCATCCATGCTGTTCCCGAATCCGATTATCGGATTGTCGACGATAGCGACAACGGATGGAGCAAACGAACCTATGAAATTCCTGCCAGGGTATTCAAGGGCGACGGCTACTACCGCCTGATGCTCACCTCCACTGATCGGGCAGGGAATCTGTCAGAGAATACCATGCAGCACAAGGATGCGAAGCGCAAGGGGGACGCCTCGGTGAACTTCGCCGTGGATTCGCAAGCTCCAACGGCATCAGCTCTGGGCATTGCCTCCAACGGAGTGTACTATGGGCAACAGCATAGAGTGGGCATAGATGCCAAGGATAATATGAAAGTTCGCTCCGTCCGGATTGATGTGGATGACAGGACACAGGGACGGTGGTCTGGCGATGAGCTCCTCAGAGGCGCGCAGTCCATTGATCTGCCGGCGGATGCTCATAATCACACGGTGACGGTCAGGACCGAAGATGCGGCGGGCAACATATCCTCGATTACCTATCAGGGTGTGGTCGTCGCTTCAGACTGGTGGCAATACATCCGGGAGAAGGGATTGCTTTTTGTGCTGGTCATCTGCCTCGGGATTCTCATGGCGCTGGCGGCCTGCATCCTTGCGGCTCTGATCGTCAGACACCATGCGGAAATGGCCTATAGGCGCAATCCATTTGGCAGGCAGGAGCGGTGAGGCGTGAAAGGCCTTGTCAATATTCATGATGCCCAGTCGGAGGCTCGGTTTACGGCCTACTTGGATGTGCCGGGAGACTCGTCATTGGCTGACCTGCTTCCCTCTCTGGCCAGATTCGCGCAGGGAGCCACGGGCAGGAAGATCGATGTCGGTATCGACGGGCGCTGGGTGGACCCGCGTCTGACCATTGACCAGGTAGGTCTGCATGAAGGGTCATGGATTTCCCTGCTGTGCGAGGGGGCGACGATTATCGACCCGCGGGTTCGCTCGGCTGATGACCCAGCAGCAGTTCAGCTGCGCTTTCTCAGCGGATTCAATGCAGGTGCCATATATGACGTGCTTCCAGGTATCTTGAGGATAAGTTCCCTGATGGATCCTGAAAAAGTGTCGATCAGCGCTGATTTTCTTCTTGATGTTCATCCGGATGGCCGTCTGACGGTGGTGCCTAACATACGCGAGGGGACCGTGGTGAAAGTCGGCTTCCTGCACAGGCCCAAGCGGCAATTGCATTCCGATGTCTGGCTGGACGGGCATGAGCTGATAGAGCCGACCGAGCTGGACTATGGACAGGAGCTCGTGCTTCCCGAATGCATCATCAGCGTGACCAAGGGGCACCCGGATTCCGTGCCAGTCGACAAAGAAGACAGCCCGGGGCACTGGCTGTATACCCGGCCGCCGAAGATCAGGAATGAAGTACGGACCAGACGATATACGCTTCCCGGATCTCCGACCCGTCCTGACAAGGCCCCAATACCGATCATGTCGACCCTGCTGCCATTGGCCATGTCCGTGGGGATGGCGGTCATTCTGAAGAATTATTCATATCTGGCTTTTGGCATCATGTCACCGGTGATGATGGTAGCTTCGTATTTCTCCGGCAATAACGGCATGAGGAAGAGATACAGGGCGCAGGTCAAACGTTACGAGCAGAGCCGGGACCGCATCAAGGAACAGGCCAGGCATGCGCTTGAAGAGGAAATCAGTGATGTGCGGGCCGAATACCCTGATCCCACAGCCCTGCTTGATCTATGCGCCAGCCATACTGCGCAGCTATGGAACAGAAGGGCCACGGACGACTCCTGGCTTGGATTGCGCATAGGCACGGGAGATGTCAAGTCGCATGTATCCCTGGAAATGCCCGATAACCTTGAATTCGAGCGTGTGAAGACATGGCAGCTCCATCATTTCCCTGTCGTTGTGGATTTGCCGGATGCCGGATGCCTGGGGTGCACAGGTGAGCAAGCAGTCATCTTCCCGACAGTGCAGTGGATCGTCGCTCAGATGGCAGCTCTGCACTCAGCGCGGGACTTGTCGATATACCTGCTTTCGCCCAGGTCCAGGAAGCAACCAGAAGAGGGTCGGCCTGCTCCCATACCGGCGCAGATTGATTGGTCCTTCGCCCAATGGCTCCCGCAGCTGGTTCCGCGGCAAGGGCAGAATGCAGTACGCACGTTGGCTACCGGCATTGAAGACATAGCGATGAGAATTTCGGAACTCATCGCCATGCTGGACGATCGCAAGGAGCTGATGCATTCCCAGTCCATGCAGAAGTGGGCGGGGCCATCGGTAGTTGTGGTGATGGAGCATGCGCATGTGCTCAGATCCATGCCCGGCACTATCAGACTCCTCAAGGAAGGGCCTCTTGTCGGTATGTACATGCTATGTGTGGAGATCGATGAGAGGCTCCTGCCTGAGGAATGCCAGACTGTGGTGACAGGGGAGGCTGGCGAGCTGAAGGTCCGCAGCAATGTCTCTGATGATGTCAATGACATCATGCCCGACCTGGTCACACAGCAATGGCTTGATGCCCTTTCGCTGTCCCTGGCGCCTTTGGAGGACGGCAGCCCTGATGAGAGCCAGTCCGCCATTCCCTCGCAGAGCAGACTCCTGGACCTGCTGAAGCTGACGCCGACTCCTGAAGAGATCGAAGCCCGCTGGGCCGTGCAACCCCGCTCGACCTTCTGCACGATCGGTGAATCGGTTGACGGCCCCTTCGGCCTTGACATCGCCAAGGACGGGCCCCATGGGTTGATAGCCGGTACAACCGGCTCGGGCAAGTCGGAGCTGCTCCAGTCTCTGGTGGCTTCGCTGGCCGTGGCGAATAGGCCGGAATCGCTGAACTTCGTGCTTGTCGATTACAAGGGCGGCGCGGCCTTCAAGGACTGCGTCAAGCTTCCCCATACGGTTGGAATGGTCACGGATCTGGACAACCATTTGGTTACCAGGGCTCTGGTCTCGCTTGGCGCGGAACTGAACTACCGCGAACATCTTCTGGCCCTTGCCGGCGCCAAGGACCTTGACGATTACATGGACTTCCGGGAGCTCCGCCCTGATCTGACGGAGATCCCCCGTCTGCTGATCATTATCGACGAGTTCGCCTCACTGGCTAGGGAGCTTCCCGACTTTGTCACCGGCCTGGTGAACATTGCGCAAAGGGGCAGGTCATTGGGTATCCACCTTCTCCTGGCGACTCAGCGGCCCGGAGGCGTAGTCTCTCCGGAAATCAGGGCGAACACCAACCTTCGTATAGCCCTGCGCATGACGGACGACAGCGAAAGCCAGGATGTGATCGATGCCAAGGATGCATCGCTGATCAGCAAGTCCACGCCGGGCAGGGCCGTGGTAAGGCTCGGGTCGAATTCCCTGGTGCCCTTCCAATCCGCCAGGGTAGGAGGCAGGTATATCGACCCGAACGACAAGGCTGAGACAAAATCAGAGAAGCCCTTTGTCCGCGCGCTCTCCTTCCCCCAGATCGGCCAGCCGGCTCCTGCGCGTCCCAAGTCGAAAGAGGGCAAGGGGGATGTAAGCGTAACCGACCTTATGAAGTTGGTCGGGAGCATCTGCGAGGTGGCCAAGGATGAGGGCATTCCCCAGCAGCGGCAGCCTTGGCTGCCTGCCTTGACCGATGAGATCGGTCTGGATGATCTGCCCGACAGCGAAGATGGTGATGCCCAGGCGAGCCTTCAAGTTCCCTTTGCCATCGGGGACTACCCCAAACTGCAGAAGCAAAGCACGGTTTTCCTTGATATGGCGACCTTCGGTAATCTCTTCATCATCGGCACGTCGCGCAGCGGCAAGACCACGGCTCTTCGGACCATAGCGTTCTCCGCCTGCGAAAGGTATGCACCCACGAAGGTCCAGGTCTACTGCATCGATGGCGGCAATGGCGGCCTCGCCCCTCTCACGGCCTTTCCCAATGTGGGCGTTGTGGCCCTGCGCAGCGAAACGCAGAAGATCGAACGGCTCCTGAACAAGATCGAAAGGGTGCTCAAGGCCAGGTCGGCCACGCTCTCCAAGGGCGGATACAGCAATATTGACGAGTTCAATCGAGGGCTTGACCAGGATCATGAGGAAGAGGCCCTGCCGCATATGCTGGTCATGCTGGATTCATGGGACGGGTACAATTCCGCCTTTGAATCCTATGACAGCGGTTCCCTGATCAGTCGCATACAGAACCTGATGCGAGAAGGGCCGTCGGTCGGTGTGCATTTCATCCTCACCGGCGACCGCTCGCTCCTGTCCGGACGGATGACCTTGCTGGCAGACAGCAAGATCATGCTGCGGCTGGTCGACAAGACCGACTATTCGGAAATCGGAATCCCCGCCAAGGAAATACCCGACAAGATGGCGAACGGGCGAGGTTACCAATCCGTTGACGATGCTGAGGTTCAGATTGCACAAATTCGCCGGGGGGCGGTGGGCCAACAGGAATCCGAGGCCATCCGCGCCGCCGGTGTCGCGCTGGCTACTGGCAGGGATGCCGGCCTCTCGCGGTCCCGTCAGCCCTTCAATGTCGAACAGCTGCCCGATGAGATATCCTTCGATCAGGTATACGCCTTGGTCGAGGAATCCGAGTCCCTGGTCAACGGTTTGCTGCCTTTGGGCATCGGCGGCGAGGATAACGATCTTATTGCCTATGATCCGGCGGCGACGCCGATTCTTCCGGTTTTCGGCGGCATGCAGAGCGGCAAGACGACACTGCTGGTCTGGTTGGCCAACATGGCGCTGTCCGCTGGGTACCATCTGGTCATCGCAGCCCCCAAGGACAATGCCCTGAGGCATTTCGAGGGGGTGCCCGGAGTCGTGCGCTTGTTCACGACCCCTGCGGACCTGACACGGGAGAATCTTGAACCATACGCGCGCAATGGCGACGAGAAGGCTCTGGAAAGCAGCACCGAAACGGGGTTCAAAGGCAATCTTCTGGTGTTCGATGACTGTCAGCTGCTCAAGGAGATTCCCGCCAGTGCGTGGATGCAGAACCTGGTCGGATCCTTATCGAAGAGTGACGCCTCATGCATCTTTGCTGGAGACATCATCGACTTTCCCCAGGGCTTCGGGAACTGGGGGTCTTCCATGAAGAAGATCAAGCAAGGGGTGCTCATCAGGCCTGAAGAGATGCTGTACGCCGATTTGATTGGAGCCAGATTAAAGCGCTCGCAGTTCAGCTCTGACATGCCTCGAGGCAGGGGTTTCGCACGATTCGGAACAACAACGGTGTCTGTGCAGTTTCCCGAGCCTGAAAGTGAACTGACTTTCCCCTTCCAGCCCCATATGAAGGGCGATGATATACCGTGAGCCGCAGGAAACAGAAAACAGGGCTGGCTAAAACCGCGCAGCCTGCCCGAATTATATCGGAGATCCCTAATCTGCCGCCCATTATGCAGCCAGAAACTGTTGGCAAATGGGATTTACATGATGGCTCCCTAACGCCAAGGCAGGTTCATGAGGGTCCTGCAGATGGAGATGGCTCATCATATGATCTGGTGTTCTCGGACGGCCGCCGTGTGCCCTGTGCCCAGCGCTGCGTGGTTGGCAGAATGCCGAAACAACCTGGTGAGAATTATGACGCATACTTAGTGGTGGATGATCCGTCCCAGCAGACATCGAGAAGGCATTTCGAGTTTGGAGTCACTTCCATCGGTCAGGTATGGGCCATGGATTTGGGATCGGCCAACGGGACCTTCGTTCTGTCAAACGGCACCTATGTTCGACTGCCGGAGAAGAAGCGAACCGTTCTGGCTGACAATGATGTGATTAGGTTCGGAGGGCTGAGCGCCAAGGTGGAGAGGAGAGCTGACCGTGGCTGACAAGGTTGTTGTTTCCAATGATGAATTGAAAAAAGCCAAAAAGGGTCTGGAACAAGTCAAACAGATTCTTGACGATTTTTCAGGTGCGCAGGGGAACGAAAGTTCCATGGGCCACATGGACGTTTATTCCGAATATACCATGTTTATGAAGCGCATGAAAGATGCCAGTGGCAAGTACTCCAAGAAAGCCGGAGACTTTGCCTCGATGCTTCAAAACGTTATTGATCAATTTGGGGATCTTGACGCTCAATTGAGTCAGCAGATTAAGCGGTCGGACGGGTCCGCTCACAGATAGGTCGGAGGGAAGCAGTTATGGAAGGGGCCGGGATACAGTTCAGCATGGACATACCAGCCGATTGGAAGGTTATGGATTTCTCCCGTAGGGGGAGGCAGGTTTATGCCAAGGAGCAGTCCATGAGAATCATCGAGCAGGTTCCTGCCTTGCATATTTACCGCAAGAAGCTTGAGGATGTCCTCTTTAAGGAGCTGACGTCATCCTGGGCTATGGGTGTTCGATACGGAGCATCCTTGGCGGTGCCCACCACGGATGGTTTGCTGAGCGCCTCTATTACGGTGTCCGTTCTGCCTCCGCCTCCCAGCCAGGAGAACGTTTCCGTTTTTGATGCCATTGCCGCCACGGTCCATCAGAATGATGAAGAGTCGTCGGGGGATAGCGAATCCGACATTTCCCAGGTTTCAATTCCTGAGGCGGGTATGGCCTTGCGGGTGCTGGGGCATCGTGTTTTGCGTCCTCAGGAAGCTGCCCAGGGGGTCAAATACTCGATTTTCCAAACGTATGTGCCTTTTGGCGGGCGTATTGTGCTGGTGATGGGGCAGACTTTTTGCACGGATGTGGAAACACAGCTTTTTGAGTTGTTTGATCTGATTACTGGTACGTTGTCGTTAAGGATTGATGGGGGTGATCAGCGATGAATCCGTATTCGTATGTCGACTGGCAAGTAGTCGGGTATCCGTCTGATCCCGTGCCAGGCAATCCTGCTGGTGTTGAGACTTGCGCGAAGATGTTGAAACGCAAAAAAGATTCGGTCGACTCGTTGGTTGATGTTTTGAACAAGATTATGCCTGACAAGGGCGGTTCGGTTTTTGTCGGGGATGCTGCAGACCAGTATGCAAGGAAGCTGTCTCGTTTCCCTGAAGATATGAAAGACCTGTCCCAAGGTTTGGAGGGTGCGCACCGTACTCTCAATTCCTGGAAGTCGAGCATGGAGGATCACCAGAAGAAGGCTCATAAGGCGTATGATGATGCCACGAATGCGGATAAGGAGTACAAAGAGGCTCAGCTGAAACTTGATGTAGCTTCTGCCACGGCGCGCAACGCGCATTCCGCTGAACATCTGATGCGTAATAGGCAGCAGGCAGGCGAGGATGTTTCCAAGGCGGAAGAAAAGAAAACCTTGGATCGTGTCCAGCAGGCTGAGCAGAGTGTAACTGATTTCCGCAATCAGGTGAATTCCGCTGGGGATCGGTATTGGAATGCCATGAAACGTCTGCATTCGGCGGTCGATGAATACAATGAAGACGCAACGAATACCGCAGGCTCGCTGCGGGGTTATCTGGAGAAGACGCCTTCGGCTTCTTTGTGGGAGCAGGTATATTACAGCAGCGCCTGGAGCGTTGTTGTCAAAGTGGCCGAGATAGGCGGCACGATATTCGGGATTGCCGCTCTCCTTCTGGGCGGCGGCGGCATTATCGGCATAATCGCCTTCGCTTTCGCCGCGATCGGGTTCATTAACGATTTGATGGCGTATGTGGAAGGAGATGAATCATGGGAGGAATTTATGCTTTCTTTGGCTTCTCTCTTTTTGGCAGGTGTTGGCTTAAAGGGTGTGGGTAAGGATCTTTCGGAAGGGCTTAGAACATTCATAAGCGAAGGAAATCAAATGTCGGTTCTTGCAAAGCTGAGGCTTTTGGGTGACCCGACGCAAAAAGGTGGTTATTTGGTTTCCCACTTGTCAACGATGCTGGGTAAACCGAACGGCATCCTGCCGGTTTCGAAGTGGGCGGAGGAAGCCAAGTCCTTGGCGGCGACTTCATCCAAGCGTATGAACATGCCCCTGCTATGGCTGAAGGGGTTCGGGCGCGGAGTGTGGTCATCTGCAAAAGCTGCCGCTTGGAAGTCCGGTGTCTTAACGCTTTTTAAGTATCCAAGGGCCCTAGTCAAGGAATGGAAATGGAAAGTGGAGGACGTGGAGAACGATGTCAGGTGGCTTGTTGCCTTGAATGGTGGTGGAGTGACGGGTGCGCTTGCCGCCGTACAAAAAAGCTCTCTGTATGGGACTGTTAACAGCGGAATCCGTTCCGTGGTCCAAGACGAGGTCGATGCCTTGAAGGATCATCTCCATAATCAGGATAAAGGCAGTGCCGGGTGGAGGACGTCGGTGTCTGAGGGTCTTGGTTATTTGAAGCCTTTCTCGCCGTTTGCCGGTCCTTTGGGGTCCGTCTTGCCAAAGTGAAAGATGGGTGGTGGTGATGTCTGAGTCGAGTGGCGGGCGTGCTGGTGTCGGCGGGGTGTCGGATGACGCTGAGGATCGGGTTGATGCGTTTGTCCTGTCGTCGATCATGTCGCGTGTGGTTAAGAGTGTCCCGCATGCGCGGCCTGGCTCTCGTGAGTTCTCCCTGGGCGGGGTCCTGTGGAAGACGGTGCTGTACGGGCTGGCCTATGTGGCCGGGTTCGCCTGCGGCTGGCTCCTCCTGTTTGGACAGGACAAGGATTGGGTGCGCGTCTGGATAGCTTACTCTGGTGTGCTTGGTTTGTTTTCGGGGTTTGCTGTTCTGATCCTGTTGGGGCGGTATGAGAATGGGAAGGGGCGTCCGGGGCCTTTGTTTGTGGTGTTGTCGCTTCCGTTTGCTCCGGGGTTCAGCATCATATTAGGGTCTGGCGCCCGCTATTCTGGTGGCGTGTTCCGGTGGGTTCTGGTGTCGATGGCTGTGTTGGTGGTTGTTGGGGTGTTGGTGTTTCCGCTGGTGATGCGGCTGGTGCGTAATGGGTTCTTGTCGTGGGCGGCGATGGTGGTGTTGTGTGTGGTGCCGTCCTGGATGTTGGCCAAGGCGACGGGGTCGGCTGGCGCGTCCTTGTTCTGGTGCTGCGTGGTGGGCGTCGTCGGCGCCTTGTGGTTCGTGCTGGACATGCGGGCGATCGGAAAGTGCGCGGGCACGCATCGTGATGCGGCTTTCGAATGGCTGGCGGCCTGGGCGCTGGTGTGCGATCTGACCCTGCTGATCGCCTCGCTTCTGGGAGCCTCCAAAGATGGCGATGATGCCAGCTGATGATGTCTGTGTTGAGTGGCGGGCGTGCTGGTGTCGGCGGGGTGTCGGATGGCGGTGAGGATCGGGTTGATGCGTTTGTCCTGTCGTCGGTCATGTCGAGTGTGGTTGAGAGTGTCCCGCATGCGCGGCCTGGCTCTCGTGAGTTCTCCCTGGGCGGGGTCCTGTGGAAGACGGTGCTGTGCGGGCTGGCTTATGTGGCCGGTGTCGCCTGCGGCTGGCTCCTCCTATCCGACGACAGCCAGGATCGGGTACACTCCTTGTTAACTCAAGTTCCGTTTCCCGTGCTGTTCTCTTTTTTTGCTGTTCTGATCCTGTTGGGGCGGTATGAGGATGGGAAGGGGCGTCCGGGGCCTTTGTTTGTGGTGTTGTCGCTTCCGTTTGCTCCGGGGTTCGGCGTCTTATTCGGGTCTGGCGCCCGCTATTCTGGTGGCGTGTTCCGGTGGGTTCTGGTGTCGGTGGCTGTGTTGGTGGTTGTTGGGGTGTTGGTGTTTCCGTTGGTGATGCGGCTGGTGCGTAATGGGTTCTTGTCGTGGGCGGTGGTGGTGGTGTTGTGTGTGGTGCCGTCCTGGATGCGGGCCAAGGCGACGGGGTCGGCTGGCGTGTCCTTTTCTGGTGCTGCGTGGTGGGCGTCGTCGGCGCCTTGTGGTTCGTGCTGGGCATGCGGGCGATCGGAAAGTGCGCGGGCGCGCATCGTGATGTGGCTTTCGAATGGCTGGCGGCTTGGGCGCTGGTGTTCGGTCTGACCCTGACGGTTGCCT
>NZ_QGLL01000002.1 GCF_003202695.1 Bifidobacterium asteroides
CAGGATTTGTGGGCGATCGACTATTGCGCGGGCGATGATCGTGATGCCTCCTTCGAGTGGCTGGCGGCCTGGGCGCTGATCTTCGACCTGATGACCCTGGTGGCCGCCCTGGCGCGCGGCGCCGACGTCGCGCAGGATCAGCAATGAGCCTGCCCCGGGATGCGCTCTCTGCTTGGCTGAGTAGTGCTAGGTGATGGATAGGCGCGGATCGAATGCGTAGCGTGGTAGGCGGGCGCTTGGTCTCCAGTTGATTGATGCAAGGAATGCGTATGAACGGATGGAGCGGTAACGACCGTCAACCATAGATAGAGACCAGCCTTAGAGCCTACCCATGGAGACATGGACGAACACAGACGGTGGATCCGGATCGGATTCTTGCAGCTGTTCAGGAATTGACGGCAGACAGGCTCAAGGGGCCCGATGGAAAGAGCATGTCGGTCTTGGTCGTCGATGGCCCGCTTCGCAGCGTCGAAAAGGGGCTCGCTCGGCGTTGCTTTGCCGGTGGCATCCTGACGGCTGAAGAGCGGCCGGGCGGATTCCGCGTTCAAACTGGACTCCGCATACTCCAGGGCTGCATTGTGGAACCCTGCCTGGGCAGGATCAGGGAACCCAGGGTTTTCCTGATTCTGCGCCCTTGCCGGGGCCAGACACATCAAGTATGCCTGAACCGCTCCGATGATGCAGTGCCTTGCGTATGCCAAGCTGTCCTCCGGATTCTGGCTGCTGGCGGCCGGTTGCCTGCCATATGGCTTATGCTGCTGAGTACCGTCTTTTCCCCCTCTTATTTATTGATTTGGGCAGGGACCGTGGAGGTTCGGCGCACGGTGCTTGTCCAAGACTGACAGGGAGGGGAGGGTGTCGCGAAGGTGATGAGTCCCCGTCTGCAAGTAGCGTTGAAGTATGTCTGAGCTCCAAACCCATCTGTTGGACAAGGCCCCGTTCGGGCGGGTCGTGCCGGCCATGGTCACTCCCATGAACCATGACGGGTCCGTGGATTTTGAGGCCGCTGGCAATCTGGCCCGCAGACTTGTCGCTGATGGGGCGGATGGGTTGCTGGTCAACGGCACCACCGGCGAATCTCCGGCCACCCACATGGAAGAGAAAGTCGATTTGGTGCGAGCCGTAAAGGATTCGGTGGACGTGCCGGTCATTTCGGGTGCGGGCTCCAATGACACGGCCCATACGGTCCGCATGGCCGAGATGACCCAGGAAGCCGGGGCGGATGCGCTCCTGGTGGTCATGCCTTACTACTCCAGACCCTCCCAGGATGGGGTTGTAGCGCATTTCAGGTCCGTCTGCCAGTCTGCGGATCGCCCCATCATGCTCTACGATGTACCTGGCCGCACCGGGTTGCACGTGACTGTGGATACATACCGTCGTCTTGCCGAATTGCCGCATGTCGAGGCAGTCAAGGATGCCACTGGTGACCTGGCCGCAGTTCCCATCAAGCGCAAGGAGACGGGGCTGATCTGGTACTCCGGCGATGACGGGCTGTATCTGCCCTTCCTGGCCTTGGGCGCCGTCGGCGTCATATCGGTCATGGCCCATGTGGCCAGCCGTCCTATGCAGGACCTGGCGACTCGGTTCGATCAAGGCGACCTGAAAGGAGCACAGAGGTTGTCGACTGCCTTGGCGCCGCTGGTCCAGGCTCTCAATGGCCAGGGTCAGCAGGCGGTCATGGCCAAGGCCGCTCTGAAAGTGGCTGGTGTCTTGGACAGCACGACGATGAGGCTCCCTAATCTTGGGCCTGGCAAGGACCAGCTGATCCAAGCCGAGAAAGGCATGAAGGCTGCAGGGCTGATGCGTTCCTGACAAGCAAACAAGCGTCGCCCCCGTATCAGACGGGGGTACAGATAATGGAAACACAAGTGAGAATGGCAAAAACAAGGCAAGAAGACAGTACAAAGAGCAGAAGCGGAAGCAGAAGCAGCAAATCCTCTCCCAAGAACCGTAGCCGCACTCCCGGGCAGGGCAAGGGAGCCGGCAGGTCCCGGAATGAATCCCGTGGACGCCGCAATGGCTCCATCCAGCGTGGTAAGGGTACTCAGGCTGAGCAGCGTCTGGTGGCTCCTCCGAAGTATCGTAAGGGTTCCATGCGTATTGTCCCGCTGGGGGGTCTGGGTGAGATTGGCCGCAATATGAATGTGATCGAGTATAACGGTCATATTCTGCTGATTGACTGCGGCGTGCTGTTTCCGGAGGAGGAGCAGCCGGGCGTGGATCTGATTCTGCCTGACTTCAGCTATATCAAGGATAAGCTGGATCGGGTGGATGCTCTGGTGCTGACTCATGGGCATGAGGATCATATCGGCGGGGTGCCTTATCTGCTGAGGCTGCGTCCGGATATTCCTTTGATCGGCTCGAAGCTGACTCTGGGGTTTGTTGATGCCAAGTGCGAGGAGCATCATCTTAAGCCCAGGGAGGTGGAGGTCAAGGGCCGCGACAAGCTCAAGGTGGGCCCCTTCAGCCTGGAGTTCGTGGCCGTCACCCACTCCATTCCTGACGCCCTGGCTGTCTCTGTGCGCACCCCGGCGGGTCATATCATCGACACCGGCGACATGAAGATCGACCCGCTGCCTTTGGACCACAGGCTGACTGACCTGAGGGAGTTCGGCAAGCTGGGCGAGTCCGGCGTGGACCTGCTCATGGTCGATTCCACCAACGCCGAGGTCCCTGGCTTCGTCAAGCCCGAGATTTCCATCGCCCCAGCTCTGGACAAGGCCTTTGCCGAGGCCCAGCGCAAGATCATCGTGGCCTCCTTCTCCAGCCACGTCCACCGGGTGCAGCAGGTGGTTGACGCCGCTCACAAGTTCGGCCGCAAGGTGGTCTTCGCTGGTCGGTCCATGGTCCGCAACATGTCGATCGCCTCAGACCTGGGCTACCTGCATCTGCCCGAGGACACCGTGGTCGACCTTAAGGACGCCCATAATATCCCTGACGAGAAGATCGTCTACATGTGCACCGGCTCCCAGGGCGAGCCCATGGCGGCTCTGGGCCGCATAGCCGACGGGACCCACCGCGACATCACCATCAACGAGTTCGATACGGTCATCCTAGCCAGCTCGCTGATCCCCGGCAACGAGCACGAGGTCTACAAGGTCATCAACAAGCTGGTGCGCCTGGGCGCCAAGGTGGTCAACCGCGACAACGCGGCCATCCATGTCTCCGGCCACTCCGACGAGGGCGAGCTGCTCCACTTCTACAACATCGTGCAGCCCAAGTGCGCCATGCCCATCCATGGCGAGAACCGGCACCTGGTGGCCAATGGCCTGATTGCCGTCAAGACCGGCGTGGATCCGCAAAACGTGGTCTTGGCCGAGGACGGCGACGTGGTGGACCTCTACCATGGTCAGGCCGCCGTGGTCGGATCCGTGCCCTGCGGATACGTCTATGTGGATGGCGACTCCGTGGGTCAGCTGACGGACGACGAGCTGGAGCAGCGTCGAATCCTGGGCACGGAAGGCTTCGTCTCCGCCTTTGCCGTAGTCGACACCGAAACCAGCAAGGTCGTCTCCGGTCCCAAACTCTACCTGAACGCTGTGGCCGAGGATGAGAGCGAGTTCAAGTCCATCAGCGCCCAGATAGTCGATCAGCTCGAGGACGCCATGGCCAAGGGAACAACCGGCACCTACCAGCTTCAGCAGCTGATGCGCCGTACCCTGGGCGGCTGGATCTCCCGCAAGCTGCACCGGCGGCCCATGATCGTGCCCGTGGTGGCCGACATCGCCACCGACGTGCAGCCGCAGGAATGACCATCGCTTACTGCAACTGATACCGAAGGCTCCGGCCGCCCAGATGGACGACCGGAGCCTTCGGTGTTATCAGCAGACAGCAGCGCTTACAAGCTCACGATGATCTTGACGTGGTTTTCCGCATCCTCGCGCAAGGGGCGGAAGCCCTTGTCCACGATGTCCTCGATCTTGATCCGGTCGGTGATGAAGGTGGACAGGTCGATGTTCCGGTCATGGATGAGCTTGATGGCATCGGCATGATCGTTGGCGTATCCCATGGATCCTGACATCAGCTTCTCTCCAAAGCCCATCTCTGCGGATAGGTGCAGGGTGATGGGCTTGACATGGATGGCCACGACGACCAGGCTGCCCTGAGCCTTGAGTCCAGACAGAAGCTGGTGGACCACCGGTTCCGCACCGGCTGCGTCGAAGGCCACATCCGCGCCCCGGCCGTCGGTCTCGGTCTTGACGCGCTCCAGCAGATCCTCCTTGCTGGGGTCGATGACCAGGTCAGCGGCACCGGACTGCAGGGCCTTGTCCTTGCGGGCCTGGGAGAGCTCGGACATGATGACCTTGAGTCCCTTGGCCTTGAGCACGGTTCCCAGCAGCAGGCCGACAGGTCCCGCTCCGCCGACCAGGGCGGTCTGCCCGGGCTCGGTGTGGATCAGACGCACAGCGTGGTAGGCCACGGAGAAGGGTTCGATCAGTGCCGCCTGATCCAGGGGCAGGTCGCCCACAGGGTAGACGCGCTCGGCGGCCACCACCATGTGCTCGCTCATGCCGCCGCCCCAGCCGTTGATGCCGATGAAGCCCAGCTTGGGGCAGTCGTTGTAGTTGCCGGCCTTGCAGGCGGGGCATTCTCCGCAGGCCATCTCGGCCTCGACTACTACGGAATCGCCCACCTTCATGTCGGTGTGCACATCATCGGCAATGGCCTCGATGGTGCCCGAGATCTCATGGCCGAAGACCACCGGCAGGGTCTCCCCGGAGAGAGGGTGTGGGGTGTCTTTCGAGTTGCCGCCGTTTTGCTCACCGTCATAGTAGAGGTGAAGGTCGGAGCCGCAGATGCCGGTGAAGGCGGGGTGGATCTTAATGGTCCCGGGTTTGAGCTCGGGCTCGGGCACGTCCTCCAGCCGTACATCTTCCTTGCCGTAGTACATCAATGCTTTCATATCGTATATCCTCTCTGATATGCGTGTAGGCCCTGCATGGATGGAGTTGAATACCCAACATAACATCCCTGCGGGCGGGTGATGCTCCCTCGTCGAAGACCACCCGACTTTCATACTACCGCTGATATGCCTTCAAGGTGGTGGGAGTTTCGGCCAGGACCTCGCCGCCCTGATCGAAATCGAAATCGCCCAGCCAGTGTCCGAACCTGCCGGGTCCCTTGCCGCACCAGACCACCCGGGCGCTTCGGTCAGCCTGTCCGCTCAGCAACAGATTGGCGGTTCCGGTCACCCGGTCGTTATCCAGACGGTAGTCCAGGAATTTGTCGTCCCCGTAGTGGCAGGCCACCCGCTGACGCTGTTCCTGGTCCAGCACCCGCCAGGGGTCTACGGCGCAGAAGACTCTGGCGGGCAGGTCATGCTCCACTGCCTGGAGCAGGGCCAGGCCCCCGCCCAGGCTGTGTCCGGTAAAGAGCACCTTGCGGTCGGTTCCTGTCGTGCGTCGGGCCAGGTCAAGCGCCTGCTTTGCCAGGATGCCCGCCTGCTGCGTCTGTCCTGGTTCCCCGTTCAGCGGCGGCAGGAAGCAGGTCAGCGCGGCATGGACGTCGTGGCGAGGGTCGTCGCGCAGATTGGTGCCTGCATAGACCACGGCTATATGGGCATAGTCCGGACCATCCTCCAGGTTCCGGGCGACGATCATCCCCTCGAATCCGTTTTCGGGGCAGTAGCGGGAGCGCAGCACCCAGTAGCTGTCCAAAGCCGGATTCTCGAACTGGTGCAGGCCCGGCCTGGTCTTGACGTCTCCTCGGCCGATTCCGTAGGAGTACTGGCAAAGCATGTTGAGTTGTTGTGTGGTAAATCCGGCCCGGACCTGCATGCGCTCCCTTTCTGCCATACTCGTGAGCCATGGACCATGACCAACCGCCTGGAGGTCTGACTATTCCCGTCCGGACTGCGCCCTGAGAAAAGAGGAAAACCGTCCTTCTGGCCCGTCGGCGGGTGCCCGCATTAGACTTGACATGCCATATCCATACAGGACCTATGCCGATGCCGGTGGGGGCACCGGCATCCATGCGCGAAAGGAAATTCATGCCCGGAGCCAATCTGACTCGTGTGGAAGCCGAAGAGCGAGCCGTCGTCGTATCCAATGTCAGCTATAAGGTCCATCTGGACCTGACCAAGGGGCCTGCCACCTTCCCCTCCACGGCCCTGATCGCCTTTGATGCCCGGCCGGGGGAGTCCACCTTTGTGGATCTGATCGCCGACCAGGTCAGCCTGATCGAGCTCAACGGCCGACGCCTGGACCCGGCCCTGGCCTTCCGGGACGACCGAATAGCGCTCGACGACCTGAGCGAGCACAACCAGCTGCGGGTGGAGGCCCTCTGCCGCTACTCGCGCACAGGCGAGGGGCTGCACCGCAGCGTGGACCCCTCGGATGGCAACGTTTACCTCTACTCCCAGTTCGAGGTGCCCGATGCCCGCCGGGTCTACGCCGTCTTCGATCAGCCGGACATCAAGGCCGCCTTCGACTTCACCGTGGACGCCCCTGCATCCTGGACGGTCCTGTCCAACATGCCTCCCGCCTCTCATCAGGACCTGGACAGCCGCACCGCCGAGGGAACTCTGGAGGGCGGCCGCACCGAGGGCGTGACCCGCTGGGTATTCCAGACCACCCCGGTCATGAGCTCCTATCTGACCGCATTCGCCGCAGGCCCCTATGCCCAATGGACCAGCGAGTACCAGAACGAGGATGGACGGATCATCCCCATGGGCCTGTACTGCCGCCAGGCGTTGAAGGACTCCCTGGAGGGGGACGCCGAATACCTCTTCGACGTGACCAGGAAGGGCTTCGCCTTCTACGCCAAGACCTGGGACCTGCCCTTCCCCTGGGCCAAGTATGACCAGATCTTCGTGCCTGAATACAATGCGGGCGCCATGGAGAACATCGGCCTGGTCACCTTCCGCGACTCGTACGTCTTCGAGTCCAAGGCCACCGGGGCTCAGATCAACCGCCGTGTGGAGACCGTCCTGCACGAGCTGGCCCACATGTGGTTCGGCGATCTGGTGACCATGAAGTGGTGGAACGACCTGTGGCTGAACGAATCCTTCGCTGAGTTCATGTCGACTCTGGCCACTGCCGAGGCCACCGAGTGGGCCGACGACTGGGCCACCTTCTGCTCCGGCGAGAAGAGCTGGGCCCTGACCGAGGACCAGCTGCCCACCACCCACCCGGTGGTGGCTCCCATCCGCGACCTGCACGATACCGAGGTCAACTTCGACGGCATCACCTACGCCAAGGGCGGTTCCGTCCTGAAGCAGCTGGTCGCCTACGTGGGCCGTGATCGCTTCTTCCAGGGCATCCACAACTATCTGACCGCCCATGCCCACGGCAACGCCACCTTGAAGGATCTGCTGACCGAGCTGGAGAAGACCAGCGGCCGCGACCTGGGCAGCTGGTCCCGGCTCTGGCTTGAGGAGGCCGGCATCACCACGCTGACCGGCCAGGTACAGACCGACGAGCAGGGGATCATCACCGCCATGCGGATCGACCAGACAGCCCCTGAGGAGCATCCTGTCCTGCGTCCTCACCGCTTGGCTGTGGGCTTCTACGACGAGGACCAGTCCGGCAAGGTGGTGCGTACAGACCGGTTCGAGCTGGATCTGGACGGCCAGGGAGCCGAAGTGCCCCAGGTCGTTGGCAGGAAGCGTCCGGCCCTGATTCTGATCAACGACGACGACCTGACTTACGCCAAGCTGCGTCTGGATCAGGATTCGCTGGAGTATGCCACGCAGAACCTCTGCCGGATCGAGGACCGTCTGGCCCGGGCCGTGGTCTGGCTCAGCCTGTGGGACATGACCCGGGATGCGCAGTTCCCTGCTGAGCGCTTCATCAGTCTGAGCCTGAAGGCTCTGGCCACCGAGCACCAGTCCACCACCTTCCGCTACGCCCTGTCTCAGATCTCCACGGCCGCCCACCACTTCACCGCCTCCCGTCGCCGCCAGCCCATGCTGCAGCTGGTAGCCAGCACGCTCTGGGATCTGGCCATGAAGGCCCAGCCCGGCTCAGACGAGCAGTTCCAGCTGATCCGCGCCTACCTGGGCTACGGGGACGATGCCGACTTCGAGGATCACGCCCGTGGCCTGCTGAGCGGCGACCTGAAGCTGGAAGGTCTGACCATCGACAACAACACCCGCTGGCTGATCATCCACGCCCTGTCTGCCCACGACCTGCTGGCTGAAGGCGAGATCGACCAGGAGCTGGCCGCTCGAGACACTACGGAGAACCGCGAGTTCGCCATGGGCGCCCGTGCTGCCCGTCCGACGGTCGAGTCCAAGGCCTGGGCCTGGGATCAGGCCCTGCATAACGAGGATCTGACCAACTCGCAGATCGAGGCTCTCGCAGACGGCTTCTCCGGCTCGGGGGATCAGGAGCTCTTCGCACCCTACGTGGATCGCTTCTTTGCAGCCGTGGACGAGGTCTGGACCCAGAAGACCTTCCACATTGCGGAGACCCTGCTCAACCCGCTGTCGGCAGGCGGGCTCTACCCGTCCAAGGCCGACCCGGCCGCCCTAGTCAAGGCGGGCGATGCCTGGCTGGCCGACCACGCTGAGGCCCCCAAGGCACTGCGCGGAATGATCATCCAGAACACGGAGTCCTCCCGGCGCATCCTCAAGGTCCGCGAATACAACGAGCGGCTGCGCTAGCGCCCTGTCCGCCCCGGCCCGAATGGCGCCGGGTCAGGGGCGGGGCCATAATGAATCTGTCGCCTGCATGCAGGATGGTACGTGAGGATCGGCGGGGTCGTCAGCGGCTCGACAGCCGGGTTCGGAGGAGAGCAATGCCCAGATTATTCGGTACCGATGGTGTACGTGGTTTAGCCAATAGAGACCTGACTGCACAGCTGGCCCTGGATCTGGGCGATGCTGCAGTGCGGGTACTAGGCCGTGGCGCGGATCAGTCCGCGGGCCGCCGACGTGCCCTGATCGGCCGCGATACCCGTGTCTCCGGGGATTTTCTGGCCTCGGCCCTGGCTGCCGGCATGTCATCGGGCGGCTTCGACGTGATCGATGTGGGCATCATCCCCACTCCGGGCATCGCCTACCTGACCAGCGTGCTGAACGTGGAGATGGGGGCGGTCATCTCCGCCTCTCACAACCCCATGCCCGACAACGGCATCAAGTTCTTCGCCCGGGGCGGGTTCAAGCTCCAGGATTCCAAGGAGGACGACATTGAAGCGGTCCTTGGCCAGGACTGGGAGCGCCCGGTGGGCGAGGGCGTCGGCCGTGTCTCCCATGATACGGTGACCGCCACCAACATGTACATCGACCATCTGGTGGAGGCCGTGGCCCCTGTCGCTCCCGGCAAGACCCAGCCCAAGCCCCTGGACGGTCTGCGGATCGTGGCCGACTGCGCCAACGGAGCCACCTCGGTGGTAGCACCCGAGGCCCTGCGTCGTGCAGGAGCGGACGTGGTGGTCATCAACGCCTCTCCCGATGGCTACAACATCAATAAGCGCGCCGGATCCACCCACCCCGAGCAGCTGCAGGCCATGGTCCAGGCTTCGGATGCGGTCATGGGCGTGGCCTTCGACGGGGACGCCGACCGTTGCCTGGCAGTGGACGAAGAAGGGCACATGGTCAACGGCGATCAGATCATGGGCATCCTGGCCCGAGCCAAGCAGCGCGAGGGCAAGCTGGCCAATGACACCCTGGTGGTCACCGTCATGAGCAATCTGGGACTCAAGCTGGCACTGAAGCGGATGGGCATCGTCACCGTTCAGACGGCTGTAGGCGACCGCTATGTCCTTGAGGAGATGCTGCGCGGAGGCTACACTCTGGGCGGCGAGCAGTCCGGGCATGTCATCAACCGGGAGTTCGCCACCACGGGCGACGGTACTCTGACGGCCCTGACCCTGGCCAAGGAGGTCATGCGTTCGGGCAGGAGTCTCAAGGAGCTGGCCGCCGACTTCCCCCAGCTGCCTCAGCAGCTGATCAACGTGTCCGGGGTGGACAAGAACGCGGTCCACGCCAATGCCAAGGTCCAGGATGCAGTCGAGGCGGAGGAGCGGATGCTGGGCAACACTGGCCGGGTGCTGCTGCGGCCCTCGGGCACTGAGCCCCTGGTCAGGGTCATGGTCGAGGCCGCCACCCAGGAGCAGGCCGACCAGGTCTGCCAGCGGCTGGCTTCAGTTGTAGCCGACGAGCTGGCCATCTGAACAGAAGACCCAGGAAAGGCGGAATCATCCATGTTCGGCAGAAAAGCGGCCTTCGATGCCGATCTCAACCACCGAGTGGAGTCCATGCTGGCCGAGGCTGGCGAAGAGGAGCTCCTGCCTATCGTGCAGATGGGCGAGCCCGTACTTCGCCAGCAGGCCCAGCCCTACAAGGGTCAGCTGGCAGTCAAGACTCTGAGCAGGCTGCTCAAGGCCATGCGGGCCACCATGCTTGAGGCGCCGGGCGTGGGGCTGGCGGCGCCTCAGGTTGGCCTGGGCCTGGCAATCGCCGTCATAGAGGATCATGTCCGCGACGATGAGGATGATCCGCGTCAGATCGACGAACTGCCCTTCAGAGTCATCATTAACCCCTCCTATGAACCTATGGGGCAGGAGACGGCGGCCTTCTATGAGGGATGCCTGTCGCTGGAGGGATTCCAGGCGGTTCGGCGGCGCTGGCTGGACATCACGGCCAGCTGGGAGGACCGTTTCGGGCGCAAGCATCGCCAGCGCATGCACGGCTGGCCGGCCCGCATCTTCCAGCATGAGACCGACCATCTATCGGGCGAGGTCTACATCGATAAGGCCGAGATTCGCAGCCTGTCCTCCGATGACAATCTGAGCGAGTACTGGGCCTATGACCCGGTTCCCGCCGAGGCGGCACGGGAGCTGGGCTTCGCCCTCTGAGCCCCTTTGGTTCTCTGGTCCAGGGCCATATCTTCAGTCAGCTCCGGTCCGTCCCCCTTCAAGGGGGCCACTGGGTGCATGATCAGTTCTTCAGAGGCATGACGGCCAGGCTCCACAGCCTTGGGCAGGATCGTATTGCCATCCACGCCTGGGTCCAGCCAGGAGTCCAGATTCTCATCAAGGATCAGCAGGGGCATCCGATCGTGCACTTGGGCAGCCTCTGCCGTGGCTTGAGTCGTCAGGATGGTGGCCGTCAGCAGCCAGGGTTGGCCTGGCTGAGCTCGCCACCAGGAGTAGAGACCGGCGATGTTCAGGGTGTGTCCGTCGGGAGCCTGGAAGTAATAGGGCTGGTGGTCAGGTGTCCATTCGTAGTAGCCGCTGGCCGGAATGATAGCCCTCCGACTCCGGGCCGAGTCCGCGTAGGTCCGCTTGGTCAGGGCGCTTTCCACTCGGGCGTTGTGGGTGGGGTAGACCATGTGATCGCTTTCGGCCCAGGAAGGGACCAGGTTCCAGCGCGCCGGATGCAGGTGCCGTTGCCCGTGTCGGTCCTGGGCCACCAAGGCAATGATCGACCCGGGACTGATGTTCCAGGAAGGCTTGGGCAGTCCTGGAGCCTGCCGGGCGCCATAGCCTTGGGCCAGGTTGGCGTAGTCCAGGTCAGCCGCGAATCGTCCGCACATGAAGCCCATTCTATGGATGCCTGGAGCCTCCGTCGAGGAAACGCCGTAGGCCTTTTTCGGGCCAGTCTAAATGCTGATTGACCTCTCTTTCCTGATAGCATGAAAGCGGTCTGCGGCAGCGGTCATACATTGAGGGTCACCGTGGCCGCAGCGGAGTGTCCAACATTGTTTTTTGCCCTGCCTGGCACGAGGCCGGTGGCGGCATTGTGATTAGGAGATGGCTTATGCCTCAGAAGATCAAGGCGTCGATTGCCTACGGCATCGGCAAGGGGTTTGCCCAGCCCGAAGAGATCATCATTGACGACCCTATTGGCGCAGAGGTCCTGGTGGATGTGCAGGCCTCGGGTCTGTGTCATTCGGATCTGCATCTGGTAGAGGATGACGACAAGTTCTTCCCCTTCCCGGCTGTGATCGGCCATGAGATCGCGGGCATCGTCGAGGCCGTGGGCCCCGAGGTGTCCGGCATCAAGGTGGGCGACCACGTGGTGGCCTCCTTGGAGCAGGTCTGCGGACACTGCGCCAACTGTCTCAAGGGTCAGCCCCAGTCCTGCACCCAGCAGCAGGAGTGCGTGCGCGGAGCGGGCGAGAAGCCCCGCCTGTCCTTCCCCGACGGTCGGCCCATCACGCAGGCCTTCGGCACCGGCGGCTTCGCCGAGAAGGCTCTGATTCACGAGAACCAACTGGCCGTAGTCAACAATCAGGTCAAGTGGGATGAGGCCGCCTGCATCGGTTGCGCCACCATCACCGGAGCCGGCGCGGCCATCAACACCGCCCATGTGCGTCCCGGCGACACCGTGGCCGTCATCGGCACCGGCGGCATCGGCCTGAACATCATCTCGGGAGCCCGAATCTGCGGCGCCAAGCGGATCATCGCCATTGACCTGCTGGACAACAAGCTGGAGTTCGCCCGCAAGTTCGGCGCCACGGATGTCGTCAACTCCAAGAACGAGGACCCTGTGGCCAAGGTGCGCGAGCTGACTGACGGCGGCGTGGACCAGGCCTTCGAGGCCATCGGTCTGCCCGTCACCATGAAGCAGGCCTGGGACATGCTGGGCGTGGGCGGCACTGCCTACCCGATCGGCCTGACCAAGCCTGATGCCACGGTCTCGCTGGAGATCAACCCGGCCGACCTGCTGGTCCACCAGCGCGGCTTCAAGGGCGTTTGGATGGGTTCCACCAACATCAAGCACGACATCCCCATGTATGCCGACTTTGCAGTGGATGGACGACTGAACATGCATGACATCGTCAGCCAGCACATCAAGCTCAGCCAGATCGACGAGGCCTACAAGCAGCTGGTCAACGGCGAAGTCATTCGTTCCGTCATCACCGAATTCGACTGATCCTCTCCAGCTGTTCGGCATGACGGCTGGAGGTCATGTCGAATAGAGGTTCTGATTGCCAGGGGCTCCGGATGCGCAAGGCATTCGGAGCCCCTTTGTCGTTTCAGCAATCCCGGAGCCGGATCAGGATAGGAGCCTGCCGATGTTCTCAGCTGCTGCGGCGAGATTGTCAGCGGCCTTGGCCATGGCCTCGTCAAGGCTGACAGCCCCGGGGCTGATGCTGAAGATGGCGTCGATGCCCACCTTGTAGAGCTCTTCGGCCCCTGCGCCCACGGTACCTGCCAGGGCGATGACCTTGCAGCCGGGGGAGGACTCCTTGACGGCCCGGGCTGTGCCCATGGGGGTCTTGCCGAAACCGGTCTGGAAGTCGATGTTGCCTTCGCCGGTGAAGCACAGGTCGGCGCCGCGGGCCAGCTCCTTAAGGTGGGTGGTCTCTATGACAATATCGACGCCCGAGGCCATGACGGCCGGAGTGAAGGCCAGGAAGCCTGCGCCCAGACCTCCGGCTGCTCCTGCGCCCGGTCTGGTCTCCACCTCACGGTGCAGATCTTGGCGAATGACGGCTGCATAGTGGGCCAGGGCCGTATCCAAGGTGGCCGCCATGGATGGGTCCGCACCCTTTTGCGGCCCGAAGACGGCCGAGGCTCCTTCGGGGCCAGTCAGGGGATTGGTTACGTCCGAGGCCAGGCGAATCCGGGTGCTTGCCAGTCTTGAATCCAGCCCGGAGACGTCTATTCGGTCCAGTCGAGCCAGTGCAGCCCCTCCCTGACTCAGCTCACGTCCCTCAGCGTCCAGCAGCCGGGCCCCCAGGGCCTGGGCCATGCCGGCACCGCCGTCGTTGGTGGCCGAGCCCCCGAGACCGACGATGATCTCCTGCGCGCCCTGGTCCAGGGCCTTGCTGATCAGCTCGCCTGTGCCGTAGGTGGTGGTGACCAGCGGGTCGCGTGTCTGCTCGTTGACGAACTGGATGCCGCTGGCCGCAGCCATCTCGATGACGGCTGTCCGTCCGTCGCCGAGAATGCCGTAGCTGGCGGTGACGCTCTGGCCTAGAGGTCCGGTGACCTGGGCCTGGATCATATGGCCTCCGGTGGCATCGATCAGGGACTGAGCCGTGCCCTCGCCGCCGTCGGCCATAGGCACCAGGGCCATCTCGGCTTTGAGCGTGCTGCGTCGCAATCCGCGTTCAATGGCGTTCGCAGCCTCCTTGGCGGTCAGGCTGCCTTTGAAGGAGTCGGGTGCGATGATGATTTTCATGATTGTGACCTTTTCTGACTCGTCGATTCAGATGACCAGATAGACCAGCATGGCCACCAGGGTTATGGTCAGGCCCACCAGGAACTCAAAAAAGGAACCGCCTTCATCTGCTCGCCTACGCCGTCCACAATGGCTCGAGCTATCCGGTTGGCGGCTCCGTACTCCATCAAGATGCCCGCCAGCACACGCTAGCTGCCAGGACCCGAATAACCGTGCTTGTGACGCTCTGAGAGCCGGCTACACCGATGTTGACAGTCTGCCCCAGGGGAGGGGCCTCCGACCAGGCAGCCCACGATGGCTCCAGACATGCGCGCATAGGTGGTGTTGCGCTTCCTGAGAATAAGGATGATAGCCAGGGGCAGGCCCAGCAGAGCAGCCCACCATGACAGGGTGATGTCCATGTCAGTTCCTTTGATCTGTTCCTGTGCCGGGGACCAGGGTCGGCATCGCTGCAGATGACTGACCGGCAATGATCCTCTGCTTTTCCTCACTATCAGTGTGGCTCCGTCAAGCGCTTTTTGCCAGAGCACCCACACTCGAAAAGCAAAGGATAGCGTGGGCGAAAATGGTTCATGCACCATATTCATGAGAAAGCGGGCCATGACCATAGACCCTCCGACGGCGCAGACAATCGTCGATAACCTCAAGGATGTAATCGAATACAACAGCAATTTCTTTGACACTGCGGGAACTATGGCGGCCGACACTGGTGCTTCGTGACTGATGCTTCCGCGCATAGGCAGCTTCCATGGCGCGGATCGCCTGATTCAATCAGCGGATCATGACCAGCAATCTGATCAACCTGCTGATCCTTGAGTACAAGGACAACGAATTAATGAACGCCTTGGCCCTGGCCCTTGATCTGGATCTGTCAGGTCCATGGCTGGCTCTGGCCGACAGTGCTCCAGAAGTCCGGTTGGAAAGGCTCAACGGGGACAGGCTCTGCGAAAAACTCTGCAAGACGTGTCTGTCCTTCGGGGTTGCTCTCTTCGCTGTAAGTCCCGAGGACTTTCGCATCTATGCGCCGCAGATGGGCACGGAGCTGCTGATCACATCAATGCCCGCTGAGCAGTGCCGGGCCTTTGTGGAGCAGGCCTTTGCAGGCCTGGCGCCGGATCGCATTGATCGGTTCGACAAGGTCCTCAGCGCCTACACTCTGCACAACGGCAGCATCACGCACGCCGCCCAGGAGCTTTTCATCCATAAGAACACCATGCAGAGCCGGCTGAGTGCTCTGGCGAGAGAGACAGGCTACGATCCCCGCCACCTGAGCAATTATCCCATCCTGGCTGCAGCCTTTGATCATTGCAAATACCTGGCCTACAAGGATATTCCCGACGAAAGCGCGGAGTTGGCGACCATTCTGAGACCGCTGACCAGCCTGAAAGGACGAACTAGTCCAGACTAAGCCCGGATGGATTCAGCGGTCATCGGCGGAGAGCTGCTTCAGCTCGGCTCGGACCTTCTGGAGCTTGGCGAAGGCCGTGTTTCGGTCCTGGGTGGTTCTGGCCCGGCCATGGTCCCCTGTCAGCTTGGTCTCCTGGGCCTTGAGCAGGTCGATGCGCTCGCGGACGGCGAGTCGGTTGTCCAGATCCCTGCCGTCAGTCTGGTCCAGGGTCACCTGTGCGCACAGGCTGTCCCAGACCTGGTCCATATCCTTGCCGACCAGGGTCAGATTGGTCTGATCTGCAGGGCGGGGTCTGCCCACGTGGAGCGTATGCCTGGTCTCATGACCGGCTTTGGCAGGCAGGGCTCGACGGACGGCCGGCGTGCAGACGGGACCAGCTTCATTCCGGTGGATGGCGATGAAAACCATGCCTGAGGAACGCATGGCGGCGATATGCTCCAGCACATCCTCCGGTACATCGGGGGTCTTCAAACCGACCGCCATGACCAGCACCTCATGGCAGTGCGCGCCATCCGTCACAGGGATGGTCCCGGGCCGCAGCAGAGCCAGCATGACGATTTTGTCGATGTTGGTGGAGAAGTGCTGACGCAGCCGTGAGGAGACGGGCGGTCGCGTGGTGAAAGCGCGCAAGGGCAAATCGCCCTTGGCTGCTGGAACGGCGGTGGTGGGCGGCAGGCCCAGGGAGAGGGCGGACACGCCTTCGTAGGTTGCGATTGACATCCTTGGCCTTTCTGTCGCTGTTTCCGTTATTTTACCGGCATGAGCAAGTTTCGGGTCGCTAGTGTCCGTTTGCCGGCAATGTATATTGGCTGTACACCCAAGAGAGCGCATGCAGGGAGCTGAACGAGCTATAGGCATGCGCAAGATCTGCGGGTTGGAGTGATGAGGCTGAATGATGGGCGAAGATTCACGGATGTCAGAGATTACTGTAACCGACGAGGAACGCAAGCTCCTAGAGGGCTGGACCGAGATCGACGGGGATCTGGATTGCTGCAGTCCCGATACGGTTCGGGCCATTCTGGGCTCCCGGCTGACTTTTGGACGCATGGATGCGCCCCGCTCACGTCACTGGCAGGTGCCCGAGGGAGTGGACTGCCTCAACGATATCGCTTATGTGGACGACGATCTGCGCGCCCACAAGCTGGATCTTTACCTGCCCCATGATGCTCTTCTGCGCAATGGCAGGGTGACCCCGGTATACATCGACATCCACGGCGGCGGGTTCATGTACGGCTACAAGGAGCTTAACCGTAACTTCTGCACCCACCTGGCCCAGCGAGGCTTTGCGGTCTTTTCGGTCAACTACCGGCTGGTCCCGAGAGCGGACTTTATGGGCCAGCTGGATGATGTGCTGACGGCCCTGACGTGGATTAAGAATCATCTGAATGAGTATCCGGTCTCGTCTGATCGGATCTTTTTGACGGGAGACTCGGCCGGAGGCACCCTCGCCCTCTATGCGCTGGCAGTTGAGTCCGATGCCCAATTTGCGCGAACGCTGGGGCTGAAGCCCGCCGGGCTGCGGCTTCGGGGCGCTGCCTTCGTCTCTGGTCTTTTCGATCTGACTCCTTATGTATCGGTGGATCTGGCTGGTTTTCATCCCATAGGATCGCCCACCGATGCCCTGACCATGATCGCTCCATCCTTCTTCGGAAGCTTTGTTCGGGCTGGGGGCGATCGCCTGGCCGACTTAACGACCATGGTTGATATGGTCCGCCTGCCGCCGGTCTTCCTGAACACCAGCGCTGATGACTTTCTGCAGGGCGAGGCTCTCAAGCTGGCTGAAATTCTGTGCAGGAGGGGTCGTGACTTTGAACTGCACGACCTGAGGCCCAACCGCTTGCAGACCCTGGGGCACGTCTATCCGGTGGCTATGACCTGGCTGGAGGAGAGCATCCGTACCCTTGATCAGATCCACGATTTCTCCTACGACCTTATTTGAACCTGTCCGCATGCCCGGTTCATCCGGTCGCTGGCTATGATGGAAAGAGCAAGGTGGGCATCGCTGGCGCTAGGCCCCCGGTGTCTGCACCGCCGTTTACAGAGGAGTGATTCATGGACGAGAAGACCTTGGTAGAGAAGCTGAGCAACCTGGAGACCATCGACCAGCTGGTAGATCTGTCCAAGCAGATCGGCAAGCCCCTGTCTTACGACGACGCGGATCGGCTCTTCGGCAGGATCAACCAGTGCAAGAACGATGTCGCGCAGCTGGGCGGCGACACCATCGCCAAGCTGGCCAAGCAGGTCTTCGGCATCTGAATCGTCAGATCTCTTCGAGGGGCGGACCGATATCCGGTTCTGCCCTTTTTTATGCCCGGGCTCGAGCCTCCTGCTCAATCTGGGCCAGGCTCTTGCCCCTGGTCTCGGGCACCATGATCCATGCGAAAACCAGGGCGCACACATTGATCAGCGCGAAGAGCAGGTAGGTGCCGGTGCCGCCCAGCCGGGCCAGCAAAGTAGGGAAGACCAGGGAGAGTCCGAAGTTGGTCAGGTTCATGGCCACGTTGGCGTAGCCCATGCCCCGGCTCTTGACCTGCTGGGGGAATATCTCGGATAGGAGTAGCCAGGTGACCGGGGCCACCAGGCCCTGGACGAAGATCACATAGATCATCATCATGCCGATCATGATCCAGGCGGCCGTGCGTGACGCGTTGCCGGGGGCATCGACGAAGCGATAGCAGACCCCGATAGCGGCGAGGAAGACGATAGTGCCTGCAAGTCCCGCAGTCAGAATGACGCGGCGGTCGAAGCGGTCGATCAGTCCCAGGCCTCCAATGGTGGCCGCTATGGCCGAGACCAGGATGACAGGCACGGTTGCCACCATGGACAGGGAGGGGTCGAAGCCCAGGGTGTCAGTGAAGATCGTCGGCGCGTAGTAGTTGACGATGTTCAGCCCGGTCAGCTGGTTGATCATGGCCACGCCGATGCCGACGATCAGCACGCGCCGCAGCCAGGGGGTCTTGAAGCTGGCGGTCTTCGCACTCGTCGGCTGCGACAGCTCCCGCATGGTCACCCGGGCCTCTGCCTCGTCGCGTGTGGACTCGAGGAAAGTCGCTGCCTGGACTGGTTCGCCCTGGCGGATCAGATGGGCCGGGCTGTCATGCAGGAAGCAGGCCAGCAGTGCCAGCAGGACGGCAGGCGGCACTAGGGCCCAGAGCATGGTACGCCAGTCGGCACCCATCCGGTCCAGGATGGCGTTGACGCTGACCGCCAGCAGCTGCCAGACCACGATCATGACCGAGTTGACCGAAACCACCCTTCCGCGTTCCGCAGTGCCGACCATATCAGCCAGGTAGATGGGCACGATGGTCGAGGTCATGCCGATGCCGGACCCGATGATCAATCTTCCCAGTTCAAGCAGGGTCAGGCTGGGGGCCAGCGCGCTCAGCAGGGCTCCGGGGATGGCCAGCAGGGCACCGGCCAGGATGATGCGCTTGGGGCCGAAGCGGTCGTTGAGCCTGCCTGCCAGGTAGGATCCCAGCGCGGCGCCTATCAGCAGGGCGGAGGTGACCAGTCCCTGCTCGCCAGCCGTCAGGTGCCCACCTGCTCCTGAGCCCAGATTCATGCCGACCAGCGCGCCTGAGATGACGGTCAGGGTATAGCCGTAGAGGCCGCCAGCCAGCACGCCCAGAGCGGTCATCAGCTGCAGATTGCGCCGCTTTCCTTGGATCGCAGTCATGAGGTCCCCCTTCGCCAGTTCATACGGGCAGAATCAGTGTCATCATAAGCGCCTGGGGGAATGGTCCGTCGGTTCAGCTCGCCATGGTGGACAAGGCAATCAGCCGGAAAACCACCTATCGAATCCGCTATCCGGATCCAGGTCGCCGACGACGCGAATACTTGATGATGCTGTCTACGACTTGCGCCTGTCATGGGCAGCGAAACAGCTTGATTTCGCATATGATGAACAAGTATCCACAACAAGGACATCGTGGGTGCTTACGGCCATGGTTCCATACAGCCATGGCGATGAAAGGAAACATTGTATGCGCAAGCTGATTCTTGATCTGGACACTGGTGTCGACGACACTCTGGCTATTTCCTATGCCCTGGGCAGCCCTGAAGTTGACTTGATCGGCATAACGGGCACCTATGGCAATGTGCTTCTGGAGCAGGGCATCCGCAACGATCTGGCCATCACCGACCTGCTGGGCCACCCCGAGGTCAAGGTCTATCCGGGCCTGCCCCACGCCTCTAAGGCCGACTCCTTCGAGGTGCTTCCCGTCTCCGCCTTCATCCATGGAGAGAATGGCATCGGCGATGTGGCCATCCCCGACTCGGACCGTAAGGCGCAGACGCAGTCGGCCGTAGATTTCATCATCGATGCGGTCAATACCTATGGCAAGGATCTGGTCTACGTGCCCACCGGCCCCATGACCAACATCGCCGCCGCCTTGGCCAAGGATCCTGATATCGCTCAGCGCATCGGCTCCATCGTCCTCATGGGCGGGGCCCTGACCGTGCCGGGCAATGTGGACGCCTGGCAGGAGGCCAACATCTCCCAGGACCCGGATGCGGCCGATGTGCTCTTCCGCTCCGGCGCGCCTGTGACCATGGTCGGCCTGGACGTGACCCTGCAGACTCTGCTGACCTATAAAGAAACGGCCCGCTGGCGACAGCTGGGCACTGCGGCAGGCGCCTTCCTGGCGGACATGACCGACTTCTACATCAAGGCCTACGAGACCACCTCGCCCCACCTGGGCGGTTGCGGCCTGCACGATCCGCTGGCTGTGGGCGTGGCCGTGGACCCGACTCTGGTCACCACCCTGCCCATGAACATGAAGGTGGAGACCGAAGGCGCCACTCGCGGGCGCACCATCGGGGACGAGCAGCGGCTCAACGACCCGAACAAGACCATGCGCGTGGCCGTCGGAGTGGACGTACCCCGCTTCCTGGATGAGTTCATGACCCGCATCACCAGGCTGGCCTCCCAGGCTGACTGAGGTCCTCCATCCCCGGCAAGTTCACGCAAAAGAAAGAGAATTGAAGACATCATGTCCGAAAAGCAATCTACCGAGGATTCGACAGCCGTACGATCGCTGATCCTGCTGCTGATCACCTTCGTCCTGGGCACCCTGTGCCTGCAGGGCTTCAACCTGGTCTTTCAGCAGGTCGGCAAGGATGCTGGCGCTCCCGATCAAGCCTCGCTGATCACGGCCCTGCCCAGCATCGTCCTGGGCATCGTCTGCTTCATCTACGGGTCCTTGGGCGACTTCGTATCTCTGCGCAAGCTGGTCACCTTTGGCTTGTGCATACTGTTCATCGGGTCCGTGTATGGATACGTGGCCAATACGGTCATGGCACCCAACATCTGGAATGTGATCGCGGCCCGGCTGCTGCAGACCGCCGGCGAGCAGGTGGCTGGCTCGGCCTACCTGGTCGTGGCGACCAAGTATCTCAAGCCCTCCCTGAAGGTGATCTTCTTCGGCATCTTCACGGCAGGCTACCAGGTGTCTGCAGCCATCGGCATCTTCGCCGCCGGTCTGCTCAGCTCCATAGCCTGGCAGTACCTCTTCCTGATTCCCGCAGTCACCATCCTCTTCCTGCCCATTCTGCTCAAGAGTCTGCCCACAGGCGGCGGCAACGGCGAGAAGGTGGACTGGCTGGGCTTCGTCATCTTCGGACTGGCCACGGCCCTGCTGACCCTCTTCTTCTCTTACACGGCCTGGTGGCTGCTGGCGGCCTCGGCTGTCTGCTACCTGATTTTCGCCCTGTACATCAGCCGGGCCCGGAGCCCCTTCATCACTCCGGACTTCTTCCGCAACAAGCGCTGGCTGATGGGCATCGGGCTGATCCTGATCTTCTACTTCATGAACTACTGCATGTCGCCCATCTTCAATGCCATCGGGCGTGACGTCTACAAGGTGTCGACGTCTACGGTCTCCCTGCATGTGGTCTGGGCCTTCCTGGTGGCCGCCGTGCTGGGCACTACTTCGGGCGCCATTGTGGACAGGATCGGCCGCAAGTCGGCCATCATCATTGCAGCCAGTCTGATGATTCTGGGCTTCGCAGGGTCCGCTCTGGCGGTCAATTCCGGTCTGCTGGCCCTGACGCTGACTGCCTGCGTCTATTATGCCGGGGTCGGACTGATGTATTCGCCCATCGTCTCCACCGTGCTTGACACGCTGCCCCAGGAGCAGTCGGGCCGCGGCGTGGGCATGAACGATCTGGTCATGAACGTGACCGGCTCCATCGGCATCGCCATCATCGGCGGTCTGATGGGCAAGCCCAGTATGGAGGGCTTCGGCATCATGGGCGCCACCGGTCCGGCCGCCAACTACAGCAACCTGCTCCTGATCGGAGCTGCCGTGTCCCTGCTGGGCCTGGTCGTGTATTTGGTCTGCAAGAAGACCATATATGCCAAGACTGCCGACCAGCAGTAGGTCAGCCGCAGGTATATTTCTGATATAGAGCCATGGACCATCCGTTTTGCGATAAGGGGAGTTCCTCTCTCTGCCGCAGTCGGGTGGTCTATTGATATGTGTGATGAGGGCGCAGGAGGGTGTCGGCTTCCTTGCGGAATTGAACCTTAAGTGACGCTTGCCTATGTGCATGCTGTGCTGACTATGGGCAGGGCGGGATTGATCCGTGCCCGGTCTGAGCCGTTGTTTCCCTGGCGTAGTCGGTCCCCGTCACTGCCCACGCCCAAGCGGAAATCATTGTTCGTCTCCATCGGTGATCTGGTTGCATTTGACCGTATGGGTGGAGCGTTTCTTGGTGTCTCTGCTGGTCTGTTGTAGGGCTGCACAGCTTATGCTGTTGTCGTTCTGACAGAAGTATATGGGTGGCCCCATTGGGTGGGGGAGTTGGGGCCACCCTGGTGGTCCGGGCTTTTGTGTCGGGGATAGTGATTGTCCGGACCTGCTTACACGAGGGAAGTCTGTATTTGCGTCGGCTGAGAGTCTCCAGCCGGTGGCGTCTGTCTGCTGCGGCACATGCGAAGGCGAGCAGCCCTGCTGATACAGGGGTGGCAGGCCGTTTCCGCCAGCCAAGTGCAGCCGGGCTGATGGAGGGGTACCGGTACGTGCTGCTGGTGTCGGGGGTCTGGACTGCCCCGTTCAGCGTCCAGTCGATGGTCACAATTGCCGTGCCGGGCATGTGTGCTGGCGTGGTCGCCTTCCAGGTGCCGTCCGAGGCTATGACTTGGGACCCATCTTCTTCTGCCGGGAGAATGTTGTTGAAGCATATCTCCGGTGTGGTGGGCGTGGCCGGAGTGATCTTGGTGTCTCCTGCGGCTGGCTTGGGTGCCTTCGGCAACGGTTTGTGGATCGGCGCTGCTGCCTTCTACGCTGTCGAAGATGACTGTGTACGAAGCTGACTGTGTCTGCGGTTGGCTGTCGATGGCCTTGCCAGGCTCGGAAGCTGCAGTCGCAAGCGTGGTGGACGCATGCTGGGATGGGGGTGTGGCTAGACGAGTTGTCGTGCTGGCGGAAGCGTCTGTTCGCTGGTCTGTTGTGGCGTCTTCCAACCTGATCGGTCGGGGCGCTGCTGCTCTGGCTGCGGCGTCGGCTGCAACAAGGCTGCCAATGATCATGCTGGCTGGAAGAATGACGATGACCTGCAAAAGGCTTACAACGATGGCTGACCGGGAAGACGCGTCCGGGTGGCACATGATAGGTTCAAACCCCTTTCCCAAGACAAGGCGGTCCGATGATGAAAAATCCCAAGTTTTTTCATCGGCTGCATGCCGGGCTCATTCCCGGTAGCTAGAAAAACGCTAGCATGCACAGTCGGGTCAGAATGGGAGCAACACCCGGGTAAATCAGATAAAAAATGTTATGTCAAGTCCGGGATGCGGCAGCTTCCTGCCAGGGGAGGGTAAATATGGGAAGGGCGGCTCCGCTGTGCTAGTGGATTGCGGAGCCGCCCTGTTGCGTCCGGATCATCGTTATTTGGGGTTGGATGCTTTCCGGACGTGCTTACTCGAGCCGAAGTCTACTGGTTCAGGCTTCTGGCCTGTCTCAAGCGTCGCGCCGCGATGGTAGTCGCGATGATGATCAGGCCGATGGCAAGGAGCAGGAGTATGCCGGTGCCGCCGGCTCGGGGCAGGACGCTGATGGAGGTGTACCGATAGATGTTGCTGGTGTCGGGGGTTTGCGCAACCCCGTTCAGCTCCCAGTCGATGGTCACGGTGACCGGTCCTGGCGAGTAAGGCGGCGTGGTCACAGTCCAGGTGCCGTCATTGTTTTTTGTAAGAGAGGTGCCTTCTGCAGTGCCGAACTGGACGAGCTTGGGAATGCCCACTCCTCCGGGGAAGAGGGTGATCTTGCCTGGATGCTGATCCGGCTTGCCGTTGCTGTCGCGTCCCAGCTGAGCGAGGTCGTTCTTTCCCCAGCTGTAGAGGTTGCCGTCTGATCCTATGGCTGAGGAGTGATTAGCTCCTGCCTGAGGTTGGATCAGGCTGATGCCGGCTGGAGCGTCCACTTTGGTGGGCGTGCGGTATGTAGTGCCGCTGGTGGCGCGTCCAAGTTGTCCCCACACGTTGTTTCCCCAGCTGTAGAGGTTGCCGTCCGATCCTACAGCGAGGCTAAAATCATATCCCGCCACGAACCGGGTGACTGTAACGCCTGAAGGCATGAAGACCTTGCTAGGGGCGTTACTCAAACCGACGTTGTTTCCTGACTGGCCTTGGAAGCCGTTCCCCCAGCTGTAGAGATTATTGTCGGAGCCGAGAGCAAGCGAGAAGAACTCGCCAGTGCTGATTTGCGTGAAAGTGATGCCGTCTGGAATCAGGTTCATTTTTACGGGGTTAGGGTCATAGTACGGCATGTTCACATCATATCCGTGGCCCAGTTGGACGTAACTGTTTAATCCCCAGGAGTAGAACTTGCCATCGGATCCCAAGGCATGGACATGCTGGCTGCTTGGCCCTGTGGCGACATTGGTGAATGTGATGCCTTGGGGTGCAGCTACTTTAAGAGGTTCGGTGCTCTTTGATACTGTCTTGCCTTGTCCTAGTTCGCCATTCGCATCGTCTCCCCAGGCGTAGAGGTTGC
>NZ_QGLL01000003.1 GCF_003202695.1 Bifidobacterium asteroides
CCTGTGGCGACATTGGTGAATGTGATGCCTTGGGGTGCAGCTACTTTAAGAGGTTCGGTGCTCTTTGATACTGTCTTGCCTTGTCCTAGTTCGCCATTCGCATCGTCTCCCCAGGCGTAGAGGTTGCCATCGGAGGCTAATGCCATGGCGAAGGATTTGCCTGCGTAGACTCGAGTGTAGCGGATGCCTGCAGGCTGCGCGGCTGTGTGGGGGGCGAAGCCGTCATCGGTGCCGTTGGTGGGGGTGTAACGTCCCAGCTGGCCATAGTCGTTGCTTCCCCAGGTATATACATTGCCGTCTGAGCCAAGGGCTATGGCGAAGCTGTCTCCTGCAGCGGCCTGGGTATAGCGGACTCCGGCGGGTGTATCCACCCGGGCGGGCTCATTTGAGGTTTTGTGTCCAAGCCGGTAATTTTTATTGTTTCCCCAGCTGTAGAGGTTGCCGTCTGAGCCGAGAGCCAGGGAGTAGTCGTTTCCCGATTGGATCCAGGCGAAGCGGATTCCGCGTGTGCCTTGTGGCGGGGTGAGCTTGACGCTCTGGCCGCCGGTTTCGGGCCCTTCCTTCTTGTCGATGCTCCAGTGCGGGACGGGACTGAAGTGGGCGACCAAGGCGATGTCGCCGGTGACGGGCTGGTTGAAGTCGTAGGCTATATTGGAGCCCCCCTTGGAGTCTTTGAGGAACCAGCCGTCGAACAGGTAGCCGTCCTTGGCTGGATCCTTGTCGGGGCGGACGGCCTGATCGCCGTCCAAGACCTGCTGGGCCTCTGGTGTTGATGTGCCGCCTGCGCCATCGAAGGTGACCGTGTATTTGGAACCGTCGTATTTGTAGGCCAGGTGCGCATCGGCCTGATGGTCGTTCCTGGTCCAGGTGACCGTTACGTCCACCTGGCCTTTTTTGTGCGCAGGGGTGCGGAAGCTCCAGACGCCGTCCTGCTTCTTGGTCAAGCCTGTAATCGGGGTTCCGTCCAGCTTGGCGCCGTTGAATTTGAATTCCTGGGTGAATTCCGCCTTGCCGGGGGTGGTTACCGGCGCACTGCTGGCGGTGCCGGTGCCCAGCTGGCCGCTGCTGTCGTCTCCCCAGCCGTAGAGGTAGCCGTCTGATCCCATGACCAGGATGTGCCTGTACCCTGCGACGGCTTGAGCATAGGCGACGCCGTCGCGGGTGTTCGCTTTGCCTGGCTGATTTGCTGATGCGCCACCCGTATCTCGTCCCAGCTGGCCGCTGCTGTTGTCGCCCCAGCTGTAGATGTTGCCGTCGGAGCCGGTTGCCAGGGAGTAGTCGTGTCCCGCGCTGACCTGCCTTGCTTTGATGCCGCCGGGCAGGGCCACCTTGCTGGGCTTGCCGGTGCTGCCGTTTCCCCAGCTGTATGTATTGCCGTCTGAATCAATAGCCAGTGCGTGGCGGTATCCTACGCTGACCTGAGCGAAAGCCGCTCCGGCTGGCGTGTCGGCCTTGGCTGGTTTCCAGTCGGATTCGCCGGCGGTCTCGCGGCTCAGCTGGCCGCTGCTGTTGTCTCCCCAGCTGTACATGCTGCCGTCAGATGCGACTGCAAGGGAGGCCTTGCCGCCTGCAGATACCTGAGTGATCTTTATGCCCTTTAGCAATG
>NZ_QGLL01000004.1 GCF_003202695.1 Bifidobacterium asteroides
GTGATTGATATCGATGGCTATAGCGTAATCGTCTCCTGCGCTGACTTGGAGGAAGCGAACGTCATTTGGCACTTCTATTCGTTCTGGCTGATTGGCAGGCGCGGTGGCGCTGGGGGTGCGTCCCAGCTGTCCCTTGCTGTTGTCTCCCCAGCTGTATATCGCTCCGGTCGAATCGAGGGCTAGCGAAAAGTCTTTTCCTGCGCTGAACTGGCTGATGCGAATATCGCCTATGGCCGGCGCAGTCAGGGTGGCTGGCGTGTTGCCGGAGGTAGGACCATGGCTAGGGGTAAGACTCCATGAATCGGGACCCTTGACCCAGCGGGCCGTCAGTGTGAGGTCTCCGGTGACGGGCTGGGTAAAGTCATACGCGAGGTTCCCGTTGAACCACCCGACAAAGGAAGCGCCTTTGCAGTAGGGGTTTGCAGGGCGATTCACCCTATCTCCGGATGTGACTGACGCCTTTGGCGTCGTCGAGCCCATCTCGCTTTTGAAGGTTACCGTGTATGTCGCCGACGAGCGTGGCCGAACTGGGCTTTCATCGGTATTGCCGGAATCCTTGGGATCGCTTTGAGTCGGGGTGGGCGCAGGAGCAGGATCAGTGGATGGCGCCGGCTGCTCAGAGTTCTGTGGCGTTGGAGTGGTCGACGGAGTCTCTGATGTGTCTGGGGTGGCTGCGGGTGCAGAAGGCGTCGCGGGTTTTGCCGGCGAATCCTGTGAGGTTGCATTGCTGGAGGCGATGCCGGAATTCTGCTTGTTTACCCCAGAGTCCGCCGACCCCGTCTCCTTGGTGTCTTCCAGCGCGGTCGTTGCGTTCGCGTCGGACGCGCTAGGCTTGCTCGTGGCCGCATTGGCCGTAGCGACTGTGCCGGTAAGAAGGCCGACTGACAAAGTGACAGCGAGCAGCCGGCCAATGACAGTGGTTGACCGATCTGGCTTGTTCCGACGATGACGCATTATTGACGCATTCCCCTTCTTCATGATCACAGGCCCGTTATCAAATAATCCCAAGCAAAACGGGCAACCCGCCGGGAACATCCCCGACCTGACCTGAAACAACTTTATCACGTCTCTAGA
>NZ_QGLL01000005.1 GCF_003202695.1 Bifidobacterium asteroides
GACGCATTATTGACGCATTCCCCTTCTTCATGATCACAGGCCCGTTATCAAATAATCCCAAGCAAAACGGGCAACCCGCCGGGAACATCCCCGACCTGACCTGAAACAACTTTATCACGTCTCTAGACGTGTCAGTATTGCCTTGATCACAGGATAACAGATATCATGAAATAGGCTGTCTGCCGTATGACCAATGCCTACTCTATTTGGTTCATTTATTCCTGCTGATGAAGCGGATGCGGAACACCGATGAGTCTAAGAGCGGGATGGACGGCACCGGCTCTGCGGACAATGAGCAGGAAGTCTCTGTGTAGGTGCAGCTGAGGCGGACTGGTCCCGGCTGATGCCGCCCAGGATGATCCAAACCACGAGTACGCCAAACTGCCCCGGATTGCAGGCAGGCGTGGAGGACGGTGTCGGTCGAACCGGCTTTAGGCACGAGGATTTACAGCACGCGCAACACTGGGGATAAAGCTGATCGCCAGCTTTTGAACGACAGTATTCAGGTCATGGTTAGCATAGTGAAAGCCATATTTCGTGGCTGTCTAGTGTTTAATTGTCGCATGGGTTCGGTGATATTAATGATATTCGCTCGAGTAGCACCACGGAAGGCAAGCATGAGCGTGGGCGAGGCTGAGACGTAATTGAGTATCAGCTAGGAGGAACTCAAACAGATGGAAGAGTTTGCGGCGAAAGTCGAGCTGGACGAGCCTGTGTCTGTGGTCTCTGGCTAGTGCGGGGCATATGGATCCCAACCGTACGGTGGACGAAGAGAAGTTCTTCCGGTAACTTCACAGGAATTCGAGCGGATGCGTCGGCGCAGTGCCGAGAACAAGCAGACAGCTCCGAAGACCTGGAAGGATCAGGGTCCGTGCCAGTCCTGACGACGAGATGAGGCGGCTGGCTGAGCAGGAGCACTATGCCCGTTCTTCCGTCATACGTCAGCTCGTCCAGCAGTATGCGGCCGCATACAGGCGTCCTTCAGATTCCTGAATCGGGTAGCGTGTCTAATCCTATTTGCGCCGTTTGCATTAAGCGAATGAGATGTGGTCTGGGCTGCGTCTGCATGTTAAGCGCAACCGCCGAAGTCAATCTCACAAGATTCGAAGTCTGTATGCAAGCACGGTGATTTATTTCCAAAATGCTCTGCATTGCCCATCTGCATCTATTCTGACAGGGTGAAATAGCTTCTGGGAGTATTGAAAACCCAGCCTGAAATCTTTGTGGAAGAGCAGAAGCGCTGATTCCTGTGATATTGGTTGCTGGTCCAGGTTTTAGGTTCGAGAGTCATAACAGTCATTGAAGTTTCCTCATTTTGTGGGGGAGGGGTGAGCACAATAAAGGGGATAAGAGGTATCTGTGGAAGATTCACAGACCCATGGAGGCGGCTTTAGGGAGCCATGCAGCATCTTTCGCAAACAAAAACAATGGCAGTCCCCACCGAGAGCAGACCATCCTAGGTGACAGACTTGTTGCCTCGTCTCCCATCAGCTAGGAGATTCCGTACGGCTTACGGTACGGGAGGCATGCTTGCTGCCAAATTCATAGCCGCATCTGGCGAACCTCTCACCCCTCGGCGCTTTGGTGCCCCAGCCTTTATAAGTTTCGGATATGCGGGTCCAGCAACGCCATTAATTTGACTCCACTCTGCTGGTTGCATGAGAGCTTGTGCGGGTCGCCTTGCGCGATCTCGATTTGTGCAAAGGGGAAGAAATTCTGGCCGTTGCCTGCTGGGTAATTCATGTTGGAAGAAGAGCGCTGCATGGCTTTGCCGTCCACCTTGCATTGTCCGGCTTCCACCCGCTTGAGGTCGGCTCGCTGCGCAAGTACGTACAGGCTTCCCTTTTTGTCGGCAGCAATACTGCTCACGCTGCCGTCACCAGAAACTTTGTACTTGGTCAAAGAAGAAAAATAACCGGCGGCCTCGTTGACCGAGGGTTCTGACCGGGTCTGCCCCTGGCAACCTGAAAGCAGGCCGACGCTCATCAGTACGGCCATAGCGGCTACCATTTGTTTTCTCCAAGTGGTTTCAGCTGTGCCCGCCTTGTCATGGAACCAGGACTGCAATGCTGTGAGCCGATGCATGCGCCCGTCGGAACCCGGCTGGGCTGCTTGAGAAGAATCAAATTTCATTTGACGGATAGCCTTTGTCTTCTTCATCGGTTCTCCTTAGTGAAGTGGGAGGCTTACGACACTGTTGACCAGATCCAGATTTGGTGAATCAGAAGAGCGGTTATTGAATTAAGTGTAACTCTCTGTTCATAGTACATGAATATGTACAGCTTATCTTGTCGGTGGTCGAACACTGACTCCATATATATAGCAAGCCTCTGCTCAGCCTTAGCGCTCGGTGCTCCGCTTTATCAATAATGATGCTCAGCCCGTCACCTTCCACACACAGCCACCCTGATTCCCTATTGCGCCTGGTGGAGCCGCCGGCGAAAACGAGATGAGGTTTTGGGGTCTTGACTGACTGCCATTCGGGCATCCGTTTGGTAAATTCTCCCATTCCTCAAGCAGGCTGCGACTTATGAAAGCGACCTAGGGCGGCCAGGATCAGCAGAACTTCTAGGGCGCCGACAATCAACAGCAGGATCAGGGCATGCTGCGAGCCATTGATTGTGCCCAGATGCTGGTCTGCGACTGCGGCCTGGCCTGCTGCGACGATGGTGGCCGCCAGGCTGCTGCCGATGGCTGCGGCGAACTGCTGGACGGTGTTGAAGATGGCGTTGCCGTCGGCCTGCTGCTCCTGGCTCAGCCGGTGCAGGCCGTTGGTCATGATGTTGCCGAAGCTCAACCCGATGCCCAGCATGAAGAAAATATAGAGTATCAGGATGGCCATGGCTGTCAGCCGACGGGCCGTCAAGGCAAATCCCAGGAGACCGATCAGGGCAACAAGGCTACCGCTGATGATGGGGATGCGCGGGCCGAGCTGATCGTAGAGCCTGCCGGAGAGCGGAGCCAGAACGGCTCCGATCGCCGCGCCCGGCAGCACCACCAGTCCGGCCTGCAGCGAGGTGCAGCCATCAACCAGCTGCAGGTGGTTGGGCAGGATGAATGAGAGAGCCAGGGCGCTGATCTCGAAGAGGATGTAGGCCCCCACATGCAGGCAGAAGCGCCTATCGGCAAACAAGCGCACGTCGATGATCGGTTGGGCCTGATGCCGAGCACGGAGGGCGAACGCTGCCAGGGCGATGAGTCCAAGGACCAGCGCTCCGCCGAATCTCCAGGAGAGCCATCCTGCCGAGGCGTTGCTGATGCCGAAGATCAGGCCGGCAAAGCCTAGGACCATCAGGAACACGTCAAGCGGGCCCAGCTCGGCCGCTTCCCTGTCTGCCGACACAGGAACTGAGGGTATGCAGGACAGGCCGGTCACCAGCGAGATGAGCAGTATGGGAATCAGGATGACGAAGACGAAACGCCAACCGATGGTGGTTGCTACCAGACCGCCAAAGGTGGGGCCGATGGCTGGTCCGATGGCTGTAATCAGGGTGCCTACGCCCATCATGGTGCCGATGCGCTTTGTCGGGACCTGCTGGAGGATGATGTTGAACATCAGCGGCAGGGCGATGCTGGTGCCCAGCCCCTGTATGGCCCTGCCCAGCAGCAGGAGCGGGAAGACCGGAGCCAGCGCGTCGATGACCAGTCCGGCCAGGAAGAGCAGGTTGGCGCACAGAAAGAGGGTCCGGCTGCGGAATCGGCGCTTGAGAACTGCCGAGAGCGGGGTGATGGAGGCGACGACCAGCAGATAGAGGGTGGTCATCCATTGCACGCTGGAGGTCCCGATGCCGAAATGGCTCATGAGGGCAGGAAAGGTGATGTTCATGGCCGTTTCCACGATCACGCCGCAGAAGGACATGATGCCAGTGGCTACCACAGCGCCGATTACCTTGTGAGGGATTGCCGTGCTTTGCTCCTGGATTCGGCTCATGAGCGAGGCTCCTTCCCGGTCTGGGAGGCATCATCGGAATTCAACGCGATGAAATAGGCCAGCACGCGGTCGAAGGCAGCCAGATCATGCTGGTCGAACCGGCGCTCCATGGCCTTTTGCTGGTCTTCTATATAAACCCGCACTGCTGTCTGCAGGCCCCGGGCCTTGGCCGTCGGAGCGATGATGCGTTGACGGCCGTCCCTGGGATCCCGTCTGGCCGCGATCAGTCCGCTGGTTTCCATCCTCTGCAGGATTTTTGTCGTTGTAGACGGGCGGATGTCGAATTCCAGCTCGATGTCCCGCTGGGTATGGTTCTGGGACTCGCCCAGGAAGTCGATGATGGACATCTGGGTGCCGGTCAGTCCGTATCGAGTCGCGTAGGCGTCCATGGACCGTGACATGAGGTTGGCTGCCCGTTTGATCCGCTTGCCGTAGTCCTCGTGCAAAGGCTCTCCTTGGATAGATAGTTAGCTACCTAAGGAATAATCTCCTGGGTATGGACAAGCGTGCGTATCTGGGTGCTAATGCTGTAATGCTGTCTATGGATTCTTCTGCATACGTGGCTGAAATCTGCCGGATCGTTGCAGAAAACAGACCGGTGCCGGAGGTTTGACAGTTGCCTAGACCAAGAAGGATAAGGCCGGTTCTGGCGACACAGAAGGAGCTGCTTGTCCGACTTATTCCCGGCGCTGGCTGATGTCGCTGACTGATCCGCGCTGGATCAGCTTCGCTGGAACAAGCGTCTTGGTGTCTGTGGGCACGTATTCTCCCTCACACTGGAGCTTTACCTTGGCGAAGGCCTCGCGTCCGATGGTTTCGAAATCCATGCGCATGGTGGTCAGGCTCAATCTGGGGACTGTTCCGATCAGAGAATCGTCGACCCCGATCACGCTGACATCCTCAGGTACTCTTTTGCCGGAATCCTTGAGGCCTTCAATGGCCCCATAAGCCATCTGATCGTTGGCAGCGTAGATGGCTGTGCAATCAGCTTCATGGGCCAAGGCGCGCCCCGCCTCATACCCGCTGTCTGCCTCCCAGTCGCCGATATAGGTCGGCGGTACCGGGATGCCGTGAGCGTGAAGAACGTCTCTCCAGCCCTTGGCCCGGCTCTCCGCAGCCCGTGAAGTCGAAGGGCCTGAGATGTGGTACACGGTGCGGTGGCCTTTCTTGAGCAGATATTCGACAACCGAAGTCGAGCATCCGTATTGGTCGGCATCGATGGTGGGGCAGTGAGCGGAAGGCTTCTCGGTGATGAGGACCACGGGAAGCTCCTTGCTGGGTCTGAAGCGATCAAAGTCGACGACTCTTTGTTCTAGCACTACTATGACGCCGTCGACAGGCAATCGCTTCATCTGCTCTACGATGTCCGCCAAGGTGATTTCCGACGAGTAGTTCACGACATGGACGGTTGCTGCATATCCGCATTCGGACGCAGCTTCCACAGCGCCATCCAGGATGCGTGCATTGCCAAATGTAGTGATATTGAACAGGACAATGCCAATATTGTTGAACCGGCCGTGTTTCAGCGCCCTGGCAGCGTAATTCGGCCGGTAACCTAATGCTTTCATGGCGTTCAGCACTTTTTGCTTGGTCTGGGGTCGCACGGCCGTGCTGTCATTGACGACTCGCGACACGGTTTGTGGTGATACCTCGGCAAACCGTGCAACGTCCTGTATCGATACCTGTTTCTTTCGTCCCATGCCTACCTGATCCAGCTCATGGGAGCTTGCCGCCATGTGTGCGAGCAGCCCCTTGGTGGCAGACAATATGTTTGCGACACCATTTTGATAACCATGAGTATATCAAAGATTGGAAGGATATTTGATACCGTGATACGTGCTATGATGATAACGAAAACATCCGGTGAACGTCCATTGTGGTTCAGTATGGTCGGAGCTTGATTGTTTGTGTTGTAGCACAGCTTCGAGGGAGAAGGTCAGATATGGCTGCTGTTGCTAGCGGCGATGCTACCCAGTCGAGTAGTGCGCCCCGGGGCCACATGGGTTCTCGTTGGCGTGGTTGGTTGTTTATGGGGCCGTTTGCGTTGGTGTTTGTGGTGGTGTTTGTGGTGCCGGTGTTGTATGCGGTGTGGATTTCCTTGTTTCAGCATCGGATGGTTGGCGGGACGGTGTTTG
>NZ_QGLL01000006.1 GCF_003202695.1 Bifidobacterium asteroides
TCCAGAACCTGGTCATCACCGGAAGCCTGATCACCATCATCCCCCTGGTCATCGCCTTCCTCCTCCTGCAGAAATACTGGCAGTCCGGCCTCGCCGCAGGAGCCGTCAAAGAATAGCCAAACAAACCAAAACCGTGCTATAGGCCTTGAGCCGTAGGACAGTGAAAGATATCAGCAGTCATGTGTTGTTGCAAAGGACAACAGAAAAGGAGATAGGGACAATGAGGTTCGAAAAGATGACGAAGGTCATAGCCCTTACAGGTGCTGTGGCCATGGCGTTCGGACTCGCCGGCTGCGGCGGATCCGGCAGCGGTTCCTCTGCGTCGGGCAAGGGCGGGAAGACCGAAATCTTGGTCTGGTCCTGGGATTCGACCCTTCCTCGAACTGTCAAGGGATTCGAAGCCAAGAACCCCGACATCAAGGTGAAAGTCACCAATGTCGGCACCAACAAAAAAGAGTACACGGCCTTGAACAACGCTCTGTCCGCCAACAAGGGCGCCCCTGACCTTGCACAGATCGAGTATTATGCTCTGCCTGAATATGCCACTCAGGACAAGCTGCAGGATCTGTCTGACATGGGCGCCTCCGGATACAAGAGCTTCTATACGCCGGGCACATGGAATTCAGTGAATCTGAATGGGGGCGTCTACGCGCTGCCTATGGATTCGGGCCCCATGGCTCTGTTCTACAACAAGGAGGTGTTCGACAAGGCCGGAGTGACCGAGATCCCCACGACCTGGGATGAGTATTACGAGGCAGCCAAGAAGATCAAGGCTGTTGGCTCCTACATCACCTCGGACTCAGGCGATGCAGGGTTCTTCGATTCCATGACCTGGCAGGCCGGCGCCAAGCCCTTTGCCACCAGCAAGGACGGCAAGACCGTCACCATCAATCTGACCGGTGATTCCAAGGTCAAGAAGTGGGACGACTACTGGCAGAAGATGATCAATGAGGACTTGATCAACACCAAGATTCCCGGATGGTCTGATGATTGGAACAAGGGCCTCAATGACGGATCAATCGCTTCTTTGCTCACTGGCGCTTGGATGCCCTACAACCTGCTGTCGGGCGCCCCTGATGCCTCTGGCAAGTGGCGTGTGGCGCAGATGCCGACCTGGGAGAAGGGCGGCAAAGAGAATTCCGAGAACGGCGGGTCTTCGCTGGCTATGATCAAGACCAAGGACGATGCCAAAAGCAAGGCTGCATATAAGTTCCTGGAATACGCCTGCCACAACGCCCAGGGCATTAAGACCCGTGTCGATGGCGGCGCTTTCCCGGCTGACAACAACACGCTGAAGTCCAACGAGTTCCTTTCGATGACCACCTTGAAGGATGCCAACGGCAAGGACAACGAATACTTCGGCGGCCAGAAGTTCAACGAGGTGCTGTCGCAGGCCGCCAAGAACGTTCTGCCTGGCTACCAGTTCCTGCCCTTTGAGGTCTATGCTCGCGGGATCTACGGCGACAAGATGACCGCCTTCACTTCCAAGTCGGCCACCCTGGATCAGGGTATCGCGGCTTGGCAGAAGGACCTGCAGAACTACGCCAAGCAGCAGGGCTACACGCTCAAGGAGTAGGAGTGACTCATATCAAACCAGCGTTGTAGCGCGGGTTTCCTTATTGCAGTGCCGGCCAGAGGGGCCCCAGGGTATTTTCCTTTGGTCTTCCTCCGGCCGGTTTTTCATGCACATCGTCGTGTTTTCCCCGTGGCCTTCAGCAAGGCATGAAGCGGGTAAGAGGTTGTGATCACGATCAGTACCAGAATGTTCCACAATTGCAGTGGTCATCTGTTCGATTGTCGTCGTGCAGCGAAGGGGCAGCTTCGACAATTCCTGTCTTCATCGTCTGAAGAACAATAAAAGGAATACTCATGAAATTTATGCGAACTATGGCGGTTATCGTAGCGGCGGCAGCGACTTCGACAGCCTTGGGCGGTTTTATGCCGGCCTATGCCGAACCTTCCGCACCAGCAACAGTGACGGTGCGGCCAAATCCCTGGTATGCCAATGGCCCATTTCAAGGCTGGGGCACATCATTGGCATGGTTTGCCAATGCCACAGGCCAATACGGTGAACCAGGGTCCATTACCCGCAGCAGCGGAAACCCCGTGACGGATGCCAAAGCACTGGAGTATGGCAAGCAGCTGCGAGAGAAGTTCTACACCAGTATTTTCGGCAAGGAAGGACTGGGGCTGAATAAGGCCCGTTTCAACATTGGCGGAGGCAACGCCTCAGACGTGGCTTATGGATACCCGTTCATGCGTCAGGGAGCGGCTGTTCCCGGCTACTGGGCGGAAGACCAGGATGGAAGCAAGGGGTTGTATGGTGGCGTAACTACCAAACAAGCCGATAAGAATGCCTTGGATCAGGCTTTTGATCCGACATCGGAGGATTCCTACGTGTGGGGTCCCAAGTCTTCCAAGAGCGACGCCGCCAAGTCCGTGCAGGCGCAGGAATGGTGGCTGAAACGCGGGGTCAAGGACGGCGATATCACTCATCTGGAGGCTTTTGCCAACTCAGCCCCCTGGTTCATGACCGAAGACGGATATGCCACCGGCGGTTTTCGATCCGGAGACAACAACCTCAAGGATCCCGAGAAGTTCGCCGGATACATGGCCAAAGTGGTGAGTCATCTGGATCAGTTGAAAGCTGACAACGGCAACAAGGTAAGGATCAATACGGTCGAACCCTTGAATGAGTCGGAGACGGCCTATTGGGGGACGCCGGACGGAAGGGCCTCAGACGATTGGCCCAGTGATCAGCAGGCCCTGATCGCACGCTATTGGAATCGGTACTATGCGGATAAGGACAAGTCCGTCACGCCTTATTCGAATGCGGTGAAGAAGCCCCAGGAGGGCATGCACGTCGACAACGCCCAGGCTCAGCAAACGATTCTGGTCCTGGACAAGGCGCTCAAATCCGAAGGTTTGAAGGATGTCAAGGTCTCAGCGACGGATGCAACCGACTCCGGACAGTTCGTTGACTCCTACAACCAATATCCGCAGGAGGTTCGTGACGCGATAGGGCAGTACAACACGCATTCATACGGCACCAACCGTCAACGTGTGGCCAGGGATATCGCTCAGGGCGACGGCAAGGTCATGTCCATGAGCGAGGTTGACGGCTCCTGGCAGAGCGGCGGATTCAACCCCTACGGCTTCGACAACGGCCTGGGCATGGCAGGCAAGATCAACAACGATGTCTATGCGCTGCAGTCGCAGGATTTCACCTTCTGGCAGGTGGTTGAGGATCTGTATAACATGTCGACCAAAGACCAGGATGTCAACGGGAATCAAGCCAACCCTCAGGGTGAAAACACCAATTGGGGGACTGTCCTGATCGACTTTGACTGCACTGTTGCGGGCAGTGACGGAAAACTGTATTCCGAGCGCGCTGTGGACAACAACGGGGGCAGGACCACGGGCATCAAGCCTTGCTCCGTCGTAGTGAACTCCAAGTACAACGCGGTTCGGGCATACACCCAATTCATCCATGAGGGGGATTCGATCCTGGCTAATGATGCCACCAAGGATAATATGACCGCCCGTTCGGCCGATGGCAGGACGCAGACCATCATCCACCGCAACGACAGCGACAGCCAACAGCGCCTGGTCATTGACCTTTCCAAATACGGCAGCATCGACAAGAATGCAAGCGGCAAGCTGTTCCTGACCACTGCGCCTGAATCCAAGAGCGATCCCTACGAGGCCACCATGGATTACATGAACGGGTACTCCAATCAGGAGCGTCCCGGAGCGGTCCATATAGATTCAGTCGCCAAGACGGCCACGGTTGAATTGCCTGCCCGTTCGATCGCATCCATTCAGCTGTCGGGCGTGAGCGGCAAGTTCGATCAGGCAGGCGTGCAGGATGGCGAGAGTTACCAGCTTGTAGGGCAACAATCCGGACGAGCACTTCAGGCCCTTGGCGATGGCAGCCTGGCCATTGAAGATTCGGCGCCGGATTCAGGGGCCGGCGCAGCGCAGACCTTCGTCTTCCACCAGGTCAAAGCCCCTCGAGAGCGTCCGGAGCTCAAGCTGTATACCATCACCGATCCCACAGGGAAAAAGATATTGGGGGACCAGGGCACAATGGTCTCTGGCGCCGCTGACAAGGCAAATCCAGATCTGCGGCAGTGCTGGATATTCAACACCGAGGATGGATCCTCGTGGAGTCTGGTCAATGCAGCGAGCAAAAGCGCGCTTGAAGTGAGCGGGCAGGCTACTGCTGCTGGTTCGCCGGTCGGGCTCTACACTTCCAACGGCGGAGACAACCAGGCCTGGACTATGAGATCCACCAAGCCCTCGGGCGTGCAGCAGGTCTATGTCCAGGCTCGAAAAGGCGGACAGCTGAAGATGCCGGCGACGGTCACTCCCTACTATCCTTGGGGCCTCGGGTCCCCGGTCCCCGTTCAATGGGATACCAGCATGATCGACGTCAGCAAGGAAGGTCGATATCAGGTGACCGGTCAGGCTGTCGACGTATTTGGCCATGCCGTCACATGCAAGGCTGAGGTTTATATTGGCGACTTCACCGTCACTGATCCGGTATCCGTCATCCTTTTGGTTGGCTCAAGCCGTCAGCAGGTGGAGGATGCAATCAAAGTGGCCCCGGTTTATGCGCACGTCGGAGCTTCCGAGGCTATGGAGGCGGACCGCACGGCTGTGAAGTGGGACTTCTCTCAGCTGGACGGGCAGCTTGCCGATGCTCATGCAGGCGACAGACTGACAGTCAAAGGACGCTTGGGGTTGGTCGGCGGCACAGGGTTGCCGGTGACGGCCTCTGTCTATCTGATGCGGGCCAAAGAGCAGAACATTGCCGACACCAGCAGCAACTTGACGGTCACTGACCAACAGACCGAATACGGCAAGGCTGAACAGTGGAAGAAGCTGACAGACGGGGATACCGCCGCCGAGGCCTGGGTGACATGGAACTCCCAAGGCGATTACTCGCATAAGCCCACCGCCACTCTGGATTTCGGCCAGGAGCGGGAATTGGGCTCGCTGGTCATCACCTATGGCGACCACGCTCCAAGCCGCGCTCAGGCTGAATACAGCTTGGATGGTCGAACCTGGCTCCCTCTGGGATCAGCTGCCAGTCCAAAGCCCGGACAGACCGTGACATTCAAGGGCGATGCCCGGGTCAAGGCCAGGCAGGCCCGAATCGTCAATACGGTGCAGGGCGACTTCATGAACGCCTCCGAAATTCAGGCCTGGGCCATTCCGAAGGCTGATCCAGTGCATAATATCGCCCCCTCCTCCAGCTCTCACTTCAAGGTGAATGTGCAGGAAGGCTCGACGGCTGCGAAGGCCATAGACGGCGACAGCATCCACAAGGGCTGGTCCACCTGGAACCAGGCGGGAACCCCGGTTGCCACCTTCACCTTCGACAATCTTCAATCCATCAGCCAGGTCAAGACCACCTTCTTCCGGGATGGCCGTGCCTCCTGGCCCAAGTCCCAGACCTTGGAGTATCAGGACGACAAGGGCGCCTGGCAGAGGGTCGGCGTGAAGAGCGGCTGGTACGTCCAGCCGGGTTCCGGTGCGGATACCTCTACGGATGCGGACACTCCTGTGGCTGACTTCCGCATGTCTACGCCCATAGTCGCCAAAGCTCTGCGTCTGACCAATACCCTGCAGGATACGGGCGTCTATATCAACGTGGCGGAAATTGAGGTTTTCGGAACGCAGACGCAAGTCAAGGCTGAACCTATGCCGTCCGCAGACAAGGCCTTGGGCGATCTTCGTTTGGATGGCAAGACCATAGACGGGTTCCTTCCTGACAAGACTGATTACACCATGCCGCTCCCCGCCGGTTCGCAAGGCAATCCGAAATTGCAGGCCTTTGCGCGCGACACTGCCGCTACGGTGAAGGTCAGGCATGTGAATGCCGAAGAGTCCGTTAAACGTGACGGGATTATTCTGGGCGGCAAGGATGTGATCACGGTCAATGCAGCTGACGGCAGCGGGAGCTCTGAGTACACCGTCAACTACCTTCCTTCCGTTCTTCAGAAACTGCTGGTCACACCGCCCAGCAAAACCCGATATCTGCTCAATGAGCGGCTCGACCTGTCCGGCATGGCTGTCAAGGCTGTGTATTCAGGGCCAAGTGGAGAACCGGTCAAGGTGGATATCAGCATCAAGGATCCCGAATTGCAGATGAGCGGGTTTGATTCAGCACAGCCAGGCAGGAAAAATGTAACCGTGACCTACCGCGGTGTCAGTGCCGCCTTCCAAGTGGATGTGGTTGATGGCAATGCAGGAGATGCCGATTCACAGCCCGGCTCGAGTCATGGTTCAGGAGCTCCCGCTCATGCCAAGCAAGAGGGCGGCTCAGACGGTGGCAGCGCCTTGAGTCGGACCGGCGCGAATGTGACGCCAACGATTCTGGCGATCGTGGTCTGCCTGCTTTGTGCAGGATCAGCATTGGCTGCAGCTCGCCGTCATCTGAAATGATTCTGAGAAGAGGAAAGCGATGAAGCTCAATCGAAGAAACATATTGGGATTCGCCGCGGCAGTCGTCGCCTTAGCGCTCCTGTCGCCCGGATCTGCGGCTATAGCCGCGCAGGAGAAGGCGGAGCAATCCGGTTCCGCCGGATCCAATCGACAGAGAACCGTTCGGGATGATGATCTCCGGACCATATTGGATACCACGAGGATTGAGGATCTGCAGCCGCTGGCATCAGGTCATCGATCCGATGATCAGAGCACGGCGCCTTATGATCATGCAGAGCCTAACAAGGACGACGTGGATAGGCTCAAGCATGCGCGGTCTGCGGCCGAGGGAGTCCTGGCCTCAGGCTCTGCCGATGAAGGGGAAAAGGGTCAGGCCGGCAAGGACTTGAAGCAGGCCTTCGCCGCTGTGCGCTTCATCTACCATTACACTGCGGTGACAGGCACCAATGGCGACAGGATTTTCGACAACAAGGGCGATCTGATTCAGGCTCATGGCGCCGGAATCCAACGGGTCAGCGCTGCCCTTCTTCCTGCCGCTGATCGGGGCCTGGACGTGGATGGAGACGGATATGTCTACATCCTGTGCGGCGAGGACAAAACCAGCGGTCTGGTAGCGCATGGCGTGCGGATATACTATTCCGACGATCTGTGCAACTGGGTAGATAAGGGACTGGGCTTTCAGACTTACCAGGGCGACAAGGATCTGGCTGCTAAATTGGCGGGCTCTGACCGCGTCTATCAGCGTTATTACAACGTGTCCAACCTGGAATCCGATCCGGATTACACGAACATCTACGGCCAGGATTTCAAGGCATTCTCCACGGACGCCTCCAATGCCAACATCTCAGGACCTCAGCAGGCCTTGGACTACCTGCTTTGGGATTTGAAGGCGCTGAGAGGCGACGGATCGGATCCGAAGAAGTCCAGCTGTGTCTTCGAGCGTCCCAAGATGGTCTACAACCCGGCGACCAAACGCTGGGTTATCTGGTTCCATGCGGATGGGCCACGATACGGCAACGAGGCCACTGCAACCTATTCCAAGGCTAAGGCCGGGGTCGCCATTTCTGAAGGTTCCGATCCGGCTGGGCCATACAAGTATCTGGGTTCCTTCCGCATGAGTCCCGGCGCCAACCTCGGCAACCCTGGCATGGCGCGTGACATGAACCTATACGTGGACTCCGGCAAGGATCAGAATCATGACGGCGTTGATGATGCCTATCTGGTGTATTCCAGCAACGAAAACCGCGATCTGACCATCTCGCTTCTGGACAAGACCTACACCAAGCTGGTTGAGCCGAATGCTCGGCAGCAAAAAGGCGTGGATGTCTCCGCAGGAGACACCTACAACATCGTGGCCAGCAATAGCAAGGAGTCGCCGGCTCCCTTCAAGTGGAACGGCAGATATTACATCATCTATTCAGGCACTACCGGCTGGGCGCCCAATGAAAACAAGTATGCGGTCAGCCAGGGCGATGACTTTCTAGGGCCTTACTCGGAGGTAGGATCGCCCTTCGTCAAGGGGAATGGCTGGAACCAAAGCCCGGCCAATTCCTTCTCGACCCAATCCAGCTCGGTCATTCCCTATGACCCCGCGCACGGCGTTTTCCTCTATTGGGGCGACCGCTGGTTCAACCCTGACACCGGAAATGACATCAGCCAATCCAGGTATGTGATGACACCGATGCAATTGGTGAACGGGCATGTGCAGGTGCTGCCGGCTGCCGACTGGAAGCTGTCCGGCATGGATAGGTATCAGGCCATCGATGTGGTCAATGCCGATCTGCCGACTGAAAGCAGTTCTGTCAGTCGGATCGTTGCTGCGCTGCCCAAGAGCCTGAGCGTCAGAGTCGGCGGCCAGACAGCCATCCGGCAGGCCACGGTCAACTGGGAGCCCTACTTTGGCGCAGACCGCCCGTACGGGCAGGTGACGTTCAAGGGGAAGCTGCCTGATTACCAGAATGCGCCTATCAGCTTCACGGCTTCCATCTATCCGGAAAACTCCCGTCTGTTCATTGACGCGGGCTCGGACCCTTCGAATGAGTCGAGCTACTACCGCAAGCTCAAAACCAAGGCTCCACAACTGATGAATGCAGACCGCAGCGACCAGGAATACACCGCTCAAGGCAAGTGGGGCCTGAGCAGCCGCAAAGGTACCGATGTCGAAGCATACGAGACCAGCCAGAACGGCATCTATGAAACAGGATACTGGGCAAAGTCCGGCAAGGACATACGGTATCAGGCGGATTTGCCAGCCGGTACCTATACAGTTCAAGCGGGCTATCAGGAGTGGTGGAACAACAAGCGCCAAACCGAGTTCTCGGTCGTCTGCCATGACAAGACCATCGGCAAGACGAATATCGTGCCTGTTCAGGCCGGGAATGCCACCGATCCGATCACTTTCACCCTGGATCATGCCGACAGCGTGACCTTCCTGACAAGATCCACAGGCGGCGGCGATCCCTTGCTGAGCTGGATAGGGATCTCTGCGCAGGATGATGACCAGGTGGTTTCAGTCCAGCAGATTCAAGGCATCAGAACATTCAAGCAGGGCAGTCAGCCCGAGCTTCCCGACAAGGTGAGTGTCAGCAAGGCGAATGGAGAAAGCGAGGAGCGGGCCGTGCACTGGCTGACTGATACGTCGAGCTTGACCCTCTACGCGCCTACCGAGGTGCTGGGCACCGTAGAGGGCACGACGCTGCCTGCCAGAGCCAGCGTTCAGGAGGTGGAAGATGGGCTGTCCTACTTTATTGACGTCAATGGAGGGGAGTCCTCGCCCACCTACAATGCGCTGACTGCCTTATACGATGGCAAATTGGCCAATGGATCCGCAGATCAGAGCTTTGATGATCTGTGGGGCAATGCCTCTGGCAATTATGGAACGAAAGCTGACGGCAATGCCGACCCCTATGAGTCAGGCGTATTTGCCGGGGCTGATGGCAAGAAGGGGAATCTGTCATACAGGGTTCTGCTGGCACCTGGCGAGCATCAGGTCTCTTTCGGTTTCCACGATTGGTGGAGCCAGAGCAGGCCGACGGTGATCAGCTATTCCTATGACGGTCTTCCGGCATCCCGTGCAGAGAATCGACTTACGACCGCGACCGTTGACGGCGGACGAACGATTGCCTCAGGAAAGATCAAGATTCCGCAGGGCTGGAACAAGGTGGTCACTTTCACCTTGGATTCCTCTACGGGGACTGGGCCGATACTCAATTGGATCTCCATCAAGGGTCCGCTGCCCCTGGGACCAGTGCCTGTGCGGCAGCAGCCTGTGATCTCGGGGGCCTCCAATGCGAAAATCGATCAGGGCTCCAGCTTCGATCCTAAGGCCGGGGTCAGTGCAGTGGATTCCTTGGAAGGTGATCTTACCCAGGCAATTCAAGTACAGGGGTCCGTGAATAGCGCCAAGGCCGGGCAATATGCGCTCGACTACACGGTTGCTAATTCAAGGGGGAAACAGGCATCTGAAAAGCGGATAGTCACGGTCAGCACCGTTGCAGGCAGCTCTTCCGACGAGCCGAAGGATCCGGGTGACAGCTCCGGCATCAATCCAGGTAAGGGTGCCGGTGTAAAGCACAAGACCGGAACGCAGAAGCATTCTGAGGGTTCGAGGCTTTCAGAGACAGGGTCGAACACGGAATTCTTCCTAGCGATGGCAGCTCTAAGCATGCTGTCGGCCCTGGTTTGCTTTGGGCTGATTCCGCATATCCGTCAACACAGGATGGAGAACAGACTATAGTGCATCATCCCGGTGCGATGTGAAATGATGATGCCCCTATCCTCAGGGATAGGGGCATCGGTCAATCTGCTGGACGAGCTGTCTAGCTATGTCAGACCGTGTTTAAGCCGGACCGTGTTCGCACCTGCTCGGTCAGACTTGCTTTCTGGCTACCATCGAGAAGGTCAGGGGGATCTGAGGCTGACTGCGAGGCATGACCCATCCCTCAGGGGTGGACTCGAGCATTGGCAGTGACTGCCAGTCGGCCACATCATGCTCGCCAATGGCCTCTATGGTCAGTCCGGCTTCCAGGAGGACGCTGCTTATCTCCTGGAAGTCATGAGCCCAATTGTGATTGGTGGTGTGCGTAATTCGGGGTTTCGTCTCGTCTTCGGTCGAGTCGACTGCCGACGTGTAGGTTTGATCCGTTTCATAGGTCGTTTCTGTTCCGCCGAAATAGTCTTGAACTATCGACAAGCCCTCATTGTCCAGGGCGAAAAGCAGGGGATGGTTGTCGCGGATCATAAATAGTCCACCGTCTGCCAGCAGGGAGGCTATTGAGCGAGCCCAGTCCTCCAGATCAGGAAGCCACGTGATCGTCCCGCTGCTGCTGACGATCAAGTTGAACGAGCCTTGTTGCTCGGGCATGGCGTTTGCGGCATAACGGGCATCACCTTGGACATAGGTTATGGATGCGCCGGCCCGTTCAGACAGACTTCTAGCATAATCCAGCGAAGTGGGTGAAAAATCCAGACCATATACGTCTCGAGCTCCCAGACGCCACCATGACAAGGTGTCAACGCCTATATGGCATTGCAGATGCAAAAGACGCAACCCTTTGACGCCGTGTTCGGATAGGTGCGGCTTCAAAACCTCCAGATCGCGCAAGGTCACTGCCGACAGGGCCGATGGGTCATCCGCAAAAGCGTCAAGATCTCCATAACCACCGTTGGCGTGCACAACAGCCCTGTCATTCCAGTTGAGAAGATTATCCTGTATATCCTCGTTCTGGTGCATTTGATGAGGCATAGCGCTCCTTCCGGATGAGGCTTATTGACAGTGATTCAGTCGGGCAATGTTTAAAAAACAGGCTTTCAAGTGCAGATTTGTCGATCATGTGCGAACACGCAGCTCTGTTATATCCTGATTATCCACTTCCTTGGCAGATACAGGGTGCCCCGGATGCGATTCGAACGCACGACACCTTCTTTAGGAGAGAAGTGCTCTATCCCCTGAGCTACCGGGGCAACGGAAACTACTGTACCACGACGTGGGACTTGGGCAGGTCGCCGGTGTGCAGGCTAGCGCCTTACTCTTCGTGGAAAAGTCAGCACCCTATCCCCGCCCGCCATAGGATCATGGTTTACAATTGCTCAACGGTCGAGCTGACTGCGTGTCCCTTGGAAGGGGCCGAGTCGGCGATGATTTGCTGGAGGAGACCATGGCGAGATTCAGACAGTCCTTCCTGGTGAGGCATGTCTTTGGGTGGGTGGCTAGGCTGTTGGCGCTGGCAAGCTTGCTGGCTCTGGCGGCGAGAGCCTGTCCGGCATGGCTTTCATCGATGCCTTACCTGCCGGATCTGGCTGCTCTGACGCCCTGGTTCATCTTATTGGGCCTACTGGCCCTGATCCTCGCTCTGATGGCTTCACGATGGTTCACGGCTTTGGTGCTTATCGCTGCCTTGGCCTTGAACGTCTACTGGCAGTATCCCTTCTACCAGCAAGGATCCCAGCTCAATGGGCAAGCCGATCAGTCCATGACTGTTGAGCATCCTGACCGGTACGACAACGTGGCCCGGGTCATGACGATGAACGTCTACAAGGGTCAGACCGATGCCGATCAGGTAGTCAAGACCGTCAGCGACAACCGGGTCGAGGTGCTGGCTCTGCAGGAGGTCAGCAGGGATTTTGTGGACCGTCTGCACAAGGCTGGCATCGACCGCTATCTGCCGCACGAGCAGCTTTCCACATCTTCGAAGGAATACGCCAATGGCCTTTGGACGGCCGCGCCGATGCAGTCGCCCTCAAAGGACGACGTGGGTTCTCGTTCCTCCATGATGCCGGCGGCCAGCATCGACTTCGGCAGGGGGAAGACCAGTGTCAGATTCGTTTCGGTCCATACCACCTCGCCGCAACCAGGCAGCTGGAATGCCTGGCGACGCAGCGTGTCCGACCTGGGAAACCTGCGAAAGCATGAGCACACACGATACGTGCTGATGGGCGACTTCAACGCCACCTATGACCATGCGGTCTTCCGAGACATGCTGGGGGAGCGGTTCAGTGATGGCGCACGTCAGGCCGGGCACGGCATGAGCATGACCTGGCCGGCCAACAGAGCACCATTGCCCAGGCTGGCGGCCATCGATCATGTGGTGGTGGACCGCGGCATCAGGGCCAATCGGCTGCAGACCATACCTATCGCGGGCTCGGATCATGCAGCTTTGCTGGCTACGCTGATGGTGGAGTAGGGGGCTTTTCAGGCATCCAAATTGGACTGGGTGCCAGCCTGAGCTCCGGCGCTGGCCTGCTCCTGCTGGGCGGCATCGAGCTTGGCCCGCACCTGGCCCAGCAGCTCCTGGGCACGTTTGGCCAAGGCTTCACCGATTTCCCACTGACGCATGGAGGCATCCAGGTCCAGGCCACCTGCCTCCAGCGCTTGAACCGCCTGAATCAGCTGGTCTCGGGCCTGCTCATAGGGCAGTTTGGCGATGGTTTCGCGTTCCTTCTGACTCAGAGCCGAAGCCAATACCGGCTGATCCTTGCTTTGCTCCTCATCGGTGTCGCTCATGCCTGCTCCTCTTCTTATCTGATTTTTATCTGGTGTGTTATCAAATTGCAGATAACGCAGATGATTATCGCGGATGATTATATGTGGCTGAACATCTCGGACGGGTCACTGCCCGCTGACGACTCTGGTCTCGATTCGCCCCTCCTTGACAGTCAGAGTCAGATCCTGATCGGTCTGAACCTGCTGAGGACTGATGACTACCTTCCCATCCAGAGTCTGCACGACTGCGTATCCACGGTCCAGCGTGGACTGGGGAGAGAGGGCGGTCAGCGAGGACTGGAGCTTCTCCACGGTCAGGGATGCGTCGTCCACGATCCGCCGAAGGGCAATGTCCAGACGGACCAGTGACTCGTCGACCAGCCGCTGGGGCTTGTCCAGCATGGTCTGCGGCTTGGTCAGGCTAGGGCGGTTGGCATAACCCTCAATCAACCGTGTTTCGCCTTCTACCATGTTTTCGATGCGCGCGTTTATGCGCATCCGGGCCTCCTGGATGATTCCCTCCTGCTCGACCAGGTCGGGCACCACCCGCTTGGCGGCATCGGTGGGGGTGGAAGCGCGCAGATCAGCCGCCAGGTCGATCAGGGTCCAGTCGTCCTCGTGGCCGATGGCCGAGACGATGGGGGTGACGCAGGCTGCGGTGGCTCGGACCACGGATTCGTCCGAGAAGCCCAGTAGATCCTCAAAGCTGCCGCCGCCCCTGGCCACGATGATCACATCCACTGCAGGATCCGCATCCAGCTTTCGGATGGCCTCGACCACCTCGGGCGGGCACTGAGGTCCCTGGACGTGGGCGTGCACCACGGAGAATTCGATGGTAGGCCAGCGCAGGCGGGCATTGGTGATCACGTCCCCTTCGGCTCTGGCCTTGGGGGCGCATATCAGGCCGATGCGCTGGGGAAATTCAGGCAGGGGAACCTTGTTCTCTGCATCGAAGAGGCCTTCGCCCTTGAGCTTGCGTCTGAGCTGATCGATCTGCTCCTTGAGGTCACCGGTGCCGACACGCTTGATCCGGTCGGCCATGAAGCTCAGACGGGTCTGCTTGATCCAGAGGTCAGGCCGCCCGTGCACCACCACCCGGTCGCCCTGGCGGAATTCCCTGGCCTGGGCGGCGAAGGCCCGAAAGCCCATGACGTTGATGGAGATGTCTTCGAAGTTGTCGCGCAGGGTCAGATATGCCGAACCGGTCCGGCGGGTGTTGATCTCTACGATCTGACCTTCCACCCAGGCTCCGGGCCAGCGGGCCACTGCGTCGTGGTACTTCTGGCTGAGCACGCTGACCGGCCAGGGGTCTTCCTCGGTGGTATCGCGTGCCAGGCGAGGCAGCTGATCCAGGGGCTTGGGAGCCAGCCCTGACGAGGCTGACCAAGCTGGTGCACCCATTGACCCGTGCATGTTCGAACCCATGTATGCTCGCACCTGATGCCTCCTGACCATCGATTCCGCCAGCCGACCAACTCATCTGGCATCGGCCTGTGCAGGATGGCATGCGGGTTGGTCAGTGAAGAAAACGTTCTTTCAGGGTCTCTCAATACGGGGACAAATCCATGGCCTCTGAAGGGCCTTCGCAAGATCTCTGCCGGCTGCTCATAAGTTGATTTCATCGTGGGCACAGTTGTTTTCTACCCTTCCAGAGAGGGCCGTGGTTGAGGCGCAAGCGTGGAGGGCAAGGGTTGCGACCAATTCTTTGATCCACCTGCGCAAGTCTGAGGCTTGCCCGTCCAGAGGCGGTTTTGCTGGCGGCTATGTCGAAGTTGACAGCCTTGATTCCTCGATATCGCAGAAGTTATTCACAATCTGGCGGTAGCATGAATACATAAGCCGGATATGATGCGGCGTCTGCTTCTTGAGCCCATCATGCGGCGGTCTCACGGATTGAGGTTGTTTCATGTCTGACGGCGTCGACATAGCAGGTCGATATAAGGGCACAGGACCGCGGGATCTCCTGCGTGTGGGATTGGACATTGGTTCCACCACGGTCAAGGCCGTCGTTCTTGGCAGGGGTGACGGGCTGGATCAGGCGCTTTTCAGCGACTATCGCCGCCATCACGCCAATGTGCGGCAGTGCGTGGCCGAATTGGTTGCGGACATCAGGCTTTCGTTATCCAAGGTTGGTCTGGCTGGCAATCCCATCAGCCTGGTGATCACCGGCTCGGGCGGGCTGGAACTGGCTAGCCAGCTTCAGACTGAGTTCGCCCAGGAGGTCATCGCCGAGACCGAGGCTATCAACGCCACCTATCCCGAGGGGGATGTGATCATCGAGCTGGGCGGCGAGGATGCCAAGATCACTTATCTAAAGCCCACTCCGGAGCAGCGGATGAACGGGTCCTGCGCAGGTGGAACAGGAGCTTTCATCGATCAGATGGCCACCCTGCTCAACACCGATGCTGCAGGTCTGAACGATATGGCCTCCAAGTACAAGACCATTTATCCTATCGCCTCGCGCTGTGGAGTCTTCGCTAAGTCCGACCTTCAGCCCCTGATCAACGACGGAGCCGCCAAGGAGGATCTGGCTGCGTCCATTTTCAACGCCGTTGCCACACAGACCATATCAGGGTTGGCCTGCGGACGTCCCATCCGTGGCAACGTCATCTTTTTGGGCGGGCCTCTCTTCTTCATGAGCGAGCTCCGGGAGGCATTCAAGCGGATCCTCCAGGACAGGGTCGGGCGTTATATCATTCCCGAGAATGCACACCTCTATGTGGCCTACGGCGCTGCCATCATGGCTGGCCGCCGCGACCAGGACGATCAGGACAAGGCTGCGCAGGTCAAGACCGATTACTCGCCTGAATCTGATGTGAACGACCCCTTCGGCCCGGCTTGGGGGCTGGACCAGGAGAAGGTCGACAGGGCACGGTCCGAAAAGGCTTCGAGCCTGGACAAGGTGGCTCTGCAGGATGCCATGCAGGATGGCCGCACTACCACCTTGGTCGACGGTGAGCATAAGGATCCCGCAACGGAAACCGCCAAGGATGGCCGCCAGGATCAAGAGATGCACTTTGGTCTGACTACGCTGGAAGGCGTTCTTTCCGCATTGAAGGGTCTGGAGGACATGCCCTCGGCGGCCAGAACAATACGGCCGCTCTTCCTGACCGAAGACGAGCGCAGGGAGTTCAACGACCGGCATGGGGCCCAGGTCATCCCTACTGGTGATCTGTCTGGGGCCAAGGGGCCGCACTTCCTGGGCATCGATGCGGGCAGCACCACCATCAAGGCCGTGCTGATCAACGATGACAAGACCATCGTCTGGTCCACTTACGGGGTACATAAGGACAGCCCGCTGATCGCCGCCGCCAACATCGTCAAGGAGGTCAGGAAGTCTCTGCCGAAGGGCGCCTACATTGCCCGCGCCTGCGCTACTGGCTATGGTGAGGGTCTGGTCAAGGCAGGTCTGCATGTTGATGATGGCGTGGTCGAGACGATGGCTCATTACCGGGCTGCCGAGGAGATCAGCCCCGGCGTTACCTCGGTCATCGACATCGGCGGACAGGACATGAAGTATATCGCCGTCAATGATGGGGTCATCGATTCGATCTGCGTCAACGAGGCCTGTTCGGCCGGCTGCGGGTCCTTCCTGCAGACCTTCGCCCAGTCCATGGGCATCAGCATCCAGGAGTTCACCAAGCAGGCACTGGCCTCCGAGGCTCCGACCGATTTGGGCTCCCGCTGCACGGTCTTCATGAACTCCTCGGTCAAGCAGGCTCAGAAGGAGGGCGCCTCCCCGGAGGACATCGCCGCCGGGCTCTGCTACTCGGTGGTCAGGAACGCCCTCTACAAGGTCATCAAGCTGCGTGATGCCAACGCCCTAGGGCCGGTGGTCGTGGTCCAGGGAGGTACCTTCCTCAACGATGCCGTCCTGCGGGCCTTTGAGCTCCTTACCGGTCGCAAGGTGACCAGGCCCAACATTGCCGGACTCATGGGAGCCTACGGCGCCGCACTGACGGCCCGCATGCACTGCCCGCAGAATGACGAGGTCGAGGATCTTACTGTGGCCAGCTCTCACATGGCCGACGGGGTGAAGTCCGTGGGCAGCACGCCCACTACGCCTAATATGGCTCCGGCTTCTACCAAGTCACAGTTGTCACCGGCCGCCGTCAACAAGATTGCCTCTAAGAATGACCAGGGGTTCAAGACGACCATGCCTGACCTGAAGGTGCAGGACGGCCATGTGGTCAGCTCCATCCTGGCGGGGGACGATCTGGACAACCTCTCCATGACCACCACTCACGATGTCTGCAAGCTTTGTCAAAACCATTGCAAGCTGACCATCACCGAGTTCGAGGACGGCGGCCGCTATGTGACCGGGAACCGCTGCGAGCGTGGCGGAGACAAGAACAGGAAGCGCTCCGACAGGCCCAACCTCTACGACTTCAAGTACAAGCGGGCCTTCGCCTACCGCCGTCTGACTCCGGACAAGGCCACTAGGGGCGATATCGGCATCCCCCGTGTGCTCAACATGTACGAGGACTACCCCTTCTGGTTCACCCTGCTGACCTCCCTGGGCTTCCGGGTCATGATCTCCGGGCGGTCCAACCACGAGCTTTTTGAGAGCGGAATGGAGTCCATCGCCTCCGAGAACATCTGCTACCCGGCCAAGCTGGTCCACGGGCACATTCACTCCCTGGTCGACAAGGGCATCAAGACCATTTTCTATCCCTGTGTCACCTATGAGCAGGAGCTGGTTCCCGATACGGACAACCACTACAACTGCCCCATCGTGGCCAACTACCCAGTGGTGATCGAGGCCAACATGGCCGAGCTCAAGGAGAATGGCGTCCGCTTCATGCGGCCCTACTTCAACCTGTCCAACAAGGAGAAGATGGTTGAGCGGATCGTCAAGGTCTTCGACTGGGCCAAGGTGAGCGAGGCTGAGGCCCGGACGGCCGTCCAGGAGGCCTACCGGGAGGACGCCCGGTTCAAGGAGGATGTCCGGCAGGAGGGACTTCGTGCCCTGGCCTACATGCAGGAGTATGGGGTCAAGGGTGTAGTCCTGTCAGGGCGCCCCTACCATGTGGATCCCGAGGTCAACCACGGCATTCCCGAGACCATCTGCTCCCTGGGCATGGCTGTGCTTTCTGAGGACTCCATATGTGAGCTTGACGTGCATGACCTGCCCAAGCTGAGCGACTACATCATTCCGGCAGCGGGGGAGCGGGCTCTGGCCTCCAACAACCCCACGGCTGCCAAGTTCCGCAAGACCGTGCCAGGCTTCGGTGACGACCATCACAAGATGCCTCTGAGGGTGACCGACCAGTGGGCCTACCATTCCAGGCTCTATTCCGCAGCTAGGTTCGTTTCCGAATATCCTGACCTGCAGCTGGTTCAGTTGGTCAGCTTCGGATGCGGCGTGGATGCCATCACCACTGACCAGGTCCAGGAGATTCTGGCCGACAAGGGCGATGTCTATACGCAGCTGAAGATCGACGAGGTCTCCAACCTGGGTGCAGCCAAGATCCGTCTGCGCTCGCTGAAGGCTGCTATGGACGAACGCCATCAGCGGGATATGACACAAGAGGACGGCGAAAATCAGAAGGAAGCCCCCGTTATGGAGCAGGCGCCTGCCAAGGTCGCGGTCAAGGATGCTGACCCGTTGCCTGACCTGGTTCAGGCGGAGGATTCATCTGATTCTCAGGGTTCTCAAGAGTCTGCAGACCGTATTGAAGCCGTGGATACGAATGCGTCTGACAAGCCGGCATCCGATGGGTTCCGGTCCACTAACGCCCAGAAGATCAGCCTGTCCCAACGCAAGGCCGACATTGTGGCTCTGGCCCGGTTCGTAGCCCTGCACGACAAGAGCGATCAGGGTCTGATAGGCCTCCACCCGATGGGCATCAGGCCCATCCGGGAGACTATGGCCTCGCAGCAGAAGGAACGGGAAGCCGAAAGCAGGTCGGCAGATCATCCAGCCGACCAGGGTACAGATGTTCAGGCTAGCGGAGCTGCCGTCAAGCCGACCCTGTCCAAGTACGCTACTGAGCATCGCTTCACCAAGGAGATGGGGCATAAGTACACGGTTGTTGCGCCGCAGATGTCCCCTGTGCATTTCTCCCTCCTGGAGGCGGTCTTCTCCAGCGCCGACTACCACTTCGAGCTCCTGAAGCATGCCACGGCAGAAGACATCAATACCGGTGTCAAGTACGTCAACAACGATGCCTGCTTCCCGGCCATCATCGTGGTGGGGCAGCTGGTCAACGCCTTCCTGTCCGGCAGGTTCGACCCGCACAAGTGCGCAGTCATCGTCACTCAGACCGGCGGCATGTGCAGGGCCACCAACTACTACGGCCTTCTGCGCAAGGCTCTGGCTGATGCAGGCTATGGCTATGTGCCGATCATCACGCTGAGCGTACAGGGGTTCAGGGCGAATCCAGGCCTTCAGGTAACCCCTGCCCTGCTTCACCGCGCTGTCAAGGCCTTCTATCTGGGCGATGCCATGATCGAGTGCCTGCTCAGGGTCCGCCCCTACGAGCAGGAGCCCGGCTCCGCCAACAGGCTCTACAAACTCTGGGACACGATCTGCAAGGAGACCATCGAGCACCACGGGTACTCCAAGACCGCCAAGAAGGTGTATGGCCATGGTTATCTGCCCTATGGCACGCTGATGAAGCGGATGATCCGAGCCTTCGACCAACTGCCGCTGCGCAGTATTCCTCGCAAGCCTCGTGTGGGCGTAGTAGGCGAAATCCTGGTCAAGTACCATCCTGATGCCAACAACCATGTGGTCGACCTGATCGAGAGCCAGGGCTGTGAGGCCGTGCTCCCCGGTGTCTGCGACTTCATGGTCAACGGCATATCCAATGCTGAATGGAACGAGGAGATGCTAGGCACCGGTGGTCAGGTGGGCGTCAAGAAGATCGTCCTCAAGGCGGCGGATGCCTACCGTGCCCCCATGATCGCCGGCTTCAAGGCTTCAAAGGGAAAGTTCGACATTCCTGCCCACATCAGCGATCTGAGGGAGAAAGCCGCATCGGTCACCTCCCTGGGTGTTCAGGCCGGAGAGGGTTGGCTCCTGACCGGCGAGATCATCGAACTGATCCAGTCCGGGGCCCCCAACATCGTCTGCGCGCAGCCTTTCGCCTGTCTGCCCAACCATGTGACCGGACGAGGCATGTTCGGCAAGATCCGCAGAACCTACCCCGAAGCCAACATTGTCTCGATCGACTACGATCCCGGCGCTTCGGAGGCCAACCAGCTCAACAGGATCAAGCTGATGATCGCAGCTGCCAAGAAGCCAGGCGCCCCGCAAAACACCGCCCAGAGCCTCAAGGCTGACGTCGAATCCGAGCAAGAGGAATCGACCGGTCTGGATGCAGGGCAGGCAGGACACGTCCAGGATGAGGAGAAGGTTCTGGAGAGCCTGTAGCCAGGCCGTGGCCGGTGTTTGGGCCAACCCGCCTGTCTTGAAAGTAGTCGAACCACGAAGATCAAGGAGAGAGAGGGGTTGCCCATGACCAGCCTTGAGGAGATCAAGGCTCTGCTGGACACCGATCAGATCTACATTGCCGATACGCCCGAAATGAAGCAGGTCCAAGATGCCCAGCAGGATCTGGTCTTCGACTTCAACGCCTGCCGCCCCACCCAGGTGGAGAAAAAGCGGGATCTCTGCCAAAGGATGTTCGGGTCATTCGGCCAGGACAGCTGGATTGAGGGACCGGTGCGGGCCAACTGGGCCTGTAACACTTACTGGGGGAGCAAATGCTATGCCAACTTCAACCTGGTTCTAGTCGACGACGGCCGAATTGACATAGGCGATCACACCATGTTCGGACCCAACGTCACCATCGTCACCACCGGGCATGCGATACGTCCCGATATACGTGCCTATGGAACGCCCCAGTTCTCGGTCCCGGTCGGCATCGGCAGGAATGTGTGGATCGGAGCAGGCTCCATCGTCATGCCGGGAGTGACCATTGGAGACAACACGGTCATCGGGGCAGGGTCTCTGGTCACCAGGGACATCCCTTCCGATGTGGTCGCCTACGGCCACCCCTGTAAGGTCGTCCGTCCCATCGATGACCACGATTATGAGTTCTACTGGAGGGATCGACGGTATCAGGCGCCTTATGATGCCAGGCCCTTCAGGATGAGTCAGGATGGCTGAACTAAAAAATAAGTGTTTGATTGACGCTTGCGGATCGGTGACAATTCAGCCAGTGGCCCTGGAAAGCTCTATTGTGATCAGCAGCGCTCTTTGGGTGTGCAGAAGCGGATGCCCGATTTCATGTCGTCAGAAATGGTCCGAGGAGATCTGTCGGTTAATCCAGCAGGCATCGGCAGGATATTGCTGTGGGTGACTCGACGATCCGAAAGTGCAGATGATCAGTGAAAAGATCTGGGTAATCAGCCTGGATTGCAATTCCTCGGTAGCGAGCCATGCAGCGGTTTTTGGTCTAGGAGCATCAATAAATCTGCATGGAAAGCACGGTATTTGCTGCATTGCAGGCTTTGAGAAAGTTAGTTGTCCGTTTCGGTTTATCAGCCGTCCGCCCAAGGCATGCGGATGCTGCTTTCGGATGCAGCGGATGCGGCTGGCCTGAACGGTCCAGTACGGGACCTGGCTGGTTTGGTCACCGTGCAGGAGGGCATCAACCCCCGGGCGAGCAGGTCGCCTGCCTGCTCAATTACTCGTCAAGGAGGTCAGACCCGACGCTTTCTATGAGAGCATCGGCTGGTGGCTGACGGGCAAGCTGACCCTCAGGCTCACGTGAACCAGGGTCGGCCCATGACCGTCGGACCCTGGGACTTGGCAAACATCGTTCTTTGGACCGTCTTTAGTCTGACCGGCTGCAAAGATATCAGTTAACGGGTTTTCAGCGAGAAAGGGAGGTGTCCAGATGGCAGCAAAGGAGTTGACGCAGAATCTGCCCTACTGCAATCCCGACCTAAGCGTGCAAGAGCGGGTGGCCGACCTGCTGGGCCGGATGACCCGGGAGGAAAAGGTGGGTCAGATGATGCAGCTGGATGCCCGCCAAGGAGTGGACAAGGAGGTGGTGGATCAGCATGCCGGATCCCTGCTGCATGTCTCTGCGAAGAATATGACCAAGGTTGACCAGGCCGTTCATCGCACCCGTCTAGGCATTCCCCTGCTGATCGGCGACGATTGCATCCATGGCCATTCCTTCTTTCGCGGGGCCACCATTTTCCCTGAACAGTTGGGCATGGCGGCCTCTTTTGATCCTGAGCTGGTCCGGCGTATGGGACGAGCCACGGCCCAGGAGGTCGCCGCAACGGGCATCCACTGGACCTTTTCCCCGGTGCTTTGCATCGCCAGGGACACCCGTTGGGGACGGGTGGACGAGACCTTCGGCGAGGATCCCTTCCTGATCGGCGAGCTGGCTTCGGCCATGGTGCGCGGCTACCAGGGCGGATCAGCCATGACCGGGAACCTGCCCAAGGATGCTGTGCTGGCCACAGCCAAGCACTTTGCCGGATACTCCGAAACCCAGGGCGGGCGCGATGCCTCCGAGGCCGACCTCTCGCACCGCAAGCTGCTCTCATGGTTCCTGCCGCCCTTCGAGCGCCTGGCCAGGGAGGGCGTGGCTACCTTCATGCTGGGCTACGAGTCCATTGACGGGGTTCCCGTCACCATCAACAACTGGCTGCTTAACGACGTGCTGCGCGGGCAGTGGGGCTACCAGGGCACCCTGATCACGGACTGGGACAACGTGGGCCGGATGGTCTGGGAACAGAAGGTGCAGCCCGACTACACCAGGGCCGCTGCAGCCGCCGTCAAGGCTGGCAACGACCTGATCATGACCACGCCCGATTTCTATCAGGGAGCCTTGGATGCACTGGATGCCGGGCTGCTGCGCGAGGAGGACCTTAACCGGGCGGTCAGGCGCATCCTGGCTCTGAAATTCCGTATGGGGCTCTTTGAAGATCCGCGTCTGCCCGATCCCGAGACTCAGAAGGCGGTCATCAACTCGTCTGAGCACCAGGAGCTCAACCTCCGGGTGGCCCAGGAGTCGGCGGTCCTTTTGAAGAACGACGGCATCCTGCCCCTCTTTGGCGGTGTGGATGCCGATGGCCGCCCCGGTGATGACTCAGCGCACAGCATCGCCCTGGTGGGTCCGCTGATCGACGATGCCCAGAACCAGCTAGGGGACTGGGCTGGCGGCTCGGGTCAGTGCGACTGGATCAAGGACCAGCCTCGGGAGATGATCTTGACTGTGGCGGACGGCCTGCGCCAGGAGCTGCCTGAAAACTGGCGGCTCAACTGCGAGCAGGGCGTCGAAGTGGTCCGTCTGGTTGATGACCCGGCGGGTCCACTCTTCCCTGACGGTCAGCCCAGGCCCAAGTTGGCGGCCCCGGCCAGAATCGATCAGGGCCGCTTCGACAGGGCCATCGACCAGGCTAAACAAAGCGACCTGGTGGTGGCTGTAGTCGGTGACGTGATCCAGCTGGTGGGCGAGGGGCGTTCGACTGCCACCCTGGAACTTTACGGTCCTCAGCGCGATCTTCTGGATGCCTTGGCGCAGACGGGCAAGCCCATGGTCATCGTGCTCATGTCTTCCAAGCCGCTGATCCTGCCCCCGTCCGCGCAGTCGGCCAAGGCCCTGATCTGGCAGCCCGACCCGGGCATGCAGGGCGGTCGTGCCCTGGCCAGGATTCTCACCGGCACGGTTGAACCCACAGGCAGACTGCCCATTACCTTCCCCAGACACGCCGGGCAGCTGCCGATCTACTACAACCAGATCCGAGGCCAGCACGGTGATCGCTATGCCGATCTGACCCAGGATCCGGCCTTCGCCTTCGGCCAGGGTATGGGCTACACCACCTTTGCCTACGGAAAGCCCTTGGTCGATGGACCAGACACCGTGGGCCCCGAGGATACGGTCAGGGTGACCGTGGACCTGACCAACACCGGCCAGCGGCCAGGCACCGAAGTAGTTCAGGCCTATATCAGCGACTTGGTAACCTCCGTCAGCTGGGCTGACCGCGAGCTCAAGGCCTTCCGAAGGATTCAGCTGGATCCAGGGCAGACTCGGAAGGTGGTCTTCGATCTTGCAGTGGCTGAGTGGACCCTGGTTGATGCCGACTGCAACCGTAGGGTCGAACCCGGTCAGTTCCAGGTGCTGGTGGGATCCTCCTCGCGTAGGGAAGACCTACAGGCTGTAACGGTGACCGTAGGGTGAGCCTGCGATCGACTGAGTTGCGGTTGTTTCGGATTGCAGCTGTTATAGGTTATGGCTGCTCCGGATGGCCGTCGGTCGGTTGACGGCCATCCGATAGCGGAACTCCTCGCGTGTTGGTTGCCTAGGGGCTGCGCCCGCTCCTACGATGACAGCATGAGGAAAAGCGTAGGCGCTGGGTATGCGCACCTGTTGACGGTCCCCAATCCTCGGCATGTGGCCAGCCTGGTTGACTACTTCACACGCGGATCCAAACCGCGGTCCCAGTGGCGGTTCGGTATTGAGATCGAACATCTGCCAATCCGCAACGATGGGTCCGATGCTCCGGTTCCCTATGAAGGGGAGCGGGGCATCGAGGCTCTGTTGTCTGCCTTGGAGCCCTGCTACGACGGCGATGCAGAATATCGTGAGGACGGTCATCTGGTCGGACTGAGTCGTCCTGGCTGCGTGGTCTCGCTGGAGCCCGGAAGCCAGGTGGAGTGTTCCCTTGGCCTGGTGCGGGACAGTCGTGAATTCGAGGACCTCTACCGACGCTTCCGTGCCGATGTCGATCCCATCGCCGAGCGGCTCGGGTTTCGCTTGGTCGAGTACGGGTACCGCCCGGCTGGGTCCTACGCGGACGTGAGCGTCAATCCCAAGGAGCGCTATGCGGTCATGAACACCTATCTGGGCCGCATAGGCCAGTGCGGACCCATGATGATGCGCAGCACCGCCTCCACCCAGATCAGCATCGACTACCAGGACGAGGACGATGCCATCGCCAAGATCCGTCTAGGCACGGCCATCGGTCCCATTCTGGCCTACTGCTTCCGCAACACTCCGATCTTCGAGGGAAGACGCAACCGCATGCCCCTGCGGCGCCAGCGGATCTGGGACTGGCTTGACACCCAGCGCACAGGCCTGATCCCGGGGCTGTTTGAGGATGGCTTCGGTTGGGAGAACTATGCCGTGGACATGCTCTCCACCCCGCTCATGGTGGCCGATGTCTCCCACACCCCTGAGGTGGATGGACCACAGGGGCAGCAGGTCTTCATAGCCTGGCATGAGAACGCCGGAGAGATTTATCCTGATCGGCGGCTCAATGATGCCGAGATAGCCCACATTCTGACCACGCATTTTAATGATGTTCGGCTGAAGAACTACATCGAGCTCAGACACTGGGATTCTCTGCCCATGAAACGTGCCAGCCGACTTCTGGAGGTCGTCGGCGGCATCTTCTATGACTCGGATCGATTCGCCAGACTTGTCGGGCTCCTGGACGGGGTGAGCGAGGAGGATGTGCTCCAGGCCAAGGCCGACCTGCAGGTTCGTGGCGGACAGGCCAGCCCCTATGGCCATTCCTTGGATTTCTGGAGGCAGGCCTTGGGCGCAGAGGACACTCTGGACGGTCTTCCGGGCGATCCACGCCATCCTGATCTCTTCCAGTCCTGACGACTATTTCGTTATGCGAACGGACGATACCGGTTTCCTGAGGATGGTATAATCTGTTCACCAATGGGCCTTGATCCGTTATCAGCGGGGAGCCCTCGGAAGAACGGGCTCGCTTGCAGCGATCCTCAGTAGAACCGACGGGTGGGCCCGCATAGCCCAGTTCAAGCGGTCCGGCGTAGGTCATTGGCCGGGCAAGCGAGGTGGTACCGCGGTGGGCCCCATGGTCCCTCGTCCTCGGCATGGCGACATGAACGACCAGCGAGGAGCGTGAACGGTGAATCAGACCACTGATACCCCAGATGCGACAAGTCAGGATGGCGAAGTCTATCCCAAGGCGGTGGTGGACCCGGCTCTGGCCAAGGTGACGCCCAACCCCTCCTTCCCCCACATGGAGGAGTCCGTTCTGGACTACTGGGATCAGGACGACACCTTTAACAAGTCGGTGGATCGCCGCCCTTCCGGCGATCACGCAGACAATGAGTTCGTCTTCTTCGATGGCCCGCCCTTCGCCAACGGCCTGCCCCACTACGGACACCTGCTGACCGGCTATGTCAAGGATGTCATTCCCCGCTACCAGACCATGAAGGGCCACAAGGTCAATAGGGTCTTCGGCTGGGACACCCACGGTCTGCCCGCCGAGCTGGAGGCCCAGCGCGAGCTTGGCATCGACAGCGTGGATCAGATCGAGCAGATGGGCATCGAGAAGTTCAATGACGCCTGCCGCGCTTCTGTGCTCAAGTACACCAGCGAGTGGAAGGACTACGTCCACCGTCAGGCTCGCTGGGTGGATTTCGACCATGGGTACAAGACCCTGAATGTCCCCTATATGGAGTCGGTGATGTGGGCATTCAAGACCCTCTACGAGAAGGGCCTAGCTTACGAGGGGTATCGGGTGCTGCCCTACTGTTGGAAGGATCAGACCCCGCTGTCCAACCATGAGCTTCGCATGGATGCCGATGTCTACCAGGATCGGCAGGACACCACCGTCTCCGTGGCCGTCAAACTCAGAGACGAGGATGCCTATGCGGTCTTCTGGACCACTACCCCTTGGACCGTCCCCACCAACCTGGCCATCGTGGTCGGCGCTGACATCGAGTACTCGGAGGTCAGTCCGGTATCGGGGCCCTTCGCGGGCAAGCGTTTCTACATCGCCACGGCCCGTCTGGGCGACTACGCCAAGCAGCTGGGGGAGGACTACCAGGTAGTTCGCACCCTCAAGGGGTCAGAGATGGAGGGATGGCGATACTGGCCGGTCTTCCCCTACTTCGCTGGAGGGCAGGCTGAATCCGAGGGTGGCACTCCCGGTCCCAATGCCTATACCATTTACACGGCCGACTATGTCGACACCGTGGAGGGCACCGGCCTGGTCCACCAGGCTCCCTACGGCGAGGACGATATGAACACCCTGAACGCCAAAGGCATTCGCAGCGTGGACGTGCTTGATGCGGGCGCCGTCTTCACCGAGCAGTGCCCTGATTACCAGGGCCTGCAGGCCTTCGATGCCAATATGCCCATCGTCCGCAACCTGCGCGCAGGCGACGGCCCCCTGGCACAGATCCCTGCCGAGCATCGTGCCCTCCTTTTCCAGGAGAAGAGCTATGTCCACTCCTACCCCCACTGCTGGCGTTGCGGCACCCCGCTGATCTACAAGCCGGTTTCCAGCTGGTTCGTCTCCGTGACCAAGATCAAGGACCGTCTGTTGGCCCTCAACCAGCAGATCAACTGGATCCCTGAGAATGTCAAGGACGGCCAGTTCGGCAAGTGGCTGGCCAATGCCCGCGACTGGTCCATCTCCCGCAATAGGTTCTGGGGCTCGCCCATCCCGGTCTGGGTCTCGGATGATCCCAAGCACCCTCGGGTGGATGTCTACGGTTCCTTGGATGAGCTCAAGAAGGACTTCGGCCGCTACCCGACCGATGACAAGGGGCAGATCAACATGCATCGGCCCTGGATCGATCAGCTGACCAGGCCCAACCCTGATGATCCGACCGGCAAGTCCACCATGCACAGGATCAGCGATGTGCTGGACTGCTGGTTCGAGTCGGGCTCCATGCCCTTCGCACAGTTCCACTACCCCTTCGAAAACAAGCAGTACTTCGAGGATAGGGATCCCTGTGATTTTGTGGTCGAGTACATCGGCCAGACCCGGGGCTGGTTCTACACCATGCACATCATGTCCACGGCCCTCTTCGACCGGCCGGCCTTCAAGAACGTGATCTGCCATGGCATCGTCCTGGGTTCCGACGGCCAGAAGATGAGCAAGCACCTGCGCAACTATCCGGATGTGAACGAGGTCTTCGACAAGTACGGATCCGATGCCATGCGGTGGTTCCTGATGAGCTCTTCCATTCTGCGCGGCGGCAACCTGGTCGTCACTGCCGAGGGCATCCGCGACACGGTCCGTCAGGTCATGCTGCCGGTCTGGAGTTCCTACTACTTCTACACGCTTTACGCCAATGCGGCCAACAAGGGCGCCGGCTACCAGGCCCAGGCGCTAACGCCGGACCGTGTGGGCGACCTGCCGGAGATGGACCGCTTCCTGCTGGCACGGACCCGTCGGCTGATCTGGTCGGTGCAGAAGGCCCTGGACGACTTCGCCATCTCGGATGCCTGCGATGCGGTGACCGACTTCATCGATGTGCTGACCAATTGGTACATCCGCAACAACCGCGACCGCTTCTGGGGCGAGGACCACCAGGCCTTCGACACGCTCTACACGGTCCTGGAGGCCTTCGCCCGAGTTCTGGCCCCGCTGGCGCCCATGGAAGCCGAGCAGATCTGGCGTGGGCTGACCGGTGGGGAGTCGGTCCATCTGGCCGACTGGCCCTTCCTGGCCGATGAGGCCACCGGGCAGGAGACCGAACTAGGACAGGTCCTGCGTGACGATCCTGCCTTGGTAGCCGCTATGGAGAAGGTCCGCGAGGTGGTTTCAGCCACTCTGGCCCTGCGCAAGGCCGAGCAGATTCGCGTCCGTCAGCCCTTGTCCCGGTTGACCGTGGTGGTCCGTGACCCCGATGCAGCCAGCCCCTATGTGGACGTGCTCAAGTCCGAGCTGAACATCAAGGATGTGGAATTCTGCACCCTGGATCAGGCCGGTCAGCACGGCCTGCGAATCATCCATGATCTCAAGGTCAATGCCCGTGCCGCCGGACCTCGGCTGGGCAGGCAGGTCCAGTTCGTCATCCGGTCCTCCAAGCAGGGCGACTGGTCCGAGCAGGACGGGCACGTGGTCGTCACCACTCCTGATGGACTTGTGGCCCTGGAACCCGGCGAATACGAGCTGGACAACCGGATCGAACAGGAGGACGGCTCCCAGGCCGATCGGTCGGCTTCTGCGGCTCTGCCCACCGGCGGTTTCGTCATCCTCGATACTCAGCTGGACGACGACCTTCTGGCCGAGGGCTATGCCAGGGATCTGATCCGCCAGGTTCAGGATGCTCGGAAGACCGCTGGCCTGGACATCGCTGACCGGATCCAGCTGACCCTGACCCTGCCCGAGGAGGATGTCCCCAAGGCTCAGCAGTTCAGCGATCTGATCGCTCGCGAGACCCTGGCGACCAGCCTGACCGTCCATGCCGGCGATCTGGACCAGCCTAGGATCGATCTGGTCAAGCCTTGATCGTAGTTAGACAAAAGGGCTTCCATCCTGTATCAGATGGAAGCCCTTTTCCTATGCCTGCGCTTAGCCGTGTACTGACATCTGAGCTGCCGTGCCGGCTGTTGATCAGCCCTTGACCTTGTCGCTGACCTGATCCAGGGTCTGCATATCCTGATCGCTCAGTTCCAGATGAGCAGCGGCCAGGAGAGCCGGCAGCTGCTCAGGAGTGCGCGCAGAGGCAATGGGGGCCGCGATACCAGGCCTTTGGTTGAGCCAGGCCAGTGCTACGGTGGCCAGTTCGACTCCATGGGTCTTGGCGATGCCGTCCATAGCGGCGACCACGTCCAGCCCCTCCTGGGTGAAGAAGTCCTTGACCATACCCTCGCGCTGCTTGCCCTTGAGGTCGCCCATGGTCCGGTACTTGCCTGTCAGGAAGCCTGAGGCCAGTGAGAAGTAGGGGAAGACCGCCAGATCCTCGTCCTTGGCAACCTGCATAAGGCCATCCTCATAGGTCTTGCGGTATACCAGGTTGTACTGGGGTTCCAGAGCCACCGGCAGGGTCAGGCCCTCCTTGCGTGCGATGCTGAACCATTCGCGGATCCGCTCCGGGGTGTAGTTTGACAGGCCGATGGCCCGGACCTTGCCCTCCTTGACCAGCTTGTCGAAGGCTTCAGCGGTCTCCTCCAAGGGGGTGGAGCTGTCGTCGAAGTGGGCGTAGTAGAGGTCGATCACATCCAGGCCCAGCCTGAGCAGGGATGCGTCGGCGGCGGCCTCTATGTTCTTGGCCGAAAGACCGGAGTACTGCGGGTGCTGACTGACCTTGGTGGCTACCAGGACTTTGCTGCGGTTGCCGTTCTTGGCCAGCCATCGTCCTAGGACGATCTCGGACTCGCCGCCGGAATGTCCGGGAGCCCAGGCCGAGTAGACGTCAGCTGTATCGATCAGGTTGCCTCCGGCTTGCGAGTATGCGTCCAGAACCCGGTCGGATTCGGATTCGTCGCTGGTCCATCCGAAGGTGTTGCCGCCCAGAACCAAGGGGAAGATTTCGGCATCGATGCCGCGTAGTTTTGCCATGTTCATCCTTTCGGTTTGAAGTCTTATTAAGCCGAGTCTATTACCGCTTTATCGTCAGAAGGGATTATTTAGTCGGGTTCATCATGTATGGTCATGATGGAAAAGGCCGGAATGCAGCGATTTGCAGGTCCGGAATTCAAAGGTTTTAAGCTCGAAGGAGAACACTTATGAGTTTAGGCGTTGTCATTTTGGCCATCCTGCTGGTCATCTTCCTCATGGGGATCTTCGTAGTGCCCCAGCAAAAGGCATACGTCATTGAGCGCTTCGGCAAGTACCAACGGGTGGCCCTGGCAGGCATCCATATCAAGATCCCTTTGGTGGACCGGGTAGCCACCAGAACCAACCTGCGGGTCGACCAGCTCAACGTCAAGCTGGAGACCAAGACCAAGGACAACGTCTTCGTCATGGTGGAGGTCTCTGCACAGTTCCGTGTGGAGGCGGCCAATGTGGCTACGGCCTACTACGAGCTGGTCAACCCGGAGGGCCAGTTGCGCTCCTACATGGAGGACGCCCTCAGGTCGGCCATTCCGGCCCTGAGTCTGGATGACGCCTTCGCCCGCAAGGACGACATCGCCTCCGATGTGCAGAAGACTGTGGGCCAGGAGATGCAGCGCTTCGGGTTCTCGGTCATCAAGACCCTGGTCACCGCCATCGATCCCTCCGGCCAGGTCAAGCAGGCCATGGACTCCATCAACGCGGCTCAGCGTGAGAAGGAGGCCACCAAGGAGCGTGCCGCGGCCCGCAGGATCGAAATCGAGACCCAGGCCAGGGCGGATGCCGAGAAGACCAGGATGCAGGGCGAGGGTCAGGCTAATTACCGCCGGGAGATCGCCAACGGCATTGTGGACCAGATTAACAGCCTGCGGGCTGTGGGCATGGATATCGATGCCGTCAACAATGTAGTCCTCTTCAATCAGTATCTGGATGTGATGCGCTCGCTGGCCGATTCCAGCAATGCCAAGACCCTGGTTCTGCCTGCGGCGACCCCCGGCGGGTACAACGATCTCTTCAACCAGATGACCGCTGCACTGATGACCGCTCAGAGCAGCCAGGACAGCAAGAATCCCCAAGACAGCAGCAGGTATACACAGCCAGGGGGCGGGACCGAGGCATCGGTTCTCTAAGGTTTCAATAGAAGAAGCCGAAGACAGGCGCCGTTTACATGGCAGGCCCGGCGGGATTCAGCCTTTCAGGAAGTCGTTTATAGCCTCGGCTGCCCGATAGCCCTTGTCGTACATGGCATTGAGTCCCTTGAGTGACTTGCTGAGCGTGGTCAGCCCGCACAGACTGTCCGGGGCCAGGATGAGTACCTGGCCCTCCTTCTCGGCCTGTTTGGCCAGGGCCACCTCGTCGTTGTAGGTGCGATAGCGCTCCATCAGACGCTCGGCGGCCGCCGGATAGGTCTTGGCCAGGATTCGGGCCGGCAGGACATCCTTCTTCTGCTCGCGCAGAATATCCCTCTGCCGTGTCAGGACCAGAACGATGCGCTCATAGCCCTCGTCCAGGGCCTTGCGGATGGGGACTGGATCGGCGATTCCGCCGTCCAGGTAGGGCACGCCATCGATCATGTAGGGCTTATTGGCCACCGGAACAGTGGATGAGGCCTTGAGGACGTCATAGTTGTCCTGGGCCAGGTCTGACTTGTCGAAGTAAGCGGTGGATCCGTCAGTGGCGTTGCAGGCCACAATGGTGAATAGGGCAGGATTAGCCTTCAAAGCAGGGTAGTCCAGCGGGCATTCCCCATTATGGGCTGACAGTTTGCCATAGACGTAGTCCAGATCGACGAAGGTGCGCTTGGTCAGGAAGTTGCTCACACTCGCGTACTCCTTGCGGGAAGAGTAGACGGTGTAGAAGCGGTAGCAGCGCCTGAGCTGGCCTGATAGAAAAGAGGCCAGATTGGCGCTGCCGGCCGAGACTCCGTAACAGTGATCGAAGGTGATGCCCTGCTCCATGCAGCGGTCGAAGACTCCGGCTCCAAAGATGGATCGGTAGCCTCCACCTACGTCGATGACAGCTGTTCGTTTGCGTGCCATGGGCACCTCGTTTCCTGACAGAAATCTGCGCTTGATGACAGCTTATGCGTGAACGTTGGACAAGCTGCTCAGGGGCGGCAGGAGGCTAGAAGCCGCTTGGACAGATCCAGGATGGCCAGTGAGGGATCGGAATTGGCGATCTGTACCCTTCCGGGACCAGGGTCCTGGTTGAGGGCATCGTCTTGGGCCAGCAGATCCTTGAGGTGGCGAGCCGTTCCAGGGTTGCCGTCGATCAAGGCCAGGCTTGGCGGGCAGATTCGGGCGATGGGCTGTCGGAAGAAGACAAAGTGGGTGCAGCCCAGGACCAACGCATCCAAAGTCTGCAGATCATAGGGATCCAAATAACGGTGCAGGGTGGCATCGACTAGGGGCTGGTCATTCAGCCTGTCAGACTCCACAATGGTCACCAGATCTGGGCAGGGCTGGGTGAGGATGGTGTGCTTGCCGGAGAACCGTGCCATCAATTGGGAAAACTTGGACTCCTTCAAGGTCAGCGGGGTGGCCGTGACCAGAACTCGTTGGGGTCGGCCTCCGCCTCGTGTGCAGGCTAGTTTCAAGGCCGGCTCCATGCCGATGACCGGCACAGGGTAGCGTCGGCGCATCGCATCCACGCAGACGCTGGTGGCGGTGTTGCAGGCAATGACCATGGCTTTGACGCCCTGGTCCATGAATCGGTCGCCGATAATTTGACAGCGCTGGGCAATCTGGTCCGGCTTCTTGGTGCCGTAGGGGGCATAGGCGGAGTCGCCGAAGTAGAGCAGATTTTCCTGGGGCAGAAGGTTCTGGATTGCCGCAGTGACGCTCAGACCGCCGAGCCCGGAGTCGAAGATCCCGATCGGTGCATCTGATCCCATGTGATCTGCTCCTTTCACAGCCGAACAACCAGCCTAGCCTGTCGCCGAAAGGCCGTACGCTACAAGCATGAGTATTCCCCGGACTGTTTACAAAATGCAAGCCACTGGCAACGATTTCGTGGTCTACGCCGATCCCCGGGGGAATCTGGAACCCACCGGCGACCAAGTGCGATGGCTGTGCGACCGGCATTTCGGGGTCGGCGCTGACGGGGTCATCCGGCTGACTCACCCGGCCGATGTCAGCGACCTGAATCAAGAGCAGGTGGATGCCTGCGACCGTTTCGGCTGCCAGTGGTTCATGGACTACCGCAACGCGGACGGATCACTGGCCCAGATGTGCGGCAACGGGACGCGGGCCGTCACCCTCTTCGCTCAGAAGCAGGGACTGACGCCGACCATGGAGGGTTCCTCCTTCCTGCTGGGGACCCGAGCCGGGGTCAAGCGGATCGTTTCGCACGGTCCGATGAAGAGCGATGGCGAACATGTGTTCAAGGTCAAGGTCGGAACCTGGCGGATGGAATCGGTAGGGGAACAGCTGGTCGATGGCGGGGACCTATCAGGCTCGGCTCCTGGCACCATGGTGGATATGGGCAATCCGCATGTAGTCGTTCTGACCTCAGTCGCTGCTGAATTGGAGGCCAGAGGGCTGCCGGGAACCGTGACTGACCTGCTGTCCAGGACTGATCTGCCGGACCCGGGCGATCTGGACCTGTCTGCTTCGCCACGGGTCAGCCCCGGACTCGCCGAGGGGCAGAATGTGGAGTTCCTACGTCTGGATGCCCTGGATGCCGAGAATGGCAGCGGTCGGGCTACCATGAGGGTCTATGAGCGTGGAGTCGGAGAGACTTTGTCCTGTGGGACAGGTCTGTGCGCCAGCGGCGTACTGCTGCGAGCACTGACCGGAGCCGATCACTGGTCCATACAGGTAGGCGGGGGCCGTCTGAAGGTGGACGTGGATTCGCAGGATGTGTGGCTGACCGGACCGGCCAGAATGGTAGCCCGTCTGACTCTGGAGAATGTTCCCGGCTGTTGATCAGCCGAAGAGGGCGGAGCCTTCAACAGCGAGGACGATGGTTGCCAGGACAACCAGCCAGATTAGATCAACCATCAGATCGAAATGCCGCTGGTAGTAGGTCTGAAGCCATCCTGGCCTCTTGCGCGGCAGACCCTGCTGAACCACTGTGGCATGGCTGAACGCCATGAACTGCAAGCTGGTGGAGAAGGTCATGACCAGGCACCAGGGGCAGAGGGCGTGGATGACGAAGAGCGACTGGGTGAACAGCCAGAGCGCATAGGCCAGGGCGGCAAGCGAGGCCAGCCAGGTCCCTGCCGCCAGCAGTGCGGGCATCTTGATTCGGCACATGCCCACTACAGCCAACGTCAGGAAGACGGATTCGGCTATCAGTCCTAGGAAGGCATTGGGAACCGGCAGGGTGCCCAGACGAATCAGCTCTGCCTGGGGCGACTGGGCCACGGCTGAGCAGGAGACCACCGAGTTGATGTCGCAGCTCAGCTGGCCTTGGGGGTGACGTGCCAGCTGCAGGGTTTCCGCAGATAGGACCAGACTGGCATAGAGTGCCATGAACGATGCCAAGGCAGCAATCACATAGCTGGAAAGCGATGAAGAGGTCTGTTCGCTCATGGGGTCCATCACCTCGATGATTGGAGGGGTTGTTCTGGGACTGGAACGCGTTCACGAGTTTAGGATGGAGGTATGACGCATGAGGATACTGCCACGGTCTCCAGTCCGTTTGGAGTCGGGGCCGGATGGGACCTGCACTGCCATACCGTGTTCTCAGACGGCACCGAGACGCCTCGAAGGATGGTCGAGCAGGCGCAGCAGCAGGGACTGGAGGGTCTGGCCATCACCGACCATGACACCAACGCGGGCTGGGACCAGGCTCGACAGGCTGCGCACGACTTGGGAATGCCCCTGCTGCCGGGTACCGAGATCACCGCGCAGGATGGCCGTGTCTCGGTCCACATGCTGGCCTATCTCTACGATCCGAAGGATCCGGTCATTGCCGGGCTCTTCGCCAAGACCAGGGAAGCCAGACTGACCAGGACAAGGACCATGGTCGAGCGGATATCTCAGGATTATCCCATCACTTGGCAGGATGTGCTGGATCAGGTCAAGGAGGGGTCGAAGACCACGGTGGGCCGTCCGCATATCGCCGATGCCCTGGTCAAAGCCGGTATCTATGGCGACCGAAGCCAGGCCTTCGCAGGAGTCTGCTCCTCCAAAAGCGCTTATTACCTGCCTACGCCCTCGCCGACCACTCACCAGGTGCTGGAAGCGGTCAACCATGCAGGCGGCGTCCTGATCATCGCCCACCCTGGTGCCGTCAGCCGCAATGCCGTTCTGCTCTCCGACCGGCAGATCGCGGCTCTGGCCAGGGAGGGGCTTGGTGGCCTGGAAGTCTGGCATCGAGACAATCCGCCTGAGCAACGTCGACGACTGCTGGCCCTGGCCCAGCGCTGGGGACTGCTGGTGACCGGAGGATCGGACTGGCACGGCCAAGGCAAGCCCAACCGCATGGGTGAGAACAGCACCAGTGGTGAGGTGGTGGCCCGAATCGTGGACAAGGCCCAGGGATCTCGTCCTGCGGCTTGGAGGAATTAGCGAATACGGATCGGGGGCGGTCAGACCACAAGGATCCGGCCGCCCCCGTCAGGTGATCATAGCCTTATTCGGCGGAGCTTCCCAGGGCGCCGAAACCGACCGGATGAGTGGTGTCTGAACCGACTACTGCGTAGCCCAGTGACTCCTTGGGAACGATGATGTGCCGGCCCTTGTCGTCCACCAGATCGATGGGTCCGCCCTGGCTCAGGGCTTGGCTGATGTGGGCAGCCACCTCGTCGGCCTTGGCGTTGGTGCTGAAGTTGACCGTGCGGGCCACATTCTTGATGCCGAATTCGATATCCATTGCTACCTCCAAGGTTTTCTCCGTTGCCCAGTCCTGCCGGTCTACGGATCTTCCGGTCTCATTATTCGCTGACCCCGGTGATTACGCTCTAAGCGTCCTGGAGCGGCTTCTCTTGGGAAGAATTGGTCTCCGGGGGCGACGCTGATGCCTGTCCGTCTGTGACGATCGTAGGAGTCTGCTCGGGCAAGGGTTTTCTGGCGAGGACGATGGTCTCGGCCTGATCGTCTGCAAGAGCTTTGGATGACAAGGCTTCATGCGGTTGGGGAGCGGTCTTTCCTGCCTCAGCGGCATTCGAAGGCTGGTCGTCTATGGAAGGGTCAATATCGTCATCACCGGTGACTGGGTTGCCGATGCCGCGGAAATGATCGCTTAGGCCCGATTCTTCGTGCTGGGAGACAGGATCAACAGTTGGATGTCTGGACTGATCGTCACTGCCGATGTCGGCGCTCTGGGCCTGCCTCACGGGTTTCTGCCTTGCGTCAGAATGATCCATGGCAGTCTGAGTCTGAGCCAGGTCGGCCATATCCACCCTGCTGATGGCGATAGTGACCGAGCTTTCATCCACCGGTTCGGCGGAAGGCTCCTTGGGCGAAGCCGTTGCATCTGCCGAGGCGGGGTTCTGCCCTGGCTGCGGATTCTTCTGTATCTTCGCTGCAGAGGGGTCTTCAGAATTGTCGCCCTCCAGCAGCGTGCCCACAGTGATGGTAGAGGGTGCGCCATCGGGTGACGAACTGTGCGTCTGCTGCTCATGACGGGTTCGCAGGCCCTGCTCGTGATCGCCCAGCTGCTGGGCCAGACGCTCCACCTGGGCCTTGAACTGGACGATCCGTTCGTTGTCCGCCCGGTCCAAGGCGGTGATGAATTCGCCCACCTGCTCCATCTGCAGCCAGAGATTGGCTCGGAGCATGATCAGGTCATCCAGCCTGGCTCCCATCATCCTGCCATAGGCCGCTATGACTGCGTTTCGGCGGGACCCGTCCAGCTTAGCGAAGATCCAGGCCAGGTCGCGGGCAGGGTCGTTGACCTGCATGTCCTGCCATCCGTAGACCCCGCTCAGTCCTGAGCCTGCGTAGAGCAGATCGCCATCGGAGAATCCTCCGTGCACGGTGCAGGTGTCGAAGGACCAGAGTCCGTCGGTCGCCACGATGGAAGCCCAGGAATCAGTGATTTCCTCGGGCACATGGCCATCCATGCGCAGCCGCTTGATCCATCCTCGCAGTTGTGCCGCGATTTGGTCAGTGGAGAAGGCTGGATAGCCGTAGGTTTTCAGGAAATCAGAGCGCACCCGGTGGATGGCGCCGATGGCGGTGCCTGCGGCGGTGCATTCGTTGAGGGTCAGCAGATGGAGGGGACGGATTCGGCCCGGGCAGTGAGTCATGACGGCAACGGCTGTGGTACCAGTCCGACTGTCGTCCCGCTCGCCTGGCTGGTAGGCCAGAATGTGCTCGACCCGGAAGCCCATGGCTGCAATCTCTTTGGCATCGGCCAGGGCCTGAGCTGCTTTGACCCGAGCGCCCAGCCGACGTTTGCCGGCATCCGAGCTGGTCGCCCAGACATCGTAGACATTGCCGGTCGCGTCCTGGACTACGGCGCAGTCTACGCCCTGTGCACGGTCCAGGCTGCTGAGCTGGTCGCAGTCTCGCGCTCCGGTCATGGGAACGTCGGGCATGGCAGCCGATGCTAATGCAGCCAGGGTCAGCTTCGTTCGTTCACTCACATTCTCAAGGATAATACAAGGACTGTTGTGGATTCGGTTGTCCACTTGACCACATAGGCACGCCGCCGCCGGTTCCGGTACCGGTCTTTGGCACAATGGGGGTGTGCATGAGGATGAGGAACGATTGCTGGAGGGTCTGGATCCTGCCCAGCGACAGGCGGCCACCGTGCTTGACGGCCCTGTGCGGATCGTCGCAGGCGCCGGGGCTGGCAAGACCAGAACCATCACCCGGCGTATGGCTTATGCCTGTGCCAGTGGCAGCTGGGAGCCATCCAGAACCTTGGCGGTGACCTTTTCGGTCCGTGCGGCAGCTGAGATGCGCGATCGTCTGAACAAGCTTGGCGTGTCGGCCTCGTTGAAGGCGGTGACCTTTCACTCGGCGGCCTTGCACCAGCTCAGGCGGGTATGGCCTCAGGTCAGCGAGACCTATCCTCCCGATCTGATTGAGGATGTGGCTCCCCTGGTGTCATCAGCCTATCAGCGGGTCTGCGGACAGGAGCCCGATCCAGGCCAGATCAGGGATCTGACTGCCGAGATCAACTGGGCCAAGGTGGGGCTGATCGCTCCGCAGGACTATGTTCGCGTCTGTGCGGCCGCTCACCGTCTGCCTCCTGCCGGTCTGGAGGCTGATCGGATGGCCGACCTGTACACGGTTTTCGAGAGCTCCAAAGCCGCCCACAATCAGATGGACTTCAACGATATTCTCCTGCTGGTCTGCCACATATTGGAAGAGGACGGGCGGGCTGCTGCAGATATTCGAGACCGGATCGGCTGGCTGACCGTGGACGAGTACCAGGATGTCTCACCCCTGCAACACCGGCTGCTCAAGCTCTGGCTCAACGGGGGGCAGAACCTATGCGTGGTAGGGGACCCGGCTCAGACCATCTACTCCTTCGCTGGGGCCACATCCTACTACCTGCTGAACTTTCCCGGGGAATTTCCAAGCATCAAGGCCGATCTGGACCTGTCCACCGACTACAGGTCCACTAGGAAAGTGGTCCATTATGCCAACGGCATTCTGGCGCACTCGCCAGTGCGTGGCGACTATCTGAAGCTGACCTCGGCCCGTGAGGAGGGCAGCAGGGTCGCGATGACCCGTTACGAGGACGATCGTGATGAGGCTGGAGCCGTGGCTTCTCGTCTTGCCTCCATGATCAGAAAGGGGGCTCAGCCCGGCCAGTTTGCAATCCTGACACGGATCAACGCCCAGCAGACTCTGATCTGCCGTGCCCTGCACGAACATGGAATCGGATACCGGGTTCGCACCGAGTCAGGCTGGCAGAACCAGTCGGTCGATCTGAGCAAACAGGAGGTGCTAAAGCAGCTGGAGGGCGGCATGGGCCAGGGGAGGGTCACGGTCTCCACCATTCACGCCGCCAAGGGGTTGGAGTTCGCTCACGTCTTCATTGTGGGCTGTGCCGAAGGGCTGATTCCCTTTGGTTCACCGCCCGAGGGGGACGCCCTTGAGGAGGAGCGCCGTCTCATGTACGTGGCAGTGACCCGGGCCGAGGACACTCTGCATCTTTCCTACGCGGAACACAAGGATGGCAGTGCCTTCGTCCGACGCGCCCCCAGTCGGTTCATTCATCGCTGAGCACTAACGTCCCGTCCATCGTAGCGTAGGGGAATCGGTTCAGGCTTGGTCGCTGTCCGAATCGCCCCTGTCTGAGTCGTCCGTGTCCGGGTGGGCGCTGCCAGGGTCTTTGGAATCCGAGCCGGCGCTCTTCGGATTGCCAGGAGCTTCATGGTCTGAATGCTTCTGGTCGGTTGAAGCGTCAGAATCGGAATCGTCGGAGTCTGCAGGGGCGGTCGCATCGGCAGAGGAATCCTTCTCCTGGGCGTTCAGCAGTTTGTCCAGCTCGGCATCCCAGTCCACCGAGGCGGCGGTCTTTTGCTTGGACTGCCCCTCTGCAGCGGTTGATGTTCCTCTCTGATCGGCTTCGTCCTTGGCGGGCAGGGAAGGCAGAAGATCAGGGTGGGACCAGTGGCCGTCCCGGCCTTGGATTCCCTCGTCGGCGGTTATGCGCTCCCAGAGATCGGCAGCCTCCCGCAGCCGCTTGGGATGAAGATGCAGACCCAGCAGGGATTCGAAGGTCTGTTCAGCCGGTCCTCCCACAGCACGCTCGCGTCGGGTCATCTCCCGCAGCTGCTCAAGATGGGGCAGGTGGGCCATGCCGGCGTTCCAGACCACGCAATCCACCCAGCCGTCCACCAGGGCCAGCAGATCGCCTAGGCTGTGCAGGGCCTCCTTCTGTTCAGGGGTGTCCTCAATGCCGACGTTGCTGAGGTTGATGGCGCCGGCGATGGATTCGGGGTTGATCTGTTCGGCATCGCGCAGTTGGTCCTCCACGGCGTCCAGGTCGATGGAGACCCCCCGTGCATACTTTCCGATCAGGGCCTCGAAGCGCGGCATCAGCCAGGGGACAGCCGCGTAGAGCCGGGCGTGTGCGGCCTCCTTGAGAGCCATGTAGCTGGTTACCTCATCCAGATTCAACTCCAGGGATTTTGCGTATGACTTGATGTTCTGCGGTATGAGGGCGCCGGCGGGGTTCTTCAGCAGTAGAATGCCCTGGTCGAATCCCCCGTGGACCTCCTTGGCCAGCTCGCCGGCGGCCTGTCCCAGCTGCATAGCGAAGGAGGTATTTCCCAGCAGCCTCATCAGTGTGGTCGGGTCTTTCAGATTGTCGGGCAGTGGGATGGGCACAGGCCCGGCGAACATTCCCGAGATCTCGCCCTGGTCGAAGCCTTGGAAGCGCTGGCTTATGACGGAGGTCAGCGCCTCGCTGACCGCCTGGGCCACAGGTGATGCGAACTGGACCCAAGCGTCTATGCTGCCCTCGATCCATCCGGCACGGGTCAGTGCTTCGGCGTGGCCTGGGGCGGGGTCAAAGGCGCAGACGGTGTCCAACCAGAGGTTAGCCTCGCTCATGACTCGGGCCACCCGGTCGCTATCCTCGGCGGTGACGGTGGTATCGGACTGGTCGGCCCTAGTGCGCCCCAGTGCGATGTTCTTGGCCAACGCAACGTTGATGGGCCCCTGATCAGCCTGGGCCTCCATATCGGTCGGCGTATTCAGCCCCCCAGCCGTGAAAGCCTGGATCAGAGCCTGAACCTCGGCGGGTTTGGGCAGCTGATCGGCTCCCTGGGCCGCCATCTGGGATCGGATGGACTCAGGCAGCTGTGAGAACTGACTCCAGGCCAGCTCGCCCTGCACCGGGCCGAAGCACTCGATGAGCCATTGGTGGATTGCATTCTCGTCCATAGCTTTGTTTCCAGTCCTCGCCAAGGCAGGTTGCCCGCCGTCAAGGTTGACATCTGCCAGGATTATCGTCTTCATCAACCATAATATTGGAGCTATGACACTTCCGCACGGAAAATCGGATCACTGCGCCACAGGCGCATCCGAAAGGCAAGTCGGGGCGCTTGGCGGACCCACGCGCAAAATGCTGGTCGGCGGTCTTCTGGTCATTCTGGCCCTCTTGGTGCTTTTTCTTCCCTCGCCTTATACCATCGAGACGCCAGGACCCACCCAGGATGTGCTGGGAAATTCAAAAGGCTCGCCAGTCATCAAGGTGAAGGGCGGCCAGGTCCACCGTGACAAGGGCCGTCTGCTGATGACCACGGTCAATGCCCGCGGAATCCCCGGCTACCCGGCCTCCAACCTGGATGCCCTGGTTGGCTGGGTGGACCCCCATGCCGCAGTTCTTCCCCAAGAGGCTGTGGTGCCTCCCGGACAGAGCGTAGAGGAGTACAAGCGTCAGGAGCAGGGCGACATGCACGGCTCGCAGAAGGCTGCCTCGGCCCAGGCTTTGGCCTTCCTCAAGACCCATGGATATGACGTGTCAGGTCTGCAGTTCAGCATGAAGGTAGCTGATATCGGCGGACCCTCGGCTGGGCTCATGTACACCTTGGGGGCCATTGACATGATCACGCCGGAGCAGGAGACAGGCGGTCTGACCATCGCCGGAACCGGCACCATGGATCAAAAGGGACGGGTCGGGGCCATAGGCGGCATCCGGCTGAAGATGCTTGGAGCCAGACGGGACGGCGCCACCTGGTTCCTGGCTCCGAAGGACAACTGCTCGCAGGTGGTTGGCCATGTGCCCCAGGGGCTGCGCGATGTGCAGGTGGCCACTTTGGATGAGGCCTATAAGGCCCTAGTGGCTATTGGCCATGGTCAGGGGGAGGGGCTGCCCCGCTGCACGGCCGCTAAAGGCAGATAAGACAAGGCCGGCCCAATTGGTGAATTCCGGCAGTCTTGTTATGCTGAAGCCGTGGCTGAGACTACAACCTATACAGCGGAAGAGTTCGGTTTTCATCCCGGAGATATCGTTCAGGAATGGATGTGGGACGATGATGTCGATGACGGGATCCGGACCAGGATCGAGGACCTGACCGGCGAAGAGCTGGTGGACGAGGACTATGACGCAGCCGTGGATGGAGTCATCATCTGGTGGCGAGACGGCGATGCCGAGGACGATCTGGCGGACACCATCATGGATGCCTCGGCCATGATCAACAAAGGTGCGCCTTTCTGGGTGCTGACTCCCAAGCCCGGCAGACCAGGAGCTTCGGCGCCAGGAATCGTCTCCAATGCGGCCAAGACTGCAGGCATGAATGCGCTGATGCCCACTACCGTCAGCAAGGATTGGAACGCCACCCAGTTGCGGGCTTTCGGTAAGGGCAAGTAAGACTTTTGGCCGTCCAGGCGTTTCTTGCGGGTAGGTATATCGCGTAAGCGCCGATAAACGAGGTGGTGGGCATCGGGATCAACCGATGCCCACCACCTCGTTATCATTCATGAGGAATTCCCAGAGGAATCCCGCTGACCCAGCTGCCCCTACTGCTTGTCCTTCTCAGCAATCGCAGGAGCTGCCGTCGTGGCCTTGTTCTGATATTCGGCCAGCAGGGTATGCGAGCGGATGTCGCATAGGTTGGCCACCAGGGCCATGATCAGAATGACCAGGCCCACCAGGAATATCCAATGCAGACCATCGAAGACGATGGTGCGCGCCGGGCCCAGCAGTCGGGAGGGGATGCTCCCCGCCGTGGCTGGGTTGATCATGCTGTTCATCATATCCTCGGTCAGTCCCTTATGCTGAGGCACCTCGCGAGCAATAACCGTGTTCATGACGATGCCGAAGATGGAGACCATCAGGGTCTGTCCCAGGGATCGAGCCAGGGTGTTGAAGCTGGTCGAGGCACCCACGTCGCCTGAGGGCACCACGCTCTGAGCGGTGATGGTCGAGGTGGTGATGGTCAGACCGAAACCGAAGCCGACCACGGCAGAGATGAGCAGGAAGGCCCAGTAGGCGGTGGCCTGGGGGACGGCTATATAGCAGACGCAGGCTGTCAGGATGAAGGCCAGGCCTATGTTGGTGGCCCGATGCGGCGGGTGGTGCATGGTCAGCGGTCCAGCCAGATATGCGCCCAGGAGCCAAAGGATGGAGGAGGGTGTGACCACAAAGCCGCCCAGGGAGGGGTTCATTCCCAAAACAGACTGCATCCAGATGGGCATGTAGGTGTCGAAGCCCATGAGGAATCCCGCCACCAGGAGCATGCAGATGTTCTGTATGACGAAGGTCCTGATGCGGAAGAGCCGCAGGGGCAGGATGGGATCCTCCTGGCGGCCCTCCACATGGAGAAGCAGGGCAAAGGTGACCATGGTGGCGACGGCTAGGATCAGAGTGATTCGCACATTGCCCGCCGAACCCAGGCTCTGCAGGCAGAGCATCAGGCAGATCAGGCTGACGCTGAGCAGTCCGATGCCCATGTAGTCGATACGGCTTTCGCGCTTCTGGATATGCTCGCTCAGGAAGAGCTGGATCATGACGATGACCAGTAGTCCGATGGGCACGTTGATGGCGAAGACCCAGTGCCAGCTTATCTGCTGGACGATGAAGCCGCCCAGCAGGGGAGCGATGATGGAGGCGATGCCCCAGGCCGAGCCGTTCAGGCCGATCATTCCCGCCCGCTTGTCCAGGGGATAGATGTCTGCCAGGACCGTGTAGGTCAGCGGCTGGATGGCACCTGCCCCCAGACCCTGCAGAAAACGGGCGCCGATCAGCTGGGGCATGGACTGGGACAGGGCGCATAGGGTGGACCCGATTACGAAGACCAGCAGACCGATGGTCAGCAGCGGCTTGCGGCCGAAGCGGTCTGAAAGCTTGCCGTAGATGGGCGTGGTGACCGCCGTCATGAGCAGATAGATGGAGTAGACCCAGTTCATGATGGACAGCCCATGCAGGTCCCCGATGATGGTGGGCATGGCGGTGGAGACGATGGTCCCCTCGATGGCCGTCATGAATGTGGCGATGAAGACCGCTACCGTCACCAGGGTGCGGTTGGTCTTCCTGCCACTGCCTGTATCGACTGTCTGTGACAATCCGAACCCCCTGTCGTATGGTGTGTTTCTCTTCGTTTGCGGACAATGGCCGCGAATTCCTAGTGGATTATAGCCGCACCGTGTGGTCTTGTCACCGTGTAATCTGCTAAGGTGGTGTGCTGGTCCCGTGGCTCAGTTGGTTAGAGCGCCACCTTTACACGGTGGATGTCCCCGGTTCGAGTCCGGGCGGGACCACAGGGGTTTTGAGAAGGGCGTGCTCGGAGTTGCGTCTTAGCGCTCACGTAGAATCGATGCACTACGATCGTTGGCAAGAAAGGTCAGGAGGTCGATGCCTGATGTCAGCTAAGCCTGATGCCCGCGGAACCCAGGCGACCATAGCGCGCTCGGGCAAGCACAAGTGGGGATATGACACCAAGCAGGTGGATGCCTTCCTGGAGCGGGCTCACTCGCTTTATGAGAGCCGGGATCCTGACCTGACACAAGAGGAGATCGCCAACGCATCCTTTGATCTGTGCAAGAACGGCTATATCGTCACCCAGGTGGATGCTGCTCTCTCCCGATTGGAGAGGGTGATTTCCGACAGACAGACCAGTATGGAGCTTGCCCGGGTGGGCGTGGATGGATGGAAGAACAGAATGGTCAGTCTGCAATCCGAGCTGACCACTCATGCGGGCAGAGCTTCGGGCAGCGTCTTTAAACGCGGGGATCCTGGCATGCCTTCCTACGATTGCAAGCAGGTGGAGCGGCTGATTGAGCAGATTCTCAACAAGACATCGGATCTGCTCAACCTGCAGGAGGGGCGGAAAACAGGCTCGGACAAGCCAAAGAATACCGATATTACGGCCGATCGCGTCTCCAATGTCATCTTTACGCAGCGTCGGGGCTCCAAGGGCTATGACGAACGTCAGGTGGATTTCTTCTTGGCCAAGGCGGTCGAGCTCCTGGAACAGCTGGAATCCTTTGCCAGGGTCAGCGAGAAGTCCAAAAACCCTGGCCGCAGTTCGTCGACGCCTGCTGCTTCTGCACGATCGCAGTTTTCAGCGCAGAATTCTTCAGCCTCGGCCATTCAGCCTCTAATCGGGCAGAGCCAGACTCCTGCATGGAGCACAGCTGATGCCTCCGCTTCCGGACCGGTGGGGGCAGCTGTAGAGGGCACCCCGAACAATCCGGATGATTTTGCTCAGCTTCATCAGGCTGAAAGGGCCATCTTTGAGGCTCCGACAGCCAACACCCAGACGATGCCTTCGGTCAAGCCCAGCAGCTCTCTGAGCGCTCTGGCCTCGGCGGTCAACAAGCGGCTGGCACAAGACCGAGCTGGGGCATCCACGGGTGTTGGTGCAGCAGTTGCTGGTACAGCGCCTGCTGCATCCTCTTCAGCCAGACAGACCTATTCAGCCGGGACGGCGAACGGCGGATCTGCCGCCGCCCCTGTCAATTCCGCCGCTATGCCTGCCTCCGTCCCGCCTGCAGCGGCAGGATCAGCGACATCCGCGTCAGCTGCGCAGTCCGTGCCTATCAGCTACCCACCTTCTTCTTCGCCTACGACGCAGACGCCTTCGGTTTCCGTCTCATCCACTCCGACCGCTGCTTCGGCAGGAGGGGCGTTCTCTCCCTCTGCTAGCACTGAATCGTCGAGACCCGCTTCGAATGGTGCTGATGATGACTGGTCGCCGGCGCCAGGAAGCACCTCGATTATCTCTTCACCCTTCGTTGACGGCCCTCTAGGAGCAGGCGGACCCTTGGGCAGCTATGATGATCCTGCACCGGAAGAGCCTGTCCCACAGGAGCGTCCCTCGGCTCAAACGACCGGAAGCGATAAGGATTCGCGCCAGTCAGTCTCGGACACACCCGACTGGGCCAAGCCGCGGTATTCACCAAACGCGCAGGGCGGTCAGAGCCAGGATCAGGATCCGGATTCCTATCTGGCATCCCTGGTCAACCAGGATCTTCCCAAGATAGAACTGGACATCCCAGATATTTCCTTCCCCGGTTTTGATGACGAGGGAGGCAAAGACGATAGCGGTCACTGAGTCATCGAGTGGTTGCGGAATCCGGAAAGCATGGCAGTGATGAGTGAGGGCAGGCAGGCTTGTTCGTCGCTAGGGCGTGAACGCACCTTGGAGGATTGGTCGCCCAGGAACGAAGTCAATGAGCCTCGCAGTCTAGTTATCCTGGGATCCACAGGATCCATCGGCACTCAGGCCCTGGATTTGATCAGTCGTCATAGGGATCGGTTCCAGGTGACCGGTTTGGCCGCTGGCGGCGCTCATGTCGAACTGCTGGCCCGCCAAGCGCGTGATTTTGGCGTGACCCGTCTGGCTCTTGCCGAGAATGCCCAGGTTCCGGCCCTGCTGCAGGCTCTCAAGGCCCTGGGATTGAATGGCATCCAGGTAGAGGCAGGCATGGAGGCGGTACAGGCTCTGGCTGGTTCGGGCAGCGATCTGGTCCTCAACGGCATCACAGGATCAGTCGGTCTGCGTCCATCCATTTCGGCTCTGCAGGCCGGATCGCAGCTGGCCTTGGCCAACAAGGAGTCTGTGGTGGCTGGTGGCCATCTGCTCTTTGACGCCCAGCTGAGGCCCGGCCAGATTAACCCGGTCGACTCCGAGCATTCGGCCATTTGGCAGTCTCTGCGTTCTGGGCAGCATGGAGAGGTGGCCCGTTTGGTGGTCACCGCCTCGGGGGGTCCTTTCCGGGGTTGGAGCCGCCAGGCTATGCGCAAGGTTACCCCTGAGCAGGCCCTGAATCATCCGACCTGGTCCATGGGCCCGGTGGTCACTATCAACTCCTCCACTATGGTCAACAAGGGTCTGGAGGTCATCGAGGCCAGTCGGCTTTTCCGCATCGAGCCCGAGCGGATCACTGTGGTCGTCCACCCTCAGTCCGTGGTCCACTCAATGGTCCAGTTCCAGGATGGCGCCACCATTAGCCAGGCTTCGCCTCCTGATATGCGTCTTCCCATTGCCCTGGGCCTTTCAGCTCCCGCTCGTCTTGACAATGTGGCTGCCGCCTGCGACTGGTCCAAGGCCAGTACCTGGACCTTCGAGCCCTTGGATGACCAGGCTTTCCCGGCGGTCAATCTGGCAAGACGGGCTCTGGGAAGCTGCGAGCCCATGACTGCGGTCTTCAATGCCGCCAACGAGCAGGCGGTTCGGGCCTTCCTGGATCACCGGCTGCCCTACCTGGATATTGTCGAAACCATCCGTTCAGTCATGGATGCCATGGAAACGCATCTTCCGGGAACATTCACATCCGTGGAGGTAATGGAGCAAGTCGAGCATGAGGCGCGTCAAAGGGCTGATGCTTTGATAGACATGACTGCGTGAGTAGCATTCCCAAGACCGAACAGTCAGCATCCTCCCAAGGGTTCCGTAAGACAGGCGACCAGGCCATCAGCCAGACTCCTCTGCATCCTCGCCGCCGCTCGCGTCGGATCATGGTGGGGCCTGTGCCGGTCGGCGGGGGCGCACCGATTTCGGTGCAGTCCATGACCAACACGGTCACCGCTGACATCAACGCTACCTTGCAGCAGATCGCCGAGCTGGCTGCCGCCGGCTGCGACATCGTACGTGTGGCTGTACCCAGCCAGGACGATGCCGACGCGCTTCCCATCATTGCGAAGAAGTCGCCCATCCCGGTCATTGCCGACATCCATTTCCAGAGCAAGTACGTCTTCCAGGCCATCGATGCGGGCTGCGCAGCTGTCAGGGTCAACCCGGGCAACATCCGCAAGTTTGACCAGGTTGGTCCCGAGATCTGCAAGGCCGCCACCGATGCAGGCATTTCCCTGCGCATCGGGGTCAACGCCGGCAGCCTGGACAAGGACATCTACGCCCGCTACGGCGGCCCAACCCCCGAGGCCCTGGTCGCCTCGGCCTTGCAAGAGGCCCACATGTTCGAGGACGTGGGTTTTCACGATTTCAAGATCTCCGTCAAGCACCACGATCCCGTCACCACGGTCCAGACTTACCGGCTTCTGGCATCCAAGGGCGACTGGCCCCTGCACCTGGGCGTGACCGAGGCCGGGCCTTCCTGGCAGGGGACCATCAAGTCCTGTCTGGCCTTCGGCGCGCTTCTGGCTGAGGGCATTGGCGATACTATTCGTGTTTCCCTGTCCGCACCGCCTGTGGAAGAGGTCAAGGTGGGCTGCAAGATTCTGGAGTATCTAGGGCTGCGCCAGCGCCACTTCGACATCATCTCCTGCCCCTCCTGCGGCAGGGCCCAGGTGGATGTGATCGAGCTGGCCAAGGAAGTCACCGAGGGGCTCAAGGACATCACCGCTCCCATCCGGGTGGCCGTCATGGGGTGCATCGTCAACGGACCAGGCGAGGCCAGGGAGGCCGACCTGGGGGTGGCTTCGGGCAACGGCAAGGGCCAGATCATCATCAAAGGCAAGGTGGTGCAGACGGTGCCTGAGGACCAGATCGTCCCCACTCTGCTGGAACGGGCTAAGGAAATCGCCGCCCAGATGGATGCCAAGGCGGCTGTCGAGGGTGAAACCTTGCCGGAGGTAGGGCCCATGGTGGTCCCGGTTACCGGCCGTGCCAGCTGAGGGCGTAAGCGCCATCCCCGCCACCGGTTACAATGGCCGACGTGTCCCAAGAGGTTGAGCGTTCCCTCCCCGCAAGCGGGTGGAGCAGGGTAAGACGGCTGATGACCAGTCTGCCTGTCTTCGTCATCCTCATGGGTCTGCTGGTCTCTGTCTCCCACCTGACCGCCGTCCCTTGGAAGTACGAGCCGGTGGACCAGAATTTTCCCACTCTGACTCCCGACACTGCAGTCACCTTCGACTGGCCTGCCGGGGTTGCCAGGGAGGCCATGGGGCAATACCAAGTCGAATCCCGACACCAGGAACTGAGCGTGGAAAGGCCCGCCACGGGCGAGCACCAGCGCATCAGAATTCTAATTCGCGCTCCTAAGGGCGCTTCGGGCCATCGGCCGGCTGTAGTCTTCATGCACGGCGCCGGTTACGGGACCTGCGACAACTCCTTCGGGGACGTGGCCCGGTCCATGGCCTCTGCAGGTTTCGTCACTGCTGTGCTGGACAAGCCGGTATGGTCCACTACGGATGCCGACAGGGACTATCCCGCCTCGGCCAGGGCCTATGAGCGGGTTGCCAATCTGCTGCGCGACCAAGATGATGTGGATGCCTCCAAGGTGGGCATCTATGCCACCAGCGAGAGCACTTGGATCGCAGCCATGCTGCTGACCATGGACCATCGGATCGCCTTCCAGATTCTGCTGAGCCCTATGGTCTATTCCCCGCGGCATGCCATGGGCTTCTTCGTGGCCCAGGACTTCGCCATTGCCGGGGCCAACCAGGGCTACCAGTCGGTGGTCCGTCGGCTTTTCAGCACAGATGCCACCCTCTTGGGCCTGAACAATCTGGACATCGAGCCCACCGACCGCTACACCTACGCCATCCCCACCCTGCTGGCCTACGGGGCCAAGGACGTGATGACCGCACAGGTGGAGGGGGTGCAACGCGTGCTGTCGAAGGCGCACGCCTCAGGCAACGAGAACGTCACTGTGCGTTCCTACCCGGTCTCCAACCATGTGCTGCGGCTGGGGGATGAGGCCCGGACCGGCACACCCCTTGCTGACCGCTACCAGCAGGACATGATCGACTGGGCGGTGGGTCAGGTTCATGGCCTGCATCAGACCAGCCCCAGTGTGGGAGGGGCCACCATCCACCAGTCCATCGCCGTGCCTACTGACCTGCGGGGGCGGCGCTCGCTGACCATCTATATGCTGGTCCTGCACCTGCTGACCCTGGTTCTTTTGCTGGCGGCCCTGGTCATGGCAGTGGTGGCAGGTCTGATGAAATTGTTCCGTCTGCGCAGGCGCAAGGACCCGGTTCTGGGCTTCAGCCATGGCTTCGGCGGCACCTTGGTCACCATCACCGGCACCACCCTGGCCACCCTGGTCCTTTTCGGAGCTGGTCTGGGTCAGGTCATCATGGCCGTGGTACGCCTGGGTTGGGGTGGCGTGCCCGACCAGGCTGGGGTCAGCTACTGGAGCTGGCCGGTCATCCAGGTGGTCTGTGCCCTGGTCATCTGGGCCTGGTCGCGCACCTTCGCCCGTATGGTCGAAGTAGCCTCCCTCAAGGGACTGGACCGATTGCCCGATCAGGTCCGCGCGAGCAAGGCCGGCGGCCCCAGCCTGCGTCAGCAGATGCGTGACATGGATCCCAGGCCTGTTCTGGCCTCCACCCGTTTTGGCGTTGCCCTCTTCATCGTCACCACCTTGGCCATGTTCGGAGTCCTGCTGATCTTCGCCTTCTGGGGTCTGTTCATCTATCAATGAAAGGACGGGACCGCCGTGGCTATCTATCGTGACGAGGGCCTTGTCCTCAGAACGGTTAAGCTGGGCGAAGCCGACCGGATCGTGACAATCCTGACCAAGGGGCACGGCAAGGTCAGAGCCGTGGCCAAGGGAGTGCGGCGGACCAAGTCCCGCTTCGGCGCACGACTGGAGCCATTCATGCGTGACGATCTGCTCATCTCTAGCGGTCGGAACCTGGATATCGTCTCCCAGGCGGTATGTCTGGTCCCCTACGCCGATGCCATATGCGTCGACTATGACCTCTACGCCAACGGGGGCGTCATGCTTGAGACCGCCGACAAGCTGGTGGTGGGCGAGCACGAACCTGCCCCGGATCAATACCGTCTGCTGGTTTCCGCACTGGCCAGTCTGGCTGGTCACCGGCATGGCCCCCGTGACATCGGCGCATCTTACCTGCTGCGATCCCTGGCGATGGCCGGCTGGCGTCCCCGGCTGGATTCCTGCATCGTCTGCGGCCGGACCGATCAGCTGACCCACTTTTCGGTGCCTGGCGGCGGGGTGGTCTGCAGCCGGGACAGGACCACCGATGCTGTGGCGGTGGATCCTGCCACTCTGGCCCGCTTCCAGGCTCTGAGCAGCGGGGATTGGTCAGTGCTGGACGGCAAGGTCTCAACCCCCCTGTGCGATGGTCTTGTTGAGAAATGGGGCGAATATTATCTGGAGAGACCAATCAGGTCTCTGCGGCTATTAGATTCTTGAAGCATGAGCTTTGACCCGGTCGACTATACCTCCCTGGATGTGCCAGCAGCCCCCTTCTCCGACCCCGGACGGATCCCGCACTTCCCCAAGGGAGCGGTCCCGCGGCATCTGGGCGTGATCATGGATGGCAATGGCCGTTGGGCCAAGCAGAGGGGCATGGAGCGTACCGAGGGCCACCGGGCCGCCGAGCCGGTGGTCTTCGATACCATAGCCGGAGCCATCGAGGCAGGGGTTCGCTACCTGAGCCTGTACACCTTCTCGACGGAGAATTGGAAGCGCTCGCCGGCCGAAGTGCACTTTTTGATGGGTTTCTCCCGGGACATCATCCACCGTCGGGTGGCCCAGATGGACGACTGGGGGGTGCGCGTGCGCTGGTCGGGCCGTCGACCTCGGCTCTGGAAGTCGGTCATCGACGAGCTGGAGGCGGCCATGGATCGGACCCGGGACAACACCAGGATCGATGTGATCTTCTGCATCAATTACGGAGGCAGAGCTGAGCTGGCCGATGCAGCCACTGACATCGCCCAGGAGGTGGCGGCAGGGCAGATCAAGGGTTCCAAGGTGACTGAGAAGATGATTGCGCAGCACCTTTATAACCCTGACGTACCGGATTGTGACCTGGTCCTGCGCACTTCGGGGGAGCAGCGTACTTCCAACTTCCTGCCCTGGGAGGCGGCCTATGCGGAGCTGGCCTTCGTGCCTGAGCTCTTCCCTGACTGCGGGCGCGAGGTGCTCTGGCGGGCCATCGACGATTACGTCCACCGGGACAGACGCTTCGGCGGTGTGGAGAATGCCTGAGAAAACGAGACATCTCAATTTGTGAAGTTAGCCATAGTCGTCCAAATTTACACGTTCGAACTCTCTTGTAATGCTCTTGAACGGTAGTCTGTGTCATATCGCAGCGGAGCAAGCCATGTCTGCTGTGGAAATCAGGGCAGCAAACGAAGCGAAGGAGTGACAGGCGTGGACGATAAGCAACGCATCATGCAGATCATCGAGGACAAGTCACAGGAGTTCATCGATGCTGCCGACCATATTTGGGGTACTCCCGAGACCAGATTTGCCGTGAAGGAATCGGTTCAGCAGCACTACAAGGTGCTGGAGCAGGAGGGCTTTGACGTCGAGAGGGGCGTAGGCCATATGGAGTATGCCTACGTGGCGACCTGGGGCTCGGGCCGTCCAGTGATCGGCATCACCGGCGAATACGACGCCCTGGGAGGCCTCAGCCAGGTGGCTGATCTGGGCGAGCACAAGCCATTGGTCGAAGGTGGCAATGGACAAGGCTGCGGTCACAACATTCTTGGCATGGCTGCCGTAGCGGCAGGCGTGGGCATTAAGACCTTCATGGAGGAAAAGGGCCTTAAGGGAACCATCAAGGTCTTCGGCTGCCCGGCTGAGGAGTCGGGTTATGGCAAGGCCTTCATGGCCAGGGACAGGGTCTTCGACGGGCTGGACCTGGCCCTGTCATGGCACCCCTCGGATGTGACCCAGGCCTGGGGCTCCTCCAGCCTGGCAGTTCTGCAGGCCTACTTCGACTTCACTGGCGTGCCGGCGCACGCGGCTGCGGCTCCTGAGCTGGGACGGAGCGCCCTGGATGCCGCGGAGTTGATGAACGTGGGTGTGCAGTTCCTGCGTGAACACATGATCGATGAGGCCCGCGTGCACTACGCCTTTATCGATGCAGGCGGCGAGTCGGCCAATGTGGTGCAGTCCCATGCCCGGCTCTACTACTTCGTGCGCGCTCCCAGGATGGATCAGGCTCAGGATCTGTTCAAGCGTGTGGAGAAGATCGCCCAGGGTGCGGCCCTGATGACCGAGACCCAGGTCAAGGAGGAGTTCGACGCAGCCTGCTACAATTTCATCCCCAACCATCCGCTGACCGAGGCCATAGACAGGAACCTGGACGTCGTCGGCCCTCTGCCACTGGACCAGCAGGAGCTGGACTACGAGCGCCGCTACACCGACACGGTCCCCGAGGCCGGCAAGCAGCGGGTGCTCAGTCGTGCCAGGGCCGCCTTCTCTGATCTTTCGGAGGAGGAAGTCAGGAAGATGGCCGAGTCCACCATGGCTCTGAAGAAGTATCCCCTGGTCTTCACCGATACGGCATCGGGGTCCACCGACGTCGGCGATGTCAGCTGGCAGACGCCCACCGCCCAGTTCAGCGGCGGCTTCGAGCCCCAGGGCACCTCACCACACTCCTGGCAGTGGGCGGCCAACGGCAAGTCCTCGGTGGCCCACAAGGGTCTGCTGGCTGCTGGCAAGACCCTGGCTCTGACCGTTTATGATGCGCTGACCGACCCGGACCTGGTCAAGGCCGCCAAGGAGGACTTTGACAAGACATTCGCCGGCCAGGAGTACAAGGTCGTCATTCCTGACGATGTGATGCCCCACTGACCTACTGTTCGGGTGCCGTCGGGCCCTGTGACCCTTTGGATCACTTCGCCTGGCGGCTGTCGGCTTCGACTGAAGGATGACAGACCAATGGCAATCAAGCAATCCTCAAAAACGGCAAGCGGAACGCTGATCTTCTCCCTGATGGCGGGTTACTCGATCGTGTACATGGACAAGAACATGATCTCGACCGCCATCATTCCCATTTCCGAGCAGTTCCATCTTGACTCGGGTCAGACAGGCATCATCATGTCGGCCTTCTTCCTGGGTTACTCGCTCATGCAGATACCCAGCGGATGGCTGGCCGACCGGCTTGGAGCCAAGCGGGTGCTGATGGCATCCATGATCATCATCGGCCTGTTCAGCTACCTGTTCGGCCTGGCTAATGGTCTGATCTTCTTCATCATCGTCCGGTTCTTCGCCGGCATGGGTCATGGCGGCTATCCTCCTTCCTGCTCCAAGTCGATTGCGGAGAACTTCCCCCAGGAACGGCGCACCTTCGTACAGTCTTTGATCCTGTCGACCTCGGGCATCGGCGGCATTCTAGCCTTCGTCCTGGGCGCCAACCTGGTTGCCATCAACTGGCACCTGGCTTACGGCGTGCTAGGCACCCTCTATCTGCTGGCTTTTGTCTGCATCCTGATCTTTGTGCCCTCCCAGCCTCGCCAGCCCGAGGTTGATCAGAAGCCCGGAGCCAAGGGTGCAGGGTTCCTCGAGGTCCTGAAGAATCGGAATGTGCTGGTTCTCTTCGTGGCCATGCTTCTGCTCAACATCCTCCTGTACGGCAATATTTCCTGGATGCCCACCTTTATAAAAAACACCTTCGATCTCACGATCGGCCAAGCTGGCATCCTGTTGGCGGTCAATGCGGTATTCACGACCGTTGCGACCATCTATGCCGGTCAGCTGCTCTCGAAGCTCTTCCTGGGCAGGGAAAAGGCGGCCATCCTGGGTGCCGGGCTGATCAGTGCCATCCTGGTCGTATGCTTTGTGTTCTCGCGCAACATCTGGCTTTCCCTCCTGCTGCTGATCCTGGTGTCCTGCGTCTCCGTGGTGGCCTTCACTGGCATCTTCACCTGGCCCCACAAGATCATGGATCCGCGCATCATCGGCTCCGCCATTGGCATCATCAATACTGGCGGCACCCTGGGCGGATTCCTGGCCCCTATGATCATCGGCTATCTGGTCAAGGCCGCCGGCGGATCCTTCGTTGGAGCCTTCCTCTTCATGGGTGCGGCGGCCATCGCTTCCGGACTGATGGCTCTGCTGGTCAAGGTAGGCAGGTAAAGCCGAAGCTGGATCGGCCTGATTCTGGTTCCGAGGATCAGGTGTCTGGGACCGAGTCATGACTGCCGATCTACGGCAAGGAGTCATTGATAAAGGACTGCTGCCTCTTCTAGGATTTCCGATTTTTGGTTCTGACCATGGATGCTCAAAGGCGAGGCTTGCAAGGCAAAAGGCCTGCCCCCTGAGCGATTTCAGGGAGGCAGGCCTTTTCTATGCCGACTAGGGGAGCAGGATTAGCGATCCGGCTGTTCCCAGATGGTGCCCAGCCGGGCGATAGAGAGGGAGTTTATCAGGGCCTTGCCCTCGCCGGATTCGGCAATCAGGCGGATGCCGCGCGGCCCTTCGGCAGGGAAGGAGTAGGAGGACATGATCTCCAGTCCGTCGTTGACGACGACCTCGATCGAGCCCCGGTCTACAATGATGCGCAGCTTGAGCTTGCCCGAGGACTTGTCGACGGGAGCTGTGCGATAGCCGCGGTCCCCATAGGTGTTGCAGTGGCGGTCCAGCACTACGCGGCCCAGTTGATCGTCGTAGCAAACCAGCGTGTGGTCGCCGGATTGTGTCTTGTGGATCTCCAGACCGATGCGTTCGGCCTGGGACCTGTTCAGATCGATCTCCAGATTGATGTCGGCGGTCTGGGCGTCGTCCATCAGATCCTGGCTGCCGTTCACATCCAACTCGATGGGGCCGAAGTTCTGCTGGTCCTGGTCCAGGTTGGAGAATTCGCGCACGGGCAGGCAGCGCAGATGGTCGCTGGCCAGGGTAACCTCGCGGGGCACCGTGAACTGGCCGCACCAACCATCCTCCTGCATGGGGATGGGCTCGGTGAAGGGGCTCATCCATCCGAAGACCAGTCGGCGGCCGTCAGAGGCCTGGAAAGTCTGCGGTGCATAGAAGTTATGGCCGTCGTCCCAGAGATGGAATTCAGTCTCCTGATGGAAGTCGCCGCCGGGCTGCCAGCTGCCGATCACATAGCCGGCGTTGTTGTGATTGCGGGCTTCGAATCCGTGGGGCTTCAGGCCCATGGCCGAGTAGCAGATCACCCACTTGTCCTCCAGGGGGAACATGTCGGGACACTCCAGCATGAAGACCTGTGGGTCGGGGTGCCGGTAGATCACCCGGTCGAAGGTCCAGTGCTCCATATCCTTAGAGGTATACATCCAGATCTCGCCCCGATGAGCGGGGGTGCTGACTCCGAAGACCATGTACCAGAGTCCGCTCATCTTCCACACCTTGGGATCGCGGAAGTGCAGTATCCTGTCGTCGGGACAGGGGACTACCACTCCCTTCTTCTCGAAGTGGATGCCGTCGGAGGAGACGGCCATGCACTGCTCCTGGAGGTTGCCGTCGTCTTCGTTGACCCCGTTGCGCCAGCGGTGACCGGTGTAGTAGATGGTCAGGCGGCCGTCATCACCAACCACGGCCGATCCGGAGAAGACCCCGTCCTTCTCGAATTCCAGCGTGGGTGCCATGGCCAGCGGCTCGCGCCGCCAGGTGACCAGGTCGGCGCTGGAGACGTGTCCCCAGTGCATGTTGCCCCATTCGCTCCCGTAGGGATTGAGCTGGAAGTAGGCGTGGTAGCGGCCCTTGAAATAGCTCAGACCGTTAGGGTCGTTGATCCACCCTGCCTTGGAAGCGATGTGACACAGTGGATACCAGCGGTCATTGCGGGTGGCGAAGAGCCGATCGATGCTCTTCTGGGCCTTGTCCAGCTGAGCGCTCATATCGGCGTTCTCCTTGTTTGTTGGCTGGTTCATCCTTGAATCCTTTCCGGTCCCCGCCGGACCTGGCTGGTCGGGCGGGATCCGCTGATGGTCGATGTGCATGAATGGATTTGCACGGGGTTCAGCCCTGAGTGACGGCAGTCTTCTGCGAATCCCTGATGAAGGGGTCGCCATCCACCTGCTGGTCGTCGCGCTTGAGCACGAAGATACCGTAGATCAGAGCGACCAGCACCACCAATGAGATGGTATAAAAGGTGACCTGGTCTCCGGCCCGGTCGTGGAGCATGCCCAGCGGTGTGGACAGGGCTACTTGGCCCACCTGGGAGGCGATCTGGAAGCCAACCATGTAGAGGGTGGCAGACAGCTTGGGGTTGAAGTGCAGTGTGAAGTAGCGGAAGGCCGGCAGGCTGAAGAGCGGGACTTCGATGGAGTGGAAGAGCTTGACGATGGAGACCATGACCGGGTCGTGGAAGAAACCGCACAGTCCGATTCTGGCGAACATGACCGTGGCCCCTAGCAAAAGGGAGTTGCGAACGCCGATCTTGCGCATGATGACGGGTACGACGCCCATCATGGCCGACTCCAGGAAGACCTGGAAGGAGTTGAGGACGCCATAAACCTGGTTGCCTAGCTGCGGAGTGGCGAAGAGGTTGGCATAGTAGGTGGGAAACATCTGCTGGTCAAAGACCGTGTAGAAGGTGTTGGTGAAGATCATGAAGACGATCAGCAGCCAGAGGGCTGGCATACCCAGCACGTGAAGCATATCGCCCAAGGAGGGCTGAGACCTCTCGCCCTCGGGGGTCGACTCGCGGCTGATCTCCTCGCGCTGTTCGTCGGGGATCCAGAAGGCGTAGACCAGCAGCATGCAAAGGCCGAAGGCGGAGCCCAGCCAGAAGTTGATCATGGGGTTGATGTTGAAGACGAAGCCGGCGATCAGAGCCACAATGGCGTAGCCGAAGGAGCCCCAGGCCCGGGACTGCCCATATTCGAAGCCAAACTTGCGAGAATAGCGCTCGGTGATGGCCTCGATCAGGGAGCAGCCTGACATGAAGCCGGCCGAGAGGACCACAGCGCCCAGCATGGCGCCAACTATCATGTTGGTACGCATGAGCGGCGCATAGATGAATTGAACGAAAGGTCCCACCAGAGCGGCGATGGCGGCGATGAAGATGGCCAGGCGACGCTTCACGCCAAGTTCGTCCTGGATGACCCCGTAGACAAACATGATGATCAGGGTTGCCACGGAGTTGATGGAGTAGATGTTGCCTACCTGCGTGTTGTTCATCCCCAGGCCCGTCACCAGCCACCGCTGGTAGAAGGACCACCAGATGCCCCATGCGCAGAAGAAGAAGAATATTCCGGTGGAGGATTCCAGATAGGATGGGTTCCTCCACGCCGATGATTTGGCGGCCATGCTGCCCCTCTCTCCTTAGTTGTGCACCGCTTCTCCGCAGTGCCTCCAGGTTCGCTGCACGTCCTATGTGCAGAGCGAATCCTGGTATGTATAGTAGGCTGTCAATCGATTTACGTCAAACGATTGACGAACGCTGTGCGTTCCTAAGAGCACGACTAGTAGCTAGCAAAGGATCCTGACCGATTGGCGATTGCCGCTAAGCCTGCCGGAATTCGATCCTGGCTTATCATCTTGCTAGGGCAGGGGGGGCGATCCTGGATTTAGTGGCTGGCTACGACTGGGTCCAAGGCGGCATCGAGTCGAGTGGAGCCCTTGCGGATCAGGGCGCAATGGATCCGCACCCCGTCAGTTTGATCAAGCGGTGGCAGGATGGCACGGGTTTTAGGCAGCGGCAGGGCAACGCGACGGGGGTTGATTTGCGCCAGCAGTCGCCGCACTGCCCAGAAGCCCATCTCGTAGTGGGGCAGTTCGACCGTGGCCAAGGGGGGTGCTGTGGTTTCGGCTACGACCTGGTGGTTGTCCACGCCTACCAAATTGAGGTCCACGGCGATAATCAGATGCCGGGCAGCGGCGGCCTGATACAGGTAGAAAGAGCGCGAATCATTGAAGCAGAAAACTCCATCGGGATGCTGACCGTCCACCAGATCATTCACCTGGTCCATGGCTTCCTGATTGAAGCCCACTAAGCGAATCAAGGCTTTACTCGCAGGTAACCCAGCCTCCTTGAGAGCGGCCTGGTATCCGCGCATTCTGTCTGCTTGTGCCGGCAAATCCTGTGTGGTGCCCAGGTAGGCCACTCGGCGGCAGCCTGATTCGATCAGGTGACGGGTGGCATCGTAGCCGATCAGAAATTCGTCAGGGGCGATGCTGGGGCAGCGGTTGTCCCGCTCTACCGCGTTGACCACCACGGTAGGGCAGGAGCGCAGAGCCTGGGGCAGGTCGACATTCTGGTCATACATTTTGGCGAAGAGGAAGCCGTCCACCCCATAGCGCTTCAAAGCCCGGATCTGCTCGGATTCCCGGACGCTTCCATCGGTGGAGACGGTGAGAAGCACATAGCCGCGCTCGGCCGCCGCATCCTGTGCTCCCTGAATGATGGCGCCTGCATATGGTGTGGTGGCCACATCTTCGCTGATGAAGCCCAGCATGCCGGTCTTGCTGGTACGCAACGACCTAGCCATGGGATTGGGCCGATAGCCCATAGTCTTGGCTGTACTGCGCACCTTTCGGGCGGTTTCCGACTTGACTCTGCCCTTGTCGTGGCCGTTAAGCACCAAGGAGACGGTGGAGACGGAGACGCCTATGCGTTCGGCGATCTGCTTCATCGTGATCATGGGCATACCTTAACTTGCTCAGGCGATTTCAGCGCGGCCGATTTTCGGTGACAAGGAGGCTTCAGCGATTTTTTCCTTCCAGGATCCGGTCGATCAGCTCCACCTTCTCATGGATCTGGTCCCGCTTGCCGGGGCGGATGTCCAGCCTGAGGCTGACGCCGGTCCGATATCCCTGCTCGGCCAGGACCCGCGTGGCCTCTTCCGTAACCTCCATGACCTTGTGCAGATCCCCTTCGATGACGGTGCTCATGGCGTTGGTCTGATTGGGCAGTCCCGAATCCCTGATGACCTTGATGACCTGGGCCACGTAAGTGGACATCTCCTCGCCCTGGCCAGAGGGTGCAATCGTGACCTCGGCTACGGTATTCAGATAGGATGGGTCATTCATATCGGGCATATCGGGAACCTTTCCACATCGATTGGTGTTCGTAGGCAGGATGCCCGGTGTCCCCAGCGGTCACCTGCGCGGCCTCCCGTTCCTCCTTCGATGGTAGGCCTCTACGCTGACAGCCGGTCATCCGCCGAAGGTATGCTGGAGGCCGGTCATCAGGTCGTATGTCCCCCGAGGAGGGGGTTTCCGAGCAGAAGGTGTGATCAGTGGCAGTATCGAAACTGGATGAGGTCATCTCCCTGGCCAAGCGTCGGGGATTCGTCTTCCCTGCAGGGGAGATATACGGCGGGACGCGCTCGGCCTGGGATTACGGCCCCCTGGGCGTAGCGCTCAAGGACAATATCAAGCGCGAATGGTGGAGGACTATGGTCGTTACCCGCGACGACGTGGTCGGCGTAGACACCTCGGTCATCCTGCCCACGGCGGTCTGGGAGGCCTCGGGCCATGTCTCCGTATTCAACGACCCGCTGATCGAGTGCCTGAACTGCCACAAGCGGCACCGGGCCGACACCTTGGAGGAGGCCTACGCTGAGAAGCACGGCCACGATCCGGAAAATGGCCTCAAGGACATTCCCTGCCCGGATTGCGGCACCAAGGGTCAGTGGACCGAGCCGCGGGACTTCAACATGATGCTGCAGACCCACCTGGGACCTGTCCAGGACGAGAAGAGCCTGCACTACCTGCGCCCCGAGACCGCTCAGGGCATTTTCGTGGACTTCAAGTCCGTCATGGCATCCTCCCGCTCCAAGCCTCCCTTCGGCATCGCCAACATGGGCAAGAGCTTCCGCAACGAGATAACTCCCGGCAATTTCATCTTCCGCACCAGAGAGTTCGAACAGATGGAGATGGAGTTCTTCGTCCATCCCGGTACCGACGAGCAGTGGCATCAGTACTGGATCGACGCCAGGACACGTTGGTACGTGGACCTGGGCGTCAAGCCCGAGAACCTGCGCCACTATGAGCATCCCAAGGAGAAGCTGGCCCACTACTCCAAGCGGACCGTGGACATCGAGTACCGGTTTGGCTTCCAAGGCTCAGAGTGGGGCGAGCTGGAGGGCGTGGCCAACCGCACCGACTACGATCTCAAAGCCCATGCCGAGCACTCGGGCGAGGATCTGAGCTACTTCGACCAGGCCAGCGGGGAACGCTACATCCCCTACGTGATCGAGCCCGCGGCCGGTCTGACGCGCTCGCTTATGGCATTCCTGGTGGATGCCTATGACGTGGATGAAGCCCCCAACACCAAGGGCGGAGTCGACCGGCGCACCGTACTGCGTCTGGATCCGAGGCTGGCCCCGATCAAAGCCGCTGTCCTGCCTCTATCCAAAAAGCCTGACCTGCAGCGGATCGCCCATGACCTGGCCGCCGACCTGCGCCAGAACGAGTGGATGGTGGACTACGACGAGTCCGGCGCTATCGGACGTCGCTACCGTCGTCAGGATGAGATCGGCACCCCCCTGTGCATCACCGTGGATTTTGACACTCTGGATGACAAGGCAGTCACCATTCGCAACCGCGACTCCATGCAGCAGGACCGGGTGGCCCTGGATCAGGTGGAGGACTATGTGCGCCGGGTCGTCGGCGAGCAGCGGGTGCGTTACCCTATGGGCCCGGCTGATCTGACCGGTGCACGTGCCGCTGACGGCTACACGGACCTGGCCGGCGAGCCGGGCACGGACGAGAGCGAACCGATCAAGGTGGCCGAGGCCGGTGGCCGGTACTGAGACTGATCGCGCCGCTTCCAAGGTCGCTCCGGTTCAGCTCGGCCCTATTACCGTGCCTGTGCCGGTCATGCTTTCACCTATGGCGGGTGTGACCAACTGGCCCTTCCGCCTGATCTGCCGCGAGTATGGACCTGATGGGCTGTATGTGGGGGAGATGGTCACGGCCAGGGCCTTGGTGGCGCGCAATCCCAAGGCCTTCCGGCTCTGCCGCTTCGCCTCGCAGGAGAGGGTGCGCTCCCTGCAGCTGTATGGTGTAGACCCTCAGATTATGGAGCAGGCCACGCGGATGGTGGTCGATGCTGGCTGGGCTGATCACATCGACATGAACTTCGGCTGCCCGGTTCCCAAGGTCACTAGGCATGGCGGCGGGTCCGCCCTGCCCTGGAAGACCGACCTCTTCTCCGAGCTGGTTCATCGCGTGGTAGCTGTTTGCTCTCCTGTCGGAATCCCTGTCACTGCAAAGATCCGGGTGGGCATCGACCACCAGCACGAGACCTTCCTGGAGGCTGCTCACATCGCCCAGGAGGAAGGGTGCGCCGCTGTGACCCTGCACGCCAGAACCACGGCTGAATACTATGGCGGTCATGCCGACTGGGATCGGATCGCTCAGCTGGTCCAGGCCGTCGACATCCCTGTCTTCGGTAACGGGGACATCTGGACCGCTGAAGATGCCTTGGATATGTTTGCACAGACCGGATGCGCAGGCGTGGCTATTGGCCGGGGCTGCCAGGGCCGCCCCTGGCTCTTTGCAGACATCGCGGCGGCCCTGGCAGGTTCTCCGGAACGGCAGGAGCCCACCCTGGGCCAGGTGGGGGCCATCATGGCTCGCCATGCCCGGCTCCTGGTCAAGTTCTACGACGGCGATGAGCGCATGGCCGTCCACGATATGCGCAAGCACGTGGCCTGGTATCTCAAGGGCTTCGCCGTAGGAGGACAGGTGCGCCGCGACTTCATGGCCTGCGAGAGCCTGGATGAGCTGGACCGCTGCATAGCTGATCTGGACCAGGACATGCCCTATCCGCGCGCTGTGGCCGGCAAGCCCCGGGGTCGGGTCCGCTATGCCAAAAAGGTCCGTCTGCCCTATGGTTGGCTGGATTCGCGGACCACCACCCATCAGGAGCGCGAGACGCTCTTCGGCAACGACCCTATGGATGCGTCCTACTGAAGATGGAAATATTCTCGTCGCCAACCATGCGCGCCCAGATCTAGAATCAGGGTTTAGAATACGGACAGAACGGCGTGGAGGTTCTCTTGAAAGCCGGGGTAGTCGGCTGCAGTATCCCGTGCCCAAGGCCCACGGCCGTAAGAGAGGGTCGGAACGCCTGTGGGCAAATGCGTGTTGGCGTATACGACCTGCGCTAGAGTTGAGCGTAACGTGAGTGACAGGAGCATACTGTGAGCGAGATTGCCCAGAATGACAATTTCAACGACAAGACCAACATCAAGGTCGTTGGTGTTGGTGGAGCCGGTGGCAATGCTGTCAATCGCATGATCGCCGAGGGCTTGCAGAATGTCGAATTCGTGGCCATTAACACCGATGCCAAGGATCTCCTGCGCTCCGATGCCGATGTGAAGATCTCCCTTTCGGATGCCAATAGCCGCGGCTTGGGGGCCGGAGCCGATCCGGAGAAGGGAGCTAAGGCTGCCCAGGACCATCAATCCGACATTGAAGAGGTCCTCAAGGGCGCCGACATGGTCTTCGTCACAGCTGGGGAGGGCGGCGGCACCGGCACCGGTGCCAGCCCGCTGGTTGCGCGCGCGGCCCGTCAGCAGGGCGCGCTCACTATTGCTGTGGTCACCCGGCCTTTCACCTTTGAGGGACCCAGGCGCTCCGCTTCCGCCGAATCGGGCATCGAGAACCTGCGCAAGGAGGTCGATGCCCTTATCGTTATTCCCAATGACCGGCTTCTGGATCTGTCCGATCGCACGGTATCGGTCATGGATGCTTTCAAGACTGCTGATACGGCCCTGCTGGCCGGCGTTCAGGGCATCACCGACCTGATCACCATGAACTCGTACATTCACGTGGACTTCTCTGACGTCACCGCGATCCTCAAGGATGCAGGCACCGCCCTCTTCGGCATCGGCGCGGCTAGGGGCGAGGATCGAGCCACCCAGGCGGCCGAGATTGCCATCTCCTCTCCGCTCCTGGAAGAGAGCATTGAGGGAGCACATGGAGCCCTGATCAACGTCGCTGGCCCCACTGACCTGAGCATGCAGGAGGCATCTGCCGCCGCCCAGCTGGTGCAGGATGCCATCCATCCCGAGGCTCAGATCATCTGGGGTCTGGCCTTGGATGACGCTTATGGGGACGAGGTGCGGGTCACGGTCATTGCTGCGGGATTCGATCCCACTCCCAAGAAGGAGGAGACCCCGGCTCCGACAGTGGATTCGACTGCAGCACCGGCAGTGGCCGCCCCGGTCCAGGAGCCTCAACAGCCGGTGACAGGCCCGTCCGTTCAAGCGGAGTCCGATGAGACCTCCGAACATGATGTGGTGCTCCCCGACTCCGGCGACGACGGCACTTCCGACCCGGGATATCTGGATATCCCCGATTTTCTGCGGTGATGAGGTGAAGGAGCAGATATGGCAGGATTGATGAAAAACGCGATGTCCTTTTTCGGAATGTCGGATGTCGTGGACGACGATGACGACGACCTGGCCGATGATGACGAGGCCTGTGAAGGCTTCGACACTGATCACTCCGTGACCCCCATGGCTGCACAATCCACGTCCAACGGCCAGGAGGCCGAGTCCACGCCCTTCCAGAGCCGGATCAACCGCATCACCACCATCCATCCCAAGTCCTATGAGGACGCCCAAATGGTCGGCAGGGCCCTGCGGGACGGGGTGCCGGTGGTCCTCAATCTGACTGGAGTGTCCGAGTCAGTAGCATACAGGATTGTCGATTTTTCAGCTGGTGTGGTCTTCGGAGTGCGTGGATCCATTGAGCGGGTCACTCCCAGAGTCTTCCTGCTCAGTCCCGCACAGGTCAACATCAAGGTGGAGGAGCCCAAGTCAGGCTCATCGGCCAGGGGGCTTTTCGACCAGTGACCGACGCCCCGAAAGCCTTGCCCGCAGGAGCTTAAAGACGCATGCTTGTTTCCTTTGTTCGATATCTGGTGGACATCCTCATCGAGACCTACCTGCTGATACTCTTCGTGCGGATGATCCTGGACTGGGTTCTGGTTCTGTCGCAGCGCTGGTATCCGCGTGGCTTCATGGCCTCGCTCATCCGTGTCATCTATGCCTTGACTGAACCGCCCCTGCGATGGTTGCGCCGCTACATTCCGCCCCTGCCTATGGGCAGAATCCAACTTGATGTTTCCTTCATGGTGCTCTATGCAGCACTGATCATCATCCAGGTGTTGTTGGGGTAGCGACAAGACCGCTGATACGACATATCCCGTGCTAGCATGCAGTTAGAGAACACGATCGGGCTAGTTGGCCTGAAGCGAGGTGGAGAAACATATGGCTCTATTGACGCCTACTGACATAAGTGAGCATACGTTCCAGACAGTGAGGTTCAAGGAAGGCTACGACGTCGACGAGGTTGACGACTTTCTGGATCAGGTCCAGCAGACGGTTGAAGCTCTGGGCAAGCAAGCCATGCAGAGCAACTCGGCTTCGACGCAGTCCTTGGGTACGGATGTCGCCTCGCTGAATTCCAAGATCTCCGATCTGACGGCTCAGGTGGAATCGCTGCAGGCGGAAAACCGGGATCTGAAGCAGGCCCAGAGCTATGCGGAACAACAACCGGCCACTGATGCCCAAGCCAAGAGGCTTTTGGCCGAGTCCCAGAACCAGGTCAAGACCCTGGTCTCCCAAAACGACCAGTTGAAGCGTCAGGTTGAACAGCTCAACACTCAGATTGATCAGCTGACAGCCCAGGCCGCTGCAGGCAACGACAGCCAGGCGCTGAACAACCAGCTGACAGCCATGCAGAAGGAGCGCGACCAGGCCCGCCAGCAGGTTCAGTCGCTGGACAACCAGCTGACAGCCATGCAGAAGGAGCGCGACCAGGCCCGCCAGCAGGTTCAGTCGCTGACCAACCAGCTCAATAGCTCTCAGCAGAGCATGGCCACCGTACGCCAGCAGATCGCCCAGGCTCAGAAGACATCTCAGGAACAGCAGCAGCGCACCGAGCAGTTGAACAAGCAGCTGGAGGAATCCCGTCAGCGTGAGGAGCAGCTGCGTCAGCAGGTTTCGAAGACCGAGCCTTCCACCGAAACAGGCAGTCTGCAACGGATAGCAGGTGCTGGTGCCGACGAGGACAGCATCGAAGCGAGATCCACCGCCATGCTCAAAATGGCCACGACGCTACATAACCAGTACGTGAATAAGGGCAAGGCCAAAGCCGCCGAGTTGGTGGGCGATGGTCAGGCTAAGTACGACGAAATCGTCAAGAAGGCTGAGGAATACTCCAAGCGAGTGCACTCCGAAACTGATGGCTACTCGCAGCGTATACGCTCGCAGGCCGATGAATACTCGACCAGGACCCGCTCTGACGCCGATGCTTATTCTAAGCGCCAGCACACCCAGGCCGACGAGTACGAGACCCAGGTGCAGACTCGGGCACAGGAGTACGACAAGAACACTCGCGACAGCGCCGACCGCTACGCCACCGATGTCAAGAGCAAGCTCATGGACCAGTCCAAGGTTCTGGAGGAGAATATCCAGGGGCTCAAGCAGTTCGAGGCTGGCTACCGCAGCAAACTGACCGAGTTCCTTAACCAGCTTGTCCACCAGCTTTCGGACACCAGCAATTACCAGTCCATGGAGAAGAAGTCCGAACAGGCACACTGAGCCCATCCGGTAATGACGAAGAACATACACGAGGGACGGCTGCGCAGGCGCGTGGCCGTCTTCGTCGCTCTGGCTGCGGCGGCCATTGCTCTGGATCAGGTGACCAAGGCCCTGGCCTTGGCACGGCTAGGTGATGGATCCAGGGTGGCTCTGCCAGGTCCTCTGCGGGGCTTGCGTCTGGTGCGCAACCCTGGAGCCTCCCTAGGTCTGGGGTCCGGGCGCACCTGGGTCATATCCCTGATCGCCCTGGCCGCTTGTCTGCTCCTGATTGTTCTGGCTCTGCGCACCACTTCCATGGTCTGGACCATGGCCCTGTCCTTGGCTTTCTCCGGGGCAGCAGGCAATCTGATCGACCGAGTGGCCTATGCTTCAGGCTTTCTTGACGGCGCCGTGGTCGACTTTCTGGACTACGGCTGGTCGGTGGGCAATGTGGCCGACATCTATCTGACCTTGGCCGCTGTGGTCATGGTGGCTCTCATCGCCTGCAATGTAGAGTTCAGTGATCGGTTCAGAACCCAAGGACATGGGGGAGCGGCCAAGTGACCCGGCTTCTTCCTGCGCCTGATGCTCTGGTGGGTCGGCGCTTGGACATGGCCCTGTCCAAGATGCTTGGCCTGTCCAGGGCCAAGGCCAGCGATCTGGTGGCCCAGGGCCGTGTGCGGATCATGGGCCGCAGGGTGAGCAAGGCCACCATTTTGATGCTCGGCGATCTGATAGAGCTGGATGAGCCCGAGTCGATAAAGCAGGTGGAGCCGGTGGCCGAGGATATGCCTGTGGTTTACGAGGATGAGGACGTGGTCGTCGTCGACAAGCCAGTGGGGGTGGCGGCGCATCCCTCCATAGGCTGGACCGGACCAACCGTTCTGGGCAGCCTCCTGCAGCGGGGCACTCACATCACCTCCATGGGTGCCCAGGGCCGTCAGGGCATCGTCTCCCGCCTGGACGCAGGTACCAGCGGCCTCATGCTGGTCTGCAAGTCCGATCTGGCTTACAAGGAGATGCGCCGACAGTTCGCCCGGCATGAGGTCGTGAAAATATACCACGCCCTGGTCCAGGGCAATCTTTCCGAGGACAAGGCCACCATCGAGGCCCCCATTGGCCGGGCCCGCGTCTCGGACTTCCGTTTCACGGTCACCCCTGCGGGCAAGGAGGCCATCACCCACTGGGATGTGCTGGAGCGCTTCGGCTCGGCTACTCTGGTCAGCGTCAATCTGGAGACTGGGCGTACTCATCAGATACGTGTGCACTTCTCCTCAATAGGCCATCCCCTGGTGGGCGACCATATGTATGGAGCCAACCCCGACCTGGCGGACAGACTGGGCTTGAAGCGACAGTGGCTGCATGCCATGCGTCTTGAATTCCGCCATCCCCGCACCAGGATCTGGACCAAGGTGGTTTCCTCTTACCCGCCTGATCTGCGCCGTTCCCTGCAGATCGAGCGTCAGAGCGCCTCCGGCATACGCAGCTAGCGGACTCCGGCGATTCTGCCAGGGGCCTGGGTAAATTAGAGATATGTCCTCAACTCGGTCAGACTTCGTTCACCTTCATACTCACACCCACTATTCCACCTTGGACGGGGCCAGCAGGATACCCGATCTGATTGCTGAGGTGGGACGGTTGGGGCAGTCGGCCGTGGCCATCACTGACCATGGCAACATGCACGGAGCCTACGAGCTCTGGCGGACGGCCGTGGATGCCGACATCAAGCCCATCATCGGCATTGAAGCCTATGTGACCCCAGAGACCGCCCGACAGGACAAGAGCCGGGTCCACTGGGGAACCGACGAGCAGCGTTCGGACGATGTTTCCGGAGGCGGCTTCATCACTCACATGACCCTCTGGGCCAGCGACGATACGGGCCTGGTCAACCTGATCAAGGCCTCCTCGGTGGCTAATCTGGAGGGCTTGGTCGGCAAGTGGCCCCGTATGGACAAGGACCTGCTGTCCACCTACCACAAGGGGGTCATCGCCACGACCGGCTGCCCCTCTGGCATCGTCCAGACCAGGCTGAGGCTGGGCCAGTTCGACGAAGCCCTGCGGGCTGCCGGGGAGTTCCAGGACATCTTCGGCAAGGAGAACTACTACGTGGAGCTGATGGATCACGGGCTGGAGATCGAGCATCGGGTGACCAAGGATCTGCTGGAGATCGCCCGCCGTCTGGATGCTCCCCTGGTGGCCACCAACGATTCGCACTATGTGCGCAAGGAGGATGCTTCGGCCCAGGATGCTCTGCTCTGCATCAACTCGGGATCCCGGCTGACCGATCCCGGCCGCTTCAAGTTTGACGGCAGCGGCTACTACATCCGCTCGGCCCAGGAGATGCGCGAGATCTTCAAGGAGTTTCCCCAGGCCTGCGACAATACCCTGGAGATCGCGGAACGCTGCAACGTCATGTTCGACGATCACGAGGACGGGGCCTTCATGCCCCGGTTCGACTGCCCGGAAGGCTGGGACGAGACCTCGCTCTTTCTGAAGAAGGTGGACGAGGGCCTCAAGAACCGCTACCCGGACGGGGTACCCGAGGAGGTATCCCACCAGGCCGACTACGAGTGCGGGGTCATCTGCCAGATGCAGTTCACCGGATACTTCCTGGTGGTGGCCGATTACATCAACTGGGCCAAGAACCACGGGATCATGGTGGGGCCGGGCCGTGGATCGGCGGCAGGATCCATGGTGGCCTACGCCATGGGCATCACCGAATTGGACCCGCTCAAGCACGGTCTGATCTTCGAGCGATTCCTTAACCCTGAGCGTGTCTCGCTGCCTGATATCGACGTGGACTTTGATCCTGAGGGGCGCATGAAGGTCCTGGACTATGTGGGCCGCAAGTACGGCTCCGACAAGGTGGCCCAGTGCGTGACCTACGGCACCATCAAGACCAAGCAGGCCCTGAAGGACTCGGCCAGAATCATGGATTATGAGTACTCGGTGGGCGACAAGGTCACCAAGGCCCTACCGCCTGCGGTCAACGGCAAGGACATGAGTCTCAAGGATATCTTCGATCCCCAGTCCAAGCGCTATCCGGAGGCCAAGGAGTTCCGTGACCTGTACGAGTCCAACCCGGATGTCAAGCGGATCACCGAGGAGGCCAAGGGCATCGAGGGCATCATCCGCCAGACCGGCGTGCATGCATGCGCCACCATCATGGCATCCAATCCCATCACCAATACCTCGCCGCTGATGGAGCGCACCGACGGCACGGTGACCACCACCTTCGAGTACCATACCTGTGAGACCCTTGGGCTGGTCAAGATGGACTTCCTGGGGCTGTCCAACCTGACGGTCATCAGAGACACGGTCGCCAACATCAAGCGCAACGGCAAGGAGCCCATCAGCATCGAGAAAGTTCCCCTGGATGACAAGGAAACCTACCAACTGCTTTCCCGGGGCGATACCTTGGGCGTATTCCAGCTCGATGGTGATGGTATGCGCTCCCTGCTGCGCATGCTCAAACCCGATAACTTCAACGACATCTCCGCCCTGATCGCCCTCTACCGGCCAGGGCCCATGGATATGAACTCGCACATCAACTATGCCAAGCGGAAGAACGGGCTGCAGAAGATCGAGCCCATCCACCCCGAGGTGGCCAAGCCCTTGGCGGGCGTGCTGGATGAGACCTATGGCCTGATCGTCTATCAGGAGCAGGTCCAGTCTGCAGCTCGAATTCTGGCAGGTTACTCCCTGGGCCGAGCCGATGTGCTGCGAAGGGCCATGGGCAAGAAGAAGCCTGAGGTCCTGGCCAAGGAGCAGGTCCCCTTCTTCCAAGGCATGAAGGAGCACGGCTACTCTCAGGAGGCTGCACAGGCGGTCTGGGACGTTCTGGTGCCCTTCTCCGGCTACGCCTTCAACAAGGCGCACTCTGCTGCCTACGCCTTGATCGCCTACTGGACCGCCTACCTGAAGACCCACTATCCAGTGGAGTTCATGGCCGCCCTGCTGCAGAACGAGCGGACCAACAAGGACAAGACCGCCCTCTATCTGGGCGAGGCAAGAAGGATGGGCATCCGCATCCTGGCGCCTGACATCAACGAGTCCGTGGCTGAGTACTCCGCCGTCGGCGACGTGGTCCGCTTCGGCCTAGGAGCCATTCGCAATGTGGGCGACAAGGTGGTGGCGGACATCATCAAGGAGCGCCAGGGGCCCCGGGGCAAGTTCGTCAACTTCATGGACTTCGTCAAGCGGGTGCCCATGGAGGTGCTCAACAAGAGAACCGTGGAATCCCTGATCAAGGGCGGCGCTTTTGACGGCATCGACCCCAATCGAAGGGCTCTCTTCCAAATCCATGACGAGGCCGTCGACCAGGTCATGCCCATCAAGCGCAAGCAGGCCGAAGGCCAGTTTGACCTCTTTGCTGATGCCGATGACGACGTGCCCCAGCAGGACGCCTTGGGTGATGCCCAAGTAACCGTGCCCGACATCGATGAGTGGGACAAGTCCACCAAGCTCAACTTCGAGCGGCAGATGCTGGGCCTGTACGTATCCGACCATCCGTTGAGCGGCATGACCTCGGTCCTTGCCGGCATGCGTGACATGTCCATCGCTCAGCTGCTCAACCGGTCCAACAGCATGGACGGCAAGGTGGTGACCCTGGCGGGGCTGGTCACTGCAGTGGATCGCCGGGTCTCGAAGAAGGGCAATCCGTGGGCCATCGTTACCATCGAAGACCTGGAGAGCTCCATTCAATGCATGTTCTTCGGCAAAGTCTACGAAGCACACGCCGATGACCTGATCCTGGACTCGGTCATCCGGATAAAGGGAATGGTCGAGCTGCGCGATGAGGCCACCAACATCCGCGCCAATGATATGGAGGTGCCTGTCCTTGAGTCTGCGGACGAGCGGCCCCTGACCATCACTCTGCCCAGGCAGGCCCTGGATCGGGGGCACATGGAGCGGCTGGCCCGGATACTCAAGTCCCACCCTGGCTACTGCCAGGTCCGTCTGGCCGTCCGCGACGACCGGGGCAATGTGCGTCTGCTGACGTTCGGCGACGGATTCCGTACTAGGCATGACACATCCATGGTGGCCGAAATCAAGTCGGTCTTTGGGCCCTCCTGCCTGCCGTCGGCCTAGAACGCGCCCGGAACCGTCTCACCATTTGGGATTGGGGAGAGTCGCTGGCTGTGGCGACACAAAAGTTCACTACCATCAAAGTATGTCAAAGCTCATGATGAGAACCATGGATCTGCGTGGGAAAACCATGTCCCGCGCCCAACTCCTCGCCGCCATGCCCCGAGCCGATATGGGCACGCGGGAGGCCAGCGCCCAGGTGCAGCCCATACTGGACCAGGTGCGCGAGCATGGGGCTGCGGCCCTGCGCGACCTGGAGGAGAGGTTCGACCATGTGCGTCCTCATGATTTGAGGGTTCCGGCATCGGCCATGCAGGAGGCCCTTGAGCAGCTGGATCCCAGGGTCAGGGCAGCAATAGAGGAATCCGTTGCCCGCGTTCGCAAGGTCTGCACCACCCAGGTGCCCAAACCCTTGGCTACCGATCTAGCCTCTGGCGCCCGGGTCAGCGAAAGGTGGATCCCGGTCGAACGGGTTGGTCTGTACGTGCCCGGAGGCAAGGCCCTGTATCCCTCCTCAGTCATTATGAATGCTGTGCCAGCCCAGGTGGCCGGTGTCGATTCTCTGGCTGTAGCCACCCCGCCCGTCTCTGATGACCCCCGCGGTCTGCCAGCGGCAATCATCCTGGCCACTTGCGCCATCCTGGGAGTGGACGAGGTCTATGCCGTGGGCGGCGCGCAGGCCGTGGCCATGTTCGCGTACGGGGCCAGGGGATCCGAGCCGCAGGACGGAGAGATTCTCTGTGATCCGGTCGATAAGATCACCGGCCCGGGCAACATCTTTGTGGCAACAGCCAAGCGGATGGTCTCCGGCATGGTGGGCATCGACGCTGTGGCCGGACCGACGGAAATCGCCGTTCTTGCCGACGGGCAGGCCAACCCAGACTGGGTTGCGGCAGACCTGATCGGTCAGGCTGAGCATGACGAGCTGGCCGGTTCGGTGTTGATCACTGACAGCCAGAAACTGGCTCAGGGTGTGCAGGAGGCTCTGGAACGCAGGGTGCCTCGAACTGAGCATGCCGACCGGGTGCGCACCTCCCTAGGCGGCAACCAGTCAGGAATCATCCTGACCGACGGGATCGACCAGTCCATCGACGTGGCCAATGCCTATGCCGCCGAGCATCTGGAGGTTCAGACAGCTGATCCTGATGCCGTCATCGACAGAATTCGGAATGCCGGCGCTATCTTCCGCGGCCCATACTCTCCTGTGCCCCTGGGCGACTATATGTCCGGGTCCAATCACGTTCTGCCCACTGGCGGCACGGCCCGATTCGACGTAGCCTTGGGCGTCCACACCTTCATGAAGCCTGTGGAAGTCATTGAGTACGACCAAGAGGGACTCAAGCCCATTGCAGCCAAGATCAATGATTTCGCCGTATCCGAGGACCTGCCCGCCCATGGCGAATGCATCCTGAGCCGGTTCCTGGACGACCCCTACGACAAGGCCGACCTGGAGGCCAACGAAGAGAAGGCTGGTCTGCGGTGAGTGCCATACCTGCCGATCTTCCTCTCCGTACGGATCTGGCGGGGGAGGAGCCCTACGGCGCTCCCCAGCTGGACGTTCCAGTCTGCCTGAACGTCAACGAGAACCCCTACCCCCTGGACCAGGAGGTGGTCGAGGCCATCTGCCAGCGCGTGCGCCAGATGGCGCCCGGCCTCAACCGTTATCCGGACAGGGAGCATGTGGATCTGCGGCGGGCCCTAGCCGGCTATCTCAAGAAGGAATCAGGGGTCTCGCTTGAGCCTGAGCAGATCTGGGCAGCCAACGGTTCCAATGAGATCATGCTCCAGCTCTTCCAGGCCTTCGGAGGGCCGGGCAGGACCGCAATGGGCTGCGACCCGACCTATTCCATGTACCCCGAGTACGCCAGAGACACCTTCACTGACTGGAAGCTGGTTCACCGACTGCCTGATTTTAGCTTGGATATGGATACGACCATCGAGCGCATCAAGGCTTTGGGGCCAGCCATGGTTCTGGTGACCAGCCCCAACAATCCTACAGGGACGCCTTTGCCCATGGATCAGCTGACCCGGCTCCTGGAGGTCTGCTCTACGGTCCCGGTATCGGGCGCGGATCCGTTCGCCCGGCCCATCGTGGTCGTGGATGAGGCCTACATCGAGTTCCGTGACCCGGGCACGCCCTCAGCGGTCAGTCTGGTCGGGCAGTACGATCACCTGGCGGTCAGCCGGACCATGTCCAAAGCCTTCGCCTTCGCCGGAGCCAGGGTGGGCTACCTGGCTGCATCCAGGGGGATAGTCGACGCGGTCCGCATCGTTCGGATGCCCTATCATCTGAGTGCCCTGACCCAGGCTGCGGCCCTGGCTGCCCTGGAGCATACGGACCTCCAGCTGGCTCGGGTGGATCAGCTTCGCCAGACCCGTCGAAAGACCGCTGAGTGGCTGGCTGGGCAGAAGTTTCATGATCAGCCGCTGACCGTAGTCCCTTCGGCCTCCAACTTCATTCTCTTTGGCACTTTTCCTGACCGCGATGCCGTCTTCGAGTCCATGAAGGACGAAGGCGTGCTGATCCGGGCCGTGGGTCCTCAGGGCTACCTGAGGGTCTGCATGGGCACGGACGCAGAGATGGATCAATTCCGCCGAACCCTGGTCGATGTCCTCAAGCGATTCTAAAAGGATGCGGACCAGCGGCCCGGCTATGCTGGTGGTCTAGACGCCGTGCAGAAGATACAGTGCGGGCCGACGCGATGGCTTTCTGGCCCGTGGCGCAAGTGGAGTGTGCGGCAGAAAGCGGAGGAGCAGCAATGGCAGGCAGAACAGCCACCATCACCCGCCAGACCAGTGAATCCAAGGTGAGCCTGAGTCTGGACCTGGATGGCACAGGAGTGACCGATATCGACACTTCGGTTCCTTTTTATGACCATATGATGACGGCCCTGGGCAGGCATTCCTTGATTGACCTGACCATTAAGGCCAGCGGTGACACCCAGATCGACGTGCATCACACTGTCGAGGACGTGGCCATCGTCTTTGGCGAGGCCTTGGCCCTGGCCTTGGGGGACAAGCGAGGCATCAAGCGCTTTGCTGATGCCACCGTGCCCTTGGACGAGGCTTTGGCGCGAGCCGTGGTCGACATTTCCGGCAGGCCATATGCGGTTTGCACCGGCGAACCGGAAGGGTTCGAGTACGCCATGATCGGTGGGCATTTCACTGGCTCCCTGGTCAGGCATGTCATGGAGTCCATCGCTCTGCATGCCGACATCTGCCTGCATCTGACCCTCTTGTCGGGAAGGGATCCGCACCATATCGCCGAGGCTGAGTTCAAGGCCCTGGCCAGGGCTCTGCGTTTCGCTGTGGAGCCTGATCCCAGGGTGAAGGGCATCCCCAGTACCAAGGGGTCGCTATGAGCGCCGATGAGCACGAGGACAGGGACAGCAAGGATCAGGACCTGCCGGATTCCGGTCATCATCTGAGCGAGGAAGAGGTCGAGCGGGCCCTGGCCAGCTTTGAGGCCGAGTTCAATGAGAACCAGGACCAAGTGGATCATCCTGCCAGGAGCGATTCCAGTGTGGATCCTGCCGGAAGCTCCGGATCAGCCGTGGATAACGAGACCGGGCTCAATTCAGGGTCCGCTGACGAATCCTCGGCGAAACCGGATGAGGCCCATGGAGTTGCCGCTGATTTCGATCAGGAGCTTGAAGGTCTGATCGGCAACCGTGCCAAGGCCGCCGTCATGGTGACCCGCCTGGCTTCTGCAGAGCTTCTCGCAGCCTTCTGCCAGATATCCGATATCTCTGCCTGGTGCGTCCAAGCCCGCGAAGGCGCCGTGGCCGTCCTGAGGAATCTGGACGGTGGCGGACCAGAGGCGGCCATCCGCGATCTGACCACAGTCGTATCCGGGCTCAGCGCCATCCTGGCGGTCAACCGGGCCGACAAGCTCGAAGCGACCCTCTGGATCAGCGGACAATCAGGGCAGACGCTTGCGCCGCCCATTCTCTTTGCCGCCACCGCCGACTTTGTGGAGGATCTGATGATCGGGACCACCACGGTGGACAGGCTGCGCCAGGATGGGGCCACCATCTTCGATTCAGGAGAGTACGACCGCGAGAAGGCTATGGGCATCATAGCCTCGCACACCAGGTTCGGGGCCGGAGGATCGACTCGAAAGGGTCGCGTGGAGTAAATGTTCAGGTAAAAGGTTTGGCTAGGAGGAACATGACCAGGATACAGGTGTTTGACTATGGATTCGGCAATGTCAGATCCATGGTGCATGCCCTCTCCCAGCTTGGGGTTGATGCGCGAATCAGCGCTGATCCGGACCTGGCCATGAAGGCCGATGGCCTGGTCATTCCCGGCGTGGGTGCCTACGGGGCCTGTATGGCGGGGCTGCGCGCTGTCGGTGGCGATCGGATCATTCTGAATCGCCTGGCCCAGGGTCTGCCGGTTCTGGGGGTCTGCATAGGCCTCCAGGTCATGTTCCAGTTCGGGGACGAGGACGGTCGCAGCGAGCCCGGTCTGGGCCTGATCCCCGGTCGGGTGACCAAGCTTGACGCCGACGTGGTGCCCCATATGGGCTGGGACCATGTCCAGGCGCCTCAGGAAACACGACTTTTAGCGGGGGTCCAGGATCAGCGTTTCTACTTCGTCCACTCCTATGCCGCCATGGCGGCGCAGGGGGAAGACTACGCCAGCGGGTCGCAGATCGATCCATCCTTGCGTGTATCGGCAGTGGATCGAAAGGGCGAAATCCGGCCAAGGTCAGTCCAGCTAGAGTCTGACAAGACCTCACAAGGCGCATCTTTCAGTAAGCCGCTGGTTACCTGGGCCGACTATGGACGAAGCAGATTCGTGGCTGCCTATGAATGCGGTCCCTTGAGCGCCACCCAGTTTCATCCTGAAAAATCCGGGCAGGCCGGTGCACGGCTGCTGACCAATTGGGTGCGAACCCTTCCCGGATCTTCCATGCTTCCGTCCGAGAAAGGTGAATGAGATGCTGACGCTCCTACCTGCTGTCGATGTTCGTGACGGAAAGGCGGTCCGCCTCAGGCAGGGGGTATCCGGATCCGAAAAAGTCTACGGGGAGCCTGCCGACGCTGCCAAGACCTGGGTCGATCAGGGTGCCGAGTGGCTCCACCTGGTCGACCTGGATGCGGCCTTCGGCACCGGAGACAACCGTGACAAGCTGGCCGCTCTGGTCAACGAGCTGGGCGATCGCGTCAAGGTCGAGCTCAGCGGCGGCATCCGCGACGATGCCAGTCTGGAGACAGCCCTGGATGCCGGTGCCACACGGGTCAATATCGGCACTGCAGCATTGGAAGATCCGGAATGGACCGGTCGGATCCTGAGCCGCTACGGTCAGAAGGTCTGCGTGGGGCTGGACGTGCGCGGACACACCCTGGCCGCCCGGGGCTGGACCAGACAGGGCGGGGATCTTTTCGAGGCCATGAAGCGACTGGACAGGGATGGGTGCAGCCGCTACGTGGTTACCGACGTGAGCCGCGACGGGATGATGACAGGCCCCAATCTGGACCTGCTGGGCCAGGTGGCTGACCGGACCCCAGCCAAGGTGACCGCCTCGGGCGGCATATCCAGCCTGGATGACCTCAGCAGGATCATGAACCTGGCCGATCGGGGCGTGGACAGCGCTATTCTGGGCAAGTCCCTCTATGAGGGCGCCTTCACCCTGGAGCAGGCGCTGGACCTGGTCTCGGGTCATTGTTAACGCTATAAGCAAGTCTGCGAAATATAGGAATGGGAGCATGAGCTCTATGGATAAGCAAGAGGAGTTCGCGCTGCGCACTGTCGAGGAGCGCGATGTCCGGTTCATTCGTCTTTGGTTTACCGACGTCTTAGGCACGCTGAAGTCAGTGGCCATAGCGCCCACCGAGCTGGAGGTGGCCTTCGAGGAGGGGCTGGGCTTTGACGGCTCAGCCATCGAGGGCATGACCAGGGTTTCCGAGGACGATATGATCGTAAAACCCGATCCGTCCACCTTCCAGATACTTCCTTGGAGAGGCGGACCGCAGGGCACGGCGCGAATCTTCTGCGACGTGCTCACCCCGGATGGCGAGCCCAGCAGCGGTGACCCACGGCACGTGCTCAAGCGGGCGCTGGCCAAGGCCAAGGAGAAGGGCTTCATCTTCTACACTCACCCGGAGATCGAGTTCTATCTGTTCGAGAACCAGGAGGACTGGTCCCAGACCCCGACCCCCATCGATGAGGGCGGCTACTTCGATCATGTGCCCCGTAGCCCGGGGATGGACTTCCGCCGGGCCTGCGTCAACATGCTGGAGCAGATGGGCATTTCGGTGGAGTACTCCCACCACGAGGCCGGACCAGGACAGAACGAGATCGACCTGCGCTATGCCGACGCCCTGACCACGTCCGACAACATCATGACCTTCCGGACCGTGGTCAAGGAGATCTCCCTGGAGCGGGGGATCTATGCCAGCTTCATGCCAAAGCCCTTCACTGACCAGCCCGGATCGGGCATGCATACCCATCTGAGCCTGTTCGAAGGGGACGCCAATGCCTTCTACGAGGTGGGTCAGGAGTTCAACATGTCCCAGACGGCCAGGCAGTTCGCCGCAGGCATCCTGGCCCATGCGGCCGAGATCTGCGCGGTGACCGACCAGTACGTCAACTCCTACAAGCGTCTCTGGGGCGGAGCCGAGGCGCCCAGCTACGTCTGCTGGGGGCATAACAACCGATCCGCTCTCCTGCGCATCCCTCAGTACAAGCCCGGCAAGGGCAACTCGGCCAGGATGGAGTTCCGCGGGCTGGATCCGGGGGCCAATCCCTACCTGGCCTACTCGGTGCTGCTGGCTGCCGGGCTGGACGGGATCGAGCAGAAGATGACCCTGGGCGAGCCCACCAGCGACGATGTCTGGGAGCTGACCGACGCCGAGCGGCAGGCCATGGGCATCGAGCCTTTGCCCGACAGCCTGGACGCGGCGCTCAGGGTCATGGAGAAGTCGGACTTCGTGGCCCAGGTGCTGGGCGAGCAGACCTTCGAGTACTTCCTGCGCAACAAGCACCGGGAGTGGGCCGGATACAGCCGGCAGGTCACCCCCTATGAGCTGGCCTACTACCTGCCCAGGCTTTGAACCCGGGACCTACTGGTCCGATCGGCCGAACCAGCTGTTGTAGATCATGACGAAGTTGCGGTTGCCATAGCTTGAGCAGTGATTGCCCTCGCCGCCGCCTGCCCGCAGCGCTGCTTCGTTGGGCTGATAGGGCGTATAGATGTAGAGCAGGGCAGTGGCATCGTTCTCGATATAGACCTGACCGCTGCCGCAGGAGGCATCGGGGCTGAAGCGCACATCGTTCAGGGCCCTGGTCTTGTAGGGATACTGGTCCCGATGGGCCTGGTAGTAGCGGAATCGGTGGGCGGCCCCGTAGACCTGGTTGAAGAATCCGGCGTAACGGGTGTCGCATTCTGCATCATCAGGGCAGGAAAGGCCCATGGCTGACTGGAGCTGGACCTGTGTGGCGGGCTGGTCGGTGGCTACCAGGTGCTGTTCCTTTTGCAGCATGGTCAAGAGGACCTTTTGACTGATCCCACAGGCACGAGCAGCTCCGTCGATGATCTGGGCCGCGCTCTGTCCCTTGCCGCCCTTGTATGCATCGCATAGACCGTCACCGGGACGGTCGGGGACATCCATGTGCAGGCTGCGCAGGCAGGTGGACCCGTTGCATGCGGCTCCCTTCTGATCCAAGAAGGCCTGGACATCGTCTGTGTTCATATCGACGATGTCATGAAAGCGATGGTCCGTGATGATTCTGCCTGGGTTGAAGACGTACTCCTGGGACAGCTGCTCCTGGTGGCTGACGACGCGATTGACCATCAACCGGTAGGAGACGAAGCGGACTGCCAGGATGCACAGGGCGACCACCAAGACCGCGGCCATCAGGGCGGCCCCTAGGGTTTGCGCGCGGCTGAGGGTCATTCTTCTGCCCTTAGCGCCGCTCCTGCGTGTTCGCCTCCATGGTTTTGTGCTCATGGCTTCTCTTCCAGCGCCTTTCTGATTCGCTGCAGACTGACAGGGATGGCCGTTCCCAGCTCCTGAGCCCAAATGGAGACGAAGTACTCCTCCATCATCCAGCGTCCCCTTCGCGCGCGGTCCATGGCATCATCTCGTCCTGGCCCGGCGGGGAGAGCCTGGGCCGTCTTGACCGCTTGGTCCACCAGATCCTGAGCGGTCTGCGCCTGCCATGCCCATCGTACGTCGCGGTCCTTGTCCCTGCGGGCCTTGTCCAGACGCATCAGGTCGGCTTTCAAATACGTGCACAGGCGAGGGAGAGCATAGGGCGGATCAGCACCGATGAAGCCCTTGGCCATCAGCCCTGCCAAATGCTGGCGTATCCATTGCAGGACCGAGAGCAGAGGGAGATCAGCCGGTCCTGATACGGCCTTGTCCACCTTGGCGTAGGTCTCCAGAATGGCGACTACATCCTTGGCCACCTGGTAGACGGTGTCCTCGTAGACCTGACTGACGCTGGCTACGGCCTCCTGCAGGGTTCGGTCGTCGGTAACGGCCTCGGTATGCGGAATAAGGCGCTTTACAGTAGCCAGCTGCAGGTCCTCGGCCAGGGCGGAGGTATCCGGGTAAGGGGCAGAGGCCAGCATCAGGGTCTCTCTGCTCAGCCAGCGGGAGGATATCCGCTGGGCGGGCAGGCGGAGCTTGTCCAGTGCGGCCTTCCAGATCAGCTCCTCCCGTGGCCTGGTCGTGGCACCGGACTGGTGGAGCAGATCGACGCTTTTGACCACCTGGCCCTGACGGGCGGCCTTGGTGGCCTGGGAATCCACCCGGGACCGGGCCGACTGTCGGGCCTGTCCCGCCAAGTCGCGTTGCAGATCGGTCAAGGACTTGGACCGGCCCAGGATCTTGAGGTGGCCTCGGTCCTTGCGGCCGGAACCATGGCCGTGGCGCCGATCCTCCTCCACCTGGAAGGTTGGTCGCAGGTAGTCAGGCAGTCTTTCCAGCCTGGCCTGGGTGAAGACCTCCGGATGCAGCTGGGCTCCGAGAGTATCAATGGCCGCGGCAGTGAAGGCCTGCTCGAAGTCCGGCCAGCCCTCGGCGGGGATGGTGCCTGCATCATTCTCATCTTCTTCGGCAGGCTGTTCCGCCGATCCGTAGGTGGCCCGTGCTGCCGAAGCGGGATCGGCGCCGGGCAGCAGGGGATAGTGACCGTCTATCCAGGCGCGGATGGTTCGGGCGGCATCAGGGGCGGGGACGAACTGTACTCGCAGGGCCTTGGGAAGGGACTTGATGGTGGCTGTGATCAAATCGTCCAAAAGGCCGGGCACAGTCCAGCTGAACTGTCCGGGCGTCAGCTGATTCAGGCAGTGCAGGGGGATATGGATCGTGATGCCGTCGTCCGGCTCTCCTGGCTGGTAGCGGTAGGTCAGGGGCAGATCCATGGGCAGGCCGTCGGTGCCTAGGGTGTGCCAGTGGTCGGGGTAGTCTCCAGGTCGGTAGGAGGCGGACTGGTCGTTCAGACGCTCCACCTTGTCAGGATCGAAGTCCAGTAGATGTGGATCTGCATCGTGGTGCTTCCGCCACCAAGAGCCCAGTGCGGCCAGGGAGGTGGCCTCCTGGGGAATTCGCTCCTGGTAGAAATCATAGAGGTCCTCCTCAGTGACGGTGCCGGTCACCTGGCGGGTCCTGCTGGTCCGCTCGCCCGCTTCGCTGAGCACCTGCCGGTTCGCCTGGATGAAGTCGTCATGCGGGAAGCGCTCGCGCACATCGCCCTGGACCAGACCTTGGCGTATCAGCATGTCCCGGGCCTGGCCGGGGTTGATGCGAGCCCACTGGACGGTCCTGTCGCGCACGATGGGCAGACCGTAGAGCAGGACCTTGGAAGTTGCCACTGCGGCACCACGGGAGGCCGACCAGTGGGGCTCGGCATAGGTGGTCCTGGTCAGGGATTTGGCCAGAGGTTCGGCCCAGGCCGGATCGATGGCCGCGCAGCAGCGAGCCCAGAGCCGGGAGGTCTCCACCAGCTCGGCGGCCATGATCCAGGGCGGATTGGCCTTGGAGAGGGCAGAGCCGGGGAAGATGGCGAAGTGCGTGCCGCGTGCCCCCTGGTAGTCGTTCTTGGCCTGCCGACGCGCTCGCTTCATGGCTTTGGCCCGTGCCGAGCCGTGCAGACCGGCGAAATCTGAGGCCTTGGGTTCGTGGACCACCTGCATGCCCAGGCTGGAGAGCAGGCCGGCCAGCATGGATCGGTGGATGCCTTGATCATCCCAGGAGCAGACCAGAGCATGTGCCGCCTGTTGCCCAATAGGTAGGGCCAGCAGGGCCTGATCCGGTGCCTTGACGGGGACCGGGGAGCCTACCTTCATATGCAGTCCCCGGCACATTTGTGTCAGCTGCCGGTAGAGGTCATGCCACTGTCGCATGCGCAGGAAGGCCATGTATTCCTGCTTGCAGGCCTTGCGCAGGGCTCCGTTGGAGGGCTCCTTGTCCTGCGGGAAGAAGCGGTTCCAGATGTTCAGGGCCGTCAGGAAGTCGCTGGAGGGGTCCTCGTAGCGGGCATGGATCCTGTCGGCCTCCTCGCGCTTTTCCTCCGGGCGTTCCCGCGGGTCCTGCAGGGAGAGGAAGGCCACGACAACCAGAACGGCAGCCAGGGTGTCCGGGGTGGCATCCTGCCCGGCCTGCAGGATCATTCTGCCCAGACGGATGTCGATGGGGATCCTGGCCAGCTGCCTTCCCAGGCTGGTCAACCGAATGAGACCCTGCCGGCGGGAGATGGCCTGCAGCTCGGTCAGCTCCCGCAGACCGTCGCTGACCGCACGGGTATCGGGCGGATCAATGAAGCCGAAGTCAGTGACGTCCTCGGCTGTATGGGCCACGCCCACCGAGAGCATGTGCAGGATGACCGACCCCAGGGAGGTGCGCAGGATCTCCGGATCAGTGAATTTGGGACGGGTATCATAGTCATCCTTGGCATACAGACGGATGGCGATGCCGTCGGCCACGCGCCCGCAGCGACCTGCCCGCTGATCGGCCGAGGCCTGGGAGATTGGTTCGATGGGCAGGCGCTGGACCTTGGCCGATTTGGAATAGCGGCTGATCCTGGCCATTCCCGGGTCCACCACGTATCGGATGCCCGGCACTGTAAGAGAGGTTTCGGCCACGTTGGTGGCGATGACGATGCGCTGATGGCCATGTCGTTCGAAGACCCGGTGCTGCTCCTTGGCGGACAGGCGGGCGAAGAGCGGGATGATCTCCAAGGCATCAGGGCGGCGCATATCGGAGGTTCGCGGGCCGAAGTGTCGCCGCAGGGCGGTCTCGTACTCGCGGATGTCGCGCTCTCCAGCGGCAAAGACCAGGATGTCCCTGGGGCCGTCCACGTGGGAGGAATGGATGACCAGCTCGGCGCAGGCACGGGCCACTGCCTTGGGCAGGTCCGGCTCCTCCCTGTCCTGGCCATTCTCATCGGAGTCAAATCCGGGGACATGCCGCATTAGTGCCGGCGCCGATCCGGCGGGCTCGTAGAGGGTCTGGACCGGATAAGTGCGGCCGGAGACTTCCAGTACGGGCACCTGGGTGTGCAGGGCCTTGGCGAAGTGTTCGCGGAACTTGACCGAATCGATGGTGGCCGAGGTGATGATCAGCTTCAGATCCGGCCGTTTGGGCAGCAAGGCGGTCAGATACCCCAGCAGAAAGTCGATGTTCAGGCTGCGCTCGTGGGCCTCGTCGATGATGATGGTGTCGTAGGCCCGCAGCTGGGGATCACCCTGGATCTGCGCCAGGAGAATGCCGTCGGTGACCACTCGCAGGCGGGTGCTTCGGCTGGACTTGTCGGTGAAGCGGACCTGGTAGCCGATCTGGTCGCCCAGCCTGGTGCCCGTCTCCGAGGCGATGCGTTCGGCTACTGTTCTGGCGGCGATCCTCCTGGGCTGGGTGTGCACGATCTGGCGGCCGTGGTCGCCGCGGCCCATCTGAAGAAGAATCTTGGGGATCTGGGTGGTCTTGCCAGATCCGGTCTGTCCTGAGACGATGACCACCTGGGAGGACTGCACGGCATGGACAATATCCTCCTTGGCCGCGCTGATGGGCAGTTCGGCGGGATACTCGAACTTCATGCCCGGCCTACCTCGATGATCCGGTAGCCCTTGGCCGAGGCATACTTCTCGGCCGTCCAGCCGGAGTCCAGGGCATCAGCCAGCCAGGGAATCAGGGAGTCGGCGCCCAGATTGCGCTGGACCACCAGATAGGCGCGGCCCTGCTGCTTCAGCCTGGGCAGGTAGGTCATCAACAGGTCGTGCAGGGCCGCCTTGCCCACTCGGATGGGCGGATTGGACCATATCAGGTCGAAGCGCAGATCGTCCGGCACCTGTTCCGGAGTCAGGGCGTGCACTCCATGAAGGTCTTGGGATCGGGCGTTGCGGGCGGTCAGATCCAGGGCCCGCAGGTTGGTGTCAACGGCATAGACGTTGGCCTTTGGCGACTGCATGGCCATGCTTAGGGCGATGGGTCCCCATCCGCAGCCGAGGTCCAGAAAATCGCCCTCGGACGGAGGCTGAGGGACGCGTTTGAGCAGGACCGAAGTGCCCAGATCAAGCCTCCCCGCCGAGAAGACCCCGTGGGAAACCTCCACCTGGCAGGTATGACCGGCCAGCTCCACCTGGATGGTCCGCCTTTGATCGGGGGAGGCTGGACGGGCTACGAAATACTGTTCGCCTCCGTACGTCCCGGTCTTGGAGGATTGCCCCCGACTGCTGCCATGGTCCCTTTGTGTCATGTCCATCCCGTCCGTCTTTGAAGCCTGCCCGTCCCTTGGGCGCCCACTGATGTCTGCTAAGAAGATGATAATAAAGACTGTGTCATGATTCCGCCTATACCGGATTCGTTCCCTAGTTCGTAGAACCAGTGCAGAGGTGCCTTTGACCCAAGAAAAACCGACCCAAGAGCATGGCTCAGCCGCCTTTGATGCCCGCCAGGACCCGCTTTCCTCCGAGTCCGAGGTGTTGACCGGCAGTAAAGGGCAGGTCGGGCAGGACCAGGATCAGGAGTGGCAGGAGCGCAGCCGGCGCAATGCCTTCCGTCATGTCGAGGGGCTGGGCGAGCTCCAGGACGTGACCGAGGTGGAGTACCGCAAGGTCCGTCTGGAACGGGTGGTCCTGGTTGGCGTCTGGTCGGGTTCGCGGACCACGGTAGGGCAGGCCGAGGAGTCTCTGCGCGAGCTGGCCGCACTGGCACGGACCGCTGGGGCCGAGGTGCTTGACGGATTGCTCCAGCAGCGAGTCAAGCCGGATCCGGCCACCTATCTGGGTTCAGGCAAGGCGCGTGAGCTGGCAGATATCGTGGCACGGCTGGGTGCCGACACCATCATCACCGATGACGACCTTCATCCCTCCCAGCGACGGGCCCTGGAGGATGTCACCAAGGTCAAGGTGGTCGACAGGACGGCACTGATTCTGGACATCTTCGCCCAGCATGCGACCAGCCGTGAGGGCAAGGCCCAGGTGGAGCTGGCTCAGTTGGAGTACATGCTGCCCAGGCTGCGTGGCTGGGGTGGATCTCTCTCCCGCCAGGCCGGGGGGCAGGCTGCCGGACAGGCTGGCGGCATAGGCTCCCGTGGCCCGGGGGAGACCAAAATCGAGACCGATCGGCGCGTCATTCGACGGCGTATTTCCCGGTTGAAGCGTCAGATCGCTCAGATGGCCCCCTCTCGCCAGGTCAAGCGTGGATCGCGTCGGCGCTATCAGCTGCCGTCTGTTGCCGTAGTGGGGTACACCAACGCTGGCAAGTCCTCGCTGACCAACCGGCTGACAGGGGCCGAGGAGCTCGTGGAGAACGCCCTCTTCGCCACTCTGGACACGGCTGTAAGGCGCACCAAGGCGGCAGATGGCCGACTCTACGTCTACGTGGACACGGTCGGATTCGTCCGCCGACTGCCCACCCAGCTGGTCGAGGCCTTCAAATCCACCCTGGAAGAGGTAGGGCAGTCCGACCTAATCCTTCATGTGGTGGATGGCTCCCACCCCGATCCCTTCGGTCAGATCAGAGCTGTGGATGCTGTGCTGGCAGACATCCCCGGCGCGGAGTCCATTCCCCGTCTGCTGGTTTTCAATAAGGTGGATCTGATAGACCAGGATGCCAGGCTGCGGCTTGCCAACCTTGAGCCCGAGGCCTTCCTGGTTTCGGCCAGGCAGGGTCATGGTCTGGAGTCTCTGCGCAGGCGAGTGGAAGAGCTGCTGCCAGCCCCCGCCGTGCATGTCCAGGCCATCCTGCCCTACACCAGCGGCTCCCTGCTGGAGCAGGTGCGGAAGTTGGGACGGGTGGAATCATTGGAATACCGAGCCGACGGGGTTGCGCTGAGCGCTGATGTGGACGACCGGCTGGCGGCCGCTGTGCTTGACCAGGCCGTTGACCAGAAGACTTCGCAGGCTCCGGGTCGTGACACGCCAACAGCTAGGCTGAGCTCCTGAGAACAGGTGCGCCTCAGGTCATCTATGCTGGGTAGACTACCTATGTTGTCAGCGGCAAACCCGTTTCCAGGGTTCCGATAAGAGAGGTCCATAAAACTATGGCGGAATCACCAATCAAGCCAACCAAGCTAGCGATCGTAGGAGCCGGAGCCGTGGGGTCGACCCTGGCCTTTTCGGCGGCCCAGCGCGGTGTGGCTCGGGAGATCGTCCTTGAGGACATCAACGCCCAGCGTGTTGAGGCCGAGGTCCGCGACATGCAACACGGATCCAGCTTCTATCCCACAGTCACCATCGACGGTTCGGATGATCCGCAGATCTGCGCCGATGCCGACATGGTGGTCATTACTGCTGGGGCTAGGCAGAAGCCGGGGCAGACTCGACTCGATCTGGCCGGTGCCACCATCAACATGATGAAGTCCATCATCCCTCAGATGGTGCAGGTGGCTCCCAACGCCATCTTCCTGCTGATCACCAACCCCGTCGACATCGTTACCAGGGTATCGCTGGAACTGTCCGGACTGCCGGTCAACCAGATGTTCGGTTCTGGAACCAACTTGGATTCCGCCCGCCTGCGCTACCTGATCGGACAGCAGACCGGAGTCAACGTCAAGAACGTTCATGCCTACATCGCCGGCGAGCATGGCGACTCCGAAGTCCCGCTTTGGAGCTCGGCCACCATCGGCGGAGTGCCCATGTGCGACTGGATGGAGCTTCCCGGCCACGAGCCTCTGGACGCAGCAAAGCGCGAGGAGATACATCAAGAGGTGAAGAACGCCGCCTATCAGATCATCGAGGGCAAGGGGGCGACAAACTTCGCCATCGCCATGTCCGGCGTGGATATCATCGAGTCCATCCTCAACGGCACCGACCGGATCCTGCCAGTCAGCTCCCTGCTGGAGGATTTTCATGGGATCTCTGACGTGTGCATGTCGGTGCCCAGCGTGCTCAACCGCGACGGCGTCAACACCCACATCAACACACCACTGAGTGATGGCGAGCTGGCAGCCCTGAAGCGTTCCGCCGAGACCCTCAAGGAGACGGTCAGCAAGTTCGGTTTCTGAGCATTTCGCAGAAGACCCTTGCCTTCTGGACCCCTGGTGGCATACCTTGGTTACTGATGAATCGGGGTATGCATGAGTAGTCATGAAGGTAGCATCCAGGGTGGGGGATCCGCCCATCGTCGACAGTTGCTGACGACCTTGGCTCTGACGGGATCGGTCTTCGTGGCTGAGGTCGTCGGCGCCTTGGTCACCCGCAGCCTGGCCTTGCTGGTCGACGCCGGACACATGATGACCGACATGGCTGTGCTTATCGCCTCCACGGTCACTGCTGTGTTGATGGAGCGTCGTCCCACGGATCGTCGCACCTGGGGCTGGTCCCGTCTGGAGGTCATCACGGCGGCTGGCGGTGCTCTGGTTTTGCTGGCTGTAGGTATTTACGCCATTGTGGAGGCAGTTTTGCGGCTCTGGTCGCCCGGGCGCGACCAGGTTCATCAGCAGGGATTGCTGCTCTTCTTTGGCATCTTGGGTCTAGCCGCTAATGTGGGGTCCATCCTGGTTCTGGCATCAGGGCATAAGGACAATTTGAACATGCGTGCCGCTTTTCTCGAAGTGGTCAACGACGCATTAGGCTCAGTGGCTGTCTTGATATCAGCTGTGGTAATGATGATCACCGGTTGGTCCGGGTTCGACGCCGTGGCGGGAGGACTGATCGCTCTCCTGATGATTCCTCGTGCGATTAAATTGCTGTCCAGCAGCGTCTCCGTGCTTCTTGAGGAGACTCCAGCGGAGCTTGATATGGCCAAGGTCAGGAAGCACCTGGAGGGTGTGCCTGGCGTGCTTGAGGTTCATGATCTGCATGCCAATAGTGTTTCCACCGGCCTGCCGCAGCTGACGGCGCATGTGATTGTGCGACAAGGCACGTCGGCTGTCGAGAACGAGCGTATTCTGACCAGCATGCAGCGTTGTCTGCGTGATCATTTTCCGGTCTCAGTCGAGCATACGACCTTTCAGATAGAACCGCAGGGACACCGAGACAGCAGCGGCGAGCATCTGGACATCTAGCTCTCGCTGCGCTCTTTCAAAAAGGCGCTTCGCTAAACTCATCCACCAGGATTTGGTCCACGAAAGAATGCAAGTATCTGCGGTATGAATACAAGGCTGCAGGCATCAGATCTTTCGCAGGACGGTGACCACCTTGCCCATGATTGCGGCATGGGTGCCGTCAATGGGGGAGTAGGACGGGTTGTGGGGGATCAGCCAAACATGTCCGTCCTCGCGGCGGAAGGTCTTCACCGTAGCCCCATCGTCCAGCAAAGCTGCGACGATATCTCCGTTCTCAGCTTCCTGCTGGCGGCGGACCACCACAAAGTCTCCGTCGCAGATGGCGGCATCGACCATGGAATCACCATGGACCTCAAGCATGAAGAGTTCGCCGGAGCCGGTCAGTCGTTCGGGCAGACGCATGACATCGTCCACATGCTGCTCGGCTAGGATAGGCTGGCCGGCTGCGATTCTGCCGACTAGAGGCACATCGCGCGACTGCATGATGGCCTCGTCGGTCTGCGTATCAGGGAAAGGCATGATCCTGGCGGTTCCTGCTGCCGGTTCAGGCTGATCCTGGACCAGCTCTATGGCGCGTCCCTTATTGGCAGTCAGACGGATGTAGCCCAGATCCTGCAACACCTGAAGCTGGTGCTTGACGGAAGAAGTGCTGCGCAATCCCGCATCTCTGCCGATCTCTCTGTAGGAGGGCAGGAATCCACGCTCTGACAAGTGACGCTTGATGGCTTCCAAGACCTTGGCCTGGCGATCGGTCAGCTTGGGTCTAGACCCCTGGCTCAGACTCTTGGTGCCGCTCGCGTTTTCTCCCACGCCGCTCTTAGTTGAGGTCTCAGCGGTTTCCTGTGAGGTGGCGTTACCAGAAGTGGACTGCCTGACGGAGCTCATAGACGTGGACCCGACAAAGGGGATGGTGCTCACAATGGGCTCCTTTCCTTGAAAACTGAACCAAGTCTAACCCGACTAAAGCAGAAAATCAAACAAATGTTCGAATCGGCCTTGCCAAATGAGGATTGAGGTGCCAGAATAAGAACATCTGTTCGATAGAACAAATGTTCGAAAGGGGTGTGCCGTGGTTGTTCATACTTGTGCTAGTTCCCACATGTCTACGCTGTCGAACCTGTCCTCGGCCTGCAAAGCTTATGCTGGTTCTGCATTTTCGTCTGTCATGCTTCATCTCCGTAAAGCCGTCAAAGCCTGTGTATCCGAGCAGGGTTTTGTGGGTGTCATCGTGCGCAGATTCGGGGCTTTTTTGGTTGCCGGGGCACTGATCCTGGCTGGAATCGGATGGATGGCGCGACCGGCCACCTCCGCTCCCGGGCCGCAGGAGGTCGTCACCAGAACAGTTCGACCGGGCGATAATGTCTGGTCCTATGCGACCTCGATCACGCCTAAGGGCGAGGATGTCACTAAGAACGTTGACCGCATCATGCAGATAAACAATATGTCCTCACCCAATCTGCGCGTGGGCGATCGGATTCTGATTCCAAGTGAGGATTGAGGCGGCGATTTTCGATTCAGGGCGTCTGCGACGGGGTTTTGATAATTTGTAGCTAGGAAAAAGCTGCTTGCTGAATTCGAGGAGTTTGTTCAGGTTTATAAGCTCATAGGCCCGGTATACGTGGGTCTTGCGGCCTTTGGCGTTAAGATGTTGCCTATGCACTGTCCTTTCTGCCAGAATCCCGATACCAAGGTTGTGGATACGCGAATCAGCGACGACGGCCATGCCATTAGACGCCGTCGTGAGTGTCCGCAATGCTCGCGTCGGTTCACTACGGTGGAGACCTCGATCCTCCTGGTCATGAAACGTTCAGGCAATGCCGAGCCCTTCAACCGCGACAAGGTCATCTCTGGCGTTAGGAAGGCCTGTCAAGGCAGGCCCATCGATGAGAACGACCTGAAGCTCCTAGGCCAGCAGGTCGAAGAGGATCTGCGTTCGCGTGGCCTGGCCCAGGTCGATTCGGAAGAGGTCGGCAGGGCCATCCTGAAGCCCCTTAGAGAGCTGGATGAGGTGGCCTATCTGCGCTTTGCTTCGGTCTACCGCAACTTCAGCAACCTAGAGGACTTCCAGCAGGCCATCGATACTTTGCGGGCCGAGGACCAGTCAGCTGAAAGCCAGTCTGCTGCTGCACAGTCCTGAAGTGAGTAATTTCAGTATCAGCTGTGCTGGTTGTAGTGGTCTCGAAAGCTTCGGTCAGCCTGTGACAGGTACGGATTATTTGGCAATCAATGAGCAGCGGCAGGCATGTCGAAGGCTTGCGCCTGTCAACTGAGATCCAGCAGCCTCTGATCCTCGGCGGTTTGGGCGATTATTAATTCCTGAGTGGCGCGCGTCATGGCCACATAGAGGTCGGCCGCTGCGCTCAGCCTGGAGGGGGCTTCGTTCTGGATGGTTCCGGGCTCCACAAGAACCACTGCATCAAACTCCAAGCCCTTGGTATGGCCGGTGGTTGTGACCATGATCTGATGCTTCTGCCCCTGATTGATGTGCAGCCGTGAGCTGACCCTGGCTTTCAAGGAGCTGGGAACGATGATCGCCAGGCGTCCGGTACCGTCCTCGCCCAGATGACGTTCTGCCAGTTCGCCCACTAGGTCAGGCAACTGGTCCAGCAGACTCGCCCGATCCTCTGCACGCAGGTGGCCCACTGAGCCTTCCACATCGCGCACGGCTTTGAGCGTTGAAACTTCAAGACCCTCGGAGGCTGCGAAGGAGGAGGCCAGGTTGGATACCTGACGAGGATTGCGATAGTCGATGGTCAGCTGCCGCAGATCCCATCCATCCGGGCCGAAGAGCGCATCCATGGTGGATGTCCAGGACCGGGTGCCGCCCAAAGCCGCCGTCTGAGCCACGTCTCCGACAATGGTGAAGGAGCGTGAGGGGCAGCGCCTGATCAGCATCCTCCAGTCCATGGCCGTCAGTTCTTGAGCTTCGTCAACCACGATGTGCCCGTATACCCATTCACGGTCTGCAGCCGCCTGAAGGGCTGCCTGGTTCTCACCCTGGCCGTTGATGGAATCCAGCAGCATCTGCGAGGTCACGATGCCTGTTCCGATCCCGTTCTGAGCCAAGGTATCGCTGGCGAATCGGCGTTCCTCTTCTCGACGGGCCTTTTCGGCCTGGTCGCGATCCGCCTGACGGGGGTCAGGGCCCAGCAGCTCCATGGCCTCATCCAGGATCGGGATGTCAGATACGGTCAGTTCGGCGCCATTCTGTCGGGTCAGCAAATCAATCTGTTCCGCATTCAGCCAGGGAGCGAAGCGGTGCAGGCGGTCCGGCCTGGACCAGAGGTCGTTGACCAGCCAGCGGGGGTTCATAGGCAGCCAGGCCAGGTTGAGGGTCCGTCGCACCTGCTCGTTCAGCCGCAGCAGGGAGGTGACCCGGGCAAGTTCCTCAGCTCCGGGCTGATAGTCCACTCCCTCGGCATAGCGGGCAGTCATGGCATTCAGCGCTGAGCGCACGAAGGTGTTCCTGGCCTTGTTGTGGGGCTGGTGGCTGCGTCGTGCATCGACCAAGGCCTGCTCCAAGTCGACTGCCAGCATGGGTACGGCAACTCCATCCACCTTGACCGTGGGCAGGGAGGCAGGCACCCGCTCCCGGGAGGTGACGGCGTTGGCCACGGCCTCGGCCATGCGGATGTCTCCCTTGAGTCGGGCCACGTGCGGGTCCTCTCGGCGTTCGGTACTGATGCCGGGAATGAGGTCGCCCATGGTTCGGCTGAGCACTCCGGTCTCGCCCAGGGAGGGCAGCACCTGGTCAATGTAATGCAGGAAGGCGTTGGTGGGCCCTACGATCAGCACGCCTGAGCTCTCCAGTCTGCGCCGATGGGTGTAGAGCAGATAGGCGGCCCGGTGCAGGGCCACAGCCGTCTTGCCGGTGCCCGGTCCTCCCTGCACTACTAGTGGACGAGTCATGGGGAAGCGGATGATCCGGTCCTGTTCGGCCTGAATGGTGGCTACGATGTCGGTCATCTGACCGGTGCGACGGCTGGACAGGGAAGCCATGAGCGCGCCCTCGCCGGCTAAGGTCCCTCCTTGGGCTGCCCTGTCCACTTCTGGGGACGACATATCCAAAACCTCATCCTCGATGCCGGCGACCTGGCGGAAGTTGAGGGTGATGTGCCGACGCATGACAATGTCGCCGTGGTCTGCCGGGGTGGCCTCGTAGAAGGGGCGCGCGGCCTCGGCCCGCCAGTCGGTCAGGATGGGTTCGTGGTTGCTGTCCAGAAGGCCCAGTCGCCCGATATATCGGCGACTTCCCTGGACCGTATCCAGTCGGCCGAAGACCAGACGGTCCTCCACGGCTCGCAGCTGGGTGAGTCGATCCTCGTACATGTTGGCGAAGGAATCCCGCTCGGTGCGCTGGGTGGGGGATCCGTGGGAGCCGGCGGCACGAACCGCGTCCAGTCTGGCTCTGGCCTGTGTCCGCAGCTCGTCTAGACGGCCGTAGGCCCTGTCCACCGCCCTCTGCTCTTCATGCAGCTGTGAGGAATAGCTCGACATGTGCGTCCGTTCTGTGCAATGTTCAAAATCGGATGATCCAATATACCGCTCGTCCTCTACTTTTCCGGCCTGGCGGACCGTTGGTCACCTTCTGTTTGCCGGGTGGCGAAACGCCGAGGCGGATCCTTCGGCGAGGCGAATGGCCGGGTTTGAGCCTGAAGTGGCGTTAAAGTGGTGATAGATGGGGGTAAGTGGGGTAAAGTGGGGAGCATTCCGTAGGGGGTGCAACCTGATGAGGCCTCCCAAGGTGACCAACAGGCAAGGAGGTGAGGCATGACCGATATATACGACGCAAAGGCTGCCTCGCCGTCCCTGCCTCCTATGCTTCTGGGCACCTACACTCCCAAGATGGATGCTAAGGGGCGCCTGGCTCTGCCGGCCAAGTTCCGTTCTCAGCTGGGTCAGGGGCTGGTCATGGCCCGTGGTCAGGAACGCTGTGTCAGTCTGTTGCCCCCTGATGAATTTCAGCGAATGGCCGTGCGCATCCAGCACACCTCCATGGGCGACAAATCGGCCAGGGACTACCTGCGCGTATTCCTGTCCGGTGCCGTCGACCAGGTCCCTGACAAGCAGGGCCGCATCCTGATCCCGCCCATGCTCCGTTCCTATGCACGGCTGACCGGCCCTGTGGCGGTCATCGGCGTGGGCACCCGTGCTGAGATCTGGGATCAGGATTCCTGGTCCGCCTACCTGGAGAGCAAGGAGCAGGGCTACGCCGATATCGCCGACGATGTTCTTCCGGCGGTGGATTGCTGATGGAGGCCCTCATGGAAGATCGCAATCCTCCCGACCAGGAGGCTGTGGACAAGGGCATAGTCCATCGTCCAGTTCTGCTGGAGCGCTGCCTGGCGCTGGCAAGACCTGCCTTGGAGCACAGGGGGGCCGTGGCTGTGGATTGCACGCTAGGCCTGGCCGGGCATGCCACCGCCTTCCTCAAATCCTGTCCTGAGGCCCGTCTTATTGGCATCGACAGAGATCGTCAGGCCCTGGATCTGGCTACTGGCCGGATGCGCGATGAGGGTCTGGCCGACCGTTTTACACCGGTGCATGCCCCATTTGACCAGCTGGATGAGCAATTGGATGCCCTGGGTGTGGGCCAGGTGGATCTGGTCTTTATGGATCTGGGTCTATCCTCTTTGCAGATCGACCAGCGTGACAGGGGTTTCACCTACCGGCAGGATGCTCCGCTGGACATGCGCATGGACACTGGCCAGGAGCTGACAGCAGCCCAGATCCTGGCCGAATACGACCAGGAACGTTTGGCTGATATCTTCTCCCGGTACGGGGAGGAGCGTTATGCAGGACGCATCGCACGGGCCATTGTCGAGGCCAGACGAGATCAGCCGCTGACCACCTCGGCGCAGCTTGACCGTCTGGTCGATATGGCAGTGCCTCGTGGCCGCCGTCCACCAGGCAATCCTGCTAAGAGGGTCTTCCAGGCCCTGCGCATCGAGGTCAACGGGGAGCTGGATCGTTTGAGGCGCACCCTGCCCCAGGCCGTTCTGCGGCTGGCTCAGGGAGGTCGTCTGGTCGTGGAGTCCTATCACTCCCTGGAGGACCGCATGGTCAAGCGCTTCATGGCATCAGGGCTGCATGTGGACCTGCCGGCGGGCATGCCGGTGGTGCCGGATCAGGCCCGCCCTTATCTGTCGGATCTGACGCATGGTGCCATCAAGGCCGACTCTGCCGAACGGGAACGCAACCCCCGTTCCGCCTCAGTGCGTCTACGAGCCGTGGAGAGGATCGGAGCCATCCCTGAGGAGCGTCGTCGTCGGCTTCAGGCCGAGGCCAATGGGGAGAGCTCAGATCGACATCATCGTCACGTCGACCATGGTTTTGGATCGAGGCGTCAGCCATGACCATGCCAGCACGTTCAGTCCGTTCCAAGGCCTCTCCGGATAGGGGCCATCCACGCATCCAAGAGTTGCCCACCAGGCCTGAGCTCAGTCTGATCAAGGGTACAGGCAAGCCAGGCAAGGCCCGTCATCCCGAACGGGGTCCAGTAGCTGAGGGGGCCATGCGCCTGATCGGCTGGACACGGACCCGTGGCAATCCCTTGTTGCGCATCATGGTCTCCGTGGTCTTCCTGGCCGCCTGCATGTTCGGATCACTGATGCTGCGCACCCAGATGGTCCAGGATTCCTTCGAGGCTACTCGGGTCCAGCATGAGATCAGCAATCTCACTCAGGACGTCCAAGACGACCAGAACAAGCTCGACCAGCTTCAGGCCTCCCTGCCGGACAAGGCCCAGCAGCTTGGCATGCAACCCCAGCAAGGTCTGAATTCCATTGATCTGCAGGGCTATAAGCCCCCTCAGACCCCCCAGGGCAAGGCGGGTAATCCATGAGCGGTAAGGAAACCAAGCGCTTCTGGCACCTGTCTTTCTGCAAGCGCTCGCTGTCTGTGGGCCTGATCCTGGTTCTGGTGGCCTCGCTGGCCTTGGGCAAGCTGGCCTACATCCAGCTCTTTGATGGAAGGTCCATGGCACAGGCCGCTGCTGCGGGTCGCACCGTGCCCCACGCCATCAAGGCCCAACGTGGCCGCATCCTGGACGTCAACGGCCGTGTGCTGGCCCAGAGCCTGGAGCGATACAACATCGTCGGCGACCCCGAGGCGGCAGCCTCCTTTATTCCTGTCAACTGCACCAAGCACACTGGCGACAACTGCCATAGCATCAAAGGACATCCGGTGGGCGCTGACGGTGCTGCCGGGGTGGCCCGCCTCCTGGCACCGGCTCTGGGAATGAACGCCATGGAGCTGGGTGGCAAGCTCAGCGTCCCTGGACGGTACGTGGTCCTAGCCAAGAGGGTGACTCCCGAGGTCAAGCGTGCCATCGACAAGCTGGGGTTGCAGGGGATCATTACAGCCGAGCTGAGCAGCGAACGCACCTACCCTCATGCTGATCTGATGGGAGCTCTGATCGGGGGCATCGACGACAGCGGCAAGGGTGTAGCCGGGATTGAGCAGATGGAGAATCGGCGGCTGACCGGCTCTGACGGCTATACGGTCTATCAGCAGGGGATGCTGGGTCAGGAGATTCCCGGAACCGTAACCCGTCAGCGCAATCCAGTCAACGGCAAGGACGTCACCCTGACCATCGATCAGGACGTGCTCTGGTACGTCCGTCAAGCCCTCAAGTCAGGCTGCGAGCGCTATCATGCAGACTGGGCCCTGGCGGTGGTTCAGGACACCCGCACCAACGAGATCCTGGCGCTGGCCGACACCGATGATTACCAGGCGGGCAGCGACCAGGCCAAGGTCAACTCCTCCCGGGCAGTGGCGGAGACCTTCGAGCCTGGCTCCGTCGGCAAGACCATCTCGGCTGCAGGCATGCTCCAGGAGCAGGTGCACTCCATGACTGATCGATTTACGGTGCCGGACCATATCACTCTGGACAACCAGCAGTACAAGGATTCCTTTGATCATGGGGCCGAGCATTGGACACTTGCCGGCATTATACAGAATTCCTCCAACGTGGGCATGGTCATGGCCGGCCAGAACTATCCGGACCAGAAGCGCTACGACTACCTGACCCGCTTCGGTATCGGACAGGTCTCAGCCTTGGGTCTGCCTGGGGAGTCCAAGGGGTTGCTGACCGCGCCTCAGACATGGGACCGCCGCACCCGCAACACGATTCTGTTCGGCCAGGGCTATGCCACCAACGCCGTCCAGCTGACCAATGCCGTCGCCACTTTGGCCAACAAGGGGGTCCGTTCCGACCAGACGATAGTCCGCAGCCAGGGCGCGGTCAAAGCACATCCGGTCAGAGTCGTGGACGAGAAGGTGGCCGCTGAGGTCATGAACGCGATGGAATCAGTGTCTGAGAAATACGAGAAGATGGTCAAGGTGGAGGGCTATCGAGTGGCCGCCAAGACAGGCACCGCCGAGGTGGCCGATAGCTCCGGCGGCCTGGGCGGCATCGTCAGTGACTGGGTGGGCATACTGCCCGCTGACGATCCGCATTTTGTGGTCACCGTGGTGCTGAAGAACCCTCAAAGCGCCTCCGGGGTTTACGGTGGCATCACCGCAGGTCCCATCTTCGCTCAGATCGGTGAATTCCTTATGCAGAAATACCAGGTCCCCACGTCTTCCCCCAGAACCGATGCTATCCCGGTAACATGGTGATACCGGCAGGCATCATGGCGTTTCCGAACGAAGGAGAGATTGCAGCATGAGCGCGCTGAATGAATCAATCTCCCGACGGTTGACCTTGGGCCAGCTCAAGGGGCGCTACGGACTGACCTTGGTACCGGACTTTGCTGAACCGGTCACAGTGACCTCAATGGTGGACGATCTGCCCTCAGTGCGCCCCGGCAGCCTTTATGTGCCTGCAGACCAGCAGGTGGATCAGGGCATGGTCGAGGAGGCCGAGCGTCGTGGAGCCTATGCCGCCCTGTTGCCGACTTCGGCTCGTCAGGAGGTGGGACAGGCACGCATACCTCTGCTCTTCGGCACTATGCGCGCCTGGCAGATGGGCCAGTTGCTGGCCAATGCCGCCGGCGATCCCTCGGGGGCTTTGGCTGTGTTCGCCTTGGTAGGTTCCCAGGTACAGGACCAGGTGGACCTCTTGGCTGACTTCCTGCAGGTGCTGGGCAATCCTGTCGGTATGCTCAGCGCCAAGGGCTCGTGCTCGCTGGACCGACGACTGGATCTGGAATATCCCCTGAGCATGTTCGATGTGCAGCGCGGTCTGTCCATCGCTTTGGAGGATGGGGCGGCCGCCATGGTCATTTCCGTGGAGGATCAGACCTTGGCCATGGACGCTCTGCAGGGGGTGGACCTGGATGTGGTGGCCCTGGGAGCCCAGGAGGGCTCCACTCGGGATGCGCGGCACGTGCGGCTGATCTCCAAGGCCCGCCGCTACGGGTTCAACCTGGGCGGGCACACCATCGTGGCCCGGCGCAACGAGGAATCAGACGGGTTGGCTCGTCAGTCTCTGCCCGCTGATGCGCTGAGCGACGATTTGTCCCTGTGCATCGCCATGACTATGGCTGCTGGCGTCAAACGCAACAACATCAGGAGCGCCCTGCGCGTCTCCCGGGAAATGTCCTGAGAGGTGAGGATGAGTCAGTCTGTAGGGGCCGGATCCATGCCCATGACCCTGGATGAGGTCGTTGGATATGTGCACGGTCGGCTGGTCGAGGTTGGCCCTGCTCTCGAACCCGATCTCGGATCCGTGCGTATGCGGGTGGTGACCGACTCACGGCAGGCGGGGGTCGATGGTCTTTTCGTGGCCATCAAGGGCGAGCACGTGGACGGTCATGACTATGTTCCCGGCCTGGGGGCCAAGGGCTGCCGTGCGGCCCTGGTGGACCACCTGGTTCCGGGCGCTGATTTGCCGCAGATTCTTGTGGATGATACGGTCGGTGCCCTGGGGCTGCTGGCCCGGGCCAACATGGACTGTCGGCGTAAGGCTTCAGGCCCCTTCACGGTCATTGGCATCACGGGGTCTGTCGGCAAGACCACGACCAAGGATCTGCTATCCTCCCTGCTGGCACTCTTGGGTCCTGTAGTGGCGCCGGTCGGATCCTTCAACAATGAGATCGGTCTTCCGCTGACTGCCTTGGCGGTCGGACCGGACACCCGCTACCTGGTGGCGGAGATGGGCGCCAACCATGTGGGCGAGATTGCGGACCTGACCCGCATAGTTCCTCCGAACATAGCCCTGGTTCTCAAAGTGGGAGTGGCCCATCTGGGCGAATTCGGTTCTGTTGAGCGTATCGCCCAGGCCAAGAGCGAGATCGTGCGAGGCCTGGTGTCGGGCGGAACCGCTGTTCTCAATGCAGATGATTCCCGGGTGGCTGCTATGGCTGATCTGGCCTCTGGCTCTGTTTTACGGTTTGGCATGGCCGATGAAGACGGCGGGCAGGACCGTGACCTGGACGGTTCGGCTCGTTTTCTGGACAGCGACAGCTTGGATAGGCCTGCCTTCGAGCTGCGACTGCGCGGTCAGCAACCGGTTCGGCTGCGATTGGGCATCCCGGGACGGCACAATGTCATGAACGCCCTGGCCGCCGCCACGGTAGCCCATGCCCTGGGTCTGGATGCAGAGCGCATTGCCAATGAACTGGGTCGACAGAGGCGTATCAGTCCGCATCGAATGGCTGTATCGATGGTCCGGTTGCCGGATGCTGTCTTCAGACTGATTGATGATTCCTTCAATGCTAATCCCGATTCCATGCGGGCGGGTCTGGACGCTCTGGCTGCCTGGAGCGGGTTCAACGGCCCGGCCTACCGGATCGCAGTCCTTGGGGTCATGCTCGAGCTGGGGGATCGGGGGGAGCAGCTGCACCAGGAAATCGGTGCCTACTGCCGCCGTCTAGGTATTGATGCATTGATTGCGGTGGGCTGCCCGGATCAGCAGATGAACAGCCTGATCCAGGCCTTGGTGCGTGGTGCAGGCGGTACGTCTGATCCCAGCGATGGCCAGCCAGGGTCCATGCGTGTCCTCTTTGCCCGCGATGCTGACCAGGCCGACCAGATGGTTCGTCAGCTGTGCGCCAAGCATTCGGATCGGCAGAATCTTGTTTTGCTGAAAGGTTCGCATATGTCTGGGCTGTCCGATCTGGCCGACCGGTGGCAGGGCTGAGACATGTATCGACAGGCATCCCCGCAGCGGGTTCGAACGTTCAAGGACGGAATCCAAGAGTTGGAGTACACACTGTGATTGCACTCATCATCGGAATCCTGGTCGCCCTGGTGGTGACGCTGGCGGGAACCCCGCTGCTGATAAGGCTGGTCCACCGCTTGCACTACGGCCAGTACATCCGCCAGGACGGCCCCAAGTCCCACCTGGTCAAGCGCGGCACCCCGACTATGGGCGGGGTGGTCATCAACCTGGCCATCCTGCTGGGCTGGGCAGCCTCGGCGCTCTACCGCTACCTGTCGCGGGGCGAGTCCGTGTCCCTGTCGGCTATGCTGGTCCTGTTCGCCATGCTCTCCATGGGTTTCCTGGGCTTTATCGACGACTTTGCCAAGGTGCGCAAGAAGCAGAATCTGGGTCTGTCGGTCAGGGCCAAATTCGTCGGCCAGTTCATACTGGCCACCATCTATGCGGTGCTGGCCCTGAAGCTGCCTACCAAAAACGGCTATCCCAGCGCTCAGGCGGGCATATCCTTTGTTGAGCAGCCCATCATCGACTTCCGAATGGCAGGCAGCATCCTGTCCGTGGTGCTTTTCATCATCTGGGTGAATCTGCTGATGACGGCCTGGAGCAATGCCGTCAACCTGACCGATGGCCTGGACGGGCTGGCTTCGGGCTCTTCCATGATCGCCTTCGTGGGATACACCGTCATCGCCTTCTGGGAGAGCTACCACTTGAAGGGCGGTGGCCATGCCGGTCACGCCTACGCGGTCTCCGATCCCCTGGACCTGGCCATTATCGCCTGCTGTGCGGCCGTGGCCTGCTTTGGGTTCCTCTGGTACAACACCAATCCGGCCTCCATATTTATGGGCGACACCGGATCCCTGGCTCTGGGCGGACTCTTTGCAGCCCTGTCCATCGCCACCCATACCGAGCTTCTGGCGGTCATTCTCGGCGGGCTCTTTGTGGCAGAGGCCGCTTCCGACGTCATCCAGGTGGGCTATTTCAAGCTCACCCACAAGCGGGTCTTCAAGATGGCGCCCATCCATCACCACTTCGAGCTGATGGGTTGGCAGGAGTCCAAGGTGGTTGTGCGGTTCTGGATGATCGACCTGATCTTCGTCCTGCTGGCCTTGGTCTGCTTCTATGCAGACTGGGTGGTCCGCTCTGGGCTGACCATCTGATTCCGTCCATTTATGGTGCCAGCCCTCGGCAGCCGGTATCATGCCAAGCAGATGCCGGAGCTAACGGAATGAGGTGTTCGTGGATATGGACTTGAGCCGGAAGCGAGTGTTGGTAGCCGGACTGGGCATTTCCGGACGGAGCGTGGCTGCAGCCTTGCGAGGGCGGGCTGCCGGGGTGACCACTGTGGACCAGTCCGCCCCGCATGCCGATCTTCGTGACTTCGATCAAGTGGACTGGGACCAAGTGGACCTGGTCATGGCCTCGCCCGTCTTCAACCCGCGCACTCCTTTTATTCTTGAGGCGCAGCGTCGGGGCATTCCCGTGGTCAGCGAGGTGGAGATGGCTTGGATGCTGCGGGTTCCTTCAGCACGGACCGGCCGGCCAGCGCCCTGGATCGGGATCACCGGCACCAACGGCAAGACCTCGACCACCAGAATGGTCGCCGCCATGATGCAGGCCAGCGGGTTTACGGCTCCTGCGGTGGGCAACATCGGCAAGGCCATCTCGACAGCCGTCCTGGACCCAGCCAACGACATGCTCTGTGTGGAGCTGAGCTCCTTCCAGCTGCACTTTACCTTCTCTACGGCTCTGGAGTGCGCGGCCATCACCAATTTGGCCGACGACCATCTGGATTGGCATGGGGGATTCGAGGCCTATGCGGCCGACAAAGCACACATTTACCGGGGCGTGCGCAAGGCACTGGTCTACAACGCAGATGACTCCCGTGTCTCTGATTTGGCCAGACAGGCTCAGCCAGCCCCCGGTTGCCGAAGGGTGGGCTTCACTCTGGGTAGGCCCGAGCCTGGGCAGTTGGGCGTGGAGAACGGCTGGGTCGTGGACCACAGCGGATTGACCGGGCAGGATCTGCAGGAGAGCGTCAGACTGGTCCAGGTGGCCGAGTTGACGGACCTGTGCGAGCCTGACGGTACCGTCTATCCCCATCTGCTGGCCGATGCCCTATGCGCTCTGGCCTTGGCTCTGGGTGCTGGAGCTCGCGTCGATGCGGCTATCGAGGCCATGCGCACCTTTACGCCCGGCAACCATAGGATCAGCACCGTGGCCACTCTCGGTCAGGGTTCGCAGGCCATTCGCTTTGTAGACGATTCCAAGGCCACCAATGCCCATGCCGCTGAGGCTTCCTTGGCCAGCTACCATGACGGCCAGGTGGTTTGGCTGGCCGGCGGGCTGGCCAAAGGCGCCCGCTTTGACGATCTGGTTCGGTCCCGCAGGTCCAAGCTGGCTGCAGCCGTGGTCATCGGCCAGGATCAGCAGCCCATGATCCAGGCCATCAAGGACCAGGCACCCGATCTGCCGGTTACTCTGATTGATCCTGGCGATGGAGATCAGGTTATGGCCTGGGCTGTTCGGGCTGCAGGCTCCTATGCGCAGCCCGGTCAGGTGGTTCTGTTGGCGCCTGCCTGTGCATCCATGGATCAGTTCGCATCTTATGCCGACCGAGGCGAACAGTTTGCCAAGCAGGCCAAACAGTGGGTCCGCGAGCATGAAGCGCGTCACTGATCCGCACACGGCCTCCTCCCGCGGGTCTGACGGCAAGGGGGGCTACCGGGGCTGGCGGGCTATTCTTAACCCGCTCTGGTGCTACTACGGCTTTCTGGCTACGGTCGTCGCCACTACAGTCTTCGGTCTGATGATGGTCTTCTCCTCCTCGGCTGTGGATCTGGTAGCCCAGGGCAGCTCACCCTGGAGTCAGGTCATTCGCCAGAGCATATATGCAGTGGTGGGGCTGTTTCTTGCCCTTTTGGCTGTGAGGATCAGCGTCGACCACTACCGGAACTGGAGCACTGGGTTTCTGATCGTCAGCCAGGGCGTCCAGCTGCTGACCCGTACGCCGCTGGGGCGGTCTGCCAACGGCAACGAGGGCTGGATCTCGGTGGGCGGCATTTCCATGCAGCCGGCTGAGCTGCTCAAGCTGGCCCTGTGTCTGTGGCTGCCGCAGGCCCTGATCGAAGCCCAGCGGCAGGCTGGCAAGGATTCTGACTTGAAGACCCTGGCGAAGGCCTATGCCAAGCCGGCCGTCGGCTTTATAGTCAGTTTCCTGCTGATCATGCTGGGCAAAGATTTGGGAACCGCCATGATCATTGTCATCATCGGTTTCGTGGCCTTCCTGGTCTCAGGCTTCCCCCTGCGCTGGCTGCTCAGCCTGGCGGCTCTGGGGATGGCTGCTGTCATCGGTTTTTCGGTCTATGGCAACAGCAACCGGACCCAGCGGATCATGGCTGCCTACGGCAAGTGCTCGGCGGATGACATTCAAGGGGTCTGCTACCAGTCCATCCACGGGCTTTATGCCATGGCTTCTGGGGGATTGACCGGAGTAGGGCTGGGCAATTCAAGGGAGAAGTGGAACTACCTGCCCGAGGCGCACAATGACTTCATCTTCGCAGTCATCGGCGAGGAGCTGGGCTTCGTAGGGGCGGCCATGCTTATTCTGGTCTTTGTGGTCATGGGCTGGTGCATGCTGCGAATCGCCCTGACAACCAGGAACCGGTATGCGGGCATGGTGCTGATCTGTCTGGATGTGTGGCTGGTGGGTCAAGCCCTGATCAACATCTGCGTGGTTCTGGGCCTGCTGCCGGTCATCGGGCTGCCTCTGCCCTTCGTTTCGGCTGGAGGGACCGCCCTGATCTCGTGCCTGGCATCGGCCGGGGTGGCTCTGAAGATGATTCGGACCCAGCCAGACGTGAAGGCAGCCACGGAGGGGTCCTGAGAAGCGGAATGGACGTGATGGGAAGGAAGCGGATTCGAGGATGACGACAGCGACTAGGGCTGAGAACGAAATGCCTGGGCATGACCAGAAGCATGCCGAAAGAGGTGCTGGTCCCCATCTGGTGCTGGCCGGAGGGGGGACGGCAGGACATGTCAACCCTCTGCTCAGCGTGGCTGCGGTCATTCGGGAGCGCCGCCCCCAGGCTTCCATCAGCGTGATCGGCACCGCTGTCGGCTTGGAGCACGACCTGGTGCCGGCTGCTGGACTTCCCCTGGACCTGATTGAGAAGGTGCCCTTCCCTCGTCGCCCCGGCAAGGCCGCCCTGGACTTCCCCCGGCGCTGGCGGCGTGAGGTGCAGCGGGTCCGAGGGTACCTGCAGGATCGGTCGGCCGACCTGGTGGTCGGCTTTGGCGGTTATGCCTCGGCGCCGGTCTACAGGGCCGCACGGAATCTGGGTCTGCCCATCGTCGTCCACGAGCAGAACGCCCGGGCGGGCATGGCCAACAAGCTGGGTGCCCGCTGGGCCGATTTTGTAGGTACAGCCTACGAGGATACGGGCATCCGGGCCCGGGCGGGAGTACCCGTGCGCCGCGTGGGTCTGCCCCTGCGGCCAGCCATCGCCCGACTAGCCAAGCAGATGGAGACTGACCGCTCCGGCGCCCGTCGTGAGTCGGCACGGTCACTGGGTCTGGATCCCGATAGGCCCATCCTGCTGGTCACCGGCGGTTCCCTGGGCGCGCTCAGCCTGAACAAGGCGGTAGCTGGCGCGGCTCGGCAGCTGTTGGACCGAACCCAGGTGATCCATCTGACCGGTCGTGGCAAGACCGGTCAAGTCAAAGAACAAGTGGCTGCGAATCTGTGCGATGCAGCCATCAACGATCTGGATCCGGCTCACCGGGGCCAGGGGGACTACCACATGGCCGAATACCTGGAGCGGATCGATCTGGCCTTCGCCTGCGCTGATCTGGTGGTCTGCCGGGCCGGTGCCGGATCTGTCAGCGAGCTGGCCGCCTTGGGCGTGCCCGCCATCTACGTGCCCCTGCCCATCGGCAACGGCGAACAGCGATTCAACGCTCAGCCTGTCGTACAGGCCGGGGGAGGGCTCATGGTCGATGATGCGGTCCTGGATGCCAAATGGATGGTCGATCATGTTCCCGCTCTTATGGACGACAGGGATAGGCTGGCTGACATGCGCCACCGGGCCTGGGGGTACGGGATTCGCGATGCCGCCCAGGTGATGGCAGAGCAGATCCTGACCATGGCTGACCGACACCTTGCCCACAAGGACTCAGGGAGAGGCTGATCGGGCATAATAGAGGCAGACGACGGGCGACCGACCCGAATGGTCCTGAACTGTTGGAGGAGATGCAACTACTGTGCGCAAGGTTGAATTGAATGCTGTGCCCGGTTCGCAGGAAGGCGGTGACCGGTCCCTGCCGGTCCTGGACCCCTGCCTGCCCGCCCTGGCCCAGGCCGGAGTGCACGATCCCAAGGATCTGGGGCCCACACACTTCATCGGCATCGGCGGTGCCGGAATGAGCGTGCTGGCTGAGATGCTCCATCAGGAGGGTGTGCAGGTCTCCGGATCCGACCGTGCCGAGGGGGACAAGACCCGCCGTCTGCGTCAGCTGGGGATTCGGGTCGCTATCGGCCAGGATGCCCGCAACATAGCCGGAGCGCGCACGGTGGTCTGGTCCAGTGCCATCAAGCCTGACAATCCCGAGATTCTTGCAGCTCGTGACGCAGGCGCCCGCCTGGTCCATCGCAGCGACATTCTTGACCTGCTCATGGCCTCCAGGATTTCAGTCACCGTGGCCGGCGCCCATGGCAAGACCACCACCAGCGCCCTTTTGGCCCACCTGCTGACCAAGGGCGGCAGCGGTGATCTGGCCGATCCTAGCTATGCCATCGGTGGCAGCCTCCAGAGCGGCCAGGGTCCCATGGACGGCGGGCACGTAGGAGCCGGACGGGTTCTGGTGGCCGAGGCTGATGAGTCCGACGGCAGCTTTGGCAAGTACACTCCTGACATCGCCATCATCACCAACGTGGAGCCCGACCATCTGGATCACTACGGCACTGCTGACGCCTTCCACCAGGCCTTTGTCGAACATGCCCGGCAGGCCCGCCGCTTCCTGGTGGTCTGCGGGGACGACCGGGGCGCACTGGAGGTCTTGCGGCGGCTGCATGGGGACTGCCGAGCCGGAATCATCATCTATGCTTCGGATCCCCGGCTGAGTGCTGAATCCTTGCCCGGAGTCCTTGGCCTGGTCCGCATCGAGTCCGAGTCCGAGAGCAGCGGCAGCGGTCGTGAGCATTGCCGTCTCGCTCTTCCTGCGCAGGTGCTCCAGGCGACAGGGCTGGAGACCAGCAAGCCGCTCGATCTGCAGGTGGACTTGGCAATTCCCGGCATCCACAATGCCCGCAATGCCGCTGCGGCCATTATCGCCGCTATCCTGCTGGGAATGGAACCTGATACGGCCGCCGCCTGCGCCGCCGATTTTCGGGGGGCCTCCAGACGCTTCGAGGTCCGTGGATGCCAGCACGAGGTCACCGTAGTGGATGATTACGCCCATCACCCCACGGAGATCGCAGCACTGCTGACTGCCGCCAGACGACGTTATCCGGGTCGGACCATCAGAGTGCTCTTCCAGCCCCACCTGTATTCGCGCACCGCCATCTTCGCAGATCGGTTCGCGGACGCTTTGTCCCTGGCAGACGATGTGACGGTAACTGACATCTTCCCCGCCCGTGAGCTGGCCAGCGACTATCCAGGCGTGGATGCCGGGACCATTCCCTCCGCCGCCCGCAAGATTGCGGCTGCTGGGCCTCTTGTCGGCCGGGACTCGGACCAGAAGCCTCAGGATTCCGGCAATAGATCGAACGGGACAGTCTTCCGGTCCTGCCCGAACATGCGTCAGGCCGCTCTGGATCTGGCCGAGCGGGCTGAGCCGGGGGATGTGATCCTGACCGTAGGGGCCGGTGATGTTACTGCCATGGGGCCAGTCATTCTTGACAGGCTGGCTGAACGGGACCAGCAGTGACGACCGGCAAGGGTCGCAGCGCCTCCGGCGGGGCCTCGTCCAGGGCTAGGGCCGTCCGGGCTGCCAAGGCTGCGCGGACGGCCCGGTCTGGGCAGGCCAAGCCTTTGAAAAAGGAACCGCAGACCGGCACAACTGCCAGATCGGCCAGGTCAACCGTCTCCGATGCTGCATCCGTGACCGACAGGTCCAAGGCTAAAAAAACAGGCAACGGAGGCAAACGCCTCAAGCGGTCCGGAGATCTCAAGGGGTCGAAACGTCTCAAGGGTCGTCCGAATCGTTCCAAGAATGCAAGCGGATCCCGGACGCGTAGCCCCAGGTCGGCCTCCTCATCCTCCCGTTCGCTGGTAAAAGGCAGCAGCGCTTCCGTATCCGAATCCGGGGCACCCAAGTCTGCGCTCTCACGTTCGACGAGTTCGACCGGGGGGTTCGTCGATGCAAGGACCATACCGCCGGACCGACCGGTGTCAGGCAGGATAGGCACCGACCAGGAGGACCGGGGGCTGGGGATCTTCGTTCGGCCTAAGGTGCTGGACTTTCAGGCCCGGGTGCGCGAGAAGAAGAAGGTCAGTCGCAGGCTGGTTCTGATCCGAACAGGCGTCGTCCTCCTGGTCGTGGCTCTGATCGCAGGACTGGCGTGGCTGTTCTTTCTTTCTCCGGTCTTCCGCCTGCAGACTGACAAGATCAATGTCAGTGGTGGCAATGCATGGGTGTCCGACGAACGTGTCGCCTCAATCGTGGCCCATCAGGGAGATCGCTCGCTGCTGCTGATTTCCACCAATGGCGTCGAGCAGGAGATCAGCGGCATGGCCGGGGTGACCGATGCCAAGGTCCGCAAGAGCTTTCCGCACGGGCTGAAGGTGACCTTCGAGGCACAGGAGCCCACTGCGGTCTTCAAGGACGCCCATGGCAAGCTGACGGCCGTTGACAGACAAGGCAGGACGCTCAATACCGTCTCCAAGCCGGTGGACGGGGTGCCGGTTATCCAGGTGGCCACTGTGAAGCGGGCCCAGCAGGATCAAGCGGTCAGGCAGACCTTGCGGATTCTGTCGACCATGCCGGAGGCCATGCGCCATTCGGTGACCAAGGTGACTGCAGAGACCCAGGACTCCATCACCACCGAGCTGGATCAGGGCAAACATGTCATCATATGGGGCGACGGATCTGACCTGAAGCTCAAACAAGCCGTGGTCGACAAGATCATCAACGACCCTTCCAAGATCGGCGACAAGCATCAGCTGGATGTGTCGGCGCCCCTGCGGCCTATCGTCAAATAGCTGCTGAAGAGGATGTTGTCTTCATCAGCCTGTCAGTGTCCAGCAGGATTGTCACAGGGCCGTCATTGATGAAATCCACTCGCATGTGGGCGCCGAATTGTCCCACGGCAACGGGGACACCGGTTGCTGCCAGAGCCCGGTTCAGATCCTGCCAGACGCTCTGGGCGTGCTCAGGCTCTCCCGCAGCTATGAAGCTTGGACGGTTGCCGTGACGCAGATCCGCATAGAGGGTGAACTGGGAAATGGAGAGGATGGAGCCGCCGCAGTCCAGGACCGATCGATTCATCCGGCCCTCCTCGTCGGCGAAGATACGCATTCGGGTCAGCTTGCGTACGGCATAGTCCACCTGGGTATCGCTGTCGCTGTCCTGGACGGCCACCAAAAGCAAGAGCCCCGTGCCGATGCTTTGGGGTTTAAAATCAGGATCCGGCTGTCCCTGCTCGTCGACCACATCGACCCGGGCACGGCTGACCCGCTGTATGACGATTCTCATGGTTCCAGTCTAGAGAGTTCAGGCATTGTTATAGTGCCGAAAGGAAAAGCTGGACCGGTACTTGGTGGGGAGCAGGCAGAGAATGTTTGAAGACCCGCATGAGGGAAGCTCACCTCAACGCAGGCATGACAAACGGGTCCTTGTCAGTGGTCCAGTCGATGGCTGTCTCTTTCAGCCCTTTTGGCGGGTGGCTTCAGGTCGAAGTGCACGGTGCTCATGTTGCCAATGTAATCGACGGGCTGATCTTCGGTGCAATCCTGATCGGTGTGCATCGATGATGTCATGATGAGTGACCTGCTTTCTCCGCCGATATGCGGATTCTGGCCGGTCATGGCTTCCCTTGGGTCGTCTCAGATTCGTCGGCGCCGCTTGGTTGTACAGACGCATCCGTCAATTGACCGCTGCGGTCATGATCCAGTCGGTCTGTAGATCCTCGCCCAAGATGAAGGTGTGGTCTCCGGTCCGTTTGAAGCCCATGGCTCGGTAGAAACGTTGGGCGGGCTCATTGTGCTCCCATACGCCCAGCCAGATTTTGCTCAGGCTCTGGTTCCAGGCTCGTTCGAAGGCCTGATTGATCAGCATGCTGCCCAGTCCCTGGCGTTTGAAGTCCGATAGGACGTATAGCCGCTCGATCTCCATCGAAGTGTCACCGAACTGCTCTGTCTGGGCCTTCCCGGTGTTGAGCTGCATATAGGCTGCGGGCGTGCCATTCACGCTGGCCAGAAGAAAAACGGACTCAGGTTCGGACAGTTGTGACTTGACCAGTTCGGGGGAGAAGGAGTGCCGGAGGTAGTCTTCCATGTTTTTCCGGCTGTTGTCGGCGGCGAAAGTGTCGCGGAAGGCGGTCATGCCCAAGGAACGTATCAGCCTGGTGTCATTCGATGTGCATCGCCGTATTACTGCGGTCATGATGGCGATTCCTTTCCTCTTGCTCTTGATTCGATCGCTCGGATGTATCTGTGTTGATGAGCGCTGTTCTTAATTGATGACCTTGAGTCCGACCACGCAGGCGACTAGACCGATGATGAGTAGAATGCGGGCGAGTGAAACAGGCTCCGATCCAATAGCCATGGCGTATAGGACAGTCAAGGCAGCTCCGATGCCGACCCAGACCGCGTAGGCCGTGCTGGCAGGAATGCTGCGCATGGCAAAGGCCAGACCCGCCATGCTGGCAATCAGTCCCACAATAAAAACGATGTCAGGGACGATTTTGGTAAAGCTTTGAGACTTGCCTAGGGCGGTGGCCCAGACCGATTCACAGATGCCAGCGAGTATGAGTACGATCCACGAGGACATGGTTCCCTTTCGGCAAGTCTTGTCGCTGTCCGGGTACTTGACCATCGTCCGGGAACCTGAACCAGATTCTGAGCATCAGAATAGCACGGGGGCAACTCTGATAATGGACTGAGCACGGGAGTGATCGACAGTCCATCGTGAGAAGGAATCAGGGTTGATTCAGGGTCGTTTCAGGGGTTTGCCGGATGTTGCATTCCGCGTCGATCGACTATGCATATAAATAGATGAATGTAGCCGAGTGTACGCACGAGGATGTGGCAGGTGAATGAATCATGACTTGGGCCTTGCGTGACCTGAAAGCCAATAGTGACATCTGGGCTGGCGTCTTCATCGTTCTTGTGGTTACCCAAACCCTGCTCTGCGCCATGAGCGTCAGCATGGGCGTCAACAGCTATTACCAGGGTCTGTCAGTCAAGACCAGGGATCCTGCCAAGAGTCTGGCTTCGGCTCTGAGTCTGGTCTTCCTCACGGTCATTGTGCTCGGCTGCCTGGTGATCAAGCAGACTCTGCAGGCATCAATTCGCCAACGTCGGCAGGGGCTGGCCCTTCTCTCGCTGCTGGGAGCTACGCCTAAGCAGATCCTGGTGCTTACGCTTTTGCAGGTGATGATTTTGGTTCTACCAGCCTCCCTAGTTGCCGTGGCTCTTTCGCCTGCGCTGGCTGGAAGGATCCTCGATTGGTATTCCACAGGGATGCGAATGCCGGTACATTTCGCTTTTACCTGGCACGGTTTTCCCTGGTCTGCCCTGACTGGTCTTGCAGTGGGATTGGCTACGGCCGTCTTGGCGACCAGCCGGACATTGCAGGATTTGGGAAAGATGACACCCGTCCGGGTAGTGCGTCGTGCTGAGGAGAGCGAATCGATTGACCGGCCACGACATGGACGTGGTCTTGTATCCCTTTTCCTTGGGCTGGTCTTGCTGCTATTGCCGTTGCCTGTCTTTGCCTATCTTTCGCACAGCGGCTCTGTGTCCTTAGAGCCTAAGCAGGTCCAGGCAGTCATAAGTACCGTTGGAAGTGGACCGCTGTTTGCTATTCTCTTGTTGCTGATTGCCTTGGCGCGTTCTGGGGGGTCTGTTATAAGCAGGGTCACTCAACTTTGGACCGCTCTAGTGCCGTCGTCATCTGCCGTTTGGCGGATAGCGCGTTCACAGGCTGTGGTCAGGAGTCGAGATACCACATTCGGCTCAACAGTTATAGCTCTGACTGCCTGCATGTTTCTAATCGGCGGTCTGCTGGCTGCTGGAGGCACCAGTACCGTCGCCATGAACAAGGTATCGGGAATAGAGAACGTCACATCGGGAGGAACCTTGGAGTTGCTCTATGGTTTCTGGGCAGCGCTGCTGGTCGCCTTGGTCGGCGTCATCGCGGGGTTCGCCATCGCCGCTCGGGATCGTGACCTTGATCTGGCGCTCCTGTCAATTGCCGGCGCAAACCCGCAGCAGCTGACTGCTATATCCATATTGGACGGCACCATCGTGATGGCTACAGGCATTATCATCGCAGCAGGCGGCACCGGACTAGTTGGACTGAGCACTGCTATGGTCTATTGGCCCCTTGTTCACAGTCTGTCAATAGCTTTTCCTTGGCAGTTCTTCCTTATATGTGGGTTGCCGATCATCGTCGTCGGGTCGCTAGCGACCATGCTGACGGTGCGGCCTGCTTTGAAGCGCTCGCCCATAGCCATTCTGCAAGGCGCCATAGGCGAATAAGACCGTATACGGCTCCGTCTCATTCCATGCTTTTCAGCGCTGAGACAGGGTCGATGCGGTTCAAGGTGGGGTTGGTAAAGAACTGGACCACAAGGGTGAATGCCATTGTGGCACCAGCTGAGATCAGATAGGAAACCGGCTTGATCTGAACAGCGAAATAGAGCGATGGCATATTCAGGGCTGAAGTCAACAGTCCGGCGACATACCGGCCCAGTGGCAGGCCTAGAAGAATGCCCAGCAGTGTCAGGATCAGCATCTCCTTGTTGATGTAGGTGTGGACCTCCCGGTCGTGGAACCCCAGGACTTTCAGGGTGGCTATCTCCCTGATGCGTTCGGACACGTTGGTCGAAGCCAGGGTGAAGAGGACAGCCAGAGCCAGGCCCCCGGCCAGCGCCACGATCAGCATGACCACCGCGTACATCAGATCAAAGTTCATGGACCGCTCCATGTCGACGGTGCTGACGGCCGAAACGACCTCCTGGTTTCGGCTCAGACGGTTGGCGTAAGAGACCTGCTCATCAGGAGAGCCGGTCAAGAGGGCATAGACCGCATTCATGGCAACTGCGCTATCGCCTTGGCTGGTTTTATCAAATAGACGCTGATAACAGCTCGCTGTCAGATAGATGTCCGAACCGATCAGACTGCGGGAGACAGCAGCAACCCGCGTTTGTACCGTGTTCATATCCTTGTCGAGCAGGTGGATGGTCGATCCGGCAGACAGGCCTAGGGAATGAGCAGCCGATCGGGAAACAATCGGACCTGCATCATTGAGATGGAGAGTTTGAGCCTGCCGATCCGTCGAACGCAGATTGACCATTTTGGAGAATGTTGGTTCTTTGTCTTTTGGAACGACTACCAGTTGAATCGCCTCGGACTTCTGCCGATGTGAATGAGGCAATTCAGCAGTCATCCGACTCGACTCCACCCGAATCGGCAACATCGAGCGTGTGCGGCCATCCTTCTGCAGCAGCTGACGCAGCGGGGTTAGATTATTCTCCGAACTGATGGCCAGCAGATCGTAGCGATAGACATCATGGAACTGCCTTGGTCCCAGAGAATCAACTGTGTCGCTGATGGCCAATCCGCACAAAATTAGCGCCGTGCAGCCGGCTACTCCGCCCACGGTCATGATCAGCCGCCCCTTGAATCTGAAGAGATTGCGGGCCGTGACCTTGTTGAGGAAGGACATGCGCCGCCAGAGGGGCCCGATCTTTTCCAGGAAGATGCGTGCGCCTGCCTTAGGGGCCTTGGGAAGCATCAGCTGTGCCGGCGTCTGTCTCATTTCGTTGGCACAAGTCGCAGCAGTTGCCAGAAGCACTCCCACGGCGAACAAGGCCACTCCGAACGAACCGTAAGCCCAGTCGTAAGCCAAACGAGTGCCGGGCACGACATACAGATCGCGCAGAATCGTCAGCAGGAAGGCGGGGATGCCGATGAAACCTGCCAAATTCCCCAGACCGCCGCCGATTAGGCAGGCCAGAAGGGCGAACAAGAGATACCTGAGGGCAACAGGTACGCGTCCGTAGCCCAAGGCCAGGTAGGTGCCGATCAACCCACGGTCCTCTTCGACCATGCGAGTCATGGCAGTCAGGCTCATGAGCACGGCAACCGTTAAAAAGATTACAGGAAAAGCTCGGCCCAGAGATTGGATGGAGTCGATGTCGGACTTGAAATCAGAATATGATCCGCTGGTTGCGCGAGTGTTGAGATACCAGCGCACAGGTGGCACCAAGGTGGCAGGATCCGTTGTCACTCCACCTGCTGTCTTTGACATGGTCTGGTCGCCTGAAACAGCTTCAGCCGCCTGCGGGAATTGGCCCGTCTGCCTTGCTTGTTCGAGTTGCTGTTTGACATTGTCTACCAGCTCTTGATGACGGGCCTCTTGCCTGTCGGTCTGGACCTTATGCGCTATCCGGTCGGTCATCCGATTGACCGCGTCTTCGTAGTCGTCGCTGAAGGTGTCCATCTGCTCGCTGCCCTGCATGCGCAGTGAAATGGCCGCATAGACTGGCCTCTGCTGTCGGCTTTCTGACTCGGCAGGTGCCTTGTTGGGCAGGAAGAGGCGGTAATCGGAGGTTGCTGTTCTGCGGAACCCTCCTGCCCGCCGACCTTGGGGATTGACCAGATCCTGTGGATCAAGGACGGTGCCGGTTATGGTCAGTTCAGAGGTGCTATCGGCAGTCTGGCTGGCATCGTGATCGTCCTCCAGCTGGATGTGACCACCCAGCCGCAAATGACTGTCAGTCAGGAATTTTTGCGTGACCGCCACCTCATTCTTGGACTGAGGCAACCGTCCCGCCTGAAGATAGGGTTGGTTCAGACCGTGGGAGTGCAGACGGACCAGAGTCAACTCTTTCTTGCTGCCATTTACCGATGTTTGAGCTTTCTGGAATTCTTCCGCCTGGGCCTTGCTGACATCGGGCAGCCGCCTGAGGGCCTGCAAGTCGTCGTCAGTGAGGCCGGATGATGAGACCACCTGCACGTCGTACAGCCCCTGGGTCTTATAGAAGCGGTCGGCTGCCTGATACATGTCCTGGCAACCTGCCCAAATGCCCGTCAGGACGGCCACGCCCAGAGCAGAGATCAGACCGATGGCCAGGAAGCGTTTCCAGCTGTGGAGCCAGGAGCGCAGCATGTCTTTGACAAAGGCGACGGGAAAGCGGGCATGGCTGTCCTGCCTAGGAGCTGTCTTGACCCTTACCATTCGATCTCCTCGACCGGAGTGGGGTGGTCGTTGGCTTCCTGGCTGATGACCTTTCCCGAATGGAAACGGATTAAATTATCAGCCATTGGCGCCAGAGCCGAGTTGTGAGTGATGATCAATACCGTCATTGACTGTTGGCGGCATATGGTTTGCAGAAGATTCAAGACTTCACGCCCGGTTGTAAAGTCGAGAGCGCCTGTAGGTTCGTCGCACAGGAGGATCTTTGGCCTTTTGGCGATCGCTCGTGCAATGGCCACCCTCTGTTGCTCGCCGCCGGACAGCTGTGATGGAAAGTTGTCCATACGGTCTTTTAGGCCAACGTCTTCCAGAGTTTGAGCCGGGTCAAAGTGGTCAGTGCAGATCTGTGATGCCAATTCAACATTTTCAAGAGCTGTCAGGCTGGGAACCAGGTTATAGAACTGGAAAACGAAGCCGATGTCGTTGCGTCTGTAGTCGATCAGTTCATGGGGATCCAGGCTGGTTATCTGCCGGTCGCCCACGGATACCTGACCAGAGGTGGCGGTGTCCATACCCCCTAGAATGTTGAGCGCAGTCGTTTTTCCCGCCCCGGATGCGCCCAGAATAATCGTCAACTTCCCCTGATCGGCTGTGAATGAGGCCTGATCCAAAGCTTTGATGATTGAGCGACCAGAGGGATAGGATTTGACGACCGAGTTGAACTCGATAAAAGTCATACTCCTCCTCGCAATACTGCTTTATCAAGGCTATCGTGAAAAAGAGGTTTTCAAAGAGGGGCTCAAATAGAGGCGTGTACCAAGGCTTTTATGCATGTCATTCATCTCTCAGATGAATCCGGGTTGCGTCAGAGTGCTTCCAGTCTTGAAGTGCAGATTAGCAAGCAAGGGCATGAGCACTTATCTGTGATATCTCAACAGATCCATTCTTGGTCTTGGCGATTGCTGGGTAGATACCAGGCGACGGGTGTCAGCCGGTAAGTAGTAGAGACACGCATGTCCTAAAGCGTGTAAAGCAACAAAAAGAGCCAGCCAAGTTACCTCGGCTGGCCCTTGTTTGTGGAGCTGCGGGGAATTGAACCCCGGTCCGGTGACCGCACCCTCAGTCTTCTACGTGCGTAGTCTGCTGGCCTTTGTGGCTATCTGTCTGCCCCCACCTATATCGCAGACAACCGGTGGCGGGCATAGCCGCAGAAAAAGTCCCCGAACCGCTCTGTGGCGCGGCAATTCAGGCAAGTCTTCTTAATGACGCTCAGCATCCCCCCGAAGGCGAAGGGGAGTGAACGGAGCAGCTGCTCACTGGTTAATCCTGGCGCGAAGCTCAGGCAGCGAGAGCGAACTCAGTGCGGTTAGATTTAGCACTTGTTGTTTGCGGGAGGACATTAACGAGCGGACCCCCGCGTTCTCGGCACGCTTCCCTGCGACGAACAGGTCACCGTCGAAACCGATCAGCCCCAATCTTGAATTATCAAGCTCCGCTGGTGCCATTATGGACCAACCTCGCCAGTATACAACAGATGGACGCTGCGGATATTCCCGCTTCTCCCTCGGCATTGACTTGAATCCTGATCAAGCCACAGAGCCCAGTCGACGAGGGCTCATCGGCATCTGGTAAATTCTCAATTTCGAAGATATAAGCTTGGTCCCGTCCGGTCGACAGTTCGAAAGGGCGGGGCCAAATTATGTTCGAAGGTGAGGGGTCACTGACCCTGCTGGCCTAGATAGTCGGGGATATGCTCGGGATATTCAGGCCAGGCGCCCTGCTGGGTGCAGACGAAGGCGGCGGTATTGACGGCAGCCCGGTGGGCCTGAGTCAGGGAGGCTCCCAGAAGGCGGTTGATGGCAAACGTCCCGGAGAAGGCATCGCCGGCCCCGACCGTGTCGGCCACAGTGATTTCAGGAGTGGGCAGATGCGAGGACTGGCCGTCCGCCAGATAGATCGTGCTGTAGTCGCTGCCAGCGGTCAGCACGATGGTGTCCAGGTGCCACTGGTCCATGAACCAGCGGCAGAGCTCGTCGTCAGTGGCCCCGGGAACGTGGAACATATCGCGCAGGGTGACCAGCTCCTCGTCGTTGAGCTTGAAGACCGTGGCCATGTCCAGCAGCTCCTGGATCAGATCCTTGCTGTAGAAGGTGCCACGCAGGTTGATGTCGAAGAAGCGCATGGCATGGCTCTTGGTGTGGCGCAGCACCTGCAGGCAGGTCTCGCGGGATTTGCCGCTGCGCATGCCCAACGTGCCATAGCAGACCGCATCGGCCTTGCTGGCCAGCCCGGCCAGGTCATCCGTGTATTCCAGATGATCCCAGGCCACATCAGGCTTGAAGACGTACTGGGGGATGCCCTCGGTCAGCTGGACCTCGACGGTGCTGGTGGGGTGGTCGTTGTGCTGCAGGACCGCATCGACCCCGGCCTTGTGAACAGCCTCCTCAAGCTCCCGGCCCAGGTCGTCCCGGCCCACGGCGCTGATGGCATAGCCTTCCGCTCCGTTCTTTGCGGCGTGATAGCTGAAGTTGACCGGTGCGCCTCCGGCCCGTTTGCCTGTTGGCAGGACGTCCCAAAGGATTTCGCCGATGCTGAGGACCACGGGTTTACTGGTCATGGTGTTCCTTTCCTGACGACGGGTGATGCGCCCGCCTTGTGCTTATTGATTTCACAGCTGTGCGACCCATGCTGGCCGGGTGCTCCAAAAATTGGCTGGCTGCTACCGCCGCAGCGCCGGTCAGTGTCGCATCTGCTGGAAGGCGGGAGAGCAGGATCTGCGTGTGCTCGCGCAGGCCAGGCAGGGCGCGCTGGGACACCATGGTCTGAACCCGTTCCAGCAGGCGGGTTCCGGCGGCGGCCACCATGTCTCCGATGATGATTTGGGCTGGATTGTAGGCGTTGACGATGGTCACACAGCCGTAACCCACGTAATCGGCTATCTGATCCACTAGGGTCCGTGCGGCTTTATGGCCCGAACGCGCCTGGTCGAACAGGCACGCGCAGGCTTTGGCGTGGGTCATGGCTTTGACTCCGGGGAACTGAATCTGCATATCCGGCTGACACATGCGGCGGTGGATGGCTACTGTCGAGCAGTAGCATTCCAGGCAGCCTCGGTTGCCGCATTCGCATGGCAGGCCGTTCAGATCGATGCTGACATGGCCGATCTCGGTGGCTGCTCCCTGGCTGCCGTCCACCAGGGCGCCTCTGTCAATGACTCCAAGCCCCACGCCTTCGCCCACCAGGAAGTAGGCTATGCTGGATGCGCTTATGCGGGGATCGAAGAGACTCTGGGCCAGCGCGCCGGCTCGGGCATCCTGCTCGATAAAGGTGGGTACGCGGAAGGCCTGGCCGAATTCATGGATGAAGTCCACGCCACGCCAGCCGGGCATGTTGGTGACCAGGGCGATGCGGCCGATCTCGCGCAGGTAAGGACCCGGCACGGCCATGCCTACGGCCACGATGGCAGGGTTTGTCTCCAGCCGTCTTCCCACTCGGGTTCTGACCTCGGCCACGGCTCCGGGGATGTCATCGGGGTCGACTGGGGGCAGCTCTTCCGAGTCCAGCAGGCGGCCGCTGATGTCGAAGAGTCCAATGCTGATCAGACTGCGGGCGAACTTGACTCCGATGACCTGGTAGCGGTCGGCGTTCAGGGTCAGGCCGATTGATCGACGGCCACCTTCTGAGTCCAGGCTGCCGGTCTCGCTGATCAGACCCAGGCTGATCAGACGGGCCACGAGCTTGCTCACTGCCGCCGGTGTCAGATTGAGTTCCCGGGCCATCTGTGCTCGCGAACTGGTGCCCCGCCGGTGCAGGTATTGGACGATGCGTGACTGGTTGAGCTCGGAGAGGGCCTTTGGCGTGCTGGCGTATGGGCTGCTTCGCATATCGGCCTCCTCCTTGAGCGCTACTGTCACGCGAACTTCGCATACTTCATCAACGGCGTTTATATATTAACATCGTTTAATCCCTGTGCAACTGGTTCGACACTGGTAAAGGAACTGATGGAGGATAGCCGTCGGCATTTGCCTATATCTGTAGCTGGATCTGTAGCTGGGGAGGGTTGTGCTTTGTGAAAGTAGGATGTGCCGACGAGAAGGGCCTCGACAAGCCCATGGCATCTGAGGATCTGACCGATCGAGTGCAGAGCGATCGACTGCTGGTCTTCGACTGTGCTGCTCCATACCCCATCCCGTAGGGCTTTGGACCGGGCGTACGCGCACCTATTGCGGACAAGCCCTGGCGATGGTGCAGACGGATCGGTCGGCCTGTGCAGGCGCCATTGCAGCTTGAGCTCAAGGCTTCAGACGGTAGTCATAGGGCTACCACTCAGATTCGCTTCATGAGTCTGCGCAAGCCCCATCTATATAATTTAACGAAATGATAAAAGCAATCTCTCTTTCTGCCCCTGTTGTTCGGCAGACAGAAACTGATTTCCTCCCCTGCGAACGCCGTAACGGCAAATGCATGAGACAAAGGAGCATTTCGGACGGGTCTGCGGGAGGGCGACAAGATTGAATACGAGGGCTGCCAGAGCATCAAGGAAGGCCTGGGCTTGCGCTACTACGACAAGAACAAGGCGGCGGCCGGCAAGCACATGAAGGACCGGCCGCGTTTCGCCGTGGCCTGGTGGCGCACCTTGTAACCAGGGTCTGGTGGATCCCTTCGGCGATCCCACCGTGCGAAGGCCCTGCTACCGCTACACCGATCCCATGGATCAGGCGCTGGCCAAGGTGGACTATGCCTTCGAGCTCTTCACCAATACGACTACGACGCAGCCATCACCATCAGCTTCCTGCACACTTACGATCTGCAGGATAATTTCAAGCTCAGCATCGAAGACAACCACGCCAACCGGGCCATGCATACCTAGCAGCATGAGGTCCGCGTGGCTCTCGATGCCGGATGCATGGATGTCTTTAAGGCAGAAGCATACATGTTGCACTTCATAGTCGGCATCCCTGCCTCCCTGGGCTGTTCATCCGCGAGAGCATGGCGCTTCCGGTTCGATGGCATTTGCGGCAACCGCTGAAATTGTGTGTCCCGGCCCCGGTATCATGGTCGCATGTGAACGTAAACAGTCAAGCCTGTGAAACGTTTGCTGCCAAGGCCACCGAGGAGGATGGAGTCGTCATGTTCATACCACGGTATTATGAGGATCCAGCTACGCTGCATGTGGGGACTGAGCCCAACCATGCCTACTGCGTGCCGGCTAGCGTCTCCTTGGACACGCGTGGCGATCGGCGCAGGGACTCTGACCGGTACCTGGACCTGGATGGGGATTGGGATTTTCGTTATTATGCCAGCATCGACCAGCTGGATGCCGATGTCCAGTCCGCCACCGAGACCAAGGACCCTGTCTTTTTCGAAGCCGACTACTGCCCTTCCAGGGATGCAGGACTAGGGGTATACAAACCAATCCATGTGCCAGGAGTCTGGCAGACTCAGGGCTACGACTACCCCCAGTACACCAACGTGCGCTATCCATTCCCCTTCGATCCGCCCAGAGTGCCTGCTGACAATCCCTGCGGCATCTACCTGCGCGACTTCGATTACGAGCCTGATTCCTCAGCGCCCCGGGCCCTGCTCAATTTCGAGGGGGTGGACTCCTGCTTCTATCTTTGGGTCAACGGGGATCTGATTGGCTACAGCCAGGTCTCGCATGCCACCAGCGAGTTCGACGTGACCGACCATCTGAGGCAGGGCCGTAACCAGCTGGCCGTCCTGGTGCTTAAGTGGTGCGACGGCAGCTATCTGGAGGACCAGGATAAGTTCCGTATGAGTGGCATCTTCCGCGATGTCTACATCCTGCGTCGACCTAAGGTGCGTTTGCGTGACTTGTTCGTCCACACCGACCTGGATGAGGGGCTGGAACATGCCAGTGTAACCCTGGACCTGGATCCGACCGGCGTATCAGGCCATGACGATGCCGCTCTAGACGTCCAGGCTCTGCTGACTGATCCCGATGGAGTTGAGGTAGCACGGGCCGAGCTTGCAGGTTGCAAGGGGCCTGCGCAATTGCTCATGGAGGTCGACCATCCCCGCCTCTGGAACGCCGAGGACCCTGAACTCTATCGGCTGACGCTGTCCACTAAAGCCAGTGCTCCTGGCTCCGGCGATTCGGATGAGGTTATCACCGAGTACATCGGTCTGCGCACCATCAGCCTGGACGGCCAGGTGGTCAAGGTCAACGGCAGCCCCATCAAGATCCATGGGGTCAACCGCCACGACGGGGATCCGCGCACCGGATTCGTCATCGACCAGGAGCAGATCATGCGTGACCTGACTCTGATGAAGGAGCACAACGTCAACGCCATTCGCACATCCCATTACCCCAACAGCCCCCAGTACTACGCCCTCTACGATCAGCTGGGCTTCTACCTGATCGCCGAGGCCGATCTGGAGGCCCATGGCATCGAAGGTCTTTACCACGGTCCGGATTGGAAGGAGCCCGATTACTGGAACGGTCGCATCGCTGACGAACCGCGCTTTACCGATGCCATCGTCGACCGGGTCCAACGCAGCCTGGAGCGGGACAAGAACCACCCTTCGATTCTGATCTGGTCCATGGGCAACGAAAGCGGCTATGGCTGCGGCATCGAGGCGGCGCTGGCCTGGACCAAGTCTCGGGACCCCTCCCGTCTGACCCACTACGAGTCGGCCATCCACGGCTCGCCCCGGGAGGATCTGGACTACAGCAATCTGGACATCACCTCGCGGATGTATCCCACCATCAAGCAAATCGAGGATTATTTCACGCCGGAGGGTCCTCATGGCATCAGCAGCCACGGGGACGACGGGGACGGAGGTCGTCGACCATACTTCCTATGCGAATACAGCCATGCCATGGGGCTGGGTCCCGGGGATCTGGAGGACTACTTCCAGGTCATTCAGGCGCATCCAGGGCTCCTGGGCGGCTGCATCTGGGAGTGGGCCGACCATGCCATCGACCAGGGCAGGGACCGCGAGGGCCATCGAATCTATGCCTACGGGGGGGACCACGGCGAGTACCCCCATGATGCCAACTTCTGCATGGATGGTCTGGTCTATCCCGACCGGCAGCCCCACACCGGCCTCAGGGAGTTCAAGAACGTCTTCCGGCCAGCCCGTCTTGTCGGCTACGATCCGCAGACCCGGCTGCTCACCCTCCATAACTATCTGGACTTCACCTTCCTGGATGATTACCTGAGCCTGAAGTGGATCCTTCTGTGTGATGGGGAGCCGGTGGCCTCCGGGTCGCCGGAACTGGATAGGGGAACCGGCCTGCACATCGCCCCCCATGCTGAGGGTACCGTAGGCTTGCCGCCCATGGATCCGCCCGAGCGCGGTCGTCTGACCCTGCTGGTGGAGTATGCCCTGGCCAAGGCCGATCCGGTGCTTGCCCAAGGGCATCCGCTAGGCTTCGATCAGCTTGAAGCCGCGGACATGGGAATGCCTGAACGCCCCAACGGCGTGGCCAGAGTCATCAGTGCCGATCCTGGCAACGGAGCCCGGGGCGCCCACCGGCCAGTGGTCAGGCAGACGGATGCCCGCTTCGATGTTGAAGGGTCTGACTGGCGCTACGTCTTCAACCGCCGCACCGGCATGGTGGAGTCCATGAGCATCGACAACCGTTCCCTGCTGACCGCCCCTATGGAGGTCAACCTCTGGCGGGCGCCCACCGATAACGATGCCACCATCAAGGAGGAATGGCGCAAGGCCGAATACGATCGGGCTAGCACTAGGGCTCTCTCCTGCCAGCTGCGGACTGATCAGAGCAAGGGGCTGACCACAATCAAGGCGGGGCTTTCCCTAGTGGCCCCCTACATTCAGCCCATGGGCAGCATCCTTGCCACCTGGACCCTGAGCGACCAAGGTGGGCTGGATCTGAGCATGGAGCTGCATCGGAATCCTGAGTTCCCCTACCTGCCTAGGTTTGGTCTGCGGCTCTTCCTGCCCCGGAGCCTTCAGCAGGTTACCTACTGCGGCTATGGGCCCTACGAGAGCTATCGGGACATGCATCGTGCCAGCCACTATGGTGTGTTCCATGACACCGCGTCAGGCATGGTCGAGCACTACCTGCGTCCCCAGGAGAACGGCTCCCGCTATGGCTGCGACTACGTCCTGGTGGAGGATGACCGCTCCCTGCTGCAGGCGGCGGGGGAAGGGCCGATCAGCTTCAATTGCTCCCCCTATACGCAGGAGGAGCTGACCGCCAAGGGGCATGACCATGAGCTTGAGGAATGCGGCTCGACCGTGCTCTGCTTGGACTATGCCACAAGCGGCATAGGCTCCAACAGCTGCGGACCTGAGCTGGATCCCGCCTACCGCTTGGACGAAACCGACCTGGTCTTCGGACTGCATCTGCGAGTCCGTTCCAAGTGAAACAGAGACTGGCGGGGTCTTTCATCCCCATCAGCGCAGATATTGCTGGTAGACCTGCTCGCATGGGGCTCGCGTCAGTGTGGTCTCGATGTCCACCGGCCAGCCGTGGGGGGCATATAGCCGTGATGGCCTGGGCGTTATCAGGCTCCGTCCGGCCCCAAGGGGGCAGCTCTTGTAGGCCTGCGTCGCTTCATCGATGATCCGCTGGATTTCTTCGAGAACTAAACCATCCGAAGAATCCGTGGGTCGGCGGTAGCTATATCAGCGCAGGCGGTAGTCCTTTCATTCATCGAATAGTTGTATAGCCCATATGATGATTGGCTTCGCCAAGGTTCAATGGTCAACCCGAGACTGGTCGGGATTGACTGGCAGCTCACTGCCATTGACCCTGAAGAGAGCGTGGGCATCTCCGCCATGCAGACGTTTCAGATAGGTTTGCGCTCGGGCCATGCGTTCCACAGTAGTCTGGGCCAGCGGGGCTGGAAGCCGATTGGGGTCGAACCAGCCGACTGACAGGCTCTCCTCGTCGCCCACAAAGGGGTTGGCATTGCCGCTGGGATCAGGTCGGCAGATGAACAGATGATCCATGTACATGGTCCGATCCCCATTGGCATAGGTGACCGCCTCCCGGGAGGATGTGACCGCCGCCAAGGCAGTGACGATCACATCCACCCCGGTCTCTTCCCTCACCTCGCGAATCACGGTGTCGGCCGGATCCTCGCCTGGCTCATTGATCCCGTAGACCAGGGCCCACTGTCCGGTGTCGGAGCGTCGGCCCAGCAGGACACGGCCCTGGTCATCGCGGACGAAGGCCGTCACGCCGTTCAGCCAGAGCAGGTCATGACCTATGGACTTGCGCAGTCTGAGGATGAAATCAGGGGTGGGCATAGTCAGTCCCGGTCCGGGTCGGCGAGCGCAGCCCGCTGTGCCATCCAGGCTTCCACATCCTCTACGGTCTTGGGGATGCCTGCGGACAGCCACTGGGGACCCTGCTCGGTCATGAGCACGTCGTCCTCCACGCGCACGCCGATGCCACGGAACTCCGGGGGCACCAGCAGGTCGTTCTCCTTGAAGTAGAGTCCAGGCTCGATGGTGAAGATCATTCCCGGGGTAATGGGTGCACCCTGGTAGGACTCGTAGCGGGCCTCGGCGCAGTCATGCACGTCCAGACCCAGGTGGTGGGCGCAGCCGCAGGCGTGCCAGCGACGGTGCTGCTGGCCCTGAGGGGAGAGGGACTCCTCCACGCTGACCTTGAGGATGCCCCACTCATGCAGGGTCTGCGCCAGCACACGCATGACGGCATGGTGGATGTCCGAGTAGGTGGCCCCGGGCTTGGCTGCCTCGAAGCCGGCCTGCTGGGCCTTGAGCACGGTCTGGTAGATCCGCTTCTGCAGGGGGCTGAAGGTGCCGCCCACGGGGAAGGTGCGGGTGATGTCGGCCGTGTAGAGGCTGTTGACCTCTACACCGGCGTCGATCAGGAGCAGATCGCCCTTCTGGACGGTTCCGTCATTGCGCATCCAGTGCAGGATGGGGGCGTGCTTGCCCGAGGCGATGATGGACCCGTAGCCTACGTCGTTGCCCTTCTCGCGTGCGTTGGCGTTGAAGACGCCCTCCAGCATCCGCTCGGAGCGGGGACGGCCCGTCACTTGCGGCAGATGGGTCAGAATTCGGTCGAATCCGTCCTTGGTGGCGGCGATGGCCTTGCGCATCTCGCCCACCTCGTAGGCGTCCTTGATCATGCGGGCTTCGGAGGTGAACTCCTCGAGCTTGTCGTCCGCCTCCTCATTGCGGTCCGGACCGCCGATGCCGTTGGCCTTGCGGGCGGCCTCCACCTGGTTGAGGACCTCCTGGTCGGCGGTTCGGATCACCCTCAGCTTGACCGCTCCCTGGTCCGGTCCCAGGTCCTTGGCGATGGCATCGGGGAAGGTGGCGATGTCCTTGGTGGGGATGCCGGTCATGACGGCCAGCTCCCGCAGCCCGGCCCGGGGGCCTACCCAGTATTCCCCGTACTGGGAGGACCGGTAGTAGTCGCGGGTGGACTGGTCGGCCCGGGGATGGACGAAGAGTTCAGGGGTATGAGTCAAGCCCTTGGCGGCCTCAGGACTGTCGGGGTCCACCGGGTCCAGAACCAGGATGGCTCCGGGCTCATAGTCCTCGCCCAGGCCCGTGTAGTAGGCGAAGGTGGTGTCTGGGCGGAAGGCGTAGTCGTTGTCATTGTTTCGCGTCTTGTAGGAGCCAGCGGGGATGACCAGCCGTTCGCCGGGGAAGCGCCGACCAAGCTCACGCAGGCGGCGCTCGGTGTATTTGCTGGACTCCAGAGGCTCGATCTGAGGCTCTTGGGCCTGCCACCCGGTGGTCATGAACTTCTGGAAGGAGGGGGAATTGGGACGCAGGGTGCGGTTGTTCACCCGGTCTTCCATGTTCTGCTCATCCAGATCCACATTCTTGGGATCGGCGTCTCCTTGTAGATGCTCCTGTGCGGATGCGGTCACGTCCAGCCTCCTTGAAATTCCGGTTCTGACTATGTTGGTTCCATGCTAGTGCGTTCTGCCGATGTGACAGTCAGCTGTTCTGGCCTTCAATCGGGGCTGGTCGCGCTTAGAATGGGCGGGAAGCATCCACCACCAGCAGGAGGCGAAGGCAGAATATGTCATTCGAGCACCCCAACAGCAAGGGTCAGGACATCCGTGATGTCGAGCGTGCCATCATGGCGCGTCCCGCAGAGCATGACAGCGCCAACCTGGACCTGGACAGGATGGGGATGATGCTGGACCTGCTGGGCCACCCCGAGCATAGCTTCCGGGTCATCCACGTCACCGGAACCAACGGCAAGGGGTCCACGGCGCGGATGGCCGAGGCTTTGGTTCGTGCCTACGGTCTGCGCACAGGGCTCTACACTTCGCCCCATCTGGAGCGGATCAACGAGCGCATCGCCATCGACGGTCAGGAGCTTTCCGACGAGGACTTTGTGGATCTCTACCAGCAGATTGAGGATTTCATTGCCATGGTGGATGACCGCTTTGCCCAGCAGGGCAGAGCTCCCATGAGCTTCTTCGAGGTTCTGACCGCCATGGCTGTCTGGGCCTTTGCAGATGCCCCGGTGGACGTGGCCATCGTCGAGGTGGGGATGGGCGGCCGTTGGGATGCCACCAACGTCCTCGATGGTGACGCTGCCATCATCGGGCCGGTGGACATGGATCATATGCAGTGGCTGGGGGATACGGTCGAGCAGATAGCAGGGGAGAAGGCCGGGATCATCAAGCCCAAGTCCACGGTCATCGTCGGCGCCCAGCCTCATGAGGAGGCCGTCCTGCCCATTATCGAGCAGGCCGTGCGCGAGCAGGGCTCTCCCACCCTGCTGAGGGACGGCAACGAGCTGGAGGTGGTCTCGCGCATGCCCGCAGTGGGCGGTCAGGTGGCTACGCTGCGCACGCCCCAGGGGCTCTACAAGGATGTTCCCATTGACAAGTTCGGCGAGCACCAGGCCCACAACGCCCTGGCAGCCCTGGCCGCGGCCGAGACGGTCATCCCCGTCAACGGGGCACTGGACCAGGATCTGGTGGCCGAGGCCCTAAGCCAGGTGCGCATCCCCGGACGGATCGAGCAGGTGCGCACCTCGCCCACCATCATCATCGATGGCGGGCATAACCTGAACGCGGCCCAGTCCCTGCGGGCGGCCATCGAGGAGAACTACGACTTCAGGCAGCTGGTGGGCGTGATTTCCATGATGGCAGACAAACAGGTGGAGGACTATCTGGGCCTGCTGGAGCCCGTACTGGACAGCGTTGTAGTCACCGAGAACTCCTGGAAGGGCCGGGTCATGCCGGCTGAGGATCTGGAGCGGGTCGCTGTGCGGGTCTTCGGGCCTGACCGGGTGGTCCGGCGTGACCGGATGCCCGATGCCATCCAGACGGCTGTCGATATGGTCGACAGCGAAGACCAGACCGGGGTGGGCTATGGACGCGGGGTGCTGATCTGCGGCAGCTTCGTTACCGCTGGGGATGCCCGCACACTGCTTGCTGAGCGTCCCAATCCCGACCTGGCCAAGCCTAAGGCGGAGCGCGCCTGATGTACCTTAAGGAGCTGACCCTCAAGGGCTTCAAATCCTTCGCCTCAGCCACCACCTTGCGCTTCGAGCCGGGCATCACCGCTGTGGTGGGCCCGAACGGATCAGGCAAATCCAACATCGTTGACGCTCTGGCCTGGGTCATGGGAGAGCAAGGGGCCAAGAGCCTGCGCGGCGGTTCCATGGAGGACGTCATCTTCGCGGGCACCTCTTCCAGACCTCCATTGGGACGGGCTCAGGTCACCCTGACCATCGACAACACCGACCGGACCTTGGACATCGACTACACCGAAGTGACCATCAGCCGGACCATCTACCGCAACGGCGGGTCCGAATACGCCATCAACGGCTCCGACTGCCGCCTGCTGGACATCCAGGAGCTGCTCAGCGACACCGGTCTTGGACAGCAGATGCACGTAATCGTCGGCCAGGGGCGGCTGGATGCCATCCTGCGGGCTGATCCGGCAGGTCATCGGGCCTTCATCGAGGAGGCGGCCGGCATCCTCAAGCATCGCAAGCGCAAGGAGCGTGCCCTGCACAAGCTGGCCAACACCGAGGCCAACCTGTCACGCTTGGATGACCTGATCGGCGAAATTCATCGGCAGTTGGGGCCGCTGGGCCGACAAGCCAAGGTCTCCCGTCGGGCTGACATGATCCAGGTCAGCCTGCGGGACGCTCAAGCCCGCATCCATGCCGACGACGCCCTGACCTCGCAGAAGAAGTTGGAGGATCTGCGCTCGAGGATGGTTCAGACCCGGGGGCTGCTGGCCCGGGGGCAGGAGGACCTGACTAGGGTCAAGCTGCGCATCGAACAGCTGGAGGGGCTGGATCGACAGTCCAGTCCGGCCCTGGACGCCGTCAACCAGCAATGGAACGACCTGACCAAGCTCGGTGAGCGTGCCGGGTCTCTGGCATCTTTGGCCAGGGAGCGTAGCCGTTCGTTGGAGGCTGGCATGGTGACCGATCAGGGCCAGGATCCCGGAGTGCTCAGGCGGCGGGCCGACGAGCTCAAGGGCCAGGCCGACCAGGAGGAGGGTCAGGTTGAAGCCGACCGTATCTCCTTGGATGGCTGTGTCCAAGCCCGTGCGGATCTGGAGCGGCGGCTGGCCGCTCACCGGCAGACCATGACCGAGCTGCGGCAGGCAGCCAGAAAGCGGCAGGCTCGACTGGGAGACCTAGCGCAGCTGGTGTCCAAGGAGGCATCGGCCCTGGATCTGTCCAAGCAGCGTGAGCATGATCTGGCTGGTCAGCAGGATCAGGCCAAGGAGGAGATGGAGAGGGCCCGAAGCCGGGTGCACGACTTGGATAGTCGGGAAGAGAGCCCTGACCGGGATGGCAGACAGGCTCTGGATCAGGCAGGTCAGGTCAGGGATCAGGCCCGCAGCAGGCTCAACGAACTTGAGGAGCGTGAGCGTCGAATCCAGTCCGATGCCATCTCGGCTCAGGCCAAGGCCGATGCTCTGGCGGACACGCTGGATCATCGTAGTGGCAGTGAGTCCTTAGCCCAGGACGAGGATCCTTCTCTATTGGGCGTGCTGACTGATTTCATTCGAGTGGAGGAGGGCTGGGAGGAGCCCTTGGCTCAGGCCCTGCACGACTATGCTTCGGCTCTGGTGGCCAAGGACGACCTGACGGTAGACCAGACCCTGGAGCGGGCCCGCCAGGATCGTCTGGGACGAGCGGCACTGATCTCGGCATCGGGCCCGCTCAAAGACTCATCCATAAGGGCTGGGGAGGGCCCCTGGCGCTCCGCTGCTGACTTGGTGGTCCTGCGGGAGCATCAGGCTGATTCCGATCGAGCTCAGGAGGTGCTGGCATCTGTCCGCTGTCTATTGGCTTCAACCGCTGCCGTCGACGATGCAGATCAGGCCCGCCATGCCCTGGCGGACGGATGGCAGCAGGCATTGACCCGCCTGGGAGATCTCTACGATCAGATAGGTGCTGTAGGCGGGTCTGCCCCTGCCACCAGCGATCTGGCGCTGACTGCGCGGCGGGATCGGGCCCTGGCGCAGGTGAAAGCCCTTCAAGAGGACTCCCGGTCCCTGCAGCCGCAGACAGAGGCAGCTCGTACCGCTCTTGAGCAGGCTGAGCAGAAGCTGCAGGAGGCGCGCAACTATTGCACCGAGGCTCGGGTCAAGGCCGAACAGGCCGCCCGGGAGCTGGCAGACGCCCGCAAGGAATCGGATCGAGCCCAGGCCGTAGTCAAGGATCTGGACAACCGGCTGGCCCAGGTGCGCGACCAGGTGCGCACCCACGAACTCAAACTAGAGGATCTCAAGGCCGGTCTGGCGCGAGCCCAGGAGGACAGCGGGTCTGATCCTGATGACCCGGAGGGCACGGAAGACCGACAGCATGAATTGGAGACGGCCTTGGACCAGGCCCGCGCCGCCGAGATGGAGGCCAAGCTGACCTGGACCGAGAGCGACCGAAGGCACGCATCCCTGCTGCGCCAGATTGATCTGCTGCGGGATCAGGCTGACCAGGCCGAACGCCGTCGTCAGCGAATAGCCGAAGAGAACCATCGTCGGAAGGCTGGCATGGCTTCTCTGGGGCTGATTGCGCTCAGGGCCGACCTGCTGGCCCAACTGATCAAGGGGAGGATGGAGCATGCGGCCCGCCGCCGTGATCAGCTCAGGGCCAATGCTTCCGCCCACGACAAGGAACTGACCGACCTGCGCGCCAGCAGGGACGCTCTGGAACCCAAGGTGGCCAGTCTGCGACAGGATGAGCACGGTCTGGATCTGGAGCGGGAGCGCCTGGCCGGTGAAGACGGCCGCCTGCGCCAGCGCATCCAGGATGACCTGGGCATGGAGCCGGAGGAGCTCATCCGCGAATACGGCCCTGATCGTCCGGTTCCTGTTCTGGATGACGAGGGCAATCCGGTGCCTCTGGACCAGAGTGCGAAAGACGAAGATGAAGATTCGTCAGCTTTCAAAACGGTGCCTTACCAGCGTGGGGAGCAGGAGAAGCGGCTGGCCAAGGCCAAGCGAGACCTGGCCGCCCTAGGCAAGGTCAACCCGCTGGCCACTGAGGAATACGAGGCCTTGGAGTCCCGCAACCGCTACCTGCACGAGCAGCGTCAGGATGTAACAGGGTCTCGGGACGATCTGATGGCCCTGGTCAAGGATCTGGATTCGACCATGGTCACGGTCTTCAAGGAGGCATTCGATGACACAGCACAAGCCTTCGAGCGCATCTTCGCCATCCTCTTCCCAGGAGGTCGAGGAAGGCTGCGGCTGGAGGATCCGGACGATCTGCTGACCACCGGCGTTCTGGTCGAGGCCAGCCCGGCTGGCAAAAAGGTCCGTCGGCTCTCACTGCTTTCGGGCGGTGAGCGGTCGCTGACGGCCTTGGCTTTGCTTCTGGCCATCTTTACGGCCCGCCCCAGTCCCTTCTATGTCATGGACGAGGTCGAGGCCGCCCTGGACGATGTGAACCTGACCAGGCTGCTCAAGGCCTTCGAACAGCTGCGCGAGCATGCCCAGCTGATCATCATCACCCACCAGCAAAGGACCATGGGCATCGCTGACGCCCTCTATGGGGTCACTATGCGAGGGGATGGGGTGACGGCTGTCATTTCCCAGCGGCTGAAGGATCCGGATCCTTCGGGTCGCGAAGAGCCCGAGCGCGATCAAGAGTGACCCGGGCCAGAACTGCTTGGGAGTCCACAATGGGCAGCTGCGGCATGGGATAGGCCTCGTTGAGCACTGATAGTTCGGTGCAGCCCAGCAGGATTGAGTCGCAGTGGTAGTCATCCAGGAAGGCATCGAGGACGCCCAGGTAGCGATCCCGGTCCAGACGGCCTTCCTTGACGTCGTCGTAGATCAAGGCGCTTACACGGTCCTGCAGGGCCTGGTCCGGATCCACCAGCAGATAGCCGGCCCTGTCGGCAGGGCCCTGGTAGATGGCGGCGTGACGGGATCCCTCGGTGCCCATGTACCCCATGCGCGGATGGGTTTGCGCCGGATATTGCTTATTCGCCCAGTCAATGGTGGCCTGAGGCATATCCAGAATGGGCACTGGGGTCAGGGCCTGGAGCCTAGGCAGTATCTGGTGGGCCGTGTTGCAGGCCATGACCATGAAGGAGGCGCCCATGGCTGTGGCCTGACGCACATCCTCGGCCAGATAGGGGAAGGGATCATCCTTGCTGCGGCCCAGAATGAACTCGGTGCGGTCGGGCACGGTGGCGTGATTGAAGACCACATAGTCCAGAAAGTCCTGATCCCTGCGTGCCCCGGTCATACGGTCCAGCACCCGGACGAAGCTTTCAGTGGCCAATGTACCCATGCCGCCCAGAACGACGAAGAAGTTTTTCATGCCAGTGTCCCCTTGTCACGGAAGTAGCGCCGGTAGCGACGCCGATAGATTGAGAACATGTGACGGATCAGCGCCCAGCGTTTGAAATTGAGATCATTGTTGTACTCCAGGGTGGTGCCCCAGTCCCCGCGCCGGATCATGGCCATGGCCTGTCGCTTGTCCTCGGAGTCTGCGCAGTATTTGCGGAAGATGTCCCTGGGAATCTCCATCCATAGACGGTGTCCGCGGCCGAAGACGGTGCGTCCGTTGAAGGGGGTGTCCAGGACCAGATCGTCCACAAAGCAGCGGGCCAAGTTGAAGCCGTTCAGGGTGACCACGTAGCTGCTGCGGCCTTGGCGCAGATTGATCTCGAAAAGCTTGTAGACGCCATCGCGCGGATCATACTTCATGTCGAAATTGGCTACGCCGCTGTAGTGGATGTCCTCGAGGAAGGCCTTGATCCGGTCGAAGATGTCCTGGTTGTAGTCGGGCATGATGGCCGCATAGTTGCCTATGGCTTCGGGCGTGGGATCCTCCAGCAGGGGATGGCCCAGGAACATCATGCGCACCCGGTGGTGACGGTCCACGTATGCATTGAGCACCCTCATGTTGTCATCGCCTCCGGGCACGAAGTCCTGGATGACCATCTGCGAAGTGTAACCGGCCTGGTAGGACCTGCGGATCATGGTGTCCAGCTCATCCGGGTCGCTGAATATAAAGGCCTTTTTTCTCCCGGGGAAATGGATGTTCAGCCACTCGTCGCTGTCGGCTGCCTTCATGGCCACCGGATAGTCGAAGGGCAGATTCCGGTGGCGGCCGGCTTTCACGTCCTGGGCGTCCACCGACACTGTCTTCGGGTGGGGCAGGTCATAGCGATCGCAGAGCTCGTAGAAGGAGGATTTGAGCGAGAGGGACCGATTCAGCTCCTGGTCGATGGCGTTGAAGGCGAATCGCTCCCGCAGAGACTCGCCGAACTTGTCCAGCAGGTTGGCATAGCTGTCCCCGCAGGGCAGAAGGAGCAGAGCGGCCCCTGGATGCTCCCGGTGATAGGCGTCAGCCCATTTATTCAGGGCGGGCACGAAGACCTTGGGATTGGTGAAGTCGGGAACCAGGTGCACGTCGAGGATCCGGCTGTACTTGGTGGGGGAGAGCTGGTAGTGGCCGAATACGGTGGATACCAGGCCGTAGGCCTCATGGAAGGCCCGCGCCATCCCGTAGGCGTTGATGTCGGTGCCCAGTATGACCGGTTGGAACTCTTTCATATCTCTGAAACCACCTACCATATGCTCGTGCACCCCATTCTGCCGTGGGGCATTCGGCTTTCCATATTAGGGAACAGTCGGGATCGTCAGCTGCGGGCTGTGCCTGTAGCTCCCAGGTCGTAGCTTTCCGTACCCAACAGACGTGCCACAATGTGGTCGTCGCCCTCATACGGCACGTGGCTGCCGTTCTTTTTGAACCAGCGTTCCTCACCCTTGCCGATGACCAAGGTGATTCGCAAACGATCCTCCGGCCTGCCAGGATCTCCCAGGGCCTGCTTTATGGCCTGGGCCCTGTCCGGCACAATACTGGCCTCCAGTTCCGGGTTGGTCACGAAGCCCAGCATCTGCCTGTCCACCTGGTTCGAGCTTTCTCCCTCCTCGTCGTCAGCGGTCAGGATCAGCCGGTCGACGCGGTCCTGTGCAGCGCTGACGATGCCCTTCCTGCGGTCGATGGCTTTGCCGCCTGCAGAGCCGGAGACCAGGGTGATCAGGGGTCTGCGATTGCCGTAGCGCTCGTTCACGAAGTCCAGCAGCGCCGTGACCGAGGCCTTGTTGTGGGCGTAATCGACATAGACCACCCGGTTGTCGGCCTTGAAGCGTTCCATTCTGCCGGCTATCCTCACCCTCTCCATGGCCTGGAGGACGTTTTCGTCAGGTTTCAGACCCAGCCGAATCAGCATGGCTAGGGCTGCGGCCGCGTTCAGGGCGTTGAAATCCCCATCCATGGACAGGCTGACAGGCATCGCGACTCCGCCCGAGGGCCCTATCAGATAGTCGTCGCCCCCTCCAGGAGCCTTGCGGACCAAGACGTCGTCATGCTTGGAACCATCGCCGAAGGTGGTCACTGGAATGCCGACGAGCTGGGCATCCTGACGGATCAGGTCGGCTCCGCAGGCTTCGGCTCCCAGGACCAGCTGCCGGCTGTTGTAGGTTATGCGGCGCTTGCAGTAGAAATAGTCCTCGAAGCTTGGATGTTCGATGGGGCTGATGTGGTCGGGGGATATGTTCAGGAATGCTCCCAGGTCAAATGTCAGCCCGTAGACGCGATCCACCTTGTAGGCCTGGGAGGAGACCTCCATGACCAGGTAGCGCATGCCGGCGTCTGCCGCCTGGCGCATCATGCGGAAGAGGTCCAGCGACTCGGGTGTGGTCAGCTTGGACTCCTGGTAATGGCGGCCGTCCAGACAGTTGTCCACTGAGGAGAGCAGGGCCGCTCGGCCTGCGGAGATCCTGCCCAGCATGGCGTGCAGGAAGTAAGCGGTGGTGGTCTTGCCCTTGGTGCCGGTGATTCCTACCAGGGTCAGCTGTTTCTGGGGGTAATCGTAAAAAGCGGCAGCGAGCAGGCTCATGGACTTGCGCACGTCGTTGACGATGATCCCTGGCGCCCTGGTGTGGGCGGACAAGTCCTCCTGGGCCACATAGGCAGCCGGTCCCTCGGGATCGCAGACATCCAGATATTCAGGCAGGAAGTGGCCCTTGCAGAAGAGCAGACTGCCAGGTCCAGCCTGGCGGGTGTCGTAGGTGATGTCAGTGAAGGGCTTGGATGACTGGGCGTTCTCTTGTGTGTTTAAAGTCCATTGATCGCTCTGGATTACCTCGCGTAGCTGACCATGTTCGCGCAGCAGCTCCAGGGTTGAAGCCATCGTCAGCGCCATGCTGTCTTCTCCCTTGTCTGTTGGTTGTCGCCTGAGCCGTCCCGACACGATTGGTGACCTGGATCGAGACCAGACCCAAGTCTAAACCGCCTTGAGGCCAAGGCAGGAGAATCCGGCGACCCTTGACTGAATGGACAAAAGCGGGCGGCGGGTCGGCCTCGGAGCCGAGCCTCAGAGCCAGGAGTCGGTGACTGGACGGCGGCCTTGGGAGAGCAGGTATTGGTTGAAGTGGTCCCGCCACTTGGCCTGTGCCTGCCGCTGCCAGTCCATAAGGGAGTCCATGGTGATTCGCGCCACCTGGGGGAAGAGGGTGGTCATGGGCTTGATCAGGTCCACGGCCGCCACGGTATCCGCCGTAGCATCATGGAAGTTTCCATGGGGGATGACACCATAATACTCGCTGGTCAGCTCCAAGGTGCGGCGGCCCGACCGGTGGGAGATCTCCCTGTCCAGGACCAGAGGGTCCACTACCAGCAGATCCCCCTCGCCCAGGGGCTTGACTGATCCTGAGCACCAGTGGGCTATGTCCCCGTCCAGCATATGCACGTCGAAGGGGGCGTTGTAGGCCAGCAGGGGGATGCGCTTGTCCTGGGCGCGGGCAATGAACCCGGCCATCTGCGCGGTGGCCAGCTCGGGTTCCATGCCCTCGGCGGCCAGCTGCTGGTCGGTGAATCCGTTGACCCGGCTGGCCCCTTTGCTGATATGCCGGTGCGGGTTGACAATCCAGGTGGCCACCACATCCCCTGAATAGCCCTTGGCCGGGTCGCGCAGAACCAGGCTGGCCGAGACGATGCCGTCCTTGCCTGGTTTGGTGCCCGTGGTCTCGGTGTCGAACCCCAGAAGCCAGGAGTCTCCTAGGCGAGTCGACCCCTCCTGTTGCGGGGCGGACTGAAGTGCCTGTTCCATGCTGGTGTGCGCAGTGTCTTCCATAAATGTGATTTCCTCTCAGTCATCATGGTAACCGAGGGCCGGCCGACTAGCGACCGGGTCGAAACCGTCACGGGCGAGGGGGGATGGCACAATAGGGAGTGTGGCAGATACCAGCGAGCTCGAAAGCAGAAAACGTCAATTCGAGGCCCTGGCCATGCCTGCGGTGGATGTGCTCTATCGCCAGGCCATGCGCCTGACCAACAACCCCGACGACGCCCAGGATCTGGTCCAGGACACCTTTGAGCGAGGATTCAAGGCCTTCGACCGCTTCCAGCCCGGCAGCAACTTTGAGGCTTGGATGACCACCATTGAGCGCAATGCCTATTTCAACCAGTACCACAAGGCCAAGCGGCGCCCGCAACGGGCCAACGACTCAACAGGCGAGTACAACGACTGGGACATCTATTCGGCCTCGGAGCATGGATCCGAGGGGCTCAAATCCGCCGAGCAGGAATACATGGAGACCTTTGCTCCCGAGGAGATCATGGCCGCCCTGGACCGGCTCAGTCCGGAACGTCGACGGGTCTTCATCGACGCAGCCATCGACGGCAAGAGCTATCAGCAAGTGGCCGACGAGGAGGGCATCAAGATCGGTACGGTCATGAGCCGGCTGAACCGGGCGCGATCACAGCTGCGCCAGGAGCTGGAGCGGTATGCCAAGGAGCGCGGCTACCAGCACGAGCACGAGGCTGTGGACAAGCCCTCAGCGGAACGTCATAGACCGGTTGAGGCCGGACCTAGTATAAAAAAATAGAGATCAGCAGCAAGGGGCATCGAGGGCCCCGAGGATCAAATATCAGGAAGCGGGCAGGAGCATGGACCGACGCGTGGAGATGAGTCACTACGCCTACGATGATGGAGGCGCTGTCAGGGTGACCCACACCAGCCTGCGCATCTATCAGGATGCCTCCTGCGTGAATCCCAGTGACTGCTTCGATCCGGAATCCTGCTGCGACGAGCGCGAGCGCATGGTCATCGAGGAGCTGCGTCGGTATCTGCGCCCTGAATGCGCACCGGAGTGTCTGCTGGATCGGCTCAGGCATATGTTCGATCAGATGGATGAACTGGAGCAGGGGACGCCGGATCGCAGTATGGACAAGTAGGTCCAGTCGGTTTCCTTGGCAGGTCAGGAGTCCTGTCAGACTATTGCAGAGATCATGGTCGTGCTTATGCAGCCATGGTTTTTATTTATATATGCAAGACCCCGGCACCATTGGTGCCGGGGCAGACGATCAGGTATTCGGCCTCTTGCCGTGGTTGGCGGCCTTCTTGCGGCGATCCCTGCGCTTGCGTCCGCGCATGCCCATGATTGGTCTCCTTTGCTACTGATAATCCGATAAACCTTGTCGATTATCGCACACCGGGCTGACTGTTGTCGACCAGCTAGGCCTTTCAGATCTGTTGCGCCCGGTATCCCACCTGGGTGGTGTAGACGGCAGCAGGCTGCAGAATGACCAGGTTCCGGCCTGTCCGGAAGGCATTGGCGTAGGCGGTCATGGGTTCCACGGCAACGCCGGCCGGGCGCATGTCGGCGTAGAAGCCGGTCCCAGTGCAGACCTGCCAGGAGGTGATGGTGTCATCGCCCCAGAGCTGAATGCGGATGCCGTCCGGCCTGGTGAACCAGGCCGAACAGGTCCCGTCGTCATCACGTTCCACATCGGTCCAGGCATCGTCGAAGGCTGCATCTTCACCCAGCACAGTGCCTTGACGCAGATCAGTTCGTCCCTGGACGGGTTCGGTGCCGGTAGGCAGCAGTCTGTCCGGATCGACCACCACATGGGTGCTGCAGGGGATGGTCAGGGTGCAGGGGGCGTTGTCCTTCTGGATCTGGTCGCCGATGCCCTGCTTGCCGTTGGACAGCCAGGGGTGGATGCCGAAGGCCCAGGGCGCGGCCTCGTCACCCAGATTCACGGCTCGGGTGGTCATGGTCAGCCCCAGGTCGTCCAGGGTGTAGGTAACAGTGACCACGACATCGAAGGGGTATCCGGCCATATCGGGCACCCGCCAGGATAGGCTGACGGAGTCCTCAGCCAGGACCTGCAAGTGCCAATAGGCGCGGTATCCGTAGCCGTGAATGGCGGTGCGCCGGTCGTGCTCGTCGATGGGCAGAGTGTAGGTGTGGCCCTGGAAGTCGTAGGTGCCGTCCTCGATGCGGTTAGGGAAGGGGACCAGGACGTTCCCGTTGCTGCATGGTACGGTTCCATCCGGGTCGAATGAGGCAAGCAGATCCTTTCCCCGGTATTTCAGGACACGCAGGATGGCTCCCAGCTCGGTCACCACTGCTTCGTAGTCCCCGTGACGGATGCTGTACTGCTGTCCGGTCCGGGGCACGGCCCCGCCCATCATCTTGTTCGTGTGCATGCTCCCACTTCCATAGTGCCGTTGATGCTTGGTACGCCACCATCCTAGCGCCTGAGCGGTCTTGGCTTCTTGGTGAAAGAGTGGCAGATGGGCTTCCGGGTTCCGCCCTGGCTTTCTACCATGGTATTGCAGCGTCCGGGACCGTCCGGATTGACATCGATAAGGAGCGGCAGTGTCAGGATTTCGGACCACCGTGTGCGAACAGCCGACCCAGCAGGGGCAGGGGCGCGTCGTCTTGGCTGATCCGCGCGGGTTCTGCGCAGGGGTGGACCGGGCCATCCAGACTGTGCAGACCATCCTGGATGCGGACAACCCCCACCAGGGACTGCCGCCGGTCTATGTGCGACGGCAAATAGTCCACAACCGGCATGTGGTCGAGGATCTGACCCAGCGAGGGGCCGTGTTCGTGGACGAACTGGACCAGATTCCCGAGCGGGCTGTTCGTGCCGGGGTGCCCGTGGTCTTCTCGGCTCATGGAATCGCTCCCTCGGTGGTCAAGGAGGCCCAGCGGCGGGGGATGCGCGTGGTTGACGCCTCATGCCCCCTGGTCAGCAAGGTCCACAGGGAGGTTCAGCGCTTCGTGCGGGACGGCTACTCGATCATCTATATAGGCCATCGGGGGCACGACGAGGCTATTGGAGTCATGGGGGAGGCCCCGGACCGGGTTCACCTGGTGGAGCATGAGGCCGATATCGACGCTTTGAACTTCGGGCCGGACACGCCGCTGGTCATGCTGACCCAGACCACCTTGAGCCTGGATGAGACCGCCGATCTGGCTACGGCCCTGCGTCTACGATTCCCCTGGATAGAGGAGCCGCCGGGATCCGACATCTGCTACGCCACGCAGAACAGGCAGCAGGCTGTCAAGATGGTGGCGGGCCAGGCGGACTGCATGATTGTAGTGGGGTCGGCCAACTCCTCCAACTCGGTGCGTTTGGTCGAGGTGGCCCGTCAGGCCCTGGAGGTCCGCTTTCCAGGTCAGGGCGGGCAAAGGGCTCATCGGGTAGACGATGCTGGTGAGCTCGATCCCGCCTGGCTGCAGAGCATGGATTCCGTGGGGCTCACTTCGGGTGCTTCGGTTCCCGAGCATCTGGTTCAGGCGGTGCTGGAGACCTTGGCCTCTCGGGGGTTCACCCAGGTGACTAGAGCCCGGGCAGTCGAGGAGCATATGCATTTCGTCCTGCCTGCCGCCCTGCGCTCTGCACGGGTGTCCAGGAAGGTTGGGCCAGCCACAGGGCTGACGAACTCTTCAGTCAGTGGCTAGAGGCGCGGTTTTGGCCTTGAGAACCCGTATCAGATCTTGCGGATCCAGTCCCAGGCTGATGCCGCGCTTGCCGCCGGAGACCATGATGGTGTCGAATTCCAGTGCGCCCTGGTCCAGCACGGTCATGTGTGCGGTGCGCTGGCCGAAAGGCGATATGCCACCCAGGACGTATCCGCTCTCCCGTTCGGCCTGGGCCTTGTCGGCCATGCGTGCCTTCTTGGCTCCTACGGCGGCTGCCAGGTGCTTGAGGTTCAGGTGGCCGGTCACCGGTACAATGCCGATGACCCGCTCCTTGCCCGTGTCAGCCATTAGGGTCTTGTAGACCATGCGCGGATCCAGGCCCAGCTTTTTGGCCGCCTCGATGCCGTACCCCTGGTCCATATGGTCGGCGCTGTGATGATACTCGTGAATGGTGAATGGAATCCCCAGACGATCCAGCTGGGCCATGGCCGGAGTCGCAGCCTCCGAGTCCGCCCTTTTCTTCTTGCTCATGACTCCATGCTAAGGTACTGACCGTTTACATAGGCTTTTAGGGGGTGTCTTTAGCGCCACTTGCGCGGAAAGGGTAGTCCATGACCGCAGTCAATGCCTGGCTGCTCGATGCGGTGACGGGCGGATGGGGGCTGGCCGTGCTTTTCCTGGCCGCCTTTTTGGATGCCCTGATCATTCCCATACCCACGGAGCTTATGGTCCTGGCCACGGCTTCAGCCTTTCGAGCTTCTGGTCGACCCCTGCCCGTATTGGTCTTCCTAGTATGCGCTTTAGCTTTTGCGGGCGGCGATGCCTGCACTTATGAGCTGGGGCGATTGGTCCCGCTGAATCGTCTGGCCGTCTTTCGCGGGGCAGCAGGCAAGGCAGTGACTTCCTGGGCTCACCGGGCTCTGCTGCGGGGAGGTGGCTTCTTCACGCTGGCCTCGCGTTTCGTGCCCTCGGGCCGGACTGTGGTCAATCTGACTGCCGGGGCGGCGCGGTATCCGCTGAGCCGTTACCTGCCCCTGGCTGCACTGGCCGGTCTGCTCTGGTCGATCTATATGTGGACCTTGGGATATCTGGCTGCCTCTTGGCTGGAAAACAATCCTCTGGCCGTCATGGCCATCGGTTTTCTGGCAGGCATGGTCGTCGGCCTGGTCTGCGACCTGGCCATGCGGGCGCTCACCCGGAGGCGCTGATCACAGCAAGGGGTCCGTCCCCCGTAGGGAACGGACCCCGTAATCGCTATATCCGGAAGAACCGGCTGGATGCTCAGTCGCCCAGTTCGGCGAAGTAGAGCAGGGTGCGGATCATGTTGCTGGTGAAGCCGTACTCGTTGTCGTAGAAGGCAACGGTGCGGACCAGCTGATCGTCCCCGTGGGTGTTGACATCGGTCTGCGTGGGATCGAAGATGCCGCCGTGGGTGTCGCCGATCACGTCGGAGGAGACAATGCCCTCGTCGTTGTAGCCGAAGTAGTCCTTGCCCTCGAAGGCCTTCTTGGCGGCGTCGTTGATCTCGTCGACGGTGACCTTCTTGTCCAGGACGCAGGTCAGCTCGGTGACGGAACCGGATGGAACGGCCACACGCTGCGCATGGCCCTGCAGCTTGCCGTCAACAGAGGGAACGACCTTGCCGATGGCCTTGGCGGCACCAGTGGAGTGCTCGATGGTGTTGATGGCGGCGGCGCGAGTGTTGCGCGGCTTGTTGCCCTTGGGGCCGTCCAGCAGCATCTGGGAGCCGGTGTAGGCATGGATGGTGGTCATATAGCCGATGCGGATGCCGAAGTTGTCATCCAGCATCTTGACCATAGCGGCCAGAGATCCGGTGGTGCAGGAACCGGCGGAGATGATCTTGTCGGAAGGCTTCAGGGTCTCCTGGTTGACGCCGTAGACCACGGTGGGCGTGGTGTCGTCCTTGGCAGGGGCGGAGATCAGAACCTTCTTGGCTCCGGCATTCAGGTGGGCCTGGGACTTCTCGGCCGAGGTGTAGAAGCCGGTGCACTCCAGCACGTAGTCGACGCCGTCGTTCTTCACCCATGGGATGTTATTGGCATCCTTCTCGGCGTAGACCGGGTACTCCTTGCCGTCCACCACGATGGCGGTGTCGGTGGAGGTGACCGAGACAGGGGTGCCGTCGTCGTGACGGAAGGTGCCCTGAGTGCTGTCGTACTTGAGCAGATAGGCCAGAATGGCCGGGGTGGTCAGATCGTTGATGGCGGCAACCTCGATGTTGGAGGCGTCGCCGCCACGGGCCTGGAGCTCAAAGATGCGCCGGAAGGCCAGACGACCGATACGTCCGAATCCGTTGATGCCAATCTTTACTGTCATTCAATTCTCCCTTGGAGATTGGCCGTATACAGCACAAAAATTACCGGACCGTATATGGCCGATTACTGATAACATCTCATAGTTTATAGAACCCTGTGTACTTATAGCAAGCGATTACACGGGTTGTGCCGAGGAAAAAACGAACAAAATTATTGGTAGGTTTTGTTGTTTGTTTGCACAACAAAACGATCAAGAATTGTGAGAATTTTCGTTCGTATCGGCCAGCCAATCCTCCCACTGCTGCTGACGGAATCCGACTAGGACATGCCGGCCATCCAGCAGGATGGGACGCTTGACCAGCATGCCATCGGTGGACAGCAGCTGCAGAGCTTGCTTCGTATCCATCTGCGGCAGGCGCTTGCTCAGCCCCTGGCTGCGATAGGCCTGACCCGAGGTATTGAAGAATCGTCGGATGGGCAGGCCGCTCATGTCCAGCCAGTCGGACAGTTCCTCCTGGGTGGGGCGGTACTCCTTGATGTCACGCTCGGTGAAGTCCACATTGTGATCACGCAGCCAGGCGCGGGCCTTGGCGCAGGTGGAACAGCGGCTGTAGCAGATGAAGAGCGGGTGTTCGACTGTCGGGATCGCTGATTGCGCGGTTGATGCTGCTGTCATAGGTCTTCCTTTCCGGATAGGGCTTGCAGGTCAAGCGGGCTCAGGCCAACCGCTGGGAGGGCCGGGTCTCCAAGGATCCCAGGTTGGCCTTGGGTTCCAGACTGGTGCTCCAGACTGGCGCGGGTGCTGAAGTGGGATAGGTGACGAACACCGTTCCCTGCTTCAGGGCTATGTGGGCCGGTCTGCCGGGCAGGAACTCGTTGCTGACGCCGTTCACCTGCTGGTTGGTCATGGTCATGTCGTCCGTCTGGTATTTGAGGCCCTGTTCGACTACGCCCAGAGCCTGGTCGTCGGCCGACAGGACGGAGACCATGGACCTGGGCGGGCATTCCCAGGCGGGAAAATCCAGACTTCCGGAGCCAAGGGCCGTGACCAGCATTCCCTGGCCCCAGAGTTCGGCCCGGCCTCCGCTGGCGGCAATCAGATGGATCAGATTCAGGTTGGCCAGCGTATGATCCATGCGTCCGCCCAAGCCGCCATATATAAGGAATTGTCGGCAACCGCGCTGCCAGCCAACCTTGACTGCTGCCAGCAGGTCCGTATCGTCCTTTTCAGCAGGCAGGACGCGTCGAGGGATGTCGGTGCGCAGCCTTCGGCTGCCAGCGGGCAGGGAGTCGAAGTCCCCCACGACCAGGACGGGCTCGTCCCCGTGCTCCAGAGCCGGCTCAAGTCCACCGTCCGCCGCGATAACCAGGGCCTGTCCGCCGCGAGTCGTCTCTTTTCCAAAGTACTGGCCGGCGCCCCAAATCCGGCAGAGCGGCGCTTGACCCGCTTGGCTCGTACGGTCCGGCTGACCGACATCCTGCATAAGATTCTTCTTTCTGCGCTCGTCCTTTGGAGGCGCCTCCATCATCCCAGACCAGCCAGACTGACCAGGAAGGCCAGCCAACCCTGGACCAGGGCCATGTAGGTCAGGGTGCCGCAGGCAATGCTGACCATCATGTTCCGCCAGTGTAGGTGGACTAGGGTCGTGACCAGCAGAGCCAGTGCCTCATAGATCCCGTGGTCGCCTCCGACCAGGTTGGTGTGCCTGAGCGAATAGACCACCAGCAGACCCATGACAGCGGCTGGCAGCAGACGTCCCAGCCTGGTCACCAGTGCCGGCGGCCGACGCCCCTCCGGCCAGATTATGAAGGGCAGGAATCTGGTGGCCATGGTTCCCAGGACCACAATGCCTATGGTGATCAGTTGCTGTGCAGTGGTCATGAGGTCTCCTTGCGGCTGCGGAAGTCCAGCAGGATAAAGACGATCAGTATGACCGTCATGGATGGAATGATGAATCGATCGGGTCCGAAGACCAGCAGGCAGGCCAGCGAGGCCAGCAGACCAATCATGGCCGGCAGGCGGGCTTCAGCCTGCCGCCACTGCTCCAGAAAGAGGACTAGGAACATGGCGGTCAGCACGAAATCCAGCCCCCTGGTGTCGAAGTTCGCCAGGTTGCCCAGCACAGCGCCCAAAGTGGCGCCTCCAACCCAGTAGATCTGGTTGAGCAGGGTGACGAAGAACAGGTACCAGCCCTTGTCGGTTCCTGCCGGGTGAGGCTCAGCGGATTCCAGAGCGAAGGTCTCATCGCACATGCCGAAGATCAGGTAAGGCTTCTTACGGCCCGTTCCTCGAAAGACCGGCAGCATGGCCAGGCCGTAGAAGAGGTGCCGCGCATTGACCATTAGGGTCAGCATCAGTGCGCCCCAGGGGTTGAAGGTGGACATGAGCAGATCCACGGTCACGAACTCCATGGATCCGGCGTAGATCAAGGCGCTCATAGCCAGCGGATAGATCACCGGGAATCCGCGGCTGGTCATCAAAAAACCGTAGGAGATCCCCAGCACCAGGAATCCGGCCATGATGGGCAGGGTCCGGGGAAAGGCCGCAGCCAGAGAGCCCAGAATGGTCCCGGAGGGCTTCGCATCTTCATCTGCGTCTTCCTGCGCTGGCTGCATGATCTGCCTCCTGGCTTCGATTTGGAGATGGTCACATGATAATCGCCTCTTGCGGTGCAGGAGCAGGCTGGTCGACAATGTGAGAAGGCTGTTAAGACGCGACAGGGGCGGAATAGGTGCTCTTCGGCCCATGTTGAGCCCAGTGAAAGGCGCTGGTATGTGAGGAGGGATCATGGACGAGAACAAGATTTCGACCAGCAACCCGGCCACAGTCGTCCTGGCGGGGGGATGCTTCTGGGGCATTGAGCGGTTCTTCCAGGAGGTGGACGGGATCATCGACACCCAGGTGGGATATGCCCAGTCCACAGTGCCCGACCCCAGCTATGAGCAGGTCTGCAGCGGTGTCACCGATGCCGTGGAGAGCGTGCGGCTGACCTACGATCCTCAGATGGTCAGTCTGCGAACACTGACCCTGCTTCTGCTGGATCTGATTGACCCCTTCTCGGTGGATCGGCAGGGCAACGACCGAGGCAGGCAGTATCGCAGCGGCCTCTATTGGGATCCCGAGCATCGCGAGCAGGAGGAGCCCGTCTTTCGTCGCGCCTTGGAGGAGCTGGAGCGCAGGACCGGCCGTCAACCCGCTGTGCAAGTGGAGGCTCTGATCAACTTCTATCCGGCTGAGCAGTCCCACCAGGACTATCTGCTCAAGCATCCCGACGGATATTGTCACATCCCTTTGGATGCCATTGCCAACGCTGCCTCCCGCCAGCGCTACATCGAGCGCATCTGGTCCCTGGACCCTGAAAGCTACGAGGTGACTCAGCATTCGGCTACCGAACGGCCCTTCGCCAACGCCTACGACGGAGAGTTCCGCCCGGGCATCTATGTGGACGTTGTCAGCGGGCAGCCGCTCTTCTCCTCGGCCGACAAGTATGACTCGGGCTGTGGCTGGCCGGCTTTCACCAAGCCCATTGACCCTCAACTGCTGGTCAACCGCAAGGACTACAAGTTGCTGGGCCGGCCTCGGATCGAGGTACGGACGGCACAGACCGGCATCCATCTGGGGCATGTCTTCGACGATGGCCCGGCTGACCGTGGCGGGCAGCGCTACTGCATGAACTCCGCCGCCCTACGTTTCGTGCCGCGGGACCGGATGGAGGCAGAGGGCTACGGAGACTACCTGCCCCTAGTGGACGCGGCAGCACGCTGACAGTTCTGCTTTCGGCGGCATGCCGGAGTCTCCAGTCCATGGGAGTTCCGGTCTAGTCCACGCATAAGGTCCTCTTGTTTTTTTCTGCTGTCCATTTGGTCTATTGTGGGCTGATGGTGGACCAATAAGGAGCTAGGCCAATGTGCGGGATTGCTGGGTTCGTTAACGACGCCTCTGCCGAGGAAAAGACGACCGTGCTTAAGCGGATGACGGACATCATCGCTCACCGTGGCCCTGATAACGAGGGTCATTTCGTCGACGGACGGGTGGCCTTGGGCTTTCGGCGCCTCAGCATTATCGATTTGCAGGGCGGAGACCAGCCCATCTTCAACGAGGATTCCTCCATGGCCATCACCATGAACGGGGAGATCTACAACTACCGCGAACTGCGCCGCCAACTGATCGATCTGGGCCACAGTTTCTCCACCGAGTCGGACACCGAGGTCATTCTGCACGGCTACGAGCAGTGGAGTCACCAGGTGGTCAACCACCTACGTGGCATGTTCGCTTTCGTCATCTGGGACCGCGGCCGCGGCGAGCTCTTCGGAGCCCGGGATCACTTCGGCATCAAGCCCTTCTATTACGCCCAGATGGGCGGCACCTTTATGTATGCTTCGGAGATCAAGAGCCTCCTGCAGCATCCGGACTTCCGCAAGGAGCTCAACACCCAGGCCCTGCGTCCCTACATGACCTTCCAGTACTCGGCGCTCCCCGAAACCTTTTTCAAGGGAGTATTCAAACTTCCCGAGGGCCATTGGTTCACCTTCCGGGACGGGAAGATGGACATACACCAGTATTACGACCCGGCATTCGGAGAGAGCAAGCAGAATCTGAGGGACTTGGTCGACTCAGTCGACCAGACTGTCCAGGATTCGATCAAGGCCCACCAGGTAGCCGATGTGGAGGTAGGCTCCTTTCTCTCTTCAGGGGTGGACTCCAGCTATGTCGCAGCCCTAGCACGCCCCCGTCATACCTACTCGATCGGCTTCGGCAAGGGGACCTACAACGAGTCCGACCAGGCAGGCGAGCTGGCATCCATACTCAAGCTCAACAACACCGCTGAGTCCTTGGACGGCGACCAGGCCTTCAGCTACTTCCCGCAGATCCAGTGGTACATGGACGAACCAGACTCGAATCCTTCCTGCGTGCCGCTCTTCTTCCTTTCCGAGCTGGCCAGCCGAGACCTGCGCGTAGTCCTGAGCGGGGAGGGCGCCGACGAGCTCTTCGCTGGCTACATAGACTACGGTGTGCATACGCGCTCGCGCATCATCAAGGACGTCACCCGCCTTCTGGGCCGATTGCCCCGCAAGGCCCGGTACGCTATTGGACGCTGGGCCAAGGGCAAGCACTTCCACGGGGCCTGGCACCTGTATGCCAGCCTGGCTCCTGCCGAGGAGAACTTCATCGGTCAGGCAAAGGTCTTTGACGAGGACGAGGCCGGCAGACTGCTCAAGCCGGCTTATCGCAAGGCTCCACGGGTCTACGAGATCACAGGAAGGATATATTCCCGTCTCAAGGGGCGCAGCCTGTCCGAGATCAAGAAGAAGCAGTATCTGGATATGCATCAGTGGATGCCCGGGGATATCCTGCTCAAGGCCGACAAGATGACCATGGCCCACTCCTTGGAGCTGCGGGTTCCCCTCCTGGATCGCAAGCTGATGGATGTGGCTGAGAAGGTGCCTACCAAATACCTGATTACTGATCAGAACACCAAGTTCATCTTCCGCAAGGCTGCAGACCGCCATATTCCCAGGGAGTGGTCCTCCAGGGAGAAGCTGGGCTTCCCCGTGCCCATCCGGGACTGGCTGCATCAGAAGCGTTATTATAAGCTGATCCGTAGCTTGTTCGAGCAGGAGTGGGTGGGCGAGTTCTTTGACCAGGAGGCTCTGCTGCGCATGCTGGACGACAACTATGCCAAGCGCAACGACGCCCGCCGCAAGATCTGGACTGTCTACTCCTTCCTGACCTGGTATGACGTCTATTTCATACACGACGGGACCAAGCCAGATTTGCTGGATCTTCAAGCCTAGCGGTCTGTCTTGAGGGCTGTGCTATACTGCTACACGGCTTGAGAAATCAAGAAAGCGGATGATCCCACCTGGGAGCCTTCCATGGCTTCGGGTTCGACCTGCGTCGATGACGGCTGGCCGTCATCATTAAGATGCAGACATTGGCGGTTTCAGCGCCATACGGCTGTGACGGTCATATTCGAAACCCATGGGTCCTTCGCCTGGCAGTGGATGTTGTGGTATTTGAGAAGGAGTCATCATTAGCGACGAACCAAGGATTAACGACGATATACGAGTGTCTCAGGTACGCCTGATCGGGCCCAACGGCGAGCAGGTGGGAATCATTGCGACCTCCGTCGCCCTCAACCTGGCCAAGGAGGCCAATCTTGACTTGGTCGAGGTTGCGCCCAAGGCCAAGCCTCCGGTCGCCAAGCTTATTGATTACGGCAAGTTCAAATACAACGAGAAGATCAAGGCTCGTGAGGCGCGCCGCAATCAGAGCATGTCGGAGATCAAGGAGATCCGTTTCAGACTGAAGATCGACGACCATGACTTCGAGGTCAAGGAGGGGCATGTGCGCCGCTTCCTGTCTGCAGGAGACAAGGTCAAGGTCACTATCATGCTGCGTGGGCGCGAGCAGTCCCGGCCCATCGGCGGCGTGGAGCTCCTGCGCAAGCTGGCTGACGATGTCGCGGATCTAGGCTCCATTGAATTCGCCCCCAAGCAGGAGGGGCGTAACATCATCATGACACTGTCGCCCAAGGGCAAAAAGGTCCACACCCAGTCCGAGCAGCGTCGGCGTGGCGGCCAGGCCCGTGCTGAGCGCAAAGCCCGTCAGGCGGCTCATCTGGCTGCCAAGGCTGACGAAAAGGAGACTGCGCGCACTGTCCAAGAACACGCGGGATCCAGCAATACTTCTCCCAAGCAGATGAAATCCAAGGAGGGCAGCAATGCCGAAGATGAAAAGTAACTCCGCCGCATCCAAGCGCGTCCGGACCACGGGTTCGGGCAAGCTCATGCACGCCGGGACCGGTATGCGCCACAATCTGGAGCACAAGTCGGCCAAGAAGCGTCGTCACCTGTCCACTGACGAGGTGCTCGCTCCGACCCAGTCCAAGAACATGAAGAGGATGCTGGCCCGCTGAGCGGGCGCTGTCGCGTCGAGTGAGATTTTAGAAAGCTGAGGAATATCTATGGCACGAGTCAAGCGGGCTGTCAACGCGCATAAGAAGCGTCGGGTCGTCCTGGAGCGGGCATCAGGCTACCGTGGCCAGCGCTCCCGTCTCTACCGCAAGGCTAAGGAGCAGCTGCTTCATTCATATACATACAACTTCCGGGACCGCAAGGCCCGCAAGGGCGACTTCCGCAAGCTGTGGATCCAGCGCATCAACGCCGGATGCCGCGCCCAGGGAATCACCTACAACCGCTTCATCCAGGGGCTGCGCCTGGCCGGGATCGAGCTGGACCGCCGCGCCCTGGCTGACCTGGCCGTCAACGACATCGACACCTTCAACGCCATCGTGGCCGAGGCCAAGAAGGCCCTGCCTGCCGATGTGAACGCTCCGGTCGCTGCCTGAGTCAGCGAAGCCAGGCAGCGCATTGTAAGAACCTCGCCTTTAGCGAGGTTCTTTGCATAGTTGACCATTGCTCAGGGGGACGGTAAGTTGATTGACGACAATGATGCCGGGAGCTGCTATGAACGATGATCAAAGCATAGATGCATCAGCTGCATCGGCAGAATCGGCAGGTCAGGCCAACCCATCACAAAGCGGTGGCACCTCTAAGCTGACCAAAATCAATCAGTCGCGCCCCATTCTTCGGTCCAGGATTTTTCTCTATGTCACGGAGTTCTTCTCGGGAATGGCCGTCATGGCCGCCGAGCTGGGTGCCTCTCGTCTGTTGGCTCCATACTTCTCGTCCTCCCAGATCGTTTGGACCATCATCATCGGGACCATCATGATCGCCCTGGCCTTGGGCGCCGTCGTCGGTGGGCGCTGGGCCGACAGGAACCCCGACCCTGACAGGCTCTACCTGTGCATTATGGCCGCTGCCGTCTGGATAGCCCTGATCCCCCTGGTAGGCAAGTATCTGATTATTCTGATCTCGGGGCTGCTGATCGTGGCCGTCTCTGCAAATTTCCTGGTCCTGGCGGCATTCATCTCCTGCCTGATCATCTTTGTTCCGCCCCTCTTCCTCCTGGGCACCATCACCCCCGGCCTGGTCAAGAGCGCCACTGTCTCCTTGGACGACAATGCTTCGGTGGTCGGTCGGCTCAGCGCCTGCAACACCGTAGGCTCCATCCTGGGCACCTTCCTACCTACTTTCGTGACCATTCCAGCCGTGGGGACCTTCGTCACCTTTCTGATCTTCTCCGGAATACTTCTTCTGGTGGCCTTGGTCTACTTTCTTTTCTCCCATGTGCACCGCTTGATCTGCTTCATGGCCACGGCGGCCTTTGTGGTCTCGGCCGTCCTGTCGCCGATGACGGGGTTCGCCTTCTGGCAGAAGGGTCTGGCCTATGAAGGCGAGTCCATTTACAACTATCTGCAGGTCAAAACCCTGGCGGACAGAACCATCCTTTCCACCAACGTCCTTTTTGGCGTCCAGTCAGTGACCATGAAGCATCCCGGGATGACCGGCATGTACTACGACACGGCTCTGGCGGCACCGCTCATGGCTGAACAGGCCCGCTCTGCCCTGATCCTGGGGATGGGGACCGGAACCTACGCTCGGCAGCTGAAGCGGTACTATCCTCGGATGGCCATCCAAGGGGTGGAAATCGACCGGACCATCAGCGACCTGGCCCTCACATATTTCGATCAGCCTGCTGACATTCCGGTTTCCACCTATGATGGTCGGGCCTGGCTGGCAGCCAATAGCCAGCGCTACGATCTGATCATGGTCGATGCCTATCAGGACATCACCATTCCCTTTCAGATGAGCTCAACTGAGTTCTTCGACCTGGTCAGGGATCACCTGAATCCTGGCGGGGTCATGGTGGTCAACATGAACATGATCGACGACGGTCAGGGGTCCATCAATGCAGCCCTGACGAGTACCATCACCAGGGTCTTCGGAGCCAATGCAATCCTGACGGCCGACGTGCCTCAGACCACCAATCGCGAGCTTTTTGCACGTCACCCGACTTCAGGGAAGTCTTCGGTCTCAGGAGGAGGGGACAAGAAGGAGCCTATGAGGGATTATCCGGGTTCTGACCTTCTGGCGGAGGCTGCCGCCAGGGTCAGCCCTGATCCGGATTTGTCGGACATGATGGAGAAGGTTAGCTCGCGTCTGAGCGCGGTTCAAGATTCTAAGGGGAGAATATTGACCGATGACAATGCGCCTGTGGAGCTGCTGGGCATGCACGCAATTGACGGAATCATCACCAGGGAGGCCGGCCCATATCGACGCATTCTTCAGCAAAAAGGAATCCAGGGGCTGATCAAGGAGATCTCTTAAGCGATCCGTCTTTATGCCAAGCGCGTTGGAGGCAGGGAAGAGGGGCAGAGCGTTAGAATGTGGCCTGAGACCAGCACTGATGAACAGAACCGGAGGTTGAGCGGGAGTGGACGGCAAAGGCCTTTCGTCATCGTCCGATCAGCAGGATGGACTGACTGAACTGCTGGATCAGTTCCTGGCCTATACCGGCCTGGAGCGGGGTCTCGCCCCTGCCACGGTCAAGGCCTATCGTTCCGATCTGAGCATGTACGTCAGCTGGCTGTCCGGTCGTGGCATCACCTGTCTTGAGCAGATCCAAACCGCCGATGTGGAGGGTTTTCTGGCCCATCTGGCTGGTGAGAGTCCAGCCAGTCGCTCACGAAGGATGGCTGCGGTCCATGAGTGGCATCGGTTCGCTCTCAAGCAGGGGGTGACCGACCAGGATGTCTCCCGTACCGTCAAGGCTCCCAAGGGCACCTCGGCCCTGCCGGATGTGCTGGACGTGGAACAGGTGGCCCGGTTGCTGGATGTGGCCGCCATGGGCGGGTCCAAGGATCCTGTGGTCCTGCGAGACAAAGCCCTGCTGGAGTTCATGTACGCCACCGGTTGCCGGGTCTCGGAGGCCGTGGGCGCCGATCTGGAAGACGTGGACCTGCACGAGCGGGTGGTCCGTCTGACCGGCAAAGGCGACAAGCAGCGTCTGGTGCCTATAGGCTCCTACGCCTGCCAGGCCATGGAGGCCTACTTGAATATGGGGCGGCCCAGCCTCTGCGATCGAGCCGCCAAGGGTAGGGAGCTGCGGGCCGTTTTCCTGAACAAACGAGGCAAGCGGCTGACCAGACAAACCGTCTGGCAGGTGGTCAGGGATGCCGGCCGCCGGGCAGGTCTGAATAGACCCCTGCATCCTCATACCTTGCGGCACTCGTTTGCCACTCATCTGCTGGAGGGAGGAGCCGATGTGCGCTCTGTCCAGGAGCTGTTGGGCCATGCCTCGGTGACCACGACGCAGATATACACACACGTCAGCCCTCAGGCCTTGATCGAGACCTACCAGACGGCCCATCCCCGTGCCCGTTGACCCGCCAACCCGCGAATGCGGTCGGAAACTTGATAGGGTAGAGGCATGCCTACGGATTTGTTAGGGCGCGAATATGAGACGTTCGTTGCCCCGGAGCCTTTGAAACAGCACGGCCCGGCCCGTGTCCTTGCTATGTGCAACCAGAAGGGCGGCGTGGGCAAGACCACATCATCCATCAACATCGCTGGAGCCCTGTGCCAGTATGGACGACGCGTTCTGATCGTGGACTTTGACCCCCAGGGCGCGGCTACCGTGGGTCTGGGCATCAACGCCAACAGCGTGGACAACACCATTTACACCGCCATGTTCGATTCGTCCCTGGATGTCCACAAGGTGGTCCGGCACACTCGTTTTGACGGTCTGGACATTATCCCGGCCAATATCGATCTGTCGGCCGCTGAGATTCAGCTGGTCACGGAGGTCGGTCGAGAGCAGGCCCTGTCGGCCGCCATTCGGCCTCTGCGTCAGGAGTATGACGTCATCATCATCGACTGCCAGCCCTCGCTTGGACTGCTGACGGTCAATGCACTGACTGCTGCGGACGGGGTCATCATTCCCGTCGCGGCTGAGTTCTTCGCCTTGCGCGGTGTGGCCCTGCTCATGCAATCCATTGAGAAGGTCCGTAGCCGCATCAACCCCGACCTGCAGATCTATGGGGTATTGGTCACCATGTACACCAAGACCCTGCATTCTGACGAGGTGCTTCAGCGTATCTATGAGGCCTTCAAGGACAAGGTCCTGCACTCCATCATCAGCCGGTCCATCAAGCTGCCCGACGCCACGGTGGCCGGCGAGCCCATCACCATGTTCGCCCCCGAGCATAAGACCGCCAAGGAGTATCGGGAGGTCGCCCGGGAGCTGATCGACCGCGGCATCGTGGCGTGAGGGGATCAACGGACGGCTTCGCCGTCGACCTGGATGTCTACCAGGGACCCTTCGATCTGCTGCTGGGCATGCTGGCCAACCGAAAGCTTTCCCTGACGGAGGTCTCGCTAGCCTCCATCACCGGGGAGTTCCTGGGCTATGTACGCACATTGGACTTCAGTCAGGGACTGGACCAGGCCAGCGCCTTCCTGGACGTGGCCTCGGTTCTGGTGGAGGCCAAGAGCGCCGCTCTGCTGCCTGTGGAGGACGAGTCCATGCGCGACCAGGCCTCAATGGACGCCCTCCGGGAGCGTGATCTGCTCTTCGCCAGACTCCTGCAGTACAGGGCCTTCAAGCAGGCAGGGCAGGACTTCCGGGCCAGGCTGGCCGCCAACTCCGGCCGCTATCCGCATCCCGGCCATCTGGAGCCTCAGCTGGCTCATCTGCTGCCTGATCTGGTCTGGACGCTGAAACCGGAGGACCTGGCCCTGCTCTGCGCTAATGCTCTGGTCAACGCTCCCGCCTCCCAGGTTCGTCTGGATCAGCTGCATGTGCCACTGGTAGATCTGAACAAGGAGGCCGACCAGGTTCGCCGGGCCCTCCTGGCGCAGCCCGGTCACCCGGTGGCCTTCGCCGATCTGGTCGCTTCCTCAAAGGGTCGAGCGCAGGTGGTGGCCAGATTTCTGGCCGTGCTGATCTTCTTCCGGCAGGAGCTGATCCAGTATCATCAGGATGGTCCCTATCAGCCGCTCTATCTACGCTGGGTAGGGCCGACCCGGAAGTCGGAAACGGCCTTGATCAGTGAGGGGGACTTCGCATGAGCCAATCATCGGCTCCTGACACCCGTCCCGAGTACGTGGACTTCGACGTGCAGGACTTTCCCGGTGGACTCTCTTCCTGCCTGGAAGCCATACTGGTTGCCACGGATCGGCCGCTGACTGCAGAGGACTTCTCCCGGGTGCTGGCCGTGGATGCTGACCAGGTCAGTGCCGCCTTGGAATCGATGGCCGAGTTCTATAGCGATCGAGGATTTGAATTGCGTCGGACTGCCCGGGGCTGGCAGCTGACCAGCCGGGCCGCCTACCAGCCTGTCGTGGCAGCCTTCGTCAAGGATGGACAGACGGCTCGGCTCTCCCAAGCAGCCCTGGAGGCCCTGGCCATCGTGGCCTATCGCCAGCCCATGACCCGAGCCCAGGTGGGACAGATCCGCGGGGTCAACTCGGACGGGGTCATCCGGGCTCTGTTGGTGCGCGGCCTGGTCCGCGAGGAGGGCTTTGACGAGCAGACCCACGCCGCGCTGCTGGTCACCACTGACCTCTTCCTGGAGCGGATGGGCCTGCAATCCTTGGAGGACCTCCCATCCCTAGCCCCCTTCCTGCCCGATGAGGACTCGGCTCTGGCTGAGGCCCGCCAGGAGCTGTCCGACCAGCTTCAGTCTCCGGATCCGGCTCAGGGTTCGCCCAAGGGCGTGGAGCAGTGATCGTCTGTCATCCAAAGCGGTTACACTTGTCTCTGTTTGTCCAATTCCGGGACCGTGCCATCCGACAGAAGGACGGTAGCGGGCATGAGGAAGCATTCACGAGAATGAGGTTTTGATGGCGGTACGCGGCGATATACGAAATGTGGCGATTGTGGCACACGTTGATCACGGCAAAACCACTCTGGTCAATGCCATGCTGCAGCAGTCGCACGTCTTCTCGGAGCGGGAGGAGGTGCCCGACCGGGTCATGGATTCCAACGACCTGGAGAGGGAGAAGGGCATCACCATCCTGGCCAAGAACACCGCCGTCAAGTACACAGGTCCTCTATCCGCCAAACTGGGCGAGCCCGATGGCATCACCATCAACGTGGTGGATACCCCGGGCCACGCTGACTTCGGCGGCGAGGTGGAGCGCGGCATCTCCATGGTCGACGGGGTGGTCCTGCTGGTGGATGCATCAGAGGGCCCCCTGCCCCAGACCCGATTTGTCCTGCGCAAGGCCCTTGAGGCCAAGCTGCCGGTCATTCTGGTCATCAACAAGACTGATCGGCCCGATGCCCGCATCTCCGAGGTGGTCTCAGAGTCCACCGATCTGCTTCTTGGCCTGGCCCAGGACGTGAGCGAGGAAGGAGTGGATCTGGACCTGGATTCCCTCTTGGATCTGCCAGTGATCTACTGCGCAGCCAAGGCCGGCAAGGCCTCTGTGAATCAGCCAGCTGATGGAGCCGTGCCTGACAACGACGATCTGGAGCCACTTTTCGAAGCCATTCTGAACAATATTCCCGCCCCGGTGTACGAGGAGGGTGCGCCCCTGCAGGCCCATGTGACCAACATCGACGCCTCCGACTATCTGGGGCGTCTGGGCCTAGTGCGCATCTACAACGGCACCCTGACCAAGGGCCGCCAGTACGGCCTGTCGCGCGTGGACGGGTCCATAGAGAACTTCAAGCTGACCGAGATTCTGCGGACCAAGGGCCTGCAGCGCTTCCCCGTGGATGAGGCAGGCCCTGGCGACATCGTGGCAGTAGCTGGCGTTGAGGACATCATGATCGGCGAGACCATCGTCGACCAGGACGATCCCCGCCCTCTGCCTTTGATCCATGTTGACGACCCGGCTGTCTCCATGACCTTCGGCACCAATGATTCGCCCCTGGCTGGCACTGAGGGCAAGGACCACAAGCTGACCGCTCGCATGCTCAAGGATCGCCTGGACCGCGAGCTGATCGGCAATGTCTCCATCAAGGTGCTGCCCACCGACCGGCCCGACGCTTGGGAGGTACAAGGTCGTGGCGAGCTGGCACTAGCCATCCTGGCCGAGCAGATGCGCCGTGAGGGATACGAACTGACTGTGGGCCGCCCCCAGGTGGTCACCAAGACCATTGACGGCAAGCTTCAGGAGCCCATGGAGTCCGACACCATCGACGTGCCCGAGGAATACATGGGCGCAGTCACCCAGCTCATGGCCGATCGCAAGGGCCGCATGGAGACCATGACCAACCATGGTTCCGGCTGGGTCAGGATGCAGTTCACGGTGCCTTCCCGTGGCCTTCTGGGCTTCCGCACTGCTCTGCTGACCGCCACCCGCGGCACCGGCATCTCCTCGTCGATCTCCGCCGGCTACGCTCCCTGGGCAGGCGACATCAAGACCCGGCAGAACGGATCCATGGTCTCCGATCGCTCGGGCAAGGCCAGCCCCTATGCCATGCAGAAGCTTCAGGCCCGGGGAGACTTCTTCGTCAAGCCCCAGTCGCCCGTCTACGAGGGGCAGATCGTGGGCATCAACAACAAACCCGGCGATTTGGACATCAACATCACCCTGGAGAAGCACATGACCAATATGCGTTCCTCCACAGCCGACGTGCTGGAGACCCTGACCCCGCCTATCGACATGAGCCTGGAGGAGTCTCTGGACTTCGCCAACGATGACGAGTGCGTGGAGGTGACCCCCGAGTCCATCCGTGTGCGCAAGATCATCCTGGACAGGGATGCCTGGTACAAGTGGAACGCCCGTCAGCGCAGGGCCAACAAGAAGTAATCTTCTCTCATCATCAGACTAGTCCGACCCGGCCGTCCCGCGGTGACCGGGTCGGACTAGTCTTGAACCCATGAAGAGACAGGTTTCGACATCCGAGGATCAGATTTCCTCCCATTTGATGAAGGAGGTCGGCAAGGCAAGCCCCTTCCGTTGCCTGCTGAGCCTGCCCATCGGTCTGGCGGTGGGCGTGCTGGGGACCCTGGTTCAGCGTTCCGGAGCCGCTCAGGGTCTGCCCTGGGGCATGATCCTGGCCTATCTGCTGGTGGCTCTGGCCTCCTGGTGGGTTCGTTGCGATAGCGGCACCATGGGGCTGGCCTTGCATCTGGTGGCCTCGACGGTCATCGTCTGGCTGCTCTCCATGCGGGGGCCGGGCGGCGATGTTCTCATGCCCTATGCCAATTTCCCCGCATTCTTTGCCAAGTATGCGGTCTTCCTCTGGATGGGCGGGCTGATCCTGATCCAGACCCTCGCCATCTGCCTGCCGGCCTCCTGGTTTGCTGATGGCCCTCTGCGTCGTGAAGGGCGATCAGCATGAGCCGGGATCCATCAGAAAGGTCTGGGACTCTACCTGACCGGATCCTTCTGCACTTCTTGGGTCCCAAGGGGACTTTCACCCATCAGGCCGCCCTTGAGGCCGCCAGTCTCGTGGAGACGAGGCTGGGCTGCAAGGCTGGCTTGCGACCCTGCCCAGATGCGGCTTCCATCGTGGCCGCCGTGGAAGAGGGCCGAGGCTGGGGAGTGCTGGCCTGGGAAAACAACGTAGAGGGCCATGTGGTACCCAATATGGATGCCCTGATTGACGCTCAAGCGGCAGCGGGCTTCGGCATGGTCCGCCTGCCCATCGTTTTCGATGCCTTCGTCCGGGCCGACCATGGCCCCCTGCGCCAGGTCGGCGCCCACCCCCACGGACTGGCCCAGTGCAAGGGCTTCATCAAAGAGACCGGCCTCAATCCTGTGACGGCCAACTCCAATGCTGCGGCCTGCCGTGATCTGGGCCCTGACCAGGTGGCTCTGGGCCCACGCATCTGCGGGAGCCTTTATGGACTGAAGACCTACCGGCGGGAGGTGCAGGACTATCAGGGAGCCCGAACCGACTTCCTCCTGCTGGCTCCTCGGGATCAGGCCGCCTGGCTGGCGCGCCGCCTGGCGCCGGGCGGGGATTTCGAATCCATCGTCACCTTTATTCCCTTGAATACCGGGCCGGGCGTGCTGGCCGACCTGCTGGACCGCCTGCGCGATGCGGGCCTGAACATGACCTCATTCATGTCTCGTCCCATCAAGGGGCACGACGGGACCTACAGCTTCGTAGCCAGCATCGATGCCGCACCCTGGCAGAGGGGTCTGCATCAGGTGTTGGCCGACCTGTTGGGCAGGGGGGACTGGCTGAAGACCCTAGCGGTCCATCCGCGCACACCGCATCCAGCCCCGCCCATTCGCGAGTGGATGCTGCCCAGAGCAGGGGCCTTCCGGGGTGAGGACCCCGATTGCGAGACGATCAGCAAGGAGTTGTTATGGTAGATGGATCCGTGCCTTTCGTGCCCATGGACCTGTCCGGACCCGAGCACATGCACCCGATGGCGGGTATGGCCGCCTCGCCGGTGCTAACTTCGGCCCACAAGATCGCTGTGGCGGGACTGGGACTGATCGGCGGGTCGTTGGCTCGTCGCCTGGCTGCCCGGGGCCGGTTCGTGATGGCATGGAACCATAACGACCGCCCCTACGAGCAGGCCCGCAGCCAGGGGATCCACTGCGTGGGCACTCTGGAGGAGCTGGCCAAGGGCAAGCCCGACGTGCTGGTGCTGGCCACACCCCTGCGTGCTATGCCTGACGTGCTTCAGGCCCTGGCTCCTGTACTGACTCGGGGCACCATCCTGACCGATGTGGGCAGTGTCAAGGGTCCGGTCCGTCGTCAGGTTGAGCAGGCCGGTCTGGCCGATCGCTATGTAGGTGCCCATCCCATGGCAGGCAGCGAGGGTTCAGGCTATAAGGATTCGGACCCGGCTCTTTTGGAAGGCGCCCTCTGGGCCCTCTGCGTTGATGAGCACACGGATTACAGCTGCTTTTTGACTGTGGCTGACATGGTCACCCAGGGGCTGGGCAACCGCCTGATCGCCTTGGACGATGCCACTCATGACCGTGCTGCGGCACTGATCTCGCATATGCCCCATGTGGTGGCGACTGCCTTGGCCGACATGCTGGCGACATCGCCTGACCGCCGGGTGGCTTCGGCTCTGGCAGCCGGGTCCTGGCGGGACATGACCCGGGTAGCCCTGACCGACCCGGAGCGGACCCGGGCCATGGTGGAGGAGAACGCCGACCACGTGGCTGACCTTTTGGATACCCTGGTCGAAAATCTGCAGGGCATGGCTTCTCTCCTGCGGGACCACGAGTCGGAAGCCGACGCAAATCGTCGGGACTTCTTCCTCCAGGCTGATCCCTTCCGGCGCTACAAGGCCGCCCTAGGTGATCAGGAACAGATTCCCTCCACCGACCTTGAACTGGACCCGCAGAAGGGCAATTGGCGGCAGGAGCTGCTTGAATCGGCCCTGCGGGGCGAGCAGGTATCGGCCTTCCTGACCACCAGTCGGGCCCGGGTGTTGCATCCTCCGATCATCGATTGAGATCCGGAGGGTCCGAGCGGGGCGAACGGCGTTCCGGGACCGGCTTCAGAGCCACCATGTCTTCCGCTTGGAGTTTCACGCGCTCTCCGGGACGTGAGCCATTGGCCGCTGGGTCCCTGTCCAAAATCAGCCGCTGTCCATCCCAGTCGACCACATGGCCCACGTAGTCTCGGAACTTGGGCCTTCCGTCTTCCGGGTCCGGCCCAAGGGCAATCCTGACCACCAGCCGCGCTCCGGTCGGTATGGTTGCTGGCAAGCGCATGGCTATCCACCTCCCGGGTCAGTATCGCCTGCGGCTTCGACGATGGCGAAAGGGCCTAGACTGTATTGCACATGTTGCGTGGATATGCAGCACAGCGAAGCGAAGGGAGAGCCAGCAGTGGATCAGGATCTGCAGGACTTCACCGACTATCTTTCCCGGGTGGCAGGCAAGAGTCCCAATACCGTGCGGTCCTACCGGGCCGATCTGGCGGGCTTCCTGCATCTGATGCACCTGCATGGCATCGATGACCCCTCGCAGATCGACCTGGCCACCATCAGGTCCTGGCTGGCCCACGAGGCATCGACCCACGCCCGCTCCACCATGGCCCGGAAGACTGCCGCACTGAGGTCCTTCTTCGGCTGGCTCAGCCGGCATGGCCGGATCAAGACCGATCCCACCCTGGCCCTGAGCAGTCCTAAGCAGTCCGAGCACCTTCCTCGGATTCTGACGCATGACCAGGCCAACACTCTGATGGATACGGTTGACCAGGATCCGGTCGAGCCCCGTGAGGACCAGGACGTTCAGGCGGCATTGCAGGTGCGTGACGCGGCCATGCTGGAGCTGCTTTACGCGACAGGCATGCGTGTGGCCGAGCTCTGCGGACTGGACCTGGAGGATGTGAACCGGCACAGCCGCACTGTAAAGGTCCTGGGCAAGGGGTCCAAGGAGCGCGTCCTGCCCTATGGCCTGCCCGCAGATCGTGCTCTGGACCGCTGGCTAGGGGAGGGGAGGCCGCTCCTGACGGGCGCAACAGTCAAGTCGGCCCGTAAACCAGGTCAGGCCCTCTTCCTGGGTCAGCAAGGCGGCAGAGTTGGCCAGAGGCAGGTCCGCAAGGTTGTTCATCAGGCAGCTAGTCGGGCCGGGGTGCCCGACATCGCCCCCCATGCTCTGCGTCACTCGGCCGCCACGCATATGCTGGATGGGGGAGCCGACCTGCGCGAAGTTCAGGAGATGCTGGGCCACTCCTCCCTGCGGACCACCCAGCGTTACACCCACGTTTCCATCGAGCAGCTGCGGGCCCGGTACAGACAGGCTTTTCCGAGAGCCTGAGACCGGCAAATGAGACGAGGCTTGCCTTGCGAAACATCTTCGTACCAGAATATGGCGTATTGTGGCTTACACGTCAGCCAGGGATCTTTGAGGTTCGGTCATCCTAGCGTCCCCGGTTGCAGACGTGACGTTGACACTCAATGAATATATGGATTAAGGGAAAGGGAGCAGCGATGAAGAAGGGTTCACAGCTTACGCTCGTGTCCGCGGTCATTTGCGCCTTGGCGCTTTTGGCCAGCGGCTGCGGCAGTGGTTCGGACACCAAGGGCGCACAGCAATCGTCCAGCAGCCAGTCAGGCAATAACACCGTCGTTTCGATTCGTGGATGCGAGCCGGCCAAGCCGCTCATTCCCAGCAATACTGTGGAGAGCTGCGGCGGGCTGGTCGTGGATGCCATTAATGCCAAGCTGGTCTGGTTCGATGACCATGGCAAGGCCCACAATGATCTGGCCTCGGAAATCAAGGCCGATGACGACATGACCCAGTACAAGGTCACCTTGGTCGATGGGCGCAAGTTCTCGGACGGCACTCCCATCACAGCCAAGTCCTTCACGAGGGCCTGGTCCTGGGCGGCCAATGTGAACAACGGCCAGCTAGGCTCCAGCTTCTTCTCCAACATCAAGGGCTATGACGATCTGCAGAAGCAGGGCGTGTCTGCCGATGCTCAGCTGTCCGGGCTGAAAGTCGTGGATGACAAGACCTTCACCGTGGATCTGAGCTCGCCATCCTCCACCTTCCCCATCCAGGTGGGCTACACTTCCTTCGCGCCACTGCCCGACTCCTTCTACAAGGACACCAAGGCCTTCGGCGAGAACCCCGTCAGCTCGGGCCCTTATAAGCTCGATTCCTGGCAGCACAACACCATGGTCAAGCTCCGCAGGAACACCACCTACAAGGGTGATGTCAAGATCCAGAACGGTGGCGTCGACTACAAGATCTACACCGATGTCGGCTCGGCCTACGCCGATGTGCAGGCAGGCAATCTGGATGCAATCGATACCATCCCTACTTCGGCCCAGAAGACCTTCATGAAAGACAGTCTCGTCAAGGGCTATAACGAGCCCGGTTCCGTCCTGCAGATGTTCACCATCCCCACCACCATGGAGCACTTCGGCCAGGACGAGGAGGGCCACCTGCGCCGTCAGGCCATCTCCATGGCTCTGGATCGCAAGATGCTGATCGACAAGGTTCTGGGCGGTCTGGGCGTGCAACCCACTGACTTCACTGCACCGACCATCCCTGGTTACTCCAAGAACCTTAAGGGTTCCGATAACCTGAAGTACGATGCCAAGAAGGCCAAGGATGCCTGGGCCAAGGCCGATGCCATCAGCAAGTGGCCGGCTGACAAGAGCTTCCAGCTGGTCTACAACGCCGATGGGGGTGCCAAGGACTTCTATGACGGCATGGCCAACTCCATCAAGAACACGCTAGGGATCAATGCCGTGGCCACTCCTGTGCCCACCTTCAGCGAGTTCCGTGGCAACGTCAACAAGCGCGCCTACAAGGATGCGGCCTTCCGGTCGGCCTGGTCGCCCGACTACCCCTCGCCCGAGAGCTACCTGCTGAGCAACTTCGCCAGCTCGGCGGCCGATGGCAACGGGTCCAACGATGGCGATTACAAGAACCCCAAGTTCGACGACCTGCTGAAGCAGGCTGCCAAGGCCAAGAACACCGACGAGGCCAACAAGCTTTTCCAGCAGGCCGAGGAGATCCTCCTGCAGGATATGCCTGCGGTTCCGCTCTACTACTCCAACAACAAAGGTGCGTCAGCCAAGAATGTGCAGGGACTGGCCATTCGCTGGGACGGCCAAGCGAACCTTGCGGAGTTGTCCAAGAAGCAGTGATGATCGTGCCGGAAACGGCATAATCCGTCGTCACCGACCCGGCCGAATCCGCAACAAAGCGGATTCGTGCCCGGGTCTTATGCACTGGCGGCGGATTTGGGAAATCAACCAAAGGAAAGAGCAGTATATATGAAGAAGCAATCGGCCCTGACCATTGCTGGCGCCGGAATGTGCGTCATGGCGCTCACGCTTGGCGCCTGCGGCGGATCCGGCGGATCCAATTCCTCTGCCAAGGAGACCAGCGACGGCAGCTCGGATGCCGTCATCTCGGTCTTCAACCCGGAGCCGGCCAATCCACTCATCCCCAGCATGACCAACGAGGTGGGCGGCGGCAACCCCATCGACGTCATGTTCTCCAAGCTGGTCCGCTTCGACGACAAGGGCAAGCCAGCCAACGAGATTGCCAAGCAGATCAAGGCCAACGACGACAACACCCAGTACACCGTGACCATCAACGACGGCTGGAAGTTCTCGGATGGCACCCCGGTAACCGCACAGTCCTTCACCAAGGCTTGGTCCTGGGCGTCAAGCATTGCCAACAAGCAGTTGGGCTCCAGCTTCTTCGCCAACATCAAGGGGTATGACGATCTGCAGAAGGAAGGCACCCCTAGCGATGCCCAGCTGTCCGGCCTCAAGGTCATCGACGACAAGACCTTCACCGTGGATCTGAGCTCGCCATCCTCCACCTTCCCCATCCAGGTGGGCTACACCGCCTTTGCGCCGCTGCCCGAGTCCTTCTACAAGGACACCAAGGCCTTTGGCGAGAAGCCGGTGACCGTGGGGCCCTACAAGTTCCAGTCCTGGGAGCACAACAAGGCCATAAAGGTCGTCAAGGACCCCGCTTACAAGGGCGGTATCAAGGTCAAGAACGGTGGTGTGGAGTTCCGCTCCTACACTGATGCCACCGCAGCCTACCGGGACGTGCAGGCCGGTAACCTGGATGTGCTGGACACCCTGCCTGCTTCTGCTCGCAAGACCTTCCAGGCCGACAACACGGTCCAGGCCATCAACGACCCGGGCTCGGTCATCCAGATGTTCACCATCCCGACCTATATGAAGCATTTCGGCCAGGATCAGGAGGGCAAGCTCCGTCGCCAGGCCATCTCCATGTCCATCGACCGGCCGACTATCATCAAGAAGGTGCTGTCCGGAACCGCCAAGGAGGTCCACGACTTCACCGCCCCCGTCATCCCCGGCTACTCAACCAGCATCAAGGGATCCGACGTGCTCAAGTACGATCCGTCCAAGGCCAAGGAGCTCTGGGCTGAGGCCAACAAGCTCTCCCCTTGGGGCGAGGGCGACACCTTCAAGATCGCCTTCAACGCCGACGGCGCCCACAAGGAGATCTACGACGCCGTCACCAACTCCATCAAGAACGCCCTGGGCATCCAGGCTGCGGGCAATCCTCTGCCCACCTTCACCGAATTCCGCTCCAACGTGCAGAACCGCAAGTTCACCGACTCGGCTTTCCGCTCCGGCTGGCAGCCTGACTACCCTTCGCCCGAGAGCTACCTGTCCAGCAACTTCGCCAGCTCGGCCGCCAACGGCAACGGGTCCAACGACGGCGACTACAAGAACCCCGAGTTCGACGACCTGATGGACAAGGCAGCTTCCGCCAAGAACATCGACGAGGCCAACAAGATCTACCAGCAGTCCGAGGAGCTGCTCTTCCGCGACCTGCCCGCAGTTCCGCTCTACTACCAGAACTCCAACGGCGTGGCTGCCAAGAACATCAAGGGATTCTCCTTCAATTGGAAGGGTGTCCCTGCCTACTACAACATCAGCAAGTGAAATGACGGGAGTCTGAATCCCGCACCTGAACACTGACACCGCCCGGGCCGGCGCGGAAGGATTCATTCCGTGCCGGCCGCGGTGTCTCTACACCCCTGTTGAGGTGTGCTGGTAGACTCAAACAAGAATTTTTGCGGCGACCCTGATCCTCATGCCGATCCCGGTCGCGGATGACAAAGGAGAATAGCCGATGGGAAAATATCTTCTGCGACGTATTCTGCAGATGATCCCCGTCGTTCTCGGCACGACACTGCTGATATACGCGCTGGTCTTCGCGCTTCCTGGCGACCCTGTGGCCGCCATGTTCGGGGACAAGCCGGTCAACCAGGCCGTTGCCGCACAGATACGTTCGGAATACAATCTCGACAAGCCCTTCATCGTGCAGTACGTGCTCTTCCTGAAGAACGCGCTGACGCTGAACTTCGGCAATACCTTCGCCGGTCAGCCTGTGATCAGCGTGATCGGCAGGGCCTTCCCGGTGACCATCAAGCTGGCCCTGATGGCTTTCGTCTTCGAGGGCATCTTCGGCGTGATCTTTGGCATCATCGGCGGCCTGACCAAGGGCAAGTGGTCGGACAACATCATCCTGGTCCTCTCCCTGCTGCTGATTTCGGTGCCTACTTTCGTCACCGGCTTCATCCTGCAGTACCTGTTCGGCGTCAAATGGCATTTGCTGCCTGCTACAGCCGGGGCCAATCCAGGCTTCATTGATCTGCTCATGCCGGCTGTTGTACTGGGGTCGGTATCCATGGCCTCCATCATCCGTCTGACCAGGACGGAGATCACCTCCAACATCTCCGAGGATTATGTGCGCACAGCTCGGGCCAAGGGTATGAGCAACCGTTCCGTCATCGTGCGGCACGTGCTGCGCAACTCCCTGATCCCTGTGGTCACCTACCTGGGCGCCGACATCGGCGGACTCATGGGCGGAGCTATGATCACCGAGCGCATCTTCAACATCCAGGGCGTGGGTAACACCCTCTACCAGGCCATCCTGCGGGGCGAAGGCACCCTGGTGGTCTCCATCGTGACCATTCTGGTCCTGATCTTCGTCATCACCAGCCTCCTGGTCGACCTGCTCTATGCAGTGCTCGATCCGCGGATCCGGTATGCGTGAGGGAGAGGGACCGACTATGAGTGAAACGGCAATGAACGAGTCAAGCGAACAGAACGAAAGCCAGGCCCGCGTATACTTCCCTGACCCCTTGCCGGGGCAGGAGCGGTTCGTGGCCCCTATCGACGAGACGCCCCTTCGCGAAGTGGACTCGGTGGATGAGGACGTGCCACCTACCAGCATGTGGGCCGACGCCTGGAAGACCCTGAGGCGCAACCCGCTCTTCATCATCTCCGCAATCCTGGTGATCGTGGTCATCCTGGTGGCCCTCTTTCCCAACCTCTTCGCCAAGCAGGACCCTATGGCCTGCAACCTGTCCAACTCCGTGGAGCCAGGTCGGCCGGGGCACCCCTTCGGCTTCGACCTTCAGGGCTGTGACGTCTACAGCCGCGTTATCCACGGGGCCCGGACCTCGGTGGCCATCGGCATCATGACCACCATCCTGGTTACCGTCTTCGGCGGACTCATCGGCGCAATCGCTGGATTCTTCGGTGGCTGGGTCGACGCAGTGCTCAGCCGCATCACCGACATCTTCTTCGCCATCCCCATGATCCTGGGCGCCATCGTGCTCCTGCAGATGTTCCGTACCTCCACCTCACTGTGGAAGATCATCCTGACCCTGACCCTCTTCGGCTGGGTCAACATGGCGCGTATCACCCGAAGCGCCGTCCTGGAGGCCAAAAATCTGGAATTTAATACTGCATCCACGGCCCTGGGCTCCACGCCTCTGCGCAACCTCTTCCGGCATATCCTGCCCAACTCCCTGGCCCCGGTCATCGTCATGGCCACTATGTCGCTGGGCACCTACATCGTCTCTGAGGCCACGCTGAGCTTCCTGGGCATCGGCCTGCCCTCCACCGTGGTCTCCTGGGGCGGGGACATCTCGACGGCCCAGACCCTCCTGAACACCAATCCCTCGGTCCTCTTCTATCCCTCCGCAGCCCTGGCCATCACTGTGCTGGCCTTCATCATGATGGGCGACGCGGTCAAGGATGCATTGGATCCCAAGAGCAGAACGGCCTGAGCGGAGGAAGCATGACTGAAGCAGACAAGAACATGACCACCAATCAGGAGCAGCAGCCTCTGCTCGACGTACGGGACCTCCAGGTGGACTTCACCGCCGACGGGCGCACAGTCCACGCGGTTCGCGACGCCTCCTTCAACGTCTATCCCGGCCAGTGGGTGGCCATCGTGGGGGAGTCCGGCTCGGGCAAGTCCACATCAGCCATGGCTGTGCTGGGGCTTCTGCCCGGCACCGGCAAGGTGACCGGCGGCAGCATCCGGCTCAAGGGCCGCGAGCTGGTGGGCCTGAACCACAAGGGCTACGAGGCGCTGCGCGGTTCCCAGGTGGGCCTGGTCCCGCAGGACCCCATGAGCAATCTGAACCCAGTCTGGCGGATCGGTTCCCAGGTCAAGGAGGCGCTGACCGCCAACCATATGGATGTCTCCAAAGAGAAGCGTTCCCGGCTGGCCAAGGCCCTGGCTGGTGACGAAGAGGTGACGGTAAAGAAGTCCGACGACGAGCTCTTCATCTCCTCCAAGGATCTGTCTGGCCTGCTCGAGGCTGCCCGTAAGGCCCTGAGCGATGCCGGGGTCGCCGACGTGGACAAGACCATGGAGGCCATGAAGGCCGAGTGGGATGTGGGCTCGGAGACTCGCTGGGGCGTAGCCAAGTCCCTGATTGACGCCGGCGTGGATGACGACAAGGCCTGGACGCTGGCCAAAGAGCACGTGACCGGATCGGACATGAACGACCGGATTGCCGGCCTGCTATCCGAAGCCGGATTGCCTGAGGCCGCAACCAGGGCCCGGCAGTATCCGCATGAGTTCTCCGGCGGTATGCGTCAGCGCGCCCTGATCGCTATCGGTTTGGCATCCCGTCCTGACCTGCTGATTGCGGACGAGCCCACCAGCGCCCTGGATGTAACTGTCCAGAAGCGGATTCTGGACCACCTGCGCGGCTTGACCGAATCTCTGGGCACTGCTGTGCTTTTCATCACCCACGATCTGGGTCTGGCCGCTGAACGAGCCCAGCACATCGTGGTTATGTACCGAGGCCAGGTAGTGGAGTCCGGACCCAGTCTGGAGGTCCTGCAGCACCCCCAGCACCCCTACACCAAGCGGCTGGTCCAGGCTGCGCCCTCGCTGGCCTCCCAGCGCATCATCTCCGCCAAGCAGCGCGGCCAGGATGCCGAGGGCCTGCTGGAACACCAAGTCAAGGGCGAGAGCACCCTGGAGCGCAGCGAGCACGTCATCACCGTGGAGCACCTGACCCGCGAGTTCAGGCTGCCCCGTCGCAAGGAAATGTTCAAGGCCGTGGACGACGTCTCCTTCTCGGTCAAGCGGGGGACCACCCTGGCCATTGTGGGGGAGTCCGGCTCAGGCAAGTCCACTGTGGCCAACATGGTCCTGCACCTGCTCAAGCCCACCTCGGGCCGAGTGACTTACGAGGGCCAGGACATCGCCGGCTTCGGCAGCCATCAGCTCATGGAGTTCCGTCGGCACGTGCAGCCGGTCTTCCAGAACCCTTACGGCTCCCTGGACCCTATGTACTCCATCTACCGCTCCATCGAGGAGCCTTTGCGCATCCACAAGATCGGCAACGCCAAGTCCCGGCAGCAGCGAGTCAAGGAGCTGTTGGACATGGTGGAGATGCCCGAGTCGGTCATGGGGCGCTACCCCAACGAGCTCTCCGGCGGTCAGCGTCAGCGCATCGCCATCGCACGGGCCATGGCCCTGAATCCGGATGTGATCATCTGTGACGAGGCCGTCTCCGCTCTGGATGTGCTGGTCCAGGACCAGGTGCTGCGGCTGCTCAATGACCTGCAGGCTGAGCAAGGTCTGAGCTATCTGTTCATCACCCACGATCTGGCTGTGGTCAGGCAGATCGCCGACGAGGTGGTGGTCATGCAGCACGGTCGGCTGGTGGAGCACGCTACCACCGACGAGGTCTTCGATCACCCGCAGCGTCAGTACACCAAGGATCTGCTGGACGCCATCCCCGGCGGCCGGCTGCGCCTGGGTCTGGACTAGGTATCCTTTGCACAGGCTCACAAGGAAATGAGGCATCATGGGATTGTTCGGTTTCGGCAGGAAACACGCCAAGCAGCAGACCGAGGGGGATGCTGAGGATCAAGAGGACCAGTCCAAAGGGCTCCACGAGTCCGAGAGCACTGAGGAATCCGCTGCAGAATCCGACCAGACTCTCCAGGCGGACCGCGACGAGTCGGCTGCGGAGCAGGATGAAGCCGAACAGAGCGGGAAGGGACCCTGGGACAGCATGGACCCCCAAGCCCCCGACACCGATGAGTATCTGGACATCGGCGCTCTGATGCTGCCCTTCCTGCAGGGCAGCGAGCTAAGGCTCAAGGCCAACTCGCAGACAGGCGACGTGCTGGGAGCCACCATCACCTATGGGTCCTCCAGCCTGGAACTGGAGCCCTTCGCGGCCCCCAAGTCGCTAGGCTTGTGGGACGAGGTCCGGGCTGACCTGCTGAAGGCCAATTCCGCCTGCAAGGAGGTGGACGGCGTCTTCGGCAAGGAGCTTACCCTGCCTGTCAAAGTCAAGGGCAGGAACCTGCTGACCCGGGTGGTGGGCATCGACGGACCCCGCTGGATGCTGCGAGGCATCTTCTCCGGCCCGGCGGCCAAGGGCGGCAAGGAGAAGGATGTGCTCGACGGCTACCTGGCCGACCTGGTAGTGAGCCGTGGCGATGAGCCTCTGGCCCCACGTGACCTGGTTCCCATGCACGCGCCTCTTACCCCCAATCAGCGCCGCGGACAGGACGAAGACCAGGTGTCCAAGGACGAGCAAGCTGCTAAGATTCCCGATAGGCCGGAGGGCCCCTTCGATTCGGATCAGCAGACCGAGGTGAAGACCACACTGTCGCGCGGACCCATGTTCTCGGAGATCCGCTAAGGCTGTGAAGCAGAAGCATTCCGGGCTGGCGGCGCTGGCCGACGATGATTTTTCCGTCATGGAGGTCATCGGCGGATGGCGTGGCATCGTCGAATCTTTGCTGCCAGGACTGGTATTTCTGGTTTTCTTCCTGGTGACCGGCCGTCTGGGCCTGACTGTGGCGGTTTCGGCGGCCCTGGCCCTGGCGCAGCTTTTAATTCGTCTGGTCCAGCGGCAGTCCTTCCTAGGGGCGCTGACCGGTCTGCTTTCGGTGGGCATCTGCCTGGTGGCTGCATGGCTGACCCGGGATGCTCGCAACTATTATCTGCCCGGATTTCTGACCAACGGATTCTGGATTATTGTTCTTGGGGCCTCGCTGTTGGCGCGGATGCCCGGCATAGGCTTGCTGGTGGAGTATCTGCGCCGACCTGTCGGGTCAGGCTGGAGACAATGGCTGGCTTCCTGGCGCAGTGAACCGGATCTGGTCCAGGCCTATACTCAGACCACCCTTGTCTGGATCGCCATCTTTGCGTTGCGCCTGCTGGTTCAGGTGCCGCTCTACCTGGCTGGTTTCGTCGGGTTTCTCGGCGCCGCACGCCTGATTCTGGGACTGCCCCTGTTTGCTCTGGGCATCTGGATCAGCTGGCTGCTGATCGGCGGCCCCTACCATCGTCGCCAGGCTGATCAGAAGGTCCACGTCGATCATGACTGAGACCAAGGTTCGTCTGCGTATCGAACGTTATGCTGACCAGGGCCGTTGCGTGAGCCACCTGGAGGATGGCCGAGTGGTCTTCGTCCGCTTCGCCCTTCCCGGGGAGCTGGTGGATGTCCTACTGGATGAGCCTCACGACCGGACCAGCAGATTCGCCACGGGCGAGGTCACCAAGGTGCTGGAGGCCAGCCCTGACCGTCGTGAACTCGTCTGGCCCCTGGCTGGCCCGCTTGCCTGGGGAGGAGGCTTGGGCGGCGCCGATCTGATTCATGTGAGTCTGCCCGGTCAGCTTACCTGGAAGGCTGATCTGATTGGTCAGCAGATGGCCCGCCTGGGCGGGGTGGACATCCAGGTGCCGGTAGCCCGGGTTCCAGGCGATGAGGAGCTGGGCGGTCTGCACTGGAGGACCAGAATCGAGCTGGTGGCCGACGACCAAGGCCGTCCCTCCATGCGTCGGCGTGGATCGCATGACCGTCTGCCGATTCAGACCATGCCCCTGGCTACTCAGGAGCTGCTGGATCTGGCTGACGAACTGGACATCTGGGAGGGCGGTCTGCCCGCGGGAGCCCGCATTCGCCTGGCCGTACCCCAGCCGCGGGATGGGGGACCGGTCGGCGGCAACTTCGCCCTGCTGGTGGATGGCCATCTGAGTCAGGGGAGTCGCCTGCTGACAGAGCGTCTGGAGGCCGGGGCAGGACCTGAGTACCAGGTTCGGGCTGACGGATTTTGGCAGATCCACCGTAAGGCACCAGTCGTGCTGACCAAGGCGGTCATGGACCAGGCTAGGCTGGCCCTGGATGGGGTGACCGAACCGGTCATCTGGGACCTCTACTGCGGATCAGGGCTCTTCACCCTGCCTCTGGCTGCTCTGGCTGACGGACGGACCCGGCTGCTGGCTGTGGAGGGGTCCGCCGGAGCCATTGCCAGTGCAAAAAACAACGTAAAGCGTGCCGGACTGGACCGGGTGGTCCTGCGTCGAGGGGACGTGGCCAAGGTTCTGGCCGGCGGTGCTCCCAGGGGGCTGGGCCATCCCGATCTGATCCTGCTGGATCCGCCCAGGGCCGGCGCCAAAGCTGCGGTTTGCCGACTGCTGGCCGCCAGCGGGGCCGGGACCATCATCTATGTGGCCTGCGATCCGACCAGCTTAGCCAGGGATACAGCCACCCTGATCTCTCTGGGCTACAGCCCAAAGCACCTTGAGGCCTTCGATATCTACCCGATGACCCACCATGTGGAGACCGTGGCAGTTTTCACCCGCAATGCAGGAAGACAGCACTGACATGAGCCGCCCAGAACGGGTCTTGACGGTGTACAGGCGGCTGGCGTGTCTGCTGCTGACGGTCGCTCTGCTGGCAGGCATGCCCATGCTGACTGGCTGCGCTCCCAAGGACAGGGCCGTGGGCGACTCCTGGCATGAGGGTACAGTGCCCCATGACGGTGTGGATCGGTCTGATACTTTGGTGGCTTTGATTGGCTGTCCGAAGAAGGGTGACAAGGACCCAGACGCCGGTCTTGACAGTCGCATCCTGTCATCGTTGCAGGCGGAGCGCATGAAGGGCTATTTTTCCTCAGCTCAGTCCACCAGCGATCAGCAGGATGGCGTGCAGGATGCCATTAACCGCGGGGCTAGCCTGATTCTGATACGCCAACCTGGAGCCGGCGACTGGACCCCCGCCCTTAAAGCGGCGCGGAAGGCAGGCATCCCTGTGGTAGAGTTCGCTCAAAGCGGCAAGGCTTGGACTCCTGACCCGGGTAGGCTTTACTATGCGGCCACGGTCCACCCGGTGGATCCTGCAGGGAATCCGCACGCGCCCTTGCTGGCCGACGCCCTGCAGACCATTGTGGACGACGGACCGCATGCCAGGATCATGGCCGTGCGCTTCAGCGCCGACCGAGAGGGGACCGAGGATGAGCACAGGCAGTGAGCAAGAATCGACAGTGGGCACAGGCTTTCCGAACACTGACCGGCCGGGGCTGAGCTCACAGGAGGCGGAGCAGCTGAAGGCCCGGGGCCTGGTCAACGTCTCCCAGGACCAAACCTCCCGCAGCCTAGGCCAAATCATCCGCGACAACGTCTTCACCCTTTTCAACGGGATCATTCTGACCGCCATGGTGGTGGTCCTGCTGACTGGCCAGTGGAAGGACGCGGTCTTCGGCTTGATCATCATCATCAACACTGGCATCGGCGTGGCCACCGAGCTCAAGGCCAAGCACACCCTGGATGGGCTGTCCATCCTGGTGGCTTCCGACTACACGGTACGCAGGGATGGGCGCAACCTGACCGTGCCCCACGATGCCATCGTCAAGGGGGACCTGCTCTGGATCCGCTCTGGGGACCAGGTGCCCGCCGATGCGCAGATCATCGATACCTACGGCCTGGAGCTGGACGAATCCATGCTGACCGGCGAGTCGCGCACGGTCAGACACAAGCCGGGGGATCAGGTCTACTCGGGATCCACAGCCGTCTCGGGCATGGCTCTGGCCCAGGTGACCGCCGTGGGGGCTGACTCCTATGCCGCCACGCTGACAGCCAAGGCCAAGGTCTACAAGAAGGTCCACTCCGACCTGAACGAGGGCATCAACACCATCCTCAAGGTCATGACCGTGGTGGTCATTCCCCTCTGTCTGCTGCTCATCTTCACTCAGATGCGGACCGTAGGCGGCTTTCAGACGGCGCTGACCACTGGGGCCTGGCGGCAGGCCGTGGTGTCTGCCGTGGCCGGGGTCGTGGGCATGATTCCCGAGGGTCTGGTCCTGCTGACCTCCCTGAACTTCGCCCTGGCTGCTATCCGCCTGGCCCGGCACCAGACCCTGGTCCAGCAGATGGAGTCAGTGGAGACCCTGGCCCGGGTGGATGCCTTGAATCTGGACAAGACCGGCACCATCACGGACGGGGGCATCGTCTACGACGGCCTGCATCCGCTGGCCGAAGACCTGCCGGCTCAGCAGCTGCGGCAGGCCCTGGTGGATGTCTGCGCGGAGGAGGGCCCCAACGCCACCGGCCGTGCCATCCTCAAGGGGATGGATGATCTGCGCCCGGGCAGGGCCGTCAGCCGTCTACCTTTCTCGTCTGCCCGTAAATGGAGCGCTGTGGCCGACCAGTCCGGGCGAATCTGGTACTTCGGCGCCCCGGAGGTACTCCTGGCATCCCAAGTAGGCAGATGGCCTAAGGTGGACAAGCAGGTGGCTGACCTGGCCGATCGTGGCTACCGTGTGCTGATGCTGGCGGCCCCCAATGGGTATCCGAGCACCGACCAGCCTGACTACTTCACCAGCAGCCCCGAACTGCCTGGGAGTCTGAAGCCTCTGGCTCTGATCACCTGTTCAGAGCGCATTCGCGACGACGCTGCCGAGACTCTGGCCTGGTTCCGCCAACAGGGTGTGCGCTGCCGGGTCATCTCAGGCGACAATCCGGCTACTGTGGCGGCCATCGCCAACAAGGTGGGCCTGACCGGCGACCGGGCGCCTCGGGCCATGGATGCCCGTCAGCTGCCCGAGGATACGGCGGCCCTGGCCGAGGTCCTGGAGGACGTCGACGTGCTGGGCCGGGTCCTGCCCGACCAGAAGAAGGCCATCGTTCAGGCCCTGCATCTGAAGGGCCACACGGTGGCTATGACCGGCGACGGAGTCAATGACTCCCTGGCCCTGAAGGAGGCGGATCTGGGCATCGCCATGGGCAATGCGGCAGCCGCCACCAAGGCCGTGGCCCAGCTGGTCCTAGTGGATTCGCGCTTCTCGCATCTGCCAGACGTTGTGGCCCGGGGTCGGCAGGTCATGGCCAACATGGAGCGGGTGGCCGGCCTCTTCCTGGTCAAGACCGTCTACTCGGCCCTGATCTCCCTAGGGGTGGTCCTGACCGGCATCCCCTTCCCCTACCTGCCCCGGCACATCACCTACATCGGTGCTTTGACCATAGGCACGCCGGCCTTCTTCCTGGCGTTGGCCCCCAACACCAGGCGCTACCGGCCCGGCTTCCTGCGGCGGGTGGTCACCTTCGCCCTGCCCTCGGGCATCGCCACAGCCCTGATCGTGCTGGCGGCGGCCTGGAGCTTGCCCGGCCTGCTTGGCATGGATCTGGCCCGGCCTGGCGATCTGGAGCGCTGGCGGTCGGTCTGCGCCATCGTTCTCTTCTGCATGGGCGTGCTGGTCCTGACCCAGGTGGCCCGGCCCCTGCGTTCCTGGAGGGGCCTGCTGGTCCTCTTCTTTGCTGCAGCCGGGGTGATCGGAGCCCTCATCCCTATAGTGGCGCGGTTCTTCGCCATAAGCCTGCCCACAGGTCCGGCCCTGGCCGCCACCGCGGCCTTCGCCCTAGTGGGAGCTGTGCTCATGGTCCTGGCGGTTCTGGGTTATCCGGCATGTGCACGTTACATCCGTCAGGTAACACATCGGCGCTAAGAATGAACCGCAAAAGCACAGATAAGCGTCGCTGACGGCTTGGGGTTCTCCCGCCGCCGGTCCACATGGGCGCAAGGGCCAATCCTCAGCGTCCAAGGAAGGGGTGGTGCATGTCAGAATCCGCACAGAATACCGGCCGTTCCAAGCTCAAGGTGGGCTCCGAGGAGTTCGAATACTACCGGATCAGCGATCTGCCGGGAATCGGCCACCTGCCCTATAGTCTGCGCATCTTGGCTGAGAATCTGCTGCGCCACCAGAACGGGACCACGGTGACCCGGGACCAGCTGGATAGGCTTCTGGCCTGGGACCCCAAGGCCCAGCCCGACAGAGAGATCCAGTTCACCCCTGCCCGAGTGCTTATGCAGGACTTCACCGGCGTACCCTGCATGGTCGACTTGGCCACCATGCGCGATGCCGTCAAGGCCATGGGTGACGACCCCTCACTGGTCAACCCGCTCATCCCCGCGCAGATGGTCATCGACCACTCCGTCCAGGTGGACAGCTCGGGCGCGCCCGGCGCCCTGGAACACAACATGGACCTGGAATACCAGCGCAATAGTGAGCGTTACCGCTTCTTACGCTGGAGTCAGCAGGCCTTCAGGAACTTCCGCGTGGTGCCTCCGGGCACCGGCATCATTCACCAGGTCAACCTGGAGTACCTGGCCCAGGTGGTCATGCGCAGGGACAGGACCCGGGGGAAAAACCCAGCCTTGGTCTACCCGGACTCCTGCGTCGGCACTGATTCCCACACCACCATGGTCAACGGCCTGGGCGTGCTGGGCTGGGGCGTGGGCGGCATTGAGGCCGAGGCGGCCATGCTGGGCCAGCCTATCTCCATGCTGGTGCCCCAGGTCTTGGGCTTCAAGCTGACCGGATCCATCCCTGAGGGAGTCACCGCCACCGACGTGGTGCTGACTGTGACCCAGATGCTGCGCGAGGTGGGCGTGGTGGGCCAGTTCGTGGAGTTCCATGGCAAGGGACTGGCCCAGGTCCCCTTGGCCAACCGGGCCACCCTGGGCAACATGAGCCCCGAGTTCGGCTCCACCTGCGCCATCTTTCCTATTGACCAAGTTACCCTGGACTACCTGCGTCTGACCGGTCGCAGCGACGACCATGTGCGCCTGGTGGAGGCCTATGCCAAGGCCAACGGCCTGTGGATGGATCCGGACGATGCTGACTACCTCGAACCTGAGTATTCCCAGGTGCTGGAACTGGATCTGTCCACAGTGCGTCCGTCCATTGCCGGTCCCCGGCGGCCCCAGGACCGCATCCTGCTGGACCAGGCCCAGAAGACCTACCAACGGGATCTGAAGGACTACAGCGGCCAGGGGAGGGACAGCGAGCCTGTGCCGGTCAGGAAGGCTGACGGCAGCGAGTTCAGCCTGCGCGACGGGGACGTGGTCATTGCGGCCATCACCTCCTGCACCAACACCTCGAACCCTTCAGTCATGGTGGCTGCCGGACTGCTGGCCCGCCAGGCGCGTGCCCGTGGACTGCGACCCAAGCCCTGGGTCAAGACGTCGCTGGCTCCTGGCTCCCAGGTGGTGACGGATTACCTGAATCGGACCGGCCTGAGCGAGGACCTGGACGCCTTGGGCTTCGAGCTGGTCGGCTACGGGTGCACAACCTGCATCGGCAACTCTGGTCCCCTGGATCCGGCCATCCACCAGGCCATCGCCGATCATGATCTGACGGTGACGGCCGTGCTTTCGGGCAACAGGAACTTCGAGGGGCGCATCAGCCCTGATGTGAAGATGAACTATCTGGCCTCGCCGCCCCTGGTGGTGGCATACGCCCTGGCCGGCACCATGGACTTCGACCCCTGGCACGACCCTCTGGGCCGGGACAGCCAAGGCAGCCCGGTCATGCTGGCGGACATCTGGCCCTCCCAGGAGGCCATCGAGTCCGTGGTGGGCACCGCCCTCGACCGGGATATGTACCTGCACGACTATGCGGACGTCTTCGGCGGGGACGAGCGCTGGCGGAAACTGGATGTGCCGGAGGGAGAGCTCTTCCACTGGGATCAGGATTCCACCTACATCCGTCGCCAGACCTTCTTCGACGGCATGAAGGCCCAGCCCGACCCCTTGGAGGACATTCATGGAGCTAGGGTGCTGGCCCTGCTGGGGGATTCGGTCACCACTGACCACATTTCACCCGCAGGGGCTATCAAGGCTGACGCTCCGGCTGGTCGCTACCTGCAGGAACACGGCATAGCCCCCAGGGATTTCAACTCCTATGGCTCTCGGCGTGGCAACCACGAGGTCATGGTCCGAGGCACTTTCGGCAACATTCGTCTGCGCAACCAGCTGCTGGCCTCGGTGGGATTGGGCGTGCGCCCAGGAGGATTCACTTACGACTTCCTGAACGGTCAGGAGACGACCATCTTCGAGGCGGCGCAGGACTATGCCGGGCAGGGCACGCCCTTGGTGGTACTGGCCGGCAGCGAGTACGGCACGGGCTCCTCAAGAGACTGGGCGGCCAAGGGCACCCGGATGCTGGGCGTAAGGGCTGTGATCGCCAGGTCCTTCGAGCGCATCCACCGCAGTAACCTGATCGGCATGGGTGTGCTGCCGCTGGAGTTTCCTGCAGGTCAGTCGGCCCAGAGCCTGGGGCTGGACGGTCAGGAGACCTATGATCTGATCGGCGTCGATGCCCTGAACAGCTCCCTGCCCGAGCAGGTCCAGGTGCGGGCTCGGCGGCCTGACGGCAGCAGGGTGGAGTTTGCGGCCAAGGTGCGCATTGACACCCCTGGCGAGGCCGAATACTACCGCAACGGCGGCATCCTGCAGTACGTGCTGCGTGGTCTGCTGGCCAGGGCCGACCAGGCGGCCTGAAGAAGATACGAAAATCCCCCGCCTCAACGCTTTTGATTAATTTCGGAAGCGCTAGGGGTGGGGGATTTCTTTGTCAGTTGCGGTCGCCAAGCAGATTCAGGATGTAGAGGAAGAGATTGACGAAGTCCAGGTAGAGGTTGAGGGCGCAGAGGATCGAGACCCGCTTGATGGCTTCCGGCCCCTGGCTGCGGTAGGCGGCGAAGATGACCCTGGTCTGCTGGGCGTCGTACATGGTAAGCCCGGCGAAGAGGATGATGCCAATGGCCGAGACCACGCGCAGTGCTGTGTTGGACGGGGCCAGGAAGAGCATGACCGCCTGGACCAGGATCAGCATGAGCAGGCCGACCATGAAGACGGAACCCAGGCTCAGCATGTTGCGCCGCGTGGTCAGTCCCAGCATGCTGAGGACGAAGAAGAAGCCTGCGCTGATCACCAGGGTCAGCATGATGGATGGCAGGGAGTAGGTTATGAAGATAGTGCTCAGGGTGAAGCCCATCAGAGCCGCATACACGTAGAACATGACTCGGGCGGTGGAAGTGCGTATGCGCATGATCCGGGCGCTCAGGACCATGGCGAAGGCCACCTGGACTACGGCCATGCCGATCCAGCCCAGGGCGCCTGTGGCCTGCATGAAAGCCAGGAGCAGTCCGGTCCGGGCAGTCAGGTAGGCCGTCAGGGCTGTGACCAGCAGGCCGACGGCCATCTCCGCATAGGCGCGCGACATGGAGACCCGCTCCGCCTTTTCAAAGCTGTATGCTGCGTTCGTGTCGATGGGCGAGCTCATGCCGTAGGGCTGACCGCCCTGCATGGTCGGCATCGGCTGCTGCGTGTACTGACTGTATGGGGCCTGCGGCCCCGGATTCCCGTTGAATGCCATCTGCTGCTCCTTTGTCATTGCCGCCTGTGGCGGATGGTCATCTTGTTCAAGTATACATGGCGGGTTTGGCGTTATACAGGGTGTTTGCTCTGACTGGAAACAGGCTGGAATTGCTGCTATGGCGGGCTGGTCGCATACCCCCTGTTTTGTCAGTAGGTTGTCCGTCCTGGCAATGCTTGTCATTGGCTCAAATGCACAAACTATGGCGCAAACCAGCCGTCTTACCTGCAACCCTGCCCCACAACACCACCCAGCCGATAAACAACGCACAAGAAGTGATTGTGCGAGGAGAGTCTACACGACAGCCGCTAATCAATACATGCCGTGATCAGGTGCTGCTTCCATCTTGTCTTGCGGATAGAATGAGCACACAATACGTCTCGGCCTGAGATTGGCCAACAAGGAGCATGCCCATATGACCGGAAACGTCACCGACACCGCCATCACCCTCAACAATGGGGTCAGCATTCCTCAGCTGGGGCTTGGGGTCTTTCAAACCCCCGACGGCGAGGCCACCAGCCAGGCCGTCACCTGGGCCCTGCAGTCGGGCTATCGCCACATCGACACCGCCATGATATACGGCAACGAGCAGTCCGTGGGGGAGGGTCTGCGCCGCTCTGGGGTTGACAGGAGGGATGTCTTCCTGACCACCAAGCTCTGGAACGACGACATTCGCGCAGGACGAGCCAAAGAGGCCTTCAAGGAGAGCTTGGACCGGCTGGGCGTGGACTATCTGGACCTCTATCTGATCCACTGGCCCGCCAAGGGCTGGCAGCAGGCCTGGGAGGACATGGAGGAGCTCTATACGCAGCGGCGGGTGAGGGCCATCGGGGTCTGCAACTTCCAGAAGCACCACTTGGACGAGCTGCACACCATCAGCGGCACCAAGCCGGCGGTCGACCAGATCGAGTCTTCGCCCCAGTTCGTCAACGGCGACCTGATCGATTATTGCCATGGCATCCTGCGTGTGGATGTGGAGGCCTACAGTCCCTTGGGTGGCACCGGCGGCAACCTGCTGGCTGATCCCAGGCTCAAGGCCATCGCCGAGCGCTACGACCGCTCCCCGGCACAGATCGTGCTGCGCTGGCACCTTCAGCGCGGGGTGATCGTCATTCCCAAGTCCACCCACAAGGAGCGGATCGAGCAGAACGCGCAAGTCTTCGACTTTGAGCTGAACGAGGATGACATGAAGACCATCACCGCGTTGAACAGAGACGAGCGCACTGGCGCGGACCCCGACAACTTCGACTTCTAGGGGATAGCGATGCGGGAGGAGGCCCGACCTTGCAAGCGGTGCCTCCTCCCGGTGACCCGTCGGGAAGCTCCAACCTTCCGCCTGACCCGAATCCTATGGTCAATGATTTGACGGAATTCAGCTATTCAGCATTGCCGCTGATGGCATCGTCATCAGACTCCTGCTCCTGGGGCGAGCCTGAGATGTCGCGGTGGATCGACTGCATCTGCACCTCGATGTTCTGCAGGGAGCGGGCGCAGTCCAACAGGGTCTGTGAGTGCTCGGCCAGGCGGGCGTCGGGCAGGTCGGACTTGTAACGCAACTGGTGCTCCAGGGAGGCCCAGTAGTCCATGGCAATGGTGCGGAACTGCACCTCGACCGGCGTGTAGTGAGGGCCTGAGGTCAGGAAGACCGGCACGGCGTAGATGACGTGCAGGCTGCGGTAGCCATTCATCTTGGGATTGCGGATGTAATCCTTGACCCGCAGCACCTGAATGTCCGACTGGTCGGAAAGGTAGCGGGAGACCGAGTAGACGTCGTCCCGATAGTTGCAAATGACGCGCACGCCGGCCACGTCGAAGATGTGATCGCGCACCGAGGGGATGGTGACAGGCAGGTTCTTACGGTGCAGCTTGCCGATCAGAGAGTCCACGCTCTTGAGCCGGCGCTCCATGTGGTGTATGGGGTTGTGGCTGAAACGGACCTGGAATTCGGTGTCCAGCACATCCAGCTTGGTCGAAATCTCGTACATGGCCCCCTCGTAGGTCTGCATGAGATTGACGAATTCCGTTATCTCGTCGATGTCCAGCTTGGGGCGGTCATTCTCGTCCAGGTCGGACAGCCGCTGCTTCATCTCGGATGCGCTCATGGCACTGTTACGGTCGAGTATCACGCGAACCTCCCATGCCGACGTTCGTAACCATGACTCATGGTACGCACAGGTCACGATGGCTGCGGGACCCGGCCTGCGCATACAATCGTGGCTTATGGAAGCAGGCGAAGACATGAGCGTCACCGCTCAGCATAAGGACAGCAGGGGCGTCTACTATGTGCGGACTCTGGGCTGTCAGATGAACGAGCACGATTCCGAACGGATTGCCGGGGTGCTCCGTGCCCAAGGCTATCAGCAGGCCACGCCCGAGCAGGTTCGTGCGCGCGAGGTCGACGTGATGGTGCTCAACACCTGCGCTGTACGCGACAACGCCACCAAACGCATGTATGGGACCATCGGGCGCTGGCATAGGTTTAAGCAGCACAAGCCTGACACGCGCATCGCCGTAGGCGGCTGCATGGCTCAGAAAGACCGAGAGCGGATCGTGCGAGCGGCGCCCTGGGTGGATGCAGTCTTTGGTACCAGGGACATTGGCTCGCTGCCCGGTCTGCTGGACAAGGTCCGCGAGGATGGACAGCCCCAGGTGGGGGTTTCGAAGGAGCTCCGGGATCTGCCCGGTCGGCTGCCAGCGGTCAGGGCCTCGCGCTCGCAGGCCTGGGTGTCCATTTCGGTCGGCTGCAACAACACCTGCACCTTCTGCATCGTGCCATCGGTGCGCGGGCGGGAGCGAGACCGATCCATGGACGACATCCTGCAGGAGGTTGAGGGCTGCGTGCGCTCCGGTGCCCGCCAGGTGACGCTGCTAGGGCAGAACGTCAACTCCTACGGCTGGGCCACGGGGGACCGCTACGCTTTTGCCCGACTCCTGCGCGCCTGCGGCCGGGTGCCTGGGCTGGAGCGGGTCCGCTTCACCTCGCCCCATCCTGCGGCCTTCACCGACGATGTGATTGCTGCCATGGCCGAGACGCCCACGGTCATGCACCAGCTGCACATGCCTCTGCAGTCTGGTTCCGACCGGATTCTGCGGGCCATGCGGCGCTCCTACCGGTCCCAGCGCTTTCTGGACATACTCGACAAAGTACGGGCTGCCATGCCCGATGCCCTGATCACCACCGATATTATCGTGGGGTTCCCCGGGGAGACCGAGGAGGATTTCCAGGCCACCATGGACGTAGTGCGCCGGGCGTGCTTCTCGTCGGCCTATATCTTCGAGTATTCGCCCCGTCCGGGCACTCCGGCCGCGCGCATGCCGCAGCTGCCCAAGGCCGTGGTCCAGGACAGGTTCGAGCGCCTGCAGGCCCTGCAGGAGTCCATCACCATGGATCACATGCAGGACTTCCTGGGCAGGCAGGTGGAGGTGCTGATCGGCGACGGGCACGGCCGACACGACGGCAGCACCCATCGGGTGACTGGCCATGAGCGCACCGGAGTGCTGGTCCATGTCGGTGCGCCCCATGGGATGCCTGCGCCAAAGCCTGGGGACCTGGTCACCTGCACCGTCACTCAAGCCGGGCCCCACTATCTGATCGCTGACCCGGATCCCCAGGCGGGGCAGGTCTATGACGTCCGCTGAGCAGGAGCAGCCTGCCGGTCAGGGACCTCGCATCGTCTCCATCGTGGGCCCCACTGCCTCGGGCAAGACCGCCCTGGGAGTGGCTCTGGCGCAGGCTCTCCAGGCACGCGGGCAAAGAGCTCATATCATCAATGCCGATGCCTACCAGATGTACCGGGGGATGGATGTGGGGACAGCCAAGCCTTCGGTCCAGGAGCGGCAGGCGGTGGTCCACCACCTGATCGACATCATCGAGCCGGAGGAGGCCATGAGCGTGGCCCGCTTCCAGGCCATGGCCCGGTCCTTGATAGCCGACCTGCGGGCGCAGAAGATTCGCCCCATTCTGGTCGGCGGCTCCGGGCTCTATACCCGGGCGGTCATCGATGATCTGTCCTTCCCTGGCACCGATCCGGCGGTCAGGACCAGGCTGGAGGAGCGGGCTCAGGAGGAGGGCCCCGGGCTGCTCTTCCGCGAGCTGCAGGAGCGCGATCCGGAGGCTGCGGCCAGGATGGATCCTAGGAATGTGCGACGAACCGTGCGGGCTCTGGAGGTCATGGACATCACCGGACGGCCCTATTCGGCCAGTCTGCCCCGATACCGCTACCTGTTGCCCGCCCTGCAGCTGGGCCTGGATCTGCCTCGGGAGGAACTGGACAGCAGGATCGACCAGCGAACCCAGGCCATGCGCGACCAAGGACTGGTCGATGAGGTGAGAGGGCTGCGGAACCGTCTGGGGACCACGGCTGCCCGCGCCCTGGGATATCAGCAGATTCTTGACTATCTGGAAGGCCGCACCGACCTGGATTCAGCCTTCGAGCTGATAGCGCAGAAGACCATGCGTCTGGCCCGCAAGCAGATGGGCTGGTTCGGCCGGGATCCGCGCATCCACTGGCTGAATGCCCTGGCTCCGGACCTGGCTGAGCAGGCCCTGAGCCTGGTGGACCAGGCCGACCAAGGCCGCTTCGACCAGGCGGACGCTCAGGTCGACCAGACGGACCAGGGGAGGGTGACCAGACACCATCTGGGTGCCCTTTGACTTCAAGTACTTGAAGTTCCTAAGCTGGACGGGTATGACCACTATCACGCAGCCCCAGGCTGAAACCCAGACCGCCCAGGAATCCGGACCCTGGTACAGCATTCGCCAAGCCTCGCTCATGTCCGGGATGCCGGAGACCACCCTGCGCTACTACGAGACCATCGGCATCATTCCGCCCATCACCAGGGATCCATCAAGCGGACATCGTTGCTACAGCCAGGAGGATCTGGACCTGCTGGAGACCATCTCCTGCCTGAGCGCCACGGGCATGTCCCTGGAGCACATGCGAGAGTACCTGGGCAACCGGGCGGGAGGAGCCGAGGCTGCTGGACGGCAGATCGATCTCCTGAACGAGCAAGGACGGCGGTTGGACCAGCGGATGGCCGATCTGCGTGCACGGAAGCGGTATGTAAGGCTCAAGATCGAATACTGGGGGCACATCCGGGACCACGATCAGACTGGGGCAACCCGCCTGATCAATCAAAGCGCCCAGATTATCGAGGCTGCCAAGCGCAGCGGCAACGAACGGCTCGCAGGCTGAGACTGCCGGAATTGCTGGGTGGCGTATCGACTCAGTGGGCTGGACCCTGGTCCCATCCGGCGATCAGAAATATTCTGGTTGGGTTGACCGGGCGGACCATACCCGCGATCAGAGCTCGCAGCTCATCGGTATTGCCCAGTAGCGCTCGGTGGATGGCTCGGCGGTGGGCACCCGGATCAGCCCGTCCCCAGTCCAGGTCCCAGCCTGCATCGTGGGACAGGCGCGACAGGAAAATGCGCAGGGTCATGTCGTCACAGTCGGCGAAGGGGTGCAGGTAGGAGAGCTCATCGTAGAAATGGGCCAGGCTATCCACGAAGACCGGGCGGTCCAGGCTAACCAGGTTGTGTTTGGCCGCCAGCTCTTGGCTAATGGCCGCAGCACCATGCTCCAGCATCGATGCCGGATATAGGCTGGCGCCGCCGTCCGGTTGAGTTCGGCGCAGCATTCGCCCTTCCGACAGGCTGGGCAGCAGTCGGCGGTGGATGGCTTTCAGCTCGTCAAGATCGCCCTCGGGCGCCCATGGCCGCTCGCAGACCAGGATGGTCCGCAGAAACAGGGCATCTGTATGGGCATTCCCATGACTGGTCTGGGCCTCTAAGTGTTGAGCCTGGTCAGACAGCTCCTCGGCTACCGCTCTGCCCGCCACGAAGTCGTTCGCCGCTTCAAGAATCGAAGAACCGGGATGACAGTCATCCAGAAACAGGTTGCGCAGGGCGAAGGCCACGGCGCTCTGGCGTTCGGCTGGTGTCACGTCAACGATGCTAGCCCTGGCAGCCCCCGTCTGAAAGTGTTGTGCATGCTGACCCTGCGAGCCCGATGCGGACCGGGGTTCTGGGTAGGCTGAAAGGGTTATGACACGTAAGCAGCAAGCAGACGCACATCGTCGCGGCCGGACCGCATCCAAGGGCGGCCAGGACTCGGAACCTTTCTGGCACAAGGCCTTGCTGGCCTTGCCGCGGGGCTTGGGATCCCTGGTGCGTGGCGTGGCCGGCAAGAAGGGCGACGACTCCGCCTACCGCAAGGATGGGCTCTGCTTCGTTCTGGTCATCCTGGCCGTGCTCTTCTGTGCCAGCGAGTGGTTCCGAGTCGACGGCTTCCTGGGGCGTGGACTGCATGTCTTGGCTGCGGGCGTTCTGGGACGATGCAGCATCATCCTGCCGGTGGTCCTGCTTTTTGCAGCTTTCCGGCTGGTCTGCTACACCGGGCGCGAGGCGGGCAACCTGCCTGTGGTGGGCGGCCTCTTGGTGGTGCTCTGGTCGGTCTGTTCCATTCTGGACGTGCTTATGGCCTCGGACTATCGCGGCTTCGATATGACGGCCATTATTGATTCAGGCGGACTTCTTGGGTTCGCCTTGGGTTCGCCCCTGGCCTGGGGGCTGTCCAAGGTCTTTGCGGTCATCATCTTCGTCCTTGTGGCCATTTTCGGCCTCTTCATCACCTTTAGATTCCACATGAGCGACTTTGTGGCTTCGATGCAGGGCAAGAGGACTCATGCTTCCAGTTCGGCGCAGACTGCCCCCAACGAGGTCAGGCTGGGGGATGACACCCTGCCTCTGGCACCAGGCGTGCCCACCCATCAGGAGCCGGAGCAGGAGGAAGCTCAGAACTCCGGTAGGAGCGGGGTGGTCGGCTGGTTCAGTCGGTTGCTGCATGGCCGCATCGGCAAGGACACGGATACCCGCCTTGAGCGTTATGAGGCTGACGAGCCCTTTTCCCAGGCGGCTTCTCTGGAGGGAGCTGGCCAAGGTGATCAGTCGCAAGCGTCCACGCAGGCCTTGCCTGAGGTGGAGGCTCCGGCTACGGCAGCCCTCATGGATGCCAGAGAGCAGGAGCATCCCAGGGTTGACCCGGCCGCCTTGTCCGGAGTAGGGGCTTCGGATCCATGGGCCGCTGCCGCTGCTGCAGCCGACACCGTGCAGATGGAGGCCCAGCCCGCTCCTGGAGCAGGTGCCGCCGCCAATGGTCAGGCTGCAGATCAGACGACTGGAGCCCAGGGTGCCGGTGCGTCAGACTCCTCTGGTGACCGTCAGGTGGACGAGAGCCGTCCCTATGTGCTGCCCAGCACGGACCTGCTGGTCAAGGGCAAGCCCCACGCAGTCAGAACCTCGGCCAATGATGCGGTGATTAAAGCCCTGCAATCAACCTTCCAGCAGTTTGACGTGGATGCCAAGGTGGTGGGCTTCCTGCGCGGCCCCTCGGTCACCCAGTACGAGGTGGAGCTGGGGCCGGGAGTCAAGGTGGAGAAGGTCACCAACCTTCAGCGCAACATTGCCTACGCGGTGGCCAGTTCGGATGTGCGCATCCTTTCGCCCATCCCCGGCAAGTCGGCCATCGGCATCGAAATCCCCAATGTGGACCGCGAGATTGTCCACCTGGGCGACGTGCTGCGCTCCGACAAGGCCAAGCAGGACGACAACCCCATGATGACCGCCGTGGGCAAGGACGTGGAAGGCCATTATGTGACCGCTGACCTGACCAAGATGCCCCACTTGTTGGTGGCAGGTGCTACGGGTTCGGGCAAGTCCAGCTTCATCAACTCCATGCTGGTCTCGCTGATCATGCGGGCCACCCCGGATCAGGTTCGTCTGATCATGGTGGATCCCAAGCGCGTGGAGCTGAGCGCCTACGCCGGCATTCCCCACCTGCTCACGCCCATCATCACCGAGCCCAAGAAGGCCGCCCAGGCCCTGGAGTGGGTGGTCAAGGAGATGGACGCCCGCTATGACGATCTGCAGTTCTTCGGATTTCGGCACATCAAGGACTTCAACAAGGCCGTGCTGGAGGGCAAGGTTCATGCTCCGGCCGGCTCCAATCGCAAGGTGGCCCCTTACCCCTACCTGGTCGTGGTGGTCGACGAGATGGCCGATCTGATGATGGTGGCCAAGAACGATGTGGAGAGCTCCATCCAGCGGATCACCCAGCTGGCACGTGCCGCCGGCGTCCACCTGGTACTGGCCACCCAGAGGCCCTCGGTGGATGTGGTCACCGGTCTGATCAAGGCCAACATCCCATCCAGATTGGCATTCGCCACATCGTCTTCCACTGATTCCAGGGTCATCCTGGATGCCACTGGCGCTGAGACCCTGATCGGTCAGGGCGATGCCCTCTTCCTGCCCATGGGTCAGGCCAAGCCCACCCGTGTCCAGGGGGCATGGGTTTCCGAGTCCGAGATCCGCAAGGCAGTGGATTATGTGCGCACCCAGCGCAAGCCACACTACCGTGAGGACATCGAGCAGATGGCTGACAAGGCCGACCATAAGAACGAGATCCAGGAGGAGATCGGCGACGACATGGACGAGCTGCTCCAGGCGGCCGAGCTGGTGGTGACCACCCAGTTCGGATCCACCTCCATGCTCCAGCGCAAGCTGCGTGTGGGCTTCGCCAGGGCAGGAAGGCTGATGGACCTGCTGGAGTCGAGGGGAATCGTAGGGCCATCGGAGGGTTCCAAGGCCCGCGAGGTGCTCATTCAGCCGCCGCAGCTGCAGCAGGCTCTGGCCTTCATCCGCGGCGATGCCTCCTCCATGGACCCTGTCCCGGATCAGGGCTCAGCCTCCGCGGATGGGCAAGCGCAGGGCTGAACATCGGTCCAAAAAGCTTGGCTTGGTCTACCGTTATGATGACATTGCCGCCCGGCATGTATTGTTGGACGGCCCGAGCGCACGAGAATCGCGTATAAGGAGTGGCAATGCAGGAGCATGCCGAGTCAGAGACCGGTCGTGAGAGGCGCAGGCTTCTCGAAGGATGGAACTCACCCCCAAACCTGGTCACCTACACCCGTATCCTCCTGGTCCTGGTCTTTATCGCCTTGGATCTGATGGCCGGTCCCTGGGGCGAGCGCAGGCCTGGCATGCGGTGGACCGCCGCCGTGCTCTTCATCCTCGCCGCTTCGACCGACAAGCTGGACGGATGGCTGGCCCGCCGGTACAACCAAGTGACCGAGCTGGGCAAGCTCATGGACCCTATCGCCGACAAGCTGCTGATCTGCTCGGCACTCATTGTTGCATCCGTCTTCGGCGAGCTCTGGTGGTGGGTCACCCTGCTCTTCCTGGTGAGGGAACTGGGCATCACCCTGCTGCGGGTCCTGGTCATCAACAAGCAGGGACGGGTCATCGCGGCCTCCCGGGCTGGCAAGTACAAGACCCTGTTTGAGTGCATCGGCCTGGGCATGCTCATGGTGCCCCTGTCTCCGGTCTGGCCCTGGTACCTGGTGACCGCCCGCGTGGTCATACTGGTGGCCTTGGCCCTCTGCCTATACTCAGGTGCGGAATACCTGATAGGGATGCGGCAATGATCGGCAAAAGCGTGCAGGGCCGTTGCGACGACCTGGCTGGACGGATCATCGACACCTGCCGTGATTCGGGCCTGCTGCTGGCGGCCGCTGAATCGCTGACCGGAGGACTGCTGGCTGATGCCTTTGTCAGAGTTCCCGGCGCATCAGACGTCTTTCTCGGGTCGGCCGTCACTTACGACATAGCTGCCAAGGCCGCCATCCTCAAGGTGGATCAGGATCTGCTGGCCACTCAGGGCGCAGTCCATCCGCGGGTCGCCCAGGAGATGGCTGAAGGCACTGCCAGGCTCTACACCAGGCCGGGGCACGAGGATACGGTCATCGGCATGGCCACTACCGGTGTAGCCGGGCCAGGCCCGGACGGTGATGATCCGGCCGGACTGGTCTACATTGGTCTGGCTCTGCCCGTACGAGTGACAGGGAGACGCTCAGAGACCGGCCTCCAGGCTCATGCCTACCGTACCTATGCCTATGAGCTGCATCTGGACGGGGACCGCGAACAGGTGCGCCGGGGTACGGTCATGCGGATTCTCGACCAGTTGGATCGGGCTCTGTACTCGAGGGTCTGACTGTAGCCTTGCAGACTGAGGCAAAGTGGCGGCTGTATATATTCTTGCCCCTTTTCTTTTATTTATGTGATCTTGGTCACAAAATGGGTCTCTCGGGTTCCTCCCCTGGAATAATCCACCGGCTCGACTGTTGGTCACTGTGTAAATCGTTGAACAAGATATATGGCGAAAGGGGCTGCTATGGCCAGCACCGAGACCGTGATGACTCGAACAAACGATATGTATGATGTCAAGCCGGCCGCACCCGGAGTGGAGCGCAATGCGCGGGTTCGTGATCTGACGCCTGCTCAGCGTCGCGCCGTCGTCTTCGCTCAGCAGCAGGTAATCCGGGCCAAGGCCGCTAAGAAGGCCAAGGAGGAGCGCCAGGCCAACCTGAACAAGATGTGGATGGAGGAAGACGGCGTGGAGTCCAGCCGTCAGCGTGCAGCATCCACCAGCGACGGCCGGGCCATCACCCATACTGTCTCCCTGCGTGAGGCCTTGGGCCACGTGCTGCGTGAGCTGAGGACCAATGATCATAAGACCTTGCGCGAGGTCAGTGAAAAGGCTGGTGTGTCCTTGGGCTATCTGTCCGAGGTGGAGCGTGGCCAGAAGGAAGCTAGCTCCGAACTGTTGAGCTCAATCGCCGACGCGTTGGGCCTGGGTGTGCCGCAGACTCTGCGGATGGTGGCCGACTACCTGGAGTCGACTCAGGAGTAAATATAATCGGTCCAGCTGGTTGGCTCGGCGGACCATTCTGGAGGGCGTCCGGTTCCTAGGAACCAGGCGCCCTCTTCTGCTGACGGTCTGCTGCCAACGGTTTTTGTCGATTGGTCTCTGCCCATGGTTGTCGATTGGCGGTTGTCGGTTAATTCCATGAGTTGGTTGCTGTCGAATGGTTGCCGTTGCAGAAAGGTTGTGACAGGGTGGGTCTTGGACGAAAGGTGATGCCGAGTGCGTGAGCGGGAGTTCTGGCAGCTGCTGGAGGAGGTCTTCGGCCGGGTCTACGGACGCAGTCTGGCTCGCGACCAAAGGCTGACCGACTTGGATGATATGACCGTGGTGGAGGCCCTGGATGCGGGTGTGGAGCCACGCGTGGTCTGGAACGTGCTCTGCGATCAGATGGAGATTCCCGATTCCAGGCGTTGGGGGAGGGACCACAATGCGCCGCCCATGCCTGCAGCCTGATGCATGTTGTATTCTCCGCGGATTTACCGCTCGTTTCAGGCAATTTTCGAACATTTGTTCGCATGGTCGGGTATACTGATGCCCATGGTCCGGTGACCACCGACACGTTCGACCACATTGGGCGCCGGGACCGCAGACGGGTTCCGACGACGATAGGCTGTCAATCGTGAGGTCGTCAATCAGGATGTCGGCATCGTGAGGTCGGTTACGAAGAAGGAGAGCCATATGGCACGTCAGAGCAGCAGTGGCAAGGTGAAGAAGGAAGAGGAGGGTAGGATTGACCCCCGTCGTCAGGCAGCCTTGAACACGGCCCTCGCGCAAGTGGAGAAAAGCTTCGGCAAAGGTTCGGCCATGCGTCTGGGCGACAAGCCTGCTCAGGACGTGGAGGTCATTCCCACAGGGTCCCTGGCTTTGGATATGGCTTTGGGCATTGGCGGTCTGCCCCGCGGTCGCATCGTCGAGATCTATGGTCCGGAGTCCTCAGGCAAGACCACCCTGGCCCTGCATGCGGTGGCCAATGCGCAAGCTGGCGGGGGCGTTGCCGCTTTCATTGATGCCGAGCACGCTCTGGATCCAGAGTATGCCAAGAAGCTGGGCGTGGACACGGACAACCTGATCGTCTCCCAACCGGACAATGGCGAGCAGGCGCTGGAGATCGCCGACATGCTGATCCGGTCGGGCACCTTGGATGTCATCGTCATTGACTCGGTGGCCGCCCTGGTGCCCAAGGCCGAGATCGAGGGTGACATGGGAGACAGCCACGTGGGTCTGCAGGCCCGCCTGATGAGCCAGGCCCTGCGCAAGATGACCGGTGCCCTGTCCCAGGCCAACACCACGGCCATCTTCATCAATCAGCTCAGGGAGAAGATCGGTGTCTTCTTCGGCAGCCCGGAGACGACCACCGGCGGCAAGGCCCTGAAGTTCTATGCCTCGGTACGCCTAGACATCCGCCGTATTCAGACCCTGAAGAACGGCGACGAGGCGGTAGGCAACCGCACCAAGGTCAAGGTCGTCAAGAACAAGATGGCCCCGCCCTTTAAGGTGGCCGAATTCGACATCCTCTATGGGGAGGGCATCTCTAAGGAGGGCTCGGTTCTGGATATGGCCCTGCAGACCAGCATCATCAAGAAGTCGGGCTCTTGGTTCACTTACGAGGGCGATCAGCTTGGTCAGGGAAGGGAGAACGTTCGCCAGTTCCTCAAGGACAATCCCGGTCTGACTAAGGAGATTGAAAATAAGGTCAAGGTTGCCTTCGGACTTATTCCCAACCCCTCTGAGGACGATAAGGCCGATCGGACTGATTCTGACCACGGCAGCAAGGAAGACGACTCGGCTCCTGCCGGTGGCAACAACACTGTGCCCACTGCCCAGGCTGCATGACCCGATGATCTCAGCTGAGGACTTCCTCAAGGACAATCCGGCCCGTCTGGCGCAGACTGAGGGCTCTGCCGACTCCGACGAGGGGTCGAGGGATTCCTGGTCGGATCGGTTCCAGACAGACTCTGCTGGTTTGGCGGGTCCAGCAGGTTCAGTCACAGTCATTGATCCTGCTTCTGACTCACGGGCTGCCTCAGACTCTCTGCACGCCTCGAGCCCCCTGTCTGTCGCAGAAGCACGCCCTGCTTTTGCCCAGGAGGATGACCGCCGCTCAATGCAGGCCCATGCCTTGGGTCTGGGGCATGGTGCTCGGTTCGGAGGAAGTCTGGAAGATGTCGATGCTTCTGCCAGTACTGATATCAGTGCCAAATCCTTAACGGGGCACCATTCCCGAAGGTGTCGTTCCGCCCAAGGCTCCGGTAGAAGCAACCACCGCCGTGGTCGTCGCCTACGAGCTGGAGGCTTTGGCGGCGGTTCTGCGCCTGCAATCCAACGAGCAGATGCCGATGACACGGATGCTTGCCGAGAGGCTGCTCTGACCCTGCTTGATGCGGCGGCCCGTTCAAGCGGGGCTCTGGCCCGTCGTCTGGTCGACAAAGGGTTTGATGCGAAGGTGGTCGATCAGGTGATCGACCGGCTGATCAGGCTGGGTCTTGTGAATGATCTGGCCTATGCCCAGGACCTGCTGCGCATCTGTCTGCGTCGAACCATGGGGGAGCGGGGCGTGCTCTCGGAAATGACCCGCAAGGGTCTGGATCCAGGACTGGCTGCACAGGTGGTGGCCCAGGCCTCCCGTGAGGGGCTCTTCGTCGACTCCGCCTATGAGCTTGGTCGCAAGGTGGCCCGAAAGACAGCCGGACTTGACCTCAAGGTGCGCAAACGGCGATTCTGGAGTGCTGGATCCCGCAAGGGCCACAGTCCTGGCCTCCTTAGCCAGGTCGCAGCAGATCTTTTTGTCTCTGACGATCCTCTCGATTGAGTTGATTGTTGCCAAGACGCTGCGGACACTGCAATATAAAAGGAAAATGAGACCTCTCATATACCCCGGGTTCTGTCGTCGGCCGGATCGGAATCCTGCTGACGGATGGCCATCCATCTCGACCTGACGTTGCCGCCAGGCTCTAGCGGCCTACCCGAAGGCGGGACGAGCAGCCCCTGAATGCCTTCTGCTTGGCCTTGCTCCCGATGAGGCTTGCCATGCGGTCGGCGTTACCGTCGACCCGGTGGTCTCTTACACCGCCGTTTCACCCTTGCTCGCCTTGACAAGACGAGCGGTCTGTTCTCTGTTGCGCTATCTCTCAGGTCGCCCTGGGCGGACGTTGTCCGCCATCGTGCTCTGCGGAGCCCGGAAGTTCCTCAGCCCTTCCTGGGAGAAGGGGCCGCGGCCATCCGAGAGGTCTCGGGGATACAGCATAGCGGAACTGAGCGACTGAACCAGCAGCCATAGCTCCGCTGTGGCCTCAAGCTCAATCAGTGAGTCAGCCTCGCTCTTCGGATACAATCGGAAGCACAGTCGATGGTGACCAAGTCTGCCATCGCACCAGCGGTTCGTCCGCTCACAAGTGCAAGGAGATTCCCATGGAGATCGTCATTACCGGTCGACATACCCAAATCAAGCAGCGGTTCCGTGATGTCGTGGACAGCAAGATGAACAGGGTGACGGCCATCGCCCCCGATGCACAGCGCATCCAGGTCGTTCTGACACATGAAGGCAATCCCCGCCAGGCTGACAGTGCCAAAAGGGTGGAGCTGACCGTCCAGGCCGGCAAGACCGTGATCCGCGCCGAGGCCTCCAGCGCCGATGAGTTCAGCGCATTGGACATGGCCTTGGACAAGCTGACCCAGCGTCTTCGTCGAGTCCGCGATCGTCGTAAGAACCACCGCCGTGGCCTGGAGCATCCGCCTGTGCCCGTCGATCTGCCCGTGGATGATCATTCAGGCGATCAGGGGGATCAGAGTCGCGAGCCTAACCCGGACAACAGCGCCCAGACCGCCGTAGCATCGGACCTGGAGCCTGGCCAGTCGGTCGAGGTGCAGGTGGGGGATACCCCTATCGTCATCCGCCGCAAGCTACACATCGCCGAACCCATGAGCATTGATGAGGCACTTTACGAGATGGAACTGATAGGCCACGACTTCTTCCTCTTCGTCAACAAGGAGACCAACCGACCATCGGTGGTCTACCGGCGGCACGGATGGAGCTACGGCGTCTTCGAGATCGATACTCCTGAGCATGTAGGCCGGAAGCAGTAACAAAAAACAAATATTTATTGTGGGGCGATTCCTTGGTGTTATGTTCGACTGACCTCCGGGGAATCGCCCTTCTTCAATGCCTGATTCGCTGGCAATGTCGCGGCTTTGCGGACCTGGAAACGGCGGGGGTTGGGTCCTCTCTTCGGCGTTTATTGGTGCTGGTCCAAGTGGAGCTTTGATCGGTATGGTGCTGCTCGGCTGGGTTGGTAGAACAATCGGTTTCGAGAAAATCGGTGCATTCGCGTAAGATAATCAAGGTCTAGGCCTACGTCAGCTGAGGGCGTGCGAAGGCCATAAAAGAACGGTAGGGAGCGCAACGTGGTAGCAGTCTTGGACAAGGTCCTCCGTATGGGCGAGGGTCGTCAGATTCGCAAGCTTCAGGGGGTGGCCAAGGCGACCAACGCCTTCGAGGATCAGATCTCGGCCATGAGCGATGAAGAGCTCAAGGCGCAGACGCCTAAGTTCAAGCAGCGACTGGAGAACGGCGAATCCCTCGATTCCCTGATGCCCGAAGCCTTCGCCACGGTCCGCGAAGTTTCCAAGCGTACGCTGGGCCAGCGGCATTTTGATGTCCAGCTGATGGGCGGCGCAGCCCTGCACTGGGGCAATATTGCCGAGATGAAGACTGGCGAGGGCAAGACCTTGGTGGCCACCCTGCCCAGCTATCTGAATGCCCTGGAGGGCAAGGGCGTGCACGTGGTCACGGTCAATGACTACCTGGCCTCCTACCAGAGCGAGCTCATGGGGCGTATCTTCCGCTTCTTGGGCATGAGCGTGGGATGCATCATCACCGACCAGCGTCCCGCCGAGCGTCGCAAGCAGTACCAGGCGGATATCACCTACGGTACTAACAACGAATTCGGCTTCGACTACCTGCGCGACAACATGGCATGGGACAAGGACGAGCTGGTTCAGCGCGGACATCACTTCGCCATCGTGGACGAGGTGGACTCCATCCTGATTGACGAGGCACGAACTCCTCTGATTATTTCCGGACCGGCCGAGGGCGACGTGACCCGATGGTATCGGCAGTTCGCCAAGCTGGTCCCTAAGCTCACCAGGGATGAGGACTACGAAGTTGACGAGAAGAAGAAGGTCGTCGGCATCCTGGATCCCGGCATCACTAAGGTGGAGGACTATCTGGGCATCGACAACCTCTACGAGCCCGCCAACACTGCCCTGATCGGGTACCTGAACAACGCCATCAAGGCCAAGGAGCTCTTCCTGCGCGACCGCGACTATGTGGTCCAGAACGGCGAAGTTCTGATCGTAGACGAGCACACCGGCCGTCTGCTTAAGGGACGTCGCTACAACGAGGGTCTCCACCAGGCCATCGAGGCCAAGGAGGGTGTGGAGGTCAAGGCCGAGAACCAGACCTTCGCCACTATCACTCTGCAGAACTATTTCCGCATGTATGACAAGCTGGCGGGCATGACCGGAACGGCCGAGACCGAGGCTGCCGAGTTCATGAACACCTACAAGCTGGGCGTGCTGCCCATCCCCACCAACAAGCCCATGATCCGCAAGGACCAGGACGATATGATTTACCGCTCCAAGAAAGAGAAGCTGGCCGCCATCGTCAGGGATGTGGCTAAGCGTCATGCCAAGGGTCAGCCCATCCTGCTGGGCACCGCATCCGTGGAGTCCTCCGAGGTGGTCTCCTCCCTGCTGGACGTGGCTGGCATCGACCATCAGGTCCTCAATGCCAAGCAGCATGCGCGCGAAGCAGCGGTGGTGGCCGTGGCTGGGCGCAAGGGCGCAGTGACTGTAGCTACGAATATGGCCGGGCGCGGCACCGATATCATGCTGGGAGGGAACGTTGAATTCCTAGCCGATCAGAAGCTCAAGGAGCAGGGCTATTCGCCCGATGACACTCCCGAGGAGTACGAGAAGCGCTGGCCCGAGATGCTGGATTCCGTCAAGAAACAGGTCAAGGACGAGCATGAGGAGGTTGTCAAGCTGGGTGGCCTCTATGTGCTGGGAACTGAGCGGCACGAGTCCCGCCGCATCGACAACCAGCTGCGGGGCCGTTCCGGTCGTCAGGGCGATCCTGGCGAGTCCAGGTTCTACCTGAGCCTGGAGGACGATCTGATGCGCCTCTTCAATACCGGGCTGGTGGCTCGTCTCATGTCCAAGAACTTACCTGAGGGTAAGCCCGTCGTCCAAAGGAGCGTCTCCAAGGGCGTGCGTAACGCACAGAAGTCCGTCGAATCCCGCAACTACGAGATCCGCAAGAACGTGCTCAAGTACGACGACGTGATGAACAAGCAACGCCAAGTCATCTATGGCGAGCGTCAGGCTGTGCTCAAGGGCGAGGACATTCACCAGGACATTCTTCGCTTCATCCGAGAGACCGTGACATCGTACATCCGAGGTGTGCAGAATGGCTCGGACAAGCCTCAGGATTGGGATGCGGATGGGCTCTGGAAGGCTCTGGCCTCCGTCTATCCGATCAGTCTTGACCAGGATGAGACCATGGACTCCCTGGAAGGCCTGAAGGGCGACAAGGCCATCAAGGCCCTGGCTGACAAGGTCATGGAGGATGCCGAATCCATCTACCAGGACCGGGAGGACGAGCTGGGAGAAAAGGGTTCCAGGCAGCTGGAGCGTCAGGTCGTCCTCTCCGTCCTGGACAGCAAGTGGCGTGAGCACCTCTACGAGATGGACTACCTTAAGGATGGCATCGGTCTGCGCGGCATGGGTCAGCGTGACCCCTTGGTCGAGTACCAGCGCGAGGGCTACCAAATGTACAATTCCATGATTGATGCCATCAAGGAGCAGACTGTACAGCTGCTCTTCAACGTGGATCTCAAGCAGATCGCGGCCAGCCAGGAGAACGAGCGGCGGGCCCGTGAGGAGCGTGAGGACAGCCAGTCCGAGCCGGTCAGCTACCAGGCGCCTGAGGAGCCCGATGCTGAGGACGAGACTACAGACATCGACGAAACGGCCCAGGAGCTTGATGATGAAGCTCCGGCGGGCAGTGTCCAGGAGGATTCCGGCGAGGATGCTGCTGACGCAGAAGAGAGCTTGAGCGAGTCCTCAGAGGATCGCGGAGCTGCTGACAATGCAGCTGCTCCGGCCCCTGTCGGTCCTGCGCCAATCAGCCATGCCGAGGGGAAGGTTCCAGCCAACAAGCGACCCAAGGCCGAAGAGGACCACTCTCCCTGGGCTGATGGCCGCACCTTCCCCGGAACTCCACGCAACGCCCCCTGTCCCTGCGGTTCTGGACGCAAGTACAAGATGTGCCACGGACAGAACGAGAAGAAGTAACGAGTTCGCGTAATCGTAAAGCGCCTAAAGGCTAGCCAGGGGGGTTCGACAGCTGGGCTTGCAAATAAGGTGCCGATCTCATCGACGGTCATCGCTCACAAGAGCGGTGGCCGTTTCCATATATTGGATTCCTAATTTTCATATGTTGGTAACCAAGTGACCGGAATATGGGATAACCATGTCTAGGAGAGAGGCGGGAAAGTAAACCTAGAGCAAACAGCGGGGCATCCGGCTCCGCTTCATCAAAGGAAAGAGTCATCATGCGGCCACTCAGCTGGAAATCCGTTCTGAACTCCTTGGTGTCCGGTCGACACCTGAGCGCGGATGAGGCCGAGTGGTGCATGAACGACCTGATGGACGGAAATGCCGACCCGGTGCAGGTGGGAGCCGCACTGTCCATGCAGTCGACCCTTGGGCTGACCAGCCAGGAGGTCGAGGGGGCAGCCAAAGCCATGGTTGGCCACGCGGTTCCGCTGAAGGTCAAAGGTAATGTGACTGATATCGTTGGCACCGGGGGTGACGGGGCTGCAACAGTCAACCTGTCGACCATGGGTGCCATCGTGGCTGCCGCAGCCGGGGTCAGAATCGTCAAGCACGGCAACAGGGCCGCATCCAGCAAGAGCGGTACAGCCGACTGTCTGGAGCAGCTTGGCCTTCCCTTGGATCTGCCGCCTCAGGAGGTGGCTGCCATGGCTGAGCGCTACGGCATCACCTTCGTCTTTGCCAAGACATTTCACCCTGCCATGCGTTTTGCCGGGCCTGTCCGCTCGTCTCTGGGGATTCCGACCGTTTTCAACCTTCTGGGACCCCTGACCAACCCGGTCAACCCGCGCTATGTGGCCATCGGATGCGCCCAGCGTCAGCTAAGTCCCATGATGGCCCAGGTCTATGCCTCACGCGGCCAGGAGGGCATGGTCTACACCTCGGTTGAAGGCCTTGACGAGATGGCTCCGACAGGTCCGGTTTCCATATGGGAGATCCACCAGGGCAAGGTGAAGGAAAGCTCCTTCGATCCGACTCGTGAACTGGGCATCGACCCTGTTGATCTGAACGATCTGCGCGGCGGCGACCCCGCTTTCAACGCCAGCGTCGTCAGGGATTTCCTTGCTGGAAAGGCTGTTCCCTCCCGTTCCACGGCATTGCTCAATGCGGCATCGGCAATCGTGGCCGACGGCTCGCAGATCGATGCTGGTCCAGAAGATGATCTGAGCGTCCGATTTGCGCAGGCCTATCAGCTGGCTACGGAGGTTGTGGACCAGGGCAGGGCTGCAGACCTGCTTGCAGCTTGGATCCATGGAGCCCGGGAAGCGCAGTCGCGTTGCCGGAAAGAGGACCGGACGCATAGTACGGTCTTAGTATAGGTTCGCGGTTGCTGGGTCTGTTCGGGTCCCGCTGGCTGATAGTTCTGCCAGCGGGACCCGTCTGTTCTGGCGGCTCACAGCATCATCGCCGGTACAGCCGATCGTCATCATCGAAGAGACCGCTTGACGCATCCCGGAAGTTCTTCCGGTCGATGATCAGTCCTGCGATGCCTATCAGCAGGAGCAGACCTGCCAGCAGACCTGTCAAGCCGGACCAGCGGGGGATGAAGATGGTGAGGAAAAAGCATACCAGGCCCAGCACTGTCATGATGATGAAGGCCACCCGCCTTCTTCCCAGACCGCTCAGGTCGGGGTTGGGCGGAATAAAGCTCGACGACTGGTCCATGACCTCGTCGGTATCCAGCCAGCTTCTGCCTTGGAAATCGCGCGGTCCGGCACCGCCGACGAATGAGTCCTGCCTGAGGTCCTCGGCTTTCAGCGCCGATTTTTTCTCGGACGTCCGGGCCTTCTTTTCGAATTCCTTGGCCGTCCTGGACGATTCCAAGGGATTGAGCTCGTCAGCGTGCGAGTTCAGGAAGTCCTCCCACTCACCATCCCCCTGTGAGGATCCGGTTCCCGCCTCGCTGTTATACTGTTTCCCGGCGTCGTTATCCTTGTGCTCGGTCATAGAACCATCGTAACCTCGGCCGAACCCATTCGCTACCAAGGAGTCTTTGTGCTGTACTGGTTCTTCGTCAAACTGCTCGGTCCATTGGCGCGTATCTGGTTCAGGCCGACCGTTGAAGGCACAGGGAACATCCCTAGGCAAGGGGCTGCCATCATTGCCTCCAATCATCTGGCAGTCATCGACGACGCCCTCCTGCCCATCACCTGCCCTCGGATGATCCACTTCATGGGCAAGGCCGAATACTTCAACGGCAAGGGTATAAAGGGCAAGTTCAAGAAATGGTGGTTCAGCTCAGTCGGTGTCTTTCCCGTCGATAGGTCAGGAGGGTCCAAGTCGCTGGGAGCCATGGAAACGGCGCGTTCCATCCTTGAGCATGGGCATATCTTCGGCATTCATCCTGAGGGTACGCGCAGCCCTGACGGCAGGCTCTACCGTGGGCATACCGGGGTGGCGCGTCTTGCCTTTGAGACGGGAACGACAGTGGTGCCCGCAGCGATCATCGGCACCAGGGAGCTCCAGAAGCCCGGTCATGTGCTTCCGCACCGTGGCAGGACCAAGGTCATCTTCGGCAAGCCCATCACCGTGCCTTCCGTTCCGGTCAGCAGCCTCACCCACGAGGAGATCCGCAATCTGACCGATAGGATTATGCAGGAGATCCAGGAGATGAGCGGGCAGCGCTACGTGGATGTGTATGCCCAGGTCATCAAGGCGCATGAGAGCAAGGAAGAGCTGGACTGATTTCTCAGGGGCTCAAACCACGGTCAGGGTCACGACAGCTGGCGAACCGTCATCATTGACCACCTTGACCCGGGTGTCAGGGTCGGGGTCCTGGATTCGCACCGTGTGGGTCAGGTTGCCCAGCGGTGCGGAAATGTTGACCTTGAGGCCGTATCCCTCCAGGATCCGGGTGGCCTCATCCTGACTCTTGCCTTTTACGTCAGGCATGTTGATGAATTGCGGCCCCTTTGAGATCACGACGCTGACCGCATCACCCCAGTGCAGCTGCTCCTGGGCCTGATGCGAGGCGGATATGACCTGGTTGCGGGGCACCGTGTCGGACCAGTCCTCACTGTAGTTGACTTTGAGCTTGAGGGCTTCCAGGGCCGCCTTGGCATCATCCCCTGCCTTGCCGATGATATCGGGCATGGCCACAGGCATCCGACCCTTGGAAAGAACCAGGCTGACCTTAGTATCGTGACGGGTCCTGGTCCCTGGGGCTGGCTGCACGGAAATCGCGGCTCCCTCTGGTATATCCATGGAGTACTGATCCTTGGAGGAGTCATGGTCGATCTTGTCGAACCCAGCCGTCTTCAAAGCTTGCAGTGGGTCCTTTCCATTGGATGTGTCCGGCATGAGGATATCCGTGGGCACTGTGGCCTGTCGCACCCCCTTGGATACGGTCAGGTTGAGCCTGCCGCCCCGCTTGCTGATACGGGCTCCGACGGTATCAGGATCCGCGGCTATGATGCACCCCTTGGGCACTTGGTCGCTGAAGTCGTAGTCGGTGTCGACATCGATGCCTGCGACCTTGAGAGTGCGGGCGTACTTGGCGAAATCGGCGCCGATGACCTTGCACTCCTGATTCTCGGAACAGGAGATGTCATCCGGCTTGGGCAGAGCGTAATAACTGCCCGGGCCCAGGAAGTACCACCAAGCGCCACCGCCACCTCCGGCCAGGGCCAGTACCAGCAGGACCCCCAGCATGATGATCAAGCCATGATGCCGGTGCTTTGGTCGAGCCACTTCAGCGTCTTTTTGCGCGGTCTGGATTGGCGTCGGGATGGTATTAGCATCGGCGGGGGATGCTGCCGGTTTCTGAGGCTGCAGGACGGTTGTGGTTTTGGCTTTGGAGGGAGAGTCCACATCATTGAGTCGATAGCGTCTGGTCGCTGCATCTATATCGGTTTCGGGCGGGGCTGGCACAGACAGGAGTGCGTCCGAGTTCTCAGGGTCGGTTGCCGTCGCAACTGCCTCCGTGGCTGCATCTTCGGCATTCTTGCTGGCTGCTGTAGCCGCCCGTGTTGACAATGCGGTCATCTCGGAGTTGTAACCACGGGTTCCGGTCACGGCGGATTCAGGCTGTCCGCTTGCCGCGCTCGCTGTAGCCGTCGCGGGCAGCACATAGCCCATAGCCTGTCCGTCCAGTCCATTGACTACCTTCCTAAGGCTCTCCAGGGCTTTGCTTGCGTCTTCCGGACGATGCTCAGGGGAGCGGTCGGTCAGCCCTGAGATCAAGGCGGCCACGGATGGGTCGATTCCAGGACAGACCCTGGTCAGGGAGGGGACATCCTCGTGAACATGCTTGAAAACGATGGTCACCGGGTTGTCGCTGGCGAAGGGGACCGTGCCGGTAAGCATTTCATAGGCGATGATGCCTACGGCGTACAGGTCGCTCTGGGGGGAGGCCTCATTGTTCTCGATGGTTTCGGGGGCCAGGTAGGCGGCTGTACCCATGAGCATGCCCGTTGAAGAGAGGGTGGCCTGAGCAGCGGCGCGGGCCAGACCGAAGTCGGTGATCTCCACGTGGCCGCGGTCGTTGATGAGGATGTTTTCCGGCTTGATGTCGCGGTGGATGACACCGGCTCGATGTGCAGAGGCCAGACCGTCCAGGATCTCGCCCACGATGCGCAGGGTCTCCTTCAAGGGATAGACGCCCTGACGGGCCATGTCCCGCCGCAGGCTGATGCCGTGGACATACTCCATGACCAGGTAGTCCAGTCCACGGTCGACGCCGGTGTCGTAGACCTGAACGATGTGAGGGTTGGCTATGGCGGCCGCGGATCTGGCCTCCCGGCGGAAGCGCTCTTCGAACTGGGCCCTGTGCGGCCCTTGGGCCAGCATGGTATGCATGATCTTGACCGCCACATGTCTGGACAGCCGCTGGTCCATGGCCTCGTAGACTGTGGCCATGCCGCCCTGCGCGATCTCGCGCAGAATGCGGTAGCGCCCGTCAATGATCCGGTCGCTGGTCCTCTCGTCCGCTTCACTCATGCTCGTCTTGTCCGGCCCTCTGCACCTCGGAGGCCTGACCGGCCTCGGCATCAATGGAAGATACACATTCATGATACCCGGCGGTGGTGGCAAGCGGCAGGAAGCGCTGGCAGGCGTTCATGAAGATGATTCGGCCCCTTGTAGGCAGATGCAGATCATCGGCCAGGGCCCGGGCTTGAGCTTGGGCTTGGGAGGACAGGTCGGCAATGCGCTGGCGACTGGCCTCTACAGCGCCGCAGGACTGCATCAGATCACGGACCATGTTCACCTGGGCATTCTTGCGGCGTTGAGAGGGGTAATCGTACAGTCGGCGGATCTGCCTGGTTTGATCAGGATCGGCCATGGTCAGGGTGTCGGCCAGGAGGACGGTCCGCTTGCCCTCGCGGATATCGCCGCCCACAGGTTTGCCGGTGCGGCGGTCGTCGCCTGTTGCATCCAGCAGATCATCCCCCAGCTGAAAGGCCAGCCCCAGATCCAAACCCAGGGTGCGCAATGTCTTCTTGTGTTCTTCCAGATCTGCCCCTGCGGCCAGCAGGCCCAGAGCCAAGGGGGCCAGGGTGGTGTATGAGGCGGTCTTCCACGCCATGGTGCGCAGAGCCTGGCGGCGCAGGCGTTCCGGATCGTCCAGTCCGGCCTCTTCCATGCCCATATCCAGGATCTGGCCGGTGACCACGGCAGTCTGCATGGCTTGAAAGACCCTGTCGATGGTCAGTCTATGGGGCAGGTCGGCAGCCGCCTGCAGGGCCATGTCTGTGCTCAACGATGCCAGCAGATCACCCAGGAGGATGCCCAGTCCGGTGCCACGGGCATCGGACTGGGCAGGGGGCCGGTCGCTCCGATCGCTTCCAGCAGCAGGCTTGCTCAGCGCCAGATGGGCGGCCGGGCGACCTCGACGACGGAGGGAGCCGTCGATGATGTCGTCGTGGACCAATGCGCTGGTCTGATAGACCTCCAAGGCGCAGGCAAGGTCCACTACCGCCTGTTCACGGTCCGGATTCTTCTCGGAATCCAGTGCTTGCCAGACGTCGCAAAGCAGCAGAGCGCGCAGCCGTTTGCCGCCGCGGCCGGACTTGATTGCCTGGAGGATGACCTCCTGTAAAGCCTCCTGGGAGGAGTCCTTATCGAGGGGATAGTCCGGTTCGGGCTCTGAAGCAGTCAGGCGGTCGCAATGGTGTTGGAGCAGTTCCTCCATACGCTGTTCGATCCGTGCTGCAGTCACGCTCTTCATGTCTTAGAGCCTATCCGCATATCTGCCCATCGGACAGGCTGCAAGGACTTTGGTGGATGGGTGGCCCACTTGACCACATGACTGGCTGCGGCCTGTCTGACGGTTCGGACTGGATCAGGATGGTGCCAAGGCTCCCCGGTCCGGTCCGACTGATTGGACCGATTCACAGGCCAGGAGCGGATGGAAGGCGATGATGGCATGGACCAGGCGCATGAAGACGGCATGAAACGAATGGTGGAGAACTACCGTGAGGGTCGACGACGATGGGGTGTTGAAGAGGCTGACAGGCGATGGCTGCGGCAGCCCTTGACTGATTGGACTAGTGGTTTGAAGGTGCAGCAGGCGCAACCGCATTTGGATTCCGGCTCTACGGACCGTCTGGCCGTGGCCATCAATGAGACACTGGCTATACGTGACGGGCTTATTCTATCCATCCTGGCGCCTGAGCCTGGCCTGGACAGCGGTCGGCTGCTGGACCTGTGTGTTCGCCCCAACGAGCCGTCCAACGTAACGGCGCTCTACAGTATTCTGGATGCGGTCTTCAAGGATCCTTCGACACAGCCGGGTCATACCCGGTGCCGGGCCGGGCTTGCCATACTTCGAGCCATGGCAGATCAGGTCCCGCCGGGGTTCCGGGCACAGCCACTGGCGGTCGCTGCCTATGTCGACTGGTGGAGCGGGGGATCCCGTGCATCCGGGCTTGCAGATGAAGCCCTGGCAGACGACCGCTCATGCAGCCTTGCTGCCATCGTTTTGGCCTTGGTCGGTCGTGGCATCGTCCCGGCTTGGAGACAATCGAGCTGAATCGGGAATAATCGTCCCCCTGGGGTGGTTCACTTAGTGAGTCTACGATTTGACCTTGCCATAGCTGTGCCTTGAAAGCAGTTTCGGCGGGTGGGATGATCCAGGAGGAGAATTTGGCCACGAAGGACACCAAGTCAGCCAAGACAGCCGCAGTGGATACCGGAAAGGGACGGAAAAGTTCAACCGTCGGCAAGACCAAGACCGCCACCAGATCCAAGACCAGCAGCAAGGCGTCCCGCAAGACCACAGTTCGCAAGCCCACAGCTGCCAGCACTTTGAGGGCCAAGACGAACCGTCGCCCAGCCTCCAAGACCACGAAGAAGGTCGAAGAGGAGCCCATCCTGCAGCAGGAGGAGCAGGAGCCCGACGAGGATCTGCTCGAGGACCAGGAGGATGACGACCAGCTGGACAAGAGCGAGGATCAGCTGGAGGACGAGCCCGACGAGGACGATCAGGAGGAGGACGAGGTCTCCCAGGTCGAGGATGAGGCCGAGGAGGACCGCAAGGCCGCCCATGCCCTTGCTGCTAAGGTCAAGGGAGCCTTTGTCGTTGACGACTCCGATGACGATGAGAATGTCACCCCCTCAGGCAACCCCAAGCGTCGTGTGGTCACCGCTGGCGCTACTGCCGATCCTGTCAAGGACTACCTTAAGCAGATCGGTCGCGTCAGCCTGCTGAATGCCGAGCAGGAGGTGGATCTCTCCGAGCGTATCGAGGCCGGTCTTTACGCCCAGCATCTGCTGGACACCGAGAGCGAGGGCATGGACTTCAAGCGTCGCCGCGAGCTCAAGTGGGCCGCCAACGACGGGAAGAAGGCCAAGGATCATCTGCTGGAGGCCAATCTGCGACTGGTGGTCTCTCTGGCTAAGCGTTACACCGGCAGGGGCATGCTCTTTCTCGATCTGATCCAGGAAGGCAACCTGGGTCTGATCCGCGCCGTGGAGAAGTTCGACTACACCAAGGGCTACAAGTTCTCCACCTATGCCACCTGGTGGATCCGTCAGGCCATCACCCGTGCCATGGCCGACCAGGCCCGCACCATCCGCGTGCCCGTCCACATGGTCGAGGTCATCAACAAGCTCTCCCGCGTCCAGCGTCAGATGTTGCAGGACTTGGGCCGCGAGCCCACGCCCGACGAGCTGGCCCGGGAGCTGGATATGCCTGTTGAGAAGGTCCAGGAGGTCCAGAAGTACGGGCGCGAGCCCATATCCCTGCACACTCCTCTGGGCGAGGACGGCGACTCGGAGTTCGGTGACCTGATCGAGGATACCGATGCCATCGCCCCCTCGGATGCTGTGGCCTTCTCCCTGCTGCAGGAGCAGTTCCAGCAGGTTCTTGAGACCCTGAGCCCCCGTGAAGCCGGCGTCATCAAGATGCGCTACGGCCTGGAGGATGGGCAGCCCAAGACCCTGGACGACATTGGCCGCGTGTACGGAGTTACCCGTGAGCGCATCCGGCAGATCGAGTCCAAGACCATGTCCAAGCTTCGGCATCCTTCGCGCTCGCAGACCCTGCGTGACTTCCTGGATCAGTGACTTTCGCAACCGGCAGGGAAGTACAGATGCTGTCGAGGCCTCCTTGCTAGAAATGGTCATCGGTGCATTAGCGACTGCCCAAGTGGGGGCCTGTGTTCCCTTGGGCGCCATGAGGTGAACGGCGAGGTAAATGGTGGCGAAAAAGGCTGATACGGGAAAGTCCTATGGTGCCGGAAGTCTGACGGTTCTGGATGGCTTGGACGCAGTGCGCAAGCGTCCAGGCATGTACATCGGAACCACGGACAGCCAGGGGCTCATGCACTGTCTTTGGGAGATCATCGACAACGCTGTGGACGAGGCCCTGGCAGGCCAGTGCGACCACATCACGGTCATGCTGCACCAGGACGGATCCATCGAGGTGGATGACAACGGTCGAGGCATTCCCGTCGATATTGAACCTAGGACGGGCCTGACCGGGGTTGAAGTGGTCCTGACCAAGCTTCATGCCGGCGCCAAGTTCGGCAACTCTTCTTATACGGCTGTGGGTGGCCTGCACGGAGTTGGCTCTTCGGTGGTCAACGCTCTGAGCTCCCGACTGGATGTGGAGGTGGATCGGGACGGCAAGACCCACCGGATGCGGTTCCATCAGGGCCACCCCGGCACCTACCAGGACCCTGATCCGGAGCATCCCTCGCCTGACTCGCCCTTCAAGCGCACCAGGAAGAACCGGCCTACGCCCCTGGAGGTGGTGGGCAACGTGCCCAAGTCTCGAACCGGTACCAGGGTTCGCTACTGGGCCGACCCCGAGATATTCAATCCCACGGCCAGGTTCAGCTACGACCAGCTGATCGATCGGGTTCGCCAGACCAGCTTCCTGGTGCCCGGTCTCAAGATCACCGTGATCGACGAACGCATCCCTGCCACTGGAAGCGCCGAACAGGACCTGCGTTTGGAGGTCGACGGCGAATCCGCTGCGGAGCCGGACGATCAGGACGTTCAGGAGAAGCTTCGTGAATCGCCTGACAGCGGCTACATCGCTGAAGAAGGTGCCAGAGACGAACGTCCCGAAGACGCGCAGACGGATAAAACGCTGACCCCGGACGAATATTCCGATGGCTCCGATTCCGACGGATCGGATCAGGCGGCTGACCAGGATGATGCTGACCTTTCGGTCACCGAACAGGCAGACCGGGCCATGCTGAAGCCGGAGGACGAGTCCGGCCATCAGCGGGTGGAGGAGTTTTTGCACACCGGCGGGGTGACGGACTTCGTGGACTTCCTGTCCAAGGGCGAGCCGGTCAGCGACATCTGGCGGATCAGCGGCCAGGGGACCTACCAGGAGGAGACCCAGCGAGTGGGCCCCGATGGAGAGCTGCACGCCGAGCAGGTGGAACGGATCTGCGGGGTGGATATCGCTCTGCGCTGGGTCAACGATTACGATTCAGTCGTCCGCAGCTTCGTCAATGTTGTAGAGACGCCTGGCGGTGGCATGCATGTGGACGGGTTCATGAACGCCATGACCCGCCAGGTGCGCAAGGCCGTGGAGGCCAACGCACGCCGCCTCAAGGTCAACCTGAAGGATTCCCATACCAAGGTGGAGCGCGACGATGTCCTGGCCGGGCTGGTGGCCGTTGTCACCGTGCGCATCGCCGAGCCGCAGTTCCAGGGCCAGACCAAGGACGTGCTGGGTACGGCACAGGTCAAACCCATCGTCACCCGAATGACTGACGACCAGTTTGGCCAGATGATCAGCGGATCCAAGCGCGGCTTCAAGGAGCAGTCCGGTCAGGTTCTGGAGAAGATCGTCGGCGAGATGCATGCCCGGGTCCAGGCGCGCAAGACCAAGGAGGTCACCAGGCGCAAGAACGCCCTGGAATCAGCCTCTATGCCCTCTAAGCTCTCGGACTCCATGCCCGGCAATGACGACATCGCCGAGCTGTTCATCGTTGAGGGCGATTCCGCCTTGGGCACGGCCAAGGCCGCCCGAAACTCCATGTTCCAGGCTCTGTTGCCCATCAGGGGCAAGATCCTCAACGTGCAGAAGGCCTCCCTGTCCCAGATGCTGACCAACAAGGAGTGCGCCTCCATCATCCAGGTGGTCGGCGCCGGCTCGGGAGCCAGCTTCGACATCGACCAGGCTCGCTATAACAAGGTCATCATGATGACCGATGCCGACGTGGATGGCGCTCACATCCGTATCCTGCTGCTGACCCTCTTCTACCGCTACATGCGTCCACTGATTGAGAACGGGCGAGTCTACGCCGCCGTGCCCCCCCTGCACCGAATCGCGCTTGCAGGCAAGAACAAGGGGAAATTCATCTACACCTATTCAGATGATGAGCTTGAGGGCAAGCTGGCCGATCTGCAGACCAAGCACATCGATTACAATCCCGATGTGCAGCGCTATAAAGGTCTGGGCGAGATGGACGCCGACCAGCTAGCCGACACCACCATGGATCCCAGAACCCGGATGCTGCGCCGCATCCGCATGGAGGATGCAGTACAGGCGGCAGGCATCTTCCCCCTGCTCATGGGCGACGACGTGCCGCCTCGCAAGAAGTTCATCGTGGACAATGCCGACGACTTCGATCGAAGCAAGATCGACACCTGATCGACCTTCAGAAAATCTCAAAATGGCGGGAGAGGAGTGTGACGCATATGGGTGAACTCCTGGCTGGTTTCTCCCCGCAGACGGCCGACTGGTTTCGCCAGGCCTTTCCCGACGGGCCCACGCCGACCCAGGTTCAAGCCTGGCCGGCCATCCGCTCAGGCGGCGATGCGCTGATCATTTCGCCAACTGGTTCGGGCAAGACCCTGGCAGCCTTTCTCTGGGCCATCGACGAGCTTATGACCAGGCCCAGAAGCTCGCGGAAGCCTGGGGTCGCCGTGCTCTACATCTCGCCCATGAAGGCCCTGGGGACGGACGTGGCCCGCAACCTACAGGCTCCGCTGGACGGTATCGCTGAGCGCTTTCAACGGCAGGGGCTCAAGGCGCCCAAGGTCAGGACGGGCATCCGCACCGGGGACACTGATGCCCGCGGTCGCAGGGCACTGGCCGCCCATCCGCCGGATATTCTGGTCACCACCCCCGAATCCCTCTATTTGATGCTGACCTCCAAAGCGGCGAACACGCTGAAGAACGTCCAGACCGTTATCGTGGACGAAGTCCACGTTTTGGCGGGCAATAAGCGCGGGGCCCATCTAGCGCTGAGCCTGGAGCGGCTGGACGACCTGATCGGCAGGCCCGTCCAGCGAATCGGCCTGTCGGCTACGGTCCGACCGCCCGAGCAGGTCGCGCATTTTCTGGGCGGCAGCCGTCCGGTCAGCCTGATCCGGCCCCAGTCGTCCACGGCCATGGACCTGCGCTTGGTCGAGCCCCTGGAGGACATGGGAGATCTGGCTGCTCCGCCCGGTGAATCCAGGCAGGAGGGACGGGAGAGCGACCAAAGGAGCGGATCCATCTGGCCGGCCGTCGAGCGGGCCATTCTGGACCAGGTTCTGGCCCATCGCACCACCTTGGTCTTTGTCAACTCCCGAGGCCTCGCCGAGCGTCTGACTGCCCGGCTGAACGATCTGCACCAAACCGATTTGAACCAGGGCAGTCGGGGTTGGAAGGGGCGTGACCGGCTGATTCCCTCCGTCAAACCCGGCGAACTCAAAGACAGGTCCGAGCAGGCTAGAGAGCACGTCCACTACGATTCGGCTGCCGGCTCCACTTCCGAGAGGACCTCGGGTCAGACTATCGACGAACCAATTGCCATGGCTCACCATGGTTCGGTCTCCAAGGAACGTCGCCGACAGGTGGAGGACGATCTCAAGGCCGGCAGACTGCGGTGCGTGGTAGCCACCTCCAGCCTGGAGCTGGGCATCGATATGGGCTCGGTCGATCTGGTCATCCAGGTCAACGCCCCTCCGTCGACCGCTTCGGGGCTGCAGCGGGTGGGCCGTGCCGACCACCAGGTCGGTCGGGTATCGCAAGCCAGACTTTTTCCGCTGACCCGCAAGCAGATCCTGGAGTGCACGGCCAGCATGGAAAGCATGGTCCAGGGCGACATCGAACCCACTGTCATGCCCGGCAGTCCCCTGGACGTTCTGGCTCAACAGACGGTGGCCGCGGCTGCCATGGGTCCGCTCAGGGAGCGAGACTGGCTGGCCACGGTCAGACGGGCCGCGCCCTTCGCTCACCTGGACGAACAGGTCTACCGGTCGGTGCTGGGCATGCTTAGCGGCGCCTACACCTCCCAGGACTTCACCGCCTTCCGTCCCATCCTGGTCTGGGACCACCAGACAGGCACCCTGACTGTTCGCCCCGGCGCACAGCGTCTGGCGGTCACCTCTGGAGGCACGATTCCCGACCGCGGCTCCTACAGCGTGGTCATGCCCTCTGAAGCTGCCGGTGGCAAGCCGCGGCGAGTGGGGGAGCTGGACGAGGAAATGGTCTACGAGTCCCGCAAGGGGGACGTGATCACCCTGGGCACTACCTCCTGGAGGATTCAGCAGATCACCCGCGATCGTGTGGTGGTAGTACCCGCTCCGGGACGCTCCGCTAGGCTGCCCTTCTGGCATGGGGAGGGCGCCGGCCGTGACCCAGCCTTCGGCCGTCGCTTGGGTAGGCTTGCTAGGGAACTGTCACAGGGTCTAATACCAGCAGTCCAGACTGCCTCCGGTTGGCCGAGCTTCACGCAAGACGTCTGCTCTCGTCTGCTGGAGGACGGCCTGGATCGTGCTGCGATCGACAATCTGGCCGCCTTTCTGGCTGAGCAGCAGGCCTCCACCGGCCAGGTTCCCGACGATCGTCACCTGGTGGTCGAGCGCTGCCCCAACGAAGAGGGCGACCTGAGGCTGATCCTCCACTCGCCTTACGGCCGCAGGGTCAACGAGCCCTGGGCCCTGGCCATCGCCTCCAGGCTCTCCCGCGAGCGCGGTTACGACGGATCTGTATGGGCGGGAGAGGACGGCATCGTCGTGCAGATTCCGGGCACCGATGCCTTCCTGGAAGATCAGCGAATATTCGGATTCACCCCCGATCAGGTGGAGCGCGAGGTTAGACGACATCTGGCTGGCTCAGCGCTCTTCCATGCCCGCTTCCGCCAGTGCGCAGCCCGCTCGCTCTATATGCCCAGGATGGAGCCCGGCCGCAGGGTTCCGCTCTGGCAGCAGCGCCTGCGAGCCTCTCGTCTGCTGGACGCGGCCCTGAAAGAGGATGACTTCCCCCTGGTTCTTGAGACCATGCGCGAATGTCTGCAGGACGTCTACGACATGCCTGCTCTGCGCGAGCTCATGACTGACCTGGAGCAGGGGAGCGCCAGTCTGGTTCCGGCCTCGACCCGGACCCCCTCGCCTATGGCCTCAGGGCTGCTCTTCGGCTACCTGGGGACCTTCATGTATCAGTACGACATGCCTAAGGCCGAGCGCGACGCCAGCATGCTGGCCATCGACTCCGATCTGCTGGAGCGGATGGTAGGCCGAGTGGATATGGCCGACCTCCTGGACCAGGAGACTGTCGACCAGGTGACTGCTGATCTCCAGCGGCTTTCGCCTAGGACCCAGGCTAGGGGGGCCGAAGGCCTGGCCGACCTGTTGCGCACTCTGGGACCCATGGATCTGGCCGATATTCGTCGGCGCCTGCATGGGCAGAAGAACGAACCGGTGACGGATGCACAGGTCCGGGCCATGCTGGAGGATCTGCAAACCCAGTCCAGGGTGATTCGGATCAGACTAGGCAGACGCGACTGCTGGGTATGGGCCGGTCAGGCAGGGCGCCTGGCGGCGATCCTGGGCACTGACATTCAGCCGTCCGCCCAGTCCAAAACGGAATCAGACAGTGAGGCCTTCGACCAGCTGGTCCGGCAATATGCGGCAGTCCATGGGCCATTCACCACTGAAGATCTGGCCGGTCACCTGGGTATGGGCAGCGCTCTCCTGGAGGACAGACTGCGCTCCCTGGCCGCTCGCGAGCTGCTTATGACCGGGGTTTTCCCCAGGCCTGACCTGAGTGCCTACGGTGAGCACGGATGGGAGGGGGGCGAGCCGCGTCGAGGGTGGCTGGATCCCGAGGTCTTCCGTCGGCTGCGCTCGCGGTCATTAGCCAAGGCTAGCAAGGCCGCCAGCCCGGTCCCGGGCCATGTCTACAGCGACTTTCTTCTTCATCGTCAGGGTTTAGCGCCTTGGGGCCAAGAGCCTTTGATGGGTACCGAGGGGCTTCTGGAGGTGGTCGGGCAGCTGGAGGGGCTGGTTCTGCCGCCTGCGCTCTGGGAGTCGGCCATCTTTCCGGCCAGGGTGCGCGATTATGGTCCCGCATTGATGGACGATCTGCTGGCCTCAGGTCAGGTGGTATGGGTGGGCGGCGACCAGGGTGATGGCCCCCTGGGTGCCATGGCCTTTTATTTGACCGAGGACTTGAATGCAGAGCTTTCCCGGCAAGTCACTGGTTCACCACCTGCTGTTGATGAGGAGGGCAAGTCGAGCGACTCCGGCGATCTGCAGAAGGTCCTGCTGGATGTTCTGGCTGACGGTGGAGCATACCGCTTCGATCGGCTTCTACGCGCCTGCGCCGGCCGGGGCGGCAGTGATCCTGAATCCCCCAGCCAGGAGAACCTGGCTCGCTCTCTCTGGGGGCTGGTCAGGCATGGACTGGTCACCAACGCTTCCCTGGCTCCGGTTCGGCGTCTGATCCGCGGATCAAGTCCTCATTCCTCGGGAAGGGCCCGTCGTTTGCCGCACGCGTTGCGCGGACGGGGCGCTTACCTGGGCCGTTCGGCATTGGCACGGAAGACTGGCTCATCAGCGCTGTCAGCGGCCTCGGAGGGATTCTGGATTCTGGTTGCAGATGAGCACAGGGCTGCAGAAGGCGCAGCGGGGCTTGGCACGGCTGATCCAAGAGACAGACCTAAGGACAGCCAGGTCGATGACCGGCAACGAACTGTTCGTCTGGTCCAGGACGGGCAAGCCATCCTGGACCGCTATGGGCTCCTGTCCCCGGTTCTGCCTGAGGTGCGATCAATTCCGGGCGGATTCTCGGCTCTCTACCAGGTTTGCAGGCGCATGGAGGAGGCCGGCCAGCTGACACGTGGGATCATCGTCGATGGTTTCGGCGGCGCTCAATTCGCCCCCAGGGAGGTCATCGATCAGCTCAGAGGCTTCCAAGAGGACGAGCACAACGATGGTGGTGGCGTGGAGCATCGGCCGCCTGAACCAGTTGTCATGGATGTGACCGATCCTGCCAACCTCTATGGCACGGCCCTTCCATGGCCTGCCACATCGGGGGATGGCGGCAGTCGTCCCATTCGGAGGATGGGGAACCTCTTAGTGCAGAGTCGAGGCCGAGCCCTGGTCTATGCGGCGCCCAAGGGGCATCATCTGCTGGTCTTCGGGCAACCCGACCGTGAATTGCTGGAGGCTGCTTTCTCCCAACTGGTCTCATGGCTGAGCCGGGATGGGCAGGAACGCATCCTCTTCAGCGATGCCAATGGCCGACCTTTGACCATGCGCGAACCAGTGGGCATGGCCCTGGCCGCCGCTGGATTCACGGCCGGGCCGGGCGGCATGGCTCTCTACTGAGTGTCTGCTGAGCGTTCTCAGGCTACGAAGGCGATGGGCCCTGCCAGCTCCTGGCCGGAGGCATCGCGACGCATGTCCACGTCGGGCAGCTCGATCGGCGACCCGGCGGCGGTGCTGGCATGCAGCGGCCAAGCGCCTACTCGAGCCAGCAGCAGGGTGTCCTGCCCCTTGAGGAAGCGCTGGGAGCGTACGCCGCCCGTGCCACGGCCCTTGACTGGATACATCTCCAGCGGAGTAAGCTTGGCTGCCCCGTTTTCGGTCCCGGGCAAGGCCTCGGAGTCACCGGCTACGGTCAGGACCACGGCCCCGGCCTGGATGCTCATGCCATCCTCGCCGGTCTCCTCATAGGTCCAGCTGATCTCTCCGGCCGGCACGACCGCGAAAGTGACGACCTGGCAGCCTTGGCTCAAACGGATGCCCGCCATGCCGGCCGCATTGCGACCCTGGGGTCGAACCTTGTTTCCGGTGAAGGTCAGCAGGCTGGCATCCGAGGAGATGAACACCATGCGGTCCTGTTCCTGACAGGGGGCTGCGAAGACCACCTGATCCTCCCTCTTCAGGTCGATGATCGACCAGGAATCCATGGTGGTCGGCGACTCCCTGTTCCAGCGCTTGACCGTGCCAAGACGGGTGCCTAGGGCCAGAGGCCGGGAGTCTGCCATGTCGATGACGGTGATGGCGTGCTCGTCCGCTTGGGCGTCGGTGCTGGTGGTCCCGCCAAGGAGCTCGTCAGCCACGATGCCCCCGCTCAGGTTGGGGTTAGCGGTGGCGGGGATCATCGGCAGATCGGCCACGGGGGCGGTGATTAGCCGTCCGGCCGTGGTGACCAGGCCATAGGTAGCCAAGGTGGTGGTGGCGAATATGGCGATGATCTGGTCGTCATGCCCCCGATCCTGGTTACGGGGCCGAGATCGCCAGGCATCCAGGGCACCCGATGTGCTGCGTGCCAGCAGACCTGTGGCGCTCATCATGACCGTACAGGGCTTATCCTCCATGTGCAGGTCGCCGCCGTCACCGCTGAGGCTGGCTTTTCCGCTGGCCAGCAGTGCAGACTGGTTGCCAGCAGCAGCCTTGCCGGGGGTTTGCTGAGCCGTCTGCTGATCGCTGGCTGCCGACTGCACTGGGGACAGGTCTCCGGAAGGCTCCTGGTCCAGGATGACTGTGCGCCTGGGCGTGCCCCACTGGGCCACCGCCTGATCCATCTCCTGGATAACCACCCGGTCCAGCTCGGCCGAGGAGTCCAGAATCCGCTCAAGTTCCTCTAGCTGCTTGTTGAGGTCGTCGCGCTCACCCTCCAGCTCGATCCTGCTCATCTTGGTCAGCCGCCGCAGCCGCAGGTCAAGAATGTACTGGGCCTGGGTCTGATCCAGATCGAAGACCGCCATCAGCTTGGTCTTAGCAGCATCCGCATCGTCCGAGCTGCGGATGACCTGGATGACTTCGTCGATGTCGACCAGTGCCAGCAGGAGCCCCTCTACCAGATGCAGACGTTCCAGGGCCTTCTTGCGCCGGAACTCGCTGCGCCGATGGATGACCGTACGCCGGTGCTCTACCCAGACCTCCAGAAGCTCCTTAAGCCCCATGGTTCTGGGTCGTCCGTGGACCAGGGCCACGTTGTTGATGGTGAAGGAGTCTTCCAGCGGCGTGTATTTGAAGAGCTTGCCCAGCACCTTGCCTGGATCGAATCCCGTTTTGATCTCGATGACCAGTCGGGTTCCGTTGTGCCGGTCGGTCAGGTCGATGGCGCTGGAGATGCCCTCGAGCTTGTGGCTGCGCACCCCATCGGAGATGCGTTCCAGAACTCGCTCCGGGCCCACCATGAAGGGCAGTTCGGTGACCACGATGGCCTTTTTGCGGGCGGTCACGTTCTCCAGGTGGGTGACGGACCTGGTAACGAAGGCTCCCCGGCCGTGCTCGTAGGCCTTGCGAATGCCGTCCCGTCCAACGATGATTCCGCCGCCGGGCAGATCCGGGCCGGGCACATAGCGCATGAGTTCATCCAGCCCTGCGTCCGGGTGCGCCATCAGATATTTGGCGGCGGCCACCACCTCGCCCAGGTTGTGGGTAATCATATTGGTGGCCATGCCCACGGCGATGCCCGAGGCTCCGTTGACCAGCAGATTGGGTATGGCCGAGGGCAGGACCTGAGGCTCTTTTAACTTGTTGTCGTAGTTGGGGGAGAAGTCCACCGTGTCCTGGTCGATATCGGCGTTCATGCCCAGAGCCGCAGGAGCCAGCCTGGCCTCGGTATAGCGGGAGGCGGCAGGGCCATCGTCCAAAGATCCGAAGTTGCCGTGGCCGTCTACCAGGGGCAGACGCATGGCAAAGGGCTGGGCCAGCCGGACCATGGCCTCGTAAATGGATGAGTCGCCATGGGGGTGCAACTTGCCCATGACCTCGCCCACAGCCCTGGCGGACTTCATATAGGGGCGGTCAGGGTTGAGGTTCATCTGTCCCATCTGGTAGATGATCCGCCGCTGAACAGGCTTGAGTCCGTCACGAGCATCGGGCAGGGCCCGGGCGTAGATGACCGAGTAGGCGTATTCCAGGAAGGACTTGCTCATCTCCTCGTTCAGAGGGGTTTCGACGATGTGCTCCTTGACCTGCCGGGGGTCGTACCCCGCCGCCTTGCTCCTGCGATGAGTTGCCATGCTCAAGCTCCTGCTCCTTTACGTTCCGCCTTATGATAACCGGACGGTCCGCCAAAGCGTGCGTGCTTGACCCCATGTGTCGACCTGGGGTCTGACCGTGCTTGAATGGGAGGCATGGGCCTGGATACACCTGACATGAAGGAACTGCTGCAGCCGAGTCTGCCTATCCAATACGGTGACCAGGCGGAGCGCAACCATGTCGGGGGACCCCGGCATCTATCCGCCGTCCTGCCCGCCCTGAGCGCCTGTCTGGGGATGCCTGTGGCCACTGACGTCCACCCGTCCGCAAAGGCCCTTCAGGAGGCCCTGGAGCTGCCGGATGCCCGGTCAGTGGTCGTTGTCTTGGTGGATGGGTTGGGATTCTGGAACCTGGTCAGCCGTCAGGGCCATGTGCCCTATCTGCGCTCGCTGCTGTCCGAACCCATCAATCAGCGTCCCCTATACACCAGCCTGCCCTCGACGACCGTGGCGGCCATGGGGGTTTTCGGCACCGGAACCAGCCCTGGGCTGACCGGCATGACCGGTTACACTCAGCTGAATCCCGACACTGGCCAGTTGGGCCAGATGATCCAGTTCAGAGGGGCTCAGGATCCCGAGCTCCTGCAGCGCCGTCCAACGGTCTTCGAGACTCTCCAGGCGCGAGGGGTCAGGGTGACTTCTTCGGGCCTGCCGCGTTTTCGCGAATCCGCCTTGACTCGTGCGGCTCTGCGTGGCGGGGAGTATCTGGCCCATAACCACTCCCGTCAGCGTTTACTGGCCGCCTGCCAGGCTGCTAGTCAGCCGGGGCTGACCTACCTCTACATTCGCGATGTGGACAAGGTGGGCCACCACAGCGGATGGGAGAGCGAGGAATGGGTGGCCGCTCTCGAAGCCACCGATGCCCAGTTGGCCGAGCTTCATCGCCGCCTGCCCGCCGGGACTCTGACGGTGATCGTAGCCGATCATGGCATGGTCGAAACCGATCAGGACCAGCGCATTGATATCGCCCAAGACCCTGAGCTGAACAAGGATGTGCGACTGGTGGGCGGCGAGCCCAGAGCGGTCATGCTCTATCTGGACAAGGGGGCGGATCCCCGAATCGTGGCTGCCCGCTGGCGTGATCGACTGGGGGAGCGGGCTTGGGTGCTGACCCGGGACCAGGCCATCAAACAGGGAATCTTCGGCCCTGTGGATGCTCGGATTCGCCCTGTGATTGGCGACCTTCTGGTTCTGGCCGGTGACCGTACTACTCTGGTGGATTCGGCTGATCAGACTGATGCAGCGACCAGGCTACCTGGCGTCCATGGTTCGTGGACACGTCTTGAGACACAGATTCCCTGCCTGATCGATCTGGTCTGACTGCTTCGGATAAAGGACACAGTCCTCATCGATGTGCTTTTTAGACCTACTTGCCGAAGAGTATCTCATCCCAGCTGGGTACAGCCGACCGCCCTGAATGTTTTTTGTCGCTCTTATTGTGGCGACGCTCCCTGGGATCATTCCCCTGATTGTCCTGCAGGGCATCTTCGTCTTGATGCTGCCGCTGGAATCGCTCCTGACCAGCCCCGCTAGCGTTTTCCTCGTCCTGACCCCGTCCATGGTTCAGCACAGGCAGGACTATGGTGGACTCGGTGTCACTGATGGGGTTATGCTCGCTCGTGTTTGGCTTATCGTTCAGCTCGGCACGGGGATGGTCCGTTTCTTGGCCTGCTGTATTTTCCTGGCCCTCCTTGGGATTGCCATAGAGCCAGGCTGTGAGCGCTGCCTGACGCTCTCCATCCGCCTGACCGCCACCGCCATTATTCGACGTCAGCTCTTCACAGTCATCTTCAGCGGTTTGCCGAAAGGAATCCTCCTGGCGGCGGGGCTGTATGTCTGCCCAGTTGTCTGTCTCAGCGGCAGAGTTCTGATCCCAGGCGGGCCACTCCTGTCGATGCTCGTCTGTGGAATCATCCAGCAGCATCCTGGCTGCGCTGTTCAAACAGGTCACGGTGTTGTCTCGCATGTTCCAGGTCCAATGGGCATTGAAGATTCGATTGTCCAGAGTAAACACGCCATTGATGTTCCAAGGCTCGTACCCTCGCCTGGTAGCCTGCCAGGTAATCTGTCCCAGGCTGACTCCTGTACCGGATAGCACCTTGCTGATCAGATCCTGGTTGTTTCGGCCGCCCGAGCCCTTGGGCGCCGGCATGGTCAGGAACTGCTCGATGGCGTACTTCTTCTCGATTTCCACCGGGGCTGCGAAACGCCGTACCAGCGCTTCGTTGACAGCGTATTGCTGGGCCACCTGCTCCGGTCGAGCGCCGGCGCGCACAGCCGCTTGAATGGCAGAGACGGGCAGGGGCTTGGACTTGCCGGTCTGGGGGTCCACATCCTCTTCCTCCTTTACCTGCTTAGCCTCAAGAATGGCGCGATCAAGCGCATCGTCGACTCTTACGACGAAGTGCCGGTGGTCACAGATGAAGACCAGATCGCCCCTGTCATCGACATGGTCAAAGCTGGCCATTCTGGTCCCATTCTCAGACATGCACGCCCCTATCCTCTTACGGTTCCTTTACAAGGCTTTAGATATTTCCATTGTGCCTTACGGTTCGTATTTTACGTGCTTTTGAAATCGTGTATCCTATGCGCAGTACATATCGTGTGGAATGACCGGTGTGCAAGGTGCCTGGTCAAACAAGGAAAGGGTACACGATGGCACAGGATTACGATACCCCGCGAGACAAGGACGAAGACGAGGAATCCCTGCAGGAGCTGGGCAAAACCGGACAGGATGCCGGGGCCGACCTGGACGACGATGAGAACGCTATCGCCGAGGACTATGAGTTGCCTGGTGCTGACCTGAGCAATGAAGACTCCTCGGTGACTGTCATCCCCATGCAGGGCGATGAATTCATCTGCTCCAACTGCTTCCTGGTCAAGCACCGGAGCCAGCTGGCCTACACCACCCCTGATGGCAAGCCGGTCTGCAAGGAGTGCGCCGCCTAATGGTCTATGACGAGTCCTACAACGAGCCTGAAACGGTCGAGGTCCTGTTTAAGTCATTGGATGGGACCGGCATGCCGGAATACGCCATGCCCGGCGATGCCGGGGCCGATCTGCGGGCTAGCGTGGCTGTGGATCTGGCTCCCTTCCAGCGGGCGTTGGTGCCCACTGGCGTTGCTCTTGCTCTGCCCAACGGCTACGTTGGCCTGGTTCATCCTCGCTCGGGACTGGCAGTCAAAATGGGGGTGACCGTGCTCAACGCACCAGGAACGATCGATGCCGGGTACAGGGGCGAGATCAAAGTGCCGCTGATTAACCTGGACCCACATGAACCGGTCCACTTCGAGCCCGGGGAACGCATCGCCCAGTTGATCATCCAGCGCTACGTGCAGGCCCGTTTCGTGCTCGCCGAATGTCTGCCCGGCTCGGTGCGTTCGGATGGCGGATTCGGCTCGACCGGCCGCTGAAGCACGGTTCGGACACGTGTGGCCTGAATGAGCCAGGCGCAAGTGTAGGATTGGTGCATTATATAGGGCATTGGAGGTTTGAATGGTCACTCCGGAAGGTAGCGTCTGCAGCAATGATGTCGACGAGCAGGCTCCTTCCGGCCTGTCCTCCAGAGCATTGGGCTGCGAGATCAGCGGTGATCCGATCAACCCCCTGATGCCCATCCGGGAGATCTGCGCCGCCCACCATCCTGGCGAGAATCTATCAATGCTTCAGCGCGCCTATGACCGGGCAGTTGTCCAGCATGCCGATCAAAGGCGCAAGTCCGGCGAGCCCTACATTATTCATCCGCTGGCAGTGGCTCAGATTCTGGCCGACCTAGGCATGGGGCCCACGGTGGTCTCGGCTGGTCTGCTGCATGATACCGTGGAGGATACCGACTACACCCTGGAACAGTGTCGCGATGAGTTCGGCGACACCGTTGCAGGCCTGGTGGACGGGGTCACCAAGATATCCAAAATGGACTACGGCGATTCGGCCCAGGCCGAGACCATTCGCAAGATGATCGTGGCCATGAGCCGGGATGTGCGTGTCCTGGTGGTCAAACTGGCCGACAGGGTCCACAACGCCCGCACCTGGCGCTACGTCAAGACTTCATCAGCCCAGCGCAAGGCCCGTGAGACACTGGACGTCTATGCGCCCCTTGCCAACCGTCTGGGCATGAATGCCATCAAGACCGAGCTGGAAGAGCTCAGCTTCAAGACCCTCTATCCCAAAATCTACAACGAGATCGTGGTTCTGGTATCCCGTAGGGCGGGCCAGCGGGAGGTCTATCTGAAGCAGATCCTGGACGAGATCCACGAGGATCTGGATGCCCAGGGCATCAAGGCCCAGGTGACCGGACGGCCCAAGGACTACTTCAGCATCTACCAGAAAATGATCGTGCGCGGACACGATTTCGCCAACATCTACGATCTGGTAGGTGTGCGCATCATTGTGGACACCATCCGTGACTGTTATGCGGCTCTGGGAGCCGTCCATGCCCGTTGGAGCCCTGTGCCTGGGCGGTTCAAGGACTACATCGCCATGCCCAAGACCAACCGCTACCAGTCCCTGCACACCACGGTGGTGGGCCCGGGCGGCAAGCCGGTCGAAATTCAGATACGCACCTGGCAGATGCACCGTCGGGCCGAATTCGGCATCGCCGCCCATTGGAAGTACAAGGAGAACGGTTCCGCAGGCCGCGAGCTTTCTCGGCCGGACAAGTCCGATGTCAAGCGTGAGCGCCAGGAGGGGGAGCTGAGCCAGGAGGACAACCTGACTTGGATCCAGCAGCTGGCTGACTGGACCAGCGAGACCCCGGACTCCAACGAGTTCCTGGGCTCTCTCAAGGACGACCTGGGTTCGGCGGAGGTTTACGTGTTCACGCCCAAGGGCAAGATCATCTCCCTGCCGGCCGATTCCACCCCCGTGGACTTCGCCTATGCCGTTCATACTGAGGTGGGTCACAGAACCATGGGCGCCCGGGTCAACGGCCGTCTGGTCCCCTTGGATACCAAGCTGCGCAACGGGGATACGGTAGAGATTCTGACCAGCAAATCCGACACCGATGGGCCCTCGCGCGACTGGCTCAGCTTCGCCAAAAGTCCCCGCGCCCGCAGCAAGATTCGTCAGTGGTTCAGCAAGGAACGGCGTTCGGAGACCATCGAGGAGGGCAAGGACGAACTTGTTCGCGCCATGCGCAAGCGGAACCTGCCCGTGGCGACCCTGCTGACTCCCGAAGCTATGGTGGGAGCCGCCGACGAGCTTAACTATCCCAATGAGAAGGCGGTCTACGCCGCAATTGGCGACGGGCAGGTCTCCACCCAGAACGTGATTTCACGGTTGGTCCATGACGCCGGTCGGTCAGCCCTCGAGGACGAAGTTGAGCAGGAGGCCATCCCCCTGCAGCGGGTCACCAAGGCCAGTCGGCAAGAGGCCTCCCAGGGGATTTCAGTCAAGGGAGTGGACGATGTCTGGGTCAAGCTGGCCCGTTGCTGCACCCCGGTGCCGGGAGACCCCATTACCGGGTTCATCACCCGCAACCAAGGCGTTTCGGTGCATCGGTCCGATTGCCAGAACCTCCTGGACCTGCGCAGGAAGCAGCCCGAACGGATCATCGAGGTTTCATGGACTGGCAAACAGGGCACCTTCATGGTCCAGATTCAGGTGGAGGCCCTGGACCGGCCCCATCTGCTCTCGGACATCACCCAGGTGCTGTCCGACCATGGCGTCAATATCCTGTCGGGAAGCCAGTCCACAGGCCGGGACCGGGTGGCGGTCAGTCAGTTCGTCTTTGAAATGGGCGACCCCCAACACCTGAACACGCTCCTGTCGGCCGTCAGGAAGATCGACGGGGTCTTTGATGCCTACCGACTGACCGGAGCCAAGGGTTCGACCAGTCCCCATATGCGGTCCATCTGACCTTCCCCGATATGTTTACTTATCCGACCATTCTTTCGATTTGATCGCTTGCTCTTTTCCCTGAAAACCTGCTGGACCGCAGCCTGATGGATGGCTATAGAGAACCCCGGTGGTCAATGTCCAAGCCGGGGGTCCACAGGAAAACAGGCGCGATTAGCGCACGGCGTTCATCCACTGCTCCTTGGTGGCCTTCTCAGCTTCCAGCTCCTGCTTCTTGGTCGGATCCTGCTCGGCGGCAATCTGCCGGTCCAGGTCCTGAAGCTGGGCAGCCAGCTGCTGTTCGAAGCTGGAGACGCGGGCATCGGCCTCGGGGTCGGACTGGTTCCATGCTGCATCCTCCACGGCCTTGATCTGCCGATCCACGGCATCCATTCTGCCCTCGATCCGGCGCACGTCGTCACGGGGGACAAAGCCGATGCCGTCCCATTCCTCCTGGATCCTGGCCAGTTCCTGCCGTGCCTGCTTGGCAGCCTGGGCATCCTTGACGGGCAGCAGGGCCTCGGCCTTGGCAACCAGGGCTTCCTTCTTGGTCAGGTTCTCGCGTTCGTTGACCGAGGTTTTATCCCGATCTGCCTGACGGGCGTTGAAGAAGACATCCGCTGCCTGACGGAACCGAGCCCAGAGGGCGTCGTCATCCTGACGCCCCGCCCGTCCGGACTGCTTCCAGCGGTCCATAAGCTCGTTGAACTGATGGGAGGTGGGTCCCCAATCGGTGGAGTCCTTGATCTGGTCGGCCTCGGCGATGATCTCTTCCTTGACGCGCCTGGTCTCGGCTCGCTGGGCATCACGCTGCTGGGCCCACTTGCGTTGTGCCTGTTTGAATGTGGTGCGTGCGGAGGAGAAGCGCTTCCAGAGTGCGTCCGCATCCGCCTTGTCAATACGGATGGTGGTGCGCTGGTGTTGCTGCCATTGCTCGAAGAGGGAACGGAACTTGTCCGCTGTGGAACGCCAGTTGGTGGAGTCGCCCAGGGATGCGGCAAGCGCTTCGGCCTTCTCCACGATGGCGGTTCTCTCCTTGATGGCCTTGGCCATGGCATCCTTGCGCGCCTGTGCCAGCTCGTCCTTGCGCGCCTGCCCCTGCTCGGCCAGCTGATCCAGCTGTGCATGCAGAGCGGCGAGGTCTCCGACGGCCTCAGGCTGGCTGGTCTCATTTTTGAGCGAGGCTATGGATTCGTCGATCTCTCGGGCCTTGATCTTGGGGCTACGCAGCCTGGATGCGAAGATGTTCAGTTTCTCCTTGAGGTCCAAGTACCGACGGACGTAGAGGTCCAGGGCCTCCTTGGCGTCAGCGTTGGGGAACTGACCGACCTGACGCTCCTGGTCGTCCTCGCGTACGAAGACGTTGCCCTGCTCATCCACCCGGCCGAAGGATTCAGCCTTGTCGATCTCCTCCTGGCTGTAGGCGGGAGCTGCAGGAGCGGCCTTGACACGAGGGGCCTTGTGCGCCAGAGCCGCAGGGGAGGGGATTGCAGTGGGTTTTGGCGGCTTTGGCGCAGCTGGTGCTGGTACAGGCGCTGGCGCTTCAGCTGCCGCAGGCTGGGGCTCAGCCGGTTCCTGTACGCTCTGGGTTGATGTGTCTGCAGCGGGAGCGGTCTGTCCTGGGGTTGCCTGTCCCTGCCTGGCTTCAGGCGCCGTCGCAGCGGCGACCTTGCCTGCTGCATCCGCGGTGTGCTCCTCCTGCGGTGTCGAGGTGTTCTCGGGTGTGATGGCGGTGTTGTCGGCCATGGCCAGCTCCTTAGGCTTGTGTTGGAGAGATCGCAAAATATGGCGGTACCATTTTCCTTGACCTCCTATAGTATAGGTTCTTATGGCAAAAGGCACATCTCTATCCGGTTTCCCTGAATGGCTTCCTTCGCAAAGAGTTGTGGAGCAGCGCATCATTGATACGCTCCGTAAGGTCTTCGAATTGAACGGCTACATCGGCATTGAGACCAGGGCAGTGGAAGCGGGTTCCAGCCTGCTCAAGAAAGGAGAGACCAGCAAGGAGATCTACTTGCTCTCCCGTCTTCAGGATCTGGGTCAGGAAAAGGATGTGCCAGTAGATCGTCGGCTGGGCTTGCATTTTGACTTGACCGTGCCGCTGAGCCGCTATGTAGTGGAGCATAGCAACGATTTGACCTTCCCCTTCAAGCGCTGGCAGATTCAGAAGGTCTGGCGAGGGGAGCGCCCCCAGGAGGGACGGTTCAGGGAGTTCGTCCAGGCTGATATTGATGTGATAGGCAACGGGGAACTGCCCGACCACTATGAAGTCGACGTGCCCCTGGTCATGCTGGGCGCCCTGGAGGAGCTGAGGGCCTTCGGCCTGCCCAAGCCTACTGTGCACGCCAACAATCGCAAGCTTTCCGAGGGATTCTACCGAGGTCTGGGTCTGGAGGACGTCGAGGACGTCCTGCGCGAGATCGACAAGCTGGACAAGATTGGGCCTGCCGAGGTGGCCAGCCTGCTGGTGAGTGAATGCGGCGCCAATGAGGACCAGGCCAGGGCCTGCCTGGATTTGGCCGAGCTCACCGCCGACGATGGCAAGCAGCTGCGCCAGCGGTTCGATGCCCTGGTCGACAAGGTGGGCATCGACAAGCAGTCTCCTGCTTACACTTTGGCCATCGAGGGGCTGGAGACGCTGGCCATGATCATCGACGAGGCCGCCCGCATCCGTCCAGGCTCGGTCATTGCCGATCTGAAAATTGCCCGCGGTTTGGACTACTACACCGGCTCGGTCTACGAGACTTTCTTGGAGGGGGCGCAGTCCTTGGGCTCCATCTGCTCCGGCGGCCGCTATGACAACCTGGCCAGCCAGGGCAACCGCACCTATCCCGGTGTGGGGCTGTCCATCGGGCTTTCACGCCTGCTCTCCTACCTGCTGGCTCAAGGGGTTCAGGCCTCCCGAGTCTCCCCGGCGGCGGTTATGATCGCTGTCTGGGACGAGGAGGACCGCACGCTCAGCAATCACATCGCCCAGGACCTGCGTGCCCGGGGGATCGCCGCTGACGTGGCTCCCACCGCGGCCAAGATCGGCAAGCAGATCCGCTATGCCGACCACCTGGGCATCCCCTATGTCTGGTTCCCGGCCAAGGAGGGCCAGCAGGAGGGCGACCAGGTCAAGAACATCATTACCGGCGAGCAGATTCCGGCTGACCTGGTGTCGTGGACGCCGGATAGCCTGTATGCCCGGCAGAGTGTGGAATATCAGGCCTGACGCAGGGGCAGGCCGAGCATTATGGAGGTACAGGAAAGCATGGGCCAGTCGGCTTACAGAACGAGCTACGCCACGGACGTCACTGAAGATATGGTCGGCCGCCAGGTGACGGTGGCAGGGTGGGTGGATCGCCGCCGGGATCATGGAGGCGTGGCCTTCATCGACCTGCGTGATCGCTCCGGTCTAGTGCAGATCGTCATCTACGACGAGGAAGAGGCCCGTCCTCTGCGCAGCGAATACGTGATCCAAGTCACTGGCAATGTCCGCGAACGTCCCGAGGGCAATGACAACGAGCATCTGTCCACCGGGCACATCGAGATTGTGGCCGACAAGATCGAGGTGCTGGCTAGGTCGGCTGCCCTGCCTTTCCAGGTGTCCACGGCCCTGGAGAACGAGGCTGAGAACAAGCTGCCAGGCGAGGATGTGCGGCTGCGCTACCGCTATCTGGATCTGCGTCGCCCCTCCATGCAGCGCAACATCCGTTTGCGGGCCGCCATGAACAGGGCCGCCCGCGCTGCCCTGGACAAGATGGACTTCTGCGAGATCGAAACGCCGACCCTGATAAAGTCCACCCCTGAAGGCGCTCGCGACTTCCTGGTGCCGGCCCGCCTGGTGCCCGGTTCCTGGTATGCCCTGCCGCAGTCCCCCCAGTTGCTCAAGCAGCTGCTGATGGTGGGCGGCTTCGAGCGTTACTACCAGATCGCCCGCTGCTACCGTGACGAGGACTTTCGGGCCGACAGACAGCCCGAGTTCACCCAGCTTGACATTGAGATGAGCTTCGCCTCCCAAGAAGACGTCATGGCTATGGCTGAGCAGGTCATTGCCAATGTCTGGAAGGCTGCCGGATTCGAGGTCACTCTGCCTATTGCCAGGATCAGCTGGCAGGAGGCCATGGATAAATACGGCTCCGACAAGCCTGACCTGCGCTTTGGCAACCCCATAGTCGAGCTGACCGAGTACTTCAAGGACACCCCATTCCGGGTCTTCCAGGCTCCCTACGTGGGTGCGGTGGTCTACCAGGGTGCAGCCAACCTGCCCCGCAGACAGTTCGATGCCTGGCAGGAGTGGGCCCGCCAGCGGGGTGCCAAGGGTCTGGCATACGTCCAGTTTACCGGCGACGGCACCCTCAAGGGTCCGGTGGCCAAGAACCTGTCCGATGCCGAGCGCCAGGGCCTCAAAGAGGCTGTGGGCGCATCGGATGGCGATGCCGTCTTCTTTGCAGCCGGACCTCGCGAGGCCTCGCAGACCCTGCTGGGTGCAGCCCGTGTAGAGATCGCCCGCCGCCAGGGGCTGCTCAAGTCTGACGAATTCGCCTTGACCTGGGTGGTGGACTTCCCGCTTTTCAAGCCTACCGACGACCCGGACGACGACGATGTCGCCGTTGGCCATTCCAAGTGGACCTCCATGCATCACCCCTTCACCATGCCCTCGGCTGACTGGATCGATCGCTTCGACAAGGATCCTGAGCACGCCATGAGCGACTCCTACGACATCGTCTGCAATGGCGAGGAGATTGGCGGCGGCTCGGTGCGTATCCATCGCGATGACATTCAAGACCGGGTCTTCAAGGTGCTGGGCATCGGTCCCGAGGAGGCGCAGGAGAAGTTCGGCTTCCTGCTGGAGGCCTTCAAGTATGGCGCTCCGCCCCACGCAGGCATTGCCTTTGGCTGGGACAGGACCGCACAGATCCTGACGGGTGCGGACTCCATTCGCGATGTCATCGCCTTCCCCAAGTCCGGTGGCGGACAGGATCCCATGACCGGGGCTCCGGCACCCATCTCCGACCAGCAACGCGCCGAGACCGGTGTGGACTGGGAGCCGGATCAGGAGGATGCTGACTGAGCGCTTCCGCCACTGATCGACGGGAGTATAAGAGGGCTGGAATCCTGCGGGGTTCCAGTTCTTGGTTTTATGACCTTTTATACCCTGACCAGTCAATCGTGCGGGCTTGGTCAAGGACTCCGCTTTCCAATATGACTGTTTCTATGGCCGTTCCGCAACAAAGGGTGAGTAAACTGCCCACTATGAGCGAAACAACCAAACAGCCGTCTGAGCGGATTCTGCCGGAGAAACCGGTCTCGGACCGCCCTGCCGAGGACAAGTCCGGGCCGCTGGTCGAGCTGGCCCACGTCGAGAAGCATTTCGGCAGCCTGCATGTCCTTAAGGACATCAACCTGCAGGTTGACACCGGCGAGGTGCTGGTGGTGGTCGGACCTTCAGGCTCCGGCAAGTCCACCATGTGCCGGACCATCAATCGTCTGGAGTCCATCGACTCGGGTGTCATCAGGATCGAGGGGGAGCCCCTGCCCCAGGAGGGGCGCGACCTGGCTCGGCTCAGGGCCGAGGTGGGCATGGTCTTCCAGTCCTTCAACCTGTTCGCCAACAAGACCATCCTGGAGAACATGACCCTGGCGCCCATCAAGGTGCGCCACATGCCCAAGAAGGATGCCGAGGACATGGCCATGGATCTCCTGGCTCGGGTAGGCGTGGAATCCCAGGCCTCCAAGATGCCCTCGCAGCTCTCCGGCGGCCAGCAGCAGCGTGTGGCCATAGCCCGCGCTCTGGCCATGCAGCCTAAGATCATGCTCTTCGACGAGCCCACATCGGCACTGGATCCTGAGATGGTCAACGAGGTGCTGGACGTCATGATCCAGCTGGCTCAGGAGGGCATGACCATGATCTGCGTGACCCATGAGATGGGCTTTGCTCGTCAGGCCGCCGACCATATCGTCTTTATGGCCGATGGGCGGATCCTGGAAAAGGACGACCCCGACGACTTCTTCGACCACCCCAAGACCCAGCGGGCCGCCGACTTCCTGTCCAAAATTCTGACCCACTGAAGCAGGAGGGAAGCATATCCGTATGAATGCAAGTATGCATGGCATGGGCCGGCCGCTGATGCGGCTGGCCAGGAATCTGGCCGCGATCCTGTGCGCTCTGGGTTGCCTGGTCTCTCTGGCGGCCTGCGGCTCCGACAAGGAGGCAGGCAAGATCCGGGTGGGCATCAAGTTCGACCAGCCTGGTCTGGGCTTCAAGAAGGCCGGGACCTATGTGGGCTTCGACGTGGATGTGGCCACCTACATCGCTGACAAGCTGGGTTACAGTCCCGATGACATCGTCTGGAAGGAGGCCCCCTCCAAACAGCGGGAGGCCATGCTCCAGAACGGCGACGTGGACATGATCCTGGCATCCTATTCCATAACCGATGAGCGCAAGCGGGCCGTCTCCTTCGCCGGACCATACATCGTGGCGGGCCAGGATCTGCTAGTGCGTAAGGAGGATCATCAGATCCGAGGTCCCGAGGATCTCAACGGCAAGCGGCTGTGTTCGGTGACCGGATCCACTTCGGCTGTCACGGTCAAGAAGCGGTTTGCCAAGGAGGTCCAGCTGATGGAGCAGCCGGGCTACGCCGAATGCGCCACAGCCCTCTTCTCCGGCATCGTCGATGCGGTCACCACTGACGACATCATTCTGGCTGGACTGGCCTCCGCCTCCCGTGGAAGGCTGCGGCTGGTGGGTAAGCCCTTCACTCAGGAATACTACGGAGTAGGCGTCAAGAAGGGCAACACCAAGCTGGCCCATAAGATCAACGCGGCCCTGGCTGAAATGGAGGCCAACGGCTCCTGGCAGCGGGCGCTCGAGAACAACACTCGGGGCACCCACTACAAACCCGACCCCCGCTTCAACCCGCCCAAGCCCACGGAAGGAGAGTGAGATGTCAACCATTCTCGAACTGTTCACCGACTATGACATCCCGGCAGCCTTCTGGGTCAACATCCAGCTGACCCTCTGGTCGGCCCTCTTCTCACTGATTCTGGGCATCATCCTGGTGATCATGCGGATCTCGCCCATTTCCTCTCTGCGGGCGGTCGGTCGCGGGTATGTGGAGTTCTTTCAGAACATGCCACTGACCATCATCATGGTCTTCATGGTCCTGGGGGCCTTCGCTCAGCTCAAGATCAGCTTTTCGCCGGAATTCTCCGTCAACTTCTTCTGGCTGGCGGTGACGGGCCTGTCCCTGTATACAGCAGCCTTCGTCTGCGAATCCCTGCGTTCCGGCATCAACACGGTGCCTCTAGGCCAGGCCGAGGCGGCCCGCGCTCTGGGGCTGAGCTTCTTCCAGTCGGCCTCGCAGATCATTCTGCCCCAGGCTTTCCGTGGGTCGGTGGCGCCTCTGGGCAACACTTTCATCGCCCTGCTGAAGAACTCCACCGTGGCTGCAGCAGCCTCTGTGGCCTCCGAGAGCTCCTCCCTGATGAGCGAGATGATCGAGTTTCACGCCAACGCCATCGTAGCCATCTTCCTGATCTTCGCCCTGGGCTACGTAATTCTGGTTCTGCCCATCGGGGCTTTGACCACATACCTGTCCAACAAGCTGGCAGTGAGGAGGTGAGCGGCTATGGCACAGGACAATGAGAGCTCGCTGCTCTTCGATCAACCCGGTCCCAAGGGCCGGCGCACCATACGAATTGTCAACTGGATAGCTGCCATCATCTTCGCCATAGTCGTCATTCTGGTGCTGATGAGGCTGCACAACCCTCCTGATGGCGAGAACCAGCTCAGTTGGGAGCTTTGGCGGCCGGCCCTGGACTACGAAGCCTGGTCGGACTTCTATCTGCCCGGACTTTGGCTGACCATCAAGGCTTCGGTGGTTGCTGTGATCGGCTCAGTCATCTTTGGATTCGTCTTCGGCCTTGGCCGTCTGTTGCCCAATGGGCTGGTAAGAGCCGTGTCAGGCATTATTGTGGAGTTCTGCCGGGCCGTCCCAGTGCTGATGATGATGATCTTCTTCTGGCGCTGGTTCGCCTTCGCGGGAGTCAGCCAGGCCTCATACTGGGCCGTCGTGCTGGGCCTGATCCTCTACAACGGCTCCGTGGTAGCCGAACTGATCCGTTCGGGCGTGGGCAACCTGCCCAACGGCCAGCGTGAGGCCTCCCTGGCCTTGGGGCTGACCAGGACGCAGTCACTGATGCAGATCGAAGTTCCGCAGGCCGTATACGCCATGCTGCCGGCGGCCGTAACCCAGTTGGTCGTAGTCCTCAAGGATACGGCGTTGGGCTCCATCATCATGTACACGGATCTGTTGCAGGAATCCCGTCGTCTGGGTTCCATGTACTTCAACATCCTGCAGACCCTGGTGGTAGCCTCGGTGGTCTACTTCTTCGTCTGCTTCCTGCTGTCGCACTTCGCCCGCTGGCTGCCCAAGAAGATGCAGGAGCGCACCGCTGCCCCCGCTGACTTCGTGGAGCCGGCAGCGCCCGTGGCCATCATGGATCCCTCCAATGTCAACCAGATAGCCGTAGCCAAGGAGGTGGACGAGGACCGGTACGGCGGCGCGCCGCTGAAGTACCACGCCCACCACCGCGGATCCAATGCCTCCATCCAGCACTGGAGGAAGACCCGGTACATCCAGGGCTATGACAGGACCCAACCCGACACGCTGGTCGATCCACGCAAGGGGATGGAGATTCCGGACTTCCTCAAACCTGGACGTGGCGGCCGCTCCAGCGGTGGTCAGAAAGCCGAGGGCGAAACCAAGAAAGGCGAGAAGAAGGAAGCCCGGCGCAATAGTGAAAGCAAGAAAAAGGACTGACTAGCCCCTAGCCCCTGTAGCTTGCTTAGATTGGCCCTATGACCCGCAGCTAGCTTCCGGTCGGGCTTGTGTGCCTGGCCGGATAGACTGGTGAACATGGTCCAAGAACATGCTGATCCCTCAACCGCATCAACCGACCAGCCCGCCTCCTTGGGTGATCTGGTCCCCGAGGCGGGAGGCCTCCGCAACCTGACTGAGGATCAGATATACGACCGCTTCTTCTCCTGGGTGGCTTCCCGAGGCATCACCCCCTGGCCGCATCAGGAGGAGGCTGTCCTCTCCCTGGTTTCAGGAGACCATGTTATTCTGTCCACTCCGACCGGGTCGGGCAAGTCCATGGTGGCCCTGGCCATGCACTTCATCGCCCTATGCACCGGGCGGCGCTCCTACTACACGGCCCCCATCAAGGCCCTGGTCTCCGAGAAGTTCTTCGACCTGGTATCGATCCTGGGCCGCGACCGGGTGGGCATGATCACCGGCGACACCCACATCAATACGGATGCCCCGGTCATCTGCTGCACGGCCGAAATCCTGGCCAACCAGGCCTTAAGGGAGGGTCGGCGAGCCGATATCGGCTGCGTGGCCATGGATGAGTTCCACTACTACGGGGATCCGGACCGCGGCTGGGCCTGGCAGGTGCCCCTGCTGACCATGCCCGATGTGCAGTTTCTGCTTATGTCAGCCACCTTGGGCGATGTGGATCAGATTGCCCAGGACCTGGAACGCAAAACCGGGATGGGTGTGGACATCGTCGCCGATGCCCCCCGACCGGTGCCACTGGATTACCGTTACGTGGATACCCCTCTGCCTACGACTGTGGAGTCCTTGCTGGCTGATGGGGATTCGCCGGTCTATATCGTTCATTTCTCCCAGGACGCCGCTCTGGAGACGGCCCAGGCCCTGTCCAGTACGGGGGTCTCTGACCGAGGCCAGCGCGAACGGATCAAGGAGGCTATGACCGGCACCCGCTTCACCACGGCCTTCGGCAGGATTCTGCAGCGGCTGCTGCGCACCGGGGTCGGTGTCCACCATGCAGGTATGCTGCCCCGTTATCGGCGCCTGGTGGAGCAGCTGGCCCAGGATGGTCTTCTACCGGTCATCTGCGGCACGGACACCCTGGGGGTCGGCATCAACGTGCCCATTCACACTGTCCTGCTGACCGGACTGACCAAGTTCGACGGTTACAAGATGCGCCGTCTGCGGGCCCGGGAGTTCCACCAGATTGCAGGCAGGGCCGGGCGCATGGGCTTCGATACCAGCGGACTGGTCGTGGCCGAGGCACCTGAATACGAGATAGAGAACGCCAGGGCCGTGGCCAAGGCGGGCAACGACCCCAAAAAGCTCAAGCGAATCAAACGCAAGAAGCCCCAGGAGGGTTTTGTCACCTGGGGCAAGGGGACCTTCGACAAACTGATCGAAGCACGTCCTGAAACCCTGACGCCGCACCTGAAGATCACTCACGCCATGGTCCTCAACGAGGTCGGCCAAGGCGGGGATGCCAGAAGGCGGGTGGAGGATCTGATCGAGGACTCACGTCAGACTCCGCAGCAGAAGGAGCATCTGCAGGACCGAGCCGACGAAATCTTCCGGACCCTGGCCGATACCGGGGTCATCGAGACGGAAAGGAACCCGGACGGCGGGCTGGACTACTTCACGACCGTGGACCTGCCCGAGGACTTCGCCCTCGATCAGCCTCTTTCTCCCTTCCTTCTAGCTGCCTTGGAACTGCTGGATCCCGAGGACGCTGATTACGATATGAATCTGCTCTCCATGGTCGAGGCCACCCTGGAGGATCCTCGGCAGATACTCAAGGCTCAGCAGCGGCAGGCTCGCGACGCGGCCATCCAGCAGATGAAGGAGGATGGCCTGGAATATGAGGAACGGATGGAGCGACTCCAGGATGTGACCTGGCCCAAGCCTCTGGAGGAGCTGCTGGGGGAGGCCTTCGACCGCTACCGTAGAGATGTTCCCTGGGCCAACGACTATGAGATCCACCCCAAGTCCGTTCTCCGGGACATGATCGAGACGGCCTCGGACTTCAACGGCTACATCGCCCGCTACGGAATCTCCCGGTCGGAGGGGACCCTGCTGCGCTATCTGTCCGATGCTTATCGGGCTCTGAGCAGGACGGTACCGGAAGAGTTCATGGATGAGCGGCTGGAGGACATCCTAGCCTGGCTGGGACTGATTGTGCGCTCGGTCGACTCCAGCTTGGTTGACGAGTGGGAGGCCACAGGCAGAGCCGAAAATGGCGAAGTTCCGAGCGGACTGGATGCCGCCCCGCCCAAGGTGGAGAACCAAGTGGTTGCGGACCGGCGTGGGCTGACTCTGCTCGTACGTAATGCCATGTTCCAGCGGGTGGAGCTGGTTGCTGCTGACCGTCCAGAGGCCCTGGCCGACCTGGATGCGGACTGGGGCTACGGACTTCGACCCTGGAGCGATGCACTGGACGACCTCTACGAGGATCATGAGCAGATCCTGACCGATGGCCAGGCCAGATCCTCGGATTTCTTCAACCTGGACGATCGGGACGAGCGCAAGGGCCACACCTGGCGGGTTCGACAGATCTTTGATGATGTGGAGGGGGAGCGCGACTGGGGCATCGCCGGCATCGTGGATCTGGATTACACCCAGGAGAGCGGCCAGGTGGTCTTCAAGGAATACAGGGTAGGTCCCATCGAGGAGCTGATGGACCTCTAGACCCGAGTCCTTAGAGGACCTTGGAGAGGAAGGACTGCAAACGGGGGCTCTGTGGATGGCTAAAGATCTGCTCGGGCGTGCCTTCCTCTTCGATGATACCGGCATCGGTGAAGATCACCCTGGAGGAGACCTCCCGGGCGAAGGCCATCTCGTGGGTGACCAGAATCATGGTCATGCCGCCCTCGGCCAAGGAACGGATAACCTCAAGCACGTCGCCCACCATCTCCGGATCCAGGGCCGAAGTGGCCTCATCGAAGAGCATGATATCGGGTTGCATGGCCAGTGCCCGGGCGATGGCCACACGCTGCTGCTGACCGCCGGACAGATCCGTGGGCCGCGCATCCGCCTTCTCCTCCAGCCCGACGATCTCCAGTAGGTCCAAAGCCTGCTGTCGGCCATCCTCCTTGGGGGTCTTGTGCAGCATATGGGGGGCCAGCATGATGTTGTCGGCCACGCTCATGTTGGGGAAGAGGTTGAAGTGCTGGAAGACCATGCCCACATGCTCGCGCAGCTTGTCGATGTTGGTCTTTGGATCGGAAACGTCGATTCCATAGACGCTGATCGTGCCCGAGGTCGGCATCTCCAAGGCGTTGATGCAGCGCAGAAGGGTGGACTTGCCCGCGCCCGAGGGGCCGATGATGGAGATGACCTCGCCCGGCTTGACCTCCATGTCGATCCCCTTGAGGACCTCGGTGTCGCCGTAGCGCTTGTGCAGATCGCGGATGGATACGGCCATCTGGGATGTTCCTTGGTTGCGGCGACTTTGGTTCTGGCGGATGCGACGGGTCAGTCGTCCGGTGTCCATGTCCGGGTCCTCGAAGTTCATCGATGCAGCCTCCTATCGAGCATATTGGCCATCCAAGTCAGGGCGCTGATGGCGACGAAGTAGATGACGCCCACCATGAACAGGGTTTCGGTCACGCGGAAGTTGGCCGCGTAGATCTGCTGGGCCTGATAGAGCAGTTCGCCGAAGCCGATGGCCAGCAGCAGGGAGGAGTCCTTGAGCATGATGACCAGCTGGTTGATGATGGAGGGCGTGGCAATTCTGACGGCCTGGGGCAGGATAACCCGGCGCAGAGCCATGCGACGTGTCAGGCCCAGGCTGCGGGCCCCCTCCATCTGCCCGACGTCCACCGACTCGATGGCTCCGCGCACGATCTCCACCAGGTAGGCTCCGGAGTTCAGAGCTAGTGTCAGCGCGCCGGCCAGCCAGATGCTGATGCGATGGCCGATCAGCTGGGGAACGCCTAGGTAGAAGAAGAAGGCCCAGACCAGGACGGGTGTGCCTCTGAAGACCGCCACGTAGATCCGGGCAATCCAGGACAGGATCCGGTTGGGGCTTATCCGCCACAATCCCAGGATGATACCGATGGCCAAGGCGATGACGAAGGATATGGCCGTGATAGTCAGGGTGTTGCGCAGGCCCAGCATCAGGGAGGGGAAGGCCTGGCGGACCAGATCGAAGAATCCTGGCCGGGAGGCGGAGGCCTTCTTGCCGGAATGACCGCTGCCCACATAGGAATCAACCAGCTTTTTATAGCTGCCGTCGGCCTTCATCTTGGCCAGACCCTCGTTGAAGGCGGCCACAAACTCCTGATTCTCCCCCTTGCGGACGGCCGCTCCATAGGAGGCGCCAGGCTCCTTCTTGGTCACGGTCTTCAGCCCGTTGCCCTGGGCGATGCCGTAGGCTAGGACCGGGTAGTCGTCGATGACCGCTTGCGCGTTACCGGACTTGACCATCTCGTACATGGTGGAGGACTGATCCACCGCCTTGACGCTAAATCGGTACTGGGCCGCACGTTGCTTGGCGAAAGCCTCGCCCTCACTGCCCGTTTTGACGGCCACCACGCTGCCTCGCAGATCCTTGTAGCTGTGGATCTGGTCGTTGTCCTTGGCGATGGCCATCTGTACGCCGGAGTCGAAATATGGGTCTGTGAAATCGTAGACCTGCTTGCGCTGGTCGGTAATGGTCATGCCGGCTATGACCGCATCGGCCTGCTGGGAGTTCAAGGCCTGGAGGGCGGCATTGAAGCCCAGGGACTGGATCTGCACCGAGAAGCCTTCAATATCGGCGATCTTGCGGATCAGATCCATGTCGATGCCAACCAGGTTGCCGGACGAGTCGCGGAACTCGAAGGGGGCGAAGGTGGTGTCGGTGGCGATGCGGAAGGTGCGTCCATGGACAGCCTGCGCGGCAGGGGAGTCCTGAGCCGCCTGCGCCGGCGTCGCCATGGGAGCGACGACCAGGACTGAGAGCTCCAGGATCAGGGCCAGCAGGCCGACGGCCCACCTGCCTGGACCCGATGTCCATCCCTGGCGAACATGCTTGGCGATCACTGGCTATTCTCCTTATTGGTCCGACCTGTGCCGGTCCCGTTTTTCAGGCGGCAGGCCTTGCTGCCGCCCATGGCCTACCTGAAGATATCCAGGCTAACGACCAGTAAACTGTACACATACCGTGCTTCAGGAACCCAACTACGCGCTGGGCGATATGGCGATATGGCTTCCCAGTCTAGCGCGTTCATCTTTCTGATTGCGGCAGATGCAGGCCTATGCTGGTGGGGGCGGGGAGCTATAGGGACCCCGAGGAATGAGGTATTGCAGATGGTTGAAGATCTCTTCCAAGCGGCGGATCCCCCCGAGGAGCATACCCTGCCTCTGGCGGTCAGGATGCGGCCCGGAAGCCTGGACGAGGTGGTCGGTCAGGATAAGGTCACGGCTCCTGGAACCCCTTTGGAGCGGCTGGCCCGGTCAGATCCGAACAACCGACTCACAGCTCCTAGCTCGGTCATTCTTTTTGGTCCCCCTGGGGTGGGCAAGACCACCCTGGCCTACATCGTGGCTCGACAGTCCGGGCGGCATTTCGAGGAGCTTTCGGCCGTCACCTCTGGGGTCAAGGAGGTGCGACAGGTCCTCGCCCAGGCTCGGGAGCGGCTGGTCAGCCAGGGGCAGGAGACGGTTCTCTTCATCGATGAGGTCCACCGCTTTTCCAAGTCCCAGCAGGACGCCCTGCTGCCCAGCGTAGAGAACAGGGATGTGACTTTTATTGCAGCCACCACGGAGAATCCCAGCTTTTCGGTAATTGCGCCCCTGCTTTCGCGTTCCGTGGTGGTCAAGTTGGAGGCCTTGGACGACCAGGACCTGACCACTCTGGTCAGTAGAGCCGTCAAGGACCAGCGCGGGCTCAAGGACCAGGTGCGGCTGGACCCTCAGGCCCTGGACCAAATTGTGCGTTTTTCCGGGGGAGACGCCCGCCGGGCCCTGACCATTCTGGAGGCTGCGGCCGGTGCCGTCACCGAGGACGGACCTCGTGCCAAGGGGGCGCGTCGCCCGCTGATCAATGCCAAGGTGGTCTCCTCGGTCATGGACGTGGCCGCTGTCCGCTATGACAAGAAGGGCGACGATCACTATGATGTGGCTTCAGCCTTCATCAAATCCATGAGGGGTTCCGATGTGGATGCTGCCCTGCACTACCTGGCTCGGATGATCCGGGCGGGAGAGGACCCGCGCTTCATCGCTCGACGAATCATGATCGCCTCCGCCGAGGAGGTGGGCATGGCCGCTCCGCAGGTGCTGCAGATCACGGTCGCAGCTGCTCAGGCCGTAGCGATGGTCGGCATGCCAGAGGCCCGGCTGATCCTGGCCGAGGCAGTCATCGCCGTGGCCACCGCACCCAAGTCCAACGCCTCCTATCTGGCTATCAACCAGGCCCTGGAAGACGTGGATGCCGGGCATATCGGCCAGGTTCCCCTGCACCTGCGCAATGCTCCCACCAAGCTGATGAAGGCCTGGGGCAACCATGAGGGCTATCAGTATGCGCATGATGCGCCGGATGCAGTGGCGCCCCAGCAGTATATGCCCGACGAACTGGTCGGACGGCGTTACTACCACCCCAATGATCGGGGCTATGAGCGTCAATTGGTTCCCCGACTGGAGGCCATCAGAGCCATCTTGGACAGGGCTGTCAAGTCGAAGGGAAACGCCGGGTCTGGGCAATGATCGCCGAGGCTCCTATACTGGACACCCAATAGACGTTGTATAGCCACACAATGACCGAAACGCCGTAGGGTCCAGACTTTCCGCATTGACGGTCGTCACGCTCCCACAAGGAGTCTGTCGCCGTCGGCAGGTCTGACATGGACGCATGGGGTCCGCCTCATGCACGGGCGCGAAGGTGACGATGTCGACAGCGGTCATTGACAATGCAGACATATCCGAACAATCGAAGGGTCTCGGCATGGTCGAGGCCGATCTGGCGGTTCGCGAGATTACCCAGCGAGTAGATAATGCTCATGAATCGGCTACTTTTTACAAGATCGTAGCCCTAGTGGCCGCAGGAATGCTCATGGACAGCATCGATGTCTATGTGGGCAGCGCAGTAGCCAGTTCGGCTTTGAGCACCGGATGGTCCACGGTCGCACAGAATTCCCTCTTCCTGTCGGCTGGTTTTCTGGGGCTGCTGGTGGGCTCGCTGCTGGCCGGGTTCATCGGGGACCTGCGGGGGCGCAAAACCGCCTATCAGATCAACCTGCTGCTCTTTGGCGGTTTTACCCTGCTGGGCGCTCTGGCACCGAACATGGCCGTCCTCTCGGTCTGCCGTCTAGGGGCCGGTCTGGGACTGGGCGCAGAAATTGTCACCGGTTTCTCCATGGTCAACGAATTCGCTCCAATCAAGCACCGCGGCCGCTGGAGCGCCATCGTCTCGCTGGTGGCCAACACTGGAGTGCCCCTAGCCATGCTCCTGTGCGCCTGGATCATTCCGCGCTGGTCATGGAGGCCGCTCTTTGTCGGCATTGGCCTAGCAGCTGCACTGATCTGGTACCTGCGGCGCGACATTCCTGAGTCCCCTCGCTGGCTGGCCCTGCATGGGCGAGTGGACGAGGCCGTCCAGGTGGTCGAGCTTTTGGAGGCCGATAATGGTCAGGGAGGGTCAGACCCTGGCTTTGGCGGCGTCTCCGCACTTGCTGGGAAGCATGAGAACGTCGAAACACCTGCCAAGGCGTCGGGAAGTGTGGTTCGCGGCCTGATCGTGGCCACTGTGGCGGTTTCAGCCACCAATGTCTGCTCCTACGCCTTCACCTCCTGGGTCCCCACCATCCTGCTCAAGCGAGGTATAGATCTGAGTGGATCCTTGTGGATCAGCACCCTGATGATGCTGGGCGCCCCACTGGGCTGCCTTATTGGTTCACTGCTTCTGGACCGGATAGGACGCAAGCGCATCATCGTCACAGCCTTCCTGCTGACAGCGGTCTTCGGTCTGCTCTACGCGGCGCAGACGAGCCAGGTCATGGCCATCATGGTGGGTATCCTGCTGATGGCCAGCCTCTACGTCCTTATGTCTTCGGTAGTGGCCGTCTACGCGCCAGAGCTTTTCCCGACCACAGTCCGCTTCCGTTGTGTGGGCATTGCCAACGCCGTTGCCAAGCTCTGCAATGTGCTCATGCCTATGCTTATCGGTGCCATGCTCAATGCATGGGGGAGTACTTCAATATTCGTCACCATCAGTCTGGTGGCCCTGGCCTCCATGCTGGTTGTCGGATTGATGGGCTGGGAGACTTCAGGCCGTTCGGTGGGCTGACAGGCCAAATAATAAAGAGTCTAAAGGGCAAACGGGCCTGATGCGAACCCAGGGACCGTCCAAGGGGCGGCGAAGGGATCGGTCAGGCCTTTTGCTTGTCAAGTCGATCAGAGCTGATTGGCCAGGAGCCGGTTGTAGACGCAGCGCAGCTCGGCCTGAAAGGTCTCGGGGTTGATGTCAGGATTCTGATTGAACAGTTCCGTCCACCAGTTGTTGATCGATCTGATCCGTCTGCGGGCTATGTCCGCGCCAGGCCTGGTCAGGGCGATGATGTTGACCCGGTGATCGGCGGGGTTCTGTTCACTGCTGACCAGACCCTGGGCTTTCAAGGCTTTCAGATCGCGGGCAAGCAGACTGGGGTCTACGCACAGGTCACGGGCTATCTGGCGCTGACTGAGGCCTGGATGATCATAAAGGTATACGATCAGATCTCCCTGAGTGCCCCGCAAAATGGATTCGCCCGTGTACTGGCTGGCATCGTTGCGTGCATGCCGGTAGATTCCGGCTATACAGGTGCTCAGATTGTGGTAGTGGCTCTTCTTCAACATTGCTGTTCCCCCTAGCTGGTATGAAAGATCAAAGAGTTCGGCGGGCACGATTGACCGCATAACCGCATAGACCCCTTCGGCATCGTTCCCCTTCCGGGCCTATTCCGACATGTCCCTAGCCACGACCCATTACGAACGACGCATTTTTCATCATATCAATACCGTCGACACCATGGGGATAATCCACGATAGGGACATGAGGCAGGCAGGCCATGATTTCCCGGGCCCCTCCTGCTTGGTCCCGGGCACAGACGGCTATGGAAGCCGTCCTGGCATCTTTAGTCTCTTGGGCTATGAGTGATTGCCTCTTCTCTGGATCGGTCAGAGTCGGGGACTATCACCGTCATTGCTCAACGGTATGCTAAGATATTCCTTTTTGCGGCGAGATCTGGAAAGGACTGGCATGCGGGTACTGGACTTCGACGGCACCATCTACGATGGCGAGAGTCTGCTTGACTTCTACCTGTTCACTGCCCGCAAGGATCCGCGGGTGCTGCCTTACCTGCCGGTCGCCCTCTTCTATGCCGTACGCTATCGCCTGGGCAGGGTCACCCTGGAGCAGCTGGATGCGGCCATGCGTCGGGCGGGTTCGCGCTACTTGCGTCGTCTGACCTCGCGTCCCGGCTTTGATATGGACCGGCTGGTCAGCCAGTTCTGGGATGCCAATATGCACAAGATCATGGACTGGTATACCCCTCAGGCCGACGACGTAGTAGTCACCGCCTCTTTCGATCTGGTGGCGGGGGAGGCATGTCGCCGACTGGGAATCGCTCGCTGCATCGGATCCACCTTGGATTTGGAATCCCTGACTGTGGGCTACCTCAATTTCGGACCCGACAAGCCCCTGCATTTTCAGCGGATCCTGGGCCAGGAGACGGCCATTGACGCCTTCTATACCGATTCGGCCTTCGACCTGCCCATGATTGATCTTGCCCGGCGGGCCTACCTAGTCGAACATGGCCAGGTTCGGCGTATCAAATAGATCAAGCCAGTCCATTTTTACCACGATCTGTCGATCTGTCGGCAGGTTCGTTCCAGACCAGCCCTGCTATCGTTCTGCTTAGAAGCAAGCGAGCATAATGGTATGCCAAGAACACCATGGGCGTCGGTTAGGGACTGGACGCCGTGGCAGCAGTCACCATCGTGGTTGGCCTGATGATTCTGGTCTTCGTCATCCTTCAGCGTTTGGTGACCCTCCGTAAGAAAGGAATGAAGCAGAGTTTTCCGGATGATCTGAATGAGGGCTGATGCCGTGATGATTGCGACATCAGCCCCCATTCGCATGCAGGTAGCCGAAAACGCCCCATTTATTAGTTCATGATTCGAAGGGATAGACCAGCCCCCACTGGCGGCGAAGGGAGTCCATGAGCTCCATGATGCGCAGAGTGTCCTTATGGGGCATCTGGTCGCACTCGGTCTTCCCGTCTAGGATGGCCTGTGCGGCGCTGGCTACCTCGTACTCATAACCGGTCAGCTGGTCGGGTACAGGGTAGCGCTTCCTGAGTTTGTGGTCCCCGTCGTACAGGTCGATGGACTCTACGTTGTTGATATTGATGCACTGCAGGTAACCCTGGTCACCCCATATGCTACCGGTCCGGTCGCTTTCCGAGACCATGGAGCTGGTTGCTGCGCCCATGGATCCATCCTGGTAGAAGATAGTCGTGGAATTTTGGCTGTCCACGCCTTTCGGGGTGCGTACCCAATCTGTGCAGACCCGTGTAATGGGCTTGGGCCCCATGACCATGTCGATGAAATTAAGAGGGTAGACGCCCACGTCAAGCAACGCCCCGCCGGCCAGGGCCGGGTCGGTCATTCTGGCCTTGCTGGTGGTCATATAGCCCAAGTTGGCGGTGACTGTTCTGACGGTGCCGATCTCCCCTGAGGAGACGATGTCGTCGATGATGGAGCGCGAGGGCATGTACCTGGTCCAAATGGCTTCCGTGCAGAGCAGGCCGGTACGCTCGGATGTCTCAATAGCCTGCCTGGCCTGTTCGGCGTTGGCTGTGAAGGACTTCTCGACCAGAACGTTCTTTCCGGCCTTCATGCAGGCGATGGCCTGCTCGGCATGGAGGCTGTGAGGCGTGGCGATGTAGACCAGATCCACTTCGGGATCATCCAGAAGTTCCTGGTAGGACCCATAGGAATGCTTGAATCCATATTTTTGGGCGAAAGCGGCTGCTCGATCCTCATCCCTGGAGGCTACGGCGTAGGGAGCGATCAGATGGCTGTACCGATGGTCTTCAGCCATCATAACTACGGTCTTGGCCAGTGCATTGGCTATCCGTCCGGCGCCGAGAATGGCGAAGTTGACCCGCATGCCCTTCCGCTCAGCCTCCTGTCGTTTGCCGTTCAATCTGCTCATCCTTGACTCCTTCGTTAGGAACGCCATCTGCTGTGATGGCCTTATACAATTTCTGCAAGGTACTCTCGGCATGGCCGGCGTCCAGCTGGCACTCCCAGACTGTGAAGACCCTCCAGCCCATGGCTCTCAGTTTTTTACTCTGCTCCTGATCCCGCAGACGGTTCCTTGTCAGCTTTGTGGTCCAATACTCCACATTGGATTTAGGAATGGAGCATTTGGCACATCCCTGATGCATGTGCCAGAAACAGCCGTTGACAAATACTATGGCCTTCCACTTGGGCAGCACCACATCAGGATGGCCCGGATACCTCTTGTCGTTTTTGCGAAACCGCAGACCTCGCGAAAAGAGATAGGACCGGACCTGGCGCTCTATAGATGTCTCAGTGCCCCTGATTCGGGACATGGTGTAGCTGCGTGTGCCGGGCTGGAATCTGCTGGGTCTCTTTTTTGAAACCATCCCCGGCCTGGCTCAGAGGATTTCGACGCTGTTGATGAAGACCGGCTCAAGGGGACGGTCGCCCGAGTCGGTGGCCACAGCGTCCAGCTTGTCGACCACCTTCTGGCAATCCTGATCGACCACTTGGCCGAATATGGTGTGGTGCCCGTTCAGCCAGGGGGTGGGCACGGTGGTGATGAAGAACTGTGATCCGTTGGTGCCGTGGGTCCTTCCCGTGGCGGGGTCTCGGCGTAGTCCTGCATTGGCCATAGCCAGCTTATAGGGTTCATCAAAGGTCAGGGAGGGGTCGATCTCATCATCGAACTCGTAGCCGGGGCCGCCTGTTCCCGTGCCTAACGGGCAGCCGCCCTGGATCATGAAGTCCTTGATGATTCGGTGGAAGGTCAACCCGTCATAGAAGGGATCCTGACGCTTCTGATGCGTCTCGGGATCAGTCCATGCCTTGCGGCCGGCGGCCAGATCCAGGAAGTTGGCTACGGTTTCAGGGGCCTGATCGTCAAAGAGTTCCAGGCGGATATCGCCCTCTGAAGTATGCATGATCACTGTGCTCATGATACTGATCCTCTCATAAGACGGCGACGCCCACCGAGGATCCGAAGGGCATCAGGGCCAGGCGTGCCATCTTGAAGGCTTGTATGCCGAAGGGTATGCCGACCACTGTCAGCATAGTGATCAGTCCGGCCGCCAGATACGCCAGAGCCAGCCACCAGCCGCCCAGGATGATCCAGAGGAGGTTGGCCAGCCAGGATCCCATCCCGCCTCCATAGGTAACCTGTCTGCCAAAGGGGGTCAGGGTCAGTCTGGCCATTTTGAAAGCCTGGACGCCCAGTGGGATGCCCACCACGGTAAGGCAGAGCAGGATGCCCACCAGGATCCAAGCCAGGGCGATGGCCAGTCCGCCCAGCAGCAGCCAGCAGATGTTGCCGATCAGGCGCATGCCGGTCCTTCCGTCAGAGTGGCGGTGACGGCCTTGGCGCAGGCGGTCACCTTCCCGATGATGATGGTCAGTCGGGTCTGTCGTTGCTCAGTCGCAAGTTCCTGCTCCAGGGCATCGATCAGCCGCATTCCTGATTGGACAATGCCTCGCGTCACCTCCACGCCCATGGCTGGATCTGCTGGGCGCAGGGCTGTCCATGCCTGAATCAGCGGCTGGTTGACCTGTCGGTGGAAGTTCAGCAGGGTTTGGATATGCCGGTCTGTGGACTGATCGCTTTGGAGGGCGGGATTATGGGCATTTGATGGGCTGCCGTAGATCAGGGCCTGGCGCAGCTGTTCGTCGTGCTGCTCGGCGTAGAGGTTCATCAGCCAGCCATGTCCATGCATTCCTGCCTGCTCCAGATTGGTACGGGTCCAGACCTCGATCGTCCGGTGCGGGCCGTCCGCCTGGTCCAGGGCCTGCTCCAAGGCATGACCCCAGTCAGGCAGGTGACGCTCCATGACCATATCGCATAGCTGGTCGGCATCCCGGGCGTAGCGGTAGAGGGAGTTCCGGGCCAGATTGGTGCGTCGAGCCACCTCGGCCATGGTCAATCGGCCGCGTCCGCCAGTGCGCAGGATGGTTTCGGCAGCGGCGATGATCTGGTCCAGGGTTTTGGCGCGATGCTCCTGGAGCGTGGATTCGCGGATCCTGGGCATGGTCCTCCTTGGTCCGGCCGACTGGGTGCAGCGATCGTGAATCAGCTTCGGCCGGTCATAGGGCATATGATATGGCCTATTTGCGATCGAGCCAAGCGGTAGAAGCTTGTTCGGCGTGCGGCTTGTCCGCGCTGAGTGAACTTGCCAGAAGGATTTTTGAGACGTATAGTCGCAAAAAATTCGCAGACCGGGGTGAGGGGAGATCTGATGACCGGATCGACAAATACGGACTTGAAAAAGGACAGTCAGGGGTCTCAGGAGGCGGCGCCGCCCTGGCGCGCACTCTGGGTGTTGGCCCTAGGGCTGGCCATGATCGTGCTGGATTCGTCCATCGTCAATGTCTCCATACCTTCCATCATCGCTGCCATCCATATCAACCTGTCTCAAGCCCAATGGGTGACCGCCCTTTACAGCATCGTCCTGGCAGCCCTGCTTCTGCCTTCCGGTCGGCTGGGGGACATGATTGGACGCAAGCGGATCCTGCAGGTGGGTACGGTCATTTTTGTGCTGGGTTCCGTCTTCGCCGCATCGGCCTCCTCTGGCACACTGCTGCTTTTGGCCCGGCTTATTCAGGGAATCGGCGGATCCCTGGTCATGCCTTCCACCCTGTCCACAGTATCTGCCACCTTCCGGGGCCGTCACCGGGCCATTGCATTCGGGATCTGGGGGGCCGTCATGTCCTCCGCGGCGGCGGTCGGTCCATTCCTGGGCGGGGTCTTCACCAGCACTGTCGGATGGCGGTGGATCTTTCTGGTCAATCTGCCACTGGGGCTGATCGTCCTCCTGGCTAGCGCGGTCCTTGTGCCCGAAACCAAGTCATCGCATCGGTCGGCCGGCGGCCGGTGGGGGATGTTCGCCGACTGGAAGGGCATACTCCTTTCGGCTTTGGGATCGGCCCTGGTGGTCTTCGCTCTGATCGAGGGACAGACCTACGGCTGGTGGCATCCACTCGCCGCACTTGAACTGGGCCCTCTGTACTGGTCGGTATCGGCGCCTCTGTCGCCTGTTCCGGTCAGTCTGATCCTCGGATTGGCTCTGCTGGCCGCTTTCGCGCTGACTGAGCTGGTCAGGGCGCGCAAGGGCAAGATGGTCATTCTGGACGTATCCATGTTCACCATTGGCACCTTCGGTTGGGGCAACCTAACGGCCGCCATTGTCAACGCTGGTCAGTTCTCGGTCATGTTCATCCTGCCCCTTTATCTGATTAATGCCAGAGGTCTGAGTCCTTTGGGGGCCGGATCCATTCTGGGCGTCATGGCTCTGGGGTCAGTTGTCTCCGGGGGCCTGGCACGGGTGGTTGCCACCCGTCTGGGAGCCGGCGGCACGGTGCAGATAGGCCTCTTGATGGAGATCGTCGGCGTGGCCCTGTCCATTCTGCTCATGCGCGGGTCTGTGCCGGTCTGGCCCATGACACTGACTTTGATCATCTACGGGGGCGGTCTGGGCTTTGCTTCAGCACAGTTGACCAGCCTGGTGCTTTCGGGCGTCCCGGTGGCCCAGTCCGGCCAGGCTTCGGCGACCCAGTCCAATATTCGTCAGTGGGGGACAGCCCTAGGCGCCGCAGTCTCCGGTTCCGCCCTCTCCCTGGCTTTGAGCCTGGTGCTGCCAAGGCACCTGACGGCGCTCAAGGGGATCTCAGCGCAGATGACTGATGTCCTGGTCAGATCGGTCCAGTCCTCAGCCGGAAACGCCATCGTCGGCCTGCGTGCCCAAGGTACCCGAGGCCGACTGGGAGCTCTGGGTCCTCAGGTGACCAATGCTTTGACCGAGGGATTTACGCAAGGCGCCCAGTGGGCCATGGGCTTCGCGGTCCTGCTGCTCCTCCTGGGGCTGATCGTCTCGGTGCTGGTACGCCGGGCCGCTCGTAGGGCTGGTGCCGATAAGGTCTAAGGTCTGAGGCCTCTGCAAACCTTCCTTCCTCGCATCAGTCCTCGCATGGGACTGTCTGCCCGTCATGCGACCTAGGCACGGTTTAGAATCATGAATATGGGCATACAAGAGGAACAGTCACAGCAGGACGGCGATCTGCTGGTGGCTCTGGCTCAGATCGACACCTGTGTGGGCGATCTTGACGGCAACGCCGACATTATTCTGGACTACTCCCGTAAGGCAGCTGAGCAAGGGGCGACCTTGGTGGTCTTTCCTGAGATGAGCCTGACTGGCTACCCAATCGAGGATCTGGCATTTCGGGCCAGCTTCCGCCGAGCCGCCTGGTCTCGGGCCGACCGTCTGGCCAAGCAGCTGGGCGACCAGGGTCTGGGGCATTTGTATGTGATCGTAGGGACTGTGGGCACCGACACGGATCAGGACCGGCCCCGCAATCGGCTGGTGGTCCTGCATCAGGGTCGGGTCGAGGCCGGCTACGACAAGCATTTCCTGCCCAATTACGGGGTCTTCGACGAGTACAGGATTTTCACTCCTGGGGATAGGACTGTGGTCCTGGAGGTGCGAGGTCACCGGATTGGGCTGGCTATCTGCGAGGACATTTGGCAGGAGGGCGATCCTATCAGCGACTTGGCTGGCAGGAACATCGACCTCTTGGTGACCATCAACGGCTCCCCCTTTGAGGAGGGCAAGGGTCATGTCCGCTATGAGCTGGCGACCCGTCGAGCCAAGCAGGTCGACGCACCCCTGCTCTATCTGAATCAGGTGGGCGGGCAGGATGATCTGGTCTTTGACGGCGGCAGTTTCGTAGTGGACAAGGATGGCACCCTGCTGGAGCGCTCGCCCAGATTTGTTCAGGACCTGTCCACTTGGACCCTGCCTGCACCAGGGAAGCGCCCACTGCCCAGCAAGTCATGCATGGCCGAAGAGATGCCTGGGGACGAGGAGGTCTATCAGGCCTGCGTGCTGGGGCTGAAAGACTATATGGCGAAGAATCGCTTCACAGGCGTTTGCCTGGGGCTGTCAGGCGGGATCGACTCGGCCCTGGTGGCTACCATGGCTGCCGATGCCTGCGGAGGGGAGCATGTGCGCGGCATCTCCATGCCCAGTCGCTACTCCTCGGAAGGCTCCCGGGATGATGCAGCCGACCTGGCTCAGCGTCTGGGGGTACGCTATGCGGTCCAATCCATAGGTCCGGAGTTCGGCGCTTTCCAAGGTCAGTTGCATCTGCAAGGAGTTGCTGAAGAGAATCTGCAGGCCCGGATACGCGGTGTCATCGTCATGGCCTACGCCAATGCTGAAGGGCTTCTGGCGCTGGCCACAGGCAACAAGTCCGAGCTGGCCTGCGGCTACTCAACGATCTATGGTGATGCGGTCGGCGGCTACGCGCCCATCAAGGATCTGCTCAAGACCCGGGTCTGGCAGCTGGCCCGCTGGCGCAACGCCCAAGCCCGGGCACGGGGTGAACGTGAGCCCATACCGGTCAATTCCATCGTCAAACCGCCATCGGCCGAGCTGCGCCAAGGGCAGAAGGACTCTGATTCTCTGCCTGACTACAACCTGCTTGATCGGGTTCTGGAGGCGTACATTGAGCATGCGCACGGTCGCGCCGACCTTCTGGCCGACGGCTTCGATACCGATACAGTTGACACGGTCATGCGGCTGGTGGATCGGGCCGAGTGGAAGCGGCGGCAATACCCGCTGGGACCCAAGGTCACCTCTCTGGCTTTTGGTCGGGACCGTCGACTGCCTGTCACCAACGCCTTTAGGGAATGATCGCCATGAGTTCCGAACGCGAGCGGAAAGTCTGGTACTTCAACACCGTCACCGGCATACCCGAGCAGGGCAAGCTGTCTCCACAGGATAGACGGATGGGCCCCTACAACAGCAGGCAGGATGCTCTTGATGCATGGAAGATCGCCAAGCGGCGGAACAAAGACTGGGATGAGGAGGACCGTCGTTGGCGGCAGGCTTGGGATGGTGATTCGGAGCAAGGACAGTCATCAGCTGACAGATGAAGCTCGCCGTGGGTCGCCCGTCAGCGTTGGCGACCAGTTGGCCGTGCGATCAGAACGGATCGGAGCTCAAGCCGTGTGCTGGGCTATCTCGCAAGACCTAGGAGAGGCGCCCATTGCGTGTCTGCTCGCAGTGTGATATAGCTCACGTTCCTATTCAGTTTCTCGTGGTAGGGCGCACCCTATACTTGAAGTGACAGTGGTGTGAGGAAGCGCCATTGACCATATCAACAAGGAGTTGACTATGACAGCAGTTGAGACCAGCACCGTCTCTCCCGCAGAGCTGCAAGCCAAGGCTTGGAAGGGCTTCAAGGGCGAGGACTGGAAGAAAGATATCGACGTCCGCGACTTCATCCAAAAGAACTACACGCCGTACACCGGTGACGAATCGTTCCTGGCGCCGGCCACAGAGAAGACCAAGTTCCTGTGGAATTACCTGGACGACAATTTCCTTGCCGTGGAGCGCAAGCAGCGCGTCTACGACGTGGATACCCATACCCCGGCGGGCATTGACGCCTTCCCTGCCGGATACATCGACGGCAAGCCAGCTGGCGAGACTCGTGACGACGTGATCGTCGGTATGCAGACCGACGTGCCCTGCAAGCGTGCGATGATGCCTTACGGCGGCTGGCGCATGGTTGAGCAGGCCCTTAAGGAGGCTGGCAAAGAACCCGACCCCGAGGTCAAGAAGATCTTCACCCGGTATCGCAAGACCCACAACGATGGCGTCTTCGACGTCTACACCAAGAGGATCAAGCTGGCCCGCCACAACAAGATTCTGACCGGTCTGCCCGATGCATACGGCCGTGGCCGCATCATTGGCGACTATCGTCGTGTGGCCCTCTACGGCATCGACGAGCTGATTGCCCGCAAGAAGGCCGACAAGGATTCGATTCCCTACCGCAACGACTTCACCGAGGAGGAGATCGAGCATTGGATCCGCTTCCGTGAAGAGCACGCCGAGCAGATCAAGGCTCTGAAGCAGCTGCTGAACCTGGGCAAGGAGTACGGCCTGGATCTGAGCCGTCCTGCCATGAATGCCAAGGAAGCAGTTCAGTGGACCTACATGGCCTACCTGGCCTCGGTCAAGAGCCAGGACGGCGCTGCCATGTCCATCGGCCGCCTGTCCGCTTTCTTCGACGTCTACTTCGAGCGCGATCTGGCCGCCGGCCTGATCGACGAGACCGACGCCCAGGAGATCATCGACAACATCGTGATGAAGCTGCGCATTGTGCGCTTCCTGCGGACCAAGGACTATGACAACATCTTCTCCGGCGACCCCTACTGGGCTACCTGGTCTGATGCCGGCTTCGGCGACGACGGCCGGCCCATGGTCACCAAGACCTCCTTCCGTCTGCTGGCAACCCTGACCTTGGAACACCTTGGACCCGGTCCTGAGCCCAACATCACCATCTTCTGGGATCCGAAGCTGCCTGAGGGCTACAAGCGCTTCTGCGCCCGTATCTCCATCGACACCTCCGCTATTCAGTACGAGTCAGACAAGGACATTCGCGCCCACTGGGGCGATGACGCTGCCATCGCCTGCTGCGTGTCCCCCATGAGGGTCGGCAAGCAGATGCAGTTCTTCGGCGCCCGCGTCAATTCCGCCAAGGCTCTGCTCTATGCTATGAACGGCGGCCGTGACGAGATGACCGGCATGCAGGTCATCGACAAGGACGTAATCAAGCCTGTCACCCCCAAGGAAGACGGTTCACTAGACTTCCAAGAGGTCAAGGACAATTACGAGAAGGCCCTGGAGTGGCTGAGCGAGACCTACGTCGAGGCTCTGAACATCATCCACTACATGCACGATAAGTACGACTACGAGTCCATTGAGATGGCCCTGCACGACAAGGAGGTCTACCGTACCCTAGGTTGCGGCATGTCCGGCCTGTCCATCGCCGCTGACTCGCTGTCGGCCATCAAGTACGCTAAGGTCTACCCGATCTACAACAAGGATGCCAAGGGCACCCCGGAGTATGTCGAGGGTGCTGACGACGACCTGATCGTCAACTACAAGACCGTTGGCGAGTTCCCGGTCTATGGCAACGACGACGATCGCGCCGACGACCTGGCCAAGTGGACCGTGTCCACCGTCATGGGCCAGATCAAGCGCCTGCCTGTCTACCGCGGCGCTGTGCCGACCCAGTCCATCCTGACCATCACCTCCAATGTGGAGTATGGCAAGAACACAGGGTCCTTCCCCTCCGGCCACAAGAAGGGCACTCCGTACGCTCCCGGTGCAAACCCCGAAAACGGTATGGATTCGCACGGCATGCTGCCCTCCATGTTCTCCGTAGGCAAGATCGACTACGACGACGCCCTGGACGGCATTTCGCTGACCAACACGATTACCCCTGACGGCCTGGGACGTGACGAGGATGAGCGCATCAACAACCTGGTAGGCATCCTGGACGCCGGCAACGGTCACGGGCTCTACCACGCTAACATCAACGTCCTGCGCAAGGAGCAGCTGGAGGATGCTGTCGAGCACCCCGAGAAGTACCCCCACCTGACCGTGCGCGTATCGGGCTACGCGGTCAACTTCGTCAAGCTGACCCGCGAGCAGCAGCTTGATGTCATTTCCCGCACCTTCCATCAGGGCGCGGTGACTGACTGATCGCCTTTGCGAGATAGTCAGCTGTTGACGCGACGGTGATCATGGGGCGGGGCGCACCAGGGCCCCGCCCCCTTTTCGTCTTTTTCAGGAGGATCCGATGACGGAGACCACCACCTTCCATACCACACAGCAGCACATGCTGAAGGAATCCAAGGTCTATAAGAGCCAGACTCTGATGGGCGGCCTTTCCGGGTTTGAATCGCCGATTGGACTGGACCGGCACGACCGCATGAATGCTTTGCGCACGGGCGACATTGGATTTGTTCATTCCTGGGACATCAATACCTCGGTGGACGGGCCAGGTACAAGGATGACCGTCTTTATGAGCGGATGCCCCCTGCGATGCCAGTACTGTCAGAACCCGGACACCTGGAAGATGCGCGACGGCCAGCCTGTATATCTGCAGGCCATGATCGACAAGGTGGCCCGCTACCAGGATCTCTTCAAGAGCACGGGAGGGGGAATCACCTTCAGCGGTGGCGAGTCCATGATGCAGGCCGCTTTCGTCTCACGGGTCTTTCGAGCTGCCAAGGAAATGGGCGTTCACACCTGCTTGGACACATCAGGTTTTCTCAATCGTAACTACACCGATGCCATGATTGACGATATCGACCTGTGCCTGCTGGATGTCAAATCCGGTGACGAAACCACCTATAAGAAGGTGACTGGCGGCACGCTGGCCCCCACGATCGAATTCGGCAAGCGTCTGGCTGCCCGAGGCAGCAAGATCTGGGTTCGCTTCGTGCTGGTGCCGGGACTGACCGATTCTGAAGAGAACGTCGAAAATGTTGCGCGGATATGCGAACAGTTCAAGGATGCCATTGAGCACATTGATGTGCTTCCCTTCCATCAGCTTGGACGGCCCAAGTGGCATGAGCTGCGCATTCCCTACCCGCTGGAGGATGCCAAAGGCCCTTCGGCGGCCCTGAAGGATCGGGTAAAGAAGCAGCTGGAAGCCCACGGATTCGTGGTCTACTGAGCCGCAAATAGAAGCAAACAAGGATAAGTTTCTCGTAACTCCCTACGGCGAATGCCGCGGGGAGTTTTCCATGCTCAGTTGAAGATTCGCCTTCTAATTAAACGATGGTCGGCTCAATGAATGACCGACGGGGATTGCTTAGGGAAGGGGCTGCCATCGGGTTGAGACCATGGACTATGCTGTCAGACGTATGTTTCCGGGCCTGGTCGGCCCGGTGGCGTGATGTCCGACAAGAAATAAAGAGGTTAAGCGCAGGTGACCACGGATCCTCAGACGCAGCTGCTTTCAGAGCCCGCCCAGGGTGTGCCGTCGGTCATTGATGACATGGTCGGATATCGCCGGGCCTGTCGGCTGCTTGCTCAGGGAAGCGGTGCACTGGCTGCGGATGCTGAACGTGCATCGGGATTCCGCTATGGCCACGATGATTATCTGGTCCAATTCAAGCGCCGGGGAGCAGGGATATTCCTCCTGGATCCGCCGGCTCTGGCGCAGGCGGGCTGCGACTGGTCGGAATTCAATAGAGCAGTCCAGGACGTTCAATGGATCATTCATGACTCTCCTCAGGATCTGCCAGGTTTTTATGCACTGGGCATGAGGCCCTCATCGCTCTTCGACTCCGAACTGGCGGCCAGGATGCTTAATCTTGGTCATTACGGCTTGTCTGCAGTGACATCACACTATTTAGGGCTGACCCTGGCCAAGGAGCACTCTGCTGCAGACTGGTCCTACCGCCCTCTGCCCCGTGATTGGCGCAATTACGCCGCCTTGGATGTCGAACTGCTGGATCAGGTACGATCACGCGAGCTGGAGGATCTGCGCCGCCATGGCAAGGATGAATGGGCCAGGCAAGAATTCGCCTGGCTGTTGAGACAAGGCAAAATACCCAAGCCGGAGCCTGAGCAGCCCTGGCGGCATATCTCGCACATCAACGCCCTACACAACGACCGTCGAGGCCTTGCAGTGGCCCGTTCGCTGTGGACCACCAGAGACCGGCTGGCCCGACGCTGCGACATAGCTCCGACGCTTCTTCTGCCGGACAAGGCCATTATCGAGGCTGGAAGGCTTAAGCCACATAACAACGCCCAATTCCGAGCCATCCGGTCCTTGAATGAACGTGTCAGGATCCATACCGGCGGTGAGCAGGACCGCATGTTTGAGCGCTATGCGCCCATTCAGCGCCGGGTCAAGCCCTCGGTCTGGAAACAGGCCATTTTTGATGCGCTGCGTCTGCCCATTGAAGAGCTGCCGGTGCCTCCCAAGCCTCGTGTTGAAGAGACCAACGCCCCCAAGTCAATGCAGGTCTGGCGGCATCGCCACCCTGACCGACTGGTCAGGCTGGAGGCGGCGCGCAAGGCAGTGACTGATGTAGGCCGTAGGACCAACACTCCTGATGAGATTCTGATCAAGCCCCGCTACCTGCGCAACCTCTGTTGGACCGACGAACCGGATAAGCGGGACGTGGCCGACTTTCTGCGCGAGGAGGGCGCCCGACCTTGGCAGGTTTCACTTCTGTCAGAGTCCCTGACTCGCGCTATTATGTAACGGTTGCCTTACTGGCAGATCAAACGGTTTGGATGAATTGGAGCGCAGCGTGAAAATCAGCGTCAGAAACCTCGAGCCCACTAAGGTCAGGCTCACCATCACCGTCGATCCCGATGAGCTGAACCCCTACCTGGATCAGGCCCGTAAGGAGATCGGCAAGCAGGTGACCATCCCCGGCTTCCGAAAGGGCCATGTGCCTGGACCCATCATCGATCAGCGCGTGGGCTTTGCCAGCGTGGCGGGCGAGGCCGTCAACGCCGGCGTGCCAGAGCTTTACTCAAAGGCTCTGGAGGAGAAGCAGCTGCACGCCATGGCACAGCCGCAGATCGACGTCAAGGACATACCTTCCTCGGCCAAGGACGATACCAAGCTCAAGTTCACCGCCGAGGTCGAAATTCGTCCCAAGTTCGAGCTGCCCGAGATTGATGGCATGGAGATTGAGGTCCCTAAGCCAGCCGTCACCGATGAGGACGTGGACAAGCGTCTGGACAATCTGCGTCAGCGCTTCGGCACCTTGGTCAGCGTGGATCGTCCCGCTTCCAAGGGCGACTACGCCAACATCGACCTGGATGCCGTTATCGACGGCAAGTCCGTGGACTCCCAGCAGGGAGTCAGCTACGAGCTGGGCTCCAACACCATGCTGGACGGCCTGGATGAGGCCTTGGATGGGCTGTCCGCCGGAGAAGAGACCACCTTCGAGGGCACCTTGGAGGCCGGTGAGCACCAGGGCGAAAAGGCCCAGATCAAGGTCAAGGTGAACTCGGTCAAGGCTGAGGAGCTGCCCGACTTGGACGACGAGTTCGCCAAGGAAGCTTCGGAGTTCGAGACTCTGAAGGAGCTGCGCGAGGATGTGCGCAAGCAGTGCCAGGTGGATGCCGAGGGCCGACAGGCCACCGATGCCCGTGATGCCTTCATCGCTAAGCTTCAGGACGGCTTGGACATTCCGGTGCCCAAGGGCATCAAGCAGTCCATGGTGACCGATCAGCTCAAGAACACTGGCAAGGACCCGGATAAGGCCAGCAAGGACGAGAAGGCCGAGGCCGAGCGGACCGTGGAGAAGGAACTGCGCGACCAGATGACCCTTGACGCCTTGGCGGAGAAGCTTGGCATTACGGTCAGCCAGGCTGACGTAACCAACTTCCTGGCTTCCATTGCTCAGCAGTACGGCATGGACCCCAGCGCCTTCATCAACGGCATCGTCCGTAATGGTCAGTTGGGCTCGGCTGTGCAGGAAGTCGGTCGCTCCAAGGGCATGCTGGCCGGAATGCGTGCCGTCACCTTCAAGGATCCCGACGGTCAGGAGGTCGACCTGAGCCGCTTCTTGGGCGAGGACCAGCCCGAGGCTCAGGAGGAGCAGGATGAGAGCGTTCAGGCTGCCTCGGCTGCAGCTGAAGTAGCTGACCAGCTCTCTCAGGATCAGGAGTAGCTTCCCAGGCAGCGAACAGGCCGCACCCCGTGGCAAACAGCCTGGGTGCGGCCTTGTCGTAGCGGTTGCGCAAAGAGCGGAAAGGCTGGGACCGCGTCGATTGCGAGGGCTAGGCTCAATACAGATACGTTTATCGAAGGAGACAGGGTGAACAACTCATTGGCAACCAGTCCCGTGATGGAAGATGGGGAGGCCCCCACGCCGACCGATCCCATCTTCAACCGACTGCTCAAGGACAGGATCATCTGGCTGGGGGACGAGGTCAAGGACGCCAACGCCAACGTCATCTGCGCACAGATGCTGATGCTGGCGGCCGAGGATCCCAAGAAGGATATCTGGCTCTACATCAATTCGCCAGGCGGCTCAATTACAGCGGGCATGGCCATCTACGACACCATGCAGCTGATCGAGCCCGACGTGGCCACAGTCGCGGTCGGCATGGCGGCTTCCATGGGCCAGTTCCTGCTCTCCAGCGGAGCCAAGGGCAAGCGTTTCGTAACCTCCCATGCACGTGTGCTCATGCATCAGCCCTCGGGTGGTGTCGGAGGCACGGCCACTGATGTCAGGATCAACGCCGAACTGATCATGGACATGAAGCGCACGCTCTCCCAGCTGACGGCCGAGCAGACTGGCCACACCCTGGAGGAGATCTACCGGGATAACGAATACGATCACTGGTTCACGGCCCAGCAGGCCTTGGAGTACGGCTTCGTCGACCGGATCGTGACCACCCACGGCACTATGACCGCAGATCAAGGGAAGTGAGCACTCCACATGGCATCTGAAGAAGCGCAATTCGTTGCACGGGCCCGTCGACTGGCTGGCCCTCGAGGCCTGGGCGCCATGCCCACTGACCGCTATGTGCTGCCGCAGTTCGAGGAGCGAACCCCCTACGGCTACAAGCGCCAGGACCCCTACACTAGGCTCTTCGACGACAGGATCATCTTCATGGGCGTCCAGGTGGACGACACCTCCTCGGACGACATCATGGCCCAGCTCCTGGTTCTGGAAAGCCAGGATCCCAACCGCGACGTGATCATCTACATCAACTCGCCGGGGGGATCCATGACGGCTATGACCGCCATCTATGACACTATGCAGTACATCAAGCCCGATGTACAGACTGTTTGCCTGGGTCAGGCTGCCTCGGCTGCTGCAGTTCTTCTGGCTGCAGGCACCAAGGGCAAGCGCCTGATTCTGCCCAACGCCCGTGTGCTGATTCACCAGCCGGCCATGGAGCAGGACTTCGGCAAGGCCACCGAGATCGAGATCCAGGCCAAGGAGATGCTGCGCATGCGCACCTGGCTGGAGGAGACCCTGGCCAAGCATACCGGCCAGAATGTCGACAAGATTCGTAAGGACATTGAGGTGGACACCATTCTGACCGCCCAACAGGCCAAGGATTACGGGATGGTGGACGAGGTTCTGGAGCACCGCGATTAGTTTCAGTGACTGCGTGCATGATTGTTCGTCCGGATGGCGGCGGGTCCTTGGGTCCACGGCCTCCGGGCGTTTGGCATAATGGACGATGCCAGTCAAATATGAATTTGGCGATCCTTGCGGATTCTCCGGGAAGGGAGAGCCATGGGCCGTGTGGTCAGCTACAATGACGGACTGAATCGCTGCGAGTTCTGCGGCAAGGACGAGCACCAGGTGCGACGCTTGGTCAAGGGGCCTTCCTGCGCCATTTGTGACGAATGCATACGTCTGTGCGCCCAGATCATCCAGGAGGACATGGCTAAGGATGCCGCCGACCAGCGGCTTACTCTGCCGGCGCCCTCAAAGATATTTGCCTACTTGAACCGGTATGTCATCGGCCAGGAGGCCGCCAAGCGCACCCTGTCGGTGGCTGTTTACAATCACTACAAGCGCGTCAATATGGACATTGGCGACCGTGGCCGTGCTGCGGGCACAGCATTGAAACGCAAGGATGCGGCCCCTCGCGTCCAGGTGGACAAGTCCAACATTCTGCTCATGGGTCCTACCGGCGTAGGCAAGACATACTTGGCACGGACCCTGGCTACCATCATGAACGTCCCCTTTGTCATTGTGGATGCCACAAGCCTGACCGAGGCTGGATATGTGGGCGAGGACGTGGAGTCCGTCCTGCAGGGGCTCCTCCAGGCTGCCGATGGCAACATGGACCTTGCTCAGCGCGGGATCATCTACATTGACGAGATCGACAAGATCGCCAGAAAATCGGGGGAGAACACCTCCATCACCAGGGATGTGTCCGGCGAAGGGGTCCAGCAGGCTCTGCTCAAGATCATCGAGGGCACTCAGGCCCGCGTGCCGGTACAAGGTTCCCGGCGGCGCGGAGACGTTCGCACGGTCGTCATGGATACGGCCAACATTCTCTTCATTTGTGGCGGCGCCTTCGTTGGTCTTGAGGATATCGTTCGCCAGCGGCTGGGCCTGCGGGAGAGCGGGTTCTCGGCTACTCAGGGGAGCGAGAGGGTGTCTGGTGGCCGGGTCATGAGCCAGGTCAGGGCCGAGGATTTGGAACAGTTCGGCCTATTGCCCGAGTTTGTGGGACGGCTGCCTGTCATTTCCACTTTGGAGCCTCTGGGCGCCGATGAGTTGCGACGCGTGCTGACCGAACCGGACAATGCCCTGGTTGATCAGTACCGGCGCATGTTCATGGATGATGGGGCTGATCTGGTTTTCACCGACGCTGCCTTGGACCGTGTTGCCGCCATCGCCCTGGAGCGCAAGGTGGGCGCCCGTGGATTGCGAGGGATCATTGAACGCACTCTTGAGGCGACTATGTTTGAGCTGCCTGATAGGCCGGATGTCTCCCGTGTTGTGGTGGATGCCGATGCAGTGGACGGGACAGGCTCCCCCCGGTACGAGACCAGGAAGGGTGTGGCCGCAGCTACAGGTCGTCGTTTGGCCTGATTCAGGCAATAGAGCGCCGCTGTTGGCCGGGCCCGATAGGATGGTCATTGATGCCGGAAGGGAGGCCCCATGGGTGCTCGTAGCGCTGTCGTAGTTACGCACAGTCGGGTCCGGGCAAGCGGTCACCTGGTGGATGAGGTCGAGGAGCAGCTGCGCCGGGACGGATTTAGCGTCTCGATTGTCGACAACATCGCCGCCCCTGAATTCGGCAGCCCTAGCCAGAAGGTGGCCGACGACACCGAGATTGTCATCGTTCTGGGCGGCGATGGGACCATTCTGCGGGCTGCAGAGCTGGTCAAGGGCACTGAGGTGCCCATCCTGGGGGTCAACTTGGGTCATGTGGGATTCCTGGCAGAATTCGAGAGCTTCCAGATAGGGGAAGCCATTCGTAGGGTGGCTGATCATGACTACTCCATCGATGAGCGCATGGTGGCCCATGTGGACCTGTGGATACCCGGAGCCGATCGTCCACTGAGCGATTGGGCCCTTAACGACATGACCCTGGAACGATATGATCGGGGCAAGATGATTGAGGTGTCGGTCCGAGTAGACGATGTGGAGATGAGTTCCTTCGGCTGCGACGGCATGATTGTGGCCACCCCGACCGGTTCAACGGCCTACGCCTTTTCGGTGGGCGGGCCCATTGTCTGGCCGGATGCGCAGTCGCTGCAGATGGTGCCCATAGCTGCTCACGCCCTTTTCGCCCGATCCCTGATCATCGGTCCGAAGTCACAGTTCACTTTAGACATTCTGGGTGATTCCCAGTCGGCTGGCTGGATCTGCAATGATGGGCGCCGTCAGCGGCCAGTGCCCAAGCGCTCCCGCATTGTGGTGCGGCAGTCCCACGACATCCTGCGGCTGGCCAGGCTGTCCGGGGTGCCGTTCACTAGACGGCTGGTCTCCAAGTTCGACCTGCCGGTGGTCGGCTGGAGGGAGCAGCATCGCTCCTCGGCAGCTGCAGACGGACAGGACCAGGGGGAGCCGCCAGAGTCGAATAAGGAGCACTGATGCTGGAAGAGCTGGAAGTACGCGACCTGGGTCCAATCCATCATGCCCTGCTACGGCCCGCTGCTGGCATGACGGCCATCACGGGGGAGACCGGAGCTGGCAAGTCCATGCTCCTCAATGCCATCAGGCTGATCTCCGGATCCACCGCTCGTCCGCAACTGGTAGCACCTGGTGCTCGGGAGTCCTGGGTGCAGGGGATTTTCGATGCTGGAACGACAGGAACCGAGAATTCAGTGACTGCGGTTATAACTGAGGCTGGTCTACCCGTGGAGGAGGAGGGGCAGATCTTCCTTGCACGGACCATGCCCGTCAAGGGGCGTTCCCGTGCCGCGCTAAACGGCAGGACGGCCCCTCGCGGTCTGCTGGAGGAGGTGGCTGGAATGCTGGTCACTGTCCATGGTCAGGCGGATCAGATGCGCATGGCCAGCCCGGCCCGGCAGCGCGAGTTTCTGGATGCCTATGCTGGTGACGGTCCGCAGCTGGAGACCTTTTCCAAGGCCTTCAGGCAGTATCGACAGGCCCAGGAACATCTGGAGGAGCTGCGCAACCAGCAGTCCGGCGCTATGGCCCAGGCTGATTATCTTCGTGAATCCATCGCCCGGATTGATCGGCTCGACCCCCATTCCGGCGAGGATCGTGAACTCAAGGCCCAGCGGGACAGGATCGAGCATGCTGCCCAGATCAGTCAGGGGGTCATGTCAGCGTTGTCCGCCTTGGACTCCAGTCAGATCGACCCTGATGCCGACGCATCATCGGCCACTGCCCTGGTCGAACGAGCCATTGCCGCCCTGGAGGGCATCGGTGTGGAGGGTGTCTTTCAGGAGTCGGTCCAGCGGTTGCGGTCGCTGAACGCCGACCTGTCTGACCTGGTCTTCACCCTGAGCAGTCAGCTGGATGACGAAGGCCAGGAGGGTGATCTGGACAAGATCAATGCCCGCATCCATGATCTGGATGAGCTGACCCGTCGCTGGGGACCAAAAATCGACGACGTTCTGGCCTGGCGCAAGAAGGCTGCTTTTGAGCTTGAGGACATGGATGCCTCACCCGAGAAGCTAGAGGAGCTTCAAGGACAGGTTGAGCAGCTTCGTGGAAGCGCCTTGAAGGCCGCACGGAGTCTGTCTGTGTCAAGGGCCAAGGCTGCACGAAGGCTGAGCGATCTTGTCGACAGCGAATTGCACTCCCTGGCCATGGCGGGAGCTGGGCTTGAGATTCACGTCATGCAGCGCCAGGACCAAGACATGGATGGGCATGGTCTGGACCGAATCGACTTTCTCTTCAGGCCATATCCGGGTTCAGATCTTCTCCCCATGGGCAAGAGCGCCTCGGGCGGCGAACTCAGCCGGCTCATGCTGGCCTTGGAGCTGGTAGCCGCTGAAGGCCGGACCTCATTGGGATCTGATGGGCGTAGTGAAGGGCATACCGGCCTTGACTCCCAGGCTGGCGACCCGACGATGACTTTCATTTTCGATGAGGTGGATGCTGGTGTAGGCGGTCGGGCAGCTGTGGAGCTGGGTCGTCGTCTCGCCCGATTGGCCGTCACCGCTCAGGTGATTGTGGTCACCCACCTGCCGCAGGTGGCTTCCTGGGCCGATCGACAGTTCGTCGTGGCCAAGGGACGGGAGGGCGGCGACACTGTAGAGACTCTGGTCCGCCAGGTAGAGGGCAAAGACAGGGAGCGAGAGATCGCCCGGATGCTGGCCGGCAGCGAGTCCACCACTTCTCTGAAGCACGCACGAGAGCTTCTGGCCTCCAGCAGACTTCAGCGCAGATAAGCCTAGTTGCCGCCTGTACTTTGTAGCGCCAAAGTCCATCGATTTGACGACTTAGACAAGTATCGAAAGCTTTGCTGTTTTTTGCGGCTTGCAATTGCATGCTCGACATCCGCCACTTTGATGCTTCGACAGTAGGCGAGTGGTTGTGAACGGTTGTGCGGTACCGACTGTATTTGATTTTCGTTGATGACACCTTATCCCTCCTTGGTATCAACAATGGGGCGACGACCCGGTTCGGATGGCATCTTGTCTGAATTCGTGATCAGGTAGAATTTCAGCAATACAGCGCTGTTTCTGCGGAATTCGTGAACCATGGCCGTAGAAGAGCAGTGGCGAGGTTGTCTCCATGATTAAACTGTTATAGTGTATACATGAACACCGGTACAGCTCAGCCAGAGTCGTGCCGACCATCCATGAAAGGGGCTTGGATGAAGCTGATCATCTCATCCCTGTCCGGACAACCGATTTATCGGCAGATTGAGGACCAGATACGTTCGGCCATCCTGCTCGGAGACTTGAAAGCCGGGGAGGGACTGCCTTCCCTGCGACATCTCTCGCAGGAGCTCAGGGTGTCCGTGCTGACCGTGACCCGTGCCTATACCGAACTCGCTCAGGAGGGCTTGGTGGAGAACATCCAAGGCAAGGGGACCTTCGTGGCTGACAGCGGCGACCAGGTCATGCGGCAGCATCTGGAGGACCGCGTGCAGTCCCTGTTGGGGGAGGCGGTTGATACGGCTCGTCGGGCCGGCATGGAGCCGGACCGAATTCGCAGCCTGCTCGACGGCCTGCTAGGCGACAAGGGTTCTGCACCCGCGTCCAAAGAAGGAAAGGAATAGCAGCATGTGCGCATCACCGTCGATGACAATTTCTGGTGAAGATGTCGACTATGCCTTGCGCGTCAGTGACCTTGGGAAAAGCTACGTCAAGGCTGACGGCACGGGATTCCGCCTGCATCGAGTCACTATGGATCTGCCCATGGGCTACATCATGGGATTGATTGGCCCCAACGGCGCGGGCAAATCCACCTTGATCCGGCTCTTGCTGAATATGATCCGCCGAGACAGTGGAGAAATCAGCATTCTGAACCGTGATCCGTTGAGCCAGGAGGAGGAGGTCAAGGCAGACCTGGGTGTGGTCTTCGATTCCATTTATTTCCTGGAAGCATGGAAGGTCAAGGCCGCCGAATCAGTGATGGCACCCATGTATCCCTCTTGGAACAGTGATCGCTATCAGGGCTATTTGCGTCGGTTTGGTCTGCAAGAAAACCGCAGAATTGGCAAGCTTTCCCGTGGCATGCAGATGAAACTGATGCTGGCCGTCGCTCTCAGTCACGATGCGAGGCTCTTGATTCTGGATGAGCCTACCAGTGGTCTGGATGTCCTAGCCAGGGACGAGCTCATGGATATTCTGCTGGACTACATCGGAGACGGTCGTCACTCAGTACTTTTCTCCACTCATATCACCACGGATCTTGAACGGGTGGCTGACTTCGTTACCTACATCAATCGGGGGTCAGTCTTCTACACCGGCCCCAAGGACGAGTTGATGGAGGCTTTCCAGGTTGTGAGAGGGGGGCCGGACGATCTGGCTAGAGCGCAGATACCTCATCTGATGGGCCTGCAGCGTTCCGCCACAGGTTTCGAGGCTTTGGTGTCTACTGAACACTTGGAGGATTTTCTGGCATCGGCTTCCCCTGCCGACGTCGAGCCTTCAGAGGAACGCTATCTGGTGGAGCGGGCCGATTTTGACAACATCATCAGACTGACCACGGGCTCACGTGCTGCGGCCAACAAGAGTAAGGAGATGGAGGCATGAAGGCGATAGCCAAGCAGATCAGGCTGGACATGCAACGTTGCAGTGGAGGAGCCGGAGGCTGCTGGTCGTGTATGCTGCTCTTCATCGCTGCACCGCTGGCAGGAATCATCTTGAAGGGCGTCCTGGTCGTGACTGGCCACAACCAGGATGGAAATTTAGACTTGGTAAATGGAATGGTCACGGGTTCCTGCGTTGCAACTGCTGCCGTCGCGCAGATCCAATTATTCATTGATTTTTACTCTCCAGCAGCTCGCCTGAATGGCATTGTGTCTATTTCGCGTGGTCATCAGGTGCTGGGACGCTATTCGGCTATTGTGCTAATGGTCTTGGCTCAATGCTGCTGTTTTGCGATCTATTTCCGGATAGCTGGAGGTCTGCCTTGGAAGGGTTCGGATCCTTGGCAGGCTGTGACTCTTTTTACCTTGGCTATCTTCATGTTCGAAATGCTGCTTTTTGCCTTGGCTGCTCCACTTTTCTACTGGCTTGATCCAGTAAAAGCTTTACGTGCCCTGTTGGTGCTCTTCGCTTTTATTGCCTTGATCGGTATTGTCTTGGCCTGGCTGCCTTTGGACTGGGGAGCTCTCATGACTAAACTTGGACGTTTCCTTATAGGAGACCTGTGGAAACCTGTAGCTCTTAGTCTGGCCATAGTCTTGTTGGCGAACCTGGTCTCTGGAGCCGTTTCCAGCAGGGTCTATGCGCGCAGGGAGATTGATTGACGCCAGACTTTCAATCTGACCGCGATTACGGTGATCTATGTCCTCGCAGTCCTGGGCCAGCTCAGGACTGCATGACCGCGTGGCGGACGTAGTCAGACATGTCGCCGGGATCGATGCAGTCCTGGAAACGCACAGGTGCGTTTTCCAGGGCGCGCAGAGCCTTGGGGGGCATGGTGTTGGTGGCCTCGGCCAGGATGTCCATGCACTCGAAGTCGCTGTCAGGGGTCTCCAGACCCAAGGATTGGCAGACCACCCGGGGGAACTTGTAGGGGCTTGCTGTAGACAGCAGCACCCGGGGCACGGCAGGATCCCTGCCGGTCTGGACGGCCATGACGTGGTAGCCGCAGGCCGTGTGCGGATCGATCAGATATCCTCGGTCCTCCCAGCAGTCGCTAATGGCTGAGGCCACTTGGTCCTCGTCGGCCCAACCGCAGGAGAAGAGCCCACGGATTCTGGTCAGCAGGGCTTCAGGCACCTGATAACGCCCCGTGGACTCCAGATCGGCCATAAGCGAGACAATCAGTTTGGTGTCGCCGTCGGCCATGTAGTAGAGCATCCGCTCCAGGTTGGAGGAGATCAGGATGTCCATGCTGGGAGAGGTAGTGATGTAGAAGGGGCGGTTGCGGTCATAGACGCCTGTGGTCAGGAAGTCGTTGAGGACTCGGTTGCGGTCCGAGGCTACGGTCAGGCGAGCAACTGGAAGTCCCATCATCTTGGCATAGTACCCGGCCAGCACATCGCCGAAGTTGCCGGTGGGCACGCAGAATTCGACCGAATCCCCAGGTCTGATCACTCCCCGTTCCATCAGAGACCCATAGGCTCGGAAGTAGTAGACGACCTGCGGTGCCAGGCGGCCCACATTGATGGAATTGGCCGAAGAGAGAACGGTTGAAGCCTTCTTACCCAGCTCACGAGCCAGATCAGCGTCGGCGAAGATGGACTTGACTGTGGACTGGGCATCGTCGAAATTGCCTCGAACTGCACAGACCCGCAGGTTGCCGCCCTCCTGGGTGACCATCTGCAGACGCTGGATCTGGCTGACCTTGCCCTGCGGGTAGAAGACGGTGATGCCCGTGCCCGGCGCGTCTGCGAATCCTGCCAGCGCCGCCTTGCCTGTGTCTCCGGAGGTGGCTGTGAGCACCATGATCCGCTCGCCATCCTCCCCGGCCAGGGCCATAAGTCTTGGCAGAAGCTGCAGGGCCACGTCCTTGAAAGCCGAAGTGGGCCCACGGAAGAGCTCCAGTACGAAGTCGTTGCCGCCCAGGTCCACCAGAGGGGTGATTGCCGGATCGGACCACTGTTCTCCGTAGGCTGCTTCCAGGCAGGAGTCCAGCTGACCGGAAGAGTAATCACTCAGCAGTCTCGAAAGAACCAGCTTGGCCGTACCCTTGTAGTCCAGGCCGGCAACCGAGGCAGGGTCGATGGTCAGAGCGTCCAGTTCATCGCTGACGTAGAGTCCGCCGTCAGGAGCCAAGCCTCGTCTGATGGCTTGCTTGGACTGCAGCTGTTCTTCGCCGCCCCGAGTGCTGTGGTATGTGCTCATGGTTGCCTGCCCCTCCGCCATGTCGCCGAACAGATCATTACCAAGGCATTCTACCCCGTGCAAGAGTCCGAACCATTGACCTGCTCGGCTCGCGAAGGAAACCGTCTATGGACGCGAGGGCCTGCCAGGGGTCGGTATGGCGTACAGTATTGCCCACCAGCCCCTGTATCCGAGGCTGTAAGTCAAAGACAAAGGAGCGACCCATGGTCGAAGAGAACCCGGTACAGCAATCCTACGATGTCCTGAACTCTTCGATCTCGCAGGTGGATCCGGAGATAGCTGCACTGCTGGATGGGGAGTTGGAGCGTCAGCGAGGCGGTCTGGAGATGATCGCCTCTGAGAACTTCGTGCCCAAGGCTGTCTTACAGGCCCAAGGATCCGTGCTGACCAACAAGTATGCCGAGGGCTATCCTGGCAGACGCTACTATGGCGGATGCGAGTGGGTGGACCAGGTCGAGAACCTGGCCCGAGACCGGGCCAAGGCCCTCTTCGGCGCCGAGTACGCCAATGTCCAGCCTCATTCGGGTGCCCAGGCCAACGCCGCTGTCTATCAGGCCCTGATCAAGCCTGGCGACACTGTGCTGGGACTGGCCCTGGACCATGGCGGCCACCTGACCCACGGCATGAAGATCAACTTCTCCGGACGCTTTTACCATGCTGAATCCTACGGGGTGGATCCGGACACTTTCCGCATCGAGCCTGAGATCATCCGTCAGCGGGCCCTGGAGACCCATCCGGCCCTGATCATCGGCGGGTGGAGCGCCTATCCACGCATTGAGGACTTTGCAGCCATGAAGGAGATCGCCGACGAGGTGGGGGCCAAGTTCTGGGTGGATATGGCCCACTTCGCCGGCATGGTGGCAGCCGGTCTGCATCCCAGCCCGGTGCCCTATGCCGATGTGGTCTCCTCCACGGCTCACAAGACCCTGGGCGGACCCCGCTCCGGATTCATCCTGGCCCGTCAGGAGTATGCCAAGAAGCTCAACTCCTCGGTCTTCCCCGGCAACCAGGGCGGCCCGCTCATGCATGTGATCGCCGCCAAGGCTGTGGCCTTCAAGCTGGCCGGCACGCCTGAATTCAAGGAACGCATGGAGCGCACCTTGGAGGGCGCAAAGATTCTGGCTGAGCGCCTGATGGCCAAGGATGTGGCCGACAACGGCATCACCGTGCTCACTGGAGGCACGGACGTCCACCTGGTCATGGTGGATCTGCGCAACAGCGAGATGGACGGCCGTCAGGGGGAGGACCTGCTGGCTAGGATCGGCATCACCGTCAACCGCAATACGGTGCCCTTCGATCCGCGCCCGGCCTCTGTGGCCTCCGGTCTGCGCATCGGGACCTCCGCCTTGGCTACTCGCGGATTCGGCCCGGCCCAGTACGAGGAGGTTGCCGATGTGATCGGCACTGCGCTGGCCCAGGGTCCCCAGGCGGATCTGGATGCCCTCAAGGCCCGGGTGGATCGGCTGGTCGAGGCCTTCCCGCTCTATCCTGAGCTGGATCAGACCCACTGATTGGCCCTTGAAGGAGGGAGGTGCAGCAATGCCCTCCCTCCTCCTGTCGTCATTGCCCTCGCTGAGGGTTACAATCGGTACAGAAATGGGTCTGGCGGACCCGTGAGGGCGAAAGGATCTGACGAACATGAGTGAACACGAGAACTCCGATCGTCAGGATGTGTTCGATCGGGTCTGCGCCATGGCCGATGCGGCGGCTGCCGCACAAGCTAGCCTCGCGGGCGTGACCGGCCAGACCAGAAACGCCCTCTTGCTGGCCCTGGCCGATGCCTTGATCGATCGGGCCGATCAGATTGCCGCAGTCAATGAGCAGGACTGCACTCAAGCTTTTGAAGAAGGAATGAGCGCCGGTCTGATCGACCGTCTGCGCTTGGACGAGGTTCGTATCGCGGACGCCGCCCGTGGCGTGCGCATGGTGGCGGGGCTGACCGACCCCCTGGGCGAGGTGGTTCGTGGTCATGACATGCCCAACGGCCTGCGGCTCAATCAGGTGCGGGTCCCTCTGGGCGTGGTCGCCATGATCTACGAGGCCCGTCCCAACGTCACCATTGATGTGGTGGCCCTCTGCCTCAAGTCCGGCAATGCGGCCCTCCTGCGAGGAGGCCACGCAGCTGAACGTACCAATCGCGCCCTGGTGGAGCTGATAGGCGGGGTGCTTCGTGAGCAGGGGCTGGATTCGGCTCTGGTGGCTTCCGTGGACCGATACGGTCGCGAAGGGGCTCAGGCTCTGATGAAGGCACGCGGTCATATCGATCTGCTGGTGCCCAGGGGTGGCCGAGGGTTGATCCGCAGTGTAATTGAGCAGGCTACCGTGCCCACCATCGAGACTGGTGCCGGTAATGTCCATATTTATGTGGATCGCTCAGTGGATATGGATCAGGCCATCCCCATCATCGTCAACGCCAAGACCCAGCGGGTCGGCGTCTGCAACGCTGCTGAAAAGCTGATCGTCCACCGGGGCGTGGCCGCCGACCTCCTGCCCCGTGCGGCCCAAGCGCTGACACGGGCCCAGGTTGAGTTGCACCTGGACGCGGTCTCCATGGATATCCTCGCCGGGCATGGTCTGCCTGAAGAACTGCTGGTCCGCGCAGAGGAGGCTGACTGGGACCGCGAATATCTGGATTTGAAGATGGGGGTGCGTGTGGTGGACTCCCTGGACCAGGCCATCGAGCACATCAACCGTCACTCCACCGGCCATACCGAGGCCATCCTGGCCCGGGACTACGAAGCTGTTGAAGAGTTCTCACGTCGGGTAGATTCGGCTGTGATTATGGTCAACGCCTCAACCCGATTCACTGATGGCGGCATGTTCGGCATGGGCGCCGAGCTAGGCATCTCTACCCAGAAACTGCATGCTCGAGGACCCATGGGTCTGCAGGAGCTGACCACAACCAAATGGATCGGCTACGGCAGGGGGCAGGTGCGGCCGTGAACGAGAAGATCGAAGAGCTCTTCCAACGCGAACACGACAACCCGCGCATCTGGCTGAGGGTGGCTTCCGAACGACTGAGCCTGCTGCGGTACGTTTTTCTAGTGCAAATCGAGGACGGCATCCCGGATGCAGACCAGCGCTCCTGTTTGGAGTATGCCGATGCAGTCCTGATCGGATGGCCTGACGAACATGCCGATGATGTGCACGACCTGGATCAAGACCAGCTCAACCAAGTCAGACATGACATCACCGTCATGGAAGAGCGGGTGCCTGTCTTCCGCAAGCAGGAGCAGGAGGGACGCATCGCCGACCTGTCCGACTCTCTGGTGGCCATTACGGGATGCGTAGCCCAGGTTCGTCGGGCCTACCAGCCAGGCTTCCCCCTGCCCACCTACTCCGAGATTCGCCGTGTGGTCCAGGAGGAGTGGAATGCCGACATGGAACGGATCGATCCTGACCGGGTCAATCCCAGTGCCGAGCAGATGCGCCAGGAGGCCGAGTCAGAGAATGAGGAGAACGCCTCGGAAGCCAGACGGGAGGACGAGCAGGCGTGAACCGGATGATGTCTGAACTGTCCAAGGAGGGGGAATCCGGGCAGGATCCATCAGATATTGATGGTGTCTCTAGGCCTGCCCACCATAACCGGCGACCTCGGGTGGGAATCATGGGCGGCACCTTCGACCCAATTCATAACGGACACTTGGTCGCTGCCTCGGAGGTGGCCTGGGTCTATGACCTGGATGAGGTCGTCTTTGTGCCCACCGGCCGCCCGGCATTCAAGCTGAACAAAACAGTGACCAATGCTGAGGACCGCTATCTGATGACCGTGATCGCCACGGCCTCCAACCCCAAGTTCACGGTCTCCCGGGTGGATATCGAGCGCCCTGGCATCACCTACACAGTGGATACTCTGCGTGACATCAAGCGGATGCGTCCCGACAGCGACCTCTTCTTCATCACCGGGGCGGATGCTGTGGCCGAGATCATGCGCTGGAAGGATGCCAACACGATGTGGGATCTGGCCAAGTTCGTAGCCGTTTCCCGTCCCGGCTATTCATCAAGTCTACGTGATCTTCAGGTGCCCGCCCAACGAGTTGATACCCTGGAGATTCCGGCCCTGTCCATCTCGTCCACTGATGTGCGCCGTCGTTCGGCTCGAGGCATGCCCGTCTGGTATCTGGTCCCGGACGGGGTGGTGCAGTACATCAACAAACACGGACTCTACCGCTCGGCCTCCTGAGCTTCGCATACCATCGGACTCGCCAACACGGACTGCCCTGCTGTGTCAGCGCGCGCCATTATTATGGAGTTTGTCCGCTTCAGCGAAAACAACGTTTGGAGATATGGTGAGCGCGATACTCAAAGGCAGACCAGGAAAAAATCTCATACTTGTCACAGGCCGGACCCATCCCAGACTCGCGGCGGACGTGGCCGATCAACTCGGCATTGACGTCCTGGAGACGACAGCATACGACTTTGCCAACGGCGAGATGTATGTGCGTTATACGGAGTCGGTGCGTGGAGCCGATGTCTTCGTTTTGCAGACCCATTCCGACCCGGTCAACAAGTCCATCATGGAACAGTTGATCATGATCGATGCCCTCAAGAGGGCCTCTGCGCGCTCCATTACCGCAGTCTGTCCACTCCTGGGCTACTCCCGTCAGGACAAGAAGCACCTGGGCCGCGAGCCCATCTCCTGCCGACTCATGTTCGACTTGCTCAAGGCGGCCGGTGCGGATCGAATCATGTCGGTCGACCTGCACGCTGCCCAGTCCCAGGGCTTCTTCGATGGTCCTGTGGACCATTTGATCGCCATGCCTGTTCTGGTGGACTATGTGCGTGACAGGATGGATCTGTCCAAGGTGGCTGTAGTCTCTCCTGATGCAGGCCGCATCCGGGTGGCTGAGCAGTGGGCCCAGCGCCTAGGGGGCGTGCCCCTGGCCTTCATCCACAAGACTCGTGACATCACTCAGCCCAACAAGGCTGTGGCTCATCGCGTAGTGGGCGACGTACGCGGCCTGGATTGCGTGCTGGTGGACGACCTGATCGACACTGGCGGCACCATTGCCGAAGCCTGCAATGTGCTGGATGAGGCTGGCGCCAACTCCATCACCATCGTGGCCACCCATGGCGTCATGTCTGGACCCGCCGTGGAGCGGCTCAGGTCCTGCAAGGCCAAGGAGGTCATTCTGACTGACACGGTCCCGATTCCCCAGGATAAGCGCTGGGACGGCCTGACTGTGCTGTCCATCGCACCGTTGCTGGCCTCGGCCATCAAAGCAGTCTTCGAGGATGGTTCAGTGGCTCGGCTCTTCGATACCTACCCAGCCCATCACGGCCAGGGCTTCCTCTTCGCCTAAAGCCTTGCCTGCCCGGCATGGCGTGGCGTAATCGTCCGGCTGTGGCATAATAAACCTGGCGGGGCCTTAGAGCTCCGTCTTTCCCCCATGGTGTAAAGGCAGCACACGGGTCTTTGGAACCCTTAGTCTTGGTTCGAATCCAGGTGGGGGAGCTTACGCTCGCCGATTCCGGTCGGAGACGGCCTCCTTGGGGTCGGTGACCAACCGAAAGGAACTGTCTTGGCAGTCAAGAAGATCGAAACCTGGCTCACCGACATGGACGGCGTGCTGGTGCACGAGAACACGGCCCTGCCCGGTGCTGCCGAATTCATCGACACGCTCAAGCGCAATAACCGTCAGTATCTGGTGCTGACCAACAATCCCATTTATACCCCGCGTGATCTTTCGGCTCGCCTTGGGCGTTCAGGCATTGACGTGCCCGAGGACCGGATCTGGACATCCGCCCTTGCTACTGCTGACTTCGTGTCACGGACCATTCCGCGAGGGTCGGCCTATGTGATCGGCGAGGCGGGGCTGACCACAGCCCTGCATGAGGCTGGATTTATTCTCTCTGACATCAATCCCGACTATGTGATTCTGGGCGAGACCAGGACCTATTCTTTCGAGGCCATCACTACGGCCATCCGCCTGATTCTGGGCGGGGCCCGCTTCATCTGCACCAACCCGGATGCCACCGGTCCCAGCGAGAATGGCGTTCTGCCTGCGGCAGGCGCTGTGGCGGCTCTGGTAACCAAGGCCACTAATCGCGAACCCTACTTTGTGGGCAAGCCCAATCCGATCATGTTCCGTACGGCTCTGAACAGGGTGGGCGGCCACTCCGAGACCACGGCCATGATCGGTGACCGTATGGATACCGATGTGGTGGCTGGAGTCGAGGCTGGTCTGAACACCTTCCTGGTGCTGACCGGCATCACCACCCGTCCTGAGGTGGAGACCTTCCCCTTCCGGCCTGACCAGGTGGTGGATTCCATTCAGGATCTTATCGGCATTGCAGATAGCGGGGTGGTGGAGTTTTGAACGGCGGGCAGACGCTGACCGCTGGCATCATTCTGGCAGCAGGCGAGGGCACTCGTATGCGCTCTGCCCATCCTAAGGTTCTGCATACGCTGGCCGGCAAGACTTTCCTGCAGAGGGTCATGACTTCGGTGACTGCCTTGAATCCTGAGCTGACGGCCGTAGTAGTGCATCATCAGGCTGACCTGGTGGCACAGGCTGCAAGGTCCTATGATCCCCAGGTGCACATCGTGCGCCAGGACAGCAGACCAGGTACGGGACGTGCTGTCCAGTGCGCTGTAGACCAGCTGGATGGGGAGCTCAGGCACGACGGCCAGGTGCTGATCGTGGCCTCGGACATGCCCCTGCTGGACACGGATACGCTGCATAGTCTGCTTGACTACCATGTGAGCTCAGGTGACGGGGCCACGGTGCTGACGGTCAATTTGGAAGACCCCACCGGGTACGGCCGCATCATTCGTGACCAGGATGGACGGGTTCTGCGCATTGTCGAACAGCGTGACGCCACCGGCACTGAACTGGCCGTCAAGGAAGTCAACACCTCCGTTTATGTCTTCGAAGCGGACCTGCTACGACAAGCGGTTCGCGGTCTGGACGACAGCAATGCCCAGCGGGAGTTCTATCTGACCGACGCCCTGGAGATGGCCCGCCGTCTAGGCAGGGTCGGGGCCTATGCAGCTCCTGACCCGCTCAAGGTCGAAGGCGTCAACGATAGGATTCAGTTGGCTGAGTTGGCTAAGGCCCATAATCTTCGGGTCTGCCATGAGTTTATGCGCCAGGGGGTGACCATTCTGGACCCGTCCACCACCTGGATCGAGGACGATGTGGTTATCCAGCAGGATGCCGTCATTCTGCCTGGATGCTTCCTGCAGGGGCATACCGAGATAGCCTCGGACGCAGTCATCGGACCCTATGCCACCTTGATCGATGCCATCGTCGAGCCGCAGGCCAAGGTTGAGCGTTCCCGTGTGCAGGAGACCAGGATCGGAGCCCGTGCCAACATCGGCCCCTGGACCTATCTGAGGGCTGGCAACGTGCTTGCCGAGGACACCAAGGCCGGGGCCTTCGTGGAAATGAAGAAAGCCACCATCGACCACGGGACCAAGGTGCCCCATCTTTCCTACGTGGGGGATGCCCACATAGGCCATGACAGCAACGTGGGGGGCGGGTCCATCACGGCCAACTACGACGGTGTGCACAAGAACCGCACCGAGATAGGGTCTGAGGTGCACGTAGGTGCTGGGAACCTCTTCGTAGCCCCCGTTCAAGTGGGCGACGGGGTCACCACTGGGGCCGGATCAGTCATCCGTCATCCGGTCGAGGATGGGGCCATGGTCTACTCCACCAATGACCAGCATCAGGTTCCGGAGTGGAAGCCCGCCTGGGAGCGGTAACCATGACAGCATCTGCTTGACAACAAGGAAAGGCGTGACAAGTGCCAGCATTGCAGGAATCCATCGACGCGATTCGAGTGGCCGCCCGGGCCGCTAACGATGTCAAAGCCATGGACATCGTGGCTTTCGACGTCTCACAGCCTATCGCCATCACCGACATCTTCATGGTGGCAACCGGCAGCAACGAGCGTCAGGTCCTGGCCATTGCAGAGGAGGTGGAGAAACAGCTCCATCTGCAGAAGAATTTGGATCCTCGCTCGCGCGAGGGCGTACAGGAGGCCCAGTGGGTTCTATTGGACTACGGTGACTTCGTCATTCATATCATGCACAAGCAAGCCCGCGCCTACTATGATCTGGAGCGGCTCTGGAAGGACTGCCCCCAAGTGGACCTGCAGCTGGAGCACCCCTTCACTCTTGCTGATGATGACTCGGATGGCCAGTTGGCCTCCAAGGCAGATGATCTGAATGGGAACGATCTGCGCAGCCGTTTCACTGACCTTCAGGAAAAAAGCCATGACTGACTCGGCTATCGCCGCCGAGGGTGGACGGCATGTGCGCTCCATGACCGTGGTCCGGCATGGGCAGACCTCATACAATGCAGGGCACCGAATGCAGGGACAGATCGACATTCCGCTCAACAGCGTTGGTCGCTGGCAGGTGGAGAGGACCGGCGAGGAGCTGCGAGCGGAGTATGTGGATGGTGTTCCTGGCGACCGTCACCTGCTGGTGGTCTCCTCTGATCTGGGTCGTGCTGCAGCCACCGCTCATGCTTTTGCTGATCCCCTAGGGCAGCCGGTTCATCTTGATCCCGGGCTGCGCGAACGCAGCTTCGGCGAGTGGGAGGGAGCCAGCGCCGAAGAGGTTCGTCAACGCTGGCCCGAGGACTACGAGTCCTGGTCCCGAGGCGGCGGGGGAGAGCTCCTTCACGGTGCCGAGACCAAGGCTCAGGTGGGCAGACGCGGTTTGGAGACCCTGAGCCGTTGGATCCATCGTGCCGGTCCGGACACGGATCTTATGGTCTTCTCCCATGGGTCCTTCATAGCGCAGGCCCTCCAGGCTCTGCTGGGCATGGCCAGTGAATATCCCGAATACTTGGGCCTGGTCACCATGCGGAATGCCCACTGGGCCCGATTGATGCCGCGAGATCTGCCAGACGGCGGTCTGCGCTGGTCCATGATCGACTACAATCGTGGTCCGGCCATCGCCATGCGGGGAGACTGGGACGATCCGCGGGGGCTGGTCCAGACCGACTGAAGTTATTGTGGGGTCGGCCGACCATCACAGGATCGCCATGACGACCAGCTACCATAAGAACGCAGCCACCAGCCGTTGGATTAAAAGGGGTCGGAGTGAAGCAGTTCTTTCATGACATTTCCTGGGCGCAGATCGTTGCCGGCGCTCTTGCAGCCATGACCTCCTTCTGGCTGGCCGCCAAGATCGGCGTGGCGGGATCCATCATTGGCGTGGCCATTGGTTCCATTGTCTCTGCCGTGGCTTCGCAGATCTACAAGAATGTTTTGGAAGCCTCTGGCCAGAAGTTGCAGGAGTCCGTAACAGGCAGTGCCGACCAGGACGATGACGGCTCCGAAACTGACTCGGATGCCGATTCAGCCGACGATGGACAGACCACTGCCATGCCGGCTCAGGGGAGGCGTCATTCGGACAATTCCAGCGATGTTGCCGACGGATCGACCCGTGTCATAGCTCCAGTAGATGGATCTACACAGGTCATGCCTCCTGTCGATGGCCCGACCAAGGTCATGCATGGCACTGACAAGGAATCCGCTGCCAAGACGGGCAGGACCATCTCATCCAGCAATGGTCCCCGAACCCATGCAGCTCCCATTGCAGCAACCAGCAGGAAGAAGCTGGATCGGCGCCGCCGCAACGTCATCATCGTCTCGGTGGTCAGCGCTCTGGTGGCCGTGCTGCTGTCTGCACTGGTCATCAATGCTCTGACCAAAGGTGAAGGCACCGACAAGGTCGTTCGGAACGTGGTCAGTCCATCGACCAGCCAGGTAACTCCCAGCCAGGAGGAAGAGACCCCTTCCAAGCCCGGGTGGCGCACCGAGGAGCCAGAAGACCAGGCGACCCCGAGTGCCCCTCAGAATCAGCCTTCAGGAACGAATCAGAATCAGGGGAACGATCAAGGATCCGGGCAGGGGCAGCAGCAGGGACGAAATCCCACGAGCACGCCTTCGCCGTCTGCCGACGCGACAGGCTCCACGCCCAGCCCCTCAAGCACGGCTTCCACGCCACAGTCGTCGCCGACGAGCACGACCAACCCCTCGCCTCATAACTGATTGGCTGCTCGGCGCGGCGCACCCATCCCACCATGTAATGTGACTAGGGTCACTTTCAGGCGGGCCAAGAGGCTCGTTCCCAGGCACCTGGTCCCGAAGGCGGGATCAGCAATGAGAAAGGTGTGTATATGCGCAAGGTTCTGTGCTCTCCCGGCTCCTATGTTCAGCAGGAGGGCGCCATGGGAAAGCTGGCCGGTGAATACGCGGCTCTGGGCACCAAGGGCGCCCATCTGATCGTCGACCCGGTCATCGACGGGCTCTACCACGACGACATCGTCGTCTCCTTTGAGCGCGATGGGATCCCCTATGAACTGATGAAATTCGGCGGCGAGTGCTCTATGGAGGAGATCGACCGTCATCGAGCCCATTTGGCGGACAGCGACGCTGTGATCGGCATCGGCGGCGGCAAGACCTTGGATGCCGCCAAGGCCGTGGCCTACTTCGCCCACTTGCCTGTCATGATTGTGCCCACGGCAGCCTCGTCGGATGCCCCCTGCTCAAGGCTTTCAGTGCTCTACACTCCCGAGGGTGTCTTTGACCGTTATCTGCCTTTACCTGCCAATCCCAACGTGGTTCTTATGGATACCGATGTCATCGCTAAGGCTCCGGTGCGCTTCCTGGTATCAGGACTGGGCGATGCCTTCGCGACCTACTATGAGGCAGCCGCTTGCGTGCAGTCGAACGCTGTGACCATGACCGGGGGCCACGCCACCATGGCCGCCTTCGCCCTGGCCCGTCTCTGCCGCGATACCCTGCTGGAGGATGGGGTCAAGGCCGTGGCCGCGGCACAGGCCGGTGTGCGCACAGCCGCCCTGGAGAAGATCATCGAGGCGAACACCCTGCTGAGCGGTCTGGGCTTCGAGAGCTCCGGACTGGCTGCGGCCCATGCAATCCATGACGGTATGACCGCCCTGAAGGGCACGCATTCCATGCTGCATGGCGAAAAGGTGGCCTTCGGCACTCTGGTCCAGCTGGTTCTTGAGGACCGCTCTCTGGAGGAGACCCGTATGGTCTACGATTTCTTCCGCAGCGTGGGTCTGCCTACCTCCCTGGAGCAGATCGGCATTGGACAGGCCAGCGATGCGGATCTGCTCAAGGTCGGGGAGCATGCGTGCGGTCCTGACGAGACCATGGGCAACATGCCCTTCGAAGTGACCCCCACTGATGTGGCACACGCCCTGCGCGCAGCCGATCAGCTGGGTAAGCAGCTCTGATCTTTTTCTCTGATATATCCTCTTTGGCGGGCAAGCGGTCGTCGGCATGAAGTCGGCGGCCGCTTGTATTTTTCTGGTTGCACTGGTTACCCTTGCAGTGAGGCAGCAGCCTTTCGTATGGCTTCCTCACTTGGGCATGTGGCTGGGCCTTGCTGCGTAGTGGAAAGCGCTCCTGCGCAGTTGGCCAGTATCAGCGCCTCCTGCATGGGCAGGCCTTGGAAGATGCCCGCGCACAGGGCGCCCGAGTGGGCATCGCCTGCACCGTTGGTGTCTATGGCATGGATCTGTGGGGTGGGAATATGCATGCTCTGCATTGCATCCTTGGGTTGGCAGTACCATGCACCACGGGCTCCGGCCCGGAGAACCACCGGACTGTCCAGTTTCAGCGAAAGGGAGCGGCAGGTGGATTCCAGCTCGGCCTCATCACGAACGTGGGACCGGCACCTCAGACGTTCCGCCAGCATTGGTCCCTCACGTTCATTCAGCGACCAGATCGGATGCATGCTGTTGACAGCTTTAAGCACATCCAGTTCAATATCAGCTACCATAGGTCCCGCATCGAAGAGCACGGGGAATCCTTCATTTTGGTGTCTTTCGGCGAAACCGAGCAGACTACGGGTATTGTCCCTGTGACAGAACGAATACCCACTCAGATAGATGACATCACCGGAAACCAGATTCATGCTTTCGTAGGTTCCCTCCGGTATGCGGGTCTCTGCTCCCCTTGCTGAAACAAAAGTGCGTTCACCCGAAGGCTCGATCATGGCGACCGAATATCCGGTATCACAATCATCCAGAACAGGTCCCTCAGCGGGAACCTGCAAGGCGGCAAGGGTTCGGCGGGCCATGTCTGCCATTGGACCTGTGCCAATCGCCCCCATATAGGCTATAGGCGCTCCCATCTGCCTGGCTGCGTAGATTACGTTGTATCCACCGCCGACCTTTATGGCGCTTCGCCTGGCGAAAATATCGCCTCCGCGTTCCGGGAGGTGGTCGATGTCCATGCTCAGGTCAACAACCACCTGACCCAGATGGAGGATCCTTGCTTCTCTGGTGGTCAGATTGTATTCAGTCATTGCCGTTGCTTCTCACAGCCGCAGAATCCTTGGAGAGAAGGTGCAAAATGGCGTAGAGGATTCCTCCTAGGAGCAGGGAGATCAGCCAAGCCAGGCCGTTCCTGCCCAGGAAGCTGCCGGCCAGCGGTCCTGAGAACCAGACCTCGTTCTTGGAGACCTGGGCCGTCACGAACAAAAAGCCGACGACTATCCCCACCAGCCAGCTGATGATGGCTGGGAGGTTGACTCCGTGCCAGTACCAGTAGGGGGAATCGGCTTGAAGGTTCAGAAGGCCGTCCGAATCGTAGCGCTTGCGGAAGATCATATCTGACAGGAAGATGCCTGCCCAGGTGCTCAACGGCACTGCCAAAAGGGAGATAAAAGTGACAAAGGGGCCGTAGAATCCGTCGGAACCCAGCGTAAAGTACAGGGCTCCGCAGGTGGTCACCACCACATCGACGACAACCGCATAGACGCGAGGAATTCTGATTCCCAGGGTGATGGTGGTCAGACCAGCCGAATACACGGAGAGGTTGTTTGACATAAGCAATCCTGCAAATGCGGCAATCAGGTAGGGGATCGAAACCCAAGCAGGCAGAGCGCTTCGAACCGCAGCGACCGGATCGGCGGCGGAGGCAATGGTGGAGTTGCCTGCTGTCAGGACCGAGCCCAGACCGATAACGACCACCAGGGGGATGCCTGCACCGGCCGCTGCAGTCAGGATCAGAGAGCTGGATTTCACTGAGGTCTTCTGGTAACGGGCCATGTCTGCACCGGAGTTGACCCAGCCGATGCCTGTCCCCGCGGCTATGGTGCCTACACCGATAAGGAAGGCGCTGGCTGATCCGGGGGCATTGCCGATGAAGGAAGACCAGTCGACGGTCGAGGCCAGATAGATGGCGACCAAGAGGGTAAGAGCTCCGAATATCCAGGTGGCCCACTTCTGCACAGTGAGAATGAAGGCGTGACCGGCGGCGGAGACTACCACGGTCAAAGCTACGAAGACGGCAATGCAGACGAAGGTCAGGACAGGGGAGCGCTTGGCATCAGCTGAAGTGCCGAAGATGATGGCGATGAGGGAAAGCAGCGCAAAAGCGCCGGTCATCGTATTCACCGTCTCCCATCCCAGTCTGGACAGCAGGGCTACCAGGGTGGGGCCTGCATTGCCTCTGACGCCGAAAATGGCCCGAGACAGGGTCAGCGTCGGAGCCCCTCCTCTTCTGCCGGCTATGGAGATTATCCCGACAAGTGCGAAGGATCCAAAGGCTCCGATGGTTGTGGCGAGCACGGCTTGCCAGAGGTTGAGGCCTTGGGCAATCAGGGTTGCTCCCAGAGGGATCCCCAGGATCGAAATATTGGCAGCGAACCAGACCCAGAAAAGCTGACCGGGCGATCCGTTCCGCTGGTCCTCAGGCACGGGTTCAATGCCCCTTTGCTCAACCCTGGAGAGGATGGTGCCCTCTTTTCGTGCAGTTGACATGGATTGTCTCCTTTGACTCAAGATGTACTGGTGAACTGTCCGGTCGACCCGGTGGAGTGTTCTAGGTATGCCCCATGGTCTTCTGGGTTGACTGAATTTTACACTGTTGTATTTCTGACGGATTCAGCCGTATCAGTTTGCGTTTTGCTCCCTTAGGGCAATCAGACTACGGGCGGTTTTCTGCAGGTCGAGGTGAGATATCGAAGCCACTTGGGAGCAAAGTGCACGGTCAAAGGCTTCTGGACCGGTGCACGCGCCGGTCATTGCTCCGGTCATTGCAGCGATGGTGTCCGTATCGCCGCCAAGGTTGACTGCGGTCAACAGAGCCGATTGAGGATCGTCGGCGAACCTCCAGGCCAGGGCAAAGGCGGCCGCCACAGACTCATTGGACTCGACAGAGGTGCCGCAGTCTTCAATGAGGTGGTGCTCGAAGTCGTCCTCATCGCTGAATTCCTCGGACAACCGCATTGCCTGGCGGGCACGAGCGGGAACCGATGCCTTGGGAGTCCAAGCCCCAGGCGCTGCCATAGCGGGCACTAGGCGCAGGGACTCGCTCAGAGCCTGGCGAACGGTCATTCCCTCAAGTCCAAGACTGACTGTCGTAGCGATGAGCGCGGCGCTTTGGAATCCTGCAGTCGTATCATGCGTGACTCGGCAGGACTCGTAGATACGACTGGCCAGTCGTCTGATGTCTTCGGGACTGTTGGCTATCCCTACCGGGGTGACTCGCATGGCGGCACCATTGGTGGTGCCGGTTCTTCCTGTAGTCGTGATATCTGCGCCACGGCGAACTTGTTCCAAAGCCAGCTTGGTGGAGGGCCCCAGCAAATCGAGCGATCCGCGCGACTTCATGTCGTCCTCCCAGGCGAGAAGGCGCTTGGCGAACTGTTCTGAATCGATGCGTCCTCTGCCCTTGATGATCAGATCCGCTACGATCAGCGTCTGCTCGGTGTCATCAGTCACAGAGCCCGCAGGCATGCCAGGTGCGATGGGCTGATCCGCAATAGCATCACGAAGGGTATCGACCCTGCCATAGGTCTCATGTATGGCTGCTGGACTCATGCTCTGCGTGGGCATGCCCAGCGCATCCCCCAAGGAAAGCCCAGTCAGTGCGCCAAGGGCGCCTTCCTCAATCGTGCTCATTGCTGTGCAAGCCTTCCTATAAAGATCTTGGCAGTGTTTTAGTTCAGGATTATCTTACTCTGAATGAAAATTATCGATGCAATAAGTCCAGTCAGCATGATAAGCACAATTCGCCATGAAGTATAAGGTCCATATCGGTCTTTTGCCATGTAGTGCATCTGTAGTGATCACAGAAGCATTGAGCAGGTACCCTCATTGGGTAAAACGAACCAGGATGGTTGCTTGGGCATGCGTTGCCTCCGAATACTGGAAGCTTGCTTTCGTTGGAACTCATCGATCACTCTGACTGCTGCTTTTGCTGCGTTCGGCCAGGGCTATGGATATGGGCTTGCTATGACTGATTAAGCAGTCATTAGGCAGGGTGTGATCAGTGATCGGAAGTCCGCCTTATGCGCCTATGAACCGCATTCTGTTTGTTTGCATGTATATAAGACAGCAAAGATCTGAATTTGACAAGAAAAACTACGCGCGTAGAATTCTGTCATATAAGTAATTGGAATGCGAAATATGTCGCTTTCCTATCTACGCGGGTAGAACTACGGTATACGCAGTTATTTCGTAGCAATCCTTTGCAAGGAGGCATAAATGGGAGCGAACCGGACCAAGAGAGAAGAACCCGAACCTGTGAATCAGCGATCCAGGTCAGATTCCGAAGCGGCTGATCAACAGGAGCAGGCAGCTGATGTCAACTTCCGCACCAAGGAGGGCAGGAAGAGCTTCTGGACCAATATCGTGGCTGTATGGTTGGGCACAACCATGGAATATGTTGACTTTGCCTTGTACGGTCTGGCTTCAGGGCTGGTCTTTGGAGATATCTTCTTTCCTGGGCAAACGCCGGTCATCGCTCTGCTTTCCTCATTCGCGACTTATGCGGTCGGCTTTCTAGCCAGGCCTGTCGGAGCCTTTGTTCTGGGCAAGATAGGCGATAAGCGCGGACGTAAGTTCATCATGGTCTTCACGGTCATGCTGATGGGTCTGTCGACTACAGCCCTGGGACTTTTGCCTACGTACCAAATGGTGGGCATTCTTTCGCCCATTCTCTTGATACTTTGTCGCGTATGCCAGGGATTCGGCGCTGGGGCCGAACTGTCAGGCGGAGCAGTGATGCTCGCCGAGTATTCCCCTGTCAACCATCGCGGCCTGGTTTCCTCATTGATTGGGATCGGATCCAATTCGGGCACTCTGCTGGCTTCTGCCGTCTGGCTCCTGGTTCTGCTTTTGCCACACGACAGCCTGATCACCTGGGGGTGGAGGATTCCCTTCCTGGTCTCGATCCTGATTGCGCTTTTCGCTGTCTACCTGCGTCGCTCCATGCAGGAGACGCCGGCATTTCGTTCCTACCAGGCCAATAGGAAGAAGGAAGAGGCTATCCTGGCTGCCGCAGGCAAGCAGGAGAAGAAGTCCGAGGGTGGCTGGAAGGCCTTCTTCGTCATGCTTGGTCTGCGTATAGGAGAGAACGGCCCCTCGTATCTTTCACAGAGCTTCTTTATCGGATATGTGGTCACACTAGGCGTGAACAAGTCAGTGCCGACCACAGCCGTGCTGATTGCCTCTTTGCTGGGCTTCCTGATCATCCCCTTCTCCGGATGGCTTTCAGACCGGTTCGGCCGCAGGATTGTCTATCGCGTCTTCTGCCTGCTTCTGGTCCTTTACGCCTTCCCGGCCTTTGCCCTCCTGCAGTCGAAGAACACCATTGTTGTCAGCCTGGTGATCATCGTCGGCATGGGTGTGGCTTCGCTGGGCATCTTTGGGGTCCAAGCAGCCTATGGAGTTGAGCTCTTCGGCATTCAGCACAGGTATTCCCGGATGGCAGTCGCCAAGGAACTTGGTTCCATCCTCTCCGGCGGCACAGCTCCGATGGTCGCCTCAGCGCTGCTCGCGGCCTTCAGCTCCTGGGTGCCCTTGGCTGTCTACTACTGCCTGATGGCGGCGATCGGTCTGATAACGACATTCTTCGCTCCCGAGACCCGTGGAAGAGACCTGACCTTGGTTGACGATGCAATCTGATGAATCTCCATTGAATCGGTAATCTGATAGGAGACCAGTTGCAAGGAGGGGCATGGTGACAAGGCGTCCGACAAGGGATGATGTGGCCAAGGAAGCGGGTACCTCATCCGCTGTGGTGAGCTATGTGATCAATCATGGTCCACGTCCAGTCTCCGAGCAGACCAGGCGCAAGGTCTTAGAGGCCATCAGGCGAACCGGCTATGTGCCTAATAATATCGCCAAGTCGCTGGCCAACGGGACCAGCGATACCTACGCCCTGCTGGTGACAGACCTCGCCAATCCCTTCCTGGCTCAGATGACCAAGGCTTTGGAACACAAGCTTTTCTCCCTGGGCAAGACCCTCCTGGTCGGCGATTCCAGCGATAACCCCAGTCGCCAGATGGAGCTCTTGGAATCCTTCCAACGTCAGCAGGTCTCTGGTCTGGTTTGGTATGGCGTGGACCAGCCTCTTCCCATGGATGCCCTCGAAACCTACCCGGGGACCGTGGTTATGCTCAACCAGCCGGAAGGACAGGATCTGAGCCTCTCTGCAGGGCGCCGAGTTCGGTTGGGCCTTGACGAAAGCGAAGAGGCCTGGATGGCCACAGCCCATCTGATAGAGCATGGCTATCGGCGGCTGGCCATCATTGCCGGCCCTCGGGAGCGTCTCAACTCGCGGGAAAGAATCCGTGGGTGGAAGAGGGCCATACGTGAATCCGGCCTTGAGCCGGGGCAGGAGATTTTCGTTCCCTACACCTGCCAGGGAGGATACGAGGCGGCGGAGCTGGTCGACGATCAGGTTGAGGCTGTCTTTGCTTCGAATGAGCTTCAGGCCATGGGTTTCCTGGCAGGCATGGCCCAGCGCGGTAAAAAGGTGCCCGATGATGTGGCTTTGGCGGCGATGAATGGGACGGACCAATCCGCATATTTGATCCCGTCACTGACAGCCGTCCAGCTGTCTGAGGGTGAGATAGCAGACAAGATTGCCAAAGTGCTGCTGAAACCGGACGGCTCCTATCAGGACAATGGCGATGAAGAAGACGACAAACCAGAGGGCTGCGAGACTTCCGTCGCTGCAACGAATTGTTCGGATGCTCCTGTCCGCACTGGCTTAGACACAATTCCGGCAGCTCCACAGCTGGTCATAGGCCGTAGCTGTGGATGCAGCCAAAATGAGGTGTGAAAACAGAAATGGAAGATACAGTCAACATTATCGTCGACTGTGACCCGGGCAATGGTGTGCCTGGAGCCAACGTCGATGATGCCCTGGCCATTGCCTATGCCTTGCGTTCCGAAAAGCTCAAGACCAGAGCAATATGGACCGTGTTCGGCAACACCACATCCGATCTTGGTTATTCCAGTGCAGAGGCCTTGCTGAGATCCATGGGACGCATGGATGTTCCTGTCCGTCGAGGGGCGGACGGCCCGCTGCAGGGATCACGCCAGCCTTGGCTGACCAAGAGGCTGAATGCGGCCAGCAGCCCTGAGGCGCCAGAAGTATGGAGAAATGCCGTGGGAGCGCGGGCAGGGTTCCATGCATCAAGCCCAGATATGGCATCCGCTGTCCCGGAGGTTTCCGGGTCTGATCAGCTTGCGCAGGATGTGCTTGCTTGCAGCGGTCCGGTGTCCGTTGCCGCCATAGGACCACTTACCAACATAGCCAGGTTGATCAGGGATGAGCCGCAGGTTGTTGGCCATATCGAGAGGGTCAGCATCATGGGCGGTGCCCTCGGTTTTGGCGATGAAGTGGACACCAACTTCGCCGTCGATCCGGTGGCAGCCCGGCGGGTGCTGGAATCCGGCATTCCCATCACCTTGGTCCCGCTCGATGTGACCAGGACCACGCATCTAAGCCAGCGATGCTGGGATCGTATGATCGACGAGGCCGATGCGAGCAAGGCGCCATGGAAGAACTCGATGAACGACTGGTTGAGACCGTGGCTGACATACAGCAGTCGAACTCGACCGGTTGATGGCATGTGGCTTCATGACCTGGTATCCGTATTGGCGCTGGCTGAAAGGGAGCTGGTTTCTCTGCGTCCTGCACGGGTGAATCTTGCCGACAGCGGCAAGCTGTCATTGGCTGACAGGAATAGTGACCAGCCTGGCAGTGATGTCGAATCGTGTGAGGTGGAGCTCTGCACTGGCGTGGATAATTCGCGCATGATTCAGGTCTGGCAGCAGGCTGTTCTGCCTCGCTGAAGCCGCGGGGATCTGACCTCAATCCGACCCGAGCCCTTTTTGCTATCTTACGAGTTAGTCATGAGGACTGCAGCCTTGTATGCGTCCGGTCATTTCGTAGGTAGGCGGACTTTGCAGAGGCGTCCATGTGCTGCTGGCAGTCTCCTGGACCTTCCGAAATCCCAGGATCACTATCAATCTGCATACAGTTGCGGCCTAAAATGCTGCTCCGTATCACTGTCGCCAGTCATAATGACCAACTGCTCGTGGATTGCGAGCCTAGGCTGCCTTGGTGCGGCTATGCCAAAAACGATTGGAAAGCCGCATGCCATGGTGCTTTCACAGATCGATCCTCGTCAATGATGGCAGTTTGACTGTGCGAAAACACAGGTATGGCAATGATCCTGGCCTGTACTGGCTGTGGCTAAGCATGAGGAAGCAAGAGAGGGCCGTGGCATTGGCAAATGTGCCGGATGTCAAAAAGGATTCCGAGGTGACCTCGGAATCCTGTCTGTGGAGCTAGGGGGGTTCGAACCCCCGACCTTCTCCATGCCATGGAGACGCGCTACCAGCTGCGCCATAGCCCCGTACTTATCTTGCTTGGTGAAGCCTTGCTTATAGTACACCGCGATCGGCAAATGGGGCAACTTAGAGTGTTGCCCTGGAATTGCAGGGATTTGAGCCAATTTGATGGATTTTATCCTCGAATAGGCCTCAGCCATACCTGAGCCTGCAAGTGCGCTAGCATGAGGACAAGGGGCGACCAAGATGGTCGGCGTCAGCGGAAAGGCAGTGGGCTATGGCAAGCAAAAACAATGCCGGAGGGCAGATTGAAAAGCATGACGGAGGCCATCCCGGTGACCAGCTCATTGTTAACTGTCTGCCCTTGGATCAGGGAGAGCGGCAGGAATTCCTTCAGGCAGCCCCGGGCATTCGTCAGGTGTTCATGGTCGGCACGGACATGCGGCAGAGCATGCAGTGGCCTATGGGCGTACCCCAGTCCTGCCAATCAGAGGCCACGATTATTCTGGGCAATCCGCCGACCGACCAGGTCGCTGCCTGCCGTAACTTGGTCTGGCTGCAGACCAGCAGCGCGGGCGTGGATGCCTACCTGAAGCCAGGGGTCCTGTCCCCGGATGCCATGCTGACCAGTGCTTCCGGCGCCTACGGGCAGTCGGTCTCCGAGCACATGTTCGCCATGATGTGGACCATAATGAAGGATCTGCCAGGATACAGGGACAATCAGCGCATGGGCCGTTGGCAGCCTCGTGGGGCAGTTCTTTCGCCGCGTGGCTGCCGGGTTCTGGTTTTGGGCACGGGAGATATCGGAGCCTCTTTCGCCCGTCTGTCCAAGGCCGTCGGCGCTCGGACCATCGGCATCAGACGCCATCCTGACCAGCCTGTGGAGGGATTCGACCGTCTGGCCGGTTTTGACGATCTGGATGCCCTGTTGCCCGACGTGGATGTGGTGGCCTTGGCTCTGCCCTCAACGCCGCAGACCAGGCACATCATCGACGGCCCTCGCTTGGAAATGATGAAATCCACCGCCGTCCTGATCAACGCGGGCAGGGGCGATGCCGTGGACTGCATGGCTCTGGCCCAAGCTTTGGATAAGGAAGATATTTTCGGCGCCGGCCTGGATGTGACCGAACCGGAACCCCTGCCGGAAAATCATCCGCTCTGGAGCCAGCCACGCTGCTTGCTCACTCCGCATGTAGCTGGGGGAGCCCACCTGGCCTCCAACGTGGACAAGATTCTGGAAATCTGCCTGGACAATCTTCGGCGGTTCATGGACGGCAGGCCTCTTCGCAACCGGATGAGGTAACCGCCATGCTGACAGAGCGAGACCGCAGCGGCCGCGGCCATCGGCCAACGGTGGTTCTACGGTGGGCAGCCGTCCTGCTGGCGCTTGCCTTGATTGCGGAGGGCTCCTTGGCCTTGGCTGACAGGCTGATGGGTGGCGGGCCTGCTCGCCATTCAGACAATAATTCCGGCAGTCAAGCCGAAAGCTCCTCCGCAAACGGACGCAAGACAGCTTCCCACAGCCCTCCAGGGTATTCTCCCGAGCAGACTGCGGCCCATCCGCCTCTGTCCTCGCCTGTGGACTACGACCATGACGGTGTGGACGACTACACGGCCATGGTGCGTGGAGCCCATCAGGAGGCCCGCCGCCGTCCTCGTTATGACAGCAGCTACTATCAGGGCGGCTACCCGCCCAATGACCGAGGCGCCTGCACCGATGAGATCTGGAGAGCCTTCCGTCAGGCCGGCTACGATCTGAAGGCTATGGTCGACGCCGACATCGCCTCGTCTCCTGGGGCCTATGCCGGAGTCATCAGTAGTCCTGATCCGAATATCGACTTCAGGCGCACCAACGTCCTCGGCGTATTCCTGTCCCGGCATGCCCAGCGTCTGACCAACGATACTTCGGCGACTGACCAGTGGCAGCAGGGTGACATCGTCATTTTCGGCACCTCTTGGCATATCGGTATGGCTTCCGATAGAAGGGACGGCCGGGGCGTTCCCCTGCTTCTGCACAACATGGGTCAGCGCGCCAGGGAGAACGACTACCTGGGATCGCCGGGTCACCGTCCCGTCACTGGGCATTTTCGCTTCGACGCATCCAAGATCCGACCCGCCGTCCTGCGGCCATGGCGGGGATGACCAGGGACTACCCTGCGAAATTGAGCACGGCGGCAACTGGTTATCTGCTACTATCGGTTCGGCCAGACACGTCGGCCAGGTTCGAGCACGAGAGGCGGTGATGGCGATGATGAGAGTATTCAGCACCATGAACGGGCAGATCGAGCAGATAGGCAGGGCTTCCAAGGGCTCATGGATATGCTTATCAGCGCCCACCGATGTCGAGCTGGCCAACGTCTCCCAGACCACGGGTATAGACCTGGCTGATCTGCGTGCCCCCTTGGACGATGAAGAGCGCTCACGTGTGGACGTTGAAGACGAGTACACCATGGTCATCGTTGATATTCCCCGCGCCGAGGAACGAGACGGTCGGGACTACTACGAGACCATTCCTCTTTCTATTATTGTCACCGAGGATCTGATCGTTACCGTCTGCATGCAGGACACGGTTCTGCTCCATCCTTTTATGGAGGGCACCATCCGGGGATTCAACACTTTCATGAAGTCCCGCTTTATCCTGCAGATTCTCTACCGCAACGCCACCCTCTATCTGCGCTACCTGCGCATCATCGACCGCGAGTCGGACCGGCTGGAGCTCAAGCTGCGTCACTCCATGCAGAATCGAGAGATCCTCATGCTGTTGGAGCTCAATAAGACCTTGGTCTACTTCGCCACCAGTCTCAAGTCAAACGAGATCGTCCTGGAGAAGCTGACCGGGCTGGAGCGGATCAAACGGTACCCGGACGACGAGGACCTTCTGGGCGACGTGATCACCGAGAACAAGCAGGCCATCGAGATGGCCAACATCTACTCGAGCGTGCTTTCAAACATGACCGATGCCTTCGCCTCCATCGTCTCCAACAACGTCAACAATGTCATGAGGATCTTCACCATCATCTCCATCAGCCTGTCGGTGCCCACGCTGATCTTTTCCATGTATGGCATGAACTTCAACCAAGGCATGTTCGGCATGCCTTTCACCGACAAGCCCTGGGGCTTCGCGGTCGTGGTGATTCTTTCGGGCCTGCTGACCGCCCTGGTAACCTGGTTCCTGACTCGTTCGAGAATGTTCAAGTAGGGATCGATCATGTTTGCACGCAGGATTGCGGCGGCTCTGGCGGCATTGATTTTGGCAGTGCCGATGAGTGGGTGCGGCCGCCAGGAGGATCGCTACCGGGCGGGCTCCATCGGGCCCAAGATCAGCGTGGGCATCTCCTTCGATCAGCCCGGGCTCGGATTCGCCCAATCCGGCCAGTACCAGGGACTTGATGTGGATGTAGCCCAGTACGTGGTCCACGAGCTTGGATACGCCGAGTCACAGATCGTCTTCCGTCAGGTGAGACCTGCGGACCGCGAGCGCATGCTTGAGCAAGGCCAGGTGGACATGGTTGTGGCCGGCTACTCCATTACCGAAGAACGGCAGAAGCTGGTGGATTTCGCGGGGCCCTACCTGGCTACGGGGCAGGATCTGCTGGTTCGCCGCACCCAGAATGACATCGCAGGGGTGGGGGATCTGGCTCAAAAACGGGTTTGTGTGGCTGCGGGGTCCACCTCCGGGGCTCTTGTGCGCTCGCTGGCCCCTCAAGCCTTGGTCCAGGAGCGGGAGGAGTTCCCCGAGTGCGTCACGGCCCTGCTCAGCGGGGACACGGATGCAGCCAGCGCCGACGACTTTGCTCTGGCCGGACTGGCTCATGTTCGCGGCGGCGGTCAGCTGCGCCTGGTCGGCAGGCCTTTCTCCCATGAACGATATGGCATCGGCGTGCCCCACGGGGATCCGGAACTGGTGGACGTCATCGATCAGGCTTTAAAGAGCATGATGCAGGACGGATCTTTCAAGGCCGCCCTGGATCGTGCCTCCAGGTCCATCGGCTTCTCTATCGATGCCGCCAGCCGTACCCTGCGGCCTGGGGATCGCTGATCACGGCTCCAGCCAGGATAACGGATGTTGGACATCGGACCGGCCGTGTCCATGTGAATGGCGATAATTCACCATATGAACGCGAATGAAGACAGGGATCATCAGCAGACCCAGGAATCCGATCAGCCGCAATTCCGCTACGATGCCGCCATGGCTCAGACCATCGAGGAGCGTTGGCAGCAGCGCTGGGACAAGGAGGGCACCTTCTGGGCCGCCAACACCAAGGGCGATTTGACCGATGCCCAGGGGAAGCATGCTGGAAGCCGCAGTCCCTACTTCGTCATCGACATGTTTCCCTATCCTTCGGGCAAGGGCCTGCATGTGGGTCACCCCCTGGGTTACATCGCCACCGACGTGGTCAGCCGCTATCACCGGATGAAGGGCGAGAATGTCCTGCATGCCATGGGCTACGACGCCTTTGGCCTGCCTGCCGAGCAGTATGCTGTCCAGACCGGTCAGCACCCTCGGGTCACCACCGAGCAGAACATCGCCAACATGCGCTGGCAGCTGCACCGGCTGGGGCTCAGTTTTGACGACCGCCGCTCCTTCGCGACTATCGATACCGACTATGTGCGCTGGACCCAGTGGATCTTCTCACGCATCTACGAGTCCTGGTACGACCCCGACTACCGCCGTGCCGACGGCGGGACAGGATCAGCCAGGCCCATCAGCGAACTAGTCGAGGCTTTCAAATCGGGGAGCAGACCAATTCCCGGTCATTCCGATGCCTCTTGGGAGGATCTGGACGAAGCCGAGCGCTCCGAGGTGCTCAACGACTTCCGCCTGGCCTATATCTCGCGCTCGCCGGTCAACTGGTGCCCCGGGCTGGGCACGGTCCTGGCCAACGAGGAAGTGACCGCTGAAGGACGTTCCGAACGTGGCAACTACCCGGTCTACCAGCGTGAGCTCAAGCAGTGGTCCATGCGCATCACTGCCTACGGGCACCGGCTTCTGGAGGATCTGGACATTCTGGACTGGCCGGAAAAGGTCAAGCGCATGCAGCGCAATTGGATCGGGGAGTCGCATGGGGCTTCGGTGGATTTCACTGTGCCCAGTCCCGACGGGGATCAGACCATGGAGGTCTATACCACCCGTCCCGATACGCTTTTCGGTGCTACTTTCGCAGTGGTTTCGCCAGAGCACGATCTGCTGCAGCATCTGCCTCCGGAGTGGCCTGAGGATGTGCCTGAGCAGTGGAAGGGCGGCTATGCCAAGCCAGCAGAGGGCGTGCAGGCCTATCGTAGGGCCGCCGAGGCCAAGACCGCCAAGGATCGCGTGGACGAAGGCGGAGCCAAGACCGGCCTGTTTACGGGGCTGTACGCGGTCAACCCCATTACCGGGGCCAAGCTGCCTATCTTCACCGCCGACTACGTGCTGATGGACTACGGCACGGGTGCCATTATGGCTGTGCCAGGCGGCGATCAGCGCGATTACGATTTCGCTGTCAAGTACGGGCTGCCCGTCGTCTACACTGTCAGACCGCTGGCTGATTCCGGCCAGACACTGGAAGACTATCGGGGCAAGGCGCCTTTCATCTCTCATGACGGCATTGTGGCCAACTCTTCGGTCCAGGCCACCCAGGCTGCTGGCGATCCGCTCAGCCTGGACGGTCTGCGGGTTGACCAAGCCATCGAAAAGGTGACTGAATGGCTGGAGTCAGCCGGCGTGGGCCATGGAACCGTTTCCTATCGGCTGCGCGACTGGCTCTTCTCCAGGCAGCGCTACTGGGGCGAGCCCTTCCCGGTGGTCTACGACGATCAGGGCCTGCCTCACCTGCTGCCCGATGACCAGCTGCCGGTGGCCCTGCCGGACGTTCCCGACTACTCGCCCAAGACCTTCGACCCTGAAGATGCCCAGTCCAGCCCTGAGGCTCCTCTGAGCCGAAACCAGGACTGGGTGAATGTGACTCTGGACCTGGGCGACGGCCCCAAGGTCTACCACCGGGATACCAACACCATGCCCAATTGGGCAGGCTCCTGCTGGTACTACATGCGCTACATCGATCCCAGGGACGACCGGCACATGGTCGATCCGTCAGAATATGACTATTGGCTAGGGCCAAGGCACAACGCCACGGCCGGGGAGTCAGGCGGCGTTGACCTCTATGTGGGCGGCGTGGAGCACGCAGTCCTGCACCTGCTCTATGCCCGCTTCTGGCACAAGGTCCTCTACGATCTGGGTTATGTCTCGTCCAAGGAGCCCTTCCATAAGCTCTTCAACCAGGGGATGATCCAGGCCTACGCCTATACGGACCAGCGAGGCCAATACGTGCCCGCCGCCGAAGTGGAGGACCATGAGGAGGGAGGCCAGGTCAGCTACACCTGGCAGGGGCAGCCGGTCAACCGCGAGTTCGGCAAGATGGGCAAGAGTCTAAAGAACATCATCACTCCGGACGACATGTACCGGACCTATGGGGCCGACACCTTCCGCCTCTACGAAATGAGCATGGGACCCCTGGACGAGTCCCGGCCCTGGAACACGCGCAACGTGGTGGGTGGCATGCGTTTCCTGCAACGGCTCTGGCGCAACGTGGTGGACGAGCAGACCGGCATGGTGGTTCTGGATGAGGGCGAACCCGACCAGAAGACTCTGAAGCTGCTCAATACCACCATTCATGACGTGACAGTGGAGATGGAGGCCATGCGCCCCAACACGGCCATCGCCAGGATGATCGTGCTCAACAACCATCTGACCGGGCTGAATCCGACGCCTAGGGCAGCCATCGAGCCCTTGGTGCTCATGCTCTCGCCTATCGCCCCCCATATCTGCGAGGAGCTGTGGAGCCGTCTGGGTCACAAGGATTCTCTGGCGCATGCCCAGTGGCCGTCCTGGGATGATCGCTATCTTGGCGAGGATACGGTTACTGCCGTTGTCCAGGTCAAGGGCAAGGTTCGCGGCAAGCTTCAGGTAAGCCCCGACATCGCGCCCGACCAGCTCAAGGCCATGGCCTTGGCCCTGCCTGCCGTTCAGGAACGGCTTGGCGGCAAGGAGCCGCGAAAGGTCATCGTCAAGGCACCCAAGATCGTTTCGGTGGTGCCAGCCTGACTCTGTCCTCAGCCAGGCTGTGGACGAGTGACGACATTTGACCACATAACCCCCCGACCTCATATCGGGGGGCTTTTTCATGTCAGGCTGGACCTATGAGCATCAACATCACCCAGCCTCCGGCGCCGCCCCTGCAAGCCCTGGCCTTGAATCAATCTGTTCAATCAGAGAGGTCAGCCGAAGGCATGGCCGAGTCCCCGGTCCGACGGGATCGGGCCGTCTGGTCGTTTACACCGCTTCAGGCTTTGGCGGCTATTCTTATTCTGGTGGCGGCTCTTGCCGTCAGTCTGACCCTGCTGGTTCAGCAGGGACGAGCGCTGGCTGGAGAAGTGGCAGTTGATGAACCAGGGGCAGGGTCATCGGCTTCTGCGAACCGTGATATGAACAGTGCTGCACGCCGCGGCAAGGGTGTCTCTGAAGACGATCACAGCCGTAACACTCCCCGTGAAGTGGGCAGTGAGCAGGCAGACCCTCCAATCCCAGGCTCAACCCAGTATGCAGAGAAGGCCGATAATGTCCCTACTGCTCCGGCTTCTAGTGACCCCTCAGGACCAGCCGATCAGGCGGGCCGCGTGAATCTCAACAGCGCCAGTCAGCAGGATCTTGAGAACGTCAAGGGGATCGGTCCAGTCACGGCTGCGAAAATACTGGAGCATCGACGCGCCATTGGTGGCCGCTACACGTCGGTGGACCAACTCCTGGATGTCCCTGGCATTGGTGCCAAGACGCTGGCTCGATTACGCCCATATCTGGTGGCGCAATGACGGCTGGTCATGCAGCATTTCACAATGCAGCCAGTCGGGAGAACGGCAGCCGCAATCTTCGTATGCTTCCGGCTGCCTGTCTGGCTTGGTTAGTAGCTCTCCTAGTCCCGTGGCTCCTTGACCGGGGTATGGGCGGATCCATGGCGGGATCAGTCAAGAGTGGCGTTTGGGCCAAGACGGCGGGGGAGTCTCGAGGAGGCGTGGCTGGTCTGGGTATGGGGGTTTGGATGATGCCGCTTGTCCTGGCAATTCCATTACTCGGTGCAATGGTCCTGCTTGCCACCAAACTCGTCTACCTGGTCGTCGCAGAGCACCGCGATTGCAGGGGCCGGGTATTTTGTCGGCATCATCGCTCGCGCCGAAAGAACCAGCTATCCCGTGTTTGCATGCGTCCCGGGAACAAGAATCATTGGAGCAAAAGCCGTTGGTACGAAAACCGTCGAAATGCGCCTTGGCGGAATGCCAGTCATTTGAAGGCGAACCAGCGGCATATTCGGTTTTATCGGATGCGCCGGTTCTTATGCAAGTACTTATTCGCAGCGCTTCGGCACCATTCTGCTCGGAGGATCTTCTCACTGCGCTCTGCTTCCATGCCTATTTCCGCCTTGCCGACCTTGGTGTCCACTAGGCTTGGTCTTCGCAAGCTGCCAACGCTGGCTGTCCTGGCTGTGGTGACTTTGGCCACAGCACTGACTGCCGCAGTCGGTCATGAATCAGCACGCGGAGGGCCGGCAGCCCGTCAGATCCGTCAGGGGAAGGCATTGGCCGAGGTTCGTGGTAAGGCTCTGGGTCCCATGAGTGCCTCCTCTCGTCGAGGCTGGGACTGTCAGGCGGAGCTCAGGCTTCAGTGGGTTACTCTGGCCGGAACACGCATGCCTTCCCACGAACGGATCATGCTGTTTGCCCATAGCCGGTCATGCATGCTGCAACAGGGCGGACAGTATCGTGTGCGAGGACTGTTGGAACCCTCAGCATACGGTCGTCCTATGCCCTGGCTGACTGTGGAAGATGGCATGCAACAGGTCAGACCGCCAGAATCCAGTAGACGATTAATTGATCGCATGCAAAAGGCTTTCCTTGAACAGACCAGTAAACTGGATGATCAGGGACGGATCCTGGTGCCGGGACTAACCATGGGCATCCTGGGCAACCAGGCTTTGCCCGGGTCGGGTGGTTCCCTGGGCAGGCCGGCGGTGGAGCCCGCTTATGCCGCCCGTCTGACACAGGACTTCCGAGCATCGGGCATCCTGCATCTGATGGCTGTCTCCGGTGGGCACTTCATGATCCTGGCCTCATTGATAGTCGCGTTCATGCGTACTCTGCGCTCGCCGCCTTTGCTGACGGCCCTGGTTTTGTCTGTCTCCTATCTGGGTTTGGGGATGCTGATGGTTCCAGGAGACTCAGTGTTGCGAGCGCAGGCTATGGGGCTTCTTTCGGCATTGGCTTTGGCAGCGTGCCGACCCAGCCAGTCTTTGAACACGCTGTCCTGGTGCGTCCTGCTGGTCCTTATCCTGCAACCTTCTATGGCGGCAAGCTTCGGCTTTGCGCTCTCCTGTGGGGCCGTGTTGGGCATCGGTTTGGGTAACCGGCGTTTGACCGCTTTCCTTGAAAACCACCTTCCGGGATTTTTGGCGCGTCCATTGGCTACGACCCTGTGCGCCCAGGCCGGGACTCTGCCTGTGCAGATGCTGATGAGTCCTGGCTTGCCTCTGCTGGCGCCACTGGCCAACCTGCTGGTCACTCCTGTAGTCGACGCTGCCACGGTGACCGGCCTGCTGGCCTTGCTCACCTCATGGCTCTGGCCTTCAGTGGGTCTATTGCTGGTCCGATTGACTTCCCTGGGTACTGGGGTCATGGCCTTTGCTGCCACGTGGTTGGGCCAGGCTGCTGCTCCGGCGGCCTGGCCGCCGGGACCAGTCGGTAGCATCTGCCTGACGGGTCTGGGCCTTATGGCTGTGATCGATCACCGGCTGGTTCGATTCATTCGTGCCTGGAGGCCGGACCGTCCATGGTCGGCTGTGATTGACGAGGATTCGGGGGTCCAATTCAGACCATCGGTCTGGGCGACGATCAAGGGTTGGCTCTTGCAGACTTATGGTCTTCTGGCCCAGCTGATCTTCAAAACAGACGAACGTCAATGTCCAGTGATGAAGGGAGATTTGAATCATGACCAAAGCTCAGCAGGAGAACCCTTCCGTGCATCTGGTAGTCGGAGGCGATCCCTTCCTCAACGGGCAACGCGTCAAGGAGCTGTGCGCACAGGCGTGTGCCGCCCATCCGGACAGCGAATACCTAGAGATGGACGCGGCCGACTGCGACGCTTACGCCTTTCAGGAGGCGGTTGGACCTTCCCTGCTCAGTCAGATGGCCGTGGTTCGACTGGAGAATCTGCAAGCTGCCGATGAAGCCCTGGGCCAGGCCTTGATCGATTTCTGCCGCGAGACGGCAGGAGTCGAATCCAGCATCGTCATTGCACGTCATGACGGGGGCAACCGGGGTCGCAGGCTTCTAGACCAGATGGCACGGGCCGGAGCGGTCACGGAGCGGATGCCGGATCTGAAGAAATTCGATGACAAGGTCGACTTCGTCTATAAACGTTTCAAGGCCCATCAGCGTCGAATCCAGCCACGGGCGGCTCAGCGCTTGGTGGATGTCCTGGGTGAGCATACTTCGGAACTGGCCGCCATGTGCTCCCAGCTTTGTTTTGATTTTGATCAGGACCCCATGACCTTGGAGATAGTCAATCGTTATCTGACCGACAGCCCGGCTGTATCTGGATTCGCCGTGGCGGACAGGGCACTTGCTGGCAGGTCGGCCGAAGCCGTTGTCGCCCTGCGCTCAGCTCTGGAACAGGGCAACGAACCGGTCTCCCTGATTGGAGTACTGGCGCTGAAGCTGCGCACCTTGGGCAAGGAAGCGGCCATCGAGTCGGGAACAATCTCTACGGCCGAGGCCAAGGCCGCCTACTGGCAGTTGCGGGAGGCCAAAAGGCAGCTGCATGGATGGACCTCCTCAGGTCTGGCAGCCTGCATCGAAGCCTTGGCCCAGGCCGATGAGGTCAGCAAGACCAGCAGCGGCGATGCCCGTTATGCTCTGGAACGGACAGTGGAGCTGATCGCCGCCAAGGGAAGGACGTCGGCATGAGCCTGCAGGACAACGCCAAAGGTCAAGATGGCTTTGAGCTGGTCGTGCCTACAGGCGATGACATGCAACGTCTGGGCAGAAATCTGGCTTCATGTCTGCAGGGCGGGGACGTGATACTGCTGTCCGGGCCCTTGGGGGCAGGCAAGACCACGCTGGCCCAGGGGCTGGGCAGTGGACTTAGCGTGGACGGCCCTGTGGTCTCGCCCACGTTCACCATTGCAAGAGAGCTGCATGGCCGTCTGTTCGACGGCTCGCCGGTCACCCTGATCCATGTGGATGCCTACCGGCTGGGAGGGCAGGGCTATCCGCCTGGCGAGGATGCCGTAGATCGGCTCTTGGATGAGCTGGAGTCCCTTGGTCTGGACGAGGAACTGGAGGACCCGGGCCAAAGGACCATCATCCTGATGGAATGGGGCGAGCAGATGGCCTCGGCCCTGGCCGATCAGCGTCTGGAAGTGACCATCGATCGACCCGTGGATGCTCGCGAGAATCCGGATGCTCCACCCAGCTCACAGGGTAAGCGTATGGTACGTCTGCGTGGAGTGGGCCCTTCATGGGCCAGCAGACTGGAACAGCTGAGAAAGGCGATGACGGCATGAACGGGACCGATACGCCCCTTTTGGTGATCGACACCTCCTATGGTTCTACTGTGGGGCTGCTAGGGCGCGAGCCATGTATCGAGACCGATTCGCGCTCGCACGTGGAGCGACTCCAAGTCAATATCGCCAAGGTGATGGACCAGGCTGGGCTGTCTGCAGACGATCTGCGGACCATCGTGGTGGGACTGGGGCCTGCGCCCTTCACTGGTCTGCGGGCGGGCATCGTTACCGCCAAGGCCCTGGCTTTTGCAACTGGCGCACGTTTGCTGGGCCAGGACATTCTGGAGCCACAGGCCCGTTATGCCTATAGCCGGTTCAAGCAGCAAGACCATACCCGACTTCTGGTCCTGGCTGTCAACGATGCTCGACGTCGACAGCTTTACTACCGGCTCTTTGGTGATTTCGGTGGTTTGGAGACTCCAGCCCGGCCGCTGACCGAGATGAGCATCGACTATCCAGCTGCTATCTGTGAGAAGATTGCAGCCATTGCACAAGAGCAGGAGTCTCAGGACCACGGTCCTGTCGCTTTGGTCGTCAGCGGCCACGGAACCGGTCGCTATGCCGACCAGTGGGAACATCTGGCTGAGCAACTGAATACACAGGTGATGATGGACGAAGGATCGTTCCTGGAGGATCGAACGCGAGGGGCGGATCTGATGGCTGCTTGCGTCTGCAAACGCGCCCAGCAGGGGTTGATTGACCCAGTGGAACCGCTTTACCTTCGTCGGCCTGACGTCTCCGTGCCCAATCCGCTTAAGCATGTGGCTGTCCAATCATGATTCGTGCAGCGGCCTTGGAGGACCTGGACCGTCTGATCGATCTAGAGACGCGTGTCTTCGGCGACCAGGCCTGGAGTCAGCAGGAGTTGCGGTTTGAGCTGTCTGCGTCTTCGCGCACCTACCTGGTCTGGGAAGACCAGGTAGGCATCCTGGGCTATGGCGGCTATTGGTCAGGTGAGAGGGATGCAGAACTGATGACCATCGGTGTGCTTCCGGAAGCCCGGCATCGCGGCATAGCAGGATCTCTGCTGGCCAGGCTGATCGCCGGAGCTGATCGTGAGGGTCTGCAGCGCATGAGCCTGAAGGTGCGCGTAGACAACACCGCAGCCATTGACCTCTATCGGGACTTAGGCTTCTCACAGGCGGGTCTATGCAGGGGCTATTATCAGCCTGAAGACGTGGATGCCTGGACCATGACTAGGTCTTTGAGCTCGGTCGGACCAGGCCCGGTGGGTTCTGTCAGCAGCAATCTTTCGGACCGTCAGGAAAGGATCATTGACCATGAGTGAGCCTCTGGTGCTTGGCATCGAATCCACTTGCGACGAGACCGCCGCCGCTCTGGTTCAGGGAGATCGGTTGCTGTCCAACGTGGTGGCATCCTCTATGAACGAGCACGCCCGCTATGGCGGCGTCATCCCCGAGATCGCCTCGCGTGCACACGCTGAGTCCTTTGTGCCGGTCGTCTCCAAGGCCCTGGAGGATGGGGATGTGGATCTGTCCCAGGTCGATGCGATAGCAGTCTCGGCTGGTCCCGGACTGGCGGGATGCCTGGCCGTAGGTGTGTCCGGTGCCAAGGCGCTTGCCTGGGCGGCAGGCAAGCCTCTGTATGGCATCAACCACGTCATCGGTCATATAGCGGTCACCCAGCTCCAATTCGGCCCCTTCCCTCAGAACGCCCTGGCTCTGATAGTCTCCGGCGGCCACACCTCACTTCTGCATGTGGATGACCTGGCGCGATCGGTCCAAGTGGTGGGCACTACCTTGGACGATGCGGCGGGGGAGTGCTTCGACAAGATCGCACGCCTGCTTGGCTTCCCCTATCCGGGCGGCCCCCACATCGACCGCCATGCCCGGTTGGGTGATCCTCATGCCATTGCTGTGCCTCAGGGGCTGACCAGGGGCCGGGCCGGAGCTGAGCATCCTTATGACTTCAGCTTCTCTGGAGTCAAGACCGCTGTGGCTCGATGGGTCGAACGCCGACAGCAGGCTGGGCTCGACATTCCCGTAGATGATGTCTGCGCCTCTTTGGCGGATTCCGTGGCCAGTGTCCTCTCGTGCAAGGCCATGGCCGCCTGTCACGGTTTTGGCACGGATACGCTGATTGTCGGAGGCGGGTTCTCGGCCAACTCGCAGTTGCGTGGCAAGCTTCAGGAATTCGGTGACCAGGAGGGTATCAAGGTCCGCATTCCGAAGATTAACCTATGCACGGACAACGGCGCCATGGTGGCCATGCTGGGCGTCAACCTAGTCCAGGCCGGCCTGACCCCCTCTGCTCCTGACTTCTCCATTGATTCGGCCATGCCCATGGACAGGATCCTCATGTGATCGACACGCCAAGTTGTCGCATAAGAAAGTCCAGACTATAGTATGGTAACTGTGTTCAGCGAGAGTTGAACGGGACATTCCCGCATAGCTCAGTTGGCAGAGCGTTCGACTGTTAATCGAAATGTCGCTGGTTCAAGCCCAGCTGCGGGAGCTCTCAGCCGCCGGTCATCCGGCGGTTTTCTTATATTATGCCTTCTGTCGAGCAAGCATAAATGTGTTGACTCAAATAGTCCCGCTTTTGCTAATACGGATAGCGGGATGCTCAATCGATTCAATTGCTGATAAAGTCTCCTGATCCGAGGACTGCTGCTGTCGGCCTATTCGGAAATTCGCATTTCTCTGGTAAAGCGAATGATTGGCTAGCTCTTCGTTCGGTACAAGGACAAGCGTTTTCGTTATTGGCTTGGGCGGCAGTCGTATGGTTTGTCGAATTTCACAACGTTGTACTATTCAGATGACCCGTAGTTCCAGTGTGGAGGGAACCACGGACGACAGAGTCAGAACAAGGGAGTCAGGCAGTGATGCAAGGTCAGGACGCGTATAGGGGCAGGGCACAGTTCAAGGTTGATGAGGAACAGGAGTCTACGCCTATCGACGATCGCATCTTTGGATCCTTCGTGGAGCATCTGGGCAGGGGGGTCTACTCGGGCATCTACGAGCCGGGTCATCCGACAGCAGATGAGCAGGGTTTTCGCCGCGACGTCATGGACTTGGTCAAAGAATTGGGCGTGACAACCATCCGATACCCAGGCGGTAACTTCGTCTCAGACTATCGTTGGGAGGATGGCGTGGGACCACGCGAAAGACGTCCTCATCGTCTTGATCTGGCCTGGCATTCCAGCGAAAGCAACGAGTTCGGCCTGCACGAGATGAGCGACTGGCTGGACAAGCTGGGCGGCAATGAGCTCATGGAGGCCGTCAATCTGGGCACCAGGGGCGTACAGGAAGCCCTGGATCTGCTCGAATACTGCAATGTGCCATCAGGAACCGAGCTGTCGGAACGGCGTCGGGCCAACGGCCATGATCGTCCCTTTGACATCAGGATGTGGTGCCTGGGCAATGAGATGGACGGCGACTGGCAGATTGGCCACAAGAGTGCACAGGAATACGCCGATCTGGCGAATCGGACTGCTATGGCCATGCGGATGATCGACCCTAGTCTGGATTTGGTTGTATGCGGATCCTCTTCGCATAGCATGCCCACATTCGGTCTCTGGGAGCGTACCGTGCTGGAGCGTTGCTTCGAAAATGTGAACTTCCTCTCCTGCCATGCCTATTACGCGCCTAAGGATGGAGACATGGCCAGCTTTTTGGCCTCTGGCGTGGATATGGACAGCTTCATTATCGATGTGGCGGCCGTTATCGCCGCCTCGCGTGCTCGACTGGGCAGCGATCATCAGATCTTCATCTCCTTCGACGAGTGGAATGTCTGGTACCAGGATGCTCAGGCCAGCAGATTGCCCGAAGGCATCGGCAATTGGCCTCAGGGCGCGCGGCTCTTGGAGGATGTCTATTCAGTGACCGATGCCGTGGTGGTAGGCGATTTGCTGATCACCCTGCTCAGACATGCCGACATCGTTCATGCTGCCAGCCTGGCCCAGCTGGTCAACGTCATTGCCCCCATCATGACTGAGCCTGGCGGTCCGGCCTGGAGACAGACCATTTTTTACCCCTTCGCCCTGACTGCACGTTATGCGCGTGGCGCCAGCGTGCTCAAAAGTCTGCAAAGCGGCGACACCTATGAGACCTCGCGCTATGGCCAGGTGCCCATGACTGATTCGGTTGCCGTCAGAGGTGCCGACGGTTCCCTAAGCGTTTTTGCAGTCAACCGCAGTCTCGACCGTTCCGTTGATTTCAGGATCGCCCTGCCTGAGCAGGATCGACATCGGCAGGTCACGGTCAGCACTCTGCATGAGGACGATTCTTCGGCCCGCAATACTCTTGCAGATCAGGAGCGGGTCGTCATGCATGCCCGGAAAGACTTCAGGATGGATGAGAGTGCCATAAGTCTTCAACTGCCGCCCATCTCTTGGACGGTCATCCATCTGGCCTAAAGGGCAGATGAAGGCATCTTGGCTGAACAGCTTTTCGGAGGTTCTCAACAAGTTCGGTGTCTTTACGGTTCATCTGGATGTGGACGACTCCATATTCGGCCACATGCCTTTTTCCGGTTCACTTGGCTTAGGCAACCAGTCCATCATGATGGTGGATGCCCAATCGGGCATCCCTGATGACGGAATGAAGGTGCGACTATGGCCTGTGCTCGTGACCATAAGAACAAGGGCCTAAGGCGGATTGTCGGCCGGATGCCTATTATGCCTTCCGGCTGTCGGCCTCCCTGGTTTCCCGGGATCCTGCTCGTGTTGATGCTTATACTGGTCCTGTTGGCTGCAGGGCCCACGGCAACCGGCGCAGCTAAGACTGTGCCGAACCTGCCTGCAGCTGCGGTTTCAGAGCAGGACGCTCGGGTGCTCTCATCGACTTCAGCCTGCCGAAAAGGTTGGCTGTGGCCGCTTGAACCTCTACCTGGAGAAAAGGCTGTCCCGCAGGTCATGCGTCCCTTTGATCCTCCTGATCGTCCATGGCTGAGTGGTCATCGCGGGATTGATCTGGCGGTGCAGCAAGGCAGGCGCATCCGAGCTCCGGCTGACGGCGTCATCGCCTTTGCAGGTTCCGTAGCAGGCAAGGACGTGGTCTCAATTCGTCATGGCAACCTGGTCTCCACCTATGAGCCCGCGCAGAGCTCTTTGCCGATGGGGACCCGACTGCAGGTCGGCGCAGTCTGGGGAAAGGTAGAGGGGGTCTCTGACCACTGTGCTCAAGATTGCCTGCACTGGGGTCTCAAAGATGATCATGATCACTATCTGGATCCGAGCGCCAAGGTCGGATGGCGTCGCATTCGTCTCAAGCCCCTATAGGAGGACGGATCTCGCTTGCAGGACTCGCGCATCTGCAGACGAGGTATATCGCCAGCCCTGGGAACCGGTTAGAATCATTAAGCATAACGCCGTTTCAGCAGGGAGTGGTCATGCAGAACATGCAGCAAGAATTCACGCGTCCGCTTGTGGAGCCTATAGATGCCAATGCCAGCGTCTTCTCGCTGCTTGAGGACAGGGTGGAGCGCCTGGGTGACGATCCGCTCATCGAATACCGCAGCGGACGTGAGTGGAGCGCCATTACGGCTCGTGAGTTCCGCGACCGTGTAGTCGCGTTGGCCAAGGGGCTTATGGCCCGGGGGATTGGTCGGGGGGATTCAGTAGCCATCGTTTCGCACACCCGATGGGAATGGACCGCCTTGGACATGGCCATATTGGCTATCGGAGCGGTGACGGTGCCTGTTTACGAGACGGACTCTCCCGATCAGATCCGGCGCATCTTCAACGACTCCCATGTGGGCATGGCTTTTCTGGAGGATGACGACATGAGGGCCCGGGTGGACGCGGTTCGTTCCCAGTGCGCCTATCTGAACGACCTATATGTGATTGCCAGGGGGGCGCTGACCACAATGACCGCCTACGGACGGGCAGTGAGCCAGGCAGACTTCCAAGCCTGTGCCGACTCGGTGCAAGGTTCCGACCTGGCTACCATCGTCTATACTTCAGGCTCCACTGGCAAGCCCAAGGGCATAGAGCTCAGCCACAGCAACATTGTCTTCACCGTTCGTTCGGGTGCTCAGGCGGTCCCTGACATCTGCCTGGGTGAGGGAAGACGGCTTCTGCTCTGCCTGCCCCTGGCCCATGCCTTTGCCCGCTGCCTGCAGTTCTTCGCCATCGCCACGGATCTTACCCTGGGACTTACCGGGTCCATTCGCAATTTGCTGCAGGACATGCAGACCTTCAAGCCCACCTTCATTCTGGCTGTGCCGCGCATCTTTGAGAAGATCTACAACGCTGCCTCTCAGCGCGCCGGGACGGGTGCCAGGGGCAGAATTTTCCTGGATGCCGCAGGAGTGGCCAGGCAGTGGTCACGTCACCAGCAGACCGGAAGCCGGGTTCCTATGTCCCTGAAGACCAAGCATCTCATGTACACTGGCACCGTTTACGATCCCATACTGGAGGCCTTGGGCGGCCGAGTCCGGTATGCCATTTCCGGCGGAGCCCCCTTGGATAGAGACATTGCAGACTTCTTCAACGGCATAGGTCTGCCCCTGCTAGAGGGCTACGGCATGACCGAAACCATGGGTCCGGTGACGGTCAACCCCACTGAGGGCTACCGGCTGGGCACCATCGGCATGCCTATGCCTGGCATTACCGTGGGCATTGACCAGGAAGGCCAGCTATGCGTCAAAGGTCCCGATGTCTGCATGGGGTACCATAACCATCCCGAAATCACCACCAGGCTGATTCGTGACGGTTGGTTGCTGACCGGCGATCTGGGCAGTCTGGACGAGGACGGGTTCGTTCGACTGACGGGGCGACGCAAGGAGATCATCATTACTGCAGGGGGCAAGAACATCTCGCCGTTACTGTTGGAAACGGCCGTCGAGCGATCACCCATCATCAGCCATTGCATGGTCATTGGAGATCGCAGGCCCTTCATCTCGGCGCTGATCACTCTCAATCCTGAGGAAGTCAATAGCTGGCTGCTGGACCAGGGCGCTGAGCCCCTGAAAGATGGCGCTTCCGCTGGTGAGAACCCGATCATCCGCACCGAGGTCGACCGCGCAGTGGACGCGGCCAATGGTCAGGTCTCCCGGGCTGAGGGTATCCGCCGATATCTGATTTTGGATCAGGATTTCACTCGTGAAAACGGCTTGCTTACCGCATCATACAAGCCCCGCCGCCAGGAGGTTCTCAAGCGTTATGAGGACCGAATCGAGCAGGAGATCTATGCTCAAAGACCGGCATCAGCAGGTTTGATGTAGTCAGTATCGATCAGCGTCGCCTTGAGGTTGGAAGCTGAAACAGCAACCAATGGTCTTGACAGTCGGCGCAGCTGTTTGCCGTCCTGGTCGGTTGTTTGGATCGTATCCATGGACGGCACCTTGCCATGGCTGTTGAGACCAACGCAGACCTTGGCGATATCAGCGGCAAGTCCCAGTCTGTCCTCCAGCCCGGTCATCCACTGCCGTCCATCTACGATTTGGGGGATGTTGTCCACATAGGCGCCGTATCCACTGATGATGGGCCAGGCGGCGTGGTCGTCCGAGGATGCAGACTCTTGAGCTTTGTCCGTTGCTTGTGAAGGGTTGGCTTCCGAACCGTTCGAATCTTGGGTTGTCGGGCTCTGTGCCGGTTTGGGCACGCGTTGCCGGTGCAGATCCTGGCGGCCGGCCATGGATCCTACGATGCCGGATATGGAGATTTCCGGGTTGACATCCGCTGACGAACCCCGATATCCCAGATCCCCGAGCTCAGAAACCACCCCGGCAACAATGAAGTCGTTCATGGCCAGAATGCCATCCACCTCTGTGTGGGCCTTTTCTCCATCGGTCATCGACAGGCGGGCTGCCAGCTCTTTGCCTGTAGCCGAGGAATCCTTGCCTGGATCGAAGGCGACCGCCTGCCAGTCCTGTTCGGTGCTGTCGGCCTGCAGGCGTCCTGAGGGGCTGACAGCCCGTCCATCCTTGAAGTAGGGCCCCAGCACTTGCCAGATTCCGGAGAAGGCCTGAGCGGGGAAGGAATTCTGCTCCTTTTGCTCGCCTTGCTCCGTTTGGTCCTCTTCGTTGTCATCGCCATCAGAAGATGCATCAACCGTGCCGTTTGGCAGCAGAATCTCGATGCGACAGGGGTTGTCCTTGCTTGCCTTGTCCAGTTCCAATTTGCTGGCCAGCTTGTTTGCTTGCATCTGACCAATGGCCCGTGCATCAGACAACTGCACGAACAGATCCGGTTGAATGCCCGGCACCTGATTGGCAAGCAGCACTACATGCATGCCTGCGCCCGCGGCCAGACGCAGAGACGAGACCAGACGTGCGCGTGCCTTGTCTTTGCCGTCGGCATCCAATGACTTGCTGATATAGTCGCCATACTGGCGGGTAATGGAGTCTGGCGAAGTCATGGGTGCAACTACCAGTGTGGTCGGCGCTGCGTTCTTTCCGGTCTTGCGTTCTGAAAGACGGTTGACCACGTAATCCTGCAGCTCCTTGCTTTGATCCTCCAGATTTCCGCTGGTGTAGGCATCGATATGCTTGTCGGAAAGCTGCTCCTTGGACAGCGCCGCCTTAATCTCAGGAACCAGGGCAGCCCACTTGTTGATTGGCGTGTGCTGGGAGAGGGTGAGGCCGTCAGAAGGAGTGAAAATAGCCACCCGACCAGGCACCTCGGCAGCGGCGGTAGGAGTCGCCGAGCTCGGCGATGCGCTTGGCGGCTGTTCCTCCCTGCCCAAGGCAGGACCGCAAGCACCAGCTGATGCCATCATGACCAGGCTTGCCAGCAGGGCCAGCAAGCCGGACGAATGCCGTGCGAAGCCGGTCTTTTTCACGTTCGCTCCTTCACTCAGACAGAGCCCGACTCTGGCCGGGTCCCGAGCAACCATTCTATGAGTTCTTAGGCAGAGCGTATGAATCGTCGATGCTTTTGCGCATAAGGTCCTCGTCAAGGAGCAGATTAACCACCTGCAATGGCAATGGAAGGCGCCTTTATCTAATCTGCTATTCTGCCGTAGATGCCTTGGGCTCAGTAGTCTCTGAAGCGGCTGAAGCCATACGTTCGGCGAGAGCATGGTCCAGTGCATCCATGAACCCTTCAGTGTCCAGCCAGGGTTGATCAGGGCCTGCCAGGGTGGCTAAATCCTTCGTCATGCGGCCGGAGCGCACAGTCTCAATGACTACGGACTCCAGGGACTGCGCGAACCAAGCCACTTTGGGCGTGTCATCCAGTCGCGCCCGCTGTTTGAGTCCGCCAGTCCAAGCGAAAATGGAGGCGATGGGGTTGGTGGAGGTGGTTTCGCCCTTGAGCCAGCGCCGGTAATGCCTGGTCACTGTCCCATGGGCGGCCTCGGCTTCTACGGTCTGTCCGTCTGCCGTCATCAGCATGGACGTCATGAGACCAAGGGACCCGAACCCTTGAGCTATTGCATCGGACTGAACATCACCGTCGTAATTCTTGCAGGCCCAGATATAGCCGCCCTCCCACTTGAGCGAAGAGGCCACCATATCGTCAATCAGCCGATGCTGGTAGGTCAGCCCCTGTTCCTCGAACCGACTCCGGTACTCCTGCTCGTAAACCTGGGCGAAAATATCCTTGAACCGGCCGTCGTAGGCCTTAAGGATGGTGTTTTTGGTGCTCAGATAAACCGGATAGTGCCTCTGCAGGGCATAGTTGAAGCAGGAGCGCGCGAAGTCGCGGATGGAGTCGTCCAAGTTGAACTGCACCTGGGCCACGCCTGGGCCAGGATAGGTGGTCACCTGTCGGGTCACAGGAACGCCTCCGTCATCAGGAGTGAACACGACGCTGAGCTTTCCAGGCTCTGGAACAGTGAAATCAGTGGCCTGGTATTGGTCGCCGAAGGCATGACGAGCCACCACGATGGGTTTGGTCCATCCGGGCACCAGCCGGGGGATGTTGTCGATGACGATGGGCTCGCGGAATATGGTCCCTCCAAGAATGTTGCGGATGGTGCCGTTGGGCGACTTCCACATGCGCTTGAGACCGAATTCCTTTACACGGGCCTCGTCCGGGGTTATGGTGGCACACTTGATGCCTACATGCTCGCGCTGAATGGCCTGAGCCGCCTGCACGGTGACCTTGTCGTCGGTGGCATCCCTGTTGCGGATGCCCAGGTCGTAATAGTCCAGGTCAAGGTCCAAATAGGGCAGAATCAGTCGTTCCTTGATCATTTTCCAGATGATCCTGGTCATCTCATCACCGTCGAGTTCGACGATGCGTCCCTTTACGGCGATCTTCTCCATGACGGCCTCCTATCGGTCGGCGGATCGGGGACGAATCCTGTTCCCGATGCCGCAGTTACGCTCGCCAACCGTTTTATCCCAAGTTTGTTACTCTCTGTTCCCCCTGCCCGTAACCCGTTCGTAGCACGTCGGAGCGTCATCATGAGGGGCTAGGCTGACAGACATGACACAGGAAATCGAAATCGGTCTCGGCAAGAAGGCCACGGTGGCCTATACGCTCGACGATGTCTCCATCCTCCCATCCAGGAGGACCAGAGATCCCCAGGATGTCTCCACGGCCTGGCAGGTGGATGCCTACGAGTTCAATCTGCCATTGCTGGCGGCGCCCATGGATTCGGTCACCAGTCCGCAGACGGCCATCGCTTTGGGACGGTTGGGCGGATTGGGCGTGCTTGACCTGGAGGGACTGTGGACCCGATATGAGGATCCGTGTCCACAGCTGGACCGGATAGCCAATGCCTCGCCGGAGCAGGCGACCGAGGTCATTCAGGAGGCCTACCGGGAGCCGGTAAAGGCAGAGCTGATTACCCGCCGTCTGCAGGAGATTCGCAAGGCCGGAGTCACGGTTGCTGGAGCTCTATCGCCTCAGCGCACCCAAGAGTTCTATGCCACGGTGGTCGATGCCGGCGTAGATCTCTTCGTAATCCGTGGAACGGCGGTCTCGGCTGAGCATGTCTCAACCAGCCATGAGCCTTTGGATTTGAAGAAGTTCATTTACGACCTGGACGTTCCGGTCATCGTCGGCGGGGCCGCCACCTACCAGGCCGCCTTGCATCTGATGCGCACGGGTGCCGCTGGAGTCCTGGTCGGGTTCGGTGGGGGAGCCTCCTCGACTGACTCCGCCACCATCGGAATTCAGGCCCCTATGGCCACGGCCATCTCGGATGTGGCTGAAGCGCGTCGCGACTACTTGGATGAGTCAGGCGGACGTTACGTTCAGGTCATCGCCGACGGGGAGACCGGCACCTCGGGGTCCTTTGTCAAGGCTTTGGCCATGGGGGCCGATGCGGTCATGCTGGGCACGCCCCTAGCCAAGGCCACTGAGGCTCCCGGCCAAGGCATGCATTGGGGGGCCGAGGCCCACCATCCTGAGCTGCCGCGTGGTCGCAGGGTGCAGGTCGGCAAGGTGGGGAGCCTGGAGCGCATACTTTTCGGACCTAGCGATCGCACGGACGGGAGCCTGAATCTGATTGGGGCCTTGCGACGGGCCATGGCATCCACCGGCTATGTGGATGTCAAGAACTTCCAGAAGTGCCGTGTGGCAGTGACACCTGCCATCCGCTGCTGAGCAGAAAACAGGATATTTATCGTCTATTTATCCACAATCCGTACAGAGGCCGGTTCAGGTTGACCACATTCCTGAACCGGCCTTTACAATCCTTCTGCTCATTCCTACTCTGGACGTAATTGCTGTCGTTGCATCGGTTGCGCAATGCACCTCGTCGGCATGGAGTGGGGGAGACAAGCACATCGACGTGCGAGGGAGAAGCATGACGGAGTACATGGATCTGGCACCGGCCTGGGATCGTGATCAAGCAATCGAGGATATGACAGAACAGGAGTATGGCGGTTGGTGGCCGTCCACTTGCACACAGGTGCCTCTGGGACTTGGCGACATCAAACTGACAGTGCGAACCGTCAACTTCGTCCGGCCGGGAGACGCTGTTGGGAATGAGGATCTGCCGGAGGACCTTAAGCGTATTCTCGTAAACCTGTGTGCACTGGCGTCCAGGGTCTTTGATGTGCTGCGGGGCCGTTTGCCTATGAAGAGCCTGGATCGTGTGCTCAACCGCGTCTGCATGGAGCGATTGTCCCTTCTGGCCCGGCTTCTGCAGGATCAGCACCTGGGCATGGTCCGGACTGCGGATCATGCTGGCATGACCTACCTGCCACTGATTCCTACATTGGTCGAGATCTATCGCGTGGACACTGACCGGTACGAAACCACCATCGGATTCCTGGTCGGCGAGCGTACAGTGCTGACCAACCTGATCGTTGCCAGAAGCGGTTCGCGCTGGGTCTGCGTACGCTTCGACATGGGCTAAGAGGCGGCTTTGGCGGGGTAACCCATATGATGGTGGGTATGTTGCGTGAATATACCGTCGAGCTTCAGCACCCGACGACGGACAAGGACACTATCTATTCGCTCCTGGAAAAGCGCGTCGCCCGTGACCCCGAGGAGCTGGTTGCCCAGTGGCAGGATCCCATGACCAGGAACTGGCACGATGTCAAGGCCGGGCAGATGTCCGCACGGGTCCGTGCTGTGGCTAAGGGCATGATGGCACTAGGCGTGGAAAAGGGCAGCACCGTGGTCATCTACGCTTCCACCAGTTACGACTGGGGGGTCACGGACTTCGCATGCGCTGCCATTGGAGCGGTCTCGGTGCCCATCTACGAGACCGACTCTCCCAATCAGGCCCAGAAAATTGTTCAGGACGTGGACTGCGTTCTGGCCTTTGCGGGCGACTCGGAGCATGCGCAGATCCTGGAGCAGGTTCGCGGTTCCTCACCCAAACTCAAGTACGTCTTCAATTTCGAGGCTGGTGGACTGAACGCAGTCAGCGAATTCGGCCAAGGGATCGACGACGAGCGCCTGGATCAAGCCATCGCACAGGTCAAGGCCGACGATCTGGCCACCATCGTCTACACTTCGGGCTCCACCGGGGAGCCTAAGGGCGCCATGCTCTCCAACCGGAACTTTGTCCACATCGTCTTCGTGGGCTGGGATGTGCTCTATCACATGCTGGCAGCGCCCTCGCGCCTGATGCTCTTCCTGCCTCTTGCTCACTGCTTCGCCCGTTATATCCAGTACGTGGCCATCGGCGCCCAGGGTGTGGTGGGATATGTCTCCAACGCCAAGCACCTGCTGACTGACCTGCGCACCTTCCGGCCCACCTATCTGCTGGGCGTGCCCCGAGTCTTCGAAAAGGTCTATAACGCCGCCTCGCAAAAGGCCGGCACAGGTATGGCCGGCAAGGTCTTCGCCAAGGCCACCAGGCACTTTATCAAGTGGTCCAAGGACGAGCAGGCGGGGTGCGGCCATTCGCCTCTGAATCGCCTGGCCCATGCTTTCTACACCAAGACCGTCGGCAACACAATCGAGTCCGCCTTGGGCTCCAACTTGAGCTACCTGGCTTGTGGCGGCGCGCCTATGAACGCCGATCTGGCCCACTTCTTCAACGGGATCGACGGGATCACTTTCATTCAGGGATATGGGATGACCGAGACTGCAGCCCCCTGTATCGTCAACTTCGAGGATGCCAATGAGGTTGGGTCGGTCGGCCGCCCTGGTTCGGGCATCACGGTCAGGCTAAGTGACGACGATGAGCTCATGGTCAAGGGTCCCAGCGTCTTCATGGGCTATTACCACCGGCCTGAGCTGGATTCCACCGTTCTCGATAAGGACGGCTGGCTACATACTGGCGACCTGGCCCAGATCGACGACCAAGGCTTCGTCTTTATCACCGGTCGCAAGAAGGACGTCATCATTACCGCAGGCGGCAAGAACGTGAGCCCGGCGCCTTTGGAGGACGTCATCAGCACCTGTCCGATAGTCTCCCAGGCCGTGGTCGTGGGTGACGGCAGGCCCTTCGTGGGCGCCTTGGTCACCCTGGATGCCGGTATGCTGAAGTCCTGGCTGACCACCCAGGGTCTGGACCCTGACATGAGCATGGAGCAGGCCAGCCATAACGAGGCCATCCACGCCTTTATCCAGCAGTATGTGGACAAGGCCAACTGCAACGTCTCGCGAGCCGAGTCGGTGCGCAAGTTCCTGGTACTGGACAAGGACTTCAGTCAGGAGGACGGCACTCTGACTCCCAGCCTCAAGGTAGTGCGCCCCGAGGTGCTCCGTCAGTATGCAGAACTTGTGGACAAGGTCCTCTATGCGCCCAGGACGCCAGCCAAGCCGGCTGCCAAGGAGAGTGACCTTGTGAGCAGGGCACGGACCACTATGAGCGATTCCCTAGCCAGCATGACCGGGCGCAAGCGTGATGGCCGCCAAGAGGAAGTTGCGTCAGAGAACGAGAAGGACGGCCGCGACGGCCGGAATGACGAGGAGTAGGTAGTGGCGATTCGTACGATCAGAGTGGTTCCCGATCCGGTTTTGCGCACCCCCTGCGATCCAGTGACCAGCATCACACCGGCTGTGCGCAGACTGGTGCATGACCTGGTGGACACTGTTGACGACCCGGGCAGGGCCGGCTTGTCGGCCAATCAAATCGGCGTGGGCCTGCGTGTCTTTTCATACAACATCGGCGGCAAGGTAGGCTACATCATCAATCCGGTCATCGACAAGACCTCCGGCGAGCAGTATGGCGAGGAGGGATGTCTGTCCCTGCCCAACCTTTGGTATCCGACCAGGCGGGCCGATTACGCCAGAGCCCACGGCATTGACCTGGACGGCAAGACGGTGACTCTTGAAGGTCACGGCATCATGGGGCGGATGATCCAGCACGAGTGCGATCACCTGGACGGCCATGTCTATGTGGATCGGCTGGAGAGCGATGTCCGCCGCATGGCTATGCAGCAGCTGAGATCAGCCAGGTAGGCAGAGAGCGAATTACAATGCCCGAGGTCATTGGTCTCGGGTATTGTAACTACTTGGCGTGTCATTGCGCAGGTCTGCTGTCACGGGTGGGCAGGCGCACTAAGAGTATTCACAAACGCACGCCGCAAATTCGCGCCATGTCCGCGACGTCCTGTGTCGGTCGGCTCCCCGGAGTTGCACGCAGGTGCACATGGCCAGGCAATAACCGACAATGAAAGGTACGGACATGGCACAGATCACCATGAGCGAAATGCTGAAGGCCGGCGTCCACTTCGGACATCAGACCCGTCGTTGGAATCCCAAGATGAAGCAGTACATCCTGATGGAGCGCAATGGCATTCACATCATCAACCTCTTCAAGTCGCTCGGTCTGATCGACCAGGCCTATGACTTCATCAAGCAGACCGTGGCTCACAACGGCACTGTGCTCTTCGTGGGGACAAAGAAGCAGGCCCAGGAGGCCATCAAGGCTCAGGCCACTCGCGTGAACATGCCCTACGTCTCCGAGCGCTGGCTGGGCGGCATGCTGACCAACTTCCAGACTGTGACCAAGCGGGTAGGCCGCTTGAAGGAGCTGGAGGAGATGGACTTCGACGATGTACACGGCTCGGGGCTGACCAAGAAGGAGCTGCTGCTCCTGAGGCGGGAGAAGGACAAGCTGGAGCGTCAGCTGGGCGGCATCCGCAACATGAACCGCACCCCCTCGGCTCTGTTCGTAGTCGATATCAACAAGGAGGCCTTGGCTGTCTCCGAGGCCAACAAGCTGGGTATCCCGGTCGTGGCTCTGGTGGACACCAACACGGATCCTGAGCTCGTCACCTACCCCATTCCTGCCAACGACGATGCCATTCGCGGTGTAGAGCTGCTGACTCGGCTGATGGCCGATGCCGTGGCTGATGGTCTGTTGGAGCGCTCTGGCAAGGCCGCCAAGACCGAGGAGGCCTCCGACCAGCCCATGGCCGAGTGGGAGAAGAACCTGCTGGAGAATAAGGACGGACAGCCGCAGGAACAGACCCAGGAGACCGAAGAACAGCAGCAGGAGACTCCCGCTGCGGACCAGGCCGCCTGAAATCTGGCGCCTAGATAGATGCATCCAGGAATCTTTTCGGGCCAACAGTCCGGAGAGACCAGATAGGAGAGTTTCATGGCAAAAATCACCGCTGCACTGATCAAGGAGCTGCGCGACCAGACCGGCGCCGGCATGATGGACGTCAAGAAGGCACTGACTGAGGCCGAGGGCGACATGGCTCGCGCCAAGGAGATCATCCGCGCCACCGGCATCCAGGCCGCAGGCGCCCGTGAGGGCCGTAAGGCTCAGGAGGGCCTGATCGCTTCCACCGTCGTAGAGGGCGGTCAGGGTCAGATCGGCTACGCCGTCGAGCTCAATTCCGAGACAGACTTCGTGGCCAAGACGCCCCAATTCGTCGATTTCGGACAGGAGGTCATCGGTGACGTGGCTAAGGCTGATGCCTCCAACGCCGAGCAGGTCGACGCCGCTCCGTCCAAGTCAGGCACCGTTAAGGAGACCGTGGAGGAAGCCGGCGCGCTCTTCCACGAGCACGTCAAGGTCGGTCAGGTGGCCCGGGTTGAGGGTCCACGCGTGGAGATCTACGCCCACCGCAAGTCCGTGGAAATGCCTCCCTCCATCGTGGCCATGATCGCCACTGATGAGGCTGGCGCCCAGGTCGCTCATGAGGTGGCTTTGCAGATCTCCGCCATGAGCCCTAAGTGGCTCAGCCGCGAGGATGTGCCCGCTGACGTGGTGGAGTCCGAGCGTCGCGTGGCCACCGAGAAATCTCAGGCCGAGGGCAAACCTGAGAAGATCATTCCCAAGATCGTCGAGGGGCGTCTGAACGCTTTCTTCAAGGAGTCAGTACTGTTGGAGCAGCAGTATGTCAAGGACACTTCCAAGACCGTCGGCGACCTCTTCAAGCAGGTAGGCGGCAAGGCTTTGGCCTTTGCTCGTCTCGAGGTCGGCAAGGGCGATGAGGAGTAATAGCCATCTCTGCAGTGCCTTTGGCAGCCTCGCCTGATCCTGACTGATTGGATCAGCGGGCGACCGGCATCCGGGGGAGGGGAGCGGTTGTTATGGCCGCTCCCCTTCTTATGTTCTAGGACCGATGTCAGGCGAAGTTGTCGGCCAATCCGGCTACGCTATGAACGGCGTATTCCGCCTGTCATTGTCTGGAGAAAGGGCTTTTATGACCGGATCCGATTCAGCGCAAAACTCAGCATCGCCTCGTCGTGTGCTGCTCAAGCTCTCCGGAGAAGCCTTCGGTGGAGGCGAGGTCGGCATTGACGTGCAGGTGGTCAAGCGCGTGGCCAGGGAGATCGTTCAGGCGGTGCACACCGGTGTCCAGGTGGCCATTGTGGTGGGCGGCGGTAACTTCTTCCGTGGAGCCGAACTCAGCCAGGCCGGAATCGAACGCTCGCGCGGCGACTACATGGGCATGCTGGGCACGGTCATGAACTGCCTGGCCCTGCAGGACTTCCTGGAGCAGGCCGGACAGGCTACCAGAGTGCAGACAGCCATCACCATGGGCCAGGTGGCCGAGCCCTACATCCCGCTTAAGGCCATTCGTCACTTGGAGAAAGGGCGCGTGGTTATTTTCGGTGCCGGATCCGGCATGCCCTACTTCTCTACAGACACAGTATCCATCCAACGGGCCTTGGAGATCCACTGCGTCGAAGTCGTCATGGGCAAGAACGGGGTGGATGGCGTGTATACGGCTGATCCACACAAGCAGGCTTCTGCGCGCATGTTCACCAATCTAAGCTACCAGCGGGCCCTGGTAGACAATTTGGCGGTTATGGACGCGGCAGCTCTGTCCATGGCCCGGGACAACGACATGCCCATTCGCGTCTTCGGACTGGAGGGTGAAGGCAACGTGACTGGAGCGCTTGAGGGCCAGCGGCTTGGCACACTGGTCCACGGGGGTCCTGATCGTACCCTCTGACTGGCTGCGGGCACGTCCCGCGCCGCTTGGCCCCGTGTCCCCATGACCGTAGAGTATAAGATGACGGACCCTGCGCGCACAGGCGGATGGTTCTTACAGCAAGGAGCAGATCATGACCACAGTGGTGGATCAGGCCGGAAGGCAGATGGACAAGAGCATCGAGGCGACCAAGGAGAACTTCTCGGGAATCAGAACCGGGCGCGCCAACCCCTCCTTCCTCAACGACATCATGGTGGAGTATTACGGCACTCCTACCCCTATCAAGTCGCTGGCCTCCATTGGTGTCCCGGAACCTCGTACGCTGGCCGTTACCCCCTTCGACCCCTCACAGGCAGGTGCAGTCGAGAAGGCCATCCGTGACTCCGACTTGGGCGTCAACCCCAGCCGTGACGGCAATGTCATCAGGGTCACCATGCCCGAGCTGACCGAGGAGCGCCGTCGGGACTACGTCAAGCTGGCCAAGAATAAGGCCGAGGAGGGCAAGGTGGCTGTCCGCAACATCCGGCGCAAGGCCAAGGAGGAGCTGGAGGCCAAGGTCAAGGATGGCGACTTGGGCGAGGACGAGGGCAACCGGCTGCAGAAGGAGCTGGAGACCGTCACCAAGCAAAAGAACGACATGATCGACCAGCTCCTGGATGCCAAGGAGAAGGAGATCCTCGAGGTCTGATCTGCTTGGGGGAGGATCCACTGTTCATGAGTACTAAGGAAAGCTCCGCCGAGAAGGCAGGCCAGGATGCCGTCGCAAACCTGAACAAGCGAACCGGGCGAAATATGCCGCAGGCGGTGGCCACTGGCGCGCTTCTGGTGGTCATCATCCTGGCCTGCATACTGGTACGCATCGACGCATTCATCTATCTGATCGTGATTTTCATGACCTTGGGTCTCTGGGAGCTCAGGGTGGACTTCGCCACTGCGGGTCTGCATATACCGGTAGTTGAACTATGGATCTGCTCGGCGGCCACCATGCTGGCCTCTTTCTATGCGTCGGATCATGTAGCGGTCATGACTGCCGGTGTTCTGGCCACTGCCGTGGTTGGAGCTCTTGCGGCCACCCGCAGCCATCGCCTGGGTGGTCGTCTGGTCAAGGCGGTCAATGCCAAGCTGTCGGTCAAGGATGCACAGACCATGGCCGATGCCTCCTATGGTGTCGCCAAGGGGGAGAGCCGGTCAAGCAGCCTGGCCAATGTGGGCGTCACCCTTCTGACCGTTGTCTATATCACGTTTCTTGCCTGTCTGATAACCCTGCCCACCACTTTCGGCGGGCATCCTGCCGCACATGCTTTCATGGTGATTTTCCTGCCCGCCTTAAGCGACATCGGCGGTCTTCTCTTCGGCTCGCTCTTCGGCAAGCACAAGATTTCGCCCCGCATCTCGCCCGGCAAGTCCATGGAGGGACTGGCAGGCTCCATGCTCTGCTGCCTGGTTGGCGCCCTGGTCATTTTCGCAGCCGCCTATCCCATGGCGGATTGGGGACGAATCTGGTGGGTCGCCCTGCTCATGGGCATCATGGTCGGAGCCACAGGCACTCTGGGTGATCTGAGCGCCTCCTTGATCAAGCGCGACCTTGGGATCAAGGACATGGGCCACCTGCTCAAGGGCCATGGCGGGGTGCTGGATAGGGTGGATTCCATCCTCATGTCTGCACCCTTCATCACACTGGTTCTTTTGGTCACTGGTCTGTGACCGGAATTGATGGTCTATGCTCAGAGGGGCCGTCGGATGACTGATACAGGATGAGGTAAAGGTATGACAGATGTCGACATGGCTGATGCCGAGCCTGAAACCGGCATCACTCCCGGAGGCAAGGATGGTGCCTTCAGGGACGTGCTTGCGGCCGACCACGCGCGTCGAGGCAAGCCGCCGCGTCACTTTACGGATATGGACCAGCGGGAGCGTCAGGAGGTCTGCGCTCAACTGAACCTGCCGAAATTCCGGGTCTCGCAGCTGGCCAACCACTATTTCAGCCATCTGTCCATCAATCCGCACGACTTCACGGATCTTCCTGCGTCCAGCCGTCAAGAGGCCGCGCGTTGCTTCTTTCCAGAGCTGATTACCCCGGTCACTGTCCAGAAGGCGGATCAAGGAACGACGATCAAGACCCTCTGGGAGCTCTTCGATGGGTCCAGGATTGAGTCCGTGCTCATGCGCTATCCCTCCAGGGCCACCCTCTGCATCTCCAGCCAGGTCGGCTGCGGCATGGGCTGCCCCTTCTGCGCCACAGGTCAGCTTGGATTGACTCGGAACATGTCAACCGGTGAGATTCTGGAACAGGTCAGGGCCGCATCCAGCATGATGCGGTCCGGACAGGTTGCCGGAGGTCCGGGGCGCCTGAGCAACATCGTCTTCATGGGAATGGGTGAGCCCATGGGCAACTATCGGGCTGTGCTTTCCGCAGTCAGGCAGATCAGCGCACTGCCACCTAAGGGATTCGGCATCTCGGCCAGGAACATCACCGTTTCCACGGTCGGCGTCGTGCCCGGCATCCGCAAGCTGACTCGAGAGGGGATACCGGTCCGTCTGGCCGTCTCCCTTCATGCTCCCAGTGACAGGCTGCGCGACGAATTAGTCCCCATGAACCGGCGTTTCAATACCACTCAGGTCCTGGATGCTGCTCACGAATACTATCGTGTCAGCGGCAGACGGGTCAGCATCGAGTACGCCCTGATGCGCGGCATCAACGACCAGGCCGAGCATGCCCGCCTTCTAGCCAAGCGCCTTAACCACTACGGGGACGACTGGGCGCACGTCAACCCCATACCCCTGAATCCGATTGAGGGCTCACGGTGGACGGCCTCCAAGCCCGAAGATGAGCAGCGCTTCCTGGACATCCTCCACAAGGCGGGCATTGCTGCAACCATGAGGGACACCCGCGGATCCGACATCGACGGCGCCTGCGGACAGCTGGCAGCCAAGGCCGTCAAGCTCCAGGCCTGATTCAGCGTTCTGCAATGTGGACATGCCTTACCCTTAGGGGCATAGAGAAGCTAAGGTCGTGACTCAAACAAATTGGTTTAGGCGGGAGGGCAGGTCGCATGGCGGTAGCGGTTCGTGTCATTCCCTGCCTTGATGTCGACCAGGGTCGTGTGGTCAAAGGCGTCCACTTCAAGAATCTGCGCGATGCTGGTGACCCTGTTGAACTGGCTTCCGCATACTACCAACAGGGCGCCGACGAACTGACCTTTTTGGATGTGACTGCTTCGGGCAGCGGACGAGCCACAATGGTGGACCTTGTCCAGAACACTGCCGATCAGATCTTCATCCCGCTGACCGTCGGTGGAGGCGTACGCACCCCGCAGGATGTGGATACGCTTCTGAGGTCGGGAGCGGACAAGGTCGGCATCAACACAGCTGCCATTGCCAACCCACAGGTCATTGGCGACATTGCCCAGCGTTTCGGTCGTCAGGTCCTGGTGCTTTCGGTCGATGCCCGCCGTTCCGATGCACAGGGAATCATCTCGGGATATGAAGTGACCACTATGGGTGGCCACCGTTCCACCGGCATCGATGCCATCGACTGGGTCAGGCAGGCCCAGGAGCTCGGAGCCGGTGAGATCCTGCTCAATTCCATGGATGCGGACGGCACACGTCAGGGATTCGACCTGGAGATGATCGCCGACGTGCGCAAGGCTGTATCTCTCCCCCTCATCGCCAGCGGAGGAGCAGGCAAGGCTGCTGATTTTCCTCCCGCCATCAAGGCCGGAGCCGATGCGGTTCTGGCGGCTTCCGTCTTCCACTTTGGCCAATTGTCCATCAATGACGTCAAGCAGGCGCTCCATGCGGCCGGATATCCGGTTCGATGGCAGGCCTGAACCTGTCTGGCAAATAATTTCTGCACCACCTGGTGCAACGGCATCTGCAGGCTATGCGAGCAGCTATCTGAAAACCATGCTTATACCATAAAAGTGCAACCGACTAGGACATGTCGGACAAATTAACTGAAACGAGGAGGGCGGGGACCAATGTCACAGTCTTCGAATAATCAGAAAGAACGTCTGGATCCGAGTATAGCGGCACGACTCAAGAAGAACGATCAAGGGCTTGTGGCCGCTGTTGTACAGCAGTACGACAGCCGTCAAGTGCTCATGGTCGGGTACATGGACGAAGAAGCCCTCAGACGGACCTTGACCACGGGAAGGGTGACTTTCTGGTCCCGCTCCAGGCAGGAATACTGGCGCAAAGGCGACACCTCCGGGCATGTCCAATACGTCAAGGGGGTCAGTATTGACTGCGACGGAGACGCGCTCCTAGTCGAAGTCGACCAGGTGGGTGCGGCCTGCCACACAGGACACAGATCGTGTTTTGAAGCCGGAGGCCCCCTGTCTGCGGTGCAGGGCAATCGCGCACAGATGCAAATGCAGAACAAGGAAGGGCAATCCAGTGCAGAAAGACGTTAAGACCGAGACAGGGAACACACAGGAAGCCGGCCGGAAAGGCTCTAGGACCATCTTGGATGAACTTGTGGCGGGCGCTGCGGAGGATGCGCGGAACCGTGCGCAGGAGGTATCCCTGGAAGAACTCAAGAAACAGGTCGGGAACATGAGGCGCAAACCTCTGGATGCCGCCAGGCTGCTCAGGGAAAGCGCCGGCATTCCGGTCATTGCGGAGATCAAGCGCGCTTCGCCCTCCAAGGGGTACCTTGCCGATATCAGAAATCCCGCCGTCCTGGCCCGACGGTATGCCAACGGGGGTGCTTCGGCCATATCGGTTCTTACCGAGGGCAGGCGTTTCCTGGGATTTTTGGATGATCTGCAACAGGTCAGACAGGCCGTGGGAATTCCCGTGCTCAACAAGAACTTCATCGTTTCCGACTACCAGGTCTGGGAATCCAGGGCCAGCGGTGCTGATATGATCCTGCTGATCGTGGCAGCTCTGGATGACGCCCTACTCAGACATTTGCTTGAGCTTGCCGGGAGCCTGGGTATGACTGCTCTTGTTGAGACGCATGATCAGCAGGAGATCGAGCGCGCCATAGCGGCTGGCGCCCAGGTCGTCGGCATCAACGCTCGCAATCTGAAGGATCTGAGTGTTGACGTTGGCCAGTATGCCCGGCTCGCCTCCAAACTGCCCAAGGACGTGGTCAAGGTCGCCGAGTCGGGGGTGTTCGGCACAGTCGAGCTGGAGCAATATGCCCAGGCGGGTGCTGATGCTGTTCTAGTAGGAGAAGGCCTGGTCACCTCCCAGGATCAGGAAGGGACAGTTCGCTTGCTGGTTCAGGCCGGTCACCGATTTAAGGCCGCCGAGGCCAGGCCCCTCTCGACCCATGACGGTCCCTATTTTGGACCCTACGGCGGACGCTTCGTGCCTGAGGCCCTGGTCGGCGCCCTTGACGAGCTGGAGCGCGTCTATAAGGAAGCCAAGGCTGATCCGGCCTTCCGTGAGGAGCTGAATAGGCTCAACCGCGTGTATGTTGGGCGCCCCTCGGCCTTGACGCCGGCTCCTCGGTTCGCCAAACTGATCAGCGATCGGGTTGGCGGTCAGGTCAGGGTATTTCTGAAGAGGGAGGACCTGAACCATACGGGCGCCCACAAGATCAACAACGCCCTGGGCCAAGGGCTTTTGGTCAAACGCATGGGCAAGAGCCGCGTCATAGCAGAGACCGGGGCCGGGCAGCATGGCGTGGCCACGGCCACGGTCTGCGCCCTCCTGGGCTTCAAGTGCCGTATCTACATGGGAGAGGTCGATGCCCGTAGGCAGGCCCTAAACGTGGCCAGAATGAAAATGCTGGGAGCTGAAGTCGTCGAGGTAACTACCGGAACCAGGATTCTCAAAGATGCTATCAACGAGGCCCTGCGCGACTGGGTGACCAACGTGAAGTCCACCCACTATCTCTTGGGCACGGTTGCCGGCCCTCATCCCTTCCCGACCATCGTCAGGGACTTTCAGAAGGTCATCGGCGAAGAGGCCTCCGCTCAGCTTTCCACATACGGCATCGACCACCCTGACGGGGTTGTGGCCTGCGTCGGCGGAGGCTCCAACGCCATCGGCATCATGAACACTTTTCTGGATGATCCGCGGGTTTTCCTTTACGCTTACGAAGCCGGCGGAAACGGGCCCAGGTCGGGCAAGCATGCCATCCGTCTGTCGCCCGGCACAGGCCAGGTCGGCGTCTTCCAGGGAACCAGGTCCTATCTTTTGGAGGACGGTCAGGGCCAGACCATGGACACCTATTCAATCTCCGCCGGCCTTGATTACGCATCGGTTGGTCCAGAGCATGCCTGGCTGCACGACATGGGCCGGGTCAAGTACGACTATGCAACTGATAAGGAGGCTATGCAGGCTTTCAGCGATCTCTGCCGAACCGAAGGCATCATTCCTGCTCTGGAGTCCTCGCATGCCTTAGCCGGTGCCAGCAAGGCGGCCGCTGACCTTTTGTCCAGAGGAATCGACAATCCCGTCATTCTGATCAATGTCTCGGGCAGAGGCGATAAGGATGTAGCCACAGCAGGCAGGTGGTTCGGCTACCTGTCCGAGCAGGAGGCCAGCGCTCTAGAGGCTCAGGGCGGACATGGCCAGAACGGTCAAGCGGATGAGGAGGCCCGATGATGGTCGGCCATGTACGTCAAGAAGTCCCAAACCAGCCTAAGGGATTCAGCCGAGCATCCAGCCCGGTGGCGACCACGCTGCAAACTCTTCGTCGGCAGGGCAGGCCAGCCTTCATCGGATATTTCCCCTATGGATTCCCTGATGTGCCCACATCTCTGGAGGCTATGCGGGTCATGGTGCACAGCGGTGTCGATATCGTCGAGATAGGACTGCCCTACAGCGATCCGGTCATGGATGGTCCAGTCATCCAGGCGGCCAGCAAGTGCGCCATCGACAATGGCGTCAAAGTCGAAGGCGTCTTCGACGCAGTCCAGCAAGTTCAGGCGGACGGCGCAAGGGCCCTGGTCATGAGCTACTGGAACCTGATCATGCATCACGGTGTAGCGGATTTTGCCGAGCGCATGGCCCAGGCAGGGGGGTCTGGACTTGTCACTCCTGATCTGATAGTGGACGAATCCGGGGAATGGATAGAACAGTCGGACCGGTATGGCCTTGACCGAGTCTATCTGGTCTCGCCGGATTCCACGGATGCACGTCTGCAGCTCACATCCCGAGCTGCCAGAGGATTCGTCTACGCGGCCTCAAGGATGGGCGTGACCGGCGAACAGGTCAGCATGTCCGACTCGGCCAAGGATCTGGTTGCAAGGGTCAGGCAGGCTGGCGCTCCTTATGTTTGCGTGGGCATCGGAGTTTCGACTGCCCAGCAGGCCTCTCAGGTCGGCGCCTACGCAGACGGGGTGATCGTCGGCTCGGCCTTGGTTCACTGCTTTCTGGACGACCATGGCAAGTCGCAAAAGGACCGCAAAAGGGCACTGGCGGACCTGGCTGAGGTTTGCTCAGATCTGCGTTGGGGTATATCCCATCCCGGAAAGTGAGAGGGGCTGTAAAGTCCAAGGGCTAGAATGTAGGCCTTATGACGCTTGCCTACATTCCATCGCCGGGAATATCCAGCTTTCACCTAGGGCTTGTCACCATCAGGTTCTATGCCCTGACTATGCTCCTGGCCATTATCGTGGCTGCCTGGATCACGGCCAGACGCTGGAAGAAGAAGGGTGGCCGGACTGACCAGATTCTTGACATCGCCATCTGCGCGGTGCCGGCTGGCATCATTGGCGCACGGCTCTACCATGTCATCACCACCCCGGAACGCTACTTTGGGGCTGGTGGCAATCCGGCCGACATTCTTCGCATCTGGCGTGGCGGTCTGGGCATCTGGGGTGCAGTCCTCCTGGGAGCCCTGGCGGCCTGGGCTTGGTGCCGTCACAAGAATTATCCGACCGCCCTTCTGGCTGACAGCGTGGCTCCAGCCCTTCTGGTTGCCCAGGCCATCGGTCGGCTGGGCAACTGGTTCAACCAGGAACTCTACGGTGCTCCCACCACACTGCCCTGGGGACTGAAGATCGATGCAGCTGGTTCCGCTATTGGCAGCAGCGAGCAGTGCTATGACGGGGCCACCTGTCCGACTGGAACCCTCTTCCAGCCCACATTTCTGTATGAGATGATTTGGAATCTTATTGGTGCGGCGCTCCTGGTCTGGATCGGCCGCAAGATGGCGAACGTCCTCAAGGCCGGATCTCTCTTCGCCTTGTATGTGATGTGGTACACCCTGGGGCGCACATGGATCGAGGCCCTGCGCATCGACTTCGCCCATGAATTCCTGGGAGTCAGGGTTAACGTTTGGGTTTCCATGATCGTTTTCATCCTGGCTGCTGCGGCCTTTGTGCTCATAGCGCGCAAGGGCAAGCCCACTTCTTTGTTGTCCGAAAAGCTTCGGACCATCACCGAGCTCGAGGATCGTCAGGAGTCCTTGACCAAGAGCAAATAGGACAGAGGCTGCTGCCCAAGAGTCGGGACTTGTGCAATTGGGCCACAAACCGCCCCCGGCGGTCTTCCGTACAACATAGAATAATCTGCATGAGCATTCAGATAGCACCCAGCATTCTTTCCGCCGATTTCGCTAACTTGGAGCGGGATCTCAAGGCTATTGCCAATGCCGATATGGTCCATGTCGATGTGATGGATCACCACTTTGTTCCCAACCTGACGATTGGTGAGCCCGTGGTGGAGCGTATCTGCCAGGTGACCGATTTGCCGGTGGACGTGCATCTGATGATCGAGGACCCTGACCGCTGGGCCCCTGAGTTCGCCAAGCTGGGTGTTGCATCCGTTACCTTCCACACCGGGGCTGTGCATGCTCCGGTGCGTCTGGCCCGTCAGTTGCATGATATGGGGGTCAAGGCCTGCCTGGCCGTTCGCCCGGCTGAGCCCGTGGAGCCCATCTTCGATATTCTTGATGAGTTTGACATGATTCTGGTCATGACTGTGGAGCCAGGTTTCGGGGGTCAGAAGTTCCTAGACAGTCAGATGGCCAAGACCCGTCGCCTGCGTGACCAGATCACTTCTCGCGGCCTTGGGACCCGCATACAGGTGGACGGCGGGGTAAGCCCCGCTACAGCTCCCATTGTGGCTGGGGCCGGAGCTGATGTCCTGGTGGCAGGCTCTGCCGTCTATGGCGCTGATGATCCGGCCAAGGCCATTGACCAGATCAGGCAGGCTGCCCAAGTAAGCTACAAGGACTGACCGCTTTTATGGGAAGAATGGAGATAGCCAGATGAAGACCTTCGATGGGTTGTTTGAGGAGCTTACAACAAAGGCCAAGGAGCGTCCAGAAGGTTCCTTGACTGTTGATGAGCTGGACAAAGGCACGCATTTCATCGGCAAGAAGATCAATGAAGAGGCCGGGGAGACCTGGATTGCCGCTGAGTATGAGGGCAAGGAGCGTACGGCTGAGGAAATGAGCCAGCTGCTGTATCATGTGCAGGTCATGATGATCGATCGGGGCATCACCTTGGAGGATGTATACAGGTACCTGTGATCCCCAACCCTATCCCGCTGTAGATTCGCTTCCGCAATTAGGAGGTTGCCGTGTTGAAGGTCGCGGTGCCCAATAAAGGCATGTTGTCCCAGCCAGCATGGAGGCTGCTGTCAGAGTCTGGCTATCGTCTGCGTTCCAACGATCGACAGCTGGTGGTCGATGATGTCGACAACGACATCCAGCTCTTTTATCTGAGGCCCAACGATATAGCGGTCTATGTCGGTCTAGGAACCATTGATCTGGGTATCACCGGACGTGATCTCTTGCTGAACTCTGGGACCGGGGCAGTCGAGGTCACACAGTTGGGATTCGGCGCCTCCACTTTCAGGTTTGCCGCTCCGGAGTCCAGTTCTATCAACAGTCTGCAGGATGTGGACGGCAAGCGGATCGCCACAACCTTCGACCGACTTCTTGGCGACTACCTGGCCGACAAGGGACTTAAGGCCGAACTGATCCACCTGGATGGGGCGGTGGAGTCCTCCGTCCAGCTTGGGGTGGCCGATCTGATCGCCGATGTGGTCTCCACTGGCACCACTCTGCGTAACGCCGGACTTCGCATCTTCGGCGATCCTATTCTGCGGTCGGAAGGGATTCTCATCAGGTCGCCACACCTGGATCCTGATGATGAGCGCCTGGCGGTCATGTCCCGAAGGCTGGAGGGTGTGCTGACAGCCCGCCGCTATGTTTTGATGGATTATGATATTCCTGTTGAGCGCGTTGCCATGGCTGTGGGTATCACGCCTGGCTATGAGTCTCCGACAGTCTCCTCCCTGCATGACAAGCAGTGGGCGGCCGTCAGGGCCATGGTTCCCAGGGATCAGGTAAACAACCTCATGGACCGCCTCTATGGGATCGGTGCGCGCGCCATCCTTGTAACAGCCCTTCAAGCTTCTAGAATGTAGTCGAATGGCACTGATCGATCGAATTTCACGCAGCAGGTATAGCCCTGAGCCGCGGTCGGTAATTCTCACTGTGCCGAATTTCATCAGCCTGCTTCGTATCCTGTCCATACCTCTTATTGCCTATCTGGTGGCTAATCGTCATCTGATCATCTCCCTGGTAGTCATGTTGATTTCGGCTCTGTCAGATGGCGTGGACGGGATCATCGCCAGGAGGTTCAATCAGGTCAGCAAGCTGGGCCAGATCCTGGATCCGGTTGCTGATCGTCTCCTCATCCTCTGCTCCATCCTTGCTCTGAGCATCGCCTCCATACTTCCCTGGTGGCTTCTGGCTCTGGTCGGTGCGCGGGATGTGCTCATGGGTCTGCTGGTTCTTGCGCTGGCCCAGCACGATTATGGTCCTCTGCCGGTGCACTTCGCGGGCAAGACTGGGACGGCCGTGCTTATGCTGGCCATACCTGCCCTGATTTTCGCGGATGTCGGCACTGCTACTTTTTTCCGCGTTTTCCACCTAGTGGCTCTTGCAGCTGTCATCTGGGGGGTGGGCCTCTATTGGCTAGCAGGGCTGATCTACGCCCGGCAGGGCATCGGGCTGCTTCGTCAGGACCGACATCATGACTGAGCCTCAGATGACTCCAGAATCCTTCCCCGTGCCGCCCGACCGTGCCCTGATTCACCGCCGGGCGGCTTTTTCGCATTCCAGCGCGGGTTTAACACGTCACTATGTGGATCAGGAGAGCTCGGAGCCAGCTCAGGAATCCATGCGCCGGCGCATGGCCGATGAGTCCCTGAGACTGATTGATGATTTGACTAACCGCCCCATGGACCCCATGTTCGAGGATGCCAGGCTGCTGCCCGCTGAGCGCAGATCGCCGCTGAGCGTCTGGATCAACCGAATTCTTGTTTTTGTCATATGCGTGCTTGTCGGCTTGGCCGGTACGGGAGTGGTTCAGGTGCTGCACCGGGACCCGCGTCAAAAGGTGCGGGAAAAGCTGATATCTCAGGTGGAGACGGTCAGCAAGCGCGCCGATGATCTCAACGGTCAGATCTCGGACCTTAACAGCAATATCGACACGCTATCAGCTCAGGAGGGCGGTAAAGGGCAGAACCGCACGCAAACCGCTGATGACCTGACCAACGCTACCAGCAAGGTGCAGGGCCAGGGCATCGTCATCACGCTGGCCAACCCCATTGCCTCCAAGGATGCTCGGGATAATGCTGATCAGATCAAACTGATCACCGACCAGGATCTGCAGTGGTTTCTAGCCAAACTCTGGTCAGCAGGGGCTGAAGCAATTGCGATCAACGGCAATAGAATAGGGACACAGACATCAGTGCGTACGGCTGGTCAGACCATTTTGGTGGGGACCGCCTCCATTGAGGCCCCCTACAAAATCGAGGCCATCGGCGATCAGGGCGCCTTGGCTGATTTGATGGCTCGCAGCGATGTGCAGGGCCGTCTGCGCGACCTGAAGACGGCAAATATCACTGTCAACGTGGTCAAACAGCGGCATCTGAACCTGAATGCCGTTAGTCTGCCCAATCTGTCATATGCCGGAAGGAGTCATTGACATGTCGGCAATTCTCGGCCTGATTCTAGGCGTGGTGGCGGGCATCTTCCTCAAGCCCGACATTCCCATCGTCCTGCAGCCTTATCTGCCCATCATGGTGGTGGCGGCCTTGGATGCATTGATGGGCGCGCTCCGTTCTTATTTTGAGCGCAGCTTCTCGGATCGGGTCTTTGTGGTCTCTTTCATCTCCAATGTGATTACGGCCACTCTTCTGGTCTTTCTGGGCAATCAGCTGGGCGTGGGGTCACAGCTGTCGACGGCTGTCATCGTGGTCCTGGGCATACGCATCTTCTCCAACGTCTCTGCAATTCGACGCTTTATCTTCAAGGGGTGAACATATGAGACACACCCTCAGGAAAAAACGCAATGAGCGGATGCCAAAGAGCATTCCTCCCAGAAGGCCTGGACGGGTCAAGGCACCGGCCGATGATACGCAGACCGGTGCTTTCCCAGTGGTTCGTCGACGGCCTCTGCGATCGCTCAACGCCAACGCTACCCGGGTCAGGCTGGTCACCAGCGTCCTGGTGGCTCTTATGTGCGCTCTGTTGGGCTTTGGATATGCAGTTCAGGTGCACAATAACCAGTCCTCCTACCAGAGTCTTTCTGAAGAGGAGCTGGTTCGTCTGCTGGATGAAACCAGCAACCAGGTCGATAAGCTGGAGGAGCGCAAGAGCCAACTTAACCAGCAGCTGACCTCCATCAAGTCCGCGGCTGACAAGCAGAAGGAAGCTGCCCGCATCGCCCAGCAGAACGAGCAGAGCAGCGGCATCCTGTCTGGGAGGCTGCCAGCTGAAGGCAGGGGAGTGGTGATAACAGTCACTGAAGATGGTGATCGTGTGGATGCCTCGACCATGTTCAATTTGATTGAGGAGTTGCGCAATGCCGGTGCTGAGGTCATATCCTTCAACGATGTTCGGGTGGTCACCAGCACTTATCTGCTGGATACGCACAAGGGCCTGCAGTGCGACCACGTCAAGTTGCATAGCCCGTATGTCGTCAAGGCCATCGGAGATCCGGACAGCCTGCAGAACGCCATTCAGATCGCCGGGGGAGTGGGTTCGCGGATCAAGGTGCAATTCCACGCGTCCGTGTCGGTGGAACAGTCCGATGGTGTCAGAATCGACCAGGTTCGACGCGTACAGGACTATCAGTATGCAAAGCCTGTAGAATAGGCAACTATGACAGATCCTATTCCAACTGCGGGCGAGACGACCATCATCGGCATGCCGGCCCTGAACATTCCAGTCACTTCCAACGGTGACCGTCCATTGACCAAGGACGACCTGGAGACCATGGCCCGGTTGCCTGAGGGCACAGCCTTGTTGATTTCCACCAGGGGAGCGGTGTCGGGGTCGCGTTATCTGCTGGACGAAGACCAGGTCAGCGTTGGCCGCGATCCGAAGGCGGACATTCTGTTGGATGATTCCACTGTCTCCAGGGCGCATGCGGTATTCGTGAGGACCGATAAAGGTTTCAGGGTCGAGGATACCGGCAGTCTCAACGGCACCTATGTAAACCGTGAACGTGTGGACCAGGCTGACCTGCACAACGGCGACGAAATCATGATCGGCAAATTCAGGCTGGTCTACTTCGATAATCGGGCTGTCATCGCCAAGAGCTGATAGGGGATATGACTCATGGCCGAAGAAGTGCCGACGCTGGTGCAGGGGGAACTCTTCTCAGCTGAGCAGGCTGAGGGCTTAACCCGCGGGTATCGGGGCACTGTCGCGGCAAAGGTAGCTGGAATCACCTATCGGCAACTGGACTATTGGGCCCGCAAGCGGATTGTCGAACCATCAATCAAGGCTTCGCACGGATCAGGCTCCCGCAGACTTTATTCTTTTAAGGATGTGGTCATCCTCGCCGTCCTTAAGCGCCTCCTGGATGCCGGTGTCAACTTGGTCAATGCTACGAGCACTGTGGCCTATCTTGAGCGTAGGACCGTGAGTCAGCTGGAGCATGTTACCGTGGTCTGCGACGGTGATCAGGTCGTCGAATGTTCAAGCCCCGATCAGGTCTTCACATTGATGCAGTCCGGCCGCGCCGTTTTTGCCATCTCTATCGGTGCTATCTGGCATCGGATGGATTTGGAGCTACAGACCTGCGATCATGTAGATTTGACTACTGGACAGCTGACCCCGGGTCTGCCTGAGCGGCCCATTGACGAGCTGACGGCCATGCGCCTGCGCCAGCGTCTGGAGCATCAGCATGAGCGGCGTCAGCGGGCCGCTTGACCTGATGAGAGAGGAGAGAAAATAATAAGTAATTTGACATAACGTACATTATCGGCTTATTGGTGATCTATCACGAATTGCCTTGTTGACTGTGACATCACTGTTGCTGCTGTCCCTGCTCCGAAATTTGCGATTGTCTGCACGCTAGGCAGTAGACAATCGCAAAACTCGAATCTGATCCTGATCATCAGTGATTGATGTAGGACAAAAGCCAAAACTGCACCAACATGGTCTGCAATTGACGCATCGGCGACAACCGATAAAACTTGACATCTCAAGGTCAGTTTCTTAGCACGTTCTCTTAGTGATGATGTCACGGCTGTTTCTGCTGAAGCATCTGTTCCTTCGATTATGGCTTGCAAGTTCTACATATGGGTATAGTGGAACACTCCGTTTCGGGATATTTGCTGATACCGACTTGCATACGTCTTTTGTCTACAAGGTGTGTGTGCACGTTAGCGCAAGAGAGATTTTGAGCAAGATGTCATTTCTTCAATTGCTTCCTGGAAGGTTGTCCTGGAAGTAATCCTCTACAGCCTGGCACAATTGATCGACCCTTTCGATGACCCGGTAGCAGCCGTGAGACTCGAGTTCTCCTGACTCTGCATAGCCCCAACCGCATCCTAGGCAGTCCATGCCGGTTTCCAACGCACCATCAACATCAGTCCAGCGGTCCCCGACCATAAGGGACCGGTCCCCGTGCTTGATATCGAAACCAAGGGTCTGCTGAGCGTGGGTGATCACCTGGGCTTTAGAAATCCTTGTGGAGTCCTTGCTGGCGCCATAGATGCCATCTACCAGAGGCATCAGACCAAAGTATTCACACACCGGCAGAGCCTGGTACTCGGGTTTGCAAGTAGCTACAGCCAAGGTCAGACCATGTGCGCGCAGACGATGCAACTGTTCGGGAATGCCGTCGAAGACCTTGGCAAGCAGGCGTCCAGGAATATGCTGGCCAGGATGCTTTGGATCCTCGAATGCTGCTATCTCGCTGTAATAGCGTCGATAGACCTGTACGCCCCTAACGATGTCCTTCTCCCTGATACCGTTGATGCGCAGCGATTCTTCTATGGCCGGTCCGATGAATCGACGTAGCGCATCATCGTCAGGTACAGGATAACCAAGCTCTTGAAAAGTTCGCACTACTGAGGCGATAATGCCCGGATGAGAAGCAGTCAGGGTGCCGTCCAGATCCAGCAGAACCAGGCGGCGCGGTGATTTACTCATAGTCAGGGAACCATCCTTCGCGGTGCATTTTCAGACGCTTGTCAAGCACAGCCTTGAGCTCGTCTTCGGACCGACGTTCCAACAGCATGTCCCAGTGGGTCCTGGTCGGCTTTCCGGTTTTGCCGGATTCCTGCTCGTCATGCCCCTCAAGGTGAGCGATCTGGCCGCAGCGGCACTCCCATTCCTGCGGCACCTCAGCGCCCTCAGCCAGCGGCAGAATAGTCCGATGGCCCTTGGGACAGATGTATGCGATCTCGCTGCGTGCCGCGAAATCCACATTCTGATCTGATTCCAGGGATTTCGCCCCTATGCTCATGCCGCGAAGACTGCGCTCTGCCATGAATCCTCCATACTCGTGTCCGACACTGCCTCCAAGCTACAGAACAGTGTTGACCTGAAACTTATTCCCTGATCGTGTCCGTGTTCACTCCACGCCCGTATAAGCCACAATGCCACGGTTGACCTGGTCTGCGGCAATGCTGGCAGTTTTGGCCAGGTGGTGCCCTCCCCTGCCCAGGTAGGGTTCCACCTGGACGATCTGAGTGAGTACGTCGGACAGGCGCTTGGCGTTGCGGACGAAGTCCCCTGCTGTCAGATCGCTGTCACGCAGAATGGTGGTCAGTGTGTCGCCGCAGGCCCAGTCATAAATGGTCGGCCCCAAGCCAAAATCGAGTTCCGGGGGCAGTTCCAAACCAGCCTGATCGCAGCGATCCTGTACCTGGGACCACTGTCGTTTCATATCATCCATGGCCTCGACTAGTCTCGGAGCGCGGTATCCCGCCCTCTCCCCCGGCTGCTCCCCTACCCCGCGGCGGGATTCGTAGACCAGTCCAGAGACGGCGGCTGCCAGTTCGGCAGGTTCCAGATCGCTGAGGATGCCTTGATTCAGGATTTCTGCAAGACTCAGATCCTGCTCGCTGTAAATTCGCCGGAGCAACTGCCCTTTGCGGGTCAGTCGGCAGTCGTCTGGATCCACAGGCCGAGTGTAGCGCAGGTCGGTCAAAATCTGACAGATCCTGTCGAACTGGCGTGAGACTGACCCTGTTTTGGATTCGTACTGATCCCGAGTGCGCTGCAGCTCCTTGTCCATGCGGATCCACCGGTTCCCCCAGCGCAGATGCTTAGGCAGGTCCGGGCACTGGCGGCAGGGATGGCTTTGCTCTTGCTTGCGCAGCTGGTCGATATGCCTGTCGAGGTCGCGAAATGCCTGGTCGCGGGCCTTTTCGCTGTTGAACTTTTGACGCTTCAGTCGACGGCGATCGTTCTTCTGGGCTGAAGAGAGGGCCGCACGGATGCGCATGAACCCGATCAGATCGCCACGGCTGCATTGGGCTGCCTTCCGGTAATCCTCCAGGCCGCTGGTCAGAGTCTCGATGCGTTCCTCAAGCTGAGATGCTGATCGATTGGCCTCCCACTGGGCAAAGGAGTGGTCCAGCGTGTCTCGGGCAAGGCCGTAGCTGGAGGAGTTGAGCAGATTGACAGCCATGTTGAAGGTGGGCCGGAAGCTGGAGTGGAGCGGGTAGACTCTCCTGCTGGACAGAGCGGCCATAGTCTTGGGGCTGAAGTCCCGGTGGTCGACCACGATCACATGGCCGATATCGTCGATGCCGCGCCGTCCGGCCCGACCGGTCAGCTGGGTGAACTCGCCGGGCGTCAGGGCTACATGGCCGGTGCCGTCGAACTTCTCCAGCTTCTCAACCACAACGCAGCGGGCGGGCATATTGATGCCCAGAGCCAGGGTCTCAGTGGCGAATACGACTTTAAGCAGCCCAAGTTCGAACAAATGTTCGACTATCTGCCGGAAGAGAGTGACTACACCGGCGTGATGGGCGGCGAACCCCTGCTCTAGAGCGAAGCGGAACTGGGCGAATCCCAGCGCTTTGAGATCCTCCTTGCTGAGCTGTCCGGCTGCCATGGAGTCCACGATGTGCCGTATGCGGCGAGCCTCCTCCTCGGTAGTCAGCTGCAGTCCTGCTCGGATACATTGCTGAACAGCCTGGTCGCAGCCAGTGCGGGAGAAGATGAAGTAAATGCCAGGCAGCATGTCCATGAAGTCCAGCTCATCAACCACGTCGGCCCGGCTTGGACGGTAGCGCTCCCCCATCCGTCGCTCCGGCCTGCCGCCCCGGCCATGGCGATTGTGGTGCCCCTTGTCCCGGGCCTGGGTGCGCTCCTGTCCGGCCTTGTCCAGTTGAGCCAGTCGGGAGACCAAGCGCGGGTTGATTCGCGGAGTCTGCTGACCTGAGCCGTCGTGCCGATACAGATCCAGAATCTCAGGCTCGGTGTGCTTGTCGGCCTGGACCAGGACATGCTGCTCCAACGGCACGGGCCTGCGCTCGGAGACCACCAGCCGGGTACGTCCTCGCACTGAGGATATCCAATCGGAGAATTCTTCAACGTTGGATACGGTGGCCGACAGCCCCACAATGCGGGTCGAGGCCGGGAGATGGATGATGACTTCCTCCCAGACGGGCCCCCGAAAGCGGTCGGCCAGATAGTGGACTTCGTCCAGGACCACGTACTTCAGGGCTGTCAGGGTGGAGGAGTGCTCATAGAGCATGTTGCGCAGGACCTCGGTGGTCATGACTACGATGTCTGCCTCGGAGTTGATGGAGGTATCGCCGGTCAGCAGCCCCACCTGATCCTCGCCATAACGGTCGACCAAGTCATGATATTTCTGGTTGCTCAGCGCCTTGATAGGGGTGGTATAGAAGGTTTTGACGTTCTGCTCCTGGGCCAGGAAAACGGCGAAATCGGCCACAATAGTCTTGCCGGCGCCGGTCGGAGCAGCCACCAGAACGTTATTGCCCTCCTCTAGAGCAGTGATAGCCTCCAGCTGAAAGTCATCCAGCGGGAAGGGCAGCTTGGACTGAAAGCGTGCGGGCGCACCGGTCATTCGTTTGCGGTGACGACTGAAACGTGCATAGCGCTCTGCCGGCCCCGGTTCGGATGCTGATGAATCCTGTCCGTGGTGACGATGACCTGACATGTTCCTCCAAGAACTACCTATTGAACTGCTTCCAACGCCGCCAGATTACGCCGTGGTTCCTCCTGCGCCGGTCCTTGCGTTGCAGCACCAAAGCATGAGCTTGGCTGTATCGCTCGGTTGACTGTGACAGGGGCAAGGCGAAGGCCGGACCCTCAGTCCTATCCGTCGCTTGGGGCTGCACTGTAGCCGGAGGCTGGGGCAGGTGGCGGTTCAAATCGTCTGAGACCCGCCCTATGGAGCGACCGGCTGCCATGGCATGGCGAATGGCGAAGACGGCTCCGCCGACCAGCATGGACAGCATGAAGATCACTAGAAGCACCCAGATCCATCCAGGCATGGAACTCCTCTCCGACCGGAGCTAGCGCCGGTCCTGCTCTTTGTCGTGAGCATCGCTGATGGTGATCTCGCGCTGAGCGCGGGCTAGAATCATGGTGCGCAGGGTCTTGGGCGCCACCGCAGTGATGTGCTTGGCATGGGCGATGCAGAAGGCCACGAACCAGGAGTCCGAGGAGACGGTCAGATGGACCTTCTGCCCGGATCCGCAGGGCTCAACCGAGGCGCCCGGCAGGGACTTGATGTAGGGCAGGTCCGGCCGGTCGGTGATGAAGACCGCAGCCGTGCCGTTGTCAAAGGACCACTTGCGCAGCTCACTGACCGGCACATCAGGGAACTCCACCTTGTGAGTGGGCTTGACGATGGTCGCATGCTCGATTCTTGCAATTCGCAGAACCTGCCATTGCCTGTTGCGCCCGGTGCCCTGCTTGAGGTGGCGACGTGCCCCGTTCTTGCCTTGGCTGGAATCCGAGGGAGCGTCCGCAGCCTCAGTGCCTTCTGCTGCGTCGCCGATGTCGGTCCAGGCGGCGACATAGTAGACGCCCTCATCCACGAAGATCTTGGCAGGGGCCACCACCTTGCGGCGGGTCCTGCCAGCGGCATCCGTGTACTCCATATCCAGCAGGGACTCGGTCTTGATGGCCCGGCGGACCACCGAGAAGCTTTTGGGTTCGGTCTCATACCCGGTCAGGGAGAGCCATGGTGTTTCGCCCGGCCCAACATGGGTTCGCAGGCGCTGGTAGAGCGACTCGGCCTGGGTTCGAGACTGTTCGGGCAACAGGGGCGAATGGGCCAGGTAGTTGAGCGAGGCGGTCAGCATGCTCAAGTATTGGGGCGAAATGCCGGCCAGCCGTTCCAGCCCCAGCGAGTTGGTAGCCGAGACGATGCCGCTGTCGTCCAACAGAGACCAGTCGATGTCAAAGAACTGGCTGCCGGCCATCTCCCCGTCGTCCGAGACTGTGGTCAGGGTGTTGATGTCCTTGTGGATGGTATTGACGTACTTGCGCAGCTCTTCCTTACTGTTGGGGTGGCCGATGAAGCGCTCAGCCAACTCGGCCAGGGAAAATTCCTCGCCCAGGTGTGCGGACAGGAAGAGCATGAGTCGCAGGCGCCGATCCACCTCGGACCCGGTCTGGAAGGAGGATGCACTGGCCCGGCGGGCGTGCCGGAGATCCGTGTCGTCGTCGCTTAGGTCAGTGGCGAAATGCTCGACGCTTGTCCGGGCGATCTCCGGGGAAATGACCGTTGCCGCGCCAGGGCTCAGCGATTCATCGGCAAGCTTGAAGCGGGCGGCTGCATCCAGACGGCGCCGGAAGGCATCTGCGGCCTCCTGTGGACTGACGATGGAGGCATCAGGGTGCTCCAGAACGAACATGGCCAGATCGTCGGAGTCGGCATAGGCCACGTTCAGATTCTCTCCGTCCACGTCTACAGTGGCGGCGAAGCGGCGGGAATCGATGACCTTGACTAAATTGTCAGGAATACGTTGAGTACCCAGTCCCGGAGCTATGGAGTCCAGGCCCAGTCCGGGGATGGGCACCTGCGGCACTCGGGGCGTGGTACGCGATACCGGTCGGGTCGGCTCTTCGCAGGCCTCCTGGGACATGGCAATGGATCGCGCAAGGTAGTTGGCCGCGGCCAGCACCGGCATGTCCTCCTGATTGAAGTGCATGCGGATGCGAGGCTCGTCCCCCAGCTGCAGGCGGTAGGAGGCGAAATCCTGCCCCTCTGACTTGGAGGAATACTCGGGCTGACGGGATTCGATGGCTATGCCCATGGCGGCCAGCTTGGCCCGGTCGCGCTGGAACTGTTTGGCGAAGGCGGCCTTGGCGGCCTGGTCGGCCAGCTCGCCATAAGAGTCGGCATAGGCCTTGACCCGTTGCGCTATCTGCCGTGATGTAAGCCATTGCGGGAAAGCGGACGATAAGACGGCTAGGACATCAAGTTCATGCTTGCCCCATTTATCCGAGAAACGCCGTCTTCCGTTCGTACCTTCTGCCATCAGTCCTCGCGTATCGTTAAAATTTTGTATATTAGTGCGCCTAACGCACTTCTACCTATCATAGATTGATTTTCAGGACCGTGGGGGCCAAACACCCAAATACGGTCTCTTTTCTTGACAGGCTGAACCCTGTTGCGCCTGGCCTTAGACCCACTCGTCCGGTTCGATCCCCTGGGGTCCCACATACTGACCGTTAGGCACGTATGAGGAGCGCCCTTGATCGCTCAGATGGGCGTCCGCATACAGGGTCACATCCCTGCCGAAGGTCCAGTCACCTTCGATGGTGACCGAGTTGGCAGCCGCCAGGCTGGGAACCCCATAGGGGAAGCGCTCATCGAAGTCGGCAATGTACTTGTAGTAACGCTCGTCCAGCTGGACATTGGGGAAATCGTAATTGCCGTCTTCCATTTCGTAGGAGTCGGTCAGATGGAAGCGATCGGAGCGCATGATGAATAGGTCATCGGTAGTTTTGACCGGCAGGAAGCGCATACGGTCCACCTGTACGCAGATGGCTCCCTCGAAGAGCGAGGCAGCTGAGCCCATGGCTGTCTCCAGTTGCACCACGGGGCGGGTGGAGGAATCGGTGGGATCGACGGTCTTGCGGTTCTCGATGATGGGCAGCGGAAGCACCCCATCGTATTCGGCCAGCTTATCGCGCAGAGCATCGACTCTGACCCAGATGCTGTTGGTATTGAAGTATGGATGCTTACGGATGGACATGGCCGAGCTGCGGTCATGTGGATCCACCTGGGACATCTCCCGTAGGATAAGGCGTCCAGAAGCCTTGTCGATGACGATATGGCCGCCCTTGCGGTCAGCCTCGGTCCGCTTGGCCACTTCGATCATGAAGGGGGCTCCGGACTGCGCGAAATAGCCGGCCAGAGTCCTTGAAGGTCTGGCGCCTAGGTTGTCGGAATTGGAGATGAACAGGTAATCGATGCCCTGTTCCTTAAGTATGTCCAGCAGGCCGGTCTCCCAGATGGTCGAGAAGATGTCGCCATGGCCGGGAGGGCACCATTCCAGGTCGGGATTGGCTGGGAAGTCGACCGGACGACCGGTTTCGGCGTCGACCTTGGGCTCGATGTGCTGAATGATCTCCACGGGGACATCGTTCTGGACGAAGCGGCGGTTCTGCTTGACCACGCGCATGGTGTCGCGCGAGGTGCGGAAGGAGTTCATGAAGATCAGCGGCAGCGGCACGCCTAGGCGCTTGCGGGCTGTCAGCACCTGGCCCATGATGATGTCCAGAAAACGCATACGACGGGCCTTGTGGCGACGGATGGGCAGCAGCGACTTGGCCTTTTCCAGGCCCATGGAGGTGCCCAGCCCTCCGTTGAGCTTGATGAAGGCGGTGCGGGAGAATGCGTCCAAGGCCATGTCCATGTCCATGGCGTCGTGGATGTCTTTGGTGCGGGGCACGTCCCTGAGCGCAGTGACGTCTTTTTCGCGCACACAGGCCTTGGCATCTCCTCGTTTCCAGGTCTCATAAAGGTGCCTGAACTGGTTGATGGAGACTTCGCTCATGCCCTTATCGTGCATCTTCGCGGCCGAAAGGTCGAAAACATCTGTGCTCATGGAACCCCTTCCGGGCTGGGACGACTTGCGGTCGACGCGGGTTGCGTCGACCGTCCAGGAATATAATAGCAAGTCGAGGATTGAACCCGGTCCGTCTGGATTTGTCTGTTGGGACTCGCCGGACCGTTGTCGGCACCGCCACGCTGTGCTACTATCGCTACTCGGTGCTGATGCACCGTCGGGCCGTAGCGCAGTTTGGTAGCGCACTTGACTGGGGGTCAAGGGGTCGCGGTTTCAAATCCCGCCGGCCCGACCACAAAGCAGCGATTCCAAGGTTTTAAGCCTTGGAATTATTTATATCCTCCAATGTCCGGCACATATTGAACATGTCGCCGGTGCTTCCTGTGTTATTCGCTCTTTTTCTGCACTGCACTGTATTGGATTAGGGCGGCATCTTATTAGGGCGGCATCTTATGTGGAGGGTTCATAGCAATCGGTTTATCACTAACTTGCATCCTCTGCCCTGCACACTCATATCAGGCTGCCGGATGGCCGGAATCAATCGACAGCCCAACGAATTGAGCTTACATTGTCCAGGAGGCTTTCGTCGTGGGAGACGACCACTAGAGCTCCCTGGTAGGGAGCCAGCACCTCGGTCAGAGCCGCCTGAGAGCGCAGATCCAGGTGATTGGTCGGTTCATCCAGGATCAGTAGCTGCGGATGCTTCAAGAATCCCAGGCACAGCAATAGTTTGCGGCCTTCGCCCGCTGAGAGTTCGTGACCGGCCAGGAGATCTTCTGGGTCAGCGTTGAGCTGGGTGTAAGCCGTCATCAGATTCTTTCTCTTCGTCTCCGGCAGTGCGGCTGCGTCTTCCATGGCTTTTTGCATGAGTGCCGGGTCGATGATCTGAGGCAGGATCAGGCAGGGTAGATCTGGGGGCAGGCCGGCGATCAGCAGCTCAAGCAAGGTGGATTTGCCTCGTCCATTAGGTCCGCTGATGCCGATGTGGTCTTTCGGTCCTATACTGATGGTCTCTATTGTTGGTTCGTAACGGTTTTCTGCTTGGCTGTCTGCAGCGAGATGCAGGCGGAAGTCCTTGACGCCATGCCCTTCCATCCAATCACCTAGGTCGCGAGCGTCAACCCGGACTAGTTCACGTTTGTGGCTGGCTTTGACCTGCAGGCTTATGCTCCCGTCATAGCGTTTGGCTGCAGTCTGCAAGTTGGCGGTACGTCTGCTGGTCGCGGCGATGCGTGCGTCAGCCTGATGATAGCTACGGGCGGCCGCTGTTCCCGAGGTTCCAGGTCTGGCAAGCTTGTGGGTGTTCCGGGCGTCGTGGTCGTGGGGGTCGATTCGGCCTCCCTGCCGTCTTAGGGCATCAAGATGCTGGAGTTTCTGGAAACGGGCAGCCTTGAACCGATTGAGCCTGTCCAATTCCCGTCGGTTGCCGTCCAATTCCTCCTGGGCTCGACGGTCCTCAGCCCTCTCTTGCTCCTCTATCTGCGACAACGTTCCCTTGAATAGGGTCAGCGTCAGCACGTTGCCGGTCGGTGTATGCCGTGTACGGAAGACCAACGACTTGGGGCAGCTGGCATCGATCAGGGCCCGGTCGTGGGAGATCAGCAGACCGATGCCTGCGAAGCGGTCCATAGCCTCGCCGATACGGGTCCTGGTCACTGCATCCACATGGTTGGTCGGCTCGTCCAGGACTAGCAGGTCGGGCTCCCGGCTGAGGGAGCAGGCTACTTGCAGGCGCTTCGCCTCGCCGCCAGAGAGTGTCGGATACCGGAAGGTCCAATCGTCCGCGATGCCTAGCGTCCTCCTAATGGCCACGGCCCGCTGCGACCAGTCGTTGGCGAAATCTTCCAGATTAGGCGGTTGTTCGGCGATGTTCTGGGGGCAGTATTCACATACCAAGCTGCCGGGTTTCGGACTGATTCTTCCCCGGGTCGGCGATAGGCGTCCGCACAGGAGTCGAGCCAGGGTGGTTTTGCCGCAGCCGTTGTCGCCGAGCATGGCAGTCCAGCCCCGGTCCAGGGTCGCAGACAGATGCTCGAAGATGGTCGATGGGCTGCCCGGATAGGCGAAGCCGAGGTCGGTGATGGTGATGACGCTAGGATTCGGCATGGGTTTCCTTCTGATGGTAATGCGGTCTGGTTCATCATCAGGGGAGTCGTCGGCTGTGACTGGTCGAGCGCCTGGTCAGCCCGTCACCTTGTAGTTGCGGCCCACTATTATCATGCGGGCATTATTGCAGTGCATGGCGCGAATGCGAGTGGCAAGAATTTTGGCCTGAGGACTCCCCTGTTGGGGACAGTCGCCACAGGTAACCGGGGAGCTCGTACTTTGATCACTTCGCGTGGGTGGCGCGTTGGAACAGGGCTCACCAATTCCGACGGTCTCTGCTGACCGCCTGGGCAACTGTTTCATCACAGACGCAAGTCGAGATCCTCTTTCTCTCGGAACACCTTGGCATATGGGGCTGTTCCTCAAAATAGCTTTCTTCCCCTCAACTTTAACCCAGAGCCTCCTCTTTTGCATTGCGTTTCAGACAGATGTTGGTTGCCGAGCTGCCCTGTGGCGGATTGGTTGAAAAATCAGCAGAATTTCGTCCCTCATCGTTAGTTGTTGTGAACTTGGGAGGTGGTCGAGCTGATGTACTCCGACAGGGCTGCGGTTGCCGGTCCCTCCCGTTCTGTTTACAACCGCCAGGAGTGGGCTGAGGACCGCTGCGGGAGTCTGCAAAAGGATCATAACCAGGACAACTGTCTTGCGCCTGGCCCAAGACGCCACCCCATTTAGCGTCGTCTGCGCTCAGCCTTGGCCTGAGCCACAATTAAGGTATAAGGGCTTGCGTCCGGCGGCGACATGGAGTGGGGCCACTTATGTTAGAAGCCGCTTACTGCCTCTACTGCCTTTCTGGATGGAACGCACACTTGGCGGTATTTTTTACACGGAGAGCGCATGGCATCCATAACTGCAACCAAGCTGCTCCCTTACCCTAGCCATCCTTACCGCGATTCTGCAGACCTGGCTCAACTGCTTCTGGACAATGGGTTGACAGGTATCAGCGTGCGGGATCTCGCGGACCGTATGGGGGGTGGCTGGCTATTATCCCTCAAGGGTTATTGGTATGCCTTTCCTGCTCCTGTGGCAGGTAGCAGTAGAACGTAAGCTGCCTTTTCTTCTGAACACTGCTTAGGATCCCATGTGGGAACACGTGTTCGACCAGGAACTATGTAATATCATCTTTGATGGCATTGTCAGCATCGAAGTCTTGCTGAAAAACTGCATGGCTGCCGAAAGAGAATCGCCCTCGCGAGGCTCCTGCTCAAACAACCGAGTGTCATTCTTGCAGACGAGCCGACCTCTGCGCTGGATCAAGACAACGCTAACGTCGTAATACGTATACTGTGCGAACTTGCCCAACAAGGTTCTGCCGTCATCATTTCAACACACAGTGAAGAAATAAAGAAAATCTGTTCGTCGATTATCGAAATAGACTGATATACGCATAGTTGAGCTAATAGCAAGGCTGAAAAACCCATCAAACTCACAGTACTCAGTACTGGGGGTGACACGATAACTTCAACGCCGGCAAGGTGAGTTATATCGGCATTTACTATAGTTGGCCAACATTCTTCATGCGATTGTCCAAAACTGTACAATGGCAATACATACGAACCAGAATCGTTGCTCGCAGATTTCAAGGACCGCCTATTTTATGGCACGTCCTATCATCTAAAATCTTTGCCAAAATTCCGTCGTTATCTATACAAGTTAAGACCGGGAGTGATCCTGGTCTTTTTTGCCATTGATTGTGTATAACGACTTACCGAAAATCAGATTGGGCAATGTGATGAACTAACCTATCGGTTTCAGCTCGTATCAGTTGGTAGTGGGAACTTGCTAGCGTCGGCTGAATTCCAGTCGTTACTAGCAACAATTAAAGGCGGCTAGCATGTACACGTACTGCAGCCTTTCTCAGCAATGAGTCTCGGGTTCAAATCCCACCGGCCTGGCAAGACATCCGAGTCGCAAGTAAAGTTGTTCGACAGATGCGAACGAAAGTGTTATACGAACTCGCCTGACAAATAACTTTGAGATTTGCGGATGATGAGTTCTTGCAACTTTTCTATTGTTCTATACCTAGCTTTACTGTCAGAGATTCTGATGATGCCAACCTATTAAATGCTATAGTCTCTGCTATCAATGGCATGAAATATGGCGTGCTTGAAACGTTTATTTGGCGCAGGAAACGGGAAAGCTTCGGGTGCTTATTGTTTCGGTGACTTTCTTTTTGCCTGTTCTCCAAAGCAAATCACCATTGAAAGTGATAGCACGAAAAGAATGAAAAATAGCAAGGCACAAATCCACGCAAGATTTGATTGCGACGAATCAAATTGCGTGAAAAGACTAGAGTGCTCGTCGCTGTAATAGCCAGCCCGAATTTGTATGGCAGCTGTGACAATCAAGCCTAATATGCTCACTGCATTCATTATTATTGCAATCACTTTCATCATTACCCCTTTTCACAGGTATTGGCCTGCAATTACTAATGGTGATTAATTTTTAGGGTACTTGACTTGCCGGTAAATGCAGTCTGCACGCTGCCATCACTAGCACTGTCGAGCACATATCAAAGGCGCATCTAAATTACTGCCTAATCTGTGTAGCTCGCCTTATTAATAAGGCTTAACAGTGATCGTGCCACATGGCGTGTATTCTCCCTAATGATTATCAGCATTGCTTTACCTTCCAGTATCTACACTTTCAACACGTAAGCCACTTCTATTGCTTTGCGTTCGAACCTGGCATCGCTTCGGCAAAAAAGAAGGACTTTCCTTATTGCATTAGCATGCACGAATCCCCTGCACGGGACTACCTGCATCCGGAAGCGGCGAAGCACATAAAACAAGCTATTTCAAATAATTGAACGGTGGCTCAACTACGTCTCATCCTCCTGTGATGTAGTGCATCTCAGATGCAGCACTGCAATAATCTCCCAGATCGCTGGGGCCTGTTTTTTCACCGCTATAACTTCTCGCCGATATCCCTACAAGCCAGAGTCGGCATTCTCATTCCTTCCGACTTTCAAGCCTTCCGCAGGCACTGACCAATGCGAAGAACTTTCCAGGATTATTTCTCGGGCAGAGCTTGGATGCCAATATGGGTAATATCGCCTGAGATCGGAATGTTATGACCTGGAGCGTGGCAGGCTGTTGGAAGAAAGCCATTCACAGATATCAGCAAAAGATCTTTCTGCCAAAACGAATCTTACAAACCTTTGCCTCTGTTACTGTGGAAACAGTGATGGGCTCACGCATCAACCGAAGAAGATTGATATGTTTGCTTTGATCAAGACTCGGCGCACGAAAGATCTTGTGACCTCAATGGGATGAGAAAATTTCCGTCTATGCCGCTTACACAAGGTTTTGCCTATTGCTGATAGCAGCTATTTCCTGGGCTATAGAAAGACCTTGGAGAGACTTTGTAACAAGGCCTTACACGTTAATTAGTTTAATTTGCGGAACCGTAACCTATTGTGCCTGTACCCTTGCTGCGCAGAAAGCTTGAATGTAATTATTGGACCGAGTATTGCCAAACTCACGATTTTGTCATGGTAATGACGCAGGTGCTTATTAAGATGACAACCTGCTCGTCGTGTTGTTCGGGATGCATCTATTGCTCGTAATTCGCCTTGTATGTTTTCTCTGAACTTGAGTGCCCATTGAGGACATCTGTCGTCCTTTGTATCGGCAGAGGAAGCCTGATTGCGTTTGAACCCAGTTACCATTGAGGCATGCTTGGGACAATCGACAACCCATATTGCTGTTTGCGGTTTCTGCAGGACTTGATCTGGGCATACTCAGCAGGCAAATCCAAGAATGCTTAACTATGGGATGCATTGCTCATATAATCATTGATTCATTATTCTTTATGTTATAGATACAGCTTGAATGTGTATGACCACGGCCTCTGCCTAAATGCAATTCCGAGATTGGTCTTAATCCAATCAATGCAACAAGCCGAGAGAGACTGTACTGATCGGTCTCAACAAACGATATTGACTACTGCTATTTAGTGCAGCTGTTTCAGCAAACATTGAGAAATCCTCATGATTCTTTTTAAGAAGTGCCATCAATTTATAAAGATATGTTCGAGGAATATCCCAAGAAGCTGCTGTTTACTATGAGTCATGAACACAACGAATATTCTCGAAAGAAACATTAGCGGGCAGCCCTATGTGCCTGATAGGCACCCTTCTAGCAAGAGGCAAATCCCACTGGGTGAGGTTGATTCGCCTATCTTTTACGGCAGTCCAAAACCGGTCGACGCCGATATTGTCATTCCCATATACAACGAGGAGGTTCAGCTGGCTGACTCCGTATCCACCTTATGCAGCTTTTTGGATAGTCACGTCAGGGATCTGACCCCCTTTAGATGGAATATCGTGATTGCAGACAATGCCAGCACAGACGCCAGTTGGCAGATTGCCAAGTCCCTGTGTGACTGGTGTCCCAACCAGGTACGCGCCTTGCACCTCGCCAGGAAGGGCCGCGGGTACGCCCTGAAGCAGGCTTGGCTCAACTCCAGTGCGGCAGTCGTGGCATATATGGATGTGGATCTATCTACCGACATCGGTTCTACGGGCAGCCTTATTCTCCCCCTACTCCAAGGCGGGGCTGACATCGCCTTTGGCTCACGTCTTATGCCGCAATCTCAGGTCATCCGCTCCCCCAAACGTGAATTCATTTCGCGCACCTACAACCTCATGCTCCGCTCATATCTGGCGGTCTCCTTTCATGATGCCCAGTGCGGCTTCAAGGCCATCACTGCCCAAGCTGCGCATGTCCTGCTGCCTCAGGTAAAGGATAACGAGTGGTTCTTCGATACGGAGCTGCTTGTGCGTGCCCAGCAGGCAGGGATGACCATGCTGGAGCTTCCTGTCCGTTGGGTGGAGGATACAGGCTCGACGGTCGACATTCCAGACACGGTAAAGAAGGATCTGGAAGGCATGCACCGGGTCAGGGAGGGTATGGAGGCCCGAGCGGTCGAAGAGCTTCGTGTTGACCTGGACTCCCCTGCCGTCTGGGATCAGATCCGCCAGCATGAGCTGCGCGGATCCCTCTTGCCTGACGAAGAGGAGGATTCGCATTCACGGATGCAGAATCCAGGCAAAAAAGCTGCCGCTTGTTGAGCGGCTGACAGCAGTGGGAACGGACTGACAGCAAACGCAATCTCATACAGAAAGAGCAAACTTCACCTATCATGAACGCTTCATTGGCTTCTAACAGCAGCTACGGCTTCTCCCCGCATTCACGGACTTTCAACCCGCCACAATCAACAAGCGCAGATGTAGTCGCTGATGAGCACGCTTCCCGCGCGTATATTATGCCGCGACGGACCCGTGGAGACTGGATAGCGCTGGGTGTCATGCTGCTTGCGGCCTGTGCAATATTCTTCATCAACCTTACGGCCTCCGGGTATGCCAATGAGTTTTATTCGGCTGCAGCCCAGGCTGGCTCGGTCAGCTGGAAGGCCTTTCTCTGGGGGTCCCTGGACTCCGGAAATGCCATCACCGTGGACAAGCCGCCAGCAGCCCTCTGGCTGATGGCGCTTTCCGTGCGCATCTTTGGTTTGAATTCCTTTGCCGTCCTCCTGCCGGAAGCCCTGATGGGGGTGGCGACCACCTACCTGCTCTATGCCACCGTGCGCCGGTGCTGGGGCAACTGGGCGGGCATTGTCACCGGCTTTATTTTCATGCTTACTCCGGTAGCCGCGCTCATGTTCCGCTTCAACAACCCTGATGCCTTGCTGGTGCTATTGATGACTGGAGCCACTCACGCTCTCCTCAGATCCCTGGAGTATGCCAACCATCCTTCTGGCAATCGAAAGCGCACCTGGTGGATGGTCCTGGCCGGTGCACTGATCGGATTCGGCTTCCTCACCAAGCAACTGCAAGTGCTGCTCGTACTGCCCGGCTTTGCCCTGGCTTTTCTTCTGGCCTCGCCAACAGGCATGGTTCGTCGCATCCTGGATTCACTGGCTGCCATTGCTTCCATGATCGTCGCCGCTGGCTGGTGGGTGCTGCTGACGGTCATCGTGCCAGCCAGCGACAGACCTTATATAGGCGGCTCCCAGCGCAACTCATTCCTTGAGCTCACTTTTGGCTACAACGGTTTTGGACGCTTGACCGGCAGCGAAGAAGGATCCGTCATACCCGGCCATGGCCATAAAGGAGGCGGAATGCCGGCTGGTGTCGGTCGTGGTGGCGGCATGTGGGGCCAGACTGGCCTCAATCGTCTGTTCAGCGGCGAGTTCGGCACGCAGATTTCCTGGCTGGCTCCTTTGGCTTTCGCAGGCATTGTCATCAGCTTGCTGGTTATCGGCAGGGCCGTTCGCACTGACGTGCGCAGGGCCAGCGTCATTGCTTTCGGAGGTTGGCTGACCGTCACTTGGCTCATTTTCAGCTTTATGGCCGGCATTTTCCACCAGTACTACAACGTGGCTCTGGCTCCTGCCCTGGCTGCTCTGGTGGCTATCGGGGCATTCAGTCTGTGGATCGCCCGGGACAAGCTCTGGGCCAGGATCGTCACGCCGATTCTTATCGCCTTCACGACCTTCTGGGATTTCAGCCTGGCAGGTCGCTCCCAGTGGCTCCCCTGGCTCAAGTGGGCCATTCTCATAATCGGTCTCATGGGCGCCCTCGGTTTTGCCCTGGCTGGACTCTTGCGAATACGACGACTCGCTCTTGTAGCCCTCATTGTCTCAGTCATAGGGCTTATGGCTGGCCCTGCCGCATGGACGCTGTACACCGTATCCCAAGGACATATGGGATCAATCGTTTTAGCCGGACCCAGCCTTAGCTCAGGGAGGATGGGCGGTGGCCCCGGTGGCATGCCAGGTGGTGCTCCCGGTGGCGGTCAGTTTGGTAATGGTCAGCCTGGCGGTGGCCAGGCAGGCGGCATGGCACCTGGCAATATGCAACAGCAAGGTATGCCTGGTAGTGACGGAGGTCCCACGGGTTCATATCCAATGGGCCAAGACCCGATGAATCAGCAAGGTCAGTCGAGCAAGCAGGGTCAGATGTCTGGCGGTAGTTCTAATGGTCAACAGGCTCCCAGCATGGGTTCTCAAGGGCCAGGTCCCATGGGCCAGGATTCCACGGAGTCACATGGGGAATCCAGCTCTTCGGGTGCGCCCTCCATGCACTCACAGCGCAGGGGCAAATCTGGATTCCATGGTGGATCAGAAGGAGGAAGGATGAAAGGAGGAAGTCTGCTTGGTGGAGGCCGGTCTAGTTCCAAGGTCGTCGCCAAGCTGGGAAAGTCATCCGACTCCTATCGCTGGGCTGCTGCCACAACAGGATCCCAGCAGGCGGCGGGCTATCAGGTGGCCTCTGAAAAGCCGGTCATGGCCATTGGCGGGTTCAATGGTTCCGATCCCTACCCCAGCTTGGAGCAGTTCAAGCAGTACGTGAAGGATAAGCAAATTCATTACTACATAGCTGGTGAGATGGGTGGCCATCAGATGGGAGGTTCCGACGCTGCCACGCAAATCGCGCAGTGGGTGGCCAAACACTACACCGCAGCCACGGTTGATGGCGTCACTGTGTATGATCTGACGCAGCAGCAGGCCAGCTGAGCGGTGAAAGCAGCTTTTGCCTAAGAGTTACTCCCAGGTTTGCGGTAACAAGATAAAGACGAGACGAGCTACTGACTTCTAATCTGTAGGCTGTGAGTAGTGGCCTTCTTTGTGTGTAGTAAAGGCGCAAAGTAGCGAGCGGACTGACAATACTTCAGCCCGCTCATTTTCATATTGACAAGTTTGCGCTGGAATTCAGATCTGATTATTGCAAGACCCTGCATTGCAGGCCAGATCACATCAAATCAAACTAAATAGAGCTATTGCTTTCGTTTGCATTCGTTTGCTTTGCACCGTAATAAGCAATTCCTACAAATGGCGGGACTCTATCGCCAATTATGGATTTAGGCGCACAAAATACAGCCGGATGTAGTTCTCTTCCGTCGATGAATGAGCGAGCCAGCATTCAATACGATTACTGGTTCGTCATGTCGGCCTGATACCAGAGAACGGCGATGTTGATTCGGTCCCTGACCTTGAGTTTTGTCAGTATGCGGCTGACGGTCTTTTTGACCGAATCAGGCTGCAGCTGGAGGCGCTCGGCAATCTCCGCATTCGTCAGGCCTTGGCTGACCAGCGACGCGACCTCAAGTTCGCGTTTGCCCAGTTGCGCGAATTTACGGCGAGCCTCAGATTCATCATTGGCTTTTGGACTTGGAACTCCTCTCCTGATCACTTCGGCTGTGATGCGCGGCGTGAGAATAGCATCGCCTGCATGTACGGCATGGATGGCTCTGTTCAGATCGGCTGTCTTGACATCCTTGAGTAGGAACCCGGAGGCGCCCGCCCCTAGAGCTGTGAAGGCATAGTCGTCCTCGTCGTAGGTGGTCAGAATGAGAATGCTTATTTCAGGATGGAGCTTTTTGATACGGCTGGTAGCATCCAGCCCGTCCATGACAGGCATGCGCACATCCATCAGAATCACATCAGGCAAAGGCTGTTGATTTTCGGCGGATGTGGCCAGTTTATCCAAAGCTTCTTGGCCGTTGGCCGCCTGCGCAATGACATGTAAGGTTGGATCCTTAGCGACCATGAGTGCCAGTCCCATGCGGGTCGGTCGCTGGTCGTCGACGATCATGACGCGGATCATGCGTTCTCCTTCATACCTGTATTGTTAGCTGCCATTGTGGCTAGCGAGGGTATGTGGGCCTGCAAGGTCCAACCATCAGAACCAGGATCCGAATGGAAGCTGCCACCATGAGCTTGCACCTCGGCTCTTAACCTGGCAAGACCTGTACCGCTGCTACTGGTATTGTCGGCTTCGTTATTCAAGATTCGTCCATCATCGCGAACGGTGATATCTATGTCGCCCCGGCTGTTGTGATCCCAGGAGACCACAATACGGTTGACCTCCTGTCCGTGGCGGAGGGCGTTGGTAATCGCCTCCCTGGTGATGGTGAAAGCCAGGTCGGCCTGTTCGGAATCCTGTGGCCGACGACCCGTTTCCGTCAGGGCAGTGCTGATGCCGGCTTGACGGACGTGACCGAGAATGGGTTTGATGTCATCCCAGCCATGCCTCTCCCCTGTGGCCGGCTGTGGGTCGTTTTTCGGATCTGTCTCTGATTGCAAGGCTTTGACAGCTGTTCGGGTGTCCTCCAGTCCTTGCCGTGCCAGGTCATTAATCACCGATATAGCCTCATCAATTTCCGGCTTTCCACTGGCATGATCCAGTCCCTCGGATAAGGCGATGATGGCGGTCAAGTCGTGACCCACGCTGTCATGCAGTTGGGCGGCAACCCTGGACTGATGCATGGCCTGGTCCCGCTCATGGGCCAGAGTTAGAGCATGTGAGCGCTCCTCCTCCAATGCCTGCTCTGACATGCGTGACTGCCTTACAGAGCGTGAGAGGAAGGCGACTGTCAGGCAGAGGGCGAAAGTCAATCCAGTCGGATACAGAAGGTCAGTGAAGTGGACATCATGATGCCAATTGGCAGAGAGTACGATGCTGAACAGGCCTAGAATGGCGGAACTACCCAGCCCAGCTGTCAATGATGTCACGCTCTTGGCTTCTACCGCGCAGGCGTAGATGCTGACAATCCAGGGAATGACCAGGTAGGTGCATCCCGAGCCATAGATTGCGGCAGTCAGGGCAAGCAGGCCACTGACCACCTGCAGGGTCGCCATAGGATATAGACGGCGCAGGCATAGGGTGACAAGTGCGATGAAAATAATGACCACAAACAGAGGCAAGCCCCAGCTGGCAGACTTCATGACCTGGTAGAGTGTCTGGTTGGCGCTGCTTGGGGCAAGGATCAGCCTGGTCAGCATCCCTGTCTCGTAGAGGGCGCAGAAAAAGACTGCCACGAAGGTCATATATGGCCGGTTCCACAACTGAATCCAACCTTGAGTCTTCTTGCCTGCTCTCATCGGTGAGCCTCTTCCTGATAACTGCTGGTATTCCATTATGCTGTCAGACACTGAGATGTGCGGCCTGGCAAGTGCGTTACCCTCTCTTTATTGACTCTGCGCTTAAGATCAGATGGCTCTGCGAGCCTGGTGCCGGAATATAAGGAGGCTGATCAGCACCCAGAGGATTGCCACCATGCACGAGCTTGCCATAGAGGTCGTGGATGCGATATTGCCCATGTCACGGGCTGCGGATGCAGTGGTGATCAAGGCCAGCGGATACGGCAGCGCCAAGGCAGGTGCGGCAACCGACAGCACACAGCCTCCCAGGGTGAGCAGAAACATGATGCTCATAGTCGAGGCGAAGGATTCGGCTCTGGCGGCTATGGCCTGGGTCAGAGTCATAATGGCCCACACTGCCAACGTCATTGGTATGCCACGCATAAGATAGGGACCGAGTTCCGCTGGGTCAAAGCCTCCTACCAGAACGCCCACGAGTATGAATTCGGATTCGAAAATGGCGACGGTAAGGAGGGATGCCAGCAGTCCGTGCAGCATCTTCCCGATTATGGCAGTCCCGATCATGCCGGAGGCATTAAGGCGCTGCCAGTTGCGTCCCTTGTGCTCGTTGGCTCCAACCTGGGCTGCAAAGGCTGCGACCAGGACTGGTATGAAGACCATACTTGGCAGAAGGATCGCCTGCCCCCAGACCGCAGCCCAGGTCACTCCTTGAGTCTGGAAGTCCGGTCTGTAGCTCTGATACTGGTCCCAACCGTTGAAGATTCCTATGGCGTCGAAGAGCATGGTGGCCAGCCAGTACCAGAGATTGCCGGCCTTGTGAATCTCCCATTTGAAGGCGGCGGCGATCGATGGCTTGTGGCGATGCATCGGGGTGATGGTTATAGCGTTTGAAGGGTATTGCCTGTTCATCGGCCTGACTCCTTGACCTTGATGATGAATGCTGATATTCCCGACCAGATAATGCAGACCAGAAGGCTAGTCAGGACTTTTGGCCAGGGATTGGCGACCAAGGTCATTCTGGCAAAACCATCAGAGCTGGCTGAAAATAGGAACGGGTTGGCCGCGGAACTGATCCCGGCTGGGAAGAACCAGCCCAGAGCCGGCATATTCATCGGGCCCAGTCCAGTCCCGATCAGACCGGCTATCACACCCAGACCCAGGCCTATGGCCTGTCTTTCGATAGTCAGGGAGAGGGCGAGTTGTATGGCCGTGACAGCCATGGATGAGAAGCAAGCAATCAGTGCCGGAAGGAGTATGTATTCGGCCAGACTGCCATCGAGATGGAATCCTTGTGCTGAAGCTGCCAGCGGTACCCACGTCAGAGGAATTACGAAACATAGCGTAATCACACTCCCAGCAACTATGAGCTTGGTAAGAAACCTCTCAGTCGCATCCTGTCCTAGGGAGCGCCATTTGAGATCCATGCGCTCGCTGCTCTCCATGACGGCAAGTCGGCTGGTCAGCAGAGCTGCAAGGATGGGTGCAAGCAGGCCAACAGTTTGGAATATCTCACCTTGTGCAAGGGCTACGGTACGAGTGGCGGGGTTCGAAGATTCAGCTCGTTTCATGAATGCCAAGCCCGACCATGACGAAACCAGAACAATCATGCCCAAGGCCATCCACCAAAATGAGGAGCCTTTCAACTTGCGAAGCTCCATCGAAAGCAGAACAAGCAGCCTTCCTGGATGGGATGAGCGTGGCGGCTTTCCCAATCGAAATTCTTCGGGCCGCATGGAGAATGATTCGACAGAGCTCATCGTGCGCTCCTCTGTTTATGACCGAACGGCTTCACAGGACCCTGCGCTACATGGTTCTGCGGGTTTTCCACGAGTTCGAGGAAGGCCTCTTCCAAGCTCTTGCGTTCGGAAGCGACACGGTATACCTGCAGACCATGCGATACCAGCCGAGTCACCAGCGCCCCGATTTGCGGATCTGGCATCCCGGGAATGCGCAGGGTTGCACTCTTCCGGATATATTCGTGTTGAATGCCTTGAGTTTCGAGCATCTCTGCCACGAGCCCAGGGTCGGACACCCGTAGATCGATATGGCCCTCTTCGCGCAGATTTTCCAATGTTCCCTGGTAGAGCAGGTGACCATCGGCAATGATGCCAACCATCGGAGCCATCTTTTCAACCTCGGACAGGATATGGCTGCTGATGATGACGGTGACTCCCTCGGAAGCGGCCAAGTCCATGATCATTTGTCGCACCTCGACCACAGCTTCTGCATCTAAGCCATTGGTGGGCTCATCCAGGAGCAGGAGTTCCGGCTGCGAGATCAGCGCCACGGCGATGCCCAGCCGCTGCTTCATCCCCAGAGAGTAGGCGCCCGCCTTCCTTTTCTCGTATCCACGCAATCCAACCTTGGTTAGCACTTCTGAGGCAGCTGAAACTGGCAGACCCAGATAATCGGCTACCATGCGGCAGTTATCGAGACCCGACAGGCCTGGATAGAAGCTGGGTCCTTCAATCATGGAGCCCACACGGCCCGGCTGGATCGTAGTCTTCTTTCCGACCTGCTGTCCTAGCAGCCACATGCTTCCGGCAGTCGGTTTTGTCAATCCCAGAAGGAGCTTCATGGTGGTCGATTTTCCGGCTCCGTTTGGTCCCAACAGTCCATAGACCCCGCCAGCCGGCACTTGTAGATTCAGCCCATCCACGGCTTTGAAAGCTCCATAGGCCTTGACCAGCCCCTGTGTAACCACAGCCAGTTGCGGGTCATTGTTTCCGTCCGTATATGTCATTGTGCCTCCCCTTCCAATCGGAATTCAACTGATTCCTATGCAAGTTCGGCGGATGCAATCCCTCAACGCGGGAAAAGAAACTGTCCCCTGCAGGGGACAAGTCGCTGCTGATGAGGCTGATTTGTATCCATAGGAAAAGAGTCTTGCTGGATTTAGTCGTCTTCATGATTGAATAGGGGCTACTTTGCAAGCAAGCAGAACCAAAAGCGTCCTCATCAAGAACCTGTTATTGGGTATTGGGACGCTAGGGGCCGGCGTGTGTATGCACTCACTCACCCATCCCCCAGAAAACAAACGATTTGACCTTGACATAATGGCAGGGTTTAGGGTCAAGGCATGACACGCGAAAGTAAATTCAGTGGCGAGGGCAGCAGGAGCGGCTTGAGCATCGGTCAGATGTCTGAGCTTACTGGGGTCAGTCGGAGAATGTTGCGTCACTGGGAGGAGGAAGGACTGATCTCCCCCTTTCGCGATCAGTCGAATTACCGGCATTATCTGCAGGATGACGTCGCACAGTTGGAGCGAATTGTGACCTATAGGGAGATGGGATTCAATGCCCGACAAATCAAGGCATTGCTCAATTGCAAGGCACCGCTGGCCTTGGATGAGTTGCGAGGTCAGCGTTCGCGAATTGAGGAGAAAATTCAGCTTCTTAGGAAAGCTGCGGATCGTTTGGACCGGCTCATAACCCTTGCTGACGGGAAGTCAGGTAATGATTTAGCCGCTACGAAGACCGGTCAGGAGGACCAGTACTTTTCGGAAGCATACGAACGCTGGGGTACTAGCAGGCAGTGGCTTGAGTATGCGGAGCGAAAGGCCATGTGCTCCGAGCAAGAGCAGAAAAAGGACACGGTCCGGCTCAAAAATGTAGAAAGTGAGCTTGCACAAGCCAAACGAAAGGGTTTGGCTCCGACATCAGATAAGGTTCTCGAACTGATTGACGAGCATCGGCAGGCTTTGTCATGGTTCCATGTGACGCCGTCCATGCACGTCATTCTGGGGCGGATGTATGTGGCCGACCCGCGTTTCAGGCGCCATTACGAACAGCTGGAACCTGGATTGGCGCAATGGATGCTGGTTGCAATCGAAACCGCAGCACGTGCAAGCGGGATAGATCCAGCCACCGCCAGATGGGAGTGATGCAGTCAGTGTCTTCCACCCACGTATCACGTCTTCTGATTGAGAACCCAATTGAAAATCCTTCAGCTAAGAAACGAGACAACCATGCACAACCGTGACCAGTCCAAAGCGGCTGCTTATACAGGAGCAGCAATAATCAGTCCCGTGCCGGAGCCCGGAAAGAATGCGGAACCGCCGGAGCCTTATAGGGGCATCTACCTCATGCCCATGTTCATGTGCCTGTATAGCCACAATCTAGGAGAATCTGAAGCTTTCTGGACGCAGGGATTGGGTTTCATCAATTTATACACCATGCCGGGCATGATGATTCACTTGCGGCGCTGGGCCTTTCAGGATGTGCTGATTCGTAAGAGTGGTTCCAATACTAGAAGCTCTGATACGGATATGGAGTCCATAGGAAGCCTGAGCGTAGCAGTCGCGGAAAAGCAGATAGGCAAGATTGTGGATGCATGTGAGCGCCTCCGTCCGGGCTCCACTTCAGCTCCAATACGTAAGCCGTGGAATTCGCTTGAAGCCAGGATTCACACTCCGGAAGGCCTCGTCCTTACCCTCACAGCTGCCTTGGCTGTCGACAAGGAACAGACCGAAGTTTATCTAAACATGCACGGTCAATGAGCAAAGATCAAGCACCTCCCCTACTCGTGATTTGATTGCAAGAGCAACCATTAGATGTCCCGAACAGCCGGCGGGTCAAAACATATGGCTCTACATCTTTGAGCAGATAGTTGTTGGCTCCGGCCTCGATGGCCGGCAGAACATAGCGGTAAGAAGGAGCATTCCAACAGCGCTGTCAGTCAGTTGAATGGCACGGCTGTAACAGAATGTAGATACACAATCTGGCAGGTTGCTCTGGACCCGGTAAGATCAGTTAGGCTACCTGGAGAGGACAAGCCACAAAGCTCTGTAAAAATGGTTTATTTTGGGACGTCACAGACCGAGAAGGCGAAACTCATCAGAGTTCCTACTGACTTACTCTTATCTGATTTTAGTGTTTCAATGCTTTTGAGATGCTCATTGTCTTGTACCTGGTTCAGTGCGTACTGTTCACCATCTAAGGTGGTAAAGCGGAGGATGGGGTCTCCCTGCTTGCTGAGCTTGCATGACACGGTGCCCTCATCAACTTTAAGAGGCCAGGTGTGACCTAGATCTTCTTTCGAAATTGTTTGCGGGTTGCTGGTAGCTGCGACTTTATTGCTTCCATCAGTGGAATACTCTTCAGGGTGCTTTATGCCATCAGTGCAGCCGACGACCCCCACTGTCAGCATAATTGTGGCGCATATAAGGAAAAGGGTTCTGAGGCTCTGCTTGATTCGTTTCATAATTATCGACGTTCTTTCATACTTGGAGACGGTTTCTAGCGCTCGCTGGCCAAAGCCATATATCCGTCCTCAAGGTTGGGCGCAGTTTCTACAGAGCCCGCGGGCGGTGTATCGGTAACTATGCGGTATCTGGTCCCCTGTGGGGTGGGTTCCGCGTTGATGATTGTGGCATTTTCCGGTGGGGCCGCGATAGGGGGCGTGATCCAGGTATGACCGGCAGCTTCATGGATCAACCCCTCAGTCGGCCCGTCATACTGTTTGCGTCCGAAACGTAATACGCATACCCAGGGGCAGGTTTGTGCAACGTCATCGAGTATATGGGTGGAGAGGATGACAGATCGATCCTGCCCCAGCTGGGCAAGGAGCGTGCGGAACCGCATGCGCTCTTCGGGATCCAACCCCGCTGTGGGCTCGTCGACTACCAGCAGCTGGGGGTCGCCCATAAGTGCCTGTGCGATGCCAACCCTGCGCCTCATACCCCCGGATAGCCCCCGGATAGGTAAGTTCATTACATCTTTTAATCCCACCTGTTCCAGGAGGGTATGCGTCTGCTCCTGCCGCATGTGTTTGTTGTCAATCATTTTCAAGATGCCGATATAGTCAAGGAATTCAAGCGGGGACAGGTTGTCGTAGGGGGTGATGTGCTGTGGCAGATAACCCAGGTGCCGTTTTAGATTTCGCCTGTTGGCCGGCGAAGACAGGTCTTGTCCATCAATAAAAACTTTACCTGTAGTTGGTTTGATTATTCCAGTGAGAATGCGCATGAGGGTTGTTTTGCCTGCACCATTTGGCCCTATGAGTCCTATCATGCCCTGTGGAAGATCAACGGTCAGATCGTTTAAAGCGGCCGGTCTCCCCCGAAAATCCTTGGTTAGATGGTCAATCGAGATAAACATGTGGGTAATTCCTTTCAAAGTCGGTAGATAGTCAGACCCGAACTTTTATGTGGTTGGAGGCCATATTTGCACCAGTGAAAAGGAGGAAGATAATACACGCCTGCCAGAGTAGGGATATGACTCCTGATTGGATGGTAAAGGGGCCGTTCGCCGGTATGTACATAGGATTGGTATGAAACCATCCCTGCGCAATGGGATCGCCAATGACTGCCAGGGGGCCGCCATTGAGCGTTGGGAGTGGTAAGAGGGGGGTATAGAAAGCCAGCCAGGCCCATACCAGGACGGCAAGAATTCGGGCTACGATCGTGGGCAACAGGGCTCCCAGCAGGGCGGATATCCCCATAGCAATCAGTATTGATGGTGAGAGTATGACAAGTGCTACTGCCAGGGCCACCAGTATTGCCTTACCGTTGCCGTTAATGGCTTGGCGGACCGCGATCAATACAAGGAAAAGCAGGGAAGATGATATGCAGATGACCCAGGCTCCCAAGACATGAGCTGAGCGGATGACGGCCATCGGCAAAGGGGAGGTGGATTCAAGTTCGTCCATACCTGTTCGCCTGCCTGCAGTCATAAGGTCGCTAAAAGATGCTGCGTATGCCAACGGGGTGAACATAGCAAGAACCTGTCCGGTAAAGACAAGACCCTGTATGTTGCTGAATCCAGGTGACATAGGAGAAGCATAGGCCAAAAAGAGGGCGAAGAGCGCCAGCGGTATGCTGGCCATCCACAAGGCTTTGCGCCGATAAAACATCAGTAGCGTGATGCGTACAAGGCTCAGTATCCTCATAGGGCTGCCACCTTTACAACATTGCGCTCCGCATCACCGCACATGTTCCATCCGAAGATTGCGCCTGCCGCTGCAATAAACAATGGAATGAGTCGTTGCCGGACCGGATCGGTGATGTATGGATCCCATACAAAGCATAAAAACAGCCAAATAGCTATGGGAGCCAGCGACGATGTTGGCATAGACGTGGTGAGTACGGCTATAAGGAACACTAGACAGTTGACAATGAATATACTGCCAACCGGGGAAATGATGCTCACCCATCCCATGTCACGTGGCCAAAGTCGCATCATATGCAAGCCGATAAAAAGAAGGCCTACGGCAGTAAGAAATGCTCCGGTAATGATAAGCATCCTGGTCACTTGAACCTTCCGCCATCCAGTTGGAGTTGACTCAGCAAGTTCAATGATTGGGTCACCATTGAGCACAAAAGCTGTAGATAGGCCAGCAGCAATTACAGGCACCTGAGTGAGAACCATCATAAGTGGCCGTATGCGGCCCGGTGACCAAATGCCCTCCAGTAAGAAGCCCACAAAAAGAATGCCTGCAGTCAGTATAAACGGCAGCAATACCAGCCTATAAAGCCTCTTGAGCTGTATACCTACGAAAGCCAACCTCGTCCACCTTCCTCATATCTGGTTTTGGCCTCAGCTGCCGCCAGACATTGCTCGCTACTCGTTCCGTCTGCTTAGTTAGTAGCGAGAGAGGACGAAAAGGTTCATTAATTTTTATCTCCACCGGCGAGTTGAGTATGCCAGGCAAGAGGGGCTGTAAGGATAACAGCAGATAGGAGTCCCGCTGTCAGTAGGATGGTCCCTGCCCAGGCTGCGGTTGTAGTGGGCACCGAATTGACCCATGCCGGTAGGAAAAATGATGACCGAAAGTTCTGCAAAGTTCTCATTAGTGGTGCAAGTACCCCTAGGAGCAGTGCAATCCAAGAGCATTGCCATATGCATAACAGGGCCACGATATTCGCCAGGAGTGTTATGGGGGCTATGGTTTGGGCAATAACTGGCAGGGGCCTTATTCCAGGGTTGATTGCAGTGACAATCAATAAGGCTGCTCCCCCGACGACAATATTGGAGATAAAGGCCAGCAATAGCCTAGAAGCTACTACAACTTGAGGTCCCAGGGGCATACTGAGCATTAATTCACGATCATCTTTAATGGAAAAGACCAGGATCATGGTCAGTGCCATGTTGAGCATGAGCATATTTGAAAAGATATGCATACCGAGACTGCCATACCGTGCACCTTGCATTACGTTGCTAATTAAAACCGAGCACGCTGCTATCGCAATTTCCACCAGTAAGATATATCGCGGTATGAGGCGGAATTGGGCCCGAACAAGCGGGCCGCAGGAACGTATTTGACGCATGAATGGTATTGGCTGATCTGTCGCCAAGGACGGCTTCTGGTGGATGGCCTTCATTACGCTAGTAAAAGCCGGAACTGCCGGCTGGGCATTCTGCTCTTTTTCCCTAAGCGCCTCTTGAACTTCACCCCGGTATTCTTCGGTGACTGGGCCTGTGCTATCTGGGCTTGTGCTCTTATATCGGTCTGTCATAATCACGCCTTCAATTATCTCTGGCTCGGCACTTTTTGGGTTTTGACAGGAGCGAGGTCGGTCAACTGCGGGCGCAGGATCTGCCTTGCCCGGGCAATGCGAGATTTCACAGTCCCAACTGGAACGTCGAGCAGGGAGGCTATTTCCGGGTAGGGTAACTCGTGGAGCCAAGCCAGGGTTACCGTGTATGCCATTTCTGCTGGGAGTGCATCAATCCTTTGCCGTATTATTTCCATCGTCAGGTCCTTATTGACCAGTTCTACAGGCTCCAGCTGGTCATCGGTTATCGAGTCAAGTTCCACCTGATCCATTTGTTCAGGTGGTTTCGGTTTGCGACGTTTCATATAGATTTGCCGCCGGGCAATGCTGAGTATCCAGGTGAGCACCTTGCTGTCTGCGCGGAAGGTTTTTGAGGAACGCCAGCAGCCCAGCCATGTGTCAGCAAAAACTTCACTGGCATCCTCGTCGTCGGATATTCGCAAGGAAATAAAGGCTTGGACGGTATGAGCATACTTATTGTAAAGCGCTTCAAAGGCCGATTCATTTCCGTCAGCCACCATCCTGATCAGCCTTATATCATCAGCATCTGGATCAATGCGAGATCGTTTCACTGATGATGTCCTTCTCTGTTTTGTCTACATCCTAGATATCGTCTTGCTTACGGCTATGCAAGCGGTTATCGCGGTTATGCTCCATTGCTATTACGAATATGTTGGGATGTCGCTTTTAGGGTCGCCCATCCTGTGAATCCCGTCGCAAGACAACTCATTAACGTCTGTGTATCAAGCAACCTCTTATCAGGTGTAGGTGTCCTAGTGCTTATTTGCGCCCCTTCAAGTACTTCCGTATCTTCTTTAGGGCCCAGTCGTAATGGCTGGAGGTCGAAGAGATGAAGGCAGAGCCCAAGGTAGAGTTTCCTGTCCATGGGAGGGTGCCCTTGGTGAATAGCTGTTCGTTGGTGAACGATTGCGCCAGGGCCATGACCTTCTTATGGGATTCGATAAACAGGTTCAAGGCCTGATCGTAGGTGGTGTCATCATGCTCGTCACGCAGCTTCACATTCATTTCGCCGTAATTACGCCAGTTGTAGCCGTCAGGAAGAAAGTCGTGGGCCCTGCCCTGCTGGTTGTCCTCCACCCAGTTCAACAGCAGCTGATGCCACTCATAGAGATGAACGAGCACATCCTTGATGTTCCTGTCGCGTGCCCAATGGGCCCCCTTCTCCTTGCTCAGATCGAAGGAAAAGCGGCCATTGCGTTCTTCAGGTGTCAGCGGCTCAAGCAGCGCCACGAGTTTGTCGAAGCCATCATCAGCCGCCTTGATGAGTTCTTCCTTGGTGGTAGGTCGCGCCATGACGGTCCTCCATTTGTCTGTTGTTGACAAGATTTGACTGGTCCATCGTCACCTGTCTCGGTTTGTCATCGACTGTACCCTATATGAGCCTTGCAAATGCTCGCGTGTAGGAAATCGTCGCATACTTCAGTGTTTACCTGTATTGGCGGGAAACCATCAAGTGCTCACAGTTGCACCTACCTAACAATTAAATCCATCAAGCCAAGCTCTGCATATACCCGACTTAATTTATTTAACAAGAGGCATGAGGGAATGGCAGATGTCGGCAGGCTTTGCTTGGCTCAAATATGTATTCGGGTGCATACAGCAGGACTTTATTACTCGCCTATGGCATGCGATATGACGCTGACAGAGTTCTCGAATCTGGTGGTCAGAGCTTGGATTCCTGTGGCTGCGGCACCAAGCACGGATGCGATGAGCACCACTACGATCCAAGCGCCCCATTGCACGCTCATCTGTGCTTTGCCCATGAAGCGCGAGAGCATGAAGGTAAGGGATGAGGTGCAGAGCAAGGTGATGACCAGGGAGAACAGTGTGCTGGTAATCATAGTGATGATGCCGTCAAGTGCGCCCAATACTCTGAGCTGGCCGATTCCAGCACCTGATACGTAGGTCAGCGCCAGATCAAGTCCTCTGCCTTTGGAAGTGATCAAGGTGCCTGCAATTGCACCTGTTATCGCGATGATCAGTGGCGGTCCAGTGAGCGCCAAGAGACTCGCAAACATGTCTGCGGTCGCCGGAATGGTGCTGTCTGGTGTGGGGGGCAAAGCGACTTGCATGGTGGTGATCATCGTGCTTAACCCTCCGCTGACGGTCATCAGCAATGACAGACCTGCAGTCATCGGGATGATCGCCGCTCCCTGGCGCTGTATGCTGCCGACAGCCTGCTGGCCTGCCAGCCTCCAGGTTCTGGATGGCAACGCCACAATACGCGTCCATATCGCCGTGAAGCCGGGCAGGAGGTATGGCGCGAAAGCCGCCAGCGAGAATATCAGGAGGAACATGCCGCCCATGGCGAAGGCAAGAAATACCGTCATCTGATCTGGAACGGCATCGCTGCTCATCTGACTGGCACGAGGGTTAGTTGCAAGTGTAAAAGCTGGAATCAGCAGCATGCAGCCCGCGCCAATCAAGCATATGGTCCCCAGAAGGAAGCGGAAGACGCCTATCCGCTTTGGCGGATTTTGGGATTGCCTGAGTGCTTCCATTGGTCGTATTTTCGAGAGCGAACGGATAGTCAACAGGGTGCTTATGAAGATGGGCGCAGCGCTGAAAGCGAGGCCTTTGCCCAGCGAATTGAACAGGTGGCTGCTGGCATACGTCAAATGAAAATCGAGTGGATTTGTCACCATGGCGAAGATCAAGGGCGTAATCACTGGCAGCAAAAGGCAGGTGGCTGCAATAGACAGGATGAATAATCCTATGACTATCAGCAGATTCCAGGCCAGCAGTTGCCAAGGCAGAGCGCCTTGTAAAACCATGAGCGCCAGTTGATGCCGTCGTTGATTCAGTGCTGAGTTCATGACCCATAGCAGCACAGCTACGGTGATGATCACGCTGAATGCTAAGGCGGGACCAGTGTATGAGGATCCAAGTTCCTGCTCCGGGCCCTGATAGTCCTGATCAATGATTGCGGCGACCGCAATGAGGGAACAGATGACAGTCTGGGATACGACCATGGCCAGCAAGACGGCGCTCCAGACCTTGGGCGCTGCTTTGAGTTCGGACAGAGCGCCTCTCATGCCATGGGCGCTTTCGCAGAGAATGACTGGCTGATGCGGCCATCGCGCACGGCAAAAAGCCGATCGCACTGGCCTGCCACCTCATTGTTATGCGTCACCAAAACGATGGTTTTCTTTTCGTGGTTGGCAAGTTCCTTCAGCACCGATATGACCTTTTCTCCGGATTCCTGATCCAGGGCGCCAGTTGGCTCGTCCGCGAATACCACATCTGCGTCGGATAACAGGACCCGGGCCAGGGCAACACGTTGCTGCTCGCCGCCAGACAGCAGGGTGACGCTTTTCTTTTTCTGATCGATCAGGCCAAAGTACTTCAAGAGAGAATCCGCCGTCTTTCTGGGGAAGCGGGTTCCACGAAGGGTGAATGGCAAAGCCAGATTCTGCTCGACTGTCATGCTGGTGATCAGGTTGTAGGACTGGAATACGAAGCCTAGATGCTGGCGTCTGAACTTGGTCATGGACGACAGCCCCAGATGGGTTATGTCCTTGCCCAGCAGAAGCACAGTGCCGCTAGAGGCCTTCTCCAGCCCAGCAAGGCAGTACAGCAGCGTCGATTTGCCGCTGCCTGACGGCCCTATGATGCCGGTCATCTCCCCCGGATAGGCAGTGAATGCGATGTCATTGAGAATGGTCAGTGAATCGCCGCGGCGCGGGGAGACCACCATGGACAGCCCCGTAGCTTCAATTGTCGGTGTCGGGCCTCTGCTCACGCTCACGCTGGGGTCATTCATAGTTGCATCTTTCCCTTGGATGATCATCGACGACCTTCCAGACCGAGGCATCTACGCTCAGTAATGCTGATTCGCCTCGCAGATGTCATGTACCCTCGTTCGTCGCTTGACCCTGTATGACGGTCATCCTTGTCGTCAACAGTCAATTCCATTGATATCAGCGAAAGAAGGGATGAAATACCCTGATTTACCCTGAATTATCCCTGACACGGCCTGATTTTTCGAAATGACCGACACGCTCGGGCAGCTATGCTTACGCGCCGCCACTGGCAAAGTCAGTAGCGGCGGGGATCAGCTGATTACTGCAGCAGCCTCATTCGCTGACAAGCAGCAGGGATTTGATGGCGGTGCGCTGGTCCATGGCCTCATAGGCCTCCTGGATGTGATCCAAGGCAAAGCGCTGGGTGAAGACCTTGCCTGGCTGGATGTTGCCCTTGAGCACCTGATCAAGCAGCAGATGCCTGTCATATGTGGTGACTGCGGCCGTGCCCCCTCGCAGCCCAACATTGCGCCAGAACAGCTTAGAGGTGTCCATGGTGGTCTGCTGCGGTACGCCGACCCGGCCGACCACTGCGCCGGGCCGAGCCACCCTGACGGCGGTATCTGTGGACAGTTCAGTGCCCACGCATTCCAGGACCGCATCGGCTCCGCCTCCGTCGGTGAGGGCCATGACCTGCTCCACAGCAGCGTCGCCGCGTTCAGCCACGATGTCAGTGGCACCGAATTCACTAGCTAACCTTTGGCGGTCCTCATGCCGGCTCATGGCAATGATGCGTTCGGCCCCGCGCAGCTTGGCTGCTATGACTCCGCACAGACCCACCGCTCCATCGCCCATGACCACGACTGTGTCGCCTTCTTTGACCTGGGCTGTTGCGGCTGCATGATAACCGGTGGCCATCACGTCGGAGAGGGTCAGCAGAGAGTCCAGCATGTCGTCGCTGTAGTCCTCAGGTTGGCCTGGAATCTTCACCAAGGCCCAGTCCGCATTGGTGAATCGCAGATACTCGCTCTGGTAGCCGCCGCTCCCCCGCCTGTCCGGATCAAAACAGTCACCGTCGAAGCCAGCCCTGCAGGCTGCGCAGTGCCCGCAGCCATGAGTGAAAGGCGCTATGACAAAGTCCCCTGGCTTGACATGAGTGACATCCGAGCCCACCTTTTCGACCAGGCCGATGGCCTCGTGCCCTACATGACTGCCTGAGGGCATTGAGGAAATACCCCGGTACCACCACAGGTCGGATCCGCACACGCAGGCACGGACGATCCGAATCACGGCATCTCCAGGCTTTTCGATATTCGGCATCGGTGCTTCCTCCAGCTCGATGCGGCCCGGCTTTACAAACTTTGCTGCCTTCATGCTCCTGCTCCCCATTCTTCACTACCTGGCGTATTTGCCTGCCAAGTATGCGGATGAAACATAGTCTACGGAGTTCAATCCGCTTGAAGTCAAGTCAATACCTTTTGTGCGCGATTCACCGAGGTGGGGACAAGATTGTTACGCGGGAATACGGTCACAAGATGCAACCATATATAGGTGCCGTATAGGTGTGCCGTCATATGTCTTGTGACTCGGCCGAACCACAAGAAATCAACTCACTTGGAAGAGCTTTCAGGACTGCCAAGTTCCTTAAGGAAGGCGGCATAGGCTTGGGGATTGCGATGGTTTTTGCCTGCTTGGACGATCAGCCCGTGGTATTCGCGCAGATCGTTCAGTGGCCATTGATCAACCCGAATAAAATCCGCCTCGTACTCTTCACCCTCTTGGTATGACCGCAAGGAGGCCCACCCCAGACCGTCCAGCATCCGGCGTGCGTAGGCGTCCCAGATGAAGCAGCGCTGGCCGAAGGCATAGAGCCGTATGACGTCCGCCGTCTCGCGTCCAACCCCGGCAATGGTGAGCAGGTCGTCACGCAGGCCTTCATCCGTGCAGTCCTCAACATCGGCCGTACGGATGCCATGAGCCAGCAGCCACTGAGCCAGGGCTTTGCAGGTGCGTGCCTTGGCCTTCATGAAGCCGCTTGATCTGATCAAGTTCGTCAGTCTTGCCAGGTCGACGTCGGCCATGTTGCAGGGATTGAGCAGATCGGCCGTGCGCAACTGCTCGATGGACATGGCCGCGTTTCCCCAGGCTGTATGTTGGACCAGCACCGCTCCGATCATCATTTCGAAGTCGGTCTCTGCCGGCCACCAATTCTGTACTCCCAGACGAGCGAGCAAACGTGAGTACAGCCACTTTGAGCAACCGGCATTTATCCTGCCTGAATTGCCCATAACGCCTCCACCAAACTGCTTGACACTTTCCATGGTAACAGCTGGCTCCAGCCGGTGCGGAGCGAGTCAGAGGATGGCAGGCGCCTGGGCGAAATCAGTGATAGCGCCATCGGCCTCAGAGCGAATGGAGTCCCAATCCTTGGCCGAAGACTGGTCGTACATGGCCCAGACCTTCATACCAGCGCGCTTGGCCGAATCGACGGCGACCAGAAGATCCTCGAACACTGTGCAGTGGTCAGGCGCGACGCCCAGCATCCGCGAAGCCAACAGATAGATTTCTGGTTCCTCCTTGCCGATGCTTTTGGCATCATCCACGCTGCAGACCTGGTCGAAATAATCGGTCATGCCAGCGTGCTTCAGAGCAGCCTGTCGCAGGCGCGGAGGGAGGCTGGTTGCCACAGCCAGGGCGGCACCGCTGGCTTTTAGCGCTTGCAGGTAATCAAGTGCATGTGGTTTGGGCTGCACAGCTGTGGCGTAGAGCAGGAGTGCATCCTCGTTCCACTCTTCCACAAGATCTTCTGGGCGCTCGTCAAGGTGGAAGCGGTCGATGGTGTATCTGGCGATGGCACCGGTCTGCATGGATGCCACTACAGATGCGTAGTCGTCCGGCATAGGGATGTTGCGGCGAGCAAAGAATCGTTGGTCGATTTCCTTCCAGACTCCCATAGAATCCAGAAGCGTGCCGTCGAGATCGAAGATGGCGGCCTTGCCAATGTTGACTTTTGTTCTATCGTCGCCCACGCTGCATGTTCTCCTATTCGTCGAAGTTATTTATATTAGCATCACCACAGATCAGGTACGGTCGAGCATCTTAGAGTCGCAGTCTTCCCCGATAAGCCTTGGGATTAAAAAGTAGGTATGCTCAACAGTCTAATGTTGCCACATGAGGCTTCAATCCAAGCGGTTGTCAATTATTTTGCGCTCAGTGAGTGAAAAGCGCATAAAAGTTAAAGAAGATATACAATATTGGTTGAAACAATGTTAGCATGCAAATACTAGAGAAAATCATTGAAAAAGGAGACTTATGGCTATTCAAGAAACAACAGCGGCTCTGGCTGATCCCCTGCGTCGTGGTGTGCTGGATCTTTTGGAGCAGGGCGGCATGGAGGCGGGACGCCTGGCCAAAAAACTGGGAATGACGCCATCCAAGCTGTCCTATCATCTGCGGAAGTTGAAAGAAGCAGACCTGATTGTCGGCCACAAGCAGGGCACCAGGGTCATCTACGAACTCAATCTGAGTGTGCTGGACAGCACTATTCAGTGGCTCTACCGCCTGCGGACCAGCGCCAGCGACAAGAGAAGTCTGCCCGAGCCGCGGACTGTGAGCAAGGAAACTGGTTCGACGGCAGTTTCTGAATCCTAAGGAGACTCTCATGGCGGATGGAAGTAAAGCGGGTCGGTTCGTCCCGACCCTTGTCGCGGCTCAGTGGTTACCGGGGATAATCATGCTGGGCGTAAGCAGCATAGTAGTCAATCGTCTGCCGAATGAAAACGTCCCGCTTCATTGGAATGCACAGAACCAGGTGGATCGCTGGGGCTCCCCCCAGGAGCTGGTTTGGATGCCCTGCTTCTGTCTGGTCATTGCGCTGATTTGGACCATCCTCATGCTCGTCCTGCGTGCATATTTGATTAAACGTGGTGATGAAGCGGGACATACTTTGACCGTTTTTCTTCTGGGTGGGCTATGCATGCAGATTATTTTCGCGGTTTTAGATCTGTTCGAATTAGCTTCCGCTGATCCTCATTGGGGACGGTGGCCGACGGATTTCGGCATTGATAAGGTTGCCATGCTATTGACTGGTCTGACTCTCATAGTCATCAGCAATCTTGCTCCTAAAATCAGGCCCAATGGCATCAGCGGTTTTCGGGTGCCAGGTGCCTTCTCCAGCCGCGAGGCTTGGCGCCGTTGTCAGCGGTTTGGCGGGGTGCTCTTCATGATTCTGGGCGTGGTCATGATCCTGTCTGCCCTGGCTTATAGCGGAGTCAGGCTCTATTGGATCTGTGGAACCGCTCTGGCAATCGCTCTTGTACTCATTCTTGCCTATGGTTCATACGCTGGCAGAAAGTATGCCGGGCAGGGAGAACCTGTCTACCACCGTTAGTTCATGTAGGCAATGCGTGAGCTAAAGGGGACTGTGAATGACAGATCAGGATACAAGTAAGAACTTCCTGAATTCGTTGAAGGATTCGGAGCTGATTTAGATCAAATCAAGTACCCGGCAGCACAGTCTTTCATTATCAGCATTATTTCACTAGCCAAGCTGCAACAGTCTGGACAGGCATCTGCTCTCTCCCTAGAAACTGTAATAACAGACACCTCACAAACCCTGTATTTCATGGAAACCAGAGATAAAAGCTAATGCACTTCAACCGGGGATGTAAGAGCATCCCCGATATCCTTCTCATCTATATAAAATAATGACTGGCTGCACGCCCAGCAATCCCCCGCACGTTTACCCGCTTGAACTTGCATAGCTATATTATAGTCAGTTTAGATCCCAGGAAAGTTCTTGCTTTCTTAGTAGCCATTCACAGTTTTGCTTAAATTTATGAATTCATATACGCCATCGTTCGATTTCTGCAGTTTAGAGTCTTCTATTTTAAATCCTGCTCTCTGATAAACTTTAATTGCACGTTTATTGAAGCTTGCCACTGATAGAACTATTATTCTGTAATTGGAATTATTCTGTATAAATGCTTCGATCTCTGTAACGAAATTTAATCCCAGCCCTCGTCCGGTTAAATCCGGTCTCAATCCTAAACCGACTTCCACTTTTTGCTCTGATAACCTTTCCAAGCAAAAATAACCAACCAGTTCATCTTTATCATTCAAAACCTGATAATACTTATCTCCACGCAATTTTGGAGTGATTATTTCTTCAAAATCCTCTGGATCATTTTCCATATCATAAAAACTATAAGTATCGCTGTAATGCCATTTTCTGGCGATCAGGTCTGCATTTGCTTGAGTTAATAGCGATATGTTTTTATATTTCATATTTTCCCTACTCAATCTACAGACTCGGAATTATTGCATTTAGTAATGGCGCAAAGACCTTCTTTAGGTGTCCCCAAAGTTAATTAATAAAATCTAAGCTGCGGGATAAATACAAACCCCGTCAGCCAAGTTTGCATTGCGTTCCGACTGGAATGAAGAGGGTCAAGGTGCTACGCCCGGTCTGCAGGGTTATGGAAAGGTCCCTGTGCCGACTAAAGAGCCAGGCCAGGGGCCATTTTCACTTGCGCTTCTTCTTCTCGCGGATATGCACGGAGATCTGAATGGGCGTGCCCGCGAAGCCGAACTCCTCGCGCAGGCAGCGCTCCAAATAGCGGCGATAGCCGTGTTCCAGGAAGCCGGTGGCGAAGATCACGAAACGCGGCGGCCTGGTTGAGGCCTGGGTCGCGAAGAGAATCCTCGGCTGCTTGCCGCCTCGCAAGGGATGCGGGTGCGCGGCCTGAACCTTGCCCAGGAAGGAGTTGAGCTTGCCAGTCGGTATGCGCTTGTCCCATGATTCCAGAGCAGTGCGCATGGCCTTGGCCAGCCGGTTGGTGTGCCAGCCGGTCTTGGCAGACAGGTTGACCCGCTCGGCCCAGGTGACCCGGTCGAATTCGGTCTGCCAGAGCCGCTCAAGACGCTGACGGCCGAAGTCGTCCAGCAGATCCCACTTGTTGAAGACCAGGACGATGGCCCGGCCCGCATCCACAGCCTGGCTCATGACCTTCAAGTCCTGGTCGGCGATGGGTTGGGAGGCATCGAAGAGGATCAGCGCCAGTTCCGAGCGTTCGATGGCCGCCTGGGTGCGCAGGCTGGAGTAGTACTCGGCACCCGAGATCTTGTGCAGGCGGCGCTTGATGCCGGCGGTGTCGATGAAGAGCCAATCCTCGCCGTCCACTTGGACCACCTCGTCGACCGGATCTCTGGTGGTGCCGGCCACATCGTGGACCACGGCCCGCTCCTCGTGGGCCAGCTGGTTGAGCAGGGAGGACTTGCCCACGTTGGGCCGGCCGACCAGGGCCACCCGACGCAGCCCCTTCGGGGTGAGGAATCCCGAGGTTTTCTCAGCCTTGCTGAGCTGTTCCAGCGCGGCATCCAGCAGGTCACCTATCCCCCGGCCGTGCATGGCGGAGATGGCATAGGGTTCGCCCAGGCCCAGCTTCCAGAATTCGGAGGCGGTGTAGTCGGCCATCCGGTCATCCAGCTTGTTGACGGCCAGGACGACCGGCTTACCCGCGGCCCGCAGCATGGTGACGATCCGCTCGTCGCTGGCGGTCAGCCCCACCTGGCCATCCACGACCAGAATGACGGCATCAGCCAGGGATACGGCGACCTGTGCCTGGGAGGCGATGGCGGATTCGATGCCCTCCACATCGCTCTCCCAGCCCCCGGTGTCCACCAGCTTGAATTGGGTGCCGGCCCACTCGGCCTCGTAGCTGACGCGATCCCGAGTCACGCCTGGGGTGTCCTCGACCACGGCAGCGCGGCGTCCGAGAATCCTGTTGACCAGGGTGGACTTGCCCACGTTGGGCCTTCCCACCACGGCCAGCACGCCTACGGCTTTGGGGCCTTGATCCTGGTCATCTTGGTTCTCGGAGCCGCCCTCCAGCAGGGCACGGTCCTCCTCGTCCAGCTCATAGTCGTCCAGGTTGCGGGCGTACTGGTCGTAGGAGTCCTCCTCCATAGCCGAGGAGACCAGATCGATCAGGACCTGCAGGGTTTGCTCGAAGGTCAGATCGGAGTTGTCCACGGTGGTCACCCCGTCAGCAGCGCTCATGAAGGAGGTGACCTTGGAATCCCGGGCATCCCGGGCAGCCAGATCCTCGGCGCCGGCTGACCCGGCCTGGGCCTGGCCGCTGCGGCGGGCCTGACGGACCTCCTCACGGGCTGTCAGCAGCACACGGACCTGGGCATCAGGGGCCACCACGGTGGTGATGTCCCGTCCCTCGGCCACTACGCCGCGCTCCTGGTCGTCCATGATGGCCCGCTGAGCAGCGATCAGAACCCGTCGCACGGCTGGAATCGAAGAGACCACAGAGACGTGCTCGGAGACCCTGGTAGAGCGTATCTCTTCATCCACATCACGGTCATCCAGGCTGACTCTGGGATGTTCAGGGTCCAGACCCATGACCAGGTGGCCCCCGGTGATGGAATCGGCCACGGCCTCGGTGATCGCCTTCTGGTCGGGCTGGTCTGCGTTCAGGTCTAGTCCGCGGTTCATGCACCAGAGGGTGACCGCCCGGTACATGGCGCCCGTGTCCAGATAGGCCAGTCCGAAATGCTTGGCCAGGGCACGCGAGGTGGAGGACTTGCCCACTCCTGCAGGGCCATCGATGGCGACAGTGATCACAGTCCGACCTCCTTATCCAGTGCCTTGATCTCGGCGGCGGAGAGGACCCGGTAGGAGCCAGGACGAATCTCGCCCAGTCGGATGGGGCCGATCTGGGTGCGCACCAGCCGGGTCACCGGGTAGCCGATGGCGCCGAAGATGCGCCGGACTATCCGGTTCTTGCCCGAGTGCAGGACCACCTTGACGATGGTGTGCTCACGGTTGTGGTCGATGATGGCGCAATGGTCCAAGCGAATCAGGCCGTCGTCCAACTCGACTCCCTGGGTGACCAGCCGTCGGCAGACGTTGCCGCCAATGTGGCCGCTGAGCGTGGCTATATAGGTCTTCTCCACCTCGTAGCGCGGGTGCATGACGTGCTGAGCCAGCTCCCCGTCGTCGGTCATGAGGATCAGGCCCTCGGAGTCATAGTCCAGCCTGCCCATGTGGAAGACTCGCTCGTAGCGGTCCCCGATGATGTCGCGCAGGGTGAACCGGCCCTTGGGGTCGTCCATGGTCGATAGGACCTTGCGGGGCTTGTTCAGGGCCAGTGTGACATGCTTGTCGTTCAGATGGATGCGGGATCCATCCACCCGGATCTGCTGGCGGGAGGGGTCCACCCGGCTGCCCAGCGTGGTGACTAGCTCGCCGTCGACCTCGACCCTGCCCTGGGTGATGATCTGCTCGCATTTGCGACGAGAGCCGAATCCGGCCTGGGCCAGCACCTTTTGGAGGCGGATGCCCTCCTCCCCTTGTTCGCGCGCTCTGATCGCCTGTGTGTATGGATGTGGCATCGTTCTCCCAACGTGGCCTGATAGATATGCAACGGATGACGTTCTGGTCGGCCGCAGCCGCCGAAAGGTCACATTATACTATATCGGAGCCTAGGGAAGTGTTGCTGGTATGGCCTAGGCTGGAAGCTGTTCTTGTTTATCGTCGTCGGAGGGATTGTAAAGGGGGAACATGACTATGGAAACAAACTCTGAGCCAGTTTTTGAGCAGGCCGACGGGCAGGTTGCCGGAAAGCCAGTCCGCAGGCAGATCAAGCCTCGTGATATTCGTTGGATTCGGGCAGCTGCAGAATTGGCGGGCACCTTCCTGATATGTGCGGTCATCTACTTGTCCTACAGCTTCGGCCAGCTGGTCATGGGTCAGCCCAGCGTAGTGCTGCCGGTTCTGGGAACCGCCTTGGCGTACCTGGTTGTGACAGCCGTGCTGGGCAGCGTCTCCGGTGGACACTTCAACCCTGCCGTGACCGTGGCCGCCATGTTCACCTCGCAGATCGGCATCGTGGACGGGCTGATCTACATCGTCGCCCAGGTGATCGGCGCTATTGGTGCTGGTGCGCTCGCAGTGGCTCTTATTCCTGTCAGCAAGTCCTTCCCGGACAAGAACTGGCTCATGCTCTCGGTCAACGGTTTTTCAGAAGGTTCGCCCGCTGCAGCCGCCCTGCGCCAGCAGCACATCGACTTCGGGGCGCCTATGGCCATTGTAGTTGAGCTGATCGGTTGCATAATCGTGGTGGCTGCGGCCATCACCACCCTGCGCTCCGACGGCCGCGCCCGTCGCAACCATGCTCTCTATACCGGGTTGGCCTATGGCGTCGGCGTGCTGGTCACCTACCCCATCACCTGCTCGGGACTGAACCCAGCTCGCTCCACTGGCATCGCCATCTTCGCCCAGTCCAAGCACATGGCTGTCAGCCCGATCTCCCAGCTCTGGCTCTTCTGGATCTGCCCCCTGCTGGCTGCCTCCTTGGTGGCCTTGGTCATCATCATGACCAGCATCGTCACCAACGATATGACTATGCATACCGTGGGCATCGCTATTGATGCTCAGCCAGATGCACAGCCGGGCGTAGAAGCGCAGGCTGACGCCTTTGCTGCCGTAGGTGTCCAGGCTCAGGATCAATCGGATCAAGCATCTTCTTCTTCGGTTCAAACTCCCGCTGCTGATGTTGCCGCCTCGGTTGCCCCTGTAGACAACACCGCTCAAACTGTCGATCTATCGGCTCTGCCCGATGACGATGCTGGCCAGCATGTAGACGCTGATAGAAATGCTGCTGCCCCTGCCGATGCAGGAACCATTCCAGATCTTCAGGCCGAGCCCGTTCACACTGCTCCCGAAAAAGAAGACGCTGACGATTCATCCACTGACAAGCCTACGGAAGGCTGAGTAGTCTGGCCGGAGTCACAGCATCAGCTGAATGCTGGTATAGGTGACCAGAAGGCCAATGCCCAGGCTGATGCTGATGAAGGTATCGAAGGGCACTGACCGTACTTTCCAGGGACTACGATCCTTAAGAATCAGACGCAGGGCACCGCACGCCAGGGCTGCGATGGACACCAGTCCAGTCGCGGCCCAGGTGTATCCGCAGAAGGCAACAAGCGCGGCGATCAGCACCACCATAAAGATGATGCCTTCGCAGATAGGACGACCCTCATGAGCCTCTGAGACGAAGGGATGGCCTTGACCGGATATCTTGGGGGGCTGTGGAGGCTCGCAGGCAGAATTCGAAGTGTCGGAATCAGGTTTGTCCTGGCTAACGGCCTTATCTGTGCCAGCCATACTCCCCACCTTTTGCATACCCAATGACCTCCATCTGCCACTGCACTCGCGCTGCCGGTTCGAGCCTACCAGTGCTGCTGGCGTAATGCGACTGTGCCGTCATCGCCCTTGGACGATGACGGCACAGTCGCTATTTCAACAAGGAGTCGCAGCAGTCTGATCAGTTGCTGTGATCGAAGATCAGATGCTCATTGGCGAAGGTGTCGAAGCCCAGGCTGTAGAGCTCGCGGCCATAGCCTGAGTTCTTGACACCGCCGAAGGGCAGTTCGGGCATGGTCACCCATCCGCCGTTGATGAAGGTCATGCCGGTCTCGATGCGACGGGCCAGGGCATCCGCATGGTCGGCGTCCTGGGAGAAAACCACGCCGCCCAGACCATAGCTGGAGTCATTGGCTAGCTCAATGGCCTCATCTTCGTTAACCACCTTGTAAATGGATGCCACGGGACCGAACATCTCCTGGTTGTAGGCAGGGTTGTCGCGGTCGATGTCCGTCAGAATCGTCGGGGTGAAGAAGGCCCCTGGCGAATCGTAGGGCCTGTTGCCGTAAGCGACTTTGGCTCCCGCAGCCACAGCCTGTTCGACCTGCTTGGCCAGGTTGTCACGGGCGGAGACCATGCACATGGGGGCCAGCGTGGTGTGGGGATTGTTGGGATCGCCTAGAACCGTATGCGAGAAGGCATCGACCATGAGCGAGACGAAATCGTCGTATTGATCTTCCATGACGATGAAGCGCTTGGAGGAGGTGCAGACCTGGCCAGCGTTCATCAGCCTGGCACCTGGGGCCACCTTCTTTAGGAGATCCCAATCAGCATCATCCAGGATGATGAATACGTCGTTGCCGCCCAGCTCCATGGAGGACTTCTTCAGATTGGCTCCTGCCGACTTGGCTACAGAGGCTCCGCCGCGCTCCGATCCCGTCAGGGCCACGCCTGAGACGCGGGGATCGGCGATGGCGCGATCGACCTGGTCATAGTTGACGAAGAGATTGGTCAGGCTCCCCTCAGGGGCTCCTGCCTTGATCACGGTGTCCTGGAAGGCTACAGCCGAGCCTGGCACGTTGGATGCGTGCTTAAGGATCATGGGGTTGCCCAGAATGAAGTTGGGGGCGAACACGCGCATGATCTGGTAGTAGGGGAAATTCCAGGGCTCCACCATGAACACGATGCCCGTGGCTTGCTTGATGTAGTAGGCCTTGCCAGCGGGGTTGTCCAAGGGAACGGGAGCCAGCAGCTCCTCGGCATGGTCCGCGAAGTAGTCAGCGATATTCGCGCACAGCTCTACCTCGGCGAGAGCCTCGCCCGCCAGCTTGCCCATGTCTCTGGTCAGGTTGGCTGCCAGGGCCTCTTCATCCTGACGGAAGAGCCTGGCCACCTGACGCAGCTGTGCGGGACGGTCACCAGCTCCCTTCTGCTTGCGCCAGGTCTTGTAGAGGTCATTGCCACAGGCCAGGGCATTCTCCAGGTCCTCGTCAGTGGCATCCGGGTAAGTTTTGACCAATTCATTAGTGTAGGGATTTACAGTCTGGTAGGTCACTATATCTCCTTAGATTCGTTGACTTCCAGCCAGCGTCTTCGCTGTGTAGTTCATACAGCATAACACCGGTTGATAGCACACGGTCAAGAATCTTTTACCAGGACGTCATCCGGCCGCAAGACCCGGATTCGTCAGTGGAAGAAATGGCGGGTCCCGGTCAGATACATGGTCAGATTGGCTTCCTGAGCAGCCTTGATGACCTCGGGGTCACGGATGGATCCTCCCGGCTGCACCACTGCCCTGATACCAGCCTGGATCAGATACTCCAGCCCGTCTGCGAAGGGGAAGAAGGCGTCGGATGCAGCCACTGAACCTTTGGCACGGTTGCGGCCCTCGTCCAGGGTGTTGGCCCGCTCGACTGCCAGATGACTGGAGTCCACCCTGTTGACCTGGCCCATGCCGATGCCCACAGTGGCTCCTTGATTGGCCAGAAGCACGGCGTTGGACTTGACGGAGCGGATGGCTCGCCAGGCGAAGGTCAGATCATCCATGGTCGCCTGGTCAGCGGGGTTGCCTGAGACCAGCTGCCAGGTGGAGGGATTGTCTCCCGGGGCATCGATCAGGTCGGGCGTCTGCACCAGGGTTCCCCCGTCGATGGGACGGATGACTGGGCGTTGACGCGGACGGCGTTCCACAGACAGAATGCGCAGGTTCTTCTTGGTTCTCAGCAGGTTCAGGGCCTCGGGCTCATAGCCTGGCGCCACGATCACCTCGGTGAAGACCGGCTTGATCTGCTGGGCCATGGCCACGGTGACCGTGCGGTTGGCGGCGATGACCCCGCCATAGGCGCTCATGGGATCGCATGCGTGTGCACGGCGATGGGCCTGTGCGATGTCCTCACCCACGGCCAGACCGCAAGGGTTGGAGTGCTTGACTACGGCAACTGCGGGCAGGTCGGGAAAATCCCAGACCGAGCGCCAGGCGGCGTCCGCGTCCACATAGTTGTTGTAGCTCATTTCCTTGGCCCCGCCCAGATGCCTTGCTGCGGCGAAGCCGTCCCGGTCCAGCGGGTCCAGGTAGAGAGCGGCCTTCTGGTGGGGATTTTCCCCATAGCGCAGCTTGTTGGCCAGACGCCATGTGCGAGTAAGCATCTGGGTCGGACCTTGATCTTCGGCCTTATCCTGCTTGTCGTCAACCCAGGTACGTGCTGTCCACTCAGCTATGGCCGCGTCATAGGAAGCAGTCAGGGCGAAGGCTTTCGCAGCCAGACGTCCGCGTTCGGCCTGGCTGAAACCGGCGCCAGAGGCGATCCGCTCGGCAGCCAGGGCGTAGTCGGCTGGATCCGTGACCACGGCTACGCTGGCATGGTTCTTGGCAGCGGCTCGGATCATGGCAGGACCACCGATGTCGATGCGCTCCAGGCACTGGCCCGCATCGGCCCCCTCAAGGACAGTCTGTTCGAAAGGATAGAGATTGACCACCAGCAGGTCGAAGGGGGCTATGCCCAGATCCTTGAGTTGCTGGGCATGATCAGGGTTGGTCATGTCGGCGAGCAGCCCGGCGTGGATGTGCGGATCCAGGGTTTTGACCCGGCCATCTAGGCTCTCGGGAAAACCGGTGACCTCTTCCACTGGGGTGACCTGGACGCCCAGGTCCTGCAGCTTCTTTGCGGTGCTGCCAGTGGAGACGACCTCGGTGCCTGCCTGACGGAAGGCCGATGCCAGGGCCTCAAGCCCCTGCTTGTGGTAGACCGAGACCAGCGCTCGGTTAATGGTTCGATTCGTGGTGACCATGGAAACTCCTACTCCTTTGCTTGAATGCCGAGGCGCCCTGCCATCCTCGGATCTACTTGCCTGGTCTGCGGGTGGACGAGACCTGTCGTGGTGTGTCTGGCCGGTCGGTTGCCTTGGGTTCCTTTCCCTCCTGACCGCGTGATTGATTTTGCTGTTCCTTGTTATCCGCATTGGCAGAAGTCTTTTTGGCATCCGCTTGGCGTATATAGGCGATCAGGGCGTCCTTTATGCTTATCAGGGCAGCGATGATGAGGGCCAACAGCCATACGCTTAGCAGGCCGACCCCCAGAGAGGTTCCGATCATGCGCAGAGAGGAGGCTACGGGCACTCCTACCCCGGCCAGCCGCTGCTGGCCAAGAGCCCCGTTGGAGAGTTGGAAAAGCAGAGCCAGACCAATCACGGTGACCAACCAGGTCATGGCCATGGCCAGTGTTGATGTAAGGAAGCAGACTGCGGTATCAAGGGACTTCAGTCCTGCTTGGCGCACAACATCGTGGATTCTGACTCCCCATGGTCCGGTGAGCAGCAGAATGCCAGCAACCACTCCAGCCAGCAGAGGCAGATTGAGCAGGAGCAGACGAACCTCTTGCCGGGAGACCGGCTCTGGGAAGAGTCCAAAGAGGGGCAGCGACGGCAGACTTGAGGCGTGGCCGGACCAGAGGGTGAAGGTCGCCAGCTGGCCGATGGTAAAACCGTCTCCGAAGAGCCAGGAGGCAGCCCAGATGATCAGATTGGGCAGCCAAGCCATGGAAGCCAAACTGGTCGTTACAGCCGAGGCGGCGCCCATACGCGTCAGTTTGAACAGGCGGCCTACGTCTCCGTGGTAGACAATGATCCAGACGATCAGGGTGATTAGGCCAGCGACCAGCATGGCAGCCAAGAGCATCAAACCCGTTGTGAGGCCAAGCCGAATGGTTCTGCGGGCTTGGACCGGCAAGGCCTCTTTGAAGCGTTTGGCGAAGGTCTGACGGAATGGCTCGGAGCGCACCCAGGCCCAGCCGTAGCCCAACAGGAAGACCAGGCTGGTCCGCAAAAGAATAACCAGGGTGGTATCAATCTGGATGGTCTGGCTGCCCTGCATGAGGATGAGGCTGAACAACGTCCAAACGACAAGGCCGACGAAGCAGCCGCCGACGGACATGCCTAGTCGACCGACTAGTGAGCGGATTATCCAAATCAGCAGACCGGTCAGCAACAGGGGGATGACGGTCAGGGTCAGAGCCCCAGCGGTGAACCCGCAGCCCTGGGTGAGCAGGGTGATGGTTTCCGTTAGGGCCACGGTGGCCATCGACAGGGAAGGGCCGCCTTCCTCGATGGAGATGATGAGCAAGAGCAGGGCCATGCAGGCGCCGAGAGCGACGGTGTAGATAAGCATGGCCAGAAAGGCCTCGAGAGCCCCCCGGAGCCATGCTTTCACCCTGTCGGTCATATGATGGCATGCTCCCGTAGCAGGTCGCGGGTCAGCTGGGCGGTCTCGCCGGGCGTGGTGCCTACTTTGATGCCGACGGACTCCAGCACTTCCTTTTTGTCTGCTGCTGTGCCCTTGCCTCCCGAGATGATAGCTCCGGCGTGACCCATCTGTTTGCCCTCAGGAGCGGTGAAGCCGGCAATGTAGGCCACGATGGGCTTGGTCATGTGGGTGGAGGCCCAGTGGGCAGCCTCCTGCTCAGCTGAGCCGCCAATCTCGCCGATCATGACGCAGGCCTTGGTTTCAGGATCGCGGTTGAAGGCCTGAAGCGCCTCTAGCATGGTGGTGCCCACAATGGGATCGCCGCCGACGCCCAGGCAGGCAGTGAAGCCAATGTGGGCCAGCTCCCCCATGAGCTGATAGGTCAGGGTGCCGGACTTGGAGACCAGTCCCAGAGGGCCGCGACCGGCGATGCCCTGCGGAATGATGCCCAAGTCTACGCCAACACCGTTGGGCCGGTCGGACATGGTCATCAGTCCTGGGCAGTTGGGGCCGACGATGCGGCAGCCGCGTTCCCTGGCAAGGGCCACGCAGTAAGCGGTATCGGCCACAGGAATTCCCTCGGTAATGACTACGATCAAGGTGATGCCGGCTTCGATGGCCTCGACCATGGCATCCTTGGCGAATCTAGGCGGAACGAAGACCACGGAAGTGCTGGCCCCGGTCGCCTGTCGGGCTGCCGAACAATCAGCGTATACAGGCACATGACGAGTCTGGCCGTCCGGATCATCGAAGTTGATTGTCATACCGGCCTTGCGGGAGTTGACTCCGGCCAGAATATTGGTGCCTGCCACCATCATGCGGGCTGTATGGACCATGCCCTGATGACCGGTCATGCCCTGGACCATGACGGGGGCGCCGTCTTCAATGAAGAGGGTCATCGTCCCGTCTCCTTCCCTGCCTGAGCGGCCAGAGCCACGGCCTGGTCCGCCGCCTCCTCCATGGTGCGGGCCACCTTGAGCCTAGGTTGTTGGGCTTTGGCCAGCAGGTCCAGCCCTTGAGCAGCCTCATTGCCGTCGAAGCGAACCACGATAGGCCGGGCGTCCTCCTGATCCTGCTTGCCTGCAGCTTCCACGATGGCCAGGATGCCCTGGGCCACCTGTTGGCAGGAGGTGATGCCTCCGTAGACGTTGACCATGACCGAACGGACTTGAGGATCGGAGAGGACCACGTCCAGGCTGCTGCGCATGACCTCAGGAGAGGCGCCGCCGCCGATGTCCAGGAAGTTGGCCGGTCCGACAGGAACGCCCTGCTGACGTCCTGACCCGGCGATCGCATCCAAGGAGCTCATGACCAGTCCTGCGCCGTTGCCGATAACACCCACCTGGCCGTCCAAATGGACGTAGTGCAGGCCTGCTGCTTTGGCCTTGGCTTCCAAGGGATCGACCTGCGCCGGGTCCGTGAACCGCTTCCAGCCGTCGTGCCGGAAGGCTGCGTTACCATCTAGAGAAATCTTCGCATCGAGGGCATCCAGGTGCTTGGTAGCCTCGTCGTCGGGATCGCCCACCTTGGCGAGGGGGTTGATCTCGACCAGGGTTGCATCGCTGTCCTGGAAGGTGTGCCACATGCCCAGAAGAATCTGCGCAGCCTGATCCAGATCGGCATGGTAGAAGCCGATGCGCTCGGCCATGGTGCGGGCGGCCTGTCTGTCGAAATCCTCCAGGGGGCCGATGTGCAGGCGCCGGACGGATTCGGGGTGCTCGCGGGCGATGGTCTCCACCTCGGTCCCGCCGCTGGCCGTGGCCAGGACATCATAATCCCGGGAGGTGCGGTCCACCGAAATGGACAGGTAGTACTCATGCAGAATGTTGCGGGCTTCGGTGACCAGGATCCCGCTGACCGGATGGCCGTCGATGTTCATAGGCAGGATGGTTTCGGCCAGAGCCACAGCCTGCTCGTGATTCTCGGCTCGCTTGACGGCTCCCGCCTGTCCCCTGTGTCCGATGGTGGCCTGACCCTTGATCATGCAGGGATAGCCGATGACATCGGCCGCTTGCCCGACCTCTTCCGCGGTTGAGGCATAGACGGCCCTTGGCTGGGATATGCCATGCTCAGCGAGCAGCTGCCTGGCCTGGTATTCATACAAATCCATAATGAAGATCCTTTAATCGCGCTCAGGCAGGCATGTTCATCAGGCAGGTGACCGGGTAGGCACCTAGGGCCTTGCGGCCATCGAGGCCGTTGAGTTCCATGACGAAGCTGAATCCGGCCACTTGGCCTCCGGCCTGCTCCACTAGACGTGCAGCTGCTTGGGCGGAACCTCCGGTGGCGATAAGGTCGTCCACGATCAGGACTCGCTGACCTGGTTGCAAGCAGTTCTGTTCGATCTCGATGCGGGCATTGCCGTATTCAAGGGCGTATTCCTGGCTGTAGGTGGGTTCTGGAAGCTTGCCGGCCTTGCGCATGGGCAGGAAGCCCTTGCCCAGATCGCTGGCCAACTGGGGGCCAATAAGAAAGCCGCGGGCCTCAAGTCCGGCTACCAGGTCGAAGTCCTCTGGCTTCACGGGCAGGGTGCGCTTCATGGCATCAAGGATGATGGCCAATCCCCTGGGATCCGACATGGCCGGGATGAAGTCCCTGAAGAGGATCCCCTTCTTGGGAAAGTCCGGAATGGTACGGATTAATGAGATCAGATAAGCGGCGTCGTCATCGCCAACCTGCTTAAGCTCTCCAACCTTGATATCGTCCGATTGAGCCATGATCTTCTTTCTGTCTTGCTCCTTGGAAGTGGTTGCCGAGGCCATCATACGCGTGCCTCGTTTCCGGTCAGAGTCAGCCTGACGGAAAGTGTGGCGCACGGATAGTATTCAGGATTTCGCTGAAGTCGAATCCGAGGATTCAGAATCCTTGGATGCCTCCGATCCATCAGCGTCATCGGACTTCTCTGCAGTCTCCGTCTTGTCTGATTCGCCTTCCGACTTCTGCTCTGGATTCGACCCGGATTCGTCCGCATTCTTATGCTCACCCTTATCGGATTCCTCATCAGAGTCTTGAGAGTCTTGCGCGGCGGTATCGTCGGAAGCGGTTTCGTTACCATCGGCATCAGTGACCAAGACGGGGGCATCCGCATCCTTGGACTGATCGTCATCCTGCTCGGGCAGGGGGTTGCCGTTTTCGTCAACCTCGTCGTCGTGGACGTAGGCAGGGACGATGGGCGGCTGGGTGATGGCCTGGATGCGCCAGCGGGACTGCGAACCCTCGGAGTCGATGACCACCTGCTCCTTCTCCAGATCCACCGAGACGATCTTGCCCAGAAGACCGGAAGCTGTGGCCACTTCGTCACCGGGTTGCAGGGACTGACGGAAGTCCTGGACGGCGGCCTGCTGCTGCTTGCTCTTGCGGGAGCTTCCCCACATCATGGCGATCATCAGGGCGATGATGGCGATCATGAAAATCATGGATCCCATGGTTGCTTTCACTCCTTGCTTTGGCGGGCATCAAACGACGATGTGCATTGCTGCGAAGACACCAGTCTAGAACAGCTTCATGACATCCTCGGGTGGTTTCCGACCCAGGTGCTCCCAGGCCTTCGAAGTGGCTACACGCCCCTTTGGGGTGCGTACCAGGAAGCCCTCGCGCACCAGGTAGGGCTCGCAGACTGTTTCGACTGTCTCGGCTTCCTCGCCAACCATGGCGGCCAGGTTATTCAGGCCTACGGGCCCGCCGTCGAAACTGTTGACAATGGCCTTGAGGACTGCCAGATCAAGACGATCCAGTCCCTCGGAGTCAATCTGGTAGAGGGCCAGAGCCTCCTTGACATCAGCGGGGCCTACCTGGTCAAGATCGTGGACTATGGCCCAGTCGCGGACGCGGCGCAGGAGGCGGTTGGCGATCCTGGGCGTACCCCGGGAGCGCAGGGCCAGCTGATGAGCGGCGTCATCCTGCAGGACAATGCCCAGCACCTTGGCTGAGCGTTCAATCAGCTTCTCCAGCTCCTCCTCCGGGTAGAAGTCCAGATGAGCGGTGAAGCCGAAACGAGCTCTCAGTGGCGAGGGCAGCATACCTTCACGGGTTGTGGCGCCGATAACCGTGAACCTAGGCAGGGTCAGCGGAATGGAGGAGGCTCCGGGGCCCTTGCCTACCATGACATCCACTCGGAAATCTTCCATGGCGATGTAGAGCAGCTCCTCGGCGGCCCTGGGCAGGCGGTGGATCTCATCGATGAAAAGCACCTCGCCTGCCTCTAAAGAGCTCAGGATAGAGGCTAGGTCTCCGGCATGCTGAACGGCAGGCCCTGAGGTGACGCGAATGGGCACCTCCAGCTCGTGGGCAACGATCATAGCCAGAGTGGTTTTGCCCAAGCCGGGAGGGCCCGCCAGAAGGATGTGATCGGGGGCCACGTCCCGCTTTCGGGCGGCCTTCAGAAAGAGGCCAAGCTGGGCTTTGAGCCGGGGCTGGCCGATGAATCCCTCCAGAGTTTCAGGACGCAGCTCCTCGTCGCTGACCGGTTCGCCTTCAATGGGCCGGGCTGAGACCATCCGCAGGGATTCCTCCTGGGCATCGCCGTTCTGGGTACCCGAGCGCTCAACGGATATTTGCTTGTCAGCCATGGGTCAGCGCCCCCGATCCAGCCGGGTCAGAGACTGCTTGAGCACCTTGGGAATGTCGGCCGACTGCAGGGGCAGGGCGTAGCCGCCCTCGCTGCAGGTCTGCTCCACGGCCTGCTCGGCATCACGCTGGAGCCAGCCCAGGGAGATCAGTCCCTCAACCACCTGATGGGCGCCATCGTCAGTCTGTGCTGGCCCCTGTCTACCAGTGCCAGCATCCAAATCCAGTTTGCCGGAGAGCTCGAGGATGATCTTCTGAGCGCCCTTCTTGCCTAGGCCTGGCGCACGGGACAGGGTAGCAGCATCGCCATCGGCCACGGCCTGGGCCAGTTGGTCTGAGTTCAGGGTGGCGAGGATGGACAGGGCCACGCGCGGTCCGATGCCGCTGACCTTCTGCAGCTGAGCGAAGAGGGATTTGGAGGAGCGGCTGAGGAATCCGTACAGAGTCAGCGCGTCCTGGGTCAGCGACAATGCTGTGTAGACGGTGACTGTGGATTCGGCCCGCATAGCGGCTAGATCCGACTGGGGCATATGAACCTCGAAACCCACTCCCGAAACGTTGATGACGGCAGAACCCGTTTCGATGGCGGCCACCCGCCCGGTCAACATTGCCAGCACTTGATCACCCTTCGATGAAATCGAACGCCTGTTCGAATCAGCTTACATGTCTCGCTGGACTCCTCGGTGCTTGCCGTACTTTGCGGAGGCTTGAGCCCACTGGCGCTGAGCCTGAGTGAGATGCTCCTCGCGCTCCCCGCCCTGGATGGCCCCAGCAGGTCTTAGGGCATGGCAGATGGCCTGTGCCAGGGCGTCGGCTGCATCAGCGGGTTTAGGCAGCTGATTAAGCCCTAGGATGCGGGTCACCATCCGCTGCACCTGGATCTTGTCAGCCTGGCCGTTGCCGGTCACGGCCATCTTGGCCTCGGTGGGTGTGTGCAGGGCTACGGGAATGCCACGCTGCGCCGCCCCCAGCATGGCCAACCCGGCTGCCTGTGCAGTTCCTAGCACGGTGTTGTGATTGGATTGGGCAAAGACCCGCTCGATGGAGACCACATCCGGGCTGAAACGATCCAGGGCGGCAGTCAGACCCTGGTAGATGGCCAGCAGCCGCAGGTCCTGGCTCTGCTCGGGATCTGAGCGCACGACATCCACATGAATAAAGGAAAGCCGGCGCGATGCACCGGCTTCAATGACGCCAACGCCGCATCGGGTGAGCCCCGGATCGACGCCGAGAACAATCATAAAATCACTCGTCGTCCAACTGGGCCATGACCTCATCGGGCGCAGTCCAGTTGCTGTAGATCTCCTGCACGTCGTCCAGATCATCCAGATTGTCGATCAACTTGGAGACCTTGCGTGCGGAGTCGAGGTCCAGGGTGACCTCGCTCTTGGGGTTGAGGACCAGGTCGGCGGAGTCGTAGTCCATGCCTGCATCCTGCAGTGCCTTGCGCACGGTGACCATGTCGCCAGGGGCAGTCAGCACGGTGTAGCTGTCGCCGTTGTCCTGTACGTCCTCGGCACCGGCCTCGGCGGCCTTCTCGAAGACCGTGTCGTAGTCCAGGCCCTGCGAAGGGACGATGATCTGTCCCTTGCGCTCGAAGTTGAAGCTGACCGACCCGTTCTGTGCCAGGGAGCCGCCGCCCTTGGTCAGGGTGGAACGGACCTCGGCTGCCGCGCGGTTGCGGTTGTCGGTCAGGCACTCAATGATGATCCCTACGCCTGCGGGAGCATAGCCCTCGTAGACGATGGTCTCGTAGTTGGCCGCTCCGGCCTCCTCGCCCGAGCCGCGCTTGACGGCCCTGGTAATGTTGTCTGCGGGCACGGAGGACTTCTTGGCCTTGACGATGGCGTCGTAAAGGGTGGGGTTTCCGTCGGGGTCACCGCCGCCGGTTCGGGCAGCGATCTCGATGTTCTTGATCAACTTGGCGAAGAGCTTGCCACGCTTGGCGTCGATGGCTGCCTTCTTGTGCTTGGTGGTCGCCCACTTCGAATGCCCTGACATATGTCTCCTGACGGTACGAATGCGTAAACGAATGGAATTCTAGTTCCGCTCTTTGACAATTTTACGGGTTTTGGAGCCCTTCCGTGGGGCTTCATCGCAAGGAGAACCAGCCTTACGACCCACCAGTCTGCCCAGCAGGCCACGGCGATGATCAGGCCGGGCAGCCAGGGCACGGGCGTAGACATCCAGTACCTGGTCGGTGACCCGTTCCCAGTCATAGTCACAGGCCCGCCGCATTCCGCATGAGGCCAGATCCAGGCGCGTGGCTCGGTCGTCCAGCAGGTCCAGGACCACCCGTGCGCAGTCCTGGGGGTCTCCGGTGGCGAACAGACGCGCGCTATAGCCGTTCTGGGAGACATCCTTGAAGGCCGGAAGGTCCGAGGCAACCACCGGGCATCCTGCAGCCATGGCCTCGACAAGAACGATGCCAAAGCTCTCCCCCCCGGTCTGCGGGGCCACATACATGCCCAGGCTGTGGTAGAAGGCAGCCTTGTCCTCGTCGCTGATCCGACCAAGGAAAGTGAAGTGCTGGGCCAGTCCGGGATCGACGGCCTCAAGTATTTTCCGGGCCTCCGTCTGGCCGTCGCCAGCACAAAGGAAGCGGGCTCCGGGCACGCGCTGTAGTATGGCGGGTGCGGCCTGGGCCAGGATTTTAAACCCCTTGCGTTCCTCCTTCATCCTTCCCAGGAATCCGATGGTGGGCTGCCGCTCGCTCCCCTGCCATTCTGGGCGCGGCTGGGCATTGCGCAGGGTTCCGGTTTCGATGCCGTTGGGAATGATTTGGCTGGGTATGCCCGGCTCCAGCAGATTCTTGGCGTTCTGCATGGCCGAGGGGCTGACGAAGATGGCCTGGCTAATGTTGGCCAGGTATCGGCGCAGGTAGCGCCTGGTCAGCCTCAAAGCCAGCGGGGTTGAATCGAAAGCCGCGTGGAAGGTGGCTACATAGGGGCAGGGAATGAATCCGGGCCTCAGAGGCTTGTGGCTCAGGGAGGGCACCTCGGGCTCGTGCAGGTGCAGAATATCGAAGTGGCCCTGCCTGACCCACTGCCGGGTCTTGTGGCCAGCCACGCCAAAGTAGCTCAGGTTGGCCACGGATCCGTTGTAGGGAATGGAAAAGGAGGAGCCGGTGGTATGCACCCAGAGGGGCATGTCCTGGGTGCGCCGGCCCGGGGCCAGTACCTGCACCTGGTGGCCACGGTCCATAAGATGTCTGGCGAAGTCTCGGATGTGCAGTTGGACGCCGCCTGGGGTCTCGAAAGAGTAGGGCGAGATGATACCCACCCGCAGGGGCGCCTTGATGGCGGCCCGCTCTGTCTCCTGCTCAGGTTTTTGCTCGGGTGCCTTCATGCCCGTCACCTCCCTTGTTCTTGGATGCCTGGGCCAGGATGAAGTCCGGCAGGTCGTGCATCCGGGAAAGATCCAGATCCTCAAGGAAAATCGGCTGGAGCATGTGCCAGTCCTCGGGATGCTCGCGAATGCCCTGGGCCCACTGGTCCACCCAGGCTTGGGTCAGGTCGTTGATGGCCTGCTCCCGGGGCATGTCCAGGTAGGGTTCGATGGCGATGGGCCCGTCCACCTGGCAGACATAGCCGTAGGGAGCCTTAGCCTGCCGCCGGCGCTCCCCCGTCAGCTTTTCCCTGTGCATATTCACGGTATAGAGGGGCAGACGGGCATCCAGGGCAATGACGGCAGGACCTGCGGCCACGCGAATCCAGGAGTCGAAGGCCTTGACGAAGACGCCTCGGCGGCTCAGGTCGCGGTCGGCCAGCAGGGGCACCACCTGGTCAGGCTTACGCAACAGGGTTGTCAGACGGCCGGTGATGTCGGGCTCACCGGTCAGTAGGATGTTCATGCCCAAGCGGCGACGGATGTCCGCGAAGGTGTTGAGCATCCCCTGGTCCCTCAGCCGCTCGGCCACCGTGGTGACCTGGCCGACCGTGGAACAAGCCCAGAAGCCTGCGTAGTCCCAGTTGCCCTGGTGACCCATGCCGATGGGCAGGGAGCGCAGCCCGATGTCGCGCTTGGCTGGATCCGGGTAGGCGCTGCCGCCACCGTGTATGCGTGCCAGCAGCTGCTCCTTGGTGCGGGCACCAACGGTCAGCGCCTCTACGAAGTAGACAAAGTAAGAGCGCATGCCCTTGCGTGAGGTCTGCCTTAGAACGTGGTGGTCGGCCTCTGTCATGACATGGGCCAGGTTGCGCTCCAGCTGTCTGACGCCCCCCACCCGCAGCAGCCAGCAAAGGTCGGCTGCTGCCAGGAAGAGGCCGCGCAGGAGCCCCTCGGGCACCAGGCGCGCGTGCTGCGCAAGAAAGATGAGCAGTCGGTCCGGCATTGGTTCACTCGTGGTTGGGATTGGCGGGCTGCGGGTTTCGGCTCATATCCTTGGCGACGTGGCTGATCCGCTGCCAAACGGTGACGATGCCCAGGAGGGCCAGCAGGACCAGGAAGCAGCTGAGCACTGCCAGGGGCAGGCCGGCCCCCGTCAGGGCCATGCCCACCAGGATGATGACCAGTCGGTCAGACCTGGTGGCGATGCCGTTCTTGGCCTCGAAGCCCTCGGCCTCGGCCCGGGCCCGGGCGTAGGACGTGACGAAGGAGGTCATGATGGCAAAGAGCGCAGCAGCCATGCCGGCCTGGGCCCAGATGTCGGGACCCTGGTGGCTGCCATCAGCCAGCCAGGCCAATTCGTGGCGACGCAGAAAGATGATGACTCCGGTCAGGACGGCCCAGTCGGCTATCCGATCAAGGGTGGAATCCAAGAAGCCTCCAAACTGCGTGCCCCCGCCGGTCAGCGCGGCCACGGAACCATCAAGGGAATCGAAGGCCACCAGAATAGCCAGGACGATGGCCCCGGGCAGGAGCCGACCGGTGAACCCGGTCACGATGGCGACCAGTGTAGTGCCTACGGCTCCGATGATCGTGACGCCGTTGGCACTCACGCCCAGATGGACCAGGCCGCGGGCGATGGGGGCGATGATGCGCTTCCAAGGGCGCCGTAGATGTTCGAACATCGGTCAGTCCTGACGGCAGGAGGTGTTCGCTCGGAAGTCATCCGCCGAGTTGATCTGGGCACGGACCTTGATGGCCTCGTTGATCCAGGCTCGGGCCTGGTCCACAGGTACGCCATTGAGCTGGCTGCCGTCTCGGAAACGGAAGGATACGGCGTTCCTAGAGACATCCTCCTCGCCGGCGATCAGGATGAAGGGGGCCTTGGACTTGGCTGCGTTGCGTATCTTCTTGCCGAAACGGTCGTCGGAGCGATCGATCTCGCAGCGGACCATGTCGTCGCGCAGGTCCTCCAGCAGGTGCTCCAGATGCGGTGCGAATTCATCGGCAACAGGCACGGCCTGCACCTGAACCGGGGCCAGCCAGGCCGGGAAGGCGCCAGCATAATGTTCCAGAAGGATGGCGAAGAAGCGCTCGATGGATCCGAAGAGGGCCCTGTGTATCATGACCGGCCTCTGGTGGGAACCGTCGGCGGCTATGTACTCCAGCTGGAAACGCTCAGGAAGGTTGAAGTCCAGCTGTATGGTGGAAACCTGCCAGGTGCGTCCGATGGCGTCTCGTGCCTGCACGGAGATCTTTGGCCCGTAGAAGGCGGCGCCCTCGGGGTCGTCAACCAGTTCCAGACCTGAGTCCTTGGCCACTTCGGCCAGGGTATTGGTAGCCTCCTCCCAGACCTCGTCGGAGCCGACGAACTTGTTGGGATCCTTGGTGGACAGCTCCAGGTAGAAGTCGTTGAGACCGAAGTCCTTCAGCACCTTGAGCACGAACTGGAGCAGGTTGGTTAGCTCACCCTTCATCTGGTCCCGGGTGCAGTAGATATGGGAGTCGTCCTGGGTCAGGCCGCGCACGCGGGTCAGACCGTGGACCTCGCCGGACTTCTCGTAGCGGTAGACGGTGCCAAACTCGAACAGCCGCAGGGGCAGCTCCTTGTAGGAGCGCTGGCGGGACTTGAAGATCAGGTTGTGCATGGGGCAGTTCATGGGCTTCAGGTAGTAGTCGAAGCCCTGGCGGGTGACCTTGCCGTCGGCATCCTTCTCTTCGTCCAGGTGCATGGGCGGGTACATGCCGTCCTTATACCACTGCAGGTGGCCCGAGATTTCGTAGAGGTGGCCCTTGGTGATGTGCGGGGTCTGCACAAAGGAGTAGCCGTTGCGCCGGTGCATCTGCCGGGAGTAGTCCTCCATGGCGTTGATGATGGCCGCGCCCTTGGGATGGAAGACGGGCAGACCTGGCCCGATCTCGTCCGGGAAGGAGAAGAGGTCCATCTCGGCTCCCAGTTTGCGATGGTCGCGGCGGGCGGCCTCCTCCAGGCGTGCGGTGTAGGCTTTCAGGTCGTCCTTGCTGGCCCAGGCGGTGCCGTAGATGCGCTGGAGCATGGGATTCTTCTCATCTCCGCGCCAGTAGGCTGCGGCGGTGCGCATGAGCTTGAAGCAGCGGATGTAACGGGTATTAGGCAGGTGGGGACCTCGGCAAAGGTCCTTCCAGACCGTGTTGCCCTCGCGGTCCAAGTTGTCGTACATGGTCAGCTCGCCACCAGTGGCTACCTCGGTGGCCTCCTCGCCGTTGATCTCGGCCTCTTTGGCACCGATCAGCTCCAGCTTGTAGGGCTGGTCAGCTTCCTCCTTGCGGGCTTCCTCCTCGGTGACCACGCGCCGGCGGAAGCTCTGGGAGGACTTAATGATCCGCTTCATCCGCTGCTCGATCTGCTTGAGGTCGTCTGGGGTGAAGGGCTTGTCCACGTCGAAGTCGTAGTAGAAGCCATCCTTGATGACCGGGCCGATGCCCAGCTTGGCGTCCGGGCGGATTTCCTGAACGGCCTGAGCCATGACGTGAGTCGCCGAGTGCCGCATGATGGCCAGTCCCTGGTCGCTCTCCAGGGTGATGGGCTCGACCTTGTCGCCCTCGTGCAGGGGAGTGTAGAGGTCGCGTGGCTGCCCGTTGAGGTCAACGGCGATAATGTCCTTGTCGTCAGCAAAAAGCTGGATGCCAGTCTGATCCGCCGCCACCTCCTTCCGTTCGCCCTTGACGATGATGGAGATGCTCGACTGTGTCATGAATGCCGTCCTTGCTATCGGAGCCCGCGTTACAGGGTGCAGGCTGGACATGGTTATCGAGCCACAGCCTAGGTCGTCACTCAGACAAGAAAGGGCCTTTGTTGCCCATGGAACGCAGATAATCCTCGGCTTCGCGGACCAGTTCCTCGGCGGCTGGTTCATCCACTTGAGACTGGTCGACTTCCATTTCAAGACGGTGGACATAGTTGGCCAGGTCGTCGTTGCAGTGCAGAAGCACCCCGGCCTGGGCCTTCCATTCGGCAGCCTTGCGGGGCAGATCCCCCTCGTCCAGGTGGACGCCCAACATGGACGAAAGCCTGTGCAGCAGCTGCAGAGTTCCCTGGGCACATTCGTCGCTGCCTAGATACTGGGGCACGGAGACCCAGATGGACTCGGTGCTGTAGCCGTCCTGAGTCGCCAAGGCATCCAGAACAGTGGGAATGCCTATAGGGCCTGAGTGGCCGTCGGTGTCGGTCTTGGGCTGGTCACCCGCCAGATCGTCTATGGGCAGGGGCCTGGTGTGGGGGCAGTCGGCAAACATGGCGCCTAGAGTGATGATGGTATCCGCCTCCTCGTCTTCGGCCCAGTGGATACTGCGTCGGCAGAAGTCGCTCCAGTGGTAGTTGGGCTCCGGACCCATTTCCAGCAGAAGGGTATGGGCGTCATCTATTTGTACCCGATAAATCTTGGTGGAGGGCCAGATGATCCGACGTCTGCCCTGTACATGGCAAAGCATAGGTCGTGACATCTGGTAGTCGTAGAACCCGTCGCCCGGGATGCTGCCAACTTCGTGGGAATCGTAGGCGTTCAGCAGGTGGCGGATGACGTTTGTCGAGGCTGAGCATGCATCATTCCAGCCGTCGAAGGCGGCCACCATGATGCAGTGTTGCCTGTGCCTGGCTTCTTCACTCATACCTCTCACCCTACCGGTCGGAAGCCCTGCCCTGCATGGCTTTGCCGTCAGCAGAGGGTGGCTCTATAAGGCGGCGACACGCTCTTTTTGCCAAGTGAGAGGGTCTACGCTACAGTAGTGCAACGTGCTTCAGCAGTCACCACCACGGTGGAAGTTGAGTGTGCGGGCATAGCTTAGTTGGTAAAGCGCGACCTTGCCAAGGTCGAGACCGCGGGTCCGAGTCCCGTTGCCCGCTCGAGGTTTCGAGCAGTTTAACCAATACGGTGGGTTAGCCAAGCGGTTAGGCAGCGGCCTGCAAAGCCGTATAGACGAGTTCGACTCTCGTACCCACCTCTCTCTCGAAACGAGAATGACCCGGGCGGTTGGCGCAGAGGTAGCGCACTTCCCTGACACGGAAGGGGTCACTGGTTCGAATCCAGTATCGCCCACGAGGATCACTTCGGTGGTCTTTCCCAATCCGGGCGATTGGCGCAGCGGCTAGCGCACTTCGTTCACACCGAAGGGGTCGCAGGTTCGATTCCTGCATCGCCCACCTGGATCTCTCTCCAAAGCCTTTTCTTTTTGTACAGTATGTTACAAGTCAGTAATTGTTAGTTTACAAACTTTCTAAACTCTCAACGATCTTTAACCCGTAGATTTCTGCGACAAACATTTTGTTAATAAATATTTTTTACTTTTTCTTGCTGCTCTTTACCATCCAGACTGAGGTCGGGTGCCCAGACTTGCTTATGGCGATCACATTCAGCTATCACTTGTTTAGCCCTCCCCCGCCCTGAAATGTTCACGGTTTGTTGGATTTGCCAAGGGCAGGTAAAATCCGCATTAGAGCCGGAAAGCGAACCTCAGGTTTGGCATGTCCGGGGACTTGTGATAATTTGCTCTTAGGAACAGATCGGGGGATCTGCCAGAAACAGGAGTGACCGGGCGTGTCCTTGAAGAGGTGATAGTATGATGCAGAAAGGCCTAGGCCAATGAAGGAACATTGCTAGCCTGGTTGAATCTGTAATCCACCCACAGCTTGAGGGAACTGTGGTTTTCCTGTTTTATCCAAGTAATACTTGCGTGGTCTGTTTGTTTGGCCGCGTTCCGGTTGTCGTTAATAGCGGCGGCCGTGCTGTAAAGCTCCTCCGGCGGCGCAGAATTATACCCCCCTCTCCTGCCGCCGGAGGCCTTACTTATAAGCCCTCATTTCAGGGCCTGCAGGTATCGGTATAGGGTGGGAATCGATATTCTAAGCTCGGGGGCTACGATGCCTACAGCACCCTTGATCAGGAAGATGCCCCGTTCCTTAATGTCACTGATGATGTTCAGCCTGTCCTGCTTGGTCAACTTGTCCATAGGGATGTCGAACTGACGGATCGCCTCTCTGGTGATCCTGCGGATATTCTCCTCGGGCTCCTGACTGATGTGGCTGCGGGAAGCTTCTGTGGAGATCTGTACATCGTCTGAGTCGATCGAGGTCAGGGTCTGCAGCACATGGGCTGCTTGCTGTAGCTCGGTGATGTTGATGCTGATGCAGAGCAGGCCGATGACCGTCTCCTGTTGGTCGCGGATCAGGTAGGAGGAGACGCGAAACTCGTGCTTGTTCAAGCATCGCCCACGGTAGTCGGAGACGAAGTCGGCCCCGCCATGGTCGGCTCGTATGGCCAGTTGTCGGGTCTGGTCGGTCACGCCATCGCCCAAGGTACGTCCAGAGAGCTGGCCGTTGCGGATGAAGACTATGGAACTCTCCGGGCGTGTGATGTCATGCACGGTAATCTCGGCCATGGGACCGAAGGAATCGGCTATGAATTCTGCCAGGGGAAATACCTCTTCAAGGTTGTCTACGGTGAAATGCATAACTGATCCTCAACATCCTAACAGGGCAGCTTGTAGCCACCGGTTGGTGCTGCGGGAAGCGAAAGGTATTGGATGGCGTGATATGGTCCATCACCTCCATACCAGCCAATCGGCCTCCTCTAATTTCGTATATTAGACCTTCTCTTGCGCCTTGCGGTTAGTACGAACGATTACTATGACCGAAGGAGCATCGAAGTTCGAAAGGGGTTCTTATGGTAACGCAAAAGAGTGGGTGAATTTTGTTTTTCGTTACTCGGCCAGTCGTTCGAACTTGGCTTTATGGAAAAGCTGCCTGTCACGATCCTAGGTCACAATGCAAGAGCAATGCGAGCATGAGCGCGTGTTTTGGCGTCAGCCGATCTGACGGCGTCGTTACCAAGGACGCCACACGGGGATGTTCATCAATTTGGCATGGTGAATGAACGGCGGCCAGGCTTGCTGTTGAAGTCCAGTGAGCTGTGGGGGTGAGATCCTGTTTGATGGGCTTCCTGAAGATAAAGGCGATGTTGTCGATGATGAAATCAAGACGAACCTTCGCAAGATTCAGAATTCCTCATTGGGAACTCAAATAATCTTCGTGCTTGTACTGATTCCTACCCTTTAAGCTAAGGTCAACACATCAAAATCACACCATTACCTTGCCTAGAGAGTCTGCCTGCCTGTCCCCGGGCTCAGCTGGCCGCTACGCCACCCACGGCGGGCAGAGCGCCAACCATGAGCATGATGGCCACAAAGATGGCCAGCCCGATACGGTAGATTACGAATCCCCGGTAGGAGAAGCGCGAGACGATCTTCAAAAAGGCGATGATGACAATGTATCCCAGCAGGAAGCTGACTACGGTGGCGCAGATGGTGGCTCCCCAACCGGGGAAGGCAGCATCAGCGTTGATGTTCTTCAAGGACTTAACTGTCTCAAGGATGCCAGCGCCGAAGACCGCGGGGATGGCCATGAGGAAGCTGACCCTGGTAGCGGCTTCGCGGGTGTAGCCCAGACCACGGCCGAAGGTCATGGTGCCTCCCGAGCGGGATACACCAGGTATCAAAGCCAGCATCTGCCCGATGCCGAAAAGCAGGGCGTCGCTGACATTCATCTGGCGGATCTCCTTGTTCTGGCGACCGTGGCGGTCAAAGTAGTCCAGCAGGAGGCCGAAGACGATCAGCATCACGACGGTGATCCAAAGGTTGCGCAGCTTGGTCTCGATTACCTTCTGGAAGAGCAGACCCGCCACCACAATGGGCAGGGTCCCGAGAATGATGTACCAGCCCAGGGCCGCGTCATGGTCCTTGGAGCCCATACGCTCGCGGCAAGAGGAACCGTCCTTGCCTGCCAGGCAGCGGAACCAATGAGTCAGTATGCGAATAATATCATGCCGGAAGTAGAGCAGGACCGCCAGCTCCGTGCCGAATTGGATGATGGCTGTGAAGGCCGCACCCGGGTCCTGGCCCAGCAGGCCGCCCACAATGCGAATATGGGCGCTGGATGAGACTGGGAAATATTCCGTTAAGGCCTGGACCAGGCCAAATAGAATGGCTTCGAAGAAATTCATGGACTCCTCTTGCTCTCTCGGACAACAATGGCAAGCATAGCCATCGCGCAGGGCAGAGTGAACCAAGGGCGCAGCATGTCTCGCAGAATGCCCACAATGGATCTTGTCGGAATCGACGACTCGACGAATAGGGGTGTGGATTATCATGGCCAAGATCTACAGAAAATCCAGGGGCGGAGCCCCATCGGGATTCTTCGAGTGTGAGGGGCGCGGGCTGCAATGGCTGGGCAAAGCCCAGGAGCAGGGCGGTCCCCGGGTTGTGGACGTCTACGACTGGGGCCCGGGCTACCTGGACATCGAGGAGATCACCTCCGCCTCCCCCACGCCGGGTGCTGCCTATCGTTTCGGCGCCCAGCTAGCCCACATGCATGATGCAGGTGCCGACCACTTCGGCTCTGCTCCAGATGGCTACACGGGTACCTGCTACTTCGGACCCCTGCAGGATCCGCTGCCCATGGATGTAGGGGCCTGGAATGATCCGGCCACGTACTGGGGCAGGGGGCGTCTGGAACCCATGGTGGGCATGGCCATGGCACGGCACGCCCTGAACCGAGAGGACCAGAGGACGACCGAAGAGGTGATCCAGGCTCTGCCGGAGCTGCTGGGCACTGCTGCCGATGACAAGCCGGCACGGGTGCACGGGGACCTGTGGAGCGGGAACGTCATGTGGACCAGAAACGATGGGAACACGCAGGCCGTCCTGATTGACCCTGCAGCCCACGGCGGTCACCGCGAGGAGGATCTGGCCATGCTGCAGCTCTTTGGGATCCCTTATTTGGACCAGATTCTGGACGGCTACCAGAGCGTGCATCCGCTGGCGGCCGGCTACGAGAATCGGATCACGCTCTGGCAGCTCTATGCCATAGCCGGGCATTGCGCCTTCTTCGGCGGCGGTTATGTGAGCGAGTACCGGTCCATGTGCCGATCGCTGCTCAGCTAAAGATGTCCTTGAGCTTGCCGAAGATCCCCTTGCGGCCCCCGACTCCGGCAGGCTTGGCGCTCTGCGGGATTTGGGTAGCGTCAGAATCGTGGCTGTTGGCGAAGTCCTCAATGAGGCGGCGCTGATCCTCGTCCAGCTTGGTAGGGATCTGGACCAGCACGTGGACGATGATGTCGCCACGCTCCTCCCGGTTGCCCAGACGGGTTACGCCCAGACCCTTGATGGTGATCTCCTGGTCAGGCTGGCATCCGGCGGGAATCTCCACCTTACGGTGGCCGTCAAAGGTCTCAAGTTCAACCTGATGGCCTAGGACCGCCCAAGTCATGGGCACGGCAATCCAGCAATGCAGGTCCTGACCGCTGCGGGTGTATCGCTTGTCGGGTTTGATGGTGATGTCCACGTAAAGGTCGCCAGCCGCGCCGCCTCCCTCGCCTACCTCGCCCTGGGAGGCCAGCCGCAGTCGAGAGCCGTCAGCCACGCCTGCGGGCACATTGACACCCACTTCACGCCGGGTTCGCACACGGCCGTGGCCGTCGCAGACCGGGCATGGGTGCTCGATGATCGTGCCGTGGCCCTGGCAACGCTCACAGGGGGCCTGGCTCATCATCTGTCCCAATAGCGTTCGTACAACCTTTTGAGCGTAACCTTTGCCGTTGCAGACCGGGCAAGTTATTGGGGAAGTCCCCTTCTGGGCTCCCGAACCGCCGCACTCCTGGCAGAGGCCGTAAGTGCTGATGGGTGTGCGCACCACGCCGCCGAAGATGGCTGTCTTCATGTTCACGGAGACTTGAGCCAGGGCATCCCGACCGGGCTGGGTACGCGGAATTGGCCCTTGGGTGGCCCCGCCAAAACCGCCGCCGAAGAACTGGTTGAAAACGTCACCCATATCGAAGGCGCCCGCCCCCTGGGAGGCCTGTGGGTTGTTGGGGTCCACGCCCGCATCATACATGCGCCGCTTCTCAGGATCGGAAAGCACCTCGTAGGCACTGTTGACCTCTTTGAACTTATCCTCGTATTCAGGCCCGGCGATGTCCGGGTGATACTTGCGGCTCATCTTGCGGTAGGCACGCTTGATGTCCTGATCGCTCGCGCCTCGCTCAACTCCCAAAACCTCGTAGTAATCTGCCACCGATCATCCTTTTCGTTTGATGCCCTCTCGACCAATGGTCGCACAGGCCTACGATACATATGACGTATACCGTTTCCTGACGGTCACGGCTCTCCGTCGCCGGCCAGGAAGCCAGTCAGGTAGGAGGCCACGGCCCGAACCGCGCTCATAGTCGCTGGATAGTCCATATGCGTCGGGCCAATGGATCCCACAAAAGCCACAGGCTCGTCGGACTCGGAACCGTCTGTCGGCCGTGCGTGCCCATACCCGCTGGTCACCACTGACGCATGTACCAGCTCAGGGGTTCGGGTCTCGGTGCCGATGGCCACGCTGACCCCATTGCTTTCGCGTGAAAGCTCACTCTGGGCCCGCATAAGCCGCATGAGCACCACCTGCTCCTCAAGGGCATCCAGCAATGAGCCTAAGTCCCCCAAAGAGACAGCCTGGCTGTGGGTCAGCTGAGAAGTGCCGGCCATATAAAGGCCGCTGGTCTGTTCTTGGGTGGCCATCTCGTCGAAGACGGTGGCCACAAGAAGCAGCATAGCTTTGTCACGGCCCTCGGTAAGAGAGTCAGCCAGCATGCGGCAGCGATCAGCGGCACGGTCCAGAGACCGGTCCTGGCACTGCTTGTTGATCTGGTCGGACAGGCCCGCCAGGGCGTTCGGGTCATCCTGAAGTGGTCCGTGCAGGGTGCGCTGAACCACCCGGCCGGTGTCGGTGATGACAACCATCAAAATGGTCCCTCGGCTCAGCCCTATAAGCTCGGTCCGTCGCAGGTTCGAGCTGGCCAGGGAGGGTGAGGCCACCACGGCGATCTGTCCAGTGATCTGGGCCAGAAGCTGGGCTGCGTGTTGAAGGGTGTCCTCCAAGTTGACCGACCCGGACAGGAAGGCGTTGATGCCTCTGCGCTGGGCGGCTGACAGGGGCACGATGGTGGCCAGCCTGTCGACAAAATAACGGTAGCCTTTCTGGGTGGGGATACGCCCGGCCGAGGTATGGGGCTGAACCAGGTAGCCCTCGCTCTCCAAGGCCGCCATGTCGTTGCGGACGGTGGCAGAGCTGACTCCGAGCTGATGATTTCGGGTGAGCGAGCCCGACCCTACTGGCTCGCGAGAACGAATATAGTCCTCAACGACCGCGCGTAGCACCAGCATGCGTCTGGTATTAGGCAATGTCGCTCCTTCCGTCATGGTTTCATTATTAGCACTCGGGCTGTGAGAGTGCCAAAACGTCGCGCGAAGAGCCAAATTGTGTCGTCTCAAACCGATACCATGGAAACGCAATGCGAAGGTAATCGAACATTTTTGACACAAGTCGAACATGAAGACTTCTAGATTGGAAGGAAAGCAGCATCATATGACAGATTTCACATGGTCCGAACTAGATGAGCGCGCTGTCAAGATGGCCAAGGTCCTCTCGGCTGACGCAGTCGAAAAGGCCGGAAGCGGCCACCCCGGCTCCCCTATTTCACTGGCGCCCATAGCTTATGCGCTCTACCAGCACTTCATTCGGCATGATCCCAACGATCCCGACTGGGCGGGACGTGATCGGTTCATTCTTTCCGGCGGCCACGCTTCTTTGACCCAATACGTACAGCTCTACTTCTCTGGGTACGGTCTGACCATCGACGATCTGAAGCACTTCCGCACCGCTGGTACAAGAACCCCAGGCCATCCCGAGTACGGTCTGACCCCCGGGATCGAGATGACCACCGGCCCGCTGGGTCAGGGTCTGGCTTCCGCTGTGGGCTTCGCCTATGGCCAGCGCTATCAGCGCGGTCTGCTGGATCCGGATGCTCCTGCCGGACAGTCTCCTTTCGACCATAAGGTCTGGGTTATCTGCGGCGAGGGCGACGTCGAGGAGGGCGTCTCCTCCGAGGCCAGCTCTCTGGCGGGAGACCAGCGTCTGGGTAACCTGACCGTCATCTTCGATGCCAATCATATCCAGATCGAGGGCGACACCCGCATCTCACTGGGCGAGGACATCCTCAAGCGCTACCAGGCCTACGGCTGGTACACCGATGAGTTCAGCTTCATCCAGCCCGACGGCTCCTACAAGGAGGATGTCGAGGGTCTGGCTGCAGTTCTGGAAAAGGCCGAGCAGGTCACCGATCGACCAAAGTTCATCAAGGTGGATACCCTGATGGCCTGGCCCACTCCCGGCAAGACCAACGATCCTTCGGCCCACGGCTCAGCCTTGGGCGCGGAGGCCGTAGCCGCCCTGAAGAAGACCTTGGGCTATGACCCGGAGCAGAGCTTCCAGGTGGACGAGGAGGCCCTGGCCCACGCCCGCGAGGTTGCCCAACGCGGCCTGGCCGCCCACAAGGCCTGGGACGAGAAGTATCAGACCTGGCGCAAGGCCAATCCCGACAAAGCTGCCCTTTACGACCGCATCCATGCCGGCAAGCTGCCCGAGGGATTCGACAAGGCAATCGACGACCTGGAGGCTGGCTTCGAGCCTGGCTCCAAGGTAGCTACCCGCAAGGCCTCCGGCGCGGTCATCAATGCCCTGGCACCCATTATGCCCGAGCTCTGGGGAGGATCCGCCGATCTGGGTGGCTCCAACAACACCAACATCAATGGTGCGGTCTCCTTCGCTCCTGAGGCTGATGAGACCGTTCAGTGGCCCAAGGCCAACAAGTACGGTCGCCAGCTGCACTTCGGCGTGCGAGAGTTCGCCATGGGCGCCATCACCAACGGCATCCTGCTGGGTTCGGACACCAGGCCCTTCAATGGGACCTTCTTCCAATTCAGCGACTATGAGCGCCCTTCGGTGCGTCTGGCCGCCCTCATGGACATTCCTAACCTATATGTGTGGACTCACGATTCCGTAGCCCTAGGCGAAGACGGACCCACCCACCAGCCTATCGAGCATCTGACTGCCGTGCGTGCCATCCCTCAGATGGAGATCGTGCGCCCGGCCGATCAGTACGAGACTGCTGAAGCCTACCGCGCCTTCTTCGAGAAGGACAATACCCACCCCACAGCCATGATCCTGACCAGGCAGGGCGTGCCCACCCTGGAAGAGACCAAGGCCAAGGCCCGTGAGGGTGTACGCAAGGGCGCATACGTGCTGGTCGACACCGAAGGCCAGCCTGATGTGTTGATCATGGCTACCGGCTCCGAGGTGCAACACGCTGTGGTAGCCTCCAAGACTCTGGCTGAGCAGGGCATCAAAGCCCGTGTCATCTCCATGCCCTCGCTTGAGTGGTTCGAAGAGCAGGACGACGACTACAAGGAAGCCATTCTGCCTGCCTCCGTCAAGGCCCGCGTCTCCGTTGAGGCCGGACTGGCCACGCCTTGGTACAAGTACCTGGGAAGCTACGGCAAGCCCGTATCCATCGAGCAGTTCGGCCTGCAGGGCAGCGGCGACGAGAACATGCGCGACCTGGGCATCACCGCCGATCATGTGGTAGAAGCAGCACAGGCCTCCATGGAAGAAGTCCGCTTGGCCCGCTGAACCCGGCATCGTGATCAAACAGGGACTGACCGTGGCGGCCGGCCCCTCCCCTCCCGCAGGAACGCCCGAACCGCGTTCCTGCGGGAATACAGCAACAGACTTCCCGGTAGTGCATAGTGAATGAGATCCCATCGGGAACCCAAATAAGGAGTGACAAGATGGCAGAAAATGCAAACACCCAGCGCACCAGCGATTCCGGTGTCTCGATCTGGCTGGACGATCTGAGCCGTACCCGCATTGAGTCAGGCAATCTGCAACAGCTGATCGCCGAGCGCAATGTGGTGGGTGTGACTACCAACCCCTCAATCTTCCAGAAGGCCCTGAGCCAGGTTGGTCCCTATGACGAACAGCTCAAGCAGCTTGGCCGCATACCCGTCGAGGAGGCCGTTCGCGAGCTGACTACCACTGACGTGCGCAACGCCACCGACATTTTCCGTGAGGTTGCCGAGAAGACCGATTACGTGGACGGACGCGTCTCCATCGAGGTTGATCCTCGTCTGGCCCACAACACCGAAGAGACCGAAAAGCAGGCCGAAGAGCTTTGGAACAAGGTCGACCGACCCAATGCCTTCATCAAGATCCCTGCTACTCTGGAGGGTCTGCCTGCCATTACGGCCACTTTGGCCAAGGGCATCTCGGTCAACGTTACTCTGATTTTCTCCCTTGAACGCTACCAACAGGTCATCGACGCCTTCATCGAGGGCATCGCCCAGGCCGATAAGAACGGCAAAGACCTCAAGCGCATCGGCTCGGTCGCCTCCTTCTTCGTGTCCCGCGTGGACACTGCGGTTGACAAGCTTCTGGAGGCCAACGGGTCTGACGAGGCCAAGTCTCTAGAGGGCAAGGCCGCCGTGGCCAACGCCCGCCTGGCCTACGAGCTCTTCGAGAAGGCCTTCGACAAGGATCCTCGTTGGGCCGATCTGGAAGCCAAGGGCGCCAAGCGTCAGCGTCCTCTCTGGGCCTCCACCGGCACCAAGAATGCTGCCTACTCCGATTGCAAGTACGTGGACGAGCTGGTGGCCCCTCAGGTCGTCAACACCATGCCTGAGAAGACCCTTGAGGCCCTTGCGGCTCATGGCAACGGCGCCCCCTCCATCGAGGGCACCTATGAGGAGAGCCACCAGATCATGCAGAAGCTGGCTGATCTGGGCATCAACATCAAGGACGTGACCGACAAGCTGGAGGCCGATGGCGTTGCCGCCTTCATCAACTCATGGGATTCGGTCCTTTCTGATGTGCAGAAGGGCATCGACCGCGTTAACGGCTGAGCTCCTGACTGAGAGTCGTTGCAACTAATGAATTGTGCCCCGCCCGGTTTGAACCGGGCGGGGCACAATTCATATCTTTACTTCCAGCAGATGTATGACTACTCCGCCTGAGTCTCCTCGACCACATGCTCCAGGGCAGCGATCAGGGCAGGGCTGTCATTGGGCATGTTCAGTCTGATCAGGGTGCCGCCGGAGGACTGGATGGCCTTGGCCAGCTCCAGATCGACGTCATAGCAGATCTCCAGGTTATCGGCAATGAAGCCGATGGAAGCGGAGACGATGGTCTGCATGCCGCTCTTGGTAATCAGATCTTTGGCCACAGTGACGAAATCAGGGCCGATCCAAGGCTCCTCGGTGCGACCTGCCGACTGCCAGGCAAGCACGTACTGATCCTCATTGAGGCCAGCGGCCTGAGCCACGGCATTGGTTAGGCCAATGACCTCATCCTTGTAGGGGTCTCCTCCATGGATGATGCGCAGGGGCAGGGAGTGAGCGCTGAAGATCACCTTGGTATCCGGCCGGTCGGTCAGCTCCCTCTTGGCCACCAGCTGATCGCTCCAGAAGTGGATCAGCTCCTGGTGGTTCCACCAAGAACGCACCGGCAGGTATTCCATGTCTGGATGGGCCTCGATGGCCTTGCGTGCGCGGTTATGGTAGTCCTCGCTCGAGTAGGATGAGTACTGCGGGGCCAGAGGCAGGCCAATCACCCTGGTGATGTCATCTGCGGCAATCTGGTCGACCGCATCCCTTATGAAGGGGGCGATGTACTTCAGCCCTTGGTAGACCTTGTAGGCGCCAGGATGTGCATTGTCTAGCGCGGCCTGGAGACCGTCGCGCTGGGCCCTGGTGATCCTGGCTAGGGGCGAGGGCAGACCGATGGCCTTGTAGCGGCCGACCAACTGGTCCATCAGCGGTTTGGGCGGCTCCTGCCCGTGGCGGATGTTGGTGTAGTACCCCTTGATGTCAGACTCCTGGTATGGAGTGCCGTAAGCCATCAGGAGGATTGCAGTAGGTTCAGTCATCGGCAACTTCTTTCTGTGAAAATGGAATGCAGTATGTCAGGCCGACATTGACCAGGGCTATGACGATGACCACCAGGAACATGTTCCTGTAGGAGGTCAGCCCAGCCTTTCCATCCACCTTGCCCAGTTCAATGGCTGAGGCGAAGAGGAGGGGAGCTATGGTGATGCCTATCTTCTTGCAGGCGGACAATCCGCCAATGGCTTGCATACGGTTCTCAGGTCCGGCCAGCCTTCCGGCGATGACCTGGAGCGGCGAGGACATCATCGAGCCCATGCCGACTCCCATTAGGAAAGATAGAACCATGAAGAGCTGCAGGTTGTGCAGGGTCAGGGTGATCACCAGGGCCATCAGTCCTATCAGCGAAGAGGAAAAGACGAGCGTGGTCCGATAGCCGAACTTGTCGACTAGGAGCCCGCCCAGCCAGGATCCGACCACGGAACCTAGACCGACGCCGACCATGACCATGCCGGCCAAACGGACCTGGAGACCGAAAACGGAATGGACATAGGTTGGGATATAGACGAAGAGGGAGAAGAGCATGCCTCCCAGCGTTCCCAACAGCAGAGTGAGCCCATAGGATGGCAGCTTCAGCAGACGGATGGGCAGGAAGGGCAAGGTCTCCTTGGAGCCACCCAGGCTGTGCTCATGCACTAGGAATACCGAGCCAGCCACTAGTGCAACTAGGAGGCATCCGATGATCAGGGGTAGGTAGGCTGCCCCGTACTGGAGGAAGGTAATGGCCACCATCAGCAGGGCCAGGGTGATGCTGAAGGAGCTTAGACCCAGGTAGTCGGTCTTCCAGGCCTGGCCGGTCTGGGAGTCGCCCATCATGAACCAGGCCAGGATGAACAGGATGGCAAGGAAGGGCAGCATCATGTAGTAATAGGCCCGCCATCCGTGGGTGATACCCAGGAGCATGCCCGAAAGAACCGGGCTGACCATGGCGGAAAGACCGGCGATGATGCCCACCGTGGAGACCTTTCTGCCCTGGTTGTTCCTGCGGGCGCGCTGTAGGAGAACGTTCATGGACAGGACCATGATGCCGCTGTCTCCCAGAGATTGCACGAACCGGCCCAATAGCATGACCGCATAGTTGGGCGAAATCGCCGTCATCAGGCATCCAACAAACCAGAAAGCCAGCTCCCAGAGGAAGACCTTCCTGGTCCCGTGGGCATCGGAGAGGTTGGAGGTGATAGGGGTACCCACCACCAAGCCTAGGGTGTAGAGGCCTACCACCCAGGAAGAGCCCATAGTGGTCAGGTTGAAGGTCCTGGTGATGGACGGCAGCATGGTCGGCACCGCTCCCCCATCCAGCTGGGTGATGAAGACGATGACCATGAAGAACCATATAGGCGTGGAAAGGATCGATTTTCTCTCTTTTGTCGACATGTCGTTACTGTCCCAACCCGTCCATGAACAGCTTGTCAATGTGCTCAGGATTGGCCTGGGTGCCCACTAGGAAGTAGGGGAATTCGCCGTAGATGGAGCTGGCTTCGAGGTAGCGCATCTCGGTGACGATCTTCTTGAAATCGACCGGATCGTCGGCGAACAGGGTGACTCCCCACTCGTAATCGTCCAGGCCGATGGAGCCTGTCAGGATGATGGAGACCTTGCCGGCGTAGGAACGACCGATCTTGCCATGGTCGTGCATATAGGTCTTGCGCTGGTCGTAGGGCAGCGTGTACCAGTTGGCACCTGGGACGCGGGTCTTCGACATTGGATAGAAGCAGATGTAGGGCTTGTCTGGCGTCTTAGGGTGAAGACTGGCATTGACATAGGACCAGCCGCGATCCGTGGTCGGCTCGCCCGAGTAGAGGCCCACCTCAGTGACCGACACATAGGACATGGTTGGCTCCAGGTAATCAGACAGAGACAGCTTTTCCAGGTCGGTCTCTACCTCTTGCAGCTGATCCAGGGTCTCCCTGAGGACCATCAAACCCAGATCCGCCTTTTGTCCATTGACCTGACACCAGTAGTGGCTCCCCCGGCCCTGGAACTGGACTGCGTCCAGCTGTGTGGCAAGGGCCCTGAACTCATCCAGGCATTCCCGGCGTTCGCCCTCCGGCACTCGGCGCCATTTGGCCCAATTGATTTTCCAGAAGAGGTGAAGGCAGAACCAGCCCTCCAGGCTCGGTGCAGCTTGCTCAGCCATGAGCGCATCCTTTCGTTTGCTTTTAGCTTGCACGGCATTGTGTGATGTGCCGTTCTCTTGGCACATCCTTTCTCACTTTATAGGTCAAAAGGCTGAGTCGTTGCATTATTAGGTACAGGGTGAAAGACATATTGTGGTAACAGTCAAGGGCTATGAGCTTGTGCTGTCAAGGAAGCAAACGGGTTCTGCATATATCAGCTTCAGACACCAGCGGAAATTAATTTCAGTAAATTTGACTAATCAAGTTGGCTCAAGCCGTGCAATAGCTCAAATGCTCTGCTGAACAAACCTGCTGATGAAAGGGTGCACACCCACAAGGACGGTTTGCTGCGCATCATGGAAGAAGGCGGAGGAACATCAGGCTCTCGCCTCTAAAGCACCGAAGCAAAGCGACAAGACAAAGCAGGAGATAAACGGCGCTGACAGGTCGGCATGACCAACAGCTATGAGAAAGTCACCTCAACATGGAAAACCCCGGTCGATGCCGGGGCCAAGCATTCGCTGATGGAATCAGGCTAGCTTGTACTTGGAAATAAGATCCAAGGCGATAATGATAGCCACCCAGATCAAGGCCACGATGATAGTCAGCCGGTTCAGGTTCTTCTCAGCCACACCGGAGGTGCCCGCGTTGGAACCGATTCCACTGCCGAACATGTCGGACAGGCCGCCGCCCTTGCCTTTGTGCATCAGGATCAGCAGGGTCAACAGAATGCTGGTGATGATGACGACGATTTCAAGCGCTATCTTGACAATGGTCACGGCACATACCTCCATGTAAGGAACTGGGAACAAGTATACAGACACCTGGCGAAAAACGCATCAGCCCTTGGCAGTCAGCCGCACGATTCGAGCGAACTCCTCCACCTCCAGGGAGGCACCGCCCACCAGAAAACCGTCTACATCCGGCTGGCTGATCATCTGTGCGGCATTTTTGGAGGTGACCGAACCGCCGTAGAGAATGCGTACGGCCTGGCCCGCTGGCTTTCCGAATTTGCCGGTGATATGGTTGCGGATGGCCCAGGCTGCCTGCTGGGCTGTATCAGGGGTGGCTACCATGCCGGTGCCGATGGCCCAGACCGGCTCGTAGGCCACGATCAGGTTGTCCATGTCTTCCTTGGCCAGGTCACGAATAACATCATTGACCTGGCCAACAGCGAAGTCCAGCTGAATGCCTTGGCGGCGCTCCTCATAACTCTCACCAACGCAGAGGATGGGCTTCATGCTTGCCGCCAGAACAGCACGAACCTGATCGACGATGTTGGCGTCGTCCTCTGGATGGTACTTGCGCCGCTCGGAATGGCCTACGATGACGTAGCTGCAGCCCAGCTGGGCCAGCATGTCGGCGGATACATCTCCGGTAAAAGCCCCTTGAGCAGTAACGGAGACAGCCTGGGCTCCATATTCTATGGGCAGGTTATCGGCTTCTACGAGCACCTGGACGGAACGCAAAGCAGTGAAGGCAGGCATCAAAGCCACCTGACAACGCCTTTGGTCGAAGTGAGCGTCGCGCAGGAGCCAGGCCAGCTTCTGCACGAAATAGGTGGCTTCCAGGTGGTCGAAGTTCATCTTCCAATTGCCGGCCACCAGGGGGATGCGTGCCATACTGGACCTTTCCATCTGCGTATTACAACAGCAATGCCGGGCCTCCGGCTGCAAAATTCGGTGACCCGGCATAGCCCGTCTGCTTGCTGATTTTACTCCAGTACCTTTAGGCCCGGAAGCTCCTTGCCCTCAAGGAACTCCAGAGAGGCACCGCCGCCGGTGGAGATGTGCGAGAATCCGTCCTCGGGGAAGCCAAGGTTGCGCACGGCCGAGGCTGAGTCGCCGCCACCGACGATGGTGAAGGCTCCGGCCTTGGTGGCATCAATCAGGCCCTGGGCCACAGCACGGGTGCCATCGGCGAAGGCGGGGAACTCGAAGACGCCCATGGGGCCGTTCCAGACCACGGTCCTGGAATCCACGATCTTGTCGTGGAAGAGCTTCTGGGAGTCAGGACCGATGTCCAGACCCATCTTGTCTGCGGGGATGTCGTCAGCAGGAACCACTTGGTGAGGGGAATCCGCCTTGAACTCGTCAGCCACCACGATGTCGTCAGGCAGGACCAGCTCCACGCCCTTCTCGCGGGCCGTGGTGATGTAGCCCTTGACGGTGTCGACCTGATCCTCCTCCAGCAGGGAAGATCCGACCTCATAGCCCTCAGCCTTGAGGAAGGTGAAGACCATGCCGCCGCCAATGACCAGACGGTCGGCCTTGCTCAGCAGATTCTCGATGACGCCCAGTTTGTCGGAGACCTTGGATCCGCCCAGAACCACAGTGAAAGGCCGGTCGGGGTTCTCGGTCGCCTTGGACAGGGCCTTGACCTCCTTCTCGACCAACAGGCCAGCGGCGGAGGGCAGGAACTTAGCCACTGAGTAGTTGGAGCCCTGGGCGCGGTGGACCACGCCGAAACCGTCAGAGACGAAGGCATCGCCCAGATCGGCGATTTTGCGTGCATAGGCATCACGCTCGGCCTCGTCCTTACTGGTCTCTTCGGGGTTGTAGCGCACGTTCTGCAGCAGAACCACATCGCCATCGTTCATGGCGGCCACCTTGGCATGGGCATCAGGACCGTAGGTGTCTTCGGCCAGAGGAACCTGCACGCCCAGCAGCTCGCCCAGACGAGCAGCCACGGGAGCCAGGCTGAGCTCGGGAACGACCTTGCCCTTGGGGCGACCCAGGTGGGCCAAGAGGATGACTTTGGCGCCCTGGTCACGAAGCTGCTCGATGGTCGGCAAGGCGGCACGGATGCGGCCGTCGTCCGTAATAGTTGTGCCGTCCAGCGGCACATTGAAGTCCGCGCGGACGAGCACGCGCTTGCCCTTGAGATCACCGAGGCTCTTCAGTGTTTTCATGCGTATCCTTTCTGACTGCGGGTCCATGCGCCCGCTTTCCTGCCATGGTACTCAGACAGACCGACTTGTGTGAGATATCTCACTCTTGTTTAGCGAGCTCCTCGGCCTTCTTTTTTTCCACCTTGGTAGCCAGCTGCAGCAGACGGCGGATGCGTCCGGCGATGGCGTCCTTGGTGACTGGCGGATCGGCCAGACGACCCAGCTCCTCAAGCGAGGCCTCCCTGTGGTCCAAACGAAGCTGGCCGGCTGCTCGCAGATTCTCAGGGATGTCATCGCCGAGAATCTGAAAAGCCTTGGTGACCTTGGCGCTGGCCTCGACGGCGGCCTTGGCGGAGCGGCGCATATTGGCATCGTCGAAGTTGGCCAGACGGTTGGCCTTGCCGCGAGATTCCCCGTCGCTGCGCTTGCCGGTCCACTCTCTGGAACACTTGGGAGCACCCATCAGGTTGAGCATGCGTTCGATAACGTCCGGGTCGCGCAGAGTTACACGTTCGGAGCTGCGTACCTGCCGGGCCTTGGCGTTGATGCCTAGCCGGCGTGCGGCTCCCACAAGGGCCAGCGCTGCTTCGGATCCGGGGCAGATGATCTCCAGGTATGAGGCCTTGCCCGGATCGGACAGCTCGCCGTGGGCTAGGAAGGCTCCACGCCAGGCGGCTTTGACCTGGGCGATGTTGCCGGAGACGACGTCGGCGGGCAGGCCTCGGACCGGATGCTTGCGACGGTCCAGCAGGCCGGTCTGCAGGGCCAGGGCGCCGCCTGCCTTCAGCACGCGGACCGAGTAACGGGTCAGGTTGCCGGTGGGGGCCTGCCGCTTGACTTGGATCAGATCGGAATCATGACCGTAAACGTCCCTGATGGTGTTCTGCAACCACTGCGCTGCTGGCAGTGAGTCGAATTGCGCTTCCACCACAATGTGACGCTGAATGATGTGCAAGCCGCCGCCGAAGCGAATCATAGCCGCAGATTGCGCTTTCTTGGCAGAGGGGGGTTCGTTGTCAATCGCGGCCAGCTCGCTTTTGACATCATCAAGTAGGGCCAAGAGCCGTCCTCCTACGAAAAATACTGAAAAATGAATACTTTTTGGCCGCACGACACACCTGCCGTGGCGACCACCGGATTACTGTGATATCGAACACATTGGACAAATTGCGCCTTTGGCTATCTACGTGGACGGTGCGGAAGCTCACGGGCTGAGACCGTCACCTCCATTCCCCGGGACCGCAAATGGGCGGCCAGAGCGTCGGCCATGGCCACTGAGCGGTGCTGTCCGCCAGTGCAACCAAAGGCAATGGTCACATAGTGCTTGTCCTCACGCGCATAGCCGCTGAGCGCAGTCAGAATGGCGGTGGTATAGGCGTCCAGAAACTCCTTGGCGCCCTTGCTGGCCATCACATAGTCACGGACCGGGCTATCATGGCCGTTCAGGTCGCGCAGCTCGGGGATCCAGTAAGGGTTGGGCAGGAAGCGTACATCCGCAACGAAGTCGGCATCGATGGGCAGCCCGTACTTGAATCCGAAGCTCATGATGTGCACGCCCACGGTGGTCGGGCCGGAGCCCAGGACCATTTCATAGAGGCGGGTGGAAAGCTGATGGATGCTCAGATTGGAGGTGTCGATGACCATGTCGGCACGCTCTTTGAGACTGCTCAGCAACCCGCGCTCCTCGCGGATGCCATCGATCAGGCGACCCGAGCCTTGCAGGGGGTGGGGCCGGCGGACGGACTCATAGCGCTTGACCAGAACCTGGTCTGAGGCATCCAGGAAGAGGATGCGGCAACGCACACCCAGGTCATCCAGATGGCTGAGCACGGCCGACAGATCGTCGAAGTAGGAGCGGGAGCGGACATCGATAACAGCAGCCAAGCGGTGCAGTGAACTTCCAGCTGAGGTCATCATGTCGACCAGAGGCACCAGCAGGCGCGGGGGCATGTTGTCGACTACATACCAGCCCATGTCTTCCATTGAATCAGCGGCTCGTGAACGGCCTGCGCCTGACATGCCTGTGATCAGCAGCACCTCGAAGCCTGCGAAGGGCGGTTTCTCCGTAGTCATGGTCATGCCTCCCTCAAGGCTCGGTCCATTGCAGCCGCCGGAACAGCAGCCAAAGGTCGGTCGGTCATCAGTGCTACCTGGCGCACAGCTTGATAGAGCAGCATTCGCTCACCACTGATGGCCCGTGCACCTGGGATGCCGCAAAAGACCTCCATGAGCGGCGTGATCCGGGGGTCATAGACCACATCCAGCAGGACCGGGCCGAAACGTTCATCGGCATTGGCCTCTTTTCCATTGGCGGGTCTTTCGTCGATAGCTTTGACACCAGAAGCCCTGGCTTCTCTGGTCTCAGCTGTACTGAGCAGATCGGCTAGAGGATCGGCCGCACCCGAAGGCAGGGTTGAGACGACAATATCGGCCTTGGACAGGGCTCCTTTCGCTTTTTCGCCCTGATCCATCGCGACGACGACCGGAGTGGGCAGGTCCAGCCGGGAGGCGAGGTCCAGCATGTGGTCGCAGTGTTCCGGGTTGCGGACGAGCAGGTCTACACGTTTGACCCCCAGCACCTTCAAGGCGCAGAAGGCGGACTCGGCTGTGTTCCCGTTGCCGATGACCAAGGCCCGCGCTCCCCCATACGGTTTGCGGGGAAGCTGGTCCTGTCGGCCCTGCCCGGCAGCCTCGAGCAGGGCAGCCAGATCGTCAGGGTCTCCGTCGGCCCGGCAGCAGTCGACAGCTTCCAAAAGTGCCGCCACAATCCCCTCCACGTCTGTGTTGTATAGGGACAGCCCGTTAGCAGGGCCACCCTGCTCAAAGACTGCCGTGTTGGCCACCCCCAAGGTTCTAGACCAGTAATCACGAAAAGCGCCTAAGGAGCCGACGGCCTTCTTCAGGGGCATGGTTAGACTCAGACCGGCCCATGACAGGTCAAGGCTGTGGATAAAGTCCGCCAGGCCGTCAATATCCACGCGCACTCGGTCATAGTGCCAGCCGTCTAGGCCCAGTGCGGCATAGGCTGAGCCATGCAAGAGGGGCGAAAGGGAATGGCTGATGGGGTCGCCCAGGACGGCACAACGGCGATCAGGCCCATTCATATCTGCAATCACGCACCAATCAAGATCAGGGCATGGCCCTTTGCCAGCCTCTTGAGCCATTTTATCGCTGGCTGTCCCCCGCCTGAGCCTGGTCGGTATGCAGAGCCTGGTAGATAGTCCCGGCCTTGGCGGGGCCGATGCCCTTGACAGCCTCCAGCTCCTCCTGAGAGGCCTGGCGCATACGTTTGACCGATCCGAAATGATTGAGCAGCTTCTTTTGGTAGGCGGGGCCGATGCCCGGAATCTCGTCCAAGGCCGACCTGAGGGCACCCTTGCGTCGGGTTTGACGGTGGTAGGTGATGGCGAAGCGGTGGGACTCGTCCCGCACACGCTGCAGCAAATACATACCCTCGGACTGGCGCTTGAGGATGATGGGATAGTCGTCGTCGGGAACCCAGACCTCCTCCAGACGCTTGGCCAAGCCGCACAGGGCCACATCGTCCACTCCGCAGTCGTGCAGGGCCCGTGCGGCGGCGGTCACTTGGGGCTTGCCGCCATCGACCACGACCAGGTTGGGTTTGTAGGCGAAGTGGCGGGCGGAGGTATTCTGCTGGACAATACCTCCCTCTTCCTGCTCGACCAGCTCAGGAGCCTTGTCGCTGGCCTTTCGCTCGGCCTCCAGGCTGTCGCCGCTGTCGCCTGCGATGTTGCCGTGGCGGAAGCGACGGGTCAAGGTCTCGTAGATGGCGCTCATATCGTCCACAGCGCCCTTGCCGTCCTCACCGCGAATGGCGAATCGACGGTATTCGGACTTCTTGGGAACGGCATCTTCGAAGACCACCATGGAACCCACCTGGAACTGGCCGCCCACGGTATTGGAGATATCGTAGCACTCGATGCGCAGCGGGGCCCGGTCCAGTCCAAGAGCCTTGGCTACGTCGTTCATGGCCTGGGTGCGGGTGCCCATGTCGCTCATGCGGCTGAGCTTGCTGCGCTGCAGGGCCTGGCGTGCGTTGGCGTTGGCACGGTCCATCAGGGACTTCTTCTCCCCGCGGCTGGCCACCCGGATGGCTACTGCGGACCCGCGCAACTCGCGCAGCCACTCCTGCAGGTCACCGGTCCGATCAGGCTGGATGGGGACAATAACCTCGGGAGGCACCGGTGAGATGGGAGCCAACAAGTCGGCACGTCCGGTCTGATCCTGATGCCGGTGTCGGCTCCTGGTGGCCTTGGCCCGGGCCTCGGCATCCAGGGCCGTGACCTTCTGGGTGGAGCCCATGGCATCCCTGTCCTGGCTGATGGAGACAGGGGTGTCTGAATCCGCGGGCAGCTTGTGCAGCTCGCTGTTGTTCTCATTCATCAGATCCGAGTAGACCTGCACCAAGAGGTCGCTGATCAGTTCGCTGTCGGAAACATCCTCGACCCGTTCCACGCTCCAGTTGCGTTCACCGCGGATTGCTCCCGAGCGCACGAAGAAGGCGTGGACCGAAGCCTCAAGTTCGTCCGAAGCTACACCAAAGACGTCCACGTCCACGTTGGAGGCGAAGGCTACAGCGTTCTGCTCGATGACCGTATCCAGCATGGCGATCTGGTCGCGCAGGCGGGCGGCCTTCTCGAAGTCGAGCTCCTTGCTGGCCTTCTGCATACTCCTGGTCAGCCCGGCCCTGTAGCTCTTGCCCAGCCTGCCGGTGATGACCCCGGTCAGCTCCGTGCACAGACGACGGTGATCGCTGGCGCTGATCCGGCCTACGCAGGGAGCCGAGCACTTGCCTATGGAAGCCAGCAGGCAGGGACGGCCGCTGAGCTTGGCTTTGCGGAAGACGCCGGGTGTGCAGGTGCGCACTGGGTAGGTCTTGAGCAGGGCATCCAGCGTGTGCTTCATGTCCCAGACCTTGGCGTAGGGGCCGAAGTAGCGGGTGTCGTGCCGCTTGCGCACGCGGGTCATCCATACCCGGGGGAATTCCTCCCCCACGGAGACGGCCAGATAGGGGTAGGTCTTGTCGTCGCGCAGCTTGACGTTGAAGCGGGGATCGAACTCCTTGATCCAAGTATATTCCAGGGTCAGGGACTCCAGGTCGGTGCCCACCACGGTCCATTCCAGGCTCCGGGCCGTCAACACCATGGTCTGGGTGCGCGGATGCAGGTTTTCCAGGGGCTGGAAGTAGTTGGTCAGACGGTTGCGCAGGTTCTTGGCCTTGCCCACGTAGATGACCCGACCGTCTCCGTCCCGCCACTTGTAGACGCCCGGCTGGGCGGGAATGTCAGAGGTTTTGGGGCGGAAGAGGTCTCGGCTGTCTCCCAACAGGGGCGCGCCGTTCTTGTTGACGCCGCTCGTGGTACCAGTGACGGACTCCTCCTCAAGGGCTTGGGCGGTGCGCCGCCATACCTGCGGCGTGTGCCGCTCGAAGCAGCTGCGGGTCATGATCGTGTGGCCTTGGCTATCTTTGCAGGATCCAGCATGGGCTTCAGATACTTGCCAGTCCAGCTGTTTGGATTGGCAGCCACCTGCTCTGGAGTGCCTTGGGCCACCACGGTGCCTCCGCCGTCGCCGCCCTCGGGCCCCAGATCGATGATCCAGTCGGCGGTCTTGATGACGTCCAGGTTGTGCTCGATGACGATGACCGTGTTGCCCTTGTCGACCAGACCGTGCAGGACTTTGAGCAGCTTGCTGACATCTTCGAAGTGCAGGCCCGTAGTGGGCTCGTCCAGGATGTATACGGTCTTGCCGCCGGAGCGCCGCTGCAGCTCAGTGGCCAGCTTGACACGCTGGGATTCGCCTCCTGACAGGGTAGGCGCCGGCTGACCCAAGCGAATGTAGCCCAAGCCCACGTCCACCAAGGTGTCCAGGTAGCGGGCGATGGAGGGGTAGGCTTTGAAGAATCGGGCGGCCTCTTCGATGGGCATGTCCAGCACGTCCGAGACGGTCTTGCCGTTGTAGGTGACCTCCAGGGTCTCCCTGTTGTAGCGCTTGCCATGGCAGGTCTCGCACTGGACGTAGACGTCAGGCAGGAAGTTCATCTCGATCTTGATCGTCCCATCCCCATGGCAGGTCTCGCAGCGGCCGCCCTTGACATTGAAGGAGAAGCGGCCTGGACCGTAGCCGCGAACCTGGGCTTCTGGCGTCTTGGCAAAAAGCTGGCGTATCTTATCCCAGACGCCAGTGTAGGTGGCCGGGTTTGAACGCGGGGTGCGGCCTATGGGATTCTGATCCACGTGGATGACCTTGCGCACCTGGTCCACGCCCTCAACCCGGGTGTGCTTGCCGGGCACGATGCGGGCGTTGTTGAGCTGGTCGGCCAGGACCGGATAGAGGATGGAGTTGACCAGGGTGGACTTGCCGGAGCCGGATACGCCGGTGACCAGGGTCATGACCCCTAGCGGGAAGGAGACCTTGAGGTTCTTCAGGTTGTTCTCGCGAGCTCCTACCACGGTCAGCTGACGGGTCCTGCTGGTCCTGCGGCGGCGCTTGGGCACCTCGATGGACCGGCGTCCGGCAATGTAGTCGCCGGTGATTGAGCGGGAGGCGTTGATCAGGTCCTGCGATCGCCCGGAGAAGATGACTTCGCCACCGTGCTCGCCGGCCCCCGGCCCTATATCGACCAGCCAGTCGGCCTGACGTATGGTGTCCTCGTCGTGCTCGACCACGATCAGGGTGTTGCCCAGGTCGCGCAACCGTTGCAGGGTCTTGATCAGCCGGTCATTATCACGCTGGTGCAGGCCTATGGAGGGTTCGTCCAGCACGTACATGACGCCCACCAGGCCTGAGCCGATCTGGGTGGCCAGACGAATACGCTGGGCCTCGCCGCCGGAGAGGGTGGCCGCAGCCCGGGACAGGGTCAGGTAATTCAGGCCCACATCGTTGAGGAAGCGCAGACGGGCGCGGATCTCCTTGAGGACCTCCCCGGCGATCTTGGCCTGGGCACCCTCCATGTGCAGGCCCTCCACCCATTTCAGGCTGGCCGACACCGCCATGTCACAGACCTGAGCGATGGACAAGCCATCCACAGTCACAGCCAACACCTCGGGCTTCAGGCGCTTTCCCTGGCAGACTTGGCAGGGCACCTCGCGCATATAGGACTCATAGTACTGCTTCATGGGCTGCGAGTCGGTCTCGTCGTGGCGACGCATCAGGGTGCGGACCACGCCCTCAAATCCAGTGGTGTACTCGCGCAGGCGCCCCCAGCGGTTGCGGTAGGAGACATCAACCTTGAAGTCGTGCCCGTACATGACGGCGTGGCGGACTCCCTCGGGCAGGTCCTTCCAAGGTGTCGAGGTGGAGAAGTCCATCTCCTTTGCCAGGCCGTCCAACAGGTGGCCGTAGAACCGCTGCTGGCTCTTGGTGCCGCTCCAGGGCTCCACAGCTCCATCCTTGAGGCTCTTCTCCGGGTCGGGCACCACCAGCTCAGGGTCGATCTCCAGGTTGAATCCCAGACCAGTGCAGGCTGGGCAGGCTCCGTAGGGTGCGTTGAAGGAGAAGGTCCTGGGCTCGATCTCGTCCAGTTCCAGCTCGTGGCCGTTGGGGCAGGACCGCTTCTCAGAGAAGGGCTGGCGGCGCTCGGGATCTTTGGCATCCAGATCTACAAAGTCAGCCACCACCGTGCCCTTGGCCAGTCGCAGGGCGGTTTCCACTGAGTCGGTCAGCCGCTGGCGCATGCCCTCGCGGATGACCAACCGGTCCACCACCACCTCGATGGTGTGCTTCTTCTGCTTGGTCAGCTTGATGGATTCGGACAGCTGGTGCATGGTCCCATCGATGATGGCCCGGGAGTAGCCGTCGGAGCGCAGGAGCTCCAGGGTCTCCACGAACTCGCCCTTGCGGCCCTTGACGATGGGTGCCAGCAGCTGGAAGCGGGTCCCCTCTGGCCTGGACATAAGGGTGTCGACGATCTGCTGCGGCGATTGGGCGCGCACCTCAGCTCCGCATACCGGGCAATGGGGAATGCCAGTCCTGGCGAAGAGCAGACGCAGATAGTCGTAGATCTCGGTGATGGTGCCCACGGTGGATCGAGGGTTGCGGTTGGTGGTCTTCTGGTCGATGGAGACAGCTGGGCTCAGACCTTCGATGAAGTCCACGTCGGGCTTGTCCATCTGACCTAGGAACTGGCGGGCATAGGCGGACAGGGATTCCACATAGCGTCGCTGACCCTCGGCGAAGAGGGTGTCGAAGGCCAGAGAGGACTTGCCGGAGCCCGACAGGCCGGTGAAGACCACCATCCGGTTGCGAGGTATGGACAGGTTGACGTTCTTGAGGTTGTGGGCCCGGGCACCTTGGATGACGATTTTGCGGTCATTGGGCACCATGGATAGGTCCGCCACCAAGGACCCCTTGGATTCGATCATGCGCGGGTTCTCAATGGCCGCGTCCACTGTCGACTTAGGCTTGTTCTGCTGCTTCACGTGCTTCCCATCCGCTTCCCTGAAGACCATGGCCAAGACTGAGGCCAAAGCCTGACCATAATATCGCCGGGGCCGAATAATTCGAACAGGTGTTCGATGACGGCTTAGATGGCCGGGTCCGGCGGGTCAAGCGGCGGGCGGCCGCAGCCGTTGAGGAAGCAGTCGTTCTGATGGTCGTTGACGATGCCTGCAGCCTGGAGGAAGGAGTGGACCGTCACCGGCCCCAGAAAGCGCAGGCCCAAGTCGCGCATGTCCTTGCAGACGATGGCCGACAGGTGGTCGTAGCGCGGTATCGACTGATCGTCCGGGTAGTCATGATTGATGGTTAGCCCGCCTGTGAACGACCAGCAATAGTGGTCGAATTCCTCTCCGGGCAGTTGTCGGGCGATCAGGGCGGCGTTAGCCACCGTGGCCTCGATTTTCCGTCGATTGCGAATGATGGCTGGATCGGTCATGAGACAGTCGATTCGGTTGTTGTCGAAGGCGGCGATAGCTTGAATATCGAAGTTGTCGAAATCCTTGAAGAGGGCCCGGCGGCGATGCAGGACCAGCTGCCAGCTGAGCCCGCACTGGAATATCTCCAGGGAGAGCATGGCAAAGAGCCTTTGGGAGCCGTGCAGGGGGCGGCCCCACTCACGGTCGTGGTAGCTGCGCATGAGCGGATCGTCCACCTGAGCCCAGTCGCATCGATGTGAAGGTTCGGCCATGCTGTGCTCCTCTTCCCGACGTTCAGGTTCAGGCTAGCACTGGAGACCGCCTGGACCGGGTGGTCAATACCACTGAGCGAGGCAAGCCGATTTAGAGTTGAAGCAGAGGCCGGTCAGCCCATGCCCGGGGCCATCCCCACGGCGACAGTACGGTTGCTGCCGGCTAGGAGAGGAAGCATGTGCCATGACTGACAAGGACAATCCGCGCAGACTCTGGACCGACGAGGAGGATCCGGTCGAGAGGGCCAAGCGCACCTCCCCTGCCATGCAGGGTAGCCAATCAGCCTCAGGCTCGTCATCGGCAGCCCGGGGTTCAAGGAATGAAAGTTCGGCATCTTCCGGTGCATTGGCTTCGAATTCTTCTACTTCAAAGTCGTCTACTTCAAATTCATCTAGCTCAGGTTCATCGCCTTCGGGTGCCGCAGCCACGCAGTCTGATGATTCGTCGAAGAAGGCATCGACTGGAAAAACCAGTGCTGATGAGACCACCAACACAGGCAAGAGTCGTTCTGATCGCAGCGGCAATGAGGCAGTGCAGGGATCCAGCCAACCACAGAACCAAGCACAGGACCAGCAGCAAAAACAGGGTCAGTCCGAAAAGGAACAGGAATCCTCCAAGGGCCGAGGCTGGAAGCTCTTCGAGGACATCCTGCTCTGGGTGGCCTGGGTGGCCATGGTGGGGTTCAACGGCTATGCAGAGGTCTACCACTTCAATGGCACGACGGTTGGCGGCCTGGCCCGCAAGGTCGACCTGTGGATCATGCCCGCCGGATACGTCTTCGCCATCTGGGGAGTCATCTACATCGCCCTGGCCATCTGGCTCTTCCGCTTCTGCCTGGCCGGCCCTAGCCGCAAACGTCTGGGCTTCCTGCCCTTTACGCTGAGCGGGCTGCTCTTTGTGGCCACCTGCTGCCTGAACATCGCCTGGCTGGCTCTGTGGCATATGGAGCGCAACTTCTGGGCCCTGGTCATCATCCTCATTCTGACCGTGCTGGCCTGGATGCTCTACGCCCTGGTGCGCAGGGATGCCACTAAGGCCGGGACCCCCACCGCAGCCAAGGCTTTGGATTGGATTCCTCTGTCCATCTACGCCAGCTGGTTGAGCGTGGCCACCCTGGTCAATGCAGGATACATGGTGGTTGCCGGGCACAAGGTAGGAAATGCAGTCCAGGGATTTGCCGCCATCATCCTGGTAGGCGCCCTCCTGGCCGTCGCCTACCTGATGAACAGGCATGGTAAGGACTGGGTCTTCGGCCTGGTGGTCATCTGGGCCTGCCTGGGCATCGGCATCAGGATCTTCTCCTTCGCGGCCGCCATGGGCGTGCTGATCATCGCACTGACCGCTGTGGGTGCCTTCCTGGTCTACTTCCCCTGGAGCAAGTTCAGACTGGTCCGCCGCTGACCCATCAATGATCCAGCCATTGCCCCGTCAGCCGAGACGCACTGTCGGGGCTGGCTTCTTGCTACCATGGTCCCTTGCAAGTTTTGAACCACCAAGGAAAGCGGGGTCGGAGGCGGCATGGCTATTGAGGCGCAGGGACTTGAGATCCGAATAGGTGCCCGACTACTGCTGCAAGCCACCGACTTCCACGTGACCAAGGGCGACCGGATCGGCCTGGTGGGTCGCAACGGCGCTGGCAAGACCACGCTGACCAGGGTCATCACCGGCGACATGCTCCCCTCGGCCGGCAAGGTGCGGGTGACTGGGCAGTTGGGATATCTGCCCCAGTCCACCCATGCGGGGGATTCCGAGCAGAGCGCCCTGGACAGGGTCATGAGCGCCAGGGATATCGCATCCATCATCCAGCGGATGCGTAAGGCCGAGACCGAGATGACCAGTCCTGATCCCAGGATCATGGAAAAGGCCATGAAGCGCTACGACAAGGCCCAGCAGGACTTCGAAAACGCGGGGGGTTATGCTGCACAATCGCAGGCCATCGTCATGGGCGAGAGCCTGGGACTGAGCCAGGAGACTCTGCAGCAGGCACTGGGCACGCTCTCCGGCGGACAGCGCCGACGGGTCGAACTAGCCAGAATCCTCTTCTCTGACGCTGACACTTTGATTCTGGACGAGCCCACCAATCATCTGGATGCCGACTCCATCGAGTGGCTCAAGGGCTATCTGCGCCGGTTCGAGGGCGGCTTCCTGATTATCTCCCACTCCACCGAACTGCTTGACGAGACCGTCAACCGCATCTGGCATCTGGATGCTCAACGTTCCTGCATCGACATGTACACCATGGGATGGAAGGCCTACCTGCGTCAGCGCGTGGTGGACGAGGAGCGTCGCCGTCGCGAACGCGAGGTGGCTGAGAAGAAGGCCGACAGACTGATGCGGCAGGGTATCCGTCTGCACGCCAAGGCCACCAAGGCCGTGGCCGCCCAGAACATGATGCGCCGGGCCCAGCGCCTGCTGGCCGACACCCAGGAGGCGGAAAAGGCGGAAAAGGTGGCCGACCTGCGTTTCCCTGATCCGGCGCCCTGCGGCCGCACGCCCATCATGGCTGAGGACTTGTCCAAGGCCTACGGCTCCAACATTGTCTTCACCGGAATCAACCTGGCCATCGACAAGGGGTCCCGGGTGGTCATCCTGGGATACAACGGCGCTGGCAAGACCACCACCCTGCGCCTGCTGGCCGGCATCGAGCAACCTGACACAGGCAAGGTAACCCTGGGGCATGGGGCCAAGATCGGCTACTTCGCTCAGGAGCATGACACCTTGGATAACGAGGTCACTGTTCTGGAGAACCTGCAGCATGTGGCCCCGGACCTTGACAACACCCAGGCGCGGACCATCCTGGGTTCGTTCCTCTTCTCAGGGGACGATGCCATGAAGCCCACCAAGGTGCTTTCGGGCGGTGAGAAGACCCGCCTGGCCCTGGCCACGCTGGTAACCAGCCGGGCCAATGTCCTGCTGCTAGACGAGCCTACCAACAACCTGGATCCGGCTTCACGCGACGAGATACTCAAGGCCATCGCCAAGTACGAAGGGGCCATCGTGCTGGTCACTCACGACGAAGGTGCCGTCAAGGCGCTTAATCCGGAGCGGGTGCTGCTCATGCCCGATGGGGATGAAGACCTTTGGAGCGACGACTACCTGGAACTGGTGGCCGAAGAGTAGACCAAACCAAGACAGCGAAAAGCGGGGCGGAGATCTGCGATTCCTTTATGCCTGATCTCCAGTCTACGATTTCTCGGTCTTTTCCTGCAAGAGGTCTATTCGCTCTTGACATAGGAATGGCCACGCAGCTGGTCACTAGATGGTCAGTCGTCCTCCCCCAGGACTTCCACCCCTTTAACGCCTGGGGTCTGACCTATGGATTCGACCAGCTCGGTCACGTCACCCTTACCGAGCAGGTTGACAGTGACATCGGCCCCCTGCCAGGCATCTCGGTGCAGCTCGTGGATGGTCAGCACCCGGGATTCGAAACCCATGCGGGTGGCCAGCAGCAGGGACTCGCGCAGGCAGCCATGACCGTCTTGGTAGATGATGCGCAAGACCGTGTTCTGACGGTTGCGCAGGAACCACTTGAGTATAGGTGCGATGACCAGAACGGCCAGAAAGTAGAAGATAACCGCCAGGATGGCGATGGCGAAGAGCTGGACGCCGCAAGCCATGCCTACGGCGGCTGCCACCCAGATAGCACTGGCCGTCGTCAGTCCCTTGACCGAATCATGGTTGAAGAAGATGACTCCGGCCCCGATGAAACCGATACCTGAAGCCACCCCGGCCGCGATCCGCGAGGCGTCCCAGGAATAAGCACCAACAGCGGCCTGGATGCCGTAGAGGGAGACCATGGTGAACAGGCAGCTGCCCAGACCCACCAGAATATGGGTTCGGATGCCAGCGTCGTGTTTGAGGAACTCACGCTCGAAGCCGATCAGACCACAGAGGACCACCGTCAGGACTACCGCTAGAATCTGACCCTGGTTCGGCAATGCGAATCCCTGCATGAATTTCCTTTCCTGCCCGAGTAGTTTGGCAGACCTTATAACGCGTGCAGGACAAGGCCATCGGATAGAGTAGAGCCAACACGTGGCCGGCTACGCCGCAGCACGTGGACCTTGTGAATGAGGGGTGTGATGCCATGAAGCCATCATCAGATGATCTTCGCGAAGCGCGACGTACCTTGGCCACCAGCGCTTATTCCGCAGACATGATCAGATCATTGGAGCAGCCGTTTTTGGAGGACGGGGTACCGCTGATGCGCATCGCCGCTGGATCCTTGGCCTCAGTGGCCGACATCATGCTGACCCAGGCTGGATTGGAGCCGGCAGGTGCCAGGATCGTCCTGCTGGCAGGGTCCGGAAACAATGGTGGCGACGGTCTTTATGCCTCGGCTGATTTGGCTGGACACGGGGCCGACGTGACCGTAGTAGCCACCGGACGGAGCCTGCACCAGGGTGGGTTGGATGCCCTCCTGCGAGCCGGCGGAATGGTAACGGCCCTGGATCCCCAGGCAGTCATCCCTGGATGCGAGACCCCCTCCGGACCGGATCAGGCTTCCGATGAGCTGGATCAAGCCTTGGAGCTGTGCCGACAGGCGGATCTGATTATTGATGCTATGACGGGTATCGGCCTCAAGGGTGCGCTGCGCGGCATTCCCGCCATTTTGGCCGCAGATCTGGGTATGGGGAGCGGTCTGCCCGACAAGCCCGCTTGGAACGAATCTGTAGGACGGGATGGACCGCTGGTTCTGGCCGTGGATACCCCCTCCGGTTTGGACGTGGACGAGGGTACTCTGCCCGGAGCCTACATCCCGGCAGATGTGACTGTGACCATGGGAGCCATGAAGCCCTGCCTGATGCTTCCCCCGGCAGCTTACGTCTGTGGCAGAATCGTTCTGGTGGACTTCGGCTTCGATACCTCCGCCCTGGTCCCGAGCGTCTCCTGCATGAACGTTGTGGACTGCGCCGGTCTCCTGCGGTCTCCACGGGTGGATGACACCAAGTACAGCCGGGGTGTGGTTGGCCTGGTCACCGGATCGTCCCTCTACCATGGCGCAGGGCTGCTTTCCAGCAGGGCGGCGGCCAGCGGCAACGTAGGCATGATCCGCTACTGCGGCCCCAAGCCGGTGGGTGATCTGATCCTGCAGGAGCTGCCCGAGACGGTCCTAGGCCGCGGAAGGGTCGAATCATGGGTGCTGGGCTCAGGCGTGCCCACCCAGCAGGCCCAGGAGGCCGCCGGACCTGAATGCCAAGACGGTCAGCGGGATCTGATTGCCGATATACTCAACCGACAGGCCGCCGATCTGGACGAGGATGAGGCCGCAGCCGACCCTCCGGTGGTAGCCGATGCCGGAGCCCTGGATCTGCTGCCCGACCGGCTGGGTCCGCGCACAGTGCTAACCCCACATGCAGGCGAAATGGCCGCCCTGCTCAACTCTCATGGCGAGAATGTGGACAGCGACCAGGTTATGGCCGAACCCCTGCACTGGGCGATTCGAGCCTGCCAACTGACTGGAGCCACTATTCTGCTCAAGGGAGCCATCACACTGGTAGTTGGCGAGGACGGAACCGACCGTCCCAGAGTCATGACTACGGGATTCGGCCCAGCCTGGCTGTCAACGGCGGGATCAGGGGACGTGCTCTCCGGAGCCATCGGGGCTGTGTTGGCCCAGAACGCTGGACCGATTCAGGAGGATGCCACGCTGATGGTGGATCTGACGGCAGCTGCGGCCTTTCTGCACGGTCTGGCTGGTACTCTGGCCAGCGACGGCAGACAGGCAGGCTGGGAGCAGCCGCTGATATTCGATCCCCGCAAACCACAGGATTTTGCGGATCTGATAGCTGGGAACAGCCAGCAAGCGGGGCCATGGGCTGCTGCAGGACTCATAGGACAACCGATCCGCGCTGGACAAGTAGCCGATGCCCTCCCCAGGGCCATAGGACTGGTCATGTCCAGATCTGAATGGACTGCTGACCAGGCTGACCCGTCCGCACAGGATGAAGATGATGACTCCCTGTTCTTTGAGCACAGTTCACTTTGGTTCTAACACGTCATCGGGAGGGGAATCGATTCGATGACCTCGCAGCTCATCGTCATGCGCCATGGGGAAAGCGTCTGGACTCAGAAGTCAGTCAACCGTTTCGCCGGTTGGGTGGACGTGCCGCTGACGGAACATGGACTACAACAGGCTCGTCATGCCGGACAGCTGCTCAAGGAGTCAGGCCTATTGCCCGACTTGGTCTTCACTTCCCTGCTGACCCGTAGCATCGTCACCGCCAACATGGTGTTGGATCTGATTGATCGAGCCTGGATTCCGGTGCACCGCACCTGGAGACTGAACGAGCGCCACTATGGCGTCTTCCAGGGACAGACGCGACCAGCAATGCTGGAACGTTATGGGCAGCAGCAATTCGACATCTACCGGCGTTCCTATGAGGTTCGTCCACCTGCCATCGAAACCAATTCACCATACTTTCAGGGACGGGATCCGCGCTATGCCCCGTCCACGTGTGACGGGCTGGACAGGCGGAATCCGGCGGAGATCCGTGCTGAGTGCCTTAAGGACCTGTTGGTCCGTCTGCATCCCTACTGGAGCAGCCGGATAGCCCCCAACCTGGCCCAGGGCCGGACTGTGCTCATCGTCACCCACGGTTCCGTGGTCCGCAGCCTGATCAAGGTTTTTGAGGATATAGACGACAAGGACATCCGAGCCATCAACGTGCCTACCGGCGTTCCTATGGTCTACAACTTCGAGACCGATGATGACGGCAATCCCCAGGTTCAAGGTCCGGGTCGCTATTTGGATCAGGAGGCTGCAAGCAAGGGCATCGCTGAAACCGCAGCCTTGGGCCGATAGGGCCTTGGGTATAGATTGGCTTGTATGACACTGCTCCAACTGCGCTACATCGTCAAGATTGTCGAATGCGGCTCCATGAACGAGGCTTCGCACGAGCTTTACATCTCACAGCCGGCCCTGAGCTCATCAGTCAAGGAGCTGGAGAACGAGCTGGGCATCGAGATCTTCACCCGCCACTCCCAGGGAATCGCTCTGACCGTGGACGGGGCGGAATTCCTGACCTACGCCCGGCAGATTCTGGACCAGACCGACCTGCTGGAGGCACGATACCGGCAGGTCAGGCCCCGCAAGCAGCTCTGCCGAGTTTCCACTCAGCACTATATGTTCGCAGTCGAAGCGTTCGTGGAGATGATCAACTCCATCGATTCGGACGAATATGAATTCACCATACGGGAGACGCGCACCAGAGACATCATCGACCAGGTGGCTACTCTCCAGTCCGAAATCGGCATCATCTACGAGTCCGACTTCAACAAACGGGTCCTTTCCAAAATGCTCCGGGAGAAGCACCTGGACTTCCATCCCCTCTTCCGAGCAGACCTTCATGTCTTTATCGCCCGGACCAACCCCCTGGCCGATCGGGCCATGGTTACCATGAAGGACCTGGAGCCCTATCCCTTCCTTCAGTATGAACAAGGCGAGGAGGGTTCCTTCTACTTTGCTGAGGAGGCGGTCTGGCCCGACTACTCCCCCAAGCAGATCACCGTGAGCGATCGTGCCACTATGCTCAACTTTATCGTCGGGCTCAACGCCTACACGGTCTGCACTGGCATCGACAACGAAGATCTGAACAACGAGAAGATCGTCAGCGTTCCCTTGGAGTCAGACGAATCCATGCTTGTGGGCTGGATAGTCAACAGCCGGACCAAGCTGTCCCATGCTGCCGGACTTTACTTGGAAAAGCTGCGCCAGGTGGTGTCCAACCATGGATACTCACTTATCGAACAGAAGTCAGGCGAGTAGCTGTCAAGCAGACATCAGTCGAACAGGTGACAGCTGGTCCGAGAGCTGCGATAATTGGACTTCCCCGCTGGTGATTAGTTGCCGCATAGTCGCTATTTACTCTACTTTCAGCGCTTGTCCCCGGGCTCCGATGGATGGTATCTTCCCCTGGTGACCCACATCCTGCGATTTGAGCCCCAAGGCCTTGAGCAGTGCCCGATCCAAATGCTCCAGACCTCCCTGACTCTTTGCTGCTGCGGTCAGATCCCAGACCTTGCCGTTGATCATGATGGTGGGTGTTGAGAACTCCCCCTTGGCGTCCTTGGCGTCCTTGCGAGTGATGGCGTAGGCGTTGACCTTGTCCACCCATGGCTTGTATGCACCTTGGGCGAAGCGGTCTGCCAAGGATCCGGGCACGCCCACTCCCACAGCCAGATCGGCCAGACGGGCGTCGGAGACCGCCTGGTACGAGCTCTCATTAGGCTGGAAGTCGGTTGCGAAGACAGCAGCAGCAAAGGCCGGCAGGCGTTCAGGATCCTCCTGAGCCACCATGGCCAAGGCATTATCCACCCGGCTGGAGTACTGGTCGCTGGATGCCGAATCCAGGAAGTTCAAAAAGTTGTAGGTGACATTGATCTGACCGGCGCTGATCATGCGTTGCAGCTGAGGATCGATGACTCGGCCCACCTTGCCGCACCAGGGGCACATGGGATCCATGAAGATCTCAAGAGTAGGCACACCGGCAATCTTCTTCTTGCTGCCGACACCCTTGGCTGAAACAGTCAGTCCTCCCTGATCGTTGGCAACCGACGGCTTGACAGCAACCTCTTGCAGGGCCTTGTATGCTTGAGCATCCCCGCTGGGGCCATGACTAGCTTGGGATGTCGTTGCTTCGACAGAAGGGTTTCGATCCACGTGGTTGTTTCCTGAACGATTGGTCCACAGCATGTAGATGCCTGCAACAAGCACCAGCACAAGAGCCACTGCTGCCAGTATCAAAGGCAGCCTCCGAGACCGCCGTGCAGACTCGCTCTCTTTAAGCTCGCTCTCCTGAGGCTGGCTTGTCTCTACCGTTTCCGCACTAGCTGGATTGGGTTCGTCATGAGATTCTGCCGCATCCGAAAGTTTCGCTGCCTCTGTTGTTGGGGCTGAAATAGCGGGCTCCACCGCATCCTCTGAATTCGTCTGATTGGCAGCATCTATCGCGTCGGCCTCATCCCGGCTCGGTTTTGCATGACCACTCTGCTCCAGCGGTTGCGTCATGATCCACGGCCTTCCTTGCGATGATGATTCGTCGGCCTGTCCGTCGAACCTTTACCAATTTACACGAGGGCCGGATGACAGAGCAGCCATCCGAAAAATGTGCGTCAATGTGGCCTAGATGCACAATCGTCATAAGGCCAACACGAATCCAAGCAGTCGTCTTCCCCTTGCTCAGGCCCCGTAGCGCTCAAGATATTGCCTGGCGGCATCGGCCGTATGCTCGTCCAGAATGGGCAACCCGTTCGAACCCTTCATGGAGGCGGCCGCGTCGAAGATCTGGCGGACATCAACGATGCTGATGACCGGGAAGCGGAACTCGTGCATGATGGACTCGACTGCCGAGCCTTGGCCATGACCAGTGCGCTCCATCCGATCTACGGAGAGCACCAGACCGACGATAGTCACCTTGGCCTGGGACATGATCTTGGGCACCACCTGGCGGACCGCGGTCCCTGCGGTCATGACGTCATCCACAAGCAACACCCTCATGCCGTCCCTGAGCTGGGTGCCGACCATAAGGCCTCCATCGCCATGGTCTTTGACCTCTTTGCGGTCAAAGGTGTAACCGACCGGCATGCCGTGCGCCCCGCTCAGTGCTATGGCGGTGGAGACGGCCAGGGGGATCCCCTTGTAGGCTGGGCCGAATACCGTGTCGATGTCAGCAGGCAGAGTCCCCTGCTTCACGGCCTGGACGATGGTCCGGGCGTAAAACTCCCCCAGCAGGGCGATCAGACGTCCGTCGTTGAAGGCTCCCGCGTTGATGAAGTAGGGCGAGTGCCGCCCTGACTTCAGTGTGAAGTCCCCGAACTTGAGCGCCCCGCTCTCAAGCAGAAAGCTGGTGAAACCCTTCTGAATGCGACGGATCTGCTCATGTAGATCCTCGTCATGGTCGGCTTTGTCTTCTGATATAGATGCGCTCATCGCCAGCACTCCCCTTTCTTGAGCAAATCGGCCAGATCGGGCCGCTCGTCCAACAGATCGTCCAGCTCCCGGGCCACCCTCATGGGCGCCACAGGGTCCACTAGGGCCGCAGCTCCGACCTCCACGGCATTGGCCCCCGCATAAAGGAATTCCAAGGCGGTGCGTCCCGAGTCGATGCCTCCGATGCCAATGATGGGAATGTCGGGCAGTGCCTGGCGCACCCGCCAGACGAAGGACAAAGCAATGGGCAGGATGCAGGGGCCTGAGACGCCACCGGTGCCTTGGGCCAGGATCGGTTTGCCCGTGTTGATGTCAATGCGCATGCCCACCAGGGTGTTGATCAGGCTAAGAGCATCCGCTCCCCCGTCGACGGCCGCCCGGGCCACTTCCACAATGTCGGTGACGTTGGGAGTCATCTTGACCACCATGGGTTTGTCGGTCAGACCCCGCAGCCGGGTGATCAGCCGGTTCAGAGCCCTGGCGTCGGTGCCCACGGACATCCCCCCATGTGAGACGTTGGGGCAGGAGACGTTGATCTCCAGCATGTCCGCCGGGGAATCGGCCAACCGTTCCACGACCGTGGCATAGTCCTGGTCGCTGTGACCGGCCACATTGGTGACCACGTTGGCTCCCAAGGCCTTGAGCCTGGGCAGTTCGTCCACCAAATAATGGTCCACGCCCGGGTTCTGCAGTCCCACGGAGTTGACCATGCCAGCGGGACTTTCTGTAGTCCTGGGCGTGGGGTTGCCTTCCCAGGGTATGGGCGAAACCCCTTTGGTAGAGATGGCGCCCATCTGCGAAACGTCGTAATAGCCCCCACAGGCATCCAGGTTGAAGGTGCCCGAGGCCGTGCCCACCGGGTTCTTCCAAGGCGTTCCAGCCACAACAGTGCCATGCAGCCAGATGTGTGGCTCGAGAGGATCCATAGCCATGGCCGTCTGTGTCTCTGCGCTTGTCAGCCCGCTCATCGTGCCTCCTTCTTGTCCTCGCCTGCATCCCAGATCAGACGATCGGCTGCAAAGACGGGGCCGTCCTTGCAGACCTTGAGCCTGCCGTCCACGGTGTCGACCACGCAGGCCACGCAGGTGCCATAACCGCAACCCATTCGAGACTCCATGCAGCACTGGGCCGGCAGGCCGGACTTACGGGCCCATGCGGCCACAGCCCGCATCATGAGCAGGGGTCCGCAGGTCAGGATGATGGTCCGCTCAGGATCAATATCGCCACGAACGCGTTCCAGCAAAGTCATAACATCCCCGGAGGCGTTGTCGATGGACTCCAGCCGATCGGTCAGGGAGCCCATGATGACATCGGCGAACCGATGGTCACGGTAGCCCAGCAGAGCAGTGGTGCGCACACCGGACCTGCCCTGAAGGCACTGGGCCGCGCGGATCAGCGGGGGGACGCCCAGACCGCCGCCCACCAGCAGATAATCTGCCGGCTTTCCCAGATCGAAACCATGGCCCAGGGGCCCCAGCAGATCTACTGCCATGCCTGGCTGCAGGCGTGAGAATTCATAGGTTCCTTGCCCCACTACGGCGAAGATGATCTCGATCTGCTCGCCCTCCAGAACACGGCTGATGCCGAAGGGCCTGGGCATCATGGTCATGCGGTCGGCTGAGTAGAGGTTGAGGAAGGCTCCTGCCGGAGCGTGGGCTGCCAGATAGGGGTCTTGGATGGTCATCCGCCAGACCTGTTGCTCCAGGGGCTCCATGCCGGTGATCTGGGCAGTACGTCGTCCGGGCATCCGGCCTGCCTGTCTGGCCTGCTCCTCTACGCGGTTGGTTGATATGAAGAGGTTGGGCTTCATCTGGCCTCCTTGATCGTCTGATTGAGATCGTCCTTCATGGCTTGCGCCGCTTGACGGGCATCACGAGTGACCATGCCCAGGGCCGCCTGAACGCTGAGCTGCGGACTGTAGTCCGGATCCTTCCGCCAGGCTGCGATGATCCCCCGAGAGGAGTTGACCACAGCGCCGCCGCCGGCTTGGTCGAACATGGGCGCTACGTCGGATGCCGAACCGCCCTGGGTCCCGTAGCCAGGGACAAGGAAGAAGGTGTGGGGCATGGTCCGGCGCAGAAGGGCGCCGTCTTCAGGGTGGGTAGCCCCGACCACAGCTCCAAGCCTGGAGTAGCCCGATTCGTCGATGGAGGATTGTCCCCAGGTTTCGACCAGGTCGCCCAGGCGCTGATAGACGGTGCCGTCGCCTGGGCCCGCGTCCAGGCTCAGCTCCTGAATCTGGCTGCCCGAGGGATTGGAGGTGCGCACCAGGGCGAAGAGGTCACCCTGGATGCGCTCGGCCGCCTGCAGAAAAGGTTCCACACCGTCGGAGCCCAAGTAGACGTTGATGGTCAGCGCATCCTCGTACCAGGGGAACCTCCCGCCCCCTCGGGCAGGCCCATCCACTGCCTGCCCAGGTGCAAAGGGCAGGGGAAGCCCATCTAGGTGGGCGGCATAGGCCTGAGCCGTGGATCCGATATCCCCGCGCTTGGCATCTCCGATGACATAGAGGCCACGGTCGGCTGCAGCCCGGCAGGTGCCGGTGTAGGCCCTGATGCCCCAGGGGCCTAGGGCCTCGTACATGGCAATTTGGGGTTTGACTGCAGGCACCAGGTCACCCACGCCCTCCAGAATGGCCAAGTTGAAGCGCAGATAAGCCCGCGCCAGGTGGTCTGCCCAAACTGCCTGAGCCTGTTCACCCTGGTTCTGCTGCGGATCCTTGGGATCCAGACCCATCTGAGCCATGCTCCCGGCAGCACGCTGCCTGGCCTCTTCGATTAGCTGACTGGGCAGTAGTTCCGGTCGCGGATCCAGACCGACCACGGTCGGATTGTGCTTGTCGTCGATGAGCGCGGTCAGACGGTGCATGCTCGGATCCTTTCCCTGGTGATGACGCGGCTTGCAGGCAGGCGGGAGAAGACCAGACGCCCATCCTTGATGGTGGCCATGACCCGTCCTGCCAGCTCTGTCTCGGCAAAGGGGGTGTTCCGTGCCTTGGAATGGAAGTGACTGGGATCAACCTCCCACCTGGCATCAGGATCCAAAATGACCAGGTCGACGGGTGGCAGGTTCGCATCGCTGTGCCGGTCGGCCTCCAGCTGAAGGTGACCGGTCTTATTGAGCTTGTTTGCTTTGTGCAAGGACAGGTCTTCAGGCAGGAGCCGATGCATGCCCAGGAGCTCGGCGGGGGCCAGGGACATGAGCTCGATCAGGCGGTCGTGGTCAATCAGCCCGCTTTTGACCAGAACCTGGTTGCAGACCGCATAGGCAGTCTCCAGGCCGATGATGCCGTTGGGCGCGTCCTCGAGCCCCAGTGCCTTTTCAGCGGCGGTATGAGGGGCGTGGTCGGTGGCGATCATGTCCACAGTGCCGTCAGCCACAGCCTCAAGGGCGGCCTGCTGGTCGGCGCGGGAGCGCAGCGGAGGATTCATCTTGGCCATGCTGCCGCTGCGCAAGAGATCCTCATCACAGAGGGCCAGATAGTGGGGCGCGGTCTCACAGGTGACCGATAGTCGGCGGGCCTTGGCCCGGCGGACGGCTTCGAACCCACCGGCTGTGCTGACATGCTGCAGATGCACCCGAGTGCCGGTGCGTTCTGCCAATTCAATGTCTCTGTTAATGATGGAGATCTCTGTTGAGGCGGGAATCCCCTCCAGCCCCAGCTGGTGGCTGACGGCTCCCAGGTTGATCTGACCGCGGTCGTGGTGCTCGCAGTGATCCAGAAGGGGCAGGTCAAAAGCCCGGGCGTTGGCCGCCACGGCTTCCAGTGTCTGGTCGGTGACCGCCGAACCGTCGTCGCTGATGGCCACTACAGGATGAGCCCATTCGTGGCCAGGCAGGTGATCCGACCAGTGGTCTGGGTTTGAGGCCTGACGGCCGGCACGGTCCAGAGTAGCCGCTACGCAGAGAGCGTAGTCCACCGGAAGACGCAGCCCATGGTCCCGCTCGTAGGATTCCAGGTAGTCGATGACCGTACGACCATCGGTCATCTTCGCATGGCCGTCCATGGCGGGCTGGGTATTGGGCATGAGCAGTATCAGCCCGTAGCCTCCGGCCGCTGCTGCAGCCGTGCCGGTGACCATGTCCTCCTTGTCGGGCTGGCCAGGGTCGCGCAGGTGGACGTGCGGGTCGACCAAGGCCGGAGCCAGCACCAGTCCCGAGGCGTCGATCTGGCTGGCCTCTGCCGACATGGCGCCAGTTTCGTCAATCAGCGCGCTGTCGGCGGCCTGGGAAAGCACCAGATCGACCGCTCTGCCGCTGCGCCAATCAGTCAACCCCAGCAGCCGCATGTCAGTCTTCAGCCTTCTCGTCGCAGTAGTCGCAGCGGTAGACCCCGGCAGCGTCAAGGTGGAAGCGCTGGTCCACGCCGGTCTCCACCGTGGTTACGCAACGAGGGTTGACGCAGGTGATGACGTTGACCAAATGGCCGGGACGATCCGGCTGATGCTTGCTGACGATCCTGCCCTGCCGGACAACATCGACGGTGGCTTCAGGGGCGATGAACCCCAAGGCAGTCAGATCCAGATCCCCGGTCTGCTCAATCTTGATGATGTCCTTGGAGCCGTACTTGCGGCTGTCCGTGTTCATAATCAGGGCCAACCGGGTCTGCGAGGGGTCCACGCGCAGGTAGTGCAAGACCTTCAGGGCTGTGCCTGCACGAACGTGGTCGATAATGATTCCATCAACAATGCTGGTGACCTTCATGCCGCCACCTCCTTCCGCTCGCGGTAACCAGGCAGTTCATCGCCCAGCAGGGCGCTCTCCAGGGCCATTCTGACCAGCATGCCGTTGCGGACCTGCTGGAAGTAGGCCGCACGCGGGTCATCGTCCACCTCCACAGCGATCTCGTTGACCCTGGGCAGAGGGTGGAGGATAGCCATGTCGGGGCGCGCAGCCCGAAGCTTGTCCGCATCCAGGATGTAGGTGTCGCGCAGACGCAGGTAGTCGTCCTCGTTGAAGAATCGCTCCTGCTGGACACGGGTCATGTAGAGCACGTCCAGGTCGCCGATGACCCCGTTCAGATCCCCGGTCTCGCGGTAGGTGCAGTCGGCCGAGGAGCGGATCCTCTCCAGGACGTATTCGGGGGTGCGCAGCTCGTCAGGGCTGATCAGGACGAAGTCCACGTGGCCCAGGCGGCAGAGGGTGGTAATCAGGGAGTGGACTGTACGACCAAAGGTCAGATCCCCGCACAGGCCGATAGTCAGATGGTTCAGCCGACTTTTGCGGGCGCGGATGGTGGCCAGGTCAGTCAGGGTCTGGGTCGGATGCATATGCCCGCCGTCGCCGGCGTTGATGACCGGAACCGTGGCCGCCCGAGATGCCACTAGTGCGGCTCCCTCCTTGGGATGGCGGATGGCCACGATGTCGGCGTAGTTGGAGACGGTCTTCAGGGTATCGCTGATGGACTCACCTTTGGAGACGCTGGCCAGCTGGGCGCCGGCGAATCCGATGACCTGGCCGCCCAGGCGGAGCATGGCCGTCTCGAAACTGAGCCGGGTGCGAGTGCTGGGTTCATAGAAGAGCGTAGCCAGGACGCGACCGTCGCAGGTGTGGGCCACCTGACGGCGATGGGTGTCGATATAGGCCGCACGATCCAGCAGGTCCAGGATCTGGGTCATGGGGATGTCGTCGAGAGTGACCAGACTTCGCCCACGAAGCGGAACAAGGGTTGCGGGGCCGGAGCGGGAATCGACGGCTGAAGAGGTGTTGGATGCGTGATCAACTTGTTGGGACAACGGCTCACCTTCCTCAAGGTGGCCACCTTATGTGACCTGAACAAGCATACGACCGCGGATGGACCCAGGGTCAGCCGCCGTAGAAGAGTGCTTCCATGACCTGCCTGCAGCGGCGCATGGCCGCCAGCAGTTCGTTGACAAAGTGCTGTCCCCGGTGGGCCGGATAGCCCAGACAGACAGCGATACCTCCCAGAATCTGCCCGTCATCCGGCAGGATGTCCGCCTGAGTGACACGTCCAGACCAGAGGAAGTTGGCGTTGCGGGCTGCGGTGCAGAGCACCCAGCTGCGGCGCAGAGCCTCGGCATCCTTGGCATCTATGAGCTCCGCAGTCTCCAAGGCATTCAGGGCTGTCATCGTGCCAGTGACCTGCAGCTCAGGCAGATCGTAGGCATGACGCAGCTGGAGAAGCTGAACCGTCCACTCCACGTCAGACAGCCCTCCCCGGCCCAACTTCAGATGACGATCCCGACGCACGCCGCGCGGCAACCGCTCTGCCTCCATCCGGGCCTTGAGACGCCGGATCTGACCCAGCTCCTCCTCATTGGGCGGCCGGTGGGGGTAGCGCAGCGGATTGGCTGTGTCCTCGAGAAAATCCTTGGCCAGGCCGGCATTCCCAGCTGCGAATCTCGCTCGGATCAGGGCCTGATGTTCCCAAGTTTCGGACCAGTCGCGGTAGTAGCGTTTATAGGAGTCCAGCGAACGCACCAGAGGCCCATGGCGTCCTTCCGGGCGCAGGTCAAAGTCAAGGTCGATGCCGGGCTCCAGGCTTGCCGGTCCAGCCAGTACGGCTCGCAGGTCTGCGGTCACTCCACGCGCGAATTCCGCTGCCTGATCCTGGTCGGCGCCTGATGCGGGACGGTAGATCAGCATGATGTCGGCGTCGGAGTTGAAATTGACCTCCCTGCCTCCATAACGACCCATGCCGATAACGGCCAGATCAGCTGGCGCGCTCCGTGGCTTCTTGCCATTCAAACCTGCCTGTTCCGAACGGTGATCCACAGCCCAGTCCAGGGCTGTATTGATGGCTGCATCGTAGACATCGGACATGCCCGTCAGGCAGGCCTGCTGATCGTCCACACCGCTCATCCAGCCCAGTCCGATCCGCTCGATCTCCTGACGGCGCATGGCCCGCACTGCGGTGGCGAATTCCTCAAGCGAATCCGCATGCCGGGTTCGATAAGCTGCGGTGCGCTTGTCCAATGTGGCCCGATCCCTGGGGATCATATCCTGGTCATGGCCCAGCCAGGTCACCGACTGGACTGATCGTGCCAGGGCGCCAGACAGGTAGCGCGAGTTGGACAGGACGTGGCAGAGGCGGCTGGCAGCCGAAGTAGAGTCCCGCAGGAAGCCCAGATAGGTGCTCTTGCCGCCGAAGTGCTCCTCAAGGGTTCGCCAGCCCAGCAGCCCCATGTCCGGATCCTGTCCCTCCCCGAGCCACTGGAGAACGGCGGGCATGAGAATACGGTTGATCCGCGCCGATCGAGTGATCCCCGTGGTCAGTGCGGCAACGTGACGGATGGCGGCATCAGGGTCGGCAAAGCCGATCGATGCAAACCGGGCGCGTGCAGCCTGAGGGCGCAGGCTGACTTCATCCTCGTCCACCTGGGCGTTTATGGGCAGCATGGGACGGAAGTAGATGGCCTGGTGAAGGTTGCGCACCTCGATCCTGGTGGCCTGGTATTGGGCCAGCATCTGGTCAGCATGCAGGCCGAAGGCCCGGGCCAGCCGTCTCAGATCGCGGTTGTTCTCCAGCTCCTCCAGGCTGGGCGGCCGTTTGCCGAGGGTACCCGAACGGTTGATTTTCGGAAAAAGGTGAGTGCGACGCAACTGCCAGATCTGCAGACGGTGCTCCATGACCCGCTCGAACCGATAGTCATGGCTCAGCTGGTCGCCGTGTTTGCGTGAAATGTAGCCGCCCCACGACAGTGCCTGCAGAGCGTCCAAGGTTGCAGGACAACGCAGACCGACATCGCTGGAGCCATGGACCAGCTGGAGCATCTGGACAGTGAATTCTACATCCCGCAGTCCTCCCCGGCCCAGCTTGATCTCGCGCTCCTTGCGATCCTCTGGTATCAGCCGTTCCACACGCTGGCGCATCCGCTGGCAGTCGTAGACAAAGTTCGGACGCTGGCAAGCATTCCAGACCAGCGGCTCGACCATGGCTGAATAGGCCTCGCCCAGAGTCTTGTCGCCTGCAACCGGACGGGCCTTGAGCAGGGCCTGGAACTCCCAATTCTCAGCCCATTGGGCATAGTAGTCAGCGTAGGAGGCCAGACGGCGCACCAGAGGGCCGTCGCGCCCTTCGGGCCGCAGGGCAGTATCGACTTTCCAGAGCGGAGGTTCGGTCGATCCTGGAATGACCGACTGACAGACACGCTGCAGGAGGACGGCCAGAGCAGTGCCCACAGCAATGGGATCGGTCTCGTTCGACTCCACACCCGACGTCGGCTCCACCAAGTACATGAGGTCAACATCGGATACGTAGTTGAGTTCCTGGGCACCTAGCTTGCCCATGCCGATGACTGTCAGACGGCATGAATCCGCATGGGGAACCTGACGGCAGGCAATGCTCAGGGCCCCGTGAAGTGCGGCATCGGCCATATCAGATAGGGCTCGGCTGATTTGGGGCTCCAGATCCAGAGGATCCTCAGCCGCTAGGTCACGGGCCATGACGGCAGCCAGCTGAAGCCGGTATTCGAACCGCAGCGCATCGGCGTAGGCCGCCAGCGATGGCGAGGAATCTGAATGCTTCTCCAACCTGTCCAAGGCGTTCAGGACACGCTTCCGTCTGGTTTCCGCCGAACAGTCAGCCAGATGGTCAGGGTCAAGGGCGGCTGCCTCAACGAGCTCCGGCCGCGAGCGCATCAGTCGGCCCATGGCTTCCGAGGCCCCCAGCACCCTGATCAGCGAGCGCGCGGCCACTTGGTGCTCCTGAGATGATCTGGCCAGGAAGTCCGGCCTGATGCCCTGTGCATGCTGTTCCAGAATTCGTATCAGCCCAGCAAGGGCTTCGTCCGGATCGCAAGCCTGATCGAGGCTCTGGACCAGGATTTGCTCCACATCCTGGTCGTCAACCAGACGCGCAAGCCGATCCAGCCGAACTCGAGCCTTATCCAGGTCGTGCAGCCCAAGGTGGATCAGGGTTGAAGTGGGCGGTTGCACCGAATCTGCCATGACTGTTCCCCTGCCTTTCCACGGGTCCCGCGGCAACTCTGATATCTGTGGAACCGGTACAGGCATTATAGGGATGACGTGTCGTCAGCCCTTGCGACCCTCTCGGAAGGCGCAGACGGCGCAGTATACGGTGACGACAGTCAAGCAAACAGTAAAAATCAAGTTGGGCCATGTCAGCAGGCTGCCATCCCGTGCAGCCTCAGCCAGGGATTGGACCAGCCAGATGGCGCAGGCCACAGCAGTCAGGCCATACATGCGAGAACGGGCCTTGCCGGTGATACGCACGATTATGCTCCTTTTCGAAAAGGCACCAAAGATAAGCAATCGGCATAAGGGAAGGGAAGCACTTGAGGAGCTTGCTCCCGAGGCAACCCATCCCTATGCCGATAGTCGGTTAGCTCTTGCGACGCTTGGACATGACATCAATAGCCACGGCAAGAAGAAGCACTAGCCCCTTGATGGTCTTGACGATGGCCGTATCCACACCCATGATGGACAACCCCTGGTTGATCACGCCCATGACGAAGGCTCCGACAACTGCTCCGGGAATGGTTCCGATGCCGCCGGTGACCGCCGTGCCGCCAATGAAGCAGGATGCAATGGCATCCATTTCGAACTCCATGCCCGCCTGGGCAGTGGCTGATGCCAGTCGTGAAAGCATGCAGATGGCTGCCACAGCTGATAAAAAGCCCATGTGGACGAAGAGCGTGAAGTCCACCCGTTTGGCGTTGATGCCGGAAAGCACAGCGGCCTTGCGGTTGCCGCCCACCGCATAGACATGCCGGCCGAATACGGTCCTGGTCAGAATGAAGTTGTAGATCAGGACCAATACGGCCACGATGACCAGCATTATGGGCGTCCCGCCCTGGTTCTCATTGCCGGAAGAGGCCAGCAGGTATGTCACGAAAAGAATGACGACTGCGGCCACGATGATCTTGCCGGTCATCAAGGCCTTAGGCTCGGGAACCAGACCTACAGCCAGGGTCTTGCGGCGTTTGGCGATTTGAGACCAGGCGTAGGCAAGGATGCAAATGATGCCCAGGACCACAGTCAGGCCGTCGAATGGGCCCCACCATCCCAGGATGTTGGGCAGGTAGTCACGGGCGATCCCCCTGAACTGCGCAGAGGTGATGGGCACGGACTCGCCGACGATGACCGTAGCCAGACCACGGAAGATCAGCATGCCGGCAAGGGTGGTGATGAATCCGGGAATGCCGATGACGGCAACCCAGAATCCCTGCCAGATGCCAATCAACAGACCTACAATCAGCGACAGGCCGATAGCCAGGATCCAGTTGACTCCCATGTGTTCCATGAGGATGGCGCACACGCCTCCGATAAAGGCCACCAGGGATCCCACCGACAGATCAATGTGCGTGGCGATGATGACCATGACCATGCCGATGGCCAGGATGATCACGTAGGCATTCTGCTGGATCAGCGATACGAAGCTGTTGGGCTTGAGCAGCACCCCCTTGGTCAGTATCTCGAAGACGATCACGATAACCACCAGAGCGCCGACTATGCCATACTGGCGAGCGTTGCTGGCCAGGGAGGCCAGAATGCCCGGCCCTGCCTGTTCTTGTTCTACCGCCTGGGCGGTGCTCTTGTTGCTGTTGGGCGAGCTCATCTGGCTGCCACTCCCTTCTTTTCCACGGTCATGCCCTTCATCAGATATTCCTGCGAGAAGTCCCGGCGCTCCACGTCGCTGGTGATGACACCCTGGCTGACCGTATAGATCCGGTCACAGATGCCGATAAGCTCAGGCAATTCCGAGGAAATGACCACCACAGCCTTGCCTTGGTCGACCAACTGGTCGATGATCTCGTAGATCTCATACTTGGCGCCAACATCTATGCCACGGGTGGGTTCGTCCAGGATGAGCACATCAGGATCCGAGATCACCCACTTGGCCAGCACGACTTTTTGCTGATTGCCTCCGGACAGAGTGGAGACGGGCACATCAATGTCGCTGCACTTGATGTTGAAGCCCTTGCGGTACTCCTCCACCCGTGCCCTCTCCAGGTTCTCGTTCATGACCCCGTAACGGCTCATCTTTTTTAGCGAGGCCATGGAGGCGTTTTCCCTGATGTTCTGCAACAGGTTGAGTCCATAGACCTTGCGGTCCTCAGTTGCGTAGGCCAAGCCCGAATCAATGGCTGACTGAACGTTCGGCAGCTCGACCTGACGGCCGTGAAGCTCAATCTGTCCACTGATCCGGCTGCCATAGGACCGTCCAAAGATGCTCATAGCCATCTCGGTGCGGCCGGCGCCCATGAGACCCGCCAGTCCAACGATCTCACCCTGATGGACAACCAGATTGGCATGATCGACCACGGTTCGTGACGGATCCAGCGGGTGGTGAACGGTCCAATCGCTGACCTTGAGCACCTCCTTGCCGATATGCGGCACGTGCTGGGGATAGAGGTTGGTAAGCTCACGTCCTACCATCCTCTGGATGAGCAGATCCTGATCCAGTGGGTGGTTCGGGTCTATTTGCATGCCGCCGACCGTGGAGCCATCGCGCAGAATGGTCACCCCATCCGCAATCTGACCCACTTCGCCAAGCTTGTGGGTGATGAGGATGCTGGTCACCCCTTGCTGGTCACGCAGTTGCCTGACCAGGTCCAGCAGATGCTCGGAATCATCATCGTTCAAGGCGGCTGTTGGTTCATCCAGAATAAGGAGCCTGACATGCTTGGACAGCGCCTTGGCGATCTCCACCAGCTGCTGCTTGCCCACTCCAAGGTCCATGACCCGGGTATTGGGATTCTCGTTCAGCCCTACACGCTCCAAGAGGTGCGAGGCCTTGGCCCTGGTGGTGTCCCAGTCCATCACGCCCCTGCGCGCCTGCTCATTGCCTAGGAAAATGTTCTCGGCAATAGACAGGAAGGGGCTTAACGCCAGCTCCTGGTGGATGATGACGATGCCGTCGTCCTCTGAATCATTGATGGTCCGGTAACGGCAAGGCTTGCCATCGAACAGGATCTCGCCGGTATAGCTGCCGTGCGGGTATACCCCGGACAGCACGTTCATCAGGGTGGACTTGCCGGCGCCGTTTTCCCCGCAGATGGCATGGATTTCGCCTTTGCGAACCTCCATGTCGACATTGGACAGGGCCTTTACCGGACCGAAGGTCTTGGTGATCCCCTGCATTCGCAACAAGATGTCCTCGTTGGACATGCTTTCACCTCCTGTGCGCCGACCGTCCCTCCCCTTGATCGATAGCGGAACGGTCAGGCGCTACTGTGATGCCAACCTCACTTGGTTAGCTGATCGAATCGTTCCTGGGTCAGGTAGTTCGCCTTGACCAGATCGGTCAGGTTGTCCTTGGTGATGGCCTTGGGATCCAGCAGTTTCGAAGGAACCTTGATGCTGTTGTTGTCAAAGGTTCCGTTGATGCCGGTAACCTTCTTGCCTTGGGCAATTTCGATGATCATGTCGTATACGGCTTGGGCCAGCTTGTTGACGTCCTTGAAGACGGTCTGACCCTGCAGCCCCTTGGAGATGTTGGCCACGGCAATTTCCATGGCGTCTTGACCAGTAATCTTGGGCCAGCTGTCGGTATTGGGCTGGATGTCGGGCCTCTTGGACTGTATGGCGTTGATGACCCCCTGGGAGATGCCGTCATAGGGGCTCAGAACGGCATCCAGCCGCTCACCGTGCGCGTAGGTGGAATCCAGTATGGACTCCATGTCCTTCTGAGCCTGTTCGGTCTTCCAGGACTGCACCGATATCTTCTGCCAGTCGGCAAGCTTGAAGTCCTTGGTCACACCGCCTCCGTGCTGGGAAGGGCTGACCAGAACGCCTGACTGGAAGTAGGGCTGCAGAAGCTCCCAGGCGCCCTTGAAGAAGTACTTGGCGTTGTTGTCGTCGGGAGAGCCTGTGAACAGCTCGATATTGAACGGACCCTTGGCACCGTTTTTGAGTCCCAGCTGATCAATCAGCCAGTTGGCCTCCAGCACGCCGGTGCGCTCAAGCTGGAAGGTCGCATAATAATCAACGGCCTTGGTGTTCATGATCAGCCGGTCATAGGCGATGACCTTGGCCCCGGCATCCTTGGCCTTCTCGACCGCAGGCCCTACGGCAGTACCATCCTTGGCGGCCACGACCACGATCTTGGCGCCCTTGTTGACCATGTTTTCGATGTCGGCGTTCTGTTGGGCGGGCTTGTCGTCCGCGAAGGAGAGCACTACCTTGTAGCCTGCCTTCTCCAGTTTGGTCTTCAGGTTGTTGCCATCCTTGTTCCAACGTTCCTCCGACTTGGTGGGCATGGATACGCCGATGGTGGCGCCTTTGCTGATCGCCCCTCCCTCCTGGGAGGAACCGGAGGCACGTGAGCCTCCGCAGGCACCCAGTCCGGTAAGCATGGCGACGCCAATGACCGCCGCCATGGTTCGTTGCATGATCTTCATGAAGACTCCTTCATCCTTGAATTCTCGGGCAGACATCAACGTCCGCCTAGGCCACTTCATTGAAGGCCCAGTGGTCAGCATACCTATTTGTGTTAACTATTTCAATTCAATGAGGTTAATTATCTGCTTATCTGTTTTGTATATGAATTTAATAATATATACAAACTTTGCCTTCCATCGGCGCAACCGGTGTGCTGGGCTGGGACAAGCCACGATCTTGGCTACACTGGAACCTATGGCACATCGATTGTTCGGTTCACAGTCCTCTCTGCGTGAGGCCAACCGTGCACTATTGCTGGATACGATCCGAAGATTCGGTGCCATGACTCAGATTGAATTGGCTGAGAATACCGGGCTTTCAACAGCTACTGTCTCCAACCTCGTACGTCAGATGGGCGATCAAGGGCTTCTGGAGACATCCTCCACCACCAGAAACGGCCGTCGCGCAACCCTGGTTATGCTGGCCCGTCGCAAGGGTCTCGGGGTCGGACTTTACATCGGCCGCCAAGAGATGCGGTTGGAAGTCGTCGATGTCAGCCATGCCATCCTGGCAGAGCATGATATGGCTCTGCCACGGCAGCACAAGCCGGACACCACCCTGGAGCGCGCCATGATTCTCATCAAGGAGACGCTGACTTCCATCGGTGCCCGATCGAACGAGCTTGTCGGTCTGGGCCTGGCCATGGGGGCTCCTGTGGACTGCAGGACTCACCAGCTGGCCATTCCCGGCATCCTGCGAGGCTGGGACAAGGAGGACCTGATCGGTATCTTCCACGAGGCTTTCCAGGTGCCGGTCCAGGTGGACAACGATGCCAACTTCTCAGCCATGGCCGAGCTGAGAATGGGCGCGGCAGTCGGCAGACGCAACTTCGTTTACATTCACGCCAATGATGGCGTGGGTTCAGGGATCGTCATCAACGGCGAGGTATGGCGCGGCACCACCGGGCTTGCCGGCGAGATAGGCCATGTTCAGGTGGATCCCTTGGGCGATATCTGCATCTGCGGCAACCGTGGGTGTCTGAATACGGTAGTGGACGAGACCCGCCTTGTGTCATTGCTGAGCGTGACCCATGGGAGCATGACCCTGGATGACTTGGTGGCCAATGCCGTCAAAGGAGACCCGGGCTGTCGACGGATCGTGGGCGACGCAGCCATCCGCATCGGCAATGTAGTGGCTGATCTTTGCAACGCCGTAGATCCGGAGGTGGTGATTCTGGGAGGCATCCTGAGTACAACCAAAGACGTGTTTTTGGATCCGCTCCGAGAGACTCTCCAGCGCATGCTTTTCCCTGATGTCATGGTTCCCATGGAGGTGCTCCCTGCCCGATATCCGATTACCGGTTCCGCTCTGGGGGCGGCTATGATGGCTGTCGATAGCGTCAACGGACACATTGATGTGTCCACAAAATCCGCAGGCCGATCATCGTAGAGGAGGTGACCTGGATTGCATGAAACCTCTGTCTTGATGCAGGTGGACGACCTCTGCATCAGGTTCGGGTTCGTTGAGGCCCTCAAACATGTAAATCTGGATATTCGCCAACACGAGGTGCTTGCCGTCGTGGGTGACAATGGGGCAGGCAAGTCCACACTGGTCAGGATTTTGTCAGGCTTGATCCGACCTGATCAGGGTACTCTGATCTGGAAGGGCAACCCAGCCAGCATTTCTTCCATCAGAGTCGCCAACCAGTTGGGCATCGCAGCAGTCTTCCAAGGGCAGGACTTCTGCGACAACCTGGATGTTTCCTCCAACCTCTTTCTGGGTAAGGAACTGCGAGATCACCACCATCGTCGTGATGATGAAGCCATGCGGCGGCGCACCCGTCAGGTCCTGCAGTCGCTGGCCTCCCCGATACTGGTAGGCCAGCCCATGGCCGCCCTCTCCCTGGGGCAAAAACAGACCGTATCGATCGCCAGAACCCTGTTGGACAACCCCGAGCTGATCCTGCTGGACGAGCCTACGGCATCCTTATCTGTCATGCAGTCAGCCGAGGTGCTTAACTACATCAAGCGTATGCGTTCCGAGGGCCGCAGCATTCTTATGGTCTGCCACGATCTGCCGGATGTCTTCGCGGTTTCCGACCGCATAGCAGTCATGCGCCAAGGTCGGCTGGTAGGCGTCCTGCCTACGGCCAAGACATCCTATGAGACGGTAATAGCGTTGATTTCAGGCATCGATCCCGAGGATGTCATACAGGACCAGGAGCAGCTGGATGCCATGGCCAGAGCCAAGGCCCGCGTCCACGCCCTGCGCGGCACTAGAAAGATCCTACCTGAGTGATCATGAACGGAGGAACCCTGGAATGCAGCTGATCGACGCTCTTCTGACCATTGTCTGCGCCCTTATAGGGCTGATGGTAGGACTGATCTACGGACTTCTGCCGAAGAAAAACGACCGACTGACCGATAGGCAGCAACGCTGGACACCTGTCCTATCCCTGATCGGAGTCGGCCTGGTGGTGATTCTCATTCTGCTGGGACACGACCTGGCCTCTTGGGTAACCATCGGAGGAATGGTTCTTGGGCTGCTGGTTGGCATGATACCGCCGCTGCACAAAGCCGCGCTCAAGGCTTTGCCATGGCTGAGACCTCGCACTGACGAACGAGGACGAAAGCGGAGCTGAAAGTTAAGAACGCCTCTCGCTCGATCATCAATGCGGGGCAGAATATTCCGCTTTGATGCCGTCAGCCCTTGCTGCTGGAGGGCTCTGAGCTGGTGCCTACCTGCCGGAAGAGGTGACGGACGTTGTGCCAGATGCGTCGGGTGACGCCAGAGTGGTTCATGGAGTAGAGGTGGATGCCGTCCACCCCATGGGCCACCAAGTCGGCGATCTGCTGTGAGGCGTAGATGATGCCCGCTTCGCGCAGGCTGGCCCGGTCGTCGCCCCAGCGCTCCAGGATGGACTCAACCGCTGCTGGAATTCGCGCCTTGCAGACCTCGCTCATGTGCCTTACCTGGCCTTCGTTGGTGATGGGCATTATCCCGGCCTCGATGGGCACTTGAATGCCAGCTGCACGGGCCCGATCCAGGAAGTCAAGGAAATCGGCGTTGTCGTAGAAGAGCTGTGAAACCAGATGGTCCACACCGGCATCCACCTTAATTTTCAGATGCTTAATATCCTCCTGGGGCGAAGTAGCCTCCGGATGGGTCTCCGGATAACAGGCTCCGTAAATCGACAGATTGGGCCTACACGACCGAATGTAAGCGGCCAAATCGCTGGCATGGTCGAAGACCCCGGCGGGCTCACGCCCCTCCACGCTGTCACCGCGCAGGGCCAGCACGGCTGCCACCCCTGCCTCGTCGAACATGTCCAGTGCCTGGTCGATCACCTCGTGATCCGCGTACTGGGCGGTCAAGTGCGCCACGGCAGGGATGCCGTACTCGACATGAATGGTCTTGGCTATGCGGGCCGTGGCCGTGCGATCTGAGCGTCGGCCGGTCCCGTAGGTCACCGAGATGAAGTCGGGCATCAGCCCTTCCAGTCCGTCCAACGTGTCGTAGATAGTACCGACCGGGGCATCACGCTTGGGAGGAAAGACCTCCAGGGAAAAGATAGGCTCATGCATGATCCGACTCCTGACTGGACGACAGTTCCGCACGCACCTGCCGGGCGGCGGCCACCATGTGCTCCAAGCTTGGCCAGGTCTCCTTATCCCCTCGGGTCTTGAGTCCGCAGTCGGGGTTGATCCAGACCTTGGCTGCATCCAGCTTCTTCAGGATGGCGTGGATCCGGTCCACGATCTCCTCGGTGGAAGGGATGCGAGGCGAGTGGATGTCGTAGACCCCAGGGCCTGCCTCGGTCTCGAACTTGGCCTCCTGAATGGCATCCAGGACGGTCAGATCGGAGCGGGAGGCTTCGAAGGAGATCACATCGGCGTCCATGGCATCAATGTCCTTGATGATGTCGTTGAACTCCGAGTAGCACATGTGGGTGTGAATTTGAGTAGTTGGTTTGACTCCTGAATGAACCAACCGAAAGGCAGGAATGGCCCAGTCCAGGTATCGGCTGTGCCAATCCGAGCGTCGCAGCGGCAGCTTCTCGCGCAGGGCAGCCTCATCGATCTGAATGATGCGGATGCCTGCGGCCTCCAGATCCTGGACCTCGTCACGGATGGCCAGGGCCAGCTGGCGGGTCTGCTGCTTATGATCGATGTCCTCGCGGGGCCAGGACCAGTTCAGAATAGTCACTGGCCCGGTCAGCATTCCCTTGACCACATGGTTCGTGCGGGCTTGCGCATAGGAAGACCAGCGCACGGTGATGGGCCGGGCACGGGAGATGTCCCCCCAGACGATGGGAGGCTTGACGCAACGGGTGCCGTAGGACTGGACCCAGGCGTTCCGGGTGAACAGGTAGCCTTTAAGATTCTGTCCAAAGTACTCGACCATGTCGTTGCGCTCGAACTCACCATGGACCAGCACATCCAGGCCGATCTGTTCCTGGTGATCGATGACCTGGTCGATCTTGCGGGCGATGAAGTCGTCGTAGTCCTCCTGGCTGATTTCCTTCTTGCGCAGGCGAGCCCGCTCGACGCGAACCTCGGCGGTCTGGGGGAAGGACCCGATGGTGGTCGTGGGCAGCAGGGGCAGGCCCAGCTCCTGGGCCTGGATCCTCTGGCGCTCGGGCCGGGCCGGGGTACGCACGAAGTCCTCGTCCTTAAGGCCGGCCAGGCGCTGCTGCACCTGGCGGTCGGGCTGGACGCGGCTGCCATCGAAGAGCTTCTGGTTGTTAGCAAGAGCCTCGCTGGAGCGGCGCTGGTCCTCGTCGGCATCGGCCAGCTGCGCCAAGTCGTGCAGCTCGCCCAGCTTCTCCAGAGCGAAGGCGAAGTGGGGGCGTACGGTGTCGGCATCCAGCCCGTCCTCGTCGGCCACTGTATAGGGTACATGCAGCAGGGAGCATGCGGTGGACACCACCACGTTCGAGGTCACCTGGTGCAGGGCATCCAGGAGGCCCAGGCTGACTGCATAGTCATTACGCCAGATGTTGCGGCCGTTGATCAGGCCTGCGAAGATAGTGGTTCCCTCTGGTACGCCGTGTTCCTTGAGGGCCGCCAGATTCTCATCCCTGCCCTCGACCAGATCCAGGCCGATGCCGTCGAAGCCCAGATCAGCCAGCCGGTCATAACAGTCCCCCACATGGCCGAAGTAGGTGTTGATCAGGACACGGACCTTGCCCCGATCGCTCTCACGGGCCTTGAGGGTAGGTGCATAGAGGGTCTCGAAGAGTTCCAGGTCGCCCTGTTCCTTGTCCAGGACCAGGTAGGGCTCGTCCAGCTGCACCCAGTCGGCGCCTAGGCTGATGAATCGCTCCAAAATGGCCGCAAAAGCCTTGGCCAGGTCCTGGACCAGTGTCGGGTCAGGATCCAGCTGCTCGCCCTGGGGGCCACGGGCCAGCTTCAGAAATGTGTAGGGGCCGATCAGCACCGGCTTGGCAGCGATACCCTGCTCACGCGCCTCCTGGAACTCCTTGAAGGGCTTGTCGCCTTCAAGGGCGATTTTGGTGTTCTGATCGATCTCGGGCACCAGGTAGTGGTAATTGGTGGTGAACCACTTCTTCATAGGCAGGGCGGTCACGTCACCTTGCTCCCCCTGGTAGCCACGGCCCATGGCGAAGAGGGTGTCTTCGGAGCCCAGGCCCAGCTTCCGATAGCGCTCAGGCACGACGCCCAGGAGGATGGATGTATCCAATACCTGGTCGTAGTAGCTGAAATCATTGACGGGAATCAGGTCGACGCCGGCCTCCTGCTGAAGCCTCCAGTGCTTGGTCCGCAGATCGGCGGCTGTGCGCTGGACCTCTTCAAGATTCCGTTCGCCCTTCCAGTAGCCCTCGATGGCCCTCTTGAGTTCACGATGCGCACCGATGCGCGGGAACCCGGACACGGATGTAATCGCTGCCATGAAACCTCCCAGTTTCGTCCTGATGTCTCCGGTCAGCCTATCAGCGGCGGGGGGAGGCGGGTAATTGGTGCAAATAAGGTGTCGCCATAACTTGAATCGATAGCGACAGAGCCACAAGCACGGGACTGCTGGTCACTAAGACCGCCAGTAGAAGGCTCTTTCCAGCTTATCCTGCTCGTCAGCCCTGAAGATCCTGGGGGCCCAGAATGCCAAGCAAACGGGCCTGATGTATTCCCCAATCGGTCAAAGGCCGCTCAGAGCCCAGCAGAACCATGGTGGCCGGAGGCAGTCCAAGATTGAGTAGGTCCAAAAGGTCCGGATCAGAGCTGTTCTCGGCCAGCCACTGTGAGCAGATAGACATGGTGGGCTCATGACCCAGGATCAGGACTCGGCGGTCACGATCCTCGGTCTGCGCCAACTGGTCGAAGACCGCCTGCATGCCGGATTCATAGAGGGATTCCCGGTAATCAACCCGCGGTCCATCCCCCAAAGGCATGAGCATGCCGTCCAGGGTCTGACGGGCTCGTGGTGCACCCGAGCAGATGATGCGGTCGGGCACGAGACCCAAAGCAGCCAATCCACGGCCCATGGTCCGGGCCTGCTGCTGGCCCCGGTCGGTCAGCTGACGGCTGCGATCGCCCTGTGCCCCCTGGCGTTCGGTCTTGGCGTGACGCATAAGCATGAGGGTTCGGCTGCACCTGTGCAGATCCTCTGCCTTTAGACCTTTTCGCAGACCCATGCATGCTTCCTTTCCCGAAGTTCCCATCAGGCTTCTTTTCCATTATGACAGAGCTGGCTGAAGGTACGGGTCATAGGCGATCAGATTTCTGGCTCCTTGCCGCCTTCCAGAGTGCGCACCTGATGGTCCAGATCACGCAACACCTTGCGCAGCTTGCGATCGGAGACCCGGCGCAGCTCCAGATCCTCAAGTTCTTCCAGGTCCTCCATCTTGCGCTCGCGATTGTTGCCGCTGATCTGGGAAGGCTGCCGGTTTTGATCCACGTCAGTCTGGTAGTCCTTGGTGGCCCGGATATGCTTGCGGAGAGCCTGCTGGCCGGGAGCCATGGCCCTGCTGGTCAAAAGGAAGCCGGTGTGCCCAATCATCTCATGTTCAGGTCGGACCGCCAGACCATCGGCCTTCCAGGAGCGCTCCAGACTCTCCATGATCTCAGGCTCGGTCCATCGGCCGTCGGCGCGCAGAGCCTCGGCTAGTCGGCTGAGCTGAGTGGTAGTGGTGATGTAGGCGGTCAGCAGGCCGCCAGGGGCCATGACACGATAAACCTGCTCCAAACGGTTCCAGGGGTCCAGCATGTCCAGAACGATACGGTCGAACTCGTCCTCGGGCAGATCGGCTGCAACAGTGTCGAAATCGCCAGTACGCAGGTCCCACCGGGCAGGGCGCTGACCAAAGAAAACCGTGGCATTGCCCATGGCCACCCGGGCGAACTCCTCCCGCCGCTCGATACTGGTCAGTTTTCCTTCCGTACCAATGGCATCCAGCAGGCCCAGACTCATGGCCCCTGAGCCTGCTCCCGACTCCAAGACCCTCATGCCAGGACGGATGTCGCCCAGAAGAATGACCCTAGACACATCCTTGGGGTACATGATCTGGGCGCCGCGAGGCATTGAGAGAATGTAGTCCTCAAGCCGCGGGCGCATGACAGTGAAGGCCCACCCTCCTACCCGTCGTGAGGATTTCCAAGGCTTGGACCTATCATGCGCCTCTGTGTCTGTGCCAGCATCCTGCTTGGTACGTATTTGACGCCACTTGTCAGCCGAGATGGTCACCACTACTGATCCCTCAGGCACTCCGATCATGGCTTCATGCGGCAGAAGGCCGTGGTCAGTCTGGGTCAGGCCTCCTGGTTCCAGCATGACCGTCAGCTTGCGGCCACGCCGATCAGTCAGCTGGACCCGCTCCCCTACGCTCAGCGGACCGCGTCGAAAGCTCATGCCTGCTCAGCCCTCCTCGCCCTTGGTGAACTGGGAGTTGTAGAGGGAGGCATAGGCGCCGCCGCGGTCCAGCAGCTGGTCGTGGGTGCCCTGCTCGACCACCGAGCCGTGGTTGACCACCAGGATCAGGTCGGCATCGCGGATGGTGGACAGCCGGTGCGCGATGACGAAGGAGGTCCTGCCCTTGCGCAGGGTGTTCATGGCCTGCTGGACCAGCAGCTCGGTCCTGGTGTCCACCGAGGATGTCGCCTCGTCCAGGATCAGGATGTCCGGGTCGGACAGGAAGGCCCGGCAGATGGTCATCAGCTGGCGTTCGCCCTGGCTGAGCTCGCTGCTGTCCTCATTGAGCACGGTGTCGTAGCCCTGGGGCAGCTTGCGGATGAACTCGTCCACGTGGGTGGCCTTGGCGCCCTTGATCATGGTCTGGTCAGGGATCGTCTGCCCCTCGTCCAGACCGTAGAGCAGGTTGTCGCGGACGGTCCCGTCAAAGAGCCAGGTGTCCTGCAGGACCATGCCGAAGTGGCTGCGCAGATCGTGGCGGGTCACCTTGGAGGTGTCCACGCCATCGATGGTGATGCGTCCGCCCTGGATCTCGTAGAAGCGCATGAGCAGGTTGACCAGGGTGGTCTTGCCTGCCCCGGTGGGACCGACAATGGCGATGGTCTGCCCGGGCTTGGCCTCGATGGACAGGTCCTTGATCAACGGCTCGGCCGGATCGTAGGAGAAGCGGACGTGGTCGAAGCGGACATGTCCCTCGACCTTGCCTTCGGTCTCCTGACCCAGATGGTCGGGATGTTCGATGTCCGGCACCTCCTCGGCCTCGTCCAGGAAGTCGAAGACCCTGCGGCAGGAGGCCAGGGAGGACTGGAGCATGGTGCCCATGGAAGCCAGCTGCCCGATTGGCTGTGAGGCCTGACGGGTGTACTGGGTGAAGGCCTGCAGGCCGCCCAGGCTCATGCTGCCGTTGAGCACGTGGACGCCGCCGATGATGACCACGATCACGAAGCTCAGGTTGCCGAAGAAGGTTGACATGGGCGTAACCAGGGCCGAGAAGAATGAGGCCTTGAAGCTGGCCTGGTAGAGCTCCTGGTTGCGCTCTTCGAACTCTTCCTCGGCCTTGCGTTGGTGTCCGAAGGCCCGGACCACCATATGGCCGGAGAACATCTCCTCCACATGGCTGTTGACCTGGCCGGTGCGGATCCACTGACGGGTGAACTGAGGCTGGGTCTTCTTGAGGATAATGCCCGCGCACAGGGCCATGACCGGGATGATGATGAAAGCGATCAGGGTCAGCAGAGGCGAGATGGTCAGCATCATGATGAAGGCACCGATGATGGAGAAGACCGAGAAGAGCAGCTCGCCCAGGATCTGTTGCAGGGTGCCTGAGATGTTGTCGATGTCGTTGGTGGTCCGGCTCATGACCTCGCCGCGCGGGGTCCGGTCGAAGTACTGCAGGGGTAGCCGGTCCAGCTTGTCCTCGATCTGCCTGCGCATGGTGTAGACAGCGTCGGAGACCAGCCGGGTCATCAGGAAGTTCTGCACCAGCCTGACCAGGATGGAGATCAGGTAGATGCCGATGACGAACATGAGGATGGTGCCGAAGCGCCCCCAGTCGATGCCGACACCCACCTGGACGTTCATGGAGTCGATCATCCGGGCGAACTTGTCCTGCCCGCGGGATTGCAGGTAGACGACCACAGCCTGCTTGGGAGTGCCTGGCTTGGCGCCCATCTTGACCAGCATGGACCCTAGCAGCCCCTCGAAGAGGACGTTGGTGGCCTCGCCCATGACCTTGGGGCCGATGACGATCATGGCCACGGCGGTCATGCCGGATAGGACCATGACGATGACCCTCCAGGGACTGGCCAGCAGATAATGGACCAGCCGGCCCACGGTGTGGCGACGGCCGCCCACGGCCTGCGAGCCTGTATTTGTGCTCAAGTTCTTAGCCATCTACTCGGCCCTCCCCTCGTCAATGCTGAGCTCTTCCACATCGGGACCCTGCCCGCCCTGGGACTGGACGATCTCCTGATAAGTAGCGCAGTCCTCCATGAGCTGGTCGTGGGTGCCCCGGCCGACGATGCGGCCTCGGTCCAAAACCAGAATCTGGTCGGCCTGACGGATGGATGCCGCCCTCTGGGCCACGACGATTTGTGTGGCTTGGCGGGTGACTGGCACCAGGGCCTCATGCAGTGCGCGGTCGGTGGTCATATCCAGCGCGGAGAAGGAGTCGTCAAAGGTGTAGATGCGGGGGTTGCGCAGGATGGCCCTGGCCATGCAGAGCCGCTGCTTCTGCCCGCCGGAGAAGTTGGTGCCGCCCTCGGCCACACGAGCGTCCAGGCCCTCGGGAATCTCTCGCACGAAGTCCTCGGCCTGGGCGATGCGCAGGGCTTCCCAGATGCGGTCATCGCCGGCGTCGGGATCACCATAATGCATATTGTCGCGGATGGTGCCGGTGAAGAGTGTGGCTTTCTGCGGGACTGGCCCGAAGATCAGGGCCAGCTGGTCGGGGTCGTACTCGCGCACGTCATGGCCGTCCACGAGAACCTGGCCGTCGGTGACGTCGAACATGCGGTTGGCCAGTCGGATGATGGTGGACTTGCCTGATCCCGTTGCCCCGATGATGGCCGTAGTCGTCCCCGGACGTGCTGTGAAAGAGATATCCGAAAGGACCGGATCCTGGGCGCCCGGATAGCTGAAGTCCACATGCTTGAACTCCAGCAGGCCCTGAGGGTGTTCATTGCGGTAGGGATGCGCGGGAGCGGCGATCTCGCTAGTGGCCTCCAGGACCTCGTTGATCCTTCGAGCGGCCACAGCGGCCCTAGGCAGCATCACCGACATCATTGCAGCCATCATCAGGCCCGACAGGATGATCATCAGGTACTGAATGAAGGCCTGCAGGGCGCCTATCTGCATGGCTCCGGAGTCGATGCGGCGGCCGCCGAACCACATGATGGCCACGTTGGACATGTTCAGCAGGAACCACATGAGCGGCACCATCATGCTCATCAACCGACCGGTGGAGATCAGGACGCCGTATACGTCGCGGTTGGCCTTGTCGAAGCGAGACGCTTCGGTCTTCTCGCGGACGAAGGCACGGATGACACGCACCCCGGAGATCTGCTCACGGACCAGGCGGTTGACGGAATCCAGCATGTTCTGCAGTCGTGTGAACAGGGGTCCCATCCTGCCCATAAGCACCAATGCCACCAGGAGGATCAGTGGGACGATCACCGCTAGAGACCAGGTCAGGGGGCCATCCTGGCGCAAAGCGAGTATCAGTCCGCCGATCAGCATGACCGGAGCCTGCAGAATGATCATCAGGGTCTGCATGGTGGTCATCTGCATCTGCTGGACGTCGTTGGTGGTCCGGGTGATTAGGGAACCCGCCGAAAAGCGCTCAATCTCATTAAGGCTGAAACCTTCGACTGAGGCGAACAGATCCCTGCGCAGCTCGTAACCCATCCTCATGGCCAGCCGCGTGGCGCAGTATACAGCGACCACGTTGGCCACGATCTGGACGGCGGTGATCCCCATCATCTGCCAGCCGATCCTGTAGATGGCATCCTGGTCGCCTACAGCCACGCCCTTGTCGATGATGTCCGCCTGCAGGTTGGGCAGGTAAAGGTTCAAGGCCGTCTGCGCCACCTGAAAGAGCACCAGAACGGCCACCTGAACCCAGTACGGCCGCAAATAGCGGGTCCATATCTTGATCACGTCAACATCCTTCACGCATACGGGTCTGCCGCGGTCTCCGGACAGACAAACCACCACAGTCTATACCCGCGCCTTGGTAAACGAATTTGCTATTCCTTGAGCTGATACGGGCGTGTCAGAACGACGATGGCCAGTGGCGTTCAGACGGCGAAGGCACCCCAGCGTCCGTCGCGGTGAACCACAGTCAGGTCCAGACCGAAGAGCGCGCTCAAGCGTGGACCGGTCAGTCCTCCCTCCAGCGGACCCTGGTAGACGATAGTGCCAGGATCCGGATCGCCTGTATCTGCAGTGTCGACAGGACGTCGACCCATCATGGCTATCCGATCGAAGCCGAGGGGGATCTCCTCAAGCCGGTGGGTAACCAGGATGACCGTGCGGTCCCTGTCCTCCCTGCCGATGTCGCTTAAGGCTCTGAGCACCAGCTCCCGGCCGCCCAGGTCCAGACCGGTGGTCGGTTCGTCCAGGATAAGCAGGTCGGGATCGGCCATCAGGGCCCGGCATATCAGCACCCTGCCGCGCTCCCCCTCGGAGAGTCGGTACATGCGCTTGCCCTTGAGGTAGGCGATGCCGAACCGGTCCATCAGAGCCAGGGTGGCCTCCTCCTGATCAGGTGTGAAGGTCTCCCTCCAGCGTCCTGTGGTGTCGCTGAAGGCAGTGAGCACTACGTCGTAGGGATCCTCCTGGGGGCTGATGGTCTTGGCCAGGCCGGCCGATGCCAGCCCTATTCGATGCCGGTATGAGAAAACGTTCACCTTGCCCAGCCGATTGCCCAGGATCTCTACACTGCCAGTGCTGGGAAAGCCTCGTGTGCTCATCATGGCTACAAGGGTGGATTTGCCCACGCCGTTGGGCCCGAAAAGCACCCACTTCTGCCCGGAGCCCACCTCAAGGTTCACATCGTCGAGAATGACCCGGCCCTGCCTGCGGAATCCCACATGCTGCATGAGCACAGCCTGCTTTTCTGCCACGCTTTGGGTCATGCTCACAGAGCCGTTCCGTATGAGTCCAGACGGGAATTGTCCCGGTTGCCGCCGACTAGGAAGAGCCCCAGCACGCCCAGGCAGAAGACCGCCGCGATGGCGATGGTGGCCCAAATGGGAACATGGGGCAGCCACATGCAGACCAGGAAAGCCAGGCCGGAGCAGATGATCATGGCCCAGACCAGGATTCGCAGCCATTGACGCACGCCGCTAGGAGCTCTGAGCAGACGGGGATTGCGGTCGTTGGGGTCCACCGAGCCCTTCTGCACCAGGTTATCGGCGTGCCCAGTGGGCTTCCATTCAGCGCCCTGGCCGGCCTCCAGCCGACGGGAGCGCTCCTGCAAGGCCCGTTCGTCCATCACTCCGGCCCTGCCCTTGGCGGTCATCCTCCGGTCGTCGCTGCCGCCACGGCGGCTCCGCTTGGCCTGCGCCCTACGTTCAGCGCGGTTGGTCATATCCCACTGCCTCCATCCCTTCGATCGGCACCATACCTTTTCATATTAGCGTGGGCGCCGGTCGGCCGCTGGCAGGGTCATTGCGCGCTCATCGGCTCGGATGGGGGCGGGCAATTCGGTGGCGCCTGTCAGATACCGGTCAACTGCCGCAGCGCAGGAGCGACCCTCGGCCAGAGCCCAGACCACCAGGGACTGACCACGTCCGGCATCGCCGCACACGAAGATGCCGTCGCGGTCGGTCGCGTAGTCAGTATTCCGGGCCACATTGCCACGCCCGTCCAGCCCTACGCCGGTCTGTCCGGTCAGGGTGGCCGTCTCTGGATGCGCGAAGCCAATGCTGATCAGCACCAGGTCGGCAGGCAGGACCCGCTCGGTGTCAGGATGGAGAATGATTCGGTCTTGATCGTCACGACTGACGTCCACCACGCGAACGCCGCGCACCTGTCCTTCATGGTCCCGGTCGAAGCCGGTAGGGGCGCTGGTCTGGTTCAGGCTGATTCGGTCATCGACTTCGTCACCCAGATACTCCAGGCTGTCCACCGCATACTCGTAATGGCCGCCCTCCTCCATTGAGGAGGTGGGATTATAGAGCCGGGCGTAGGTTGGCCAGGGCCGGTTATCAGGCCTGGAAGAGGGTTCCCGGGGCCGGATCTGCAGGATGGTAACCGATTTGGCGCCCTCGCGAAGTGCCGTGCCCAGGCAGTCTGACCCAGTGTCGCCGCCGCCGATGATGATGACGTCCTTGCCAGCAGCATTGATGTTGTTGATGGGCTCACGGCCCATGAGCTTACGGGTGGGATCGGGCAGGAAGTCCATGGCGTAGTGGATCCCCTGCAAATCCCGTCCGGGCAGATCCACGCGCCGGGGTTCGGTGGAGCCGATGGCCACCACCAGGGCGTCATAACGGGACCGCAGCTGGTCCCATCCAAGGTCTCTGCCCACCTCGACACCCGTGCGGAATCGGGTCCCCTCGGCTTCCATCTGTTCCAGCCGGCGGTCCAACAGAGACTTCTCCAGCTTGAAGGCGGGAATGCCATAACGCAGGAGCCCACCTATGGCATCGGCGCGCTCGTAGACCACCACCGTGTGCCCAGCCCGGGTCAGCTGCTGGGCGCAGGCCAGCCCTGCAGGACCGGATCCGACCACAGCCACGGTCATGTCGGTCAGCCGTTGTGGCGGTCGAGGCTTGACCAGGCCCAGGGACCAGGCCTGGTCGATGATGGTCTGCTCGTCCAGCTTGATGGTAGTGGCCGGCTGATGGATGGAGAGCACGCAGGAGGACTCGCATGGAGCCGGGCAGATCCTTCCGGTGAACTCCGGAAAGTTGTTGGTCAGGCTCAGCCGTTCGTAGGCCTCCTCCCAGCGTCCCCGGGACAGCAGATCGTTGAACTCGGGGATCAGGTTGCCTAGAGGACAGCCGGTCATGCAGAAAGGGGTGCCGCAGTCCATGCAGCGGGCAGCCTGCTCGGCGGTCCAGGGCCCAGGGCCAGAGGACTGGTGTACGTCGCGCCAGTCCTTGAGACGTTCAGCGACCGGACGCTCGGCGAGTTCGTGCCTGGTGCGTACCTTGAGGAATCCCTTGGGATCGACCATGTCAGTGCGCTCCTTCCATGACCTGGGCGTAGGTGGTGTCCCAGACGCCGGGCTCGTTGAAGTCGACCTGCTCGCGTTCGGCCTCTTCCATGGCCTTCTTCATGGCCCGATAACGACGAGGGACCAGATGAGTGAACCGGGCAAGTGCGCTCGGCCAGTCCTCAAGCAGGGCAGCTGCCGCGGTTGAGCCGGTCAGTCGGACATGCTCGGCTACCAGTTCCTTAAGCATGGCCGCCTCGTCCTGATTGGGCTCCAGGGCCAGCAGAGAGCCGTCATTCCAGGCTTCAGGATTGAGTCGGGAGGTATCCATATCCAGCAGGTAGACGTCCCCTCCCGAGAAGCCTGCACCGAAGTTGCGCCCGGTGGGACCCAGAACAACCACCAGGCCGCCGGTCATATACTCGCAGCCGTGGTCGCCCAGGCCCTCTACCACGAAGCGGCCGCCCCCGTTGCGTACGGCAAAACGCTCCCCGGCCCGTCCAGCCACGAACATATCGCCCGAGGTGGCACCGAATCCTGCCACATTGCCGCAGATGACAGTCTTATGCGGGTCGAAGCGCACGCCTTGGGCAGCATGGAGAACCAGACGACCGCCGGATAATCCCTTGCCTGCATAGTCGTTGGCTTCGCCGACCACCTGAATGGTCTCGCCTTTGGGGATGAAGGCGCCCAGGGACTGTCCGGCAGAACCTGTCAGCGTGATGTCCACGGTGTTCGGCGGCAGGCCGGCTGCGCCGTATTTGCGAGTGATCCTGTAGCCCAGCATGGTGCCCACGCTCCGGTTGACGTTGCGCACGGTCGTCTTGATGGCTACCGGTCGGCCCTCATCCAAGGCATCAACAGCCTGATTGATCAGGTCCGCATCCAGGGACTTGTCTAGTTCGTGGTCCTGGTCTTGGGTATGGTGCAGTACGGTGCCGGGAGTGGGTCCTGGCTTGCGCAGGATGGCATCCAGGTCAATGCCCTGGCTCTTCCAGGTGTGCACGGAGGGGTCCCTGCGCAGGCACTCCACGTGGCCGACCGCTTCCTCCAGGCTGGCGAAGCCCAAGGATGCCAGGATCTCCCGCACCTGGCGGGCCATGAACATGAAGAAGTTGACCAGATCCTCGGGCCGACCGGTAAAGCGCGAGCGCAACTCCGGATCCTGGGTGGCTATGCCCTGAGGGCAAGTGTTCTTGTGGCAGGCCCGCATCATGACGCAGCCCTCAACCTGAAGTGCCGTAGTGGCGAAGCCGAACTCCTCAGCCCCCAAGAGGGCGGCTATGACCACGTCGCGGCCGGTCTTGAGCTCCCCGTCGCACTGGACGACGATTCGCGAGCGCAGGTCGTTCATGACCAAGGTCTGCTGGGTTTCAGCCAGGCCCAGTTCCCACGGGGTTCCTGCGTGCTTGATTGCATTGAGCGGGGCTGCTCCCGTTCCACCGTCCTGGCCGGAGATGAGGACCACGTCGGCATGGCATTTGGCCACGCCTGCGGCCACGGTTCCCACCCCGTGCTCGGAAACCAGCTTGACGTGGATGCGAGCCCGCGGGTTGGCCATCTTCAGGTCATGGATGAGCTGCTTCAGATCCTCGATGGAATAGATGTCATGGTGGGGCGGAGGCGATATGAGCTCGACTCCGGGTGTAGACCGTCTGACCTGGGCGATCCAGGGCGGGACCTTGGCGCCGGGAAGGTGCCCACCCTCGCCAGGCTTGGCTCCTTGAGCCAGCTTGATCTGTAGGTCGGTGGCCGAGACCAAGTAATCACTGGTCACCCCGAATCGGGCCGAGGCCACCTGCTTGATACGGCTGGTCCTGGCAGGATCTGCAATCCTATCCGGGGACTCGCCCCCCTCTCCCGAGTTGGACCTGGCTCCGAGCCGATTCATAGCCAAGGCCATGGTCTCATGGGCCTCCTGGGAGATGGACCCGTAACTCATGGCTCCGGTGGAGAAGCGAGTGACGATGGACTTGGCGGCCTCAACCTGATCCAGCGGAATAGGCGCCCTGTCGGAGTGCAGCTCCATAAGGCCTCGCAGGGTCATGCCGTTCTTGGCCGCTGCGTTCACATGGTCCGTATAGGCCCTGAAAAGTCCGTAGTCGCCACGCTTAGTGGACTGTTGGAGCAGAAAGATGGACTCGGGGTCATTAAGGTGATCCTCACCGGTGCGCCGCCAGTGATAGTTGCCTCCTGTCTCCAGATCATGCCCCGAGCCTGCGGTCCATTCAATGGGGTAAGCAACCCGATGGCGCTGGGCCACCTCGGCGGCGATCTCATCCAGTCCTATGCCGCCCACCAGGGAGGTGGTGCCGGTGAACCAGCGGTCGATGACCTCTTGGCTCAACCCGACGGCCTCGAAGAGCTGTGAGCCACGGTAGGACATAATCGTGCTGACGCCCATCTTGCTCATGATCTTCAGGACCCCGGTGCTCAGGGCCCGGACCAGATTGTCGGAGGCTTTCTGGGCATCGACGTGCAGGTCCCCGTGGTTAGCCAGATTCTCCACAGACTCAAGAGCCAGGTAGGGGTTAACGCAGGCTGCGCCGTAGGCAATCAGCAGGGCCACATGATGGACCTCACGCACGTCACCAGCTTCCACCGCCAGGGAAACCTGAGTGCGTGTGTGCCGACGCAGCAGGTGATGCTGGACGGCCCCGGTCAGTAGCAGGGAGGGTATGGGTCCCCAGATGTGGTTGGAGTCCCGGTCGGACAGAACAAGCACGTTGCAGCCCTCTTCGATGGCCTGATCCACCTCTCCTTCGATGGCTTCCAGACGCTCCTCAAGGGCCTTGCCCCCGCCGGCCACCTGGTAGAGGCCACGAATCAGACGGGGGCGGAAGCGGCCTTCCAGGATCGGAGCCCGGTCCAGACGCTTGATCTGAGCCATCTGGACGGAGTCCACCACAGGCAGGTCGATGTGAATCTTCCAAGCATGCTCCGGAATGTCCTCCAGAAGGTTGGGTTCAGGGCCGATGGCCGAGGCGATGCTGGTCACCAGTTCTTCGCGCTCCCAGTCCAAGGGCGGATTGGTGACCTGGGCGAATTTCTGGGTGAAGTAGTCGAAGAGCATGCGGGACCGGCGTGAGAGCACAGCGATGGGCGCATCATTGCCCATGGACCCGATCGGTTCACTGCCGGTTTCAGCCATGGGCCCCAGCAGCATGGTCAGATCCTCCCGTGTGTAGCCGAAGGCCTGCTGTCTGCGGTGAACCGAGATGCGCGAGTAGTTGACATGCTCGCGCTCGGGCAGGTCGTCCAGGCGGACGGTACGTTCGGAAACCCACTTCCTATAGGGGTGCAGACTGGCCAGCTGGTGCTTGATCTCGCTGTCAGGCACTATCCGTCCCTCTTCGGTGTCCGCCAGGAACATCCGTCCTGGCTCCAGTCTGCCCTTGGCGACGATGGACTCCTGGGGCGTATCCTCTAGAACGCCGGCCTCCGAGGCCAGGACCAGGTGGCCGTCATCGGTCAGCTGCCAGCGGCCTGGACGCAGGCCATTGCGGTCCAGCTGTGCGCCCACCAGGGTTCCGTCCGTGAAGACGATGGCCGCCGGACCGTCCCAAGGCTCGATCAGGGTGTCGTTGTACTGGTAGAAGGCCTTGAGGTCCGGGTCCATGTCCGGATCCTGCTGCCAGGCCGGAGGCATCATCATGGAGACGGCATGGGGCAAGGACCGTCCGGCCAGATGGAGCAGCTCCAGCGTCTCGTCGAAAGTGCCCGAGTCGGAAGCACCAGGGGTGTTGACCGGCAACAGCGGGGCCATGTCGCCGAGAAGCTCCGAGCTCAGCTTTCCCTCGCGAGCTGACATCCAGTTGCGGTTGCCCTCAATGGTGTTGATCTCCCCGTTGTGGGCGATCATCCTGAAGGGCTGGGCCAGGGGCCAGGAGGGGAAGGTGTTAGTCGAGAATCGTGAATGGACGATGGCCAGGCGGGCCTTCATGGCCGGATCGCTCAGATCAGGAAAGAAGCCCTGCAGCTGCTTGGTGGTCAGCATGCCCTTGTAGGTGATCGTACGGCAGGACAGGGATGCAAAGTAGACGCCCAATTCGTGCTCGGCCCGCTTGCGGACCCGGTAGCCCAGCCGCTCCAGCTTCAGCCCTCCGCGGCCATCCGGCCCGGCGTCGCACATGATGGGCATGAGGAACCGAGGCATAGAGGCCAGAGCCTGCAGACCCAGTCCGTCCGGGTTGGTGGGCACTGACCGCCAGGCCAGGACTCGCAGCCCCTCCTGACCCGCAATCGAGGCGATGGCCTCCTCCTGGCTGGCAGCCTGCGCCGGATCCCTATCAAGGAAGGCCATACCCGCCAGATAGCGACCGGCTTCTGGCAGATTCCGGCAGACACGGTTGCGCATGAACTCGTCAGGCATGGAGAGCATGATGCCGGCCCCGTCACCGGTATTCGGCTCTGCTCCCACAGCCCCGCGATGATCCAAATTGACCAGGACGCGGATGCCCTGCTCGACGATCAGTCTTTCATCCCGTCTGTTGAGGGTGGCCACCATGCCAAAACCGCAGGCATCGTGTTCCGTGTCAGGGTCATAAAGCCCTTGGGGGCCATGGACATGCAGATCGAGAGGGGCTGTGAATGACACCGCAATCACCTCATTCGTGGACGCGGGCAGGGCCAACATGCTCCACCCTTGAAGAGCCTGGTCATTGGTGAATCAACAGAATAATCCATCCACAGGTGACATCTGTGTAACGTTCCGCAGTATTTAACGAATTCCGACAGCCTCCAGGACCTGATCGATGACCAGATCGTTGAGCAGACGGCCCCGGCGGGTCACTTGGATTCTGCTATCTACGGGCAGCAGGAGTCCCTGATCGGCCAGCTCTTTAAGAATTTTCTGGTCAGCCGGACGACCAGCCAGCCTGGTCAGCCTATCCAGCTGAAGACCTTCAGGAAGACGCAGGGCCAGCATGACCGTCTCCTCCAGGTCCTGCCTCCAACCCAGAAGCTCGGCATCCTGCCAGGGGACCCGTCCGGCATCCATGGCAGCGGCCCAGTCCCTAGGGTGGGCGATGTCCCAGGAGCGAATAGCCCGGGCATGCCGCTCCCCCGGACCCGGTTCGGGCGAAAGCCACCAGCGCGCCCCAGGATCGACATCTTCCGCTGCTACTTTTCCTGTGGCCCTGAACCCAGGCGAAATGGACGGCATGGGCGTTTGCTCCCAGGCTTCTTCCACCTGTGCCATGCCTGTCTTCTGGGCCTCCAGACTCCGATAATGGGAATGGGCGCCGGGCCCTATGCCAGCCCAGTCCACGTTGTGCCAGTAACCCAGGTTGTGGCGGCTCTCCTGGCCGGGACGGGCCCAGTTGGAGATCTCATACCAGTACAGGCCCGCCTGGGAGAGCATGTCGTCGGCCATCTCGTATTTGGCAGCCTCGTCATCGTCATCGGGGGCGGGCAGTTGACCCTGGCGTACGGCGCGGCCCATCTTGGTGGCGGGTTCAAGGGTCAGGGCATAGGCGGAGACATGGTCCACCCCAAGGTCCAGGGCCGCCTGCAGGCTGGCTCGCCAATCCTCAAGCCTCTCCCCTGGCGTACCGTAAATCAGATCCACGCTGGCTCTGAGACCCAAGTCCTTGGCAGCGGCCACATTAGTAGTCACATTAGCCGGGGTATGGGTGCGGTCCAAGGTGGACAGGACGCTGGGCACCGCTGACTGCATGCCGAAGGAGACGCGGTTGATGCCACCTTGGAGCAATTGCTCCAGGTAGGCCCGATCCACGGTGTCGGGGTTGGCTTCGGTGGTGACCTCGGCCTCGGGGGAAAGCCCCCAGAGATCGGCTACAGCCTCGACCATGCGCACCAGATCCTGGGCGGGCAGAATAGTCGGGGTGCCTCCGCCGAAGAAGATAGTGGACACGGGCGGCTCTATCAGCCCTCGGGAGGTCTGCCAGTCCCGAACCATACGCATCTCCTGGATGGCCAGGTCGGCGTAGTGCTCCCGGCTGGCGCCCCCGCCCAGGTCGCTGGCCGTATAGGTGTTGAAGTCGCAGTAGCCGCAGCGGCGCATGCAGAAGGGTACATGGATGTAGACCTGGTAGGATCCCACCCGTTCAGCCCTCCTTCCTGGCGGCGGCCCGGATCTTGTCCTTGGTGTCCCGATCCTGGGCCTGGCCCGTGCTCAGGGCAGCGATGAAGGCCTCCTGTGGCACTTCGACGCGACCCAGCATCTTCATGCGCTTCTTGCCGGCCTTCTGCTTCTCCAGCAGCTTGCGCTTGCGGGTGATGTCGCCCCCGTAGCACTTGGCCAGCACGTCCTTGCGCAAGGCGCTGATGGTCTCCCGGGCGATGATCCGGGACCCTATGGCCGCCTGGATGGGGATCTCGAACTGCTGGCGCGGAATCAGCTTGCGCAGCTTCTTGGTCATCATCACCCCGTAGGCATAGGCTTTGTCCTTGTGGACGATAGCCGAGAAGGCATCGATCTTCTCCCCCTGGATAAGAATGTCCACCTTGACCAAGTCAGCGGACTGGGTCCCGTCGGGCTGGTAGTCCAGGCTGGCGTAGCCCTTGGTCCGGCTCTTCAGCTGATCGAAGAAGTCGAAGACGATCTCAGCCAGGGGCATCCTGTAGTGCATCTCGACGCGCTCGGGGCTCAGGTACTCCATGGTCCCCATCTGTCCGCGATGGTCCTGGCAGAGCTCCATGACCGGTCCGATGAACTCCTTGGGAGTGATGATGTCGGCGCTGACCACCGGCTCAAGAATCTGACGAACCTTGCCATCGGGGAACTCGCTGGGGTTGGTCACCGTGTGCTCGCCGCCGTCCTCCATGGTCACCTGGTAGGTGACATTGGGGGCCGTGGCGATCAGGTCCATGCCGAACTCCCTGCTCAGGCGCTCGGTGACGATCTCCATGTGCAGCAGTCCCAGGAACCCGCAGCGGAAGCCGAAGCCCAGGGCCACCGAGGTCTCCGGCTCGTAAACCAGAGCGGCATCGTTGAGCTTGAGCTTGTCCAGGGCATCGCGCAGCTCAGGGAACTGGGCGTTGTCAATGGGGAAGAGCCCGGAATAGACCATGGGCTGGGGGTCCTGGTAGCCAGGCAAGGGCTCCTTGGCCGGATTGGCCTCAGTGGTGACCGTGTCACCCACTTTGGACTGGCTGACATCCTTGACGCCCGTGATCACGTAGCCGACCTCACCGGCACCAAGGGCCTTGGTGGGGGTCATGTCCGGGCTGATCACGCCCAGCTCGATAGGGTCGTGCACGGTCCCCCGGCCCATCATGCGAATCTTCTGGCGCTCCTTGAGCTCGCCGTCCACCATCCTGATGTAGGTGACGATTCCCCGGTAGGAGTCGTAGACCGAATCGAAGATCAGGGCCCGAGCCGAGGCCTTGGGGTCTCCCTTGGGAGCCGGTATCTGGTCCACGATACGATCCACCAGCTCACGGATTCCCTGGCCAGTCTTGCCTGACACTCGCAGCACATCATCCGCGGAGCAGCCGATCAGGCTGGCGATCTCTTCGGCATGCTTGTCCGGCTCAGCCGAAGGCAGGTCGATCTTGTTGAGGACGGGGATGATGGTCAGGTCATCCTCCAGGGCCATGTAGAGGTTGGAGAGGGTCTGCGCTTCGATGCCCTGGGTGGCGTCCACCAGCAGAACCGCCCCCTCGCAGGCTTCCAGGGCCCGGGAGACTTCGTAAGTGAAGTCCACATGGCCGGGGGTGTCAATCATGCCCAGGGTGTATTCGACACCGTCCTTGATCCAGGGCAGCCGAACGGCCTGGGACTTGATGGTGATGCCGCGCTCCTGCTCGATGTCCATCCTGTCCAGGAACCGGTCGTGCATCTCGCGCTTGGGCACGATCCCGCTCAACTGTAGGATCCGGTCGGCCACCGTGGATTTGCCGTGATCGATGTGGGCGATGATGCAGAAGTTGCGGATCAGCGATTGGTCGGTGAATCCTGGTTGGTTCATGGCGTCCTGCACCGGTCTGCTCTCCTCACGTACGTCTGGTCTAACGATTCTAGACGATGCCCTGGGCCGAAGCGCCCGCCTCTGGCGGATTCTTCTCCCGGTCGAGTGCTACTATGGTGGGTTGTCTGTACAGATACATTCATCGTTTGGAGCAACATTGGCAAACATCAAGTCGCAGAAGAAGCGGGTCATCACCAACGAAAAGGCGCACCTGCGCAACAAGGAGGTCAAGAGCGCGATCAAGACCTCCGTGCGTTCCGTGCGCAAGGCCGTAGATGCAGGTGACAAGGAGGCCGCTCAGGCTGCCTACCAAGTGGCTGCCCGTCGTCTGGACAAGGCCGCAGGCAAGGGTGTGATCCACCGCAACCAGGCTGCCAACCGCAAATCCGGTCTGGCCAGCGCCGTTAACGCCCTCTGAGTCGGATGCCCCATGGGGGCCGGTGATCCAAGCGCTTGGATCACCGGCCCTTTTTGGTATCCGACTCCCCTGCTGGGTCCTCGTCGGTGTGCTTGATGGTGACGCTGATGTTCGACCGGCCACGCATCAGATGACGGATAGCCCTGGCCAGCTGGGCATCGCTGAGCGGCAGCCGAGCCAAGCGGCGATCAACCGCCCCAGGCACCAGGATGTCGAATTTCACCGAGATGATGCGCAGGACGACCACCAGGGCCACAATGGCCAGGTCCAAGGCCATGTCGACCCGAACCGGATAGAACCCGTGCTGTTGGGCGCGCGTGGAGGCCAATGTCAGCAGACAGCCGATCAAGGAAGGCAGGGCATACCAGTGCTGGTCCTGAATGATCGCAGGCACCTGGTTGAGAAGGATATCTCGCAGCAGGCCCCCGACCAGGGCCGTGGCCATGCCCATGAAGATGGCCGTCATGCCCCCGGTTCCGCTCATCAGCGCCTTGGAGGTCCCGTTGACCGCGAAGGATCCCAAAGCCATGGCATCGGTGACCAGCATAGACCAGGTCATCCTGCTGATTTCAGGATGGGCGACAGCCACTACCAGGCCCGAGGCCAGCGTGACAATGACCGAGCCCTTGTCGGTGATGCCGCTAGGCGGCACCTGGCCCAGCAGAACATCGCGGACCACACCGCCTCCCAGAGCGCTGATCCAGGAGACGAGCAGGATGGCGATGATGTCGTAGCCCTTGCGCACAGCAGCCAGGCCACCCGAAAGTCCGCAGCTGAAGATGCCAAGGTACTCGATGACCATGAAGATCAGATTCCCCTCCAAGGCGGTCTTCATCCCCTGCTTCTCCTCCCGGAATCGTCTCGCACTCAAGTCTGTTCATAGATTAGCCAACCCCGCAGTTGAACAGGCCGGTCATGTGCCCAAGGCCACAAATATGAATGAAAACGGCTCAGGGCGAGTACCGCCCGGAGCCGCCTTCGTTGTAGGATCTGTCAGACAGGAATGAGGTCAGCGCTCAGCAGACCTTCCACATCCAGTCGTGCGGGTCTTCGATCTCGCCCAGCTGGATGCCCAAGAGCTCGTTGCGCAGGTCCATGGTGACCTTGCCTGAACCGCCGTCCGCCACCTGAACGTCGAAGTTCTCGGACTTGAAGCGCCCGATGGGAGTGATGATGGCGGCGGTTCCGCAGGCGAACACCTCGGTGACCTCGCCCGAACGGATATCGTCCAGCAGCGTATCCAGACGGATCATGGTCTCCACCACATCCCTGCCGTGGTCCTGAGCCAAAGCGATCAGGGAGTTGCGGGTGACGCCCGGCAGAATGGTTCCGGTCAGGCTAGGGGTCTCCAAGTGTCCGTCCTTGTGGACGGTGAACATGTTCATGCCGCCCAGCTCCTCCAGGTAGGTCTTGGTGGCAGCATCGACGAAGCAAACCTGCTCGCAGCCATGCTCGGCCCCACGGTTCTCGCCAAGCAGGGAGGCCGCATAGTTGCCGCCGCACTTGGCGAATCCGGTGCCACCGGGGCCGGTGCGGAACCACTTGTCCTCCACCCAGATGCTGACCGGCTTGACGCCGCCGGCGAAGTAGGGTCCCGAGGGCGAGGCGATGACGCAATAGTCCACCGCATGCGGGGCGCGCACGCCCAGGAAGGGTTCAGATGCGAACATGTAAGGACGCATATAGAGCGTGTACTCGCGCCGCTTGGGCACCCAGGCCGCGTCACGACGAACCAGGGCTGCGACCGACCCTAGGAAGTCCTTCGGATCAAGCGGGGGCAGGGCCAGGCGCTTGGCTGAGTTGTAGAAGCGCTGAGCATTGGCATCGGGACGGAAGAGCCAGATGGAGCCGTCTTCGTGGTAGTAGGCCTTGAGTCCCTCAAAGGCCTCCTGGGCGTAGTGAAGCACCGAGGCTCCCGGATCCAGACTGAGCGGTCCATAGGGCTCAACCCTGCGATCCTTCCAGCCGTCATCCGAAGTCCATGCCATATGGGTCATGTTGTCTGAGAAGAGCTGACCGAATGCAGGCTTGTCGATCAGCCGGGCACGCTCCTCGTCAGAGGCGGGATGATCGTTGGGAATGACCTTGAAAGCGTCCGCCAACTCATTGAGTGCCTTCGGGTCATGATGTGATTGCTCTGCCATTATCTACCACTTCTTCTTGCTACTGTATTTGGTTGCTCGGGTGCGATGCTTGTGGCGATGCCCGGTACCCGAACTATCGCATAGGCAGGCCTTGACCTGTTCAGCGGATTTCGCATAGTGACCGTCTTAGACAAAAAGGCCACAGGATCGTGATGATCCCATGGCCTTCGCAGATCGAACCTCCGGGTTCACTCGCTCTGGTCGTCGGCCTCCGGAGCAGCTTCCGCATCGGTCTGTTCGGTTTCCTCGGCGGGGGTCTCCAGGCTCTCCTCCTTGGGGATCTCGACAGAGACGATGGAGTCCTCCATGTCGTCGATGATCAACTCGGAGCCCTCGGGCAGCTTGATGTCCTTGGCCAGAATCTTGTCGCCCTCGGACAGGCCTTCGACACTGATATCGATGCGCTCGGGCAGGTTGGACACATCGGCCCGGACCTGCAGGTTCTGGGTGTCGATCAGGGCCACGGCAGCACCCTTGGTCTCGCCGCTGACGAAGACAGGCACTTCCACGGTGACCTTCTCTCCGGCGCGAACCTCATAGAAGTCGATGTGCTCCACCTGGCGCTTGACCGGGTTGCGCTGCACATCCTTGACCACGGCCGTCTTGGTCTGCCCGCCAAAGCTAATGGAGAAGAGAGCGTTGGCACGACGCAGGGCCAGCGTGGTCTCGCGCATGGGCAGCTTGATGTAGTCTGGCTGGGCGCCGCCAGCGTATATGGTGGCGGGGATCTGCTGGGCCACGCGCATGCGGCGTGCCGCCCCCTTGCCGAATTGGTCGCGAACTTCGCCCTCGAGCTTAATGGTGTTAGCCATGCTGGCTTCCTTTCTTGAGTGGTACCTACAAGACCGACCTGGGCCGGTCCTGGCGCATCGCCGCGTCGGATTCCGGACCGCCCAAAAGGAAAGGCCGCCGATGATCCAGCCGAGTCGATAACGGAGACCGTGAAGGCCTCCCTCGCCAAAGCAACGTGCCTACTTTAGCACCGGGACCGTCCTTCTCCAAGTAGGCGGCTATTCTGGACATATCCCGCGATTATTGAAGGAGACAACGTGTCGTTACTAGCATCGGTCAAATCTTTTGTGGCACACCAGGTGGGTCATGGGGAGGGACCGACTGGCGAGGAGAATGCAGATCCGTCACAGGGCGCGCCCCGGACCGCCGAGGAGTCTCTCGCTCTGCCCAACACGCATTTCTGGTCGGCCGACTACGCGACCACCACGCGCATGGATCCGACATCCGGTCTGCTATCAGCCACTACTGCCGGCATGGGACCGGTGCCTGACGAGATGACTGTCTACGACATCTACGCCGACCGAGCCCGTCGCACCCCAGACCAGCCGGTCCTGCACTTCATGGAGAACGGGAGCTGGACTTACCGTACCGGCCGAGAGATTCTGCATGACATCAGGACCACCGCCAAGGGCTTCATGCACTACGGGCTACAGAAGGGCGATGCAGTCGCCTTCATGTGCAGGACCAGCTACGAGTGGGACATCGTGGACGCCGCCGTACTATCCATCGGCGGGGTCATCGCCACCATCTACGACACCGATTCAGCTGAGCAGATACGATTCATCGTCAACAACTCCGATGCCAGGCTGCTGGTGGTGCAGACCAGCGAGATGCGAGCCAAGGCCGAGGGAGCAGACAAGGAGTGCCCAACCCTGGAGCGCATCGCCTGTCTGGAATCCGGGGCTCTGCAGGAGCTTCAGGCTTACGGAGAATCGGTCAGCGATGCCGAGCTCGACGAGCGGATCAACTCCATTCGCAAGACCGACCTCTGCTCCATCGTTTACACCTCCGGTTCCACAGCAGCGCCCAAGGGCGTGGAGATGACTCATGAGCATTATTGTCAACTGGCCAGAAACCTGAACGCCTTCATCCCCAATCTGACCCATGACCCAAATGGATCCATCCTGCTCTTCCTGCCCCAGGCCCACACCTTTGCTCGGGCTATCAGCTACGGGGTCGTGTACGGGACTATGCACGTATACATCTCCTCCGGACTGGCCACTCTGCTGTCCGACCTGCAGGAGTCCAAGCCTACGGTCATCATCGGCGTGCCCAGGGTATTCGAAAAGGTCTACAACGCCGCTTCCCAGAAGGCTGGTCACGGCATCAAGGGCAGAATCTTCAACGGTGCCGCCAAAGCAGCACGCACCTACATGGAGGACATCTCCCGTCAGGGCTGGCCGACCAGGCGCAGCGCCCTGCGGCGTGCTCTCTACGACCCGCTGGTGTACTCTTCTCTGCGTCAGGTCCTGGGCGGGAGGGCCAAGTGGATCGTCTCCGGAGGCGCTCCCCTGGACCCGGAGCTGCTGGGGTTCTTCCGCGGCTCCAATGTTCCGGTCTATGAGGGCTACGGTCTGACCGAGACTACCGCACCCTGCGCATTCAACCCTCTTGGTACCCCCTACCACAGAGGCTCAGTGGGCATCCCCTTCCCGGGATTCACTATCCGCATCGCCTCAGACGGCGAGGTGCAGATCAAGGGAATCTGCGTATTCCACCGGTACCACAAGAACGATGAGGCTACCCGTGATTCCTTCACCGAGGACGGCTGGTACGCCACAGGCGACCTGGGACGGCTATCCCGTGACGGATTCCTCTTCCTGACCGGGCGCAAGAAGGACCTGATCATCACGGCTGGCGGCAAGAACGTCTCCCCAAGGCCCATTGAGGAGGTCATCGAGCGTTCCGAGATCGTCTCCCAGGCCCTGGTTCTGGGTGACAAGCGCCCCTTCATTTCGGCTCTGGTCACCCTCAACGAGTCCGCCCTGCGACCCTGGCTGGCCTCCAAGGGGCTGGATCGCAACATGTCCCTGCAGGAGGCGGCGCAGAACGCCGTGGTACGGGCCGAGGTCCAGGAATATGTGGACAGGGCCAACGAGGGCGTCTCCCGGGCCGAGTCGGTGCGCAAATTCATCATTCTGCCCGAGGAGTTCACCCAGGACAATGGGCTGATGACACCTTCTATGAAGGTGATCCGGCCCAAGGTCATCGAGCGCTACGCCGACCTGCTGAATACTCGAATGTACACGGCCAAGCGCACACCGACACCTCGCCGCTGAACAAGATCAGAACCCCAGGCGCTCCAGCTGCCTGGGGTCGGTCTGCCAGTTGCGAGCCACTTTGACGTGCAGATCCAACCGGACCTTGCGGCCCATGGTTCGGTTGACGGCGGTGCGCAGCTTCTTCTTCACCCGCACCAGATGTTCAGCCCCGCGCCCGATGACGATAGGTTTTTGGGAGTCGCGCTCTACATAAATGCCTATATGAATCGTGTCCCGCCCGCCCTCTGGATCCGGGTCGATGGACTCCACGCGAACAGCCAGGGAGTGCGGCAGCTCGTCATCAAGCTCCTCCAGGTAGGCTCCTCGGACCATTTCGGCGATCATATCCTCGGGACGCTCCTCAGTCAGCTGGTCGTCAGGGTAGAGCTGAGGGCCCTCAGGCATAGCGTCGATCAGCACCTGTGCCACCTCGTCCACGTTGTCGGACTCCAAGGCACTGACCGGAACGATCTGCGAGAAATCAGCAAAGGCGCTGATCTCCAGGAGCTTGTCCACCAGCCGGCCCTTGTTCAGCTGGTCAATCTTGGTCACTAGGGCAATAAGCGGCCTCCGCCAAAGCCACTTGCCATCCTTGTCCTTGCGGGCGAATTCGGAGCGCAGTCGGCTAAGAATGCGACGATCGCCTGGGCCGATGGCCTGGTCGGCCGGCAGCAAAAAGGCAATGGCATCCACGTCCGACAGGGAGGATTCCACCACGTCGTTGAGCCGCTGACCCAACAGGGTACGCGGACGGTGAATGCCTGGCGTATCCACCAGGACCACCTGAGCCTCGGGACGGGTCATGATTCCCCGGATGGCCTTGCGGGTAGTCTCCGGCCTTGAGGAAGCAATGGCAATGGGCCTGCCCACCAGAGCGTTCATGAGCGTGGACTTGCCCACATTGGGTCGGCCCACTACCGCCACGAACCCCGATCGATGGACCGGCGCCTTGGCCCCGCTCTGTTCTTCCTCGGTCATGAATTCTCCTGACTGTCCTGCACGGGTTGATCCCCGTCGGCTTTCTCGTCTTCTTGCTCCGCACCGTCCTCCAGAGCGATGCTGGATCCATTGGCTGGCTCTACCACAATAGTGGCAATCTTCTTGCGGCGGCCCACGGCTTCGCCAGCGGTCAGCCTGATTCCGCGCGTCACCGCCGATGAGCCAGAGACGGGCACTGAGCCAAGCAGCTTGGTCAGCAGACCATAGACCGTATCCACATCATCCTCGTCAATGGTGATCTCGTAGAGCTCCTCCAAGTCGGCAATGGGCGTGCGGACCGGCAGCTGCCAGGTGTGCGTACCGATCTGCTTGGGTTCATCATGCTGGACCCGGTCGTGCTCATCCTCCAGCTCGCCCACAATCTGCTCAATGGCATCTTCAATGGTGACCAGGCCAGCGATGCCTCCATACTCGTCCACAACCACGGCCAAGTGGTGGCGGGAGCGCTGCATGTAGTGAAAGAGATCGTCCACTGGCTTGGATTCTGGAACCAGAACGGGCCGACGGATAATGGAAGCGACTGATCTGTCGCCTCTGTGATTGAAGGCTATGGCACGGACAACATCCTTCAAGTAGACGATGCCGACCAGATCATCCACGTCGTCCCCAATGGCGGGAATGCGGGAGAATCCCGATCTAGAGAAGAGCTTCAGGGCCGAATCCAGACTGGCGTCCTTGGAGATGCAGATCATGTCGGTGCGGGGAACCATGATTTCGCGTGTCAGCGTGGTCGACAGGGTCAACACGTTCTTCAGCATCTCAGAGATCTCGGGATCGAAGGCGCCGGCCTCCACCAGTTGATCGACCATGGCTCGACCCTGCTCGATCTGGATCTTCTCCAGCTCCTCGTCGTCGGAAAGGTCGCCGCGATGGTTTTTGCGGGAACGGGCTTCAGCCTGCCGCCGACGCTTGAAAGGTGTAAGGAGAACAGCCAGCCCGACCAGGCGAACGTGCTTGAGCAATGCTTCCATGGGCTGACGTGAACGGCCACGAGGACCCAGGGTGACGGAGACCGCAGCCACCAGGATGGCCATGGCGACCCCGCACAGCAGCTGCTCCCAGAGGAATAGACCGCCAAGAGCAGCCATGCAGGCCACCAGGACGCCGACCATGATGTCGCAGATGATGCGCACAAAGGCGCAGGCACTTCCCGTCACTTGCCGCTGGGAGATCAGACTCTGGGCTCGATGAATCCGATCGATCCGCTTCATTCTGGAGAACTGGCTGAGCTCCTGGTCGGTCTGCAGACCCAAAATCAAATTGTTGAGACTGGATCGGGTCACACGATTGAGCGCCCCTTGAGCCTCGGCCAGTGCAAGGGAGAGAACGACCAAAGCGATGGCGACTAGAGCCAAAACCACTATTGCGGCAATTGCCTGCTCACTCATGGGATCCGCCTTTCTGGTGGGCATCACGACCGAACCGCTCATAGATCTCCAGAGCATTGACGGCCCCGGCCGGCAGACCGGCATCCGCGATGGGTCCCTGACGCAAAGCGAGGAAGGTCAGCAGCAGCTGACGTTGCAGACCGAACATCTGCGCCTCCTGCTCCTTGCCGACGTGGTCATACCCCAGCAAGTGCAGAGTCCCATGGATAGCGAGCAGCAGCATCTCTTCCATGGTGGAATGGCCTGCCGCCAGGGCCTGTTGAGCCGCCACCCAGGGACAGATGACTATATCCCCTAGGATGCCCTCCTGCCGATGGTCCTCGTCGCCTGGGCGCAGCTCGTCCATGGGAAAGCTCATGACATCGGTTGGGCCCGCCAGGTTCATCCAGCGCTCGTGCAGCACCGCCATGGGCTCGGGATCGTTGAAGAGGATTGTCATGTCGGACTGGGTGCTCACACGCATCTGATCCAGTACCCATACCCCCAGGTCGGAGAAGGTCTTGGCATCAATCAGCCACTGGGTCTCGTTGGTCACTTCTACGCTCATGCCTGCCCCCGTCCCCGGCTGCGGGCCTGATCGGAGCGGTCGTAGGCCCGGACAATCTGCCCGACCAGCCTATTGCGTACCACGTCAGCCGCCTGTAGATGTACGAAGGCGATATCGTCGATGCCATGGAGAATCTCTTCTATGGTGGCCAGACCCGATGCGGGGCCGCCCAGATCCACCTGGGTGACATCGCCGGTGATGACCATTTTGGTGTTGAAGCCCAAGCGGGTCAGGAACATCTTCATCTGCCTGCGAGTGGTGTTCTGGGCCTCATCCAGAATGACGAAGGCATCGTTCAGCGTGCGCCCGCGCATATAAGCAAGCGGGGCCACTTCGATAGTCTCATCGGCCAGTAGACGATGAAGACGCGTGGCCCCCAGCATATCGGCAAGGGCATCGTAGAGGGGTCGCAGGTAGGGATCAACCTTCTCATTAAGCGTGCCAGGCAGGAATCCCAGGCTCTCCCCTGCCTCCACGGCCGGCCGGGTCAGAATTATGCGCCCGGTGCGCCCAGCCCGGAATTCCTGAACGGCCTTGGCTACCGCAAGATAGGTCTTGCCGGTGCCGGCTGGACCGATGCCGAAAGTGATGGTATGCGTTTCGATGGCGGCCACGTAGGCTGACTGGCCAGCGGTCTTGGGCCTGATCGGACCCTTGGCGGCCTGGGTCAAGGGACGGCGACGAACTGCCGAGCTTGCTATCTTACGGGACTGGTCGGCATCTTCAAGGGGGCTGCCCCCCTCCGGTTCTGCAATATCTGCCCTCCGATAATTGCGGTCTACGTGAGTATGGTCTGTCGTATTGCGGTCCTGGATTTTGCAGTCTGCAAAGGTTTGATCTGCGGTATTGCTGTCTGTAATTTTCTGCTCTTCTGCCGAATCGGCATCGGCGGACTCCACCGGATGTGAACCATTGTTAGCGTCTGCGGTCCCTAGACGGCGGTGGTCCAGTATTCGCCCCACCTGATCGGCATCCACAGGGACTTGGTCGGCGGTCTGCATGAGTTCTGACAGCAGGTCCCTGATCTGTGCCGCCTGGACATCGCCCTGCCGATCCTGGGCCCGCAGCATGATCCGGTTGCCCCGAACCAGAATGGACACGGCCGGAAAGGCACGCTCGATCCTGTCGATGACTGCATCCTCCGGCCCCAGCACCTGAACCGGGTCGATCCCCTCCGGAATCTCCAAGGTTCGCGTAGTTACCGCCACGGATTCCCTTCCTGCACGATGACGATGGTGAATGCGGGCCTCACTCGGGAAGCACCTGTCCGGTCAGAACGTGGGCGTGGACGTGGAAGACCGACTGGCCGGCATCCTCTCCCGTATTGAAGATCAACCGGTAGGCTCCATGGAAGTCCTGGTCGGCGATTCGCTGCGCCACCTGGACTATGCGGGCCAGGGTATCGGGATCCGCCTTGGCCAGTTCGGCCACCGATCCGTAGTGGTGGCGCGGGACGATCAGGACGTGGACGGCTGCCTTGGGGTTGGCATCCTTGAAAGCGTAGACGGTCTCATCCTCATAGACTTTTTCGCTGGGAACCTCTCCCGCCACGATTCTGCAGAAAATGCAGTCCTCCTGTCGATCGTCATCGCTCATAGCCACTCCTTACCGTTTGCTGACAATGCTGTTTTCCATTTTATGGTCGAGGACGTATATTGCGATCTACTTCATGCGCTGGGCTCAGGGGCTTCTGAATGCCAGCGGCCCATCATATCCGCCAGCAGAGTCAGGGCCACAGGTCCAGCCAGAGCCGCCCTGAGTATGTTGCCTCCCAGCCTCACCGGCAGGGCCCCCTGCCTCATCATGGCCTGGACCTCCTGATTGGCAATCCCACCCTCGGGACCCACAACCACAGCAACTGACGAGCCATCTGGCAGCTCGCCAACACGTTTACGGACCGCATCCCACCCAAGGTCGGCATCCTGGTGCAGAACCAGCACTAGGTTTCCCTGATTGGTTGCCATCCGGCACCAAGCGGCTAGACCATGGCTGTCTACCTTGCCCAGTAGTCGAGGACGGTAGGCCCTCCGGCTTTGCTCAGTGGCTGCGTCCAAGGTGGCCTGCCAGTGGCGGTCGTTGCGACCAGTCCGCCATTTGGCAATGGATCGATCAGCCTGCCAGGGCATGACCTGATCGACCCCGATCTGGGTGGCCATGTCGATGGCCTGCTCGTCCCTGCCGCCCTTGGCCAGGGCCTGAACAAGAACCAGTCCCTTCTCTGGAAGTGCCTGGCGGCCCACAGCGATGACCTCCACCAAACCGGTCGAAGCATCCCTGACCAAGGCACTGATCCGCAGTCCGTTTCCGTCTGAAAGATCCAGCTGATCCCCGTTCTGCAGCCTCATGGAGCCCAGAGCATGGCGACGAATATGCTCGGGCAGGGTCAGACGCCAGCCAGTGTGAAGCTCGTCGCTGGCCAGTGGGGAATCATCGTGGTCGGGATCCAGCAGAAAGAGGGGTGCAGTCATGGTGACAGGCTACAGCCCGCTGCCGAAAAGCGTTCTCCCACGACGACACGCACCCCCCAATCGCCCAGTGCGCGATGCCGCCTGAGATGCTATGATTGTCTGCGTTGCGATTACGCACCTGTCCGGGTGGCGGAATGGTAGACGCGCTAGCTTGAGGTGCTAGTGCCTATATATATACAGGCGTACGGGTTCAACTCCCGTTCCGGACACTTAGCTTCTCATCAATGGGGCCACCTCGATTCTCATGTTTCGTATTTATTGAAAATTAGCGTTGAATATTTCATCCACAGATTCATGTATGGCTCGTGCCGTTGCTTTTTTGATTAATGCAACTGATGAGTACAGCTCATTTTGACTTATTATCAGTGTTCTTGAGTGAAAATCACACATGCCCGGTTTTCGGTTGCGCCGCCTATGCTGTTGACAGAACACGGGTCCCTCAAAGGCCCAAGAACCAGAAGAAGGAGCTACAGGCGTGCTCAGAGTGAGAATCGACTCCATCGAGGACGACAGAATCGAGGCCTTCACCAGGCTGACAGAGCCACAGCTGCGCAATCGTCTGGAACCCGCCAAGGGCCTGTTCATCGCCGAATCCCCCAAGGTTATCGCCCGTGCTCTGGATGCTGGGGTAGAACCTATCTCTTTCCTGGTGGAGGAACCATGGCTGGAGGGAATGCGTTCCATGTTCGATCAGGTGGACGCAACCTTCGGACCTAACGTCCCCGTCTATGTGGCCAGCCCTGCACAGCTCAAAACGATCACTGGCTACCGGCTCCATCGAGGCGCGCTGGCCGCCATGAGACGCTGGCCTCTGCCCACTGTTGAGCAGATTTGCCGATCAGCAAAGCGAGTAGCCGTCATGGAGAATATTGTTGATCACACCAACATCGGTGCCCTGATGCGTTCAGCTGCCGCCCTGCAGGTGGATGCCGTCCTAGTCACGCCATCCTGCTCTGATCCTCTGTACCGCAGAGCTGCAAGAGTCTCCATGGGCACGGTCTTTCAGGTTCCATGGACCAGGATCGGCGGCGATGATATCCACGCCTGGCCCGACCAGGGCATGCGCCAACTGCAGGATCTGGGCTTCACGACGGCGGCTATGGCCCTGAACCGGGATGCCATCAGCCTGGATGAGCTGGCGGAGCGTCTAGGTCCCGGACCCAACCGGATCGATCGTCTGGCTCTGATATTCGGTACGGAAGGTGATGGACTGAGTCACAGGACCATCGCCAGTGCGAACCTCACTGTACGCATTCCCATGAGCCACGACGTGGACAGCCTGAACGTGGCTGCGTCAAGCGCCGTAGCCTTCTATGCGACCAGACCCAAGCGCGCTGGCTGAACCTTGCCAGAGCTGGTCCAGCCAGTTATTTGAACAAGCCAGTCAACCGATCAAGCCAGGAACTGAGTCCTCTGCTCAGCAGCAGAGTCCTGCGGCCCTCCGTCGCTTCATTCCATGGCCGAGTACTTAATATCGGGCAACCAATTAACATCAGGCAATCTTCAGCATCAGGAAACCACGGAAAGTCGGACGACACCGAGGCAATCAGCTCTCTTGGGAGACGGCCTGCGGATCCTCATGAATGTAGTCGTCCGGGTCGATGGTCCCCCGCCAGCGGCCGATGGCCTTGAGACCGTGGTACATGACCAGCGTAGCCACAGAGCCAATGGCGATACCGTTGAAGCTGACCCCGGCCACCGCGAAGGTGAAGTCAGCGATGCCCACGATCATGACGACGGCGCCCACGGTCATGTTGACGGACTTGCCGAAATCCACCTTGTTCTCCACCCAGATGCGGATGCCCAGCATGCCGATCATGCCATAGAGCATGGTGGTGACCCCGCCCAGAACGCCAGTGGGAATGGTATTGATGATGGCCCCGAACTTGGGGCAGAGGGAGAGCAGGAAGGCGAAGATTGCAGCACACCAATAGGCGGCTGTGGAGTAGACCTTGGTGGCGGCCATAACGCCTATGTTCTCAGCATAGGTGGTAGTGCCCGAGCCTCCGCCCAAACCGGCCAGAGTGGTACCCAGCCCGTCGGCCATCAGGGCTGTGCCGATCTGATCGTCATAATCGCGGCCGGTCATCAGAGCCACCGACTTGACATGTCCGATGTTCTCCGCCACCAGGACCAGCACCACGGGGATGAACATGGCCAGGACGGAGGGGTCGGCCTGAGGAGTCTGGAAGTGAGGCAGACCGAACCAGGCGGCCTTTTCCACAGCCGCGAAGTCGACCTGACCCTGTGTGACCGCGAAGCAATACCCGACAATGACGCCCAAGAGAATGTTGAGTCGGCCAATCAGTCCCTTGAAGAGGACTGCTATCAGCATGACGGCCACCAGGGTTACCAAGGCGGTCAGCGGAGCGGATTTGAAATTCTTCCAGGCCGAAGGGGCCAAATTGAAGCCGATGATGGCCACGATGGCGCCATTGACCACAGGGGGCATGATCATATCGATCCAGCGCGAACCGGCGAAGTGGACGATCAGGCCGATCAGGAAGAGCAGAGCGCCGGTGACCATGATCCCGAAGGAGGCCACAGCCAGACCCTTGTGAGCGGTGGTCACCGCCAGGACCGGCGCTATAAAACCAAAGGAGCTGCCCAGGTAGGAGGGCAGGCGATTGCGGTTGATCAGCAGGAAGAGGGCCGTAGACATGGCCGTGAAGAAGAGGGTTGTAGAGGGGTCGAATCCGGTCAGAATAGGAACCAGGAAGGTGGAGCCGAACATGGCGATGACATGCTGGGCGCCGATGCCAGCCGTACGTGGCCATGTGAGTCGCTCATCGGGTTCCACCACTTCGCCCGGAGCCAATGTCTTCCCGTCTCCATGCAGTTTCCAGCCCATGGACAATGCCATTTCACTGTGCTTTCTCTCATGCGCCGTGCCGGTCACGGCGGACCGGAAACATCAGTATATTCGCATGGGAGGACCCGAGTCGGCCTGCCGGACGGGTATCCTCACTGATACGTGGGCATGTTCTCGAAGTTGAAGCCGATGGCGGCCAACTGCTCACGACCTTCTGGGGTGATCATGTCAAGGGTCCAGCGCGGCGACCAGGTCCAATCGATGCGAAACTCTTCCACCAGGCCCGCAAGGACGCTGGCGCACTGATCCTCGATCAGGTCAGTCAGGGGGCAGGCCGGCGTGGTCAGGGTCATGGTGATGATGGCCCTTCCCAGTTCGTCGATTTCTATGCCGTAGACCAGCCCCAGGTCAACTACGTCAATGCCTAGCTCAGGGTCGATGACCTGGTGCAGAGCCTCCTTGACATCTTCAGCAGTGGCCCGGCCGATGTCGTCAACAGCCTTCAAAGGAATGGCTTCCTCAGCAGCGGCCTCAGTATCAGCGGCATTCTGGTTCGTAGTCTTGGCACTGTTGCCGGCCGGCGCACTGGTCGAGGATTGGTCGCTTAAGACCCGGTCCGCTGACGCGCCATCAGGGGAAGCTCCTGATGTAACTGCTTCTGCACTCTGATCATCAGACTGTGTCAAATTGGACTCCTTGTCCGCCTGACTATCGACCTGGCGCATGGAACTACCTTCTGCCGACTTCAAAACCGTTTCAGCACCCAAAGGATTGCTGGCCAGCGCCTGTGCCGTACCCGGATCGCTGATGGCTCTGCCCACCGAGGCCAGGATGGAGTCCTGGGGTTCGGGCACCAGATTCATATTGCCGTTCATGCCTGCTCCTCCTTCGCACCTTCGTCGCCCTCTTGCCCAGCCGACAGGGCTTGGGCCACGGAGGCCTTCATACCCTCCCAACCCAGCAGAGCGCACTTGATTCGCATGGGATACTTGGACACGCCTTGGAAGACCATGGCATCGCCAAGGGCATCCTGAGTCTGCTCGTCCTCAAGTCCAGCTCCGCGTGATTCCATGAGCTTGCGGAAATCGGCAGCCAGGTCCATGGCATGATCGACGGCCTGCCCCTGGACCAGATCCACCATGATGGACAGGCTGGCCTGGCTGATGGAACAGCCCGAACCCTGCCAGACGATTCGCTGGATGAGGTCGGGACCGCCCTGCTCGCCAGGCGCTACCTCCACATGGATGGTGGCCTGATCCCCGCAGGTGGGGTTGAACTGATGGGACTCGGCAGCCAGACAGGCCTCGTGCTCCACCCGGATGGTCACGCCGTCGCCATCCGGGTCTTCCCCCGCATCAGACTGATCCCCTACACGCCCGTGAGGATTTCGTGCTGCGTCCAGGATTACCTCCTGGTACATCTGCTCCAGTTCCTCGTCGTCCATACCGAAATCCGCCATGTCCTTAAACTTACCAGTACGTCTTGGTCAAAACCGTCTATGCGCTGCCGGTGAAGGCCTTCAGGCCACTCGGAAGAAGCTGCGGACACCGGAGACGGCATCCAGCAGGGCATCCGTATCGGCAACAGTATTGTAAACGCCCGTTGAGGCCCGGTTGGATGCCATCAGGCCAAAGTGGCGGTGCACCGGCTGAGCACAGTGATGTCCCACGCGGATAGCAATACCGCGTGAATCCACATACTGGCCTACGTCGTGAGGATGGACTCCCTGAACGTCGAAAGCAACCGTACCGATCCGGCCCTCTGGCGTGGTCGGCCCTAGAATTCGCACACCCTCCAAATCACCCAGTCGCAACAGACCAGCGGTGATGGTCCTCTCGTGTTCAGCCACGTTATCCATGCCCAAATCCATCAGCCAATCGGCGGCTACTCCGGCGCCGATCATCTGTGCCACCGGCTGTGTTCCAGCCTCGAACCGGGCCGGAGGATCCATGTAGCTGGCTGGACGGTCCAGATAGGCCAGCTCCACCATGGATCCGCCAAATGATGCCGGAGGCAGGGCTTCCAGGAGTTCACGACGGCCGTAGAGGAAGCCTACGCCGGTGGGGCCATACATCTTGTGAGCGCTCCAAGCAGCGAAGTCCACATCCATGGCATGCAGATCCACAGGCAGATGAGGCACCGACTGGCAAACGTCCAGCACTACCAGGGCGCCCACCTGGTGGGCACGGCGGACGATGGGCTTGATGTCGGTGATGGCGCCGGTCACATTGCTGACGTGGGTGACGGCGACCACCTTGGTCCGCTCGGTAATGACCTGGTCGGCAGTATCGGCCAGGACGCGGCCCTCCGAATCCAGATCGAAGTACTTGAGGACTGCTCCGGTCCGGTAGCACAGCTCCTGGAAGGGCAGGAGGACCGAGTGGTGCTCAGCCTTGGTGACCACGACCTCATCCCCCGGCTTCAGAGCGAAACGACGTGCCGCCTTGCCTCCGCGACCTAGGCTGGCGTTGCTGAAGGCGGTGGCCAGCAGGTTCAGAGCGGCCGTGGCACCGGCGGTGACCACAATCTCCTCGCCGCCCTCCTGGCCCTCTGCCCCGACCAAGGCGGCAACGCGGGAGCGAGCATGCTCAAAGGCCATGGTGCTGCGGGCGGCCAGCTCATGGGCGCCCCGGTGTACCCCGGCGTTGTCCCTCAAGTAGAAATCCCGAACGGCATCGATGACCGCCAGAGGCTTCTGAGCTGTTGCGGCCGAATCCAGATAGACCAAGGGGTGACCATGCACCTGCTGGTCCAGAATCGGAAACTGCTGACGAATACTGTCATCGATGACCATTGCGGACCTCTTCTCTTATCCTCAGGCCAGAGCCGATTCCGAGTCGGCGCCCTCGGGCAAGTACTGGTCGTACCCGGTATCCTCCAGGGTGTCGGCCAGCTCAGGGCCACCGGTCTTCACAAAACGGCCGTCAGCGAAGACATGGACGATGTCAGGCTTGATGTACTTGAGGATCCTGGTGTAATGGGTAACCATGAGCACACCCATGCCCGTGCTCTCCTTGGCCCTGTTGACTCCTTCGGAAACGATGCGCAAGGCGTCCACGTCCAGACCGGAGTCGGTTTCGTCCAGGACAGCGAACTTGGGCTTGAGCAGCTCCAGCTGCAGAACTTCGGCCCGCTTCTTCTCACCGCCCGAGAAGCCCTCATTGACCGAGCGCTGGGCGAACTTGGGATCCATGCGCAGCCTCTTCATGGCATCATTCAGATCCTTGGTCCACTGGCGGATGGCCGGAGCCTTACCGTCGACCTCGGTCTTGGCAGTACGCAGGAAGTTGGTCATGGATACGCCGGGCACCTCGACCGGGTACTGCATGGCCAGGAAGAGACCGGCCTTGGCCCGCTCGTCCGGGGTCATCTTAAGCAGGTCCTGCCCATCCAGCAGAGCCTGGCCCGAGTCCACCTCATACTTGGGATGACCAGCCAGGGTGTAAGCCAGCGTGGACTTGCCCGACCCGTTGGGCCCCATGATGGCATGGGTCTCGCCAGAGTGAACGGTCAGCGTGGCCCCCTTGAGGATCTGCTTGCGACCCTCCTTGGTCTCCACCGAGACGTGCAGATCCTTGATTTCCAATGTGGACATGTCAGTTCTCCTCCAAAACGTGCTGCATCTCTTGATCCTCGCCGGCCGCCAGCCTGCGGTCGATGACCCCCATCAGGTGCCCGGAGACGCTGGGGACGTCAATCTCCTCCACCAGTTCGCCGAAGAAGCCTCGAACCACCAGCTTGCGGGCCTCCTGCTCCGGGATGCCACGGGACTGCAGGTAGAAGAGCTCCTCATCGTCAAAGCGTCCGACCGAACTGGCATGGCCGGCCCCGATGATGTCGCCGTTCTCGATCTCCAGGTTGGGCTCGGAATCGGCAATGGCCCCCGGGGTGAGCACCAGATTCCGGTTGAGCTCATAGGAGTCGGTTCCAGGCGCCGTGGGCTGAATGAGCGCGTTGCCCACCCATGTCGTGTGCGCGCCGATTCCGTCCAGGGCCCCCTTGTAGACCACACGGGACTTGCAGTTGGGGTGGTTGTGGACCACCATGGTCCGGTGCTCCATGTGCTGGCCGGGATCGACAAAGTAGATGCCCAGCATGTTCAGGTCACCCTGCTCGCCGCCGAAGTCCTGATCCATGCGCAGCCGCACAACGTCTCCGCCTAAACTGACGACGGAGTGACGCAGGGAGGCCTCGGCACCCAGGTGAATGCGGTGGTTGCCGATATGCTTGCTGCCCTTGTCCCATTCTTGAATAAAGGTGGTCGACATCTGCGAATTGTCGCCAATATCGATTTCAACCCCTTCTGCAAGGCGTGCCTGGCCCTGGTGCTCAACCACCAGATCGGCCTTGGTGCCCGCCTCTGCCTTGATGACCAGGTGGAAGGCATCAAGTTCAGGACCGCCGCCATTGACACGGACCAGCACAGGCTGATCCAGAGTGCCTTTGAGATTGACTACAGTCGCCTGCTTGCCGCTCGCCCACTCCACGGCAGCCGCTCGATCGCTGGGCTTGAGGACAGTGCCGCAGGGAGCCTGGTCCATAGGAATCTGGCTGAAGCTGACCTGCTCTGCTGGCGGTTCGGACCCGTCGATCATGGTGACCGAAACCTTGGTCAGACCGCTGGGCTTGAAAACGGTGAAGAACTCCTCCATCCGGTCGATGGGGGTGAATCGCCAGTCATCCTGCTTGCGCGTGGGCATGGGGAAGTCGTCGGGATTGAAGGATCGGGGCTCCTTGTCGGCGCTGGACGGCATGGTGGCCGGGAATGCATACGGATCTTCGGGATCCGCGTGCGGAATGGTTATTTCGCTCTTCTGTGACATCAGCCTACCGAACCCTCCATCTGCAATTCGACCAAGCGGTTGAGTTCCAACGCGTACTCCATAGGCAGCTGCCGGGAGATGGGCTCCACGAACCCGCGCACAATCATGCCCATGGCTTCCTTCTCCTCCAGACCACGGCTCATCAGATAGAAGAGCTGGTCTTCGGAGACCTTGGAGACGGTGGCTTCGTGAGCCATCGAAACGTCGTCCTCGCGAACGTCCACATGAGGATAGGTGTCGGAGCGGGAGTAGTCGTCCACCAGCAGGGCATCGCAGACAACCGAGGAAGAGGACTTCTCGGCGCCCTTGATGATCTTGACCAGGCCTCGGTATGCGGCCCTTCCCCCATTGCGGGAGATGGACTTGGAGACGATGGTGGAGGAGGTGTGAGGTGCCAGATGGATCATCTTGGCGCCCGTGTCCTGGTACTGTCCCTTGCCGGCGAAGCCCAAGGAAAGAGTCTCGGCCTTGGCGTAAGGCTCGGCCAGGATGCAGGCCGGGTACTTCATGGTGGCCTTGGACCCGATGTTGCCGTCAACCCACTCCATGGTCCCGCCCTCGCGTACATAGGCACGCTGGGTGACCAGGTTGTAGACGTTGTTGGACCAGTTCTGCACCGTGGTGTAGCGCACGCGGGCGTGGGGCTCGACCACGATCTCCACATTGGCCGCATGCAGGGAGTCAGTGGAGTAGATGGGGGCCGTGCAGCCCTCCACATAGTGGACGTACGAGCCCTCGTCGGCGATGATCAGCGTGCGCTCGAACTGCCCCATGTTAGGCGTGTTGATGCGGAAATAGGCCTGCAGAGGGATATCCACATGGACACCCTTGGGCACATAGACGAAGGAGCCGCCCGACCAGGCCGCTGTGTTCAGGGCGGCGAACTTGTTGTCGTCCGGAGGAATAACGGTGGCGAAGTACTTACGGAAGAGGTCTGGGTACTCTTTCAGGGCTGTGTCCGTATCCAGAAAGATGACTCCCTGCTTGCGCAGGTCTTCACGAATGGAGTTGTAAATGACCTCGGACTCATACTGAGCGGCCACGCCGGAGACCAGCCGCTTCTTCTCGGCCTCGGGAATACCCAGCCTGTCGTAGGTGGTGCGGATGTCGTCGGGCAGATCCTTCCAGTCCTTGGCCTGCTCCTTCAAGGGCTTGACATAGTACTTGAAGTCGTCGGCATCAAACCCGCTTAAATCCACGCCCCACTTGGGCATGGGCTTTTCCATGAAGGCCCGATAGCCCTTAAGCCGCATCTGCAGCATCCAGTCAGGCTCGCCCTTGTCGGCCGAGATGGCCCTAACCACGTCCTCATCGATGCCCTTGTGGGCATCGCGCCCAGCGTCATCGGAATCATGCCAGCCATAGGTATAGTCGCCGAACTCGGAGATGATCTGGTCGTCCTGTTTGATTTTTTCTTCGTTGACGCGGGAGCGGTCGGCCACGTACTGGCTCATTTCCACATCCCTCGATGTGTCTGTCCGCTGCGAGGTGCTATCCACGAGCTGAGACCTCCTAACACACGCACGGCCGCCATATGCGGCCGATCACACCATTACAGGATAACCGGGACAGTAGTGAACCGCCAGAGCCTGGCTTACGCTCTCTAAGGAATTCAGCCAGCCCTCTTAACAGCAGCGCCGAGACGGACAATCGCCCGCTTCCCTATAAGAGGGAAACGGGCGATCATAGCGAACGTTTTTGAAAACGAATTGACCTCAGGCCGCCTCCTGGCCTCCATGCTCCAGGCTGGCCTTGACCAGGCCGGCGAAGAGAGGATGCGGCTTGGTGGGCCGGGACTTGAACTCCGGGTGGGCCTGGGTGCCCACATAGAAGGGGTGCTGGTCCTGGGAAAGCTCCACGAACTCGGTCAGCTGCCCGTCCGGGCTAGTGCCCGAAATGTGCAGACCGGCCTTGTCCAGCCGCTCCTTGTAGGCCACGTTGACCTCGTAACGGTGACGGTGGCGCTCGGAGATCTCAGTAGAGCCGTAGAGCCGGGCTACCAGGGAGTCAGGCTTGAGCACTGCAGGGTAGGCACCCAGGCGCATGGTATGACCCATGTCACCATGGCCGGCCACAATGTCCTTCTGCTCCTCCATGGTGGCAATGACCGGGTTTTCACAGTCAGGCTCGAACTCCGAGGAGTTGGCATCCTCCAGCCCCAGAACGTGGCGGGCGAATTCGATGACCATGGACTGCAGACCCAGGCAGAGTCCCAGTGCGGGCAAGCCGGTCTCGCGGGCGTAGCGCAGGGCGCCGATCTTGCCTTCGATGCCACGGATGCCGAAGCCACCGGGGACCACGATGCCGTCGACATCCTCCAAGGCCCTGCGGGCGCCGTCCATGGTCTCGCAGGTGTCGGCAGCAACCAGCTTGACCTGCACTTGCGACCGATTGCCGAAGCCGCCGGCCTTCAAAGCCTCGATGACCGACAGGTAGGCATCAGGCAGGTCGATGTACTTGCCCACGATGGCAATAGCCACCTTGGTACGGGGATTGTGGACTCTGTCGAGCAGGTCCTCCCACTCGTTCCAGTCCACATCGTGGAAGGGCAGACCCAGCTTGCGCACCACATAGGCGTCCAGACCCTCCTTGTAGAGGATCTTGGGCACGTCGTAGATGCTGGGCGCATCCACGCAGTTGACCACACCCTCGGCATCCACGTCGCACATGAGGGAGATTTTGTCCTTGATGGCCTGGTTGAGCGGCCGGTCCGAGCGCAGCACCAGGGCATCGGGGGCAATGCCCAGCTGGCGCAGGGCCATGACCGAGTGCTGGGTGGGCTTGGTCTTGAGCTCGTGTGCGGCGGCCACGTAGGGAACCAGGGAGACATGGACGAACATGCAGTTGTCCGGGCCTATGTCCCGCCGAACCTCGCGGGCGGCCTCCATGAAGGGCTGGGACTCGATATCGCCCACAGTCCCACCGATCTCGGTGATGATCACATCCACGTCGTCGCCGGCCTGGGCCCGCATACGACTCTTGATCTCGTTGGTCACGTGAGGAATGACCTGGACGCACTGGCCCAGGTACTCCCCCGCACGCTCCTTGCGCAGAACGGACTGGTAGATCTGGCCGGTGGTCACGTTGGCCTTCTGGGAGAGGAAGACGTCGGTGAAACGCTCATAGTGGCCGATGTCCAGATCGGTTTCGGCCCCATCCTCGGTCACGTAGACCTCGCCGTGCTGGAAGGGGTTCATGGTTCCCGGATCGACGTTGATGTAGGGATCCAGCTTCTGTTGAAGAACGCGAATCCCGCGGCTTCTCAGCAGTCGGCCCAGAGAGGATGCCGTCAGTCCCTTGCCCAATGAAGAGACCACGCCGCCGGTGACGAAAATGTGTTTGGTGATATGCCCTTGCGAATTTCCATGTTCTCTGACCATGGAACTTCAGCCTATCAGACGGGAGCGACCAGAAACCGACCAACACTCGAGGGGGCGGACGGATTCAGACTCGCTTGAGATGTAGGTGTTCAGCCAGGTAGCGGCCGGTCACCGAATCCGGGTTACGAGCTACGGATTCAGGGTCGCCCTGTGCCACGATTCTTCCGCCTCGATCGCCGCCGCCCGGGCCCATATCGACCACATGGTCGGCGTTGGCGATCATGTCCAGATCATGTTCGATGAAGACCACAGTAGCCCCTTTGCTGACCAGGCGCTCCAGCACTCCGATCAGGACGCGCACATCCAAGGGGTGCAAGCCGGTGGTGGGCTCGTCCAGAACGAACATGGAGCCACTCTGTGTGCGGCCCAGCTCGTTGGAAAGCTTCAGCCGCTGGGCCTCCCCGCCAGAAAGGGAGGGAGTGTCCTCCCCCAGGGTCAGGTAGTCCAATCCCAGATCCTTCAAGGTCTGCAGGCCTCTGCGGATGGCCGTGTACTCGCGGCTCTGTGCGAAGACTTCCAAGGCCCGGCCCACCTCCATGGCCAGCAGATCAGGCAGGCTCAGCGGCTCCGGGTGGGACGGCGTGGACAGTCGGTAATGCTCGGCCTCCGGACGGTACCGTCGACCATGGCAGCTGGGACAGGTGATGGGGATGTCGGGCAGGAACTGCACATCCAGGCTGATTTGGCCTGTACCGTCGCACTGGGGGCAGCGCAGGGATCCGGTGTTATAGGAGAAAGCCGAGATTCCCAGCTTGTCCTTTTCCGCTCGTTCAGTGGCCGCGAAGAGACGGCGCAACCGGTCCATCAGCCCCGAGTAGGTGGCCACCGTGGAGCGCACATTGATGCCAATGGGCGAGGAGTCCACCAGGCGAACCCTGTCGATGCCCGCCGAATCCAGGCTGTGTACGTGCTTGGGCATTGGATTGCCCTGAATACAGGTCTGGAGGGCCGGAACCAGAGACTCCAGGATCATAGTGGTCTTGCCGGAACCGGATACCCCGGTCACAGCCGTCATGCAGCCACGAGGAATGGCCAGATCCAGCGGGCGGACCGTGTGAATGGGTCCTGCCTGCATACGGATCCATTCATTCTCGGCAGGCAAGGGATGCCGGTCCCGCGTCAGAACAGGCTCATGTCCATCCAGAAAACCAGCGATGCGCGAGTCCGGATCGGCGGCGATCCGCTCAGGAGCTCCCTGTGCCAGGATCCTGCCGCCGCGTTCCCCTGCTCCGGGGCCCATTTCGATAAGATCGTCGGCTGATGCCAAAACCTTGACGTCATGGTCGACAAAGACCACGGAATTGCCGTCGGCCAACAGATCGCGCATGACCCCTATCAGCCCCTCCAGGTTTGCCGGATGCAGGCCAGTTGAGGGCTCATCCAGCACATAGAGCACGCCGGTGGTCTCATTGCGTACAGCCCTAGCCAGCTGGGCCCGCTGCCGCTCGCCTGTGGAAAGAGATGCGCTGGAACGGTCCAGGGTCAGATAGCTCAGTCCCAGCTGTATCAGACGCCTGCCCATCTCTGCCAGAGTCCTGCATAAGGCTGAGGCCATGGGCTGCAAAGCTTCAGGCAATGTGGGCGGCAGCTTTCGTCCCCAGTCCAGCACGCGATCCAGGGGCCAGGAGGTGACCTTGGCCAGGTTGTCCCCGTTGATCTCAGGCAGGCGCGCCCGCTGGTTGAGCCGTGTGCCCTTGCAATCAGGACAGGTCCTTTCGGTCAGGAACTTGGCAACTTTGGCTAGGCGTTTGTCATCGTTGGCCCTTTTGAGCTCCTCGGTCACAGTCAGGCGGGCATTGCGGAATGTGAAGTCCAGCTCGTGGACCCCCTTGACCGAGGTGATGGTGATGTGCTTCTTCTCGGCCGGCCCTTCGAAGACGATCTTCCGTTCCCTATCAGTCAAGTCCCGCCAAGGCACATCGGTGCGGACTCCGAACTCGCGCACGATGTCGGGCTGAACGTTGAAGCCGAAGGTCCGCCACGGCACCACTGCCCCCTGATCGATAGTCAGGCTGTCATCGGGGACCAGGGTGGCATCGTCCACCTCACGCACGGTTCCGGTTCCCTGGCAGGTGGGGCAGGCTCCCAGAGAGTTGAAGGCAAGCTCCTCGGCGCTGGGAGGCACCACCTTTGCTCCGCAGATCGGGCAGGTGATGGGCATCTCGGCAGCCACAGCCAGGGTAGGCTCCTGGCGATGGCCATTGGGACAGACATGGCTGGACAGCCGGGAGAACATCAGCCGGAGCACATTGAGCAGCTCAGTGGCGGTGCCGAAGGTGGAACGCATGCCGCCAACGCCCGGCCGTTGACGCAGAGCCAAGGCTGGCGGCAGGAAGCGTACCGAGTCCACCTGAGGACGCTGAACCTGAGTCATCCGCCTCCTGGTGTAGGTAGACAAGGATTCCAGGTAACGGCGGGAACCTTCTGCATAAAGGACTCCCAGAGCCAAGGAGGATTTTCCGGAGCCCGAGACCCCAGCGATCCCAACCAGGCGATTCAGGGGGATATCTACATTCAGATCGCGCAGGTTGTGAACCCTGGCCCCGCGGACAAGGATAGCCGTGGGCGGTGCGAAGAGTTTTTTACTGGTCTCTCCGCTGTCGCTCATGCGGACTCCAGCAGATGGGCTACTGCTTCCAAGGCCAGCCGGTATCCGTAGAAGCCCATGCCGGTGATGGTGCCGGTAGCCACTGGCGAGATGACGCTGCGCCGACGGAAGGCCTCTCTGGATGAGGGATTGGAAATATGGACCTCCATCAGCGGCAGCCCTGCCTGTGTGACCTGAACGGCAGCATCGGCAAGCCCATAACTGTAGTGAGTGAAGGCAGCCGGGTTGAGCACCACTGCGCTGCTCTGGTCCACGGCCTGGTGCATCCAACGGATGACCTGGCCCTCGTCGTCCGATTGCAGCACCTGAGCATCCAAGCCCAACTGCAGACCCCAATGTTCGCAGTCCCGGGCGAGAGTCGCCAGATCCTGACGGCCATAGACATCAGGATCGCGCACGCCCAGCCGACCCAGGTTGGGTCCGTTGACCACCAGAACCTTCTGCCTGCCCTTGTCGGCATCCGCCATCTGTCATTCCTCCTTGCGTATGGCCTGGAAGGCCTCCTTGAGCGCCGAGACCGGCGGATCGTCCAGGTGGGTGGGTTTGCCCAACCCATCAAGAATGATAAACCGCAACTTGTTGCCTCGGGCCTTTTTGTCCCGATGCATAAGAGCCAGCACCTGGTCGAAATCTCCCCCATCCCACCATGTCCTAAGGCCCAGAGAAGAGAGAAGCTGCCGATGATAGTCGACCGCCTCCTGATCCAGATGGCCGGTGATCCTTGCCAGCTCGGCTGCGAAGACCATGCCCACGGATACGGCCTGGCCATGCCGCCAAGTGAAGTGTTCGATCTTCTCGATGGCGTGGCCCAAGGTGTGGCCGTAGTTGAGAAACTCCCGCAAGCCGGACTCCTTGAGGTCCACCGAGACGTGCCGGGCCTTGACCTCGACCGTACGCTCGATCAGATCCTGGACCACCGTGCCCAACCACTGGTCGGACTCCTGTCCGTCGAAAGCACGCAGGGAGTCGGCCCGCTCCTCCAGCTCACGCAGGATGCCCCCATCCATGATGAAACCGGACTTGGCCACCTCGCCCAAGCCCTCTACAAAGATATCGTTGGGCAGGGTACGCAGGGTGCGCAGATCTGCGAGGACGCCGACAGGGGTATAGAAGCTGCCGACCAGATTCTTGCCCTGCTCCAGGTTGATGCCGGTTTTGCCTCCGGTGGACGCATCGACCATGGCCAGCAGGGAAGTAGGGCAGTTCACATAGTGAATGCCCCGCATCCAGGTAGCGGCAATGAACCCGGCCTGATCAGTAGCTGCTCCCCCCCCCAGGCCTACGACTGCATCGGAACGGGTAAAGCCTTCAGTAGACAGGCGCTCCCAAATGCTCTGACTGACCTGGATGGTCTTACCGGCCTCCGCGTCGGGAATGGTCAGATCCAACACCTGGTAACCAGCCTGGCGCAGCAGGGCCCGGGCATGGTCGGAATGCCGCTGAACCGGCTGGGTGTGAATCAGGGCCACCCTCATAGTCTGGTCTCCAAGCAACTCATGCAGTCGCCCGGTCACCCCTGCGCCGATCCTCACATCGTATGGGTCAGGCCCGCTGACGTGAACCACCCGCTCAGTCAAGGCATCGGCCAATCGTCTGGCCAGGGCATGAGGGGTGGTGTTCCTGGATTTTAGGGTAATAGTTGCTAGATCCTGGTAGACGCTGCGACGTTCACGATAGAGAGCCATCCAGCGTTCTGACGCACCACCGCGAAGGAGTGGACGATGATCCGACCGAGCCGCTCGGCTGATCCCCTCCTCCGGGTCGATCTGCAAGTAGACTACAGCGCCACCTGCCCGCCGATAATCCTGCAGTGCTTGGAAGACCTCGATGCTCATGGGAGCACCTCCTCCCAAGGACAGGATGCCACCGGAAAAGTCCTTCAGCAGCTCGAGGACCGCTCGGGTTTCCATATCTCGGAAAGCCTGTTCGCCCCGGGTGTCGAAGATCTCGCTGACTGATCGGCCTGCCTCTTTCTCAACGCACTGGTCCGTATCCCTAAAAGGCGCCTTGATCAGGGCGGCTGTCTCCCTGCCCAGACGGGTCTTGCCTGCACCGGGCATGCCGATGACGACGGCCTTGGGCATGCTGCTGCTTTCAATCATGCGATCCGCCCCTCACCGCAGATGCTCAGGCCAGGACTGGAGGTAGGCTTGGGCGTTGCGTTGAACTTCGTCGAGCGAGTCGCCGCCGAACTTTTCCAAGGCGAAGCGCGCCAGGGTCAGGTTCATCATGGCTTCACCAATCACTGCGGCGGCAGGAACGGCAGTCACGTCTGAGCGCTGATGGATAGCCTGGGCAGGCAGACCGGTGGCCACATCCACTGTGCGCAGGGCCCGAGGGACCGAGGAGATGGGCTTCATGGCGGCTCTTACCCTGATCGGCTGGCCGTTGGACATGCCGCCTTCCAGGCCGCCTGCGTGATTGCTGAGCCTGCGGATCGTACCGTCCAGGCCCGGCTCCATCTCATCATGGGCCTGTGAGCCAGGACGATCAGCCTCGCTGAATCCGTCGCCGATCTCCACACCCTTGATGGCCTGAATGCTCATGAAGGCACTGGCCAGGGCAGCATCCAGACGTCGGTCATCCTCCACATACGTGCCGAGACCTGCAGGCACACCATAAGCGATGACCTCGAAGACGCCTCCGGCGGTGTCTCCGTCCTTCTTGATCTGGTCGATCCTGGCCATCATCCGCTTCTCGGCATCCTTGTCCAAGGTCCTGACCGGCGAGACATCCAGGGCGGCTCCATCCTCAGGGCCAGGCACGACTTCATGCCCCTCCAGGCCGATCCCGGCTATGGAGACGACATGGGAGACGGTTCGTATGCCCAGAGCCTGCTGCAGAAAGTCAGCAGCCACTGATCCTAAGGCCACCCTGGATGCGGTCTCCCTGGCCGAGGAACGCTCAAGGACCGGACGCGCATCCGTAAACCCATACTTGCGCATACCAGTCAGATCAGCGTGGCCGGGCCTGGGCCTGGTAAGGGGGGCGTTGCGACCAGTCGTCGGAGGCTCCTGATCGGCAGGCAGCTCTTCCACGCTCATGATTCGCTCCCATTTGGGCCACTCCGTGTTGCCGATCTCCATGGCCACCGGCGAGCCGAGCGTCCGCCCATGCCTGACCCCAGTCAGCAGTCGCACACGATCCTGCTCAAAACCCATCCTGGCCCCACGACCATAGCCCAGTCGACGGCGGGCCAGAGCCGATTCAATATCCTTTGTGGACACGGCGACCCCGGCGGGCAGGCCCTCCATCATAGCCACCAAAGCCTCTCCATGGGATTCCCCCGCCGTCTGCCAGCGCAACATATTCAAGCTCCTCGTTCGTTCCTCGTTTGCCAGGTTAGGGCTACCTGTGATTATCTTAGAAGATGGTCTACCTCATCCCAGTGCCGGGACTGCTGACCGCCCTCCTGTTGGCCCTGATTGACATCCGCTCCCGGCGAGTCCCTCGTCTTCTGGTGATCTTCGGACTGATGCTGCAGACCGTGACCCTGCTGGTCTTTTCGGTGATTCGGGCTCAACCAATATTGCTTGTGCAGTGCCTGCTGCTGACTCTGGCATCTGCAGGCCTTCAGCTCTTGCTGGCCCTGGTCCGACCTGGTGCCCTTGGTCTGGGCGACGTGACGGCCACAGGTCTGATAGCTCTGAGCCTATCCGTTCTTGGATGGACAACCATCCTGATCTGGTGGTTCATGATGGGGCTACTGGGGCTGATTGCCCTCGCCTTGCTCTGGTTGGCTCGTCGCCGCGCATCTGCAAGAACAAGCAGCCCTCTCACGCTGGCCTACGTCCCGGTCATCCTCGCCGGGGCAGTAGCGGCCTTGATCGTTGACGCCGTCTAAGACCCGCCCGACGCCTGACCGACAAGGAGATTCATGAAGAGGCGCTATTGGCTCTGCTGGTTGTGCTGAGATTGCCACGCTTTGTATTCTTTGACATCGCGGTTGAATTGATCCTGATTGTCGCTAAATCTAGTCTCTCCGGTGTCCATGTTGACAGTTACGAAATAGAGCCAGTCGCCCGACTCAGGGTGCATGACCGCTTGGATGGCCTCATCGCCCGGGCTGCCGATTGGCCCTGGGGGCAGACCCTGGTGGACTCTGGTGTTGTAAGGGTCGTTTGTGTTCTGCAGCATGGCATCGGTCAGCTTCAAGGCGGAGACATTGTTGGAGTAAGCCACAGTGCTGTCCATGCCCAGGGGCATTCCTTTGTCCAGTCGGTTGTGGATGACCTGGGCCACCTTGCTGTAGTATTCAGACTTGTTGACCTCGGCCTCAATGATGGAGGCCGTGTTGAGGATGTTCTGCCGATCCTGGCCTCCTGGCACGCCGAGCAGGTCCAGCCGCTCTATTCGCTTGGAGACAAGATCTGTCAATATGACCTTGGCTGACCCAGCCTTGCGCACGTCGTATTCGCCAGGCTGCAGCCACCCTTCGAAGTTACCCTGGGCCTCCTGGGGAAGGATGCCCTCACCCTTGGCCTGGATCAGGGCATCGAATTCGCTCTGTGGAACCCCGGAAAGCTGGACGGCCGTGGCGATCACATCGCGGACCCGCTCCCCGGCCCGCACCTGCAGGAAGCCTCCGGCCTTGTTCCGGTCGGTCAGAATGGCCACCACGTCAGAGGCCTTCATTCGCAGACGCAGATCGAAGGTGCCGGGCATCAACCTGGATTCGGACTGAGTGCTGGCAACGGCATGCAGGAAGGCCGCAGTGGACTTGACCACACCAGCCTTGACTAGATTGGCACCCACCTGATCAGCCCCCTGGCCGCTCTCTACCGTAAACTCCAAGGGCTGTCCACCGGGGCCTGGATAGTCAGGGGCGACCTCCTTGGTGGCTACGATCCTAGGGGTGCCATGACGCAACCCACCTACCAGAATCACCGTACAGGAAGCGGCCAGCACAACAGCCAAAGCGATGATCACCATCATGATCCGCTTGCGACGCTTGCGCCTTTCGCGTCTACGGCGCATCTCGCGCCGCGAATGAGGAGGACGCGGCGGTTTAGCGGAAACCAGGGGTTGCCCATCGTCCACCCACTGGATCTTGTCCTGGAAGAAGTCCTGCATGTCGTCGGCCAATTACCACTCCTTGTCGGCACGTTGATCGTCCAGGGCCGACTGCAACAGCACAACAGCGGACTGCTGATCGACTACGGGACGATGTCTTCGCCCATCCACGCGGGCATCATACAGCTGACGATGGGCGCTGACGGTCGTCAGTCGTTCGTCTCGCAATACTACACTGGGCACCTGCTCTGGGGCAACGTCAGCATCCTGTGCGGCCTCCTGAAGGCGGATAGTCAGGGCGCGCACCCAACGGGACGCCTTTTTGGCGCTGCGACCAGTCTGACCGCTCAAGAGCAGAGGGTATCCGACTACGACTCTGGACACGCTTTTGTCCATAATCAGGTCCTCCACCTGGTCGAGGGCCTGAAAGTAGTCGCCTTGAACCCTGATGTTGCCTGCGGGAAATGCCAGGGTCAGCTCCGGGTCCGACAGGGCCAGGCCCACCCTGGCTTCGCCAAGGTCCACCCCCAGCCATACGGCTGTATGTGATCGCACAGGAAGCTCAGCCCTCTCGGACCTGATCACTCAGAGCTTTCAAGGACCGATCAATGGCCGAGGCATCCTGGCCCCCGCCCTGGGCAAAGTCAGGCTTTCCGCCGCCACCGCCGCCCAGAACCTTGGAGGCCGTCCTGACCAGGTCGCCAGCCCTGAAACCACGATCACGAGCTGCCTGGTTTGTGGCCACGAAGATGACAGGCTTGTCACCCTCGCTGACACCGGCCAGAGCGACCACGACCGGGTATTCCTCACCCATGCGGGCACGCAGGTCGGTCACCGTCTTGCGCAGTGCATCGACCGAGCCGAAATGCCCCATATTCCGAGAGGCGATCTTGACCTCGCCTGGGGCATGCAGGGCCTGATTGGCCAGTTCAGGCACAGCCTGGGCCATCTGCTGCTCATAGGTGGCCGCCAGTCGGCGGTCGGACTCCTTGAGCTTGGCCAGCAGGGCCGAAATCCTGGATTCAAGCTCGTCAGGGCGAGCGTTGAGCTTGTCGGAAAGCTGAGAGACCAGCGCATGCTCACGGGCGTTGTATTCGTAGGCCCCCTGGCCCACCACGGCATCCACACGACGAACACCAGTGCCCACCGAGGCTTCGGACATGATGGAGACCGCGCCGATCTTGCCCACGTGATCCACGTGGGTTCCTCCGCAGAGCTCTCGGCTCCAACCGTCTTCGCCGATGGAGACCACACGAACCACGTCCCCGTACTTCTCCCCGAACAGGTGCATGGCGCCCAGAGCGATGGCATCGTCGTACTTCATTTCCTGCGTGGTCACGGCCAGGTTGTCGCGCAACCGGTCATTGACACGGGCCTCCACCGCATCCATAGCCTGACGGCTGGGGGCCTGCGACCACTGGAAGTCGAAGCGCAGCCTGTTGGGCGCATCCTCGGAACCGCGCTGCGTGGCCTGGGGGCCCAGCTCCTCGCGCAGGGCCTTGTGTACCATGTGCGTGGCAGTGTGCGAGCGAGCAATAGCTCCGCGCCGGTTCCTGTCAATGGTGGCCGTGGCCGTAGCCTGCAAGGTCAGCGTTCCCTCGGTCAGACGACAGCGGTGGATGGTCAGTCCCTTGATGGGCTTCTGCACGTCATCTACCTCCAGGACGGCCCCATCGTCGGTCAATATCTCCCCTTGGTCGGCCAGCTGACCGCCGGCCTCTGCGTAGAAGGGCGTGCGATCCAAAATCACCTCAACCTGGGCAGGTGCCTTGGCAACCGGAACCGCCCCCTTGCCCTCCTGGATGATGCCCAGGACGGTCGACCGGCTGGAGAAGTCGGTGTAGCCCAGAAAGATCTGAGGCTCGTCCAGGCTCTTGCGCATATCATCGTAAACGCTCAGATCCACGTTGTGCCGCTTCTTCATGGCATCGGCGCGGGCCCTGGCCTTCTGCTCGTTCATGAGCTTTCGGAACTCGTCCTGGTCCACCTTGACGCCCTGCTCGGCGGCCATCTCCAGGGTCAGTTCGATGGGGAAGCCATACGTGTCGTGCAGTGTGAAGGCATCCTTGCCGGACACCTCAGGTTCGCCCTTCCCGCTCTTGGCCTTGCTTACAGCTGTGTCCAGAATGGTGGTTCCCTTGTCCAGTGTCCGGCGGAAGGCCAGCTCCTCGCCATAGGCCGATTCGGCCACCTCGGAGAAGGTGTTGTTCAGCTCAGGGTAACTGGGCGACATGGCCTCCTTGGAGACCGGGAAGAGCTGGGGCAGGACCTCCTGATCCACGCCCAGCATCTTCATGGAGCGAATCGTGCGGCGCAGAAGACGACGCAGCACATAGCCACGACCGACGTTGCTGGGGCGGACGCCGTCGCTCATGATCATCAGGGCCGAGCGGACATGGTCTGCCACCACACGGAAGCGCACGTCATCCTGGGCGTCATCGCCGTAGTGCCGTCCAGACAGGCTCTCGGCTGCCCGGATGACGGGGTAGACCTCGTCGGTCTCATAGATGTTCTGCTTGCCTTGGAGCAGGTAGGCCAGCCGCTCAAGTCCGGCACCGGTGTCGATGTTCTTGTGCTCCAGCTCGCCCACGATGTGCAGGTCGGTCTTAGAACGGACGTTGTCCACCTCGTAGTTCTCGAAGACCAGATCCCAGATTTCGATGTATCGGTTCTCGTCGGCCGAGGGACCGCCCTCCTTGCCGTATGCAGGCCCGCGGTCCACATAGATCTCGGAGCAGGGGCCTCCGGGGCCGGGGCCGCCAGTGGTCCAGAAGTTGTCCTCCATGCCCAGAATTTCCATGTGCTCGGGGTCGAAGCCCTCGTTCTTCCACAGGGAGCGAGCCTCGTCATCGTCGGTGTAGGTGGTGACCCAGATCGTTTCGGGGTCGAAGCCGTAGCCGCCCTGGTCCTGGGGCTTGGTCAGCAGGTCCCAGGCATAGTGGATGGCCTCCTCTTTGAAGTAGTCCCCAAATGAGAAATTGCCCAGCATCTGGAAGAAGGTGCCGTGACGTGTGGTCTTGCCCACCTCGTCGATGTCCAGGGTGCGCACGCACTTCTGGTTGCTGGCCATGCGGCTTTTGGGAGGGGTCTGCTCCCCCAGCAGGTAGGGGATGAAGGGGACCATGCCGGCGATGGTGAAGAGCGTGGTGGGATTGGGCGAGATCAAGGAGGCGGAGGGAACCACCAGATGATCCTTGCCTTGGAAATAATCGAGGAAACGCTTGGCGATTTCCGATGTGCGCATGCTGCTTTCGCTCCTTCAGACCCGGTGAACGCCGACGGGATACGGGCTGTCCAAATGACTCGGTTGTCCGAGGCGCGAACAAGTCGCCCGCGCTTCGGACTCATAGCTGAATATGCTGATTTTACACCGGCCAGGCCTCTTTGTACTGGCCTGTCCGCCCCAGGCTCAGCCCTGGAAACGGTACAGATAGCGGCGGTCCAGCTCGTCCTGCCGCTGGTGCATTGTTTGGGTGAACTGGCGCACCAGGCCGGATAGGGTCCGGGAGGCTACCTGGTCCTGATCCTCGCCCAGCACGAATTCTCTCGCACGCTTGGGGGTATTGGCCCTCACATAGGCCTCGGCCTTGGTGACCAGGACCACGCCTGCTGTGACGCCCAGTCCCAGCCAGAAGATCCGTTTGAACATCAGCGGGTCCTCCCCTCGTTCCCTTGACCATCATTGGCCTTTTTCGCTGTTAAGGACTTGGATTCGGCGCGGTCGCGGCCTCCTGAAAGGAATGACGAGATCGTCTTGCGCATGGCATACAGGAAGGCTGCCACTTTGATGACCGGCTTGCCCAGCATTGATCCGTACAGGTCAGTCAGGGCACCTACGTTGCCTGCCGTCGTCGAAGCCGCTGCGGAGATGCGATTGACGTCAGTCAGGGTCTGGTTGAGCTGGGTGACCGTGCTGGCGGACTCGTCCAGAGTGGGCACAACATGTTCGCCCGTTTGCTTGATGGTCTGCGCCAGCTGATCGAAGAGCTTCCCCAGACGAATCAGGGGATAGATCAGAAACCCCGCCAGGATAGCGAAGGCAATGGCCGCTATCAGGCCGGCAATCTGTCCTACGTCCATCTGCTACCTCTCTTCCATTGGTACGATACTGGGGACTACGCTAGCACGCGCCATCTATCAGTCCAGGCCATGACCGGCCGGTTGACGCCGATTCAACGATTGAAGGACCGGACCTGCAGGGCGCGATCGAAGGGAGCATCCGTATCGAAGTCGAATATGGTGACGCTTCCGTTGCTAGGGCGGCTGCTGGTGTCGTAGCGCCCGCCGCCGAAGCGGTTGACCAAACTGAGCAGGGTGTTGCCGTGCGAGATCAGCAGGACGCGGTCATCATTCTTCAGGTCCGCGTTGGCTGCAATCAGAGAGAGTCCGCCTGCAATCCGCGTCCAGTACTCACTGTCAGACTCAGCATCTCCAAAGGGATCAGCCTGCTTGAGGAAGTCCCTGGTGGCAGCCAAACCGAACCGGTCCACAATCTGCTGGTAGGTGCCCGCTCCATGGGGAGCGCCTGCAGCCCACCAGGCCATGGCCATGTCCTGCCCCTCGAAGTAGCCGTAGAACTGCTCGCGGAAGTGACTGTCGCTGACCGGCTCCGGCTTCTTCTCCGACTGGTTCCGGGCCAGGATCCTGCGGACCGTCTCCTGAGCCCGAGTGGTATCCGAGCAGTAGGCGGCGGCAAAACTCACCTGGCTGAGCTTGTGGCCTGCGCGATCGGCATCCTCCAGACCCGAGGAGGTAAGCGGCGAGTTGGACCATCCCTGGAGACGGTTGTAGCGATTGAAATAAGTCTGCCCATGGCGGACAGCATATAGATGGAGCAGCATGCCTCTATTATCTCACCCCTACCCCAGCAAGGGCGGCAGATCCTGACATGCAAAAGGCCCCGGACGAACCGGGGCCCCAAAGTCGCAGGCGGTCAGCGAGCGTAGAACTCGACCACGTACTGGATGTTGATCTGAACCGGGATCTCCTCCGGCTCGGGCTTGCGAACCAGGCTGGCCTTCAGGGAAGCCAGGTCCACGTCCAGGTAGCCGGGAACCGCGGGCAGCACATCCCGGTGGACGCCTTCGGCGGCGATCTGGAAAGGCACCATGGTCTGGCTCTTGGGCTTGACCTGGATGGTCTGGCCGGGCTTGACCCTGTAGGATGGCCGGTCCACGATGTTGCCGTCGACCAGGATATGGCGGTGGACCACGTACTGACGGGCCTGGGCGGTGGTGCGGGCGATGCCGGCGCGCAGAACCAGGTTGTCCAGGCGGGACTCCAGCTCGCGGAGCATGGCGGCACCGGTCTGGCCGGACTCGTGGGTGCCCCGCTCATAGGCGGCGCGCAGCTGCTTCTCGGAAACGCCGTACTGAGCGCGCAGCCTTTGCTTCTCGCGCAGACGGACGGCGTAATCGGATTCGGTGCGACGGCGGCTGCGTCCGTGCTCGCCGGGGCCATAGGGGCGCTTCTCGAACAAGCGCTGGGCCTTGGGAGTCAAGGCAATGCCCAAGGCGCGCGACAGGCGGACCTGGCGACGCGCACGCTGAATGTTAGTCATTGATGCAATCCTTACTTGCTTCTGTCGTTATCTGAACGAAGACGGCCAAAACCGTCGAGTCAGGCCTCTCCAATGCTTCACCGTGCCATGCACGAACGGCCTTGCGACCGCCGACCCATTGATGGGCTGAGACTCCAGATAGATTTGCGCACAAATGCGCAAACCAAGTATTTATTAAACCACATATACCCGACCTGCAAGTACAAGTATGTTATGGTATATTCATACCAACGGTCGGTATGATATTGAGGCAAGAATGGCAGACTCACCCAACCGATCAACGACGACCCATCTCCGAGATCTGCAAGGAAGGCGAACATGGCCCGCAATACACACCCCGAGCTGACGCTGGAGCGAATCATCAAAGCCGCCACCGAGCTCTTCACCAGCCAAGGCTACGACAAGACCAGCATGCAGGACATCATCGATGCAACAGGAGGATTAAGCAAGGGAGCCGTCTACCATCACTTCCGGTCAAAGGAAGACCTCTTCGATGCTGTGGCCAATAGGTTGATGAAGACCATAAGCGAGACGAACAACAAGGCCCAAACCCCATCGGGACAAGGCACGGCTTTGGAGCAGCTGCAGTCGCTCTTCTCCCCTGAGCGAGCACGAAAGAGACTGGAGGCTGCGGATCTGATGTTCCGTAAATTCAACCCAAAGGCCAATCCCAAGATGCTCGGCATGGAATTCACCGCCTTGGTGGATGAGCGGGACGACTTTGTCGACCTATTCAAACAGGGCAATCAGGACGGTTCACTGCATGTAGACCATGTCGAACAAACCGCCGAGGTTTTCCGCCTGCTAGCCAACATGTGGCTGCTGCCCTTCTTTCGCCGGGGCACGCAGACGGAGCTGCGCGCCAGAGCCGCTTGCTTTTTCTCGATCATGCAGGGCCTGGGCATCCCCCTGCACGACCAGGGATTCTCCGACCTGCTGGCCTCCTTCGGCACCAATGCCGAGGACAACAACAAGGAAAAGCCCGAAAGCGAAGGCAGTATATGAACCCGCCTGCTCACGACCAGGCCTCAAGCATGGGCCACTCCAGGAACAAGGGCCTGCTGACACTGCCATTCATTGCTCTTTTGACGACTGAGATTCTCTCCAATCTAGGGCAAACATGCTTGGTCTTCGCCCTTCCGCTTCACCTGCTCAACATCTCAGGATCGGCATCCCTCTATGGCATGGCATCCGCTCTGGCTGTCCTTCCATCCATTCTCCTGACACCCCTGGGCGGAGCTCTGGCCGACCGCCTGCACAAGCAGTCCACCATGGCGGTGCTGGACATTCTGACAGCACTGACCGCCTTCTTGTACATCCTGATAAGCCACAAGATCGACCCAGTTTTTTTGACCGTGGCCTGCATGATGCTGATCAATGCCTACAGAGCCTGTTACAGCCCAACGGTGCAGGCAGCTCTTCACTGTCTGGTGGACAGAAAAGATCTGACCCGTGCATCAGCCCTGGTTTCGCAGGCGATCTCCTTGGTAGGAATGATCGGACCAGTATTGGCCGGCATGGTCATGGGATTCTTCGGAATCATGCAAGTGGTCGGGGTCGCCGCCTCGGTCTGTCTCCTTTCTGCCGTCTGGATCAGAATCGCCGTCAGGATTCCCGAACCATCACGGGGCCCCTCACAAGGCCCAAGAGCACTGGTGAGCCATCTGGCCGCGGACACCAAAGCAGCGGCACAATTCCTGATTAGGCATACCAATCTCAAAGTGGTCATAGGACTCAGCCTGGCGGCCAACTTGATCTTTGCCTCCTACATCAACGTGGCCCTACCTTATATGGTCACGCGCACGCTGGGTCTGAGCAATGCCATGCAGGGGCTGGCCGAAGGAATACTGGCCTGCGGAAGCCTGCTTGGAGCCATCCTGGTGTCCCTCCGTCCAGGCTGGTTCTATCTGCAACGGATACCCATGCTGCTCTCGGGCAGCGCCCTGGCACTTCTGCCAATTGCGGCAGGACTGCTATTGCATTCGCCTACATATGTCCTCTTCGCCCTGGTAGCTGGATGCATGGCTCTGGCTGCGGGAATGGTGCAGACGGTCAACATCACTTCCCTGTCCTATGAGCAGATTCATACCCCTGCAATGCTGATAGGCAAAGTAATAGGGCTGACCAACAGTCTATGCATGTGCGCGATTCCGCTGGGACAGGCTGCCTTCGGTCCTCTGATCGATCACTGCCACATGCCCGTGATCATCACCGGGGTGGTCATAGTGACGCTGATGACATGTCTGATTGCCAAGCTGGCCATGAAGCCGGACGAATGACTGGCATGGTGGATGCCCTTTGAATGCCGCACCGACGTTGAGCGACATCGACGCAAAAGCATCTTAATAAGGCTGACGGGCTTTACTCTGCTGAAAGCACTGTATTGCATATCTTCTGCGTGAAGGCTTCGCGGCGTTCAGCTGTATCAACTTTCGAGTCGATACAGCCCAGAATGCTTGCCCCAGTGAATTTAACGCCACAGAATTTTAGGATGGAATGCTTCCATCGGGTCACGGTGGAACCATACATCTTGGATACGAAGGCCGGCCCATGGCTGCTGCTGATAATTTGCGCCGTCTTGCCTTTGAGCAGCCCCCGCGAGTTAAGTCTGCTCTCATATCGGTAGGCAAATTGTGGCGTGACCACCCTATCAAGCCAGCCCTTGAGAATGGCCGGTTCACCTGCCCGCCAAATGGGGAAGACAAAGACCGGATGATCGGCTCAGGCGACCATGCTTTGATAACGCTTAGGCGCTGATTCGTCCTCCATGTGCTTGGCGTAGCCATAGCGCAGCACCGGGTCGAAGCCTTCCTGGCTGAGGTCGATCATTTCGACCGTGCGGCCCTTACGTCGGGCAGCTTGTGCATAAGCCTGGGCGTCGGTATGGCTGAAACTGCCTTCATAGGGTGATCCTTGAATAACGAGCATATTCATATCATTCACTTATTCAATCGTGCTGCATTGGTTTTGGCGCTATCAAAGCTTCAGATGGCTTTATTATCCAAAATTTTTTTATATTCGGTAGATTATCGAAAACAAAACCGTTGACAGATTAGACAGCGAGAGGTCTGCCTGAAAATGATATGAATGCAGGAAAGCTATCCGATCATACTCGGGTCGGAACTGACAGGAGCGACCAGGGTGACCCGGGTGCGCGTCAGACGTGAGACCATGAGACCAGCACAGGCATAGGCCAGAGCAAACAAGGCAACCACCGTCAGCGGAAGACCCCAAGAAGCCAGGGCTGCTGCGTTTGAATCCATAATTGATTGAACAGCGGTGTTGTACCACCAGCCTGGGGTCAGTTTGCCGATGGTCTGCATGACCGGAGGCAAAGGGCCGCCGGAACTTGACCCGGAAGTGAACATAACCACTAGGCCAAAGGTGACTCCCACGGAGTTTATGAGAGAAGAGGAGGGGTTGAACTGAGCAAGCATGAATCCAAATGATGCCGCAGAAACAGCGAATATCAGCATAGCGCCAAAGCTCAGCAGCACCCTCCCCCAGCCCAGTGAAGCCAAGGACACCCCTGATGCCGCCATGCTGAAGACAACAAGTGACGCATAGTATGTCCAGGAAATGGCTGCCAGAATGAGGGCTGCCATAAGCTCCTGCCCATTCAGACTGCTTGATTGCATTGGAGAGGCAAGCAGGCGTCGATGCCGATCAGGAGAACTGAAGGCTCCGAAGAGCGTGGCAACGCAGACCGTCAGTGCCGTCATCAAGGGAAAGGCAGCCAGGCCGACTGTCATGGCGAAGCCTTTCAACAGGGCTCCATCGTCATCCTTTGGGCTGGCATGGATGCCCACACGTAGCTGGTCGCTGACACAGTGGGCTACTACATAGGTAGCCGCATCCTTTACCGCTGCGGATGAATGCAAATCCATCGAACCGTTTTGGCCAAGACCTGTCAGCAAAGCTGTACGAAAAGCATCAAAATAACTGTCCACCTGCAATTGTGCCAGACTGCCACGGCTGGAATTATAGGAGGCAGCCGTTTCAACTTTAGGGAAACCATGCGTCTTATCGCCGCTGTGAACTTGGGTAGCAGTGTCTTCAAGCGCCTCAAGGAACCGTTGGCCATATCCGGCTGGGATGATAACGGTCAAATCGCTTTTACCAGATACATTGGCATCCTGCAGGGTCTGAGGCTTATCTTCGACTGTCACCAATTGAGCCGACCCGCCCAGATACCGCTCCAAACCCTGGCCCAGCTCGCAACCAGCCTGGTTACCGCAGTCCCGGTTGATGACGACTATCTTCGCACGTGCGGGTTCAAAGCGCCCAACCGAGCTTGAGGCATTGGCCCGTACCGCAGCCTGCATATTCGTGGAACCGACGACAATCATGATCAGGCTCATGCCCACCAAATACAGGAGGAGATAGAACTTATGCGCCCAAATGACGCGCAGTGCTGTTTTACAAGTATTCATACCGTTGTTTCCTTAGAAGCAGACCACAGGCGGTCAGGAAGATGGCGGCCATAATGGCCAGGATGCCGCAAGTGCGGGCGAAAGGCCCCAGGCTGTCGTAGTAGACGATGTCGTAGAAGAGATTGGAGACCTGTTTTACTGGGTTGATCATGTGGAGGATAGGAGCATGCTCCTGTATGGCATTGTTGAGGTCCATAGTCATGCTGCCGTAGAGGCCGATAAAGGTACTCAGGGTGCAGTCGATGCCTATGACCAGGCCAACCTTCGTTTCGGTGGGGAGTTTAGGAATCGCGCCCATCATAGAGCCGAAGGCGGTAGCCATAAAGGTGCCCACGGCGATGGCTATGAGTGCTATCGGGTCACGACCACCTGTTTGCACGCCGCAGACTGTGCGGACGAAGACGTAGGCGACCAGGAGGCTGACTGCTGAGATGAGCCAGGAGGCCAGGAAGGCGCCCGCTGCCTGCCGCCACTTAGGGCTGGGAGAACTGGCCCTTCGGGCTCCCAGGGCTGAAAGGTTGGGCTGAGTCCTGGCAATCATCTCAGCTGCGGTGCTGGCTCCGATAAGGCAGGCCATAGCAAGCACGGCGAAGAAGTAGGGCGCAGTCATCGAAGGACGGATGTGCGTCAGGCGGATTTGCTTGGTGTAGGCCTGTTTGCCGGATTGCAGCAGAATTTGGTTGCCTGGCGAGGCAATGGCTGCCCTTGCGGAGTTCGCCTGGTTGAAGCTGCTCAGCGAGGCGGAAAGAATGGAGACCGCTATGCCTTCGGAGGCGGTTGCATCGGATTGGATGTTGGCGGCTTCGCGGTCAGACAGGACCATGTTGATTAATCCGTCAGAACCCGCGTACAGGTAGCCGATATCCTTCCGGGTATCCAGACGCGTGTTCGCTTCGCCCCTGGAAGCCACTATCGTCGGGATAAGCAGCTGAGTGCCGTCGGATCCTGCCTTGGGTTTCTCCGATAGTGATGAAACCAGCTCGTCAGCGCCTGGGCTGGCTTTCCAGCTAGCGTCCGAGACTATGGAGAAATGTTGTGCCTCGGCAGTGTAGCTGTCTTGCAGGTTGCCCATGATGCCCAGCACCAGAGCGGCCAGAATGACTGGAAAGGCCAGGACCCAGAAGAGGGAGGAGGTGTTGCGTATCGAGGTCTTGACGTTGATCAGGAATGAGTTCCACATAAATAAAGCGCTCCTTACGGCAATTGAGCCTAGGGACCGCGCTCAGTCGCGCAGTTCCTTGCCGGTCAGTTCCAGGAACACGTCGTTGAGGGATGGCGGGCGGCTGGTCAGGTGGCCGTAGCTGGTCCGGGTGGATTCCAGGACCGTCAGCACATCCTGCAGGTTGTGTTCGCCCTGCCGGCAATGGATGACCAGTTCCTTGCCGTCATAGTCGACGGACTGAGCCAGAGTCAGGGCACGGATCCTGGCCAGTGTGGACTCCTGCAGATCCAGAGTCTCAACGGTGATCTGCTCGCCGGCCTCTACCATGCCCTTGAGCTCCTCGGCGGTGCCCAGGGCAATTTGACGACCATGGTCCATGATCATGATCCGCGTACAGATCTGCTCCACCTCCTCCATGTAATGGCTGGTGTAGACCACGGTGGCTCCCTGGGCATTCAGCCGTTCGATGCCCTCCAGGATGGCATTGCGGCTCTGGGGGTCAACGGCGACGGTGGGTTCGTCGAAGAAGATGAGGTCAGGCTGGTGGGCGATGCCGCAAGCAATGTTGAGCCTGCGCAGCAGACCGCCTGACAGTTTGCCGGGACGGAACTTGCGGAAGTCGCCCAGCCCCACGAAGTCGATGGCTTGCTCGACCAAGTCCTTGCGGTCGGTCTTCCTGGGCACATAGAGGGAGCAAAAATAGTCGATGTTCTCCTGCACGCTTAGTTCATTGAAGACAGCCACATTCTGTGGAACCACCCCGATATGACTTTTAAGATCGTAGGAGGTCGAGGTCATCTCCTGCCCGAAAATCCGAACCGTCCCCGATTCAAAGCTGAGCAGGGCCAGTATGCAGTTGATGGCGGTTGATTTTCCTGAGCCATTGGGGCCGAGCAGTCCGAAAACCTCGCCTTGATTGACTTCCATATCGAAGTGGTCCAAGGCCACCATGTCACCGTAGCGCTTCACCAGTGCGCCGACCTTCAAGGCAGGCTCTTGCTCACGTGAACTGTTCATGACTCCATCATCCCAGCTAGGACTGGCCCAACACCATGACAGTCGTCATCAATATTGTGGATGCACAAATCAGAACTATGGCATTTGTCATGGGTGCCACTGCCTGCGGATAGACGCAGGAACGGGTAGTCCGCCAATTACTATTGGCAACAGTAAGAGCAGCAGGGCAAGGAGACATTCATGGGCAGGATTGCTGGCTGGCTGGTCCTGCTTGGTCTGGGGACCTTATGCGGATCATGGTATGGTTCAGGGGTTTCAGGAACCCTGATCGCCGGCCTCCTGGCCTCAGTAGCCGCAGGAGCCCTGTGCGAATGGATGCTGCCAGCGCCAGGTTCCATGTGGGGTGGCGCTCTGGTGTCGCTTTTGGCAACGTTCATACCGGACTGGCTTTTCTTTTTCCCGGCCCTGGCCTTTGAGGCGGGAGTTGGATTCGGAGCCATGGTCCCGGCAACCGGATCAGCCGGCATGAAAGACTCTCGGACCATGGCAGTCATTCTTCCAAGAAAGAAGAACCATGAGCCGGCCTGGCCCATGCTGCTCTTGACCCTGCTGCCGGCATTCTTTTGGCTGATACCTGCCGTCACCGACCTTGTATTGGTCAGAGGCCTCACCCGACGCTATGCCCTGCTGGCTTTGCTGACATCAGCACTGGCGCATGGCGGCGGACTCGCATGCGCCCGCCTGGCGGAGGCTAAGGAGCATGTATGGCAGATTGAAGACACCGAGCGCTACCGGATTCGCCAACTGCACAGCCGTATCAACGACCTGGACGAGAAGAGAGCCCAGGCGACCCGGATGGCGCACTTAGCCGAGCGGACCAGGATCGCCCGAGATATTCATGACAATGTGGGCCACCGGCTCACCCGTGCCATCATGCAGATCCAGGCTGGCCGGGTGGTTGCGCAGAGCAAAGGCGATCAGAGTACCGAGCAGATACTGGATGATGTCGGCAAGACCTTGGACGAGGCCATGACCACAATACGTCGTTCGGTGCATGACTTGGAGGATGAGGGCACCGACTTCGCATCCCAAATGGAGGATGCCGGCTCCGAGGCTTCTATGGGGCAGCTGCAGGTCGATCTGAACAACGGCATTGAGGCAGCACCTGCACCCGTGTGTCGCTGTTTGGCCACCATTATTCGCGAGGCCCTTACCAATACGGTCCGCCATTCTTCAGCTCGGTCAGCACAGATTATTCTGCGTGACCTCCCGGCCTTCTGGCAATTGGTCGTGCAGGATGACGGCGGAATTCAGCAAGCGCAGCCCCACAGCTCGCACTTAACACCAAGCAATGAACGTAAGCATGGGTCAGAGCTCCGACGAGGCATGGGGCTGGCCGACATGGAGGCCAGGGCCAGGGCTTTGGGAGGCACAGCCAACAGCGGCCCCAACCAGCAAGGATGGAAGGTCTTCGTATCCTTGCCCAAGGAACCCTGGTCAGACCACAGCGCAGCTGAGCATGTAAAGAATGGGCAGGTCATGGCATGAAAGTCGCTATCGCTGATGACGATCCGATCGTCTGCTCGTCCCTGTCAACGATTCTGACCGCAACCGGCGCTGCAGACGTGCTCTGGACCGCCAATGACGGCCAGTCAGCCTTGGATTGTTTTCAGGCTCCCGGCGGGAGGCCTGACGTGCTGCTGCTCGATGTGCAGATGCCTGGCATGAATGGCCTGGAATCGGCAGAGCGCATCATCGCCATGGATTCAACTGCCCGCGTGCTTTTTCTGACGACCTTCGCGGACAAGGACTATGTTTCCCGCGCCTTGGCCTTGGGAGCCAAGGGCTATGTGATCAAGCAGGACGTGGCTTCAGTGGTTCCGGCCCTTCAAGCCGTCATGGCAGGGCAGACGGTTCTTGGAGCTGAGGCTGTAGCTAATCTGTCAATTGTCAAGCAGGACGAGCAGACACAAAAGAACCCAGCTGAGCCTGTTCCCCGGCGCTTCCAAACTCTGACAGACCGCGAACGTGAAATCGTCACTCTGGTTGCCGACGGACTCGATAACCAGGCCATTGCCAGACGTCTCTACCTCAGCGAGGGCACCGTTCGTAATCACATCTCCGCCATCCTGACCAAGACCAACCTGGCCAACCGCACCCAGTTGGCCGTGGAATGGCTCTCCTCGCATGAGTCGTGAGCATGCAGCTTCTGCGATCCGGCTTCTTGACTAGCGCCTGGTCTTGAACGTTCATAGCTTTTCGATTGGCGCCAAGCGCAGCATCAGCCTCTTTGTCCCCTCGGAGCCAAAGTCCACGGTCAGAACCGAATTGTGCCCCTTGTCCTGAATATCGACCACCTTGCCCAGGCCATACTGGTCATGGGCCACCCTGTCACCCAGGGAGAAGTCCTCTATGGACAGTCCGTTCGACTGAGGCTGGGCTGAGGCTTTGCCAGCGTGTGCGGATGACGACGAGCTCGCTGTGCTGCGCCTGGTCGTGACTTTTCCGTTTCTTGAGGAGAAACTGTCGGAAGACCAAGAACCGCCGCCTCTGCGGGAGCTGTAACCCGATGATCCGAACGACCGCGGCGAGGATGTCCGCGAGCGCCCATACCCATTGCGACCAGAGCTAAAGCCAAAACCGGATCCGCCGAGAGTCTGATGACCAAACGCACGGCCATCGCTTACATCCTCAAAGCCGCCGAATTCGTCCTCGTCGTCCCCCAGGTCCCAGCCTGCGCGCATCCGCTCGCTTCCGGCCTGCCGACGTTTCCAGTCGATCAACTCGTCAGGGATGTCGTCCAGAAACTGGCTGGGCAGCATATCATTGACCTGCCCCCATTGGGAACGTACGGCCGCCCGGGTCAGGTAGAGTCGACGCTTGGCGCGGGTCACGCCCACGTAGGCCAGTCGGCGCTCCTCCTGCATCTCATCGGCATCCTCCAGGCAGCGGGAGTGAGGGAAGGTTCCTTGCTCCATGCCGGTCAGGAAGACCACCGGATACTCCAGACCCTTGGCTGTGTGCAGGGTCATCAGCGTCACCTTGCCCGAGTCGTCGCCCAGTCCTGGCAGCTGGTCCGAATCGGCCACCAGTGCCGTGGTCTCCAGGAAGCCAGCAAGCGTAGCGTCTGGCGTCTTCTGCTCGAACTCGGCGGCCACGGACTGCAACTGGCCAAGGTTCTCCAGCCGGGAGGCATCCTGGGGATCCACCGACTTGCGAAGCTCGTCCAGCATGCCGGATTCCTCCAGCACCTTCTCAACGATCTGCGATGGCTTGGTACCGTGCTCTGCAGCAAAGTCGGTCAGGGAAGCAATCAGATCCCTGAAGGCCTTCATTCGCTTGACCATGAGCGTGGAAGCCCCGGGCACCTCCTCGATATGCTGCACCCCCTCCCAGAAGGAGACATGATGCAGATCCGCATAGGAGGTAGCCGCAGCCTCGGCGCGCGCGGCCAGGCCACGCTTAGGCACATTGAGTATCCTCCGCATGTTCACGTCATCCTGGGGGTTGGCGATGGCGTGCAGGTAGGCCAGGGCGTCCTTGATCTCCTTGCGCTCATAAAAGCGGGTCCCGCCCACCAGCTGATAAGGCAGGCCTGCGTTGATCAGCCCCTCCTCCAAGGCACGGGACTGGGCGTTGGCCCGGTACATGATGGCCATGTCGGAGTATGGAATGCCCTCCTCGCTGCGCAGCCGGGCGATCTCGGTGGCGATCCAAGCAGCCTCCTGCTGTGCGTTGTCGGCGGCATAGCCCACGATGGGCTCCCCTTTGCCCAGTGCAGTCCAGAGCTTCTTGGGCTTGCGGCCCTCGTTCTTGACGATGATGGCATTGGCTGCGTCAAGAATGGTCTGGGTTGAGCGGTAGTTCTGCTCCAGGAGGATGGTCCGGGCTCCGGGGAAGTCCTTCTCGAAGTCCCTGATGTTGCTGATGTCGGCCCCTCGGAAGGCATAGATGGACTGGTCCGAATCCCCCACCACGGTGATCCAGGCCTGATCCTGCTTGTCGGCATCAGCACCGGCCAGCTCGCGCATGAGCACGTACTGGGCATGGTTGGTGTCCTGGTACTCGTCCACCAGCAGGTAGCGGAAGCGATGGTGGTAGTACTGTGCCACCGTTGGGGACTGCTGGAGCAGCTGGACCGTGCGCACGATCAGATCGTCGAAATCGACGGCGTTGGCCTGAGCCAGCCGATGCTCGTACTCGGCGTAGACCACGGAGTAGAGCTCTTCCTCGTTGCCGAAACGGGCGGTGATCTGCTGGCCGCGCTGCCCAGGCCGGTAGTCGGGGGCGTACTCCTGCAGCTGCGTGCGCCAGTCCTGCAGGTTGTTCTTGTAATCAGATATATGGCTGAGAATGTTTCTGGGGGTGTAGCGTTTCAGATCGATGTCGAGATCCTTGCCGATCAGCTTGATCAGGCGCTCGGAATCGGCAGTGTCATAGATGGTGAAGCCTGATCCCAGCCCGATCTCCTTGCCATCCCGCCTCAGAATGCGCACGCAGGCCGAATGGAAGGTGGACACCCACATGCGGTCGGCTACGGGACCGATCAGCCTGCGCAGGCGTTCGCGCATCTCGGATGCCGCCTTATTCGTGAAGGTGATGGCCAGTATCTGGCTGGGCCAAGCGCCGAACTGGCTGAGGATCCAAGCGATCCTGCGGGTCAGCACCCTAGTCTTGCCCGAACCGGCCCCTGCCCCGATCAGCAGGGCCGGTCCCTGGTATTGAACCGCCTCGGCCTGACGATCGTTGAGCCCCTTGAGCAGCTCCTTAGCGCTGCGCTGGATCAAGTCCGGTTCCTCGTTCACAAGCCACCTCTTGCCATCTGGTCTCGGTCACCGTCACAGGCCGGATGGCGCGCACCCGGCAAACAATTATTTCTACCACAATGCGGTGTCATCGACCCTGGCGCACAGATTTGCCGACTGACATAACGGCAGGCATAAAAGACCCCGTCCGCTTTTGAGAGGGAAAGCGAACGGGGATGAGTCGGGAAGTCGAGATGACCCAGTCAGTTGCGCATTTGGTCCTTGGCGTTGTTGACAGCCTCGGTGGCGCCCTGCTCAGCCTTGGCCTTGCCGACCTTGACATCGGCCTTGGCCTGGTCCATCTTGTCGGAGGCGGCGTCCTTGGCGTCGCCCATCTTGTCCTGGGCAGCGTCCTTGGCATCGCCCAGCTTGTCGGCAACGGCGTCCTTGGCATCGGATGCCTTGTCCATAACCGTGTCCTTTACATCGCCTGCGACGTCGGAAATCTTCTCGCCGGCAGACTTCATGGCATCCTTTGCATCATCCAGAATCCCCATATGGTCCTCCTTAGGTCCTTTAACGCATCGCGACGATGCGTGACCATTGCGGTCGATTTTCACTGTAACAGTCAGGACCTTGAATCCTTGGATTGACGGGCTGACACGCCAGGAAGACACTCCAATCCGCTGGAGGTGAAACCTGGCGGATCAGGCCAGCCTGGCGACGGTCGCAGAACCGGGTTATGTTGGTTTCTATCCGTAGGGACCATAGGGGCCCCGCTTTCATGACGACAAGGACAATGACATGCAGGAACTTGAGGAGCGAATCCGCTGCCAGGGCACGGTCAAGCCTGGCAATGTACTCAAGGTGGACGCCTTCCTCAACCATCAGTGCGACGTGCGGCTCTTCGACCACATGGGCGCCGAATGGGCCCGCCTGTTCGCAGGTCACCGTATTGACAAGATTCTCACCATCGAAGCATCCGGCATCGGCATCGCCTGCCTAGCCGCCCGCCACTTCGGCGACGTTCCGGTGGTCTTCGCCAAGAAGACCCAGTCCATCAACCTTGACGGCGACCAGTACACGGCCCGGATATACTCCTTCACCAAGCAACGGGAGTATCCCGTCATCGTGGCCAAGCGCTTCCTCAATGAGGGCGAGCATGTGCTGATCCTTGACGACTTTCTAGCCAAGGGCAATGCCCTGCACGGTCTGATCGACATCTGCCATGACGCCAAGGTCATCGTAGAGGGCATCGGCATCGCCGTGGAGAAGGGCTTCCAGGAGGGCGGCCGTACCCTGCGCAAAGAGGGCTACAACCTCAAGTCCCTGGCCATCGTGGAAAGCATGGACCCGGACCAGGGCACCATCGCCTTTGCTCAGAATCCAGCCTGAGTAGGTCGGCCCCGGTTCGGGTCGCTGCAATAAGAGGGTCAGTCCACCTGATGCTCGCTGATGCCGCCCTCCAAGACGGTCTTCACGTCGTTCAGGGAGATATTGACCATGGCAGTCACGGCGGCATCAGTGTAGAAGCCGATATGAGGCGAAACCTCGACGTTGGGCATAGCCTTGAGGATCTCCAGGGCCTGGTTATCGACCTTGGTCCCGCTCAGATCCTTTTCGAAGATGCCGGCCTCCCCCTCGATGGTGTCGATAGCGGCACCGGCGATGGACTTGGTCTGCAGGGCCTCAATCAGAGCCGGCGTGTCCACAATGGGACCGCGGGCCGCATTGATCAGGAAGGCCGAGGACTTCATGGCATCCAGGGCCTGCGCGTTGATCAGATGATGGGTGGTCTCGTCCAGTGGCGTATGGACGGTGACGATGTCGGCCCGCTTCAGAAGAGTAGGCAGATCCACATAATCCAGGGTGTCTGCCAGCTCAGGGCGGTGAACAGGATCGTCGGCAATCACAGTGGAGCCCAAGGCACGGAAGATCCTGGCCACGGCCGATCCGATCTTGCCGGCTCCGATGATCCCCACAGTCAGGTTGTGGATCTCGTGGGCCTGAAGCCCGTCCCAGGTATAGTCGTCCTTGGCCTCGCGAGCGCTGGCCTCCCCCAGATGCCGAACCAGACGCATGACCTGGGCCAGGACCAATTCCGAGACCGACCGGGGCGAGTAGGCAGGCACGTTGGTGACGACCAGCCCGTTATCCCGGGCAGCCTGCAGATTGACGATGTCATACCCAGTGATCCGCAGGGTCAGCTGCTTGAGTCCATATTCCTTGAGCCGCTGGTAGAGTTCTGGTTCGGACAGAGCAGCATGCTGCTGGATGACGATGCCGTCGTATCCCTTGATCATGTCCACGGTTTTCATTCCTAGATCGCGGTCGGTGGTATCCACCTGAACGTCATTGGCTTGGGCCCAGGCCTGAATGGCCTCCTGCTCGTCGGGGCGTACTGAATACATGAGAATACTGGTCATTTTTGCTTTTCCTTAATAACTGTCTTCATTGATGGTTGTCAGATGATGATTAGCGAATGGATAGCCGGAGCAATCAGCCACGATTTTCGCGCATATAGTCGCCAATTCGCTCCACGGCAGTGTGTAGATCCTCCATGGAGGCCGCATAGGAGATGCGGACGTAGCCTTCTCCCCCAGGTCCGAAGCTTGCTCCGGGGATTACCGCCACCTTGGCCTTTCGAGCCAGGTCGTAGACGAAGCTCCAGCTGTCCCGCATGCCCTCCGGCAGCCGGGCGAAGATATAGAAGGCGCCCTTGGGATCAATGACATCCAGACCGACCTCGGGCAGGGCCTTGACCAGATAGTCCCGCCGCTTGCGATAGGCCTCGCGCATCGGATCCGTGTCATTCATGCCCTTGGTCAGAGCCTCCTGGGCCGCATACTGGGCGTTGGTGGTCACTGAAGTGATAGTGAACTCATTGACCTTGCCGATCTGGTCAATGACATCTGCGGGGCCAGCGGCGATGCCGACCCGCCATCCAGTCATGGCATGGGACTTGGAAACCCCGCTAAGAACGACCGTCTGCTCGGGCAGGATGGTGCCCATGGAGACATGAGTGCCCTGATAGGTCAGCTCGGCGTAGATCTCATCACTGAGCACGAAGAAGCCGTGTTTGCGCGCCACCTGGGCCAGAGCTTCCAGATCCTCGCGGGCATAGGTCACGCCGGTGGGATTGGTTGGATAGTTGAGCACTAGGGCCTTGACCGGGCCTTCACTGTTTTCGACGGCAGCCTCCAGCTTGTCAGGTTTGAGAATGAAATCGTCATCAGAGGTGTCGACGAAAACGGTCTTGGCGCCGCTCAGCTGAGCAATAGGAATGTAGAGCGGGAAGATAGGCGTGGGCAGAATGACCGTGTCGCCCGGGTTGATCATGGCGGTCAGACCCGAGAAGATGCCTCCGGTGGCCCCGGCAGTAATCACCATTTGCGTGTTAGGGTCGTAGTCCAGCTCGTACTTGGCGCGAAGATAGTCGGCTGCTGCCTTACGAAGACTGGGCATGCCACGACTTTCGGTGTAATGACTCCGGTTGTCTTGGATGGCCTGGATGCCCGCCTGCTTGACGTGCTCGGGCGTAAAGAAGTCCGGCTCCCCAAGGGTCAGCTTCACGATGCCGTCGATTCCGGCGATCTCTTTGTTGAACCCGAGAATGTCACTCGGTGCCAGAGCTTTGACCCTGGCATTCATATGATCCGCCAATGTCATTGGCTTGTCCTTTCCCATGCGGTTACTGCAACCATTGTCGCTGGTGCTGCCCTACCGACTATGCGGTGACGATGCACGGGAAATGCTGTCGACGACTGCAGGGCCGGTGGGTTCCGATCCATGCAACCGTTCCTACAAGGCACGCGGCGTCACAGATCGAATCCGTGCCACCAATAGGTAAATCGTGTGCCCTGCATGCTGAAACCTCCTGCGGAATCTACAATCAGCATTGTCACCAAGCGTACAGCGAAGTTTCGGCAATCCTATGAACGCGACCATTATTTGACCAATCGCTTCCATGCTCCTGACGCGACAGGCATCCAAAGAGCCTATGGCAGACGGCACAATTCAGTCGACTGCATATAGGGTCGCTCATCCTTCAAGCAGCCGCATGGCAGCCTGCGAATCCGTGATCAGCACATTGGCATAACCGCCTAGAAGCGCCGCCCGCATGGATGCTAGCTTGGAAGGCCCTCCCGCCACCAATATGGAGTAAGGCTTCTTGCGCAGCCGATAAAGCTGTATCCCCACCGTTCTCGCATCAATGCTGTCATCCGCAATGGAGCCGTCGGCAACTATAAATCGTGAAAGCACATCGCCGACAGCCTTATGCTGCAACATAGCGATCTCCCTGCGAGAAAGATATCCTAGCTTGAAGAGCATGGTATCGTCACGAACGGTTCCGCAGGTAAACACGGCGATATCGGTCCGGTCCCCCTGACGGACGATCTCGTCTATGAAACGGTCCTTGAGCACAATGTCCCGTGTCAACGCATTGTCGAAAATGACCGGCAATGGCAGCACTGTTGTGGTGGTGCCGAAGGCCATACCGAATTTCAGGGCGATATCCGCGGCATAGTTGTTGAAGTCGGATGCGGAGACGCTCCCCTTCAGCTGAACCACCGACACATCCTTGTGCTCATTGGGCCGCAGATGATCGGCTACGGCCTTGAGAGTCCTCCCCCAGCTGATGCCCAACCGGTCGTGGTCTCCGACAATCTCGGCGAGGTAATCTGCGGTGACCGCGCCCAGTTTGCCCCTTATAACGTCTTCATCACCGGTCGAGTCATAGGCAAGCCTGACGTCGCGCAGGCCGAATGCCACTTTGAGCCTTCTGGCAAGAGACTGCAGGTCAGTCTGCGGGTCCGCGATGAGCACGCGGACAAGCCCTTCCCGTCTGGCGAAGGCCAGGAGACGCGAAACCGTAGGACGGGAAACGTTCAGTCTGCGGGCGATTGCGCTTTGGCCCAAGCCCTCTTCGTAATACCAGTGACAGACTGTGACCGCTTGATTCCTATGCTGTTCATCGTTGATCATGAAACCTTCCCTTCTCATAGTCGCGCAAAACCAACATGCAAAAGAGCTTCACGGCTTGCCAGCGATTGAGCATTCATTTTTGAACATATGTTCATCTTAGTATTTTACTTTTGTGCATTCACTGTTAGTGTGAGGTCCACAAGGAGGTAACAACCATGCAGATCAATCGCCTCATCGATCACACACTGCTCAAACCAGACGCAACGCTTGCGCAGATTGACCAGGTCATCGACGAAGCCCTGAACAACCATTTCTATTCGGTCATGGTCAATCCCTACTGGGTTTCCCACGTCCATGAACGAGTCAAGGGGTCAGATGTCCTGACTGCCTGCGTCATCGGCTTCCCCCTGGGCGCCAACACCACGGCCAGCAAGGTAGCCGAAAGCCGGGAAGCCATCGCGAACGGAGCCGATGAGCTGGATATGGTGATTAACATCGGCGAAATGGCAGGTGGTCGGGAAGACCTGGTCGCCAAGGACGTTCGTGCGGTCGTCGAGGCCGTCCACCAGGCAGGAAAGGTCATCAAGGTCATCATCGAGACTGCTATGTTTGACGATAAGCAGATCGCGCGGGCCAGCACCCTGGTGGCTGACGCAGGCGCTGATTTCGTCAAAACATCCACCGGATTTGCCAGCCGCGGCGCCAGTGTGCACGACATCGAAGTCATCAAGCAAGCAGTCAACGGAAGAATTCACATCAAGGCCGCGGGCGGCATCCATACCCGGCAGGAGGCTGAGGCCCTAATCGACGCAGGCGCCGAACGGCTGGGCACCAGCTCCAGCATGGCCATCATCGGCAAGGCCTGACTTCGGCATCCGGGGGTCCGCCCCCGGACCGGCACTTAATACCCGGCGGACGCAGCGCGGCGGCCACCGAATGCAAACCCAAGGAGGGGTTCATGCAATCACCAACTTTACAGAAGCGTCCAACAGCTTCTTTCCATCTATTCAAGCTGCATGCTCAGGAATTGGATGATGGATACCTGGACAGGACGCCTATGCTCCAGTACATTCTGCTCTCCTGTCTATTCCCTCTTTGGGGAGCGGCTGCCAGTCTCAATGACATACTCATAACTCAGTTCAAAACCATTTTCACCCTTTCCAATGTCGCCAGCGCCTTTGTGCAGACGGCCTTCTATCTTGGCTACTTCCTGATTGCTATACCGGCTTCACTCATCATCAAGAAGACCTCATACAAGGTCGCTATCATGATCGGCCTTTCGCTGTATACCATTGGGTGCTCGATCTTTTTCCCAGCCTCGCGCATGGCCACCTACGGATTCTTCCTAATCGCCCTGTTCGCCTTGGCCTGCGGCTTGAGCTTCCTCGAGACCTCGGCCAACACCTTCAGTTCTCTCATGGGGCCGAAGAAGTACGCCACCCTGCGGCTTAACATCTCTGAGACCTTTTACCCGCTCGGAGCCATCGCCGGCATACTCCTGGGCAAATACCTGATCTTCGGTGCGGGCCAGAGCCTGGAAAAGCAGATGCAGGGGCTTCATGGACAGGCCCGCATCACCTTCGGCGAGCGTGCACTTCAACACACCCTGCTGCCTTACAAATACATCATCTTCGTTCTACTGGTCGCCCTAGTGCTTTTCGCACTGACACAGTTCCCCTCAGGCAAGCCCAAGGTGGATTCGACCAAACAGCAACCTCAGGCGCGCATAGGCGAAACTCTGGTCTATCTTGCGCATAATCGCCGCTTCCTTTGGGGCATTTTCACCGAGTTCATGTATGTAGGAATGCAGACGGCCGTCTGGTCCTTCACCATCAGATTGGCCATGGAGCTCAATTCCTCGATCAACGAACGCTCGGCATCGACTTTCATGGTCTACAGCTATGCGGCCTTCTTCGTAGGCAAGGTCATTGCCAACTTCATGATGAAATCCATGCAGCCCGCTCGTGTCCTGCAATGGTTCTCGGCGTTCGGACTGGCAGCCCTGGTCTACATCCTCCTGGTGCGCAACATGAGCGCCGTCTATGCGGCCATCATTGTCTCGGGACTGTTCGGACCCTGCTGGGCCACCATCTACTCCGAGACCTTGGATACGGTGACCGACAAACGCCACACGGAAACAGCGGGAGCCATCATCGTCATGTCCATTGTGGGCGGTGCCTTCATCCCTGTAGTGCAGGGATTCGTCGCGGACATCTCGAACATGTCCCTGTCCTTCCTTGTCGATGTGGTCTGCTTCGCGGTCGTCTGCGTCTACTCCACAGCAAAGATGCGCGCCTTCAAAGCTGAGGGCGCTCGGCAAAACCAATGAAAGGAAAACCAATCATGCAACAGCTTCACCTCAATCATGACATGTTCGGCCCAGCCGAATTCACCCTCTATCAGGACGATAATTTCAAAGCCGTCACTTTCGTCTACCCTTCAGGAGTTGAAGCGGTCCGTCTGGAGAATTCCTGCGGACAGCTCACCGTCCTGCCCTACATGGGCCTGATCATCTGGGATGCGGTCTTCGACTCCATCAGTCTGAAAATGAAAGACATGTTCTCTCAACCCCTGCCCGGCACTGGCATCGCTGATACATACGGCTGCTTCCAGTTCACATCAGGACTCCTTGGCGGCGGAACACCGGCACCGGAGGATGACTATCAGCTCCATGGCGAGGCTCCGACCAGCCGTATGGACAATGCCTGGCTGGAATTCGGAGATGGGACCATGTCAATACATGGGCAATTCGAATATGTCAAGGGGTTCGGCGACCACTACCTGAGTCGGCCATCCGTAACATTGCACACGGATTCCGGTCTCTTCGACATCGGCTTGGAGATCACCAACCTCTCCAACTGCCAAACCATGCCCCTGCAATACATGTGCCATATGAATTACGCCTACGTGCATGACGGACATATGGAGCAAAATGTGCCTGACGGTGCTTTCCGCCTGCGCCAGACCGTTCCCGCCCATGTTCATCCTACCCCGCAATGGCTGGCCTACAATGAAGACCTCAAGGTCAGCGGCGAGCTGATCAACGACCTGAACGACGAGAGCCACTACGATCCTGAAATTGTCTTCTTCTCCCAGAATCTGGCCAAGTTTACCGATGTCGCCGAGTTCCGACTCCACCTGGATGCCGAACACAACTTCCTGACAAGATTCAGCACTGAGCAATTCCCCATCGTCACCCGCTGGCTCCTTTATAACGCCGATCAGCAGGTAGCGGCCTTTGCTCTGCCCGGCACCAGCACGCCCGAGGGCCGCGCCGCCGCTGAGAAGGCAGGCACCCTGATCCATCTGAAGCCCCAGGAAAAGCGTTCATTCCTGGTAACCACCGGCTTGGAAAGGTAAAGAAGAATATGGCTGACATCACTGTCATCGGTTCCAATATGTATGAGCTGACCACCTTTGTCGATCGCATGCCGGTCGAGGGAGAGACTGTGGAAGCTCCTGAATTCGAGATGGGGTTCGGCGGCAAGGGGGCCAACCAGGCCATCGCTGCCGCCCGTCTGGGTTCAAATGTCAATTTCATCACCATGGTCGGCAAGGACGAATTCGGCAGACAGCAGCTGGAGAACTACCGCAGCAATGGCATCAGAGCCGAGGGAATCGGCATCGCCGATGGAAGCAGCGGCGTAGCGCCGATCTTTGTGGACACCAGCGGCGACAATCGTATTCTGATCGTCAAAGGCGCCAACAAGCAGCTAACGCCTGCCGCCTTAGACGGCAAAAAAGACCTGATTAAGGGATCGAAACTGGTCGTTCTCCAACAAGAGATCGCCCTGGAGACGAACTACCATGCAATCGAACTGGCAGAGAATTACGGCGTCCCGGTCCTGCTGAACCCTGCGCCAGCCAATGACGATCTGAACATCGACTATGTATCCAGAGTGGCCTTCTTTGCGCCGAATGAGACCGAGCTGGCAACGCTTACTGGAATGCCCACAGGGACATTGGACGAGATCAAGACCGCAGCACGGAACTTGATTAAGCGTGGGGTAGGCAACCTGATTATCACTATGGGCGGCAAGGGCGCCCTATGGGTCAGCGCCGACCAGGAGCTGCTGGTGCCTGCGGTCACGGTTGAAGCCGTGGATACCACTGGCGCCGGCGATGCCTTCATCGGCTCGTTCGCCCACTACTACACGCAGGGCGAGGATGTGCCAACCGCTCTGGGCCACGCCAACAGATATGCGGCAATCAGCGTCACGCATCGAGGCACCCAGAAAGCTTATCCAACGGCCGCCGAACTGAACAACCTCCTGCTGGAAATGGTGCAGGCATAAGGTCTTCGTTATAGTCGCATCGCCAGACGTGGACGGGCAGACCGCCCTCGTCTGGCTTTTTATGTCCTCACTGCGAAATGCTGTCATATACTGTGCCTCAAAGACAGGTAAGAGACAGAGTTCTTGGAAATGTCGGTCAAAAAGGGGCGAGGAAATGACCAATCGAGTGACGCTGGTCACTGGAGCCACCAGCGGCATAGGGTATGAAACCGCTCGAATGCTCGCCGATCATGGATACCGCGTATATGCGGCCGCCACCGGGCTGGGAGAAGACATCATGAAAGGGTGCCTCTCCTATCGGATCGTCGCCCTGATGGGAAGTGGATTGACCCCTCAGGAGGCCTGCGATACTGCAGTCTGCGGATTTGACGACCTCCTGAGGAACCGCTACGGCAAGGTCGGCGAGATCTCCATGATCGCTCTCAACGCAAGAGGGGAATGGGGAGTCGCCACCAACGTGGAATTCACCTTCTGCACAGTCAAGAAGGGCGAGCCGATACGCATACTCATGGCCAATCCGGATGGCAGGGGCGGAACACGAATCGAACCAGTGGCCAAGAAATAGTTGCAGGAATACGAACGCCCGCTGAAGGCGCCCATCAAATGACCGTTTATCATTCTTGACTGATTAGTCAACTAATGCTATCTTGATGGGCATGGGTCGCAAGAGAAGTTTCGATGATGATGAGGTACTTGCCCGTGCCCGCGGGGTTTTCCTGGAGCATGGCTATGAGGGAACGTCGATTGATGCTCTCGTCAAAGCCACGGGTCTGCTCCGGGGCAGTCTCTACAGTGCCTTCGGCAGCAAGCGTGGCATGTTCGTGGCTGCGCTACGCGATGCAACGGATTCAGAGTCGGGCGATTCGGGAGTGCTCAATCTGGTATTGGTGGCACTCATGGAGCTGTCAGATCATGATCTTGAAGTTCGTGGGCTGGTCTGGGATTACCTTGCGAAGCTGTCCAGCTCGGGATCTGACGATACTAATGCTGTGGCCCTTGATATCGCCACGCTCCTTGGCGAGACGCTGCTGCAGCGTGCACATATTCGGTTGCAGTCTGATGATGAAAGAAGCAAGTCATGAACAACAAGGTGGCAATTGTCGGGCGGACGCTGGAGATTGAACCGCAGGGCTTGGATAAGATGTGGTCGTTCAAGGGGAAACTGGCCGTGCCGCTTGAGCATGTTCTGGGTGCTAGCGAGGATCCGGGCATTCTTGATGATGCCAAAGGGCTGCGTTCACCCGGCCTTCATGTTCCCGGTAAATGGGCCGGCACATACATTGAGCACGGGGAAAAGACATTCTGGAATGTCACCAGACCGGAAAGTCCCATTGTCATCCAACTCAAGGATGAGCGCTATGACCGACTGGTGCTCGGAGTGGAACATCCCCGTGAGCTGGTTGACCGGATCAACGCAGCCATCATCGAAAAGTAAACGACGAGTTGCAGCTTCTGAGTTTTTCTATTAGCTATCGGCGTTCAAGTGGTTAGAAGGTTATCGAATGGGCCGACAAGTTATATGACGTATCGGTATATGACTTGTCGGCCCAGATGCTCACTCCCACTCGATAGCGGTGATTCTGCTGCTCCGCCATTCCAGCTACACCCAGTTTCCGCGCCATCTCGAAGCGCGTGCCGCCGAGTGACGCGACGACACGCTTCGTCGTCTTAGTGGACAAAAACTAGGACAGTTTCGAAACTCTTGTCAAGCGCAGGGCCTTAAGTTTTAGCTTTTGGACCAAAAAGTATAGAAGATGGTCTTTCATAGCTAGAAAACACTGAAAACGCCTGTTTCGAAACTCAAACGCCATTTTGCGCGCAAGCCGGCAGCTGCGCCTGCAAGTGAGTAAATGCGAGTGGCTTGTGAGCGATTCAAAAACCGTAGGTCACGGCTCTTCGTCATCGGTGTCCGAAGTGAGTAGTCTTGGTTGACTTGCCCATAAGTTGACGCTTTGGACAAAAGCCAGCCAACTCAACGACTCCCGTATCATAGAAACCACTTGGAACAGAGGCCGATCTGAAACACCGAATAGACGAGTATCAAGATTCCGAAGCAGACCATCATCACACAAAGCCCGATTCCGGCCCATTTTATAAAAGAGTCTTTTCTTTGCTTGTCGGAATTAAACTCCAGCCGGTCGGGAGAATATGTCTTGCCGTACTCATCGGCCCTTGAGGCCTCTTTCGAAAGCAGCTCGAAGGCTTCGTCGAGATCTTCGGCGAGCCTGTCCACATCGAACCTAACTTTGAAAAGATGCGTCTCGTCATGCTACTTGAGCGCCGATTTGTCCTGCAACAAATAGAACCTCTCGCCGTTCACTTCGTTTGCCAGAGCGGTCCTCTCGAGCAGCTGATGCCCACTCGTCCGCCCCACCTTGCGCAGACAGCCCTCCCGCAATGTCCATGTCTCAACGGATGGGTACTACTTGTCTGGATGCGCCTGGGGCAACATGCCAAAAGCACGCAAGGTCGCGCGCAGAACACGCAGCAGCAAATACTACAGAAAAGGCGCACGACAGATGCTGGACTTCGGACAACAGCACTGCGGAAGACGAGCATTCTGACCACGACCGAACAACTCTGGCTACTAGACAGGCGCCCATATGGGGCGCCTTTCACTTCTCAGAGACTTAGCTGCCAGCTAAGGTATGCAGCCCATGGCTGTTTCGCGAAGGCCCGACCAGCTCGTCTTACCGCGATCCTTCTCCGCTCACGCCCGGTGCGCCGTACGCATCAAGCGGTTCAATCGTCGCGCAGACGAAAAAGCACACGGTGCCGTGGGGTGTGCTCGCGCGGTGCTGCGCAACACGTGCATTGAAAGAAAGAAGGAGGCGAACCGATGTTGGACTATGAAGAGAAGATAAAGCGTCGTGAGCTGCCTGCCACGATGGCAGATGCTGAAAGGCTGGCGAGGGGCCTGGACCAGCTGCTCGAGTCCATGGCGCCGGCCGATCAGCCGGTCTCGCTCGACACCTAGGGGATACTAGCCCTGATGTCGATAAGCGAGAGGCGCATCGAGCGTATCTGGGCGCCACCCGCATCCTGGAGGCCCAGAACGAGTTTTACGCCGAGGAGCAGGCAACACCAAACCCCTCGAAAACCAGGAACACGGCTCAAGCGGAAACTGCTCTCCGAATCCAAATGGAAGTTTCCTACGTCTGGTACGTTAGCATGAGGCCTGGACATCGACTGTCCCTCTATTCCCAGTGCCACGCTGTACCGCTGCGTTATAATAATGAAAATGCATTTGTATTGCATTTCGAGCGACAGGGACACAAATGTCTGACGGTTACAAGGACCTCGTCAAACGTAACCCCGACGAGACTGAGATCAGAAGCTTCCTGGTTGACGGCGACCAGGTCTCCGTGCCCCTGCACATCCCCGACACCTTGCGTGACGCGGCCAAGCAGGAGGCGGCCCTCCGAGGTATGGGCTTCTCGGCATTCGTACGCACGTGCATGCTCGAAGAGCTCGCGAAGAAGGGACAGTAACCCGTGGCCGAGCCAATCTATGATATGTCGGTCAAAAGCTTCATAGAGTACTTCTACCGTCGATACCCAACCTTCATTCTTAAAACACTGCTGTGCGATCGCACGACGGGACGCAATATCATATGGGCCGACAACGAATACGAGACTTTGGGCGAAGGCTACATGGGCGACGACGAGATGACCGTCGAGAAGATCACGGGCATGAACTCCGGCATCATCAAGCCGCGCATCGCCAAGGAAGAAGAGAAACAGTCCCGGCGCACCAAGAGTCGCGCTGAAGTATTCACTCCATCGTGGTTGTGCAACGAGATGAACAACGACCTGGACGAGGCATGGTTCGGCCGACGCGACGTTTTCAACACTGAGATCATTGCAGACGATGGCGCCAATACATGGACGGCCGCTAATGAGCCAATTGAATTCCCCAAGTCGAAAGGGCACGGTTGGCATGCCTACGTGGAGGCACCGCGGCTCGAGATCACGTGCGGCGAAGCACCATTCGTGTGCTCACGTTACGACACCGTGACGGGCGACGAGCTGCCCGTGCACGAGCGCGTGGGCTTCCTAGATCGCAAACTGCGGGTCGTGACCGAGAAGACCAAAACTCGCGAGGAATGGGTGCGTCGAGCGCTCGACGCGCTGCGGGCGACTTACGGCTTCGAGTATCAGGGTGACAATCTGCTCATCGCACGCATCAACGTGCTCGAAACGTTTGCCGAGCATTTCCGCGACCGTTGGGGGTCGGACGCTGCGCAAGACGAACTTGAGCAAGCCGCGTGGATCGTTTCCTGGAACTTCTGGCAGATGAACGGCTTCACCGATGCCGTACCCACCAATAAGATGGGCGCTGTGACAAAGTCGACCCTGGGGACATTCGAAACGCCCAAGCCGGAACCAGTACAGTCTTCGCTGTTCGATGACGCGTTTTCCGACGCGGCAAACGAAAAGGCCAAGAAATATGAGCCAAAGGAGACGGTTCCTCTCTGTGTGATTTATGACTGGCAGAACGGTGAGCCCTTCGAGTTCGCCACATTGAAAGGCAAGGCAACGGCCATGAAGAAGAAATTCTATGCGGTGATCGGCAACCCTCCGTATCAGGAGACCGTAGAAGGAAGCACGCGAGCAAGACCTGTTTACAATTATTTTATGGATGCTTCTTATGGTGTAGCTGAGAAAACCGTACTTATTACCCCTGCGAGATTTCTGTTCGATTCTGGTTTGACGCCTAAAGCATTCAATCAACGAATGCTGGAAGACGAGCACCTTAAAATTGCTAAGTACTATCCCGACGGTGCGGAGGTATTCCCTAACACCGATATCAAGGGTGGAGTTGTTATCACCTATCACGACGAAAAGAAAACATTCAAGCCTATTCGAAGGATGTACAAAGACGAGCGTCACCGTTCCCTCGTCGAAAAGGCGCTCAAGGCTAGTGATTTTCAGCCTCTATCGACTATTGTTGGAAGCCAGGGCACTTTCAAATACACAGATGCTTTTTTTAAAGACAACCCTGCTGCGCGTAAGGTTCTGACCAAAGGTACTAAAGATAAAATTCTATCTGCACACTTTAGCGACAGCGATTTTGCTCGCTCGTTCATGGATGTTGAGACTGATGGTTACGTAAAAGTGCTCGCCCGTGTTGAAGGACGGCGTGTGTATCGCTGGATTCGAAGTGATTACATTGTTGAAAATGGCAACGATACACTTGCGTTTTACAAAGTTTTTGTTGCCGAGGCTCAGGGTTCTGGAGCATATGGTGAAGCTTTGAGTGATACCGTTATTGGAGAGCCCGGGACAGCGCAAACGGATACGTTTCTGGCCTTTGGCAAATTCGACAATGTTGATGAGGCACATAATCTTTCGAAATACCTTAAAACCAAGTATGCGCGTGCACTGCTAGGGGCGCTTAAGGTTACTCAGCACGCTGCCTCTGCGGTTTGGGCCTACGTCCCTCTCCAGAACTTCACTTCCGCTTCCGACATCGATTGGTCGAAGCCCGTAGCCGACATCGATCACCAGCTCTATAAAAAGTATGGCCTTAATAATGACGAAATCGAGTTCATCGAATCCAACGTGAAGGAGATGAATTAATCATGACGGTCATCGACATCTCCCAGATAATTGCGACCACCGCGCCTGCGGTGCCGCAGATTTACGCTTATACCACGCCCGAGATCGCCCGCCATAACGGCTGGACAAAGATCGGCTACACCGAGCAGGACGTGCGCGAACGCATCAAGCAGCAGACGCACACCGCCGACGTGCGGTGGCACCTGGAGTGGAGCGGCAACGCCACGTGGGAGCACCGCGCAGGCACGTTCCACGACACCGACTTCCATGCGTATTTGGAGAAGCAGGGCGTCGAGCGCGAACAAAAAACGGAATGGTTCAAGATCAGCGGTGAGGAGTCCCACCAGCAGTTCTATCAATTTCGCGACACCGACGGCGTGCTGGACACACCCGGCTCCGCCTCCTACACCCTGCGCGCCGAGCAGCAGCATGCCGTTGAGCAGACGGGCGCATTCGCCCGCGCCCATTGGGACAAGGACGGCGCTCACGGTGGAGAGTTCTTGTGGAACGCCAAGCCGCGCTTCGGCAAGACCCTCACTGCCTACGACCTGTGCCTACGCATCCACGCGCAAAAGGTGCTCATCGTCACCAACCGTCCCGCCATCGCAAACTCCTGGTACGACGACTACGTGAAGTTCGTGGGCCTGGAGCACGGCTACCGCTTCATTAGCAGCGTGGACGCCTTGGCAGGCAAGCCCTACTGCCTCAGCCGCGAGGAATACCTGCGCGCTATTCGCAACAACCCGGAGGGCCCCAAGGGGTTCATCGAGTTCGTGAGCCTTCAGGACCTCAAAGGCTCCATCCGCTTCGGCGGCGTGTATAAAAAACTCAACGAGGTGGCCGATCTCACTTGGGACGTGCTCATCATCGACGAGGCTCACGAGGGCGTGGACACCTTCAAAACCGACGTGGCGTTCGACCACATCAAGCGCCACTTCACGCTGCACCTCTCCGGTACACCCTTCAAGGCCATCGCCAACGAAAAGTTCGCCGATGATGCCATCTATAACTGGACCTATGCCGATGAACAGCAGGCCAAGGGCGACTGGCCCGCCGACTCCGAGCAGCCGAACCCCTACGCCGACCTCCCCAAGCTCAACCTGCTCACCTACCAGATGAGCGACATCGTTGAGCAGGAGGTCCGCGGCGGCATGAAGATCGATGGCGAGCAGACCGAGTTCGCCTTCGATCTCAACGAGTTCTTTTCGACCAAGCAGAACGGTGACTTTGTACACGAAGATGACGTGGACAAGTTCCTCAACGCGCTCACCACGCAGGAAAAGTTCCCGTTCTCGACGCCCGAGCTGCGCGACGAGCTGCGCCACACGTTCTGGATACTCAACCGCGTCGACTCCGCCCGCGCCCTCGCAAAGAAACTGCAGGAGCACCCCATCTTCGGGGACTACGAGGTGGTGCTCGCAGCCGGTGACGGCAAGATCGACGCCGACGACGAAAACGAGAAGTCGCTCGACAAGGTGCGCCGCGCGATCAAGGACCACGACAAAACCATCACGCTGTCGGTGGGCCAGCTCACCACCGGCGTCACCGTGCCCGAGTGGACCGCCGTGCTCATGCTCTCGAACATGACGAGCCCCTCGTTGTACATGCAGGCGGCCTTCCGCTGCCAGAACCCGTGCCTGTTCGACCTAGGCGGAGGCAACTACGCACGCAAGGAGAACTCCTACGTCTTCGACTTCGACCCCGCACGCACGCTCACCATCTTCGAGCAGTTCGCCAACGACCTGTACGGAGAAACCGCGCAAGGTGGCGGCGACGCGAAGACGCGCGAGCGCCACATCCGCCAGCTGCTGAACTTCTTCCCCGTCTACGGCGAGGACGACGATGGGCAGATGGTCGAGCTCGACGCCGAGCAGGTGCTCAGTGTGCCGAGGCGCATCCACGCCCGCGAGGTAGTCAAGCGCGGCTTCATGAGCAACTTTCTGTTCCAGAACATCGCGAGCGTCTTCCATGCGCCAGCAGAGGTCGTGGAGATCATCCAGCGCTTCGATCCCTACGAGCAGGGCAAGGCGCAGAACGCCGAGAAGGCCAAAGTCAAGATCGACGAGGGTACAGCCGACGAGCTCTCGATCAACGACGAGGGCGAGGTGGAGATTCCCGACGAGCAGGTCGTTGGCAAGGCGGCGGACATCTTCGGGCCGAAGGTCTATGGCGACATCACCGTCGAATTCTCCAGCCACGTGGACGGCATCGCGAAGGCTCACGAGGCCGATGACGATGACAGGGCGATGCTCGACAACCTCAAGAAAGCCTTCAAGAAGAGCGTAACCGAGCCCTTGGTGCAGGCCGGCAAGGAGAGCTACGGCAGCGAACTCAAGCCTCGCCAGCAGCAGCAGATCGAGCGAAAGGTTCAGGCAGATGCCGACATCCAGCTCAACCGCCAAGTAGGCGATTATCAGATCCAGGCGCGCCGCATCAAGCAGTTGCGCAAAGACGAGCTCAAGGCGGCAACCAACGCAGCCGAGCGCGCTGAGGTGAACCAACGGTACGACGAGCAGAAGGCCGAGACGTTCCAAGCGCTCGCCCAGAAGCTCGAGGACACCCGTAAAGAGCTCGTGCAGAGCGCCGGCGAGACCGTGGTGCGCGAGATAGAGACAGCCAAGAAGGAGGACGAGAAGCAGGGCATCGAGGACAAGGTGCGCGCCCATCTGCGCGGCTTCTCGCGTACTATCCCGTCGTTCCTCATGGCGTACGGCGAAGAGGGCACGACGCTCGCGAACTTCGACACCGTGATCCCCGCCGACATTTTCCGCGACGTAACGAGCATCACTGTGGACGAGTTCCGCTTCCTGCGCGACGGCGGCGACTACACCGACGCCGAGACCGGCGAGACGAAACATTTCGTCGGGCACATCTTCAACGAGGTAGTGTTCAACGACTCCGTGTGCGAGTTCATCAAGCTACGCGAGTGCCTGGCCAACTACTTCGACGAGTCCCAGACAGAGGACATCTTCGACTACGTGCCGCCCCAGAAGACCAACCAGATCTTCACGCCGCGCAACGTCGTAGTTGAGATGGTGGACCTTTTCGAGAAGGAGAACCCGGGCTGCTTCGACGATCCGAACCACACCTTCGCCGACCTGTACATGAAGTCTGGCCTGTACATCACTGAGATCATCAAGCGGCTGTATCGAAGCGACGGCATGAAGGCCGCCTTCCCAGATGACCGCGAGCGACTGGACCATATCCTGGAGCGCCAGGTGTTCGGTATCGCGCCCACCAAGATCATATACGAGATCGCCACGCACTTCATCCTGGGCTTCCACGACGAAGTCGGCCATGGATGCGACTCGAACTTCGAACTCGCGGACTCCGCGGAGCTTGCCAAGGAGGGCACGCTGGATGCTTACGTTGAACGCGTTTTCGGGCCCAAGCTAAGTTAGGCGTAAAACGCCATGGCACATGCACTCGACAGCCTGCAGGACGGGCGTGCGGAGGCAGCGTACAGCGGCGATTTATACGGCGTCACTCCACGGCATTCTCCCCTGGATACTCCCGCTTTTCCTGAGTGAGGAGATTCTTTACTCCCCACTAGCCACTTGGAAAAGCACCGAATAGACACTGCTGAGAAGTCTACTGAGTTTGTTTTGGGTTTCACAGGTCCCGATACAGCGCCGTTCCGCCCTCGTGAACAAAAACCACGCATCTACTCTCGGGGATATAGCTTTACTCACAATCCTCCGTATACTGCCCCGCACTTTATTGTCTTGAGGTACACGGCATAAAGAATGAAATCGCAGGTGAGGGGGAATAAAACGGCAAAGAAAAAGCCTCCGTTCCAACGCAGGAACGAAGGCCTATTTATCTAGTTTATTCATCGCCGTCGCAGGCGGCTTTGCCGTGATTCACGTATGAAACGAAACTCAACGGCACTGCGCGGCATTCAAAAGCGCAAGTCAAAGCTCTATCGGTCTACTCCCACTCGATGGTTGCCGGAGGCTTGGAGGTGCAGTCCAGGACCACGCGGTTGATGCCCGGGCACTCGTTGGTAATGCGTGTGGAAATAGTGGCCAGCACGTCGTAGGGCAGACGCGTCCAGTCAGCAGTCATGGCGTCCTCGGAAGAGACCGGACGCAGCACGATCGGCGAGCCATAGGTGCGCTCGTCGCCCTGCACACCTACCGAATGCACATTGGCCAGCAGCACCACCGGGCACTGCCAGATCTGCCGATCCAACCCAGCCTTGGACAGCTCTTCGCGGGCAATGGCGTCCGCCTCGCGCAAGGTCTCCAAGCGTTCACGGGTGATCTCGCCAATGATGCGAATACCCAGACCAGGGCCCGGGAAGGGCTGACGCCAGACGATCTGGTCAGGCAGGCCCAATTCGGTGCCGATAGCCCGGACCTCATCCTTGAAGAGGGTGCGCAGGGGCTCGATCAGCTTGAACTTGACATCCTTGGGCAGACCGCCCACATTGTGGTGGGACTTGATATTGGCTGCTCCGTCTCCACCGCCCGACTCGACCACGTCGGGGTAGAGCGTGCCCTGCACCAGGAACTTTACTTCCTTGCCGGTCTTGCCGGCCTCCTCGATCACCTGCCGCTGGGCTTTTTCAAAAGTGCGGATAAACTTCTCGCCGATGATCTTACGTTTGCGCTCGGGATCGGAAACACCCTTGAGCGCAGTCAGGAAATCCTGTGAGGCATCCACAGCTATCAGCTTGATGCCAGTGGCGGCCACGAAATCATGCTTGACCTGCTCGGCCTCCCCTTTACGCAGCAGACCATGATCCACAAAGACGCAGGTCAACTGGTCGCCGACGGCCCTGTGGACCAGGGCAGCTGCCACTGCTGAGTCGACGCCGCCCGACAGGCCGCAGATGACCTGGTCGTCACCCACCGTGCGACGGATCTTCTCCACCTGTTGCTCGATGATGCCTGAGGCATTCCAATCCGACGGCAGTCCAGCGCACTGATGCAGGAAGCGATCGATCAGGTCCTGCCCCAGAGGGGTATTGGTCACCTCGGGATGCCACTGGACCCCGTACAGCCCCCGGGAAGGATCCTGCATGGCCGCAACTGGAGCACCTTCGGTATGCGCCAGAACCTCAAAGCCTTCGGGCGCGCGGTTGACGGCGACGCCATGGCTCATCCACACATCCTGCCGGGCGGGCGAATCCTGCAGTATTCCTTTGGCGCTGTCGATGAAGGCCTTGGTCTTGCCGTACTCCCCCAAGGCCGCCTTGTCCACCTCGCCGCCAAGCTCATGGGCCATGACCTGGAAGCCATAGCAGATGCCCAGCACGGGCACCCCCACTTCGAAGATCCGCCTGTCAATCGTAGGCGCCCCGTTCACGTATACGGAGGCTGGACCGCCTGAGAGGATTACCGCCTTGGGATCCTTGGCTAGCATCCGGTCCAGACTCATCGAATGAGGCACCAGCTCGGAATAGACCCCCGCCTCCCTGACTCGACGAGCGATCAGCTGGGCGTACTGCGCACCGAAATCGACCACCAGCACGGGACCCTGTGCCATAAGACTCCTTATATATATAAGTATGCTGTATCTGCCATGAATATCTGTGAACGACGATTCCACGCCTACAGACATGTCCAGTATGGTTGTTGTTTTCGACAATGCTACCGTCATTGAGCCCTTATCGGCACCCCCGATAGGCAGTCGTGTCTGCAAAGCAGACAATTCCATCGCATTTTCTCACAAGAGCGAACACACACTGCAAGAAAACGTTCAGAAAAGTCGTCTCGTTCACGTACCATGAAGCCATTGGATATGGACTCGACGGATGTCTGAATTGACACTGTTCGGGCCCATAACCGAGGTAAATAAACAATCGCACTAAAGTGCAGGAGTACACATGACGAATCCTGTTATCGGCACCCCTTGGGCGAAGCTGGAGACCCCAATCGCCGAGGAGACCCTCGAGGCCGTCGACAAGTATTGGCGGGCGGCCAACTATCTTTCCATCGGACAGATTTACCTTCGCAGCAACCCCCTGATGAAGGAGCCCTTCACTCGGGAGGATGTCAAGCATCGTCTGGTCGGCCACTGGGGCACCACCCCAGGCCTGAACTTCCTGCTGGGCCATATCAACCGACTGATCGCCGACCATCAGCAGAACACTGTAATCATCATGGGCCCCGGTCACGGCGGCCCCGCCGGTACCTCGCAGTCCTACCTGGATGGCACCTACAGCGAGTACTACCCCAAGATCACCAATGATGAGGCTGGCCTGCAGAAGTTCTTCCGCCAGTTCTCTTACCCAGGCGGCATTCCCTCCCACTTCGCGCCTGAGACCCCCGGGTCCATTCACGAAGGCGGCGAACTGGGCTATGCCCTCTCCCACGCCTACGGCGCCATTATGAACAATCCCAGCCTCTTCGTGCCCTGCATCGTGGGCGATGGCGAGGCCGAGACCGGCCCTCTGGCCACCGGCTGGCAGTCCAACAAGCTGGTCAACCCCCGCACCGACGGCATCGTCCTGCCCATCCTGCATCTGAACGGCTACAAGATCGCCAACCCGACCATCCTCTCGCGTATCTCCGACGAGGAGCTGCATGAGTACTTCCATGGCATGGGCTATGAGCCCTTCGAGTTCGTTGCAGGATTCGACGACGAGGACCATCTGTCCATACATCGTCGTTTCGCCGACCTGCTGGAGACCGTCTTCGACAAGATCTGCAACATCAAGGCCCGGGCCGAAACCGACGACATGACCCGTCCCTTCTACCCCATGATCATCTTCCGCACCCCCAAGGGCTGGACCTGCCCCAAGTTCATCGACGGCAAGAAGACCGAGGGATCCTGGCGCGCTCACCAGGTGCCGCTGACCTCCGCTCGCGACACCGAGGCCCACTTCCAGGTTCTCAAGAACTGGCTGGCCTCTTACAAGCCCGAGGAGCTCTTCGACAAGAAGGGAGCCCTGCGTCCCGAGGTCACCAGCTTCATGCCCAAGGGCGATCTGCGCATCGGCGAGAACCCCAACGCCAACGGCGGGCGTCTGCTCAAGCCGCTGGAGCTTCCTGACATCCACGACTACGAGATCGATATCAAGAAGCACGGCCATGGCTGGGGCGCCACCGAGGCCACCCGCGTCCTGGGCTACTACACCCGCGACGTACTGGCCAAGAACCCCACCGATTTCCGCATCTTCGGGCCTGACGAGACGGCTTCCAACCGTCTGGCTGCCGCCTACGAAGTGACCAATAAGCAGTGGGATGCCGACTACCTGTCGGAGCTGACCGACGAGCACATGGCCCATACCGGTCAGGTTATCGAACAGCTCTCCGAGCACCAGATGGAAGGCTTCCTGGAGGGCTACCTGCTGACCGGCCGCCACGGCATCTGGAGCTCCTACGAGTCCTTCGTGCACGTCATCGACTCCATGATCAACCAGCATGCCAAGTGGCTGGAGGCCACCGTCCGCGAGATCCCGTGGCGCAAGCCCATCGCCGGCCTGAACCTCCTGGTCACCTCGCACGTCTGGCGTCAGGACCACAACGGGTTCTCCCACCAGGATCCTGGCTTCGTCGACATCCTGCTGAACAAGAACTTCAACAACGATCACGTAGTCAACATCTACTTCCCTGCCGATGCCAACATGCTGCTGAACGTGGGCGAGCGTTGCTACAAGTCGACCAACTGCATCAATGCCATCTTCGCCGGCAAGCAGCCCGCCGCCACCTATCAGAGCGTGGACGAGGCCGCCGCCGAGCTGGAGAAGGGGGCTGCCCGCTGGGATTGGGCCTCCAATGCCAAGGATGCTGAGGATGCTGATGTAGTCATCGCCACTGCAGGTGACATCCCCACCCAAGAGGCCCTGGCCGCCGACGACATGCTGCAGAAGCTGGGCGTGAAGGTTCAGTTCGTCAACGTGGTCGATCTGCTGAAGATCCAGGACACCGAGGAGAACGATCAGGCCCTGTCCGACGAGGAGTTCACCGAGCTCTTCGGCAAGGACAAGCCGGTCCTGTTCGCCTTCCACGCCTACCCCGGCTCCATCTACCGCCTGATTCACGGACGTCCCAACCACGACAACTTCTCCGTGCACGGCTACGAGGAGCAGGGCTCCACCACCACGCCATTCGACATGGTGCGCGTCAACAACATGGATCGCTGGTGCCTGGCCGCCTCCGCGCTGAAGCTGGTGGACGCCGGCAAGTACGCCGATCAGATCGACAAGTGGACCAAGTTCCGCGACGAGGCCTTCCAGTTCGCCGTGGACAAGGGCTACGACCACCCTGATTACACCGATTGGGTCTGGCCTGATGCCAACCGCGCCGGTCAGGAGACCATCTCCGCCACCGCCGCGACTGCCGGAGACAACGAGTGATACGCTGATCCGACTCTGGAACCGCCCGTCATGCAGAGCCCGCATGGCGGGCGGTTTCCCTTTTTTATGGCCTTTGCAATCGCCAATAGCCCTATACTGGACACGGTTGTGAACAAAGCAGTCATCGAGACAACCACGTCCGAACAGGAGAAGACACAGTGAGTCTTGCAAGCATCACCATCATCAGCCCAGAAGCCGCCAACGGCCGCAATGTTGTTGCCTACGGCCTGACCAAGGCCTTGAGTGCCAAAGCACAAACAGCCGTGTTCAGGCCAATCGCCTGCAGGAAGCACCCCTTGACCCCGACACTGGTTGCAGCCAGCTCATTTCCTGATACGGATCCAGAGATCTGCCGCGGCAAGTGTCCAGGGCACGCCACAGAGGATCCCATGCAGACCCGTGCAGACGCCCTCAATGCCTATGACCAGCTGGTGGAAGCCACCCACCCAGAGCGCGTCCTGATCGTGGGCAGCGACGCTTTGAAGCTCTTTGACCCCGGTCTGTTTGCCCTCAATGCACAGATCGCCGCCGACCTGAGGTCCCCGGTCATGCTGGCTGTCTGCACGATCGGCAGGGAACCCAGTCAAGTCATGAAGACCGTGGCAGCTTGCCGACGGACCATTGAGGCCCAGGGAGCCGTGCTCGCCGGAGTCTTCATCACCGGGTGCAAACCAGAGCAGAAAGCGCCTCTTGCCCAGGCTTTCCAGGAATACGACCTGCCGACCTGGACGGTGTCCAAGATGGATTTCGATACGGATCCGTCCGCTGACCAGGCCCGCCAGGCCACCAGCCGGACATTCCAGCAGGAGGTGGATGTCGATCAGGTGCTGAAGGCCGCCGATGCTGCCAACCCTAAGGCCACCACTCCTGTAGCCTTCCAAAATGATCTGTTGGCCGAGGCCAAGGCAGACAAGAAGACCATAGTCCTGCCCGAGGGCGGCGAGGACCGCATCATCAAGGCGGCCGACTACCTGCTGGCACGCAACATCGTCGACCTGATCATCGTGGGCGACAAAGCTTCCATCTTGGCACGCGGCAAGCAGCTTGGCCTCAGCAACCTGGATCAGGCCTCCTTCCAGCCCATGGATGACGAGCAGGTGCTGGCTCCCATGGTCGAGCGCCTCTGCCAGCTGCGTGCCAAGAAAGGTATGACCCCGGACCAGGCGCGCAAGCAGCTGGCTGATCCTTCATATTTTGGCACCATGCTGGTGGTGCTGGGCAAGGCCGACGGCCTGGTGTCCGGCTCGATCAACTCCACTGCCAACACGGTCCGTCCGGCCCTGCAGGTGATCAAGACCAAGCCAGACGCTTCGCTGGTCTCCGGAGCCTTCCTCATGTGCTTCCCCGACCATGTGGCGGTCTTCGCCGACTGTGCCATTAACCTCAACCCATCCTCGGAGCAACTGGCTGACATCGCCATCCAGTCGGCCCAAACCGCTCGCTCCTTCGGGGTGGATCCACGCGTGGGTATGCTCTCTTACTCCACCCTGGGCTCGGGCAAGGGCCCGGATGTCGACCTGGTTGAAGAGGCCACCCGTCTGGCTAAGGAGAAGGCACCGGACCTGCCCATCGTGGGCCCCATCCAGTTCGATGCGGCCTGGTCGCCCACCGTGGCAGCGACCAAGGCCAAGGGCGATCCGGTCGCCGGAAAGGTCAACGTCTTCGTCTTCCCCAGCCTGAGCGCCGGCAACATCGGATACAAGGCCGTACAGCGCACCTCCGGTGCCCTGGCCATCGGACCGGTCCTGCAGGGGCTGAACAAGCCGGTCAATGACCTCTCGCGCGGCGCTCTGGTGGCCGACATCATCAACACCGTGGCCCTGACCGCCGTCGAGGCACAGGACTGATCGCTGTCCCTATAGCTCAGGGGCTGTTGTTGGGTCACTGCTTCAGCAAGAATTCAGCAGCAGCCCCGAAACCATTCCGGCCTGGCGATATTCCGCGCCTTGTAAGGGCCGACGAGTAATCTGGAAGACTGATTGAGGAGCGCAGGCTCTATACAAGCACATCAGGAGGATGCCCCAATGGCGAAAACCGTCCTAGTCATCAATTCGGGTTCAAGCTCGATCAAGTACCAGCTGGTCGATCTGGAGACCAGTAAGAGCCTGGCCTCGGGTCTGGTCGAGAAGATCGGTGAGCCAACCGACGGCCATTACAAGCATGAGGTCAATGGCGAGAAGCATGAGCTTGAGGAACCCATCCACGACCATGAGACCGGGCTCAAGCGCGTCCTAGGCTTCTTCAAGGAGTATGGACCGGATCTGGACAAGGCCGGCATCATCGCTGTGGGCCACCGTGTCGTCCAGGGCGGAGCCATCTTCCCCAAGCCTGCTCTCCTGACCAAGAAGACCCTGAGCCAGGTCAAGGATCTGGCTGTGCTGGCCCCCCTGCACAACGGGCCCGAGGCTGAAGGCGCCGAGGTTATGAGCCGGCTGATGCCGCAGACCCCGCAGGTCTTCGTCTTCGACTCCTCCTTCTTCTTCGAACTGCCCAAAAAGGCCTCCACCTACGCTCTCAATAAAGACATTGCCAAGCAGTACCACATCCGTCGCTACGGCGCCCACGGAACCAGCCATCAGTATGTGGGCCAGCTGGTTCCCGATCTGCTAGGCAAGCCTGCAGAGGGATTGCGGCAAATCGTCCTGCATATCGGCAACGGGGCTTCCGCTTCGGCGCAGGTCTCCGGACATCCCGTCGAGACCTCCATGGGTCTGACCCCCTTGGAGGGACTGGTCATGGGCGGTCGTACCGGCGATATCGACCCTGCCGTTGTCTTTCACCTGATCCGCAACGCCCACATGAGCGTGGATGAGCTGGACACCCTCTTCAATAAGCGCTCCGGCATGACCGGCCTGACCGGCCATGGCGACATGCGTGAGGTCCACCGGCTCATCGCCGAGGGCGATGAGGATGCCAAGCTGGCCCTGGACATCTACGTTCACCGCATTGTCGGCTACATTGGCAACTACACTGCCCAGATGGGCGGCCTGGATGCCATTACCTTCACGGCCGGCGTGGGCGAAAACGATGAGATCGTGCGCCGTCGGGTCATCGAACAGCTGGAGCCCTTCGGTGTAAAGCTGGACCAGGAGAAGAACGACCAGCGGTCCAAGGAGGCCCGGATCATCTCTACTCCCGACAGCACAGTCGCCGTCTGTGTCATCCCCACCAACGAGGAGCTCTCCATCGCCCGTCAGGCCGAGATCGTCGCGAGCCAAGGCGATGCCTACGGCAACAAGTTCCAGGCCTGACCGCTGATCTGATCTGTCCTTTCAAGCTGATTGATGAGTGAATGATGAATGATTGAGATCAAGGTTTGGTGCTAACAACCGAGAAGGCCGACGACCACAGCAATGCATGTGACCACCGGCCTTCTCCTATATGTCATTTGCGTCAATCCCCTAAAGCCGCCAATGCCTCCTTGTGCAGAAGGCCATTGCTGGCAAGACCATTGCCACCCCAGGGACCCGGGTTGCCTGCCAGATCCGTAAAGCTGCCTCCCGCCTCGGTCACAATGGGGACCAGCGCACCCATGTCATAGAGGTCAAGTTCCGGCTCGGCCGCAAGGTCGATGGCCCCCTGGGCCAGGAGCATATACTGCCAGAAGTCGCCGAATCCACGCAGGCGCCAGATCCGATCAGTGAGGTCGAGAAGCTGCTCTCGGCGCCCTATGGCCTTCCATCCAGTCAGCGACGAAATGGACATGGAGGCATCTTCCATCCGGTCCACTCCTGACACGTGGATATCCTTGGGTTCTTCTCCCTGGCGCGCCATGTAGGCTCCCTGGCCCTGCGCGGCATACCAGCGAGTGCCGAGCATGGGAGCCGATACCGCGCCGACCACCATCTGGCGGTCTACTTCCAAGCCGATCAGAGTTGCCCATACAGGAACTCCGCGCACATAGTTCTTGGTTCCGTCAATCGGATCGATGATCCACCGCCTGCCGTTTGATTCCTGCTTGCCCAGCTCCTCGGCATAAACGGTATCGTCCGGCCGTGCTTGGGCCAGAACACGACGAATCACCGCCTCTGCCTCCTTGTCAGCCTGGGTAACCGGCGTATTGTCCGCCTTGCGTTCCACCTTGAGATCCGATGACATGAAGTAGCCCATCGTAACCTGATCGGCCTTATCGGCCATGGTGATGGCCAGATCCAGGTCCTCCCGCAAGGACGGCCTTTCAGCCTCGACATTCATAAGACGGCTCCTTCCGCTCGAATCGCTGTGGCTCAATCTTGGTCTTCGCCTGCCAGCATCCGCTTCCACATACCTGGGAAGTCAGGCATGGTCTTGGCCGTGGTGCCGATGTCGCGCACCCGGATGCCAGATATCCTAAGCCCGATCATGGCGGCAAAGGTGGCCATACGGTGGTCGGCATAGGTCTCCATGACAGCCCCGTGCATATTCTGAGTCGGCACCGGTTCGATCTCCAGGCCATCGTCCAACTCCGCCGCATGGCCGCCTACTCTGGTGATCTCCGTGGCAAGCGCCTTCAGCCTGTTCGTTTCATGACCGCGCAGGTGGGCGATCCCGTGAAGGCGACTGGGTCCGTCGGCAAAGACCAGCATGGCCGCAATAGAGGGCACAATCTCCCCTGCCGGGGACAGGTCGAAGTCGCCAAGCCCATGAATGGCTTCCCCGCCGATCACCTTGCAGCTGGCACTACCTTGCCCATCGGGAACCATGTCTACCTTCGCGCCCATAGCCTCAAGATACCTGGGCAGGAAACCACCTGGCTGGGTGGTATGTTTCGGCCAGTTGGGTACGCTGACTCGGCCGCCTCCTATCAGAGCCGCTCCTAGGAAGGGTGCCGCATTTGACAGATCGGGCTCCACCTGGACCTGATCAGGCAGCTGTGTCCCGCCAGACCCCCGACCTTGAACGCTCCACCTGTAGCGGTCGGGATCGGCCTCGACATGGACTTCGGCCTGACGCAGGTCCTCTACAGTCATAGCGATGTGCGGAAGGCTGGGAAGATGCTGGCCAGCGTGCACGATGGTCATGATGCCATCAGCCCTGGCAGCCAGAAGCAGTAGGCCGGAAATGAACTGCGAGGATGCTGAGGAGTCTATGGTCACCTCTCTGCCAACCAGGCGAGGCGGCGGCGTGAGCACAAAGGGCAGAAAGCCCTCCTTGCCCAGATACTCGATCCTGGCTCCCAGCTGGGTCAGCCCCTCCAGCAGGGGCCTCATGGGGCGCCGATAGGCCTGCTTGTCTCCGTCGAAGAGCGTGGGTTCATCAGCCAGCATGGCCAGACCCGGCACGAACCGCATGACAGTCCCGGCCAGCCCGCAGTCCACCCGAGCGCCGCCATGGAAGCGCCCATCTGCCGGCGGGACAACCGTCACCTTCGTAGGACTACCCTTATCAACAAGACAGACCACTCCGAGGGCTTCCAGGGCACGAATCATCAGGTCCGTATCACGCGATCTGAGCAGACCAGCCAGCCTGACGGGGCGACTTCCCAGGGCCGCCAGAATCAGATACCTGTTCGAGAGGGACTTGCTTCCCGGTATGGTCACCGTCGCATCCAAAGGGCCACCTGTCTGCGGCGCTGTCCATGTCTCTTCCACTGTCATGGTCACCATGGTAACCATAGGCGCAGAGCTGTTCCCGCTTCTTGTTCGTCCCTACCAGGTCAGCAGAGATCCGACCCTGTGCTATATTGATAAACTGTGCCCATACGGTGATACCGTTGGGCCCCGGGCTATAGCGCAGCTTGGTAGCGCGCCTGCTTTGGGTGCAGGATGTCGCCGGTTCAAATCCGGCTAGCCCGACTTTTTTCCCATGCCAGGTGTCAGGTTCTTGCGTTCATGCCAGCAATCCTGTCAAGAAGGCCAATGGAGCCAGAAGGCCTGCAAACTCTCAAGCAGGGCTCTGGTGAAAAAGATCACGCCAAGATGCGAATGGTCGGCATGGGCGGCGACCAGCTCCCATCCCAGTTTTCCAGGTTATATTCCAGCCAGCACTCTGGGATAAGGGCGGGACCATACGTTCGGTAACCGCATGGTAAATGTCGCCGCAGAAAGAAAAACAGCAGATCGCTCCCATGGTCATGCCACCAAGACAATTGGTATGTTTAGGCTTAGTTTCCATGCATCCTGCCAGCCCCGGTCCTAATGCTCCTTCAGACGACGAATGGCCTCGTGCTGGATGGCCACCATCGCCTTGGCATCGGTGACTCCCGCCCCGCAGAGCTCCTGCCAGGAAACCCAGGTCGACTCGATATGCTCGCCCGGATCAAAGTCGGTGGGTCCTTGATGCCAGCGACGCAGATGAAGGACCATGATGTGTCCAAGCTCGTCGCTCATTCCCAAGGAGGAGTAGACGTCGGGGGCGGCATCGATCCAGCCGTCCTCAGGATTCAAATGACTTTCGGAGCCCCTAGCACCTTCAGGCCCGGGCACCAAACCAGTTTCCTCACGAAGTTCGCGCAGGACGGCCATGACTGGGCTCTCCCCCGAGCCAATGAAGCCTGCAGGCAGACCAAAGACATAGGCTTGGGCCCCCACCCGATACTCACGGGTCAAGAGATAGGCATCGGCAGCGCAGTCATGCACCAGCATGACCACGCAAGGAGCGTGACGGATGAGCTGCCGGTCGATGGTTTCCTTGGAACCGTCACGCCGGAACATGGCCACCTGCTGCTGGTTAATAACAAATATCGGGCCTCGGAAGACCTCCTTGTCATCAATCAGTTCGGGAGCGCGGGTCATATCGATGCCCTTGAGCCCCTGGCCATCCTGACCGGCCAGTCTTGCAGCCAATCGTGCCTGCAGCTCCGGTGCTTCAGCGCTCATGAAATCATCCTCCTCTTCATCCACAAACCGCAGTACTCAGCGCACCACCATGGTCCAGGGATCGGTGACGATGGATGAGACCTCCACTTGCGGACGAACACCTGTAGCCGTCTCCAGGACCCTGGCAATGTCTCCCTTGGCGAAGCGGAACCAGAGGCTCTCGATGGCCGAATGCGGGGTGTTGATCAGCATGGGCCTGGGCTGATTGGCCCGACCGGCCATTCGTGCCTCGTAGAGGGCCTGCTGGTAGGCATCCGTAGCAGGATGATGGCGCAGATCGCTGGTGATGTAGACATCAGCTCCCGTGGACCGGACCAGATCAAACTCGGAGTCTCCTGAACCGGGCAGCAGAGCGACGGTTGAGACCATGGCCCGGGACGGACCGACCGCCTGAACTCCCAGAGCCGTCCTAGGCAAGAGATCAGCCACCTTATGGACCAGATCCTCAAATGGCATGGGCTCCGGAAGGCTTCCCCAACGACCCAGACCCACAAGAATCCCCTGATCGGCGTGCAAATCGCGTTTCGAGACCGGCTGAGGAGCCAGTGGTCGTGCATCCTGCAGGTTCAGGGCATCGGCCGCGGCTTGGGCCACGCCACGATAAGCAGCATCAGCATTGGTATGCCCCACCCAGAGTCCGCACCGGCCCTCGACCAGCCTGGTTATCACATCCCCACGGAAGTCCTGGCCGGAAACCTGGTGAACCGACCTGAAGAAGAGCGGATGGTGGGTAATCAGCAGGTCGGCCTTATGGTCCAGAGCCTCCTGAACCACATCAGGCCTAGGGTCCACAGCGCACCAGATCCGCCGGACCGGCCAGGACGGGTCTCCCGCCACTAGACCCGGATAGTCCCAGTCCTCCGCATAATCCAGCGGGTAGATCCCCTCCAGCAGATCCACCACCTGGCCCAAAGGCACCGAAGGCCTCTGAACCTCATTTTGTTCATCAGGCATGACGATCCCTCCTCGGATCTTACTGGGTCAGACCGCCGCGCATCAGTGAGCGGCCAGCTCCCAGTCCTGGCCGATACCGGTGGACACGTCCAGGGGCACGGCCAATTCAACGGCATGCTCCATGGAATCCTTGACCAGCTTGGTGGCCTTGTCGGTTTCGCCGGGAGCAATTTCCACCACCAATTCATCGTGGATCTGCAGGGATATGCGACTCTTCAGCCCCTGATCCGACAAGGCGCGGCTGGCCTTGATCATGGCGATCTTCATGATGTCGGCGGCCGACCCCTGGATCGGCGCATTCAGGGCGCCCCTCTCAGCAGCCTCGCGGGTGGGACGGCGCTTGGAGCGCAATCCGGGGAAGTAGCGCCGTCGGCCAAACATGGTCTCGGTGTAGCCCTTCTCCCGGGCATCCGCCACTAGGGATTCCAGGTATTCATGGACCTTGCCGAAGGTGGCGAAGTACTTGGAGCGCAGCACATCGGCTGCTGCTGGACTGATCTTGAGCTGCTGGGCCAAGCCGTATGTGCTCAGTCCATAGGCCAGTCCGTAGCTCATGGCCTTCACGTGGGAGCGCTGATCCCCGGTGACTTCCTCCATGGGGATGTCATAGACCAGGCTGGCCACGTACCGATGAAAGTCAGCGCCGGACTTGAAAGCCTCGATCAATGCCTGGTCTCCGGAAAGATGGGCCATGATCCGCAGCTCCACCTGGGAGTAATCCGAAGAGAGCAAGGCCTCGTATCCGCTTCCGGGAACGAAGGCCGAACGAATCTCGCGGCCCCGCGCATCCCTGTTGGGGATGTTCTGCAGGTTGGGATCCACCGAGCTCAATCGGCCAGTGGCAGCCACGGTCTGCTCATAAGTGGTGTGCAGCCGTCCATCCCGAGGATTGACCGCCTCGCGCAAGGTCTGCACGATCTGTTTGAGCTTGTTGGTCTCCCTGTGCTTGAGCAGCGCGCCCAAAAAGTCGTTGGCCCGCTCATTGTTGACCGACTTGATATACAGGTCCTGCAGGACCGAAACATTGGTCGAGTAGGAGCCGGTCTTGGTTTTATGGGTAGGAACCAGGCCCATGTCATCGAACAGCACCTTGCTCAGCTGCTTCGGGCTCTGCAGATTGACCTTGCTGCCAGCCTTCTCCCAGGCGATTTCCTGAGCCTGATGGGCCTCAGCGGCGAACCGGTCATACATATCCTTCAGACGGGCATCATCCACCTTCGCGCCCTCAGTCTCCATCTGCGCCAGAACTGCGGAAGTGGGCAGCTCTATGGTGCGCAAGAGGCCATACTGGTGACGCTCGTCAATGAGCACCTGCAGCCGCTCGGAAAGCATCATAACGTACTGCGCCTGGCGAAGAGTCCGAGTCACCTGTGTTGGTTCCTCTTCATCCTCTCGCCCGTCCAAGGCCAGAGAACCCTGGGTAGCCTGAGGCTCTTCATCTACTGTGATATCCAAAAAATGAGCGACGGCGTGTTCCAAATTATCAGCATGAAAATCAGGCTGCGCCAGGTAGCCTGCCAGCTTGGTGTCAAACAACGGCAAGGGCATGCTCAGCCCCTGACTCTCAAGCAGGTGCAGGTGCTCCTTGTAGCCATGGACCACGCAGGTGCCGATCCGCTGGTCGATCAGCTCCTGGATGGCCTTGCGCATGGCTTCGTCAATATCTTCCGCCTTCAGGATCAGACCATGACCGTCCATGGATAGAATGGCAAGCTCTTCCAGGCCGTAGTCACCATGATTGGCCCAGCCCACGGCATGAAGAACCCAGTGCTCCTTCATTGCTTCGCTGCACCGCATGGCATTCTGGTCGAAGTCGCCAATGTCCTTGATTTTGTCCAGGGAAGCGGCCATGGCATTGACATGGTCCGCCGAGTGTCGGCAAAGGGCCTTATCCGGCAGATGCTTGTCGCACCAGTCCCGCAGCTGGTCGGCACTCTCCGCCTGATCACGCTTCGGCTGTATGAATTCCTCCTGCTTATTGGTGACATCAACCTGAGCGGAGGTTGGAGAGTAATCAGCAACCGTGTTGAATCCGCGCAAGATCTTCTTGCGTGTCTGCTGGCCGAACTGCAACTGTTCGAATATAGGCAGAACTTGATCCATATGAATGGTGCCGAAACGCAGATCCCCCACTTTCACGCCCAGGTCAAGATCGCGCACTAGGGCATTGACCTTCCGGTTAAGCCTCACTTGATCAGCGTTCTCTGCCAGGGCCTGGCCCTTCTTGCCGCCGATTTCGTCGGCGTGCTCCAGAATGGAATCCAGCGATCCGTACTTGTTGATCCACTTGGCGGCATAACCGTCACCAACGCCAGGCACGCCAGGAATGTTGTCAGCGCCCTCGCCGCGCATGGCAGCCAGATCCGGATACTGCTCCGGGGAGACCTTGTAGCGGTCCTTGATGGCCTCGGGCGTCATGTGCTTGAGGTTCTTGAAGTGGTGGCCCGGGTAAAGCACCGTGATGTCGTCGTCCACCAGCTGGAAGGCATCCCTGTCTCCCGACAGAACCAGGGTCTTGAATCCAGCCTGCTCCCCCATAGTTGCCAGTGTGCCGATGATGTCATCACCCTCGTAGCCAGGCTTTTCGATATAGGTGATGCCCAGACCCTTGAGCAGGTCCTGGATCAGGGGCAGCTGGCTCAGCAATTCCTTGGGTGCTGCCTCACGGGTGCCCTTGTACTGAGGGAGCATATCATTGCGGAAGGTGCCACCCTTGACGTCAAAGGCTACACCCATATGGGTGGGCTTCTCCTTGGCCATGACATCCGCAAGCATGGTGGCAAATCCCCATACTGCGTTAGTGGGCTGTCCGGTCGAGGTTGTGAAGCTCTCGACGGGTAGGGCATAGAAGGCCCGGAAGGCCAGCGAATGTCCATCGACGACCAGCAGGGTGCGGCCGTCCTTGTCCTGCTTCTTCGTCTGGTCTTCCATAGAAGGGCTAACGGTCGTTCTGATTGGCCACGTTGTTGATGACGACGTCGGCCACTTCCTGCATGGTCAGTCTGCGATCCATGGAAGTCTTCTGGATCCAGCGGAAGGCCTCGGACTCGGTCATGCCCATGCTCTCCATGAGCAGGCCCTTGGCTCTATCCACCCGCTTGCGGGCTTCGAAACGGGCCTTCATGTCGGTGACCTCGTCCTTCAGGGCGTTGATCTGATCAAAGCGAGAGATGGCTACTTCAAGAGCCGGCAGCAGCTTTTCCGGGGCGAATGGCTTGACCACATAGGCCATGGCACCGGCATCAGCCGCCTTCTCAACAAGGCTCTGCTGGGAAAATGCCGTCAGCATAACCACCGGGGCCAAGTTTTCCTTGCCTATCTCAGTGGCGGCCGTAATGCCGTCAGTGCCGGGCATCTTCACATCCATAACCACTACGTCTGGTCTCAGCTCGCGGGTCAGATCAATGGCCTCCTGGCCGCTGGCCGCCTGACCGACCACGTCATAGCCGGCATCCTCGAGAGCTTCAACGGTATCGAGCCTGATCAAAGCCTCATCCTCCGCCACAACCACGGTCCGCCCTTCGGGGGACTCGCTGCGGTTCTTACTCTCTGAAGCCACTTTCAACCTCGTTTCCTGAAAGTCCATCTGTACGTCACCGGACGACCGATGAGGACGGATGGGGTTCGCTTTATCGTGCCCCCGGTGAGACTCGAACTCACACTGCACGGATTTTGAGGCCGTTTCCTCTGCCAATTGGGATACGGGGGCTTTTCATCACCACAGAGAATCTACCATACTTTGGCGACGACGCAAGGTTATTCGTGTTGAATCTGCCTTAGAATGAAGACAGTTATGTATACAGGCACATCAGCAGTCGAAGGAGAGCATGATGACCACTCAGATCTATCGGCGGTTCGATCCTTGGCGCACCTCCCCCGTCCAGGAGAAGGCCCGCAAGCAGATCATGGACAGCCACTATTTCAGCGTCGACAGGGTCACCTATGAATCCAGCGACAACCAGACTTTCGATCGCAGCATCGTCAGCGAAAAGCATGGGGACACCATAGCAGTCCTGGCCATCACCGACGACGGACGAATACCCCTGGTCGAGCAGTACCGTCTGCCCACCCACCGCTGGACCCTTGAGCTGCCCGCCGGCCACCCGCTCAACGATAAGGAAGCCCCCATTGATGTAGCCACCAGACGACTGCGCGAAGAGGCCGGATACAAGGCTGCCTCCTTTAACCAGTTCGCCAGATTCATCAATACTCCCAGCTTCTCCACCCAGCACACCACGCTTTTCTATGCCGAAGGCCTGACCCCGGTCCAGCCTTCCAGCCTTGCACCAGAAACCCCCCACCAGAATGTGCGCCTTTTCACCGTGGATGAGGCCTACGACATGGTGATCGCAGGAACCATACTGGATGCCAAAACCACCATCGCCATTCTGCGGGCCAAAATCGGACTGTCTGACCTGCACTGACAACAGCACAGGAGCAACTGACTGCTGTCAATGCTTAAGCCTGGAACAAGAGCGGCAAGCTTAGCCGGGACTGGAGCCTTCATACAACGAACCGGCGGCCTCAGCCCCCCGTCGTCCTGGGCGGAGAAAGACCACCGGTTCGTTGCATTGCAATAACAGTGTCAAATGAACCTAACGGTTAACCTGCCTGACTGACGCAAACGACAGTCAGGCAGCAAACCGGAAAGTCACTCGTTGGCGCCTACAGTGTGCACATAGATGCAGTCGGTGTTTCCCGGTTCATACTCGCCTTGAGCGCTGCTGAGCACCACCAGGCAGTCGCCGTCGGAGACCTTGCCCTGCTTCTTCAAGGTGGAGTCCACGAAAGCCATGAGACCTGCACGGTTGAAATCGTGGTAGTCCTGCTCGCACATAAAGGCCTCGGTGCCCCAGCTCAGAGCCAGCCAATGATAAGTATGCTCATCGGTGGTCAGAGCATAAATAGGGGCGGCCGGACGCTCGCGAGAGACCCGGTGCACGGTGTTGCCTGTCTGGGTGAAAGCCACAATGGCCTTGGCGTTGATCTTGTCAGCCAGGTCCACGGCGGCGGAGGAGACGGCACCAGAGTTGGACATGTCCAGGTTGCGCATACCCGGGATACGGTCAAAACCGTGGGTGGTGGCGTATTCGGAGATCCGTGCCATAGTAGCCACCGTAGTGTCGGGGTAATCGCCGACGGCGGTCTCGTTGGAGGTCATGGTGGCGTCGGCGCCATCCAGGACGGCGTTGGCGCAGTCGGAAGCCTCTGCACGGCTGGGGATGGGCGAATGAACCATGGAGCCCAGGACCTCAGTGGCGACGATGACCGGCTTGGCATACTGGCGGGCCAGCTCAATGCAGCGCTTGGTCACCAGGGGGACCTGCTCGAAGGGCATCTCCACGGCCATATCGCCGCGGGCCACCATAATGCCGTCGAAGGCCTTGACGATCTCCTCCAGGTTCTCAACGGCCTGAGGCTTCTCGATCTTGGCGACGACGGGGATGCGGCGACCCTCCTCGTCCATGATCTCGTGGGCGCGGTCGATGTCGGTGGCGAAGCGGACGAAGGACATGGCGATGATGTCAGCGCCGGTGCGGATGCCCCAACGCAGGTCCTCCTCATCCTTGGGAGTCAGCGCCGGCAGGCTTACAGCCACACCGGGCAGGTTGATGCCCTTGTGAGAGGAGACCGGACCAGCCACGACCACCTTGGTGTAAACCTGATTGCCCTCGACCTTAGTGACCTCCAGACGGACCTTGCCGTCGTCAATCAGGACAGGATCCCCCGGATGGCAGTCCCCGGGCAGACCCTTGAAGGTAGTGGAGGTTATGTGCTCGTCACCCTCGACATCATCGGTGGTGATGATGAACTCCTGGCCTTCCTTGAGGATGACCTTATCTTCGCCCTGCTCGTTCTTCTTGAACCATCCGCAACGAATCTTTGGACCCTGCAGATCAACCAGAGCAGCCACGTTGCGTCCGAGCTCCTTGCTGGCCTGACGCACGTTGTTGTAAACCTTGAGATGATCTTCAGGGGTGCCGTGAGACCGGTTGAGCCTTGCCACATCCATACCGGCCTTGACCAGCTTGGTGATGTTTTCCAACGACTCGGAAGCCGGCCCGATAGTATCGACGATTTTGGCTTTGCGCATATGCTACCTGCCTGTTCTTTTCCATGTTTACCGTTCTATTGTACAGACTCGGCGCGATGAGAACCAGTATTTTCCGTTAGCGCTAACAAACCTTGTGATCCAAGGCTTTGCCTATTGCTTATCTCCATGTGAATCTGTTTCAGAGGATGCCAAACGACTCTTGATCACTGAAGCCAAGGCGGCAATGCCTACAGCCAGAACGATGACCAATAGGGAGACCCCAGTCGGGATATCCGGCACGGCTGTCAGAGGCCGTCCGCCATTGATGAAGGGCAGCGTGTTGCCGTGCAAAGCTTCCAGAATCAGCTTGACCCCGATGAAGGCCAGGACCACAGCCAGCCCTAGAGGCAGATACTCCAGCTTGTCCAGTAGGGAACCCAGCAGGAAGTAGAGCTGCTGAAGGCCCAGCAGGGCGAAGACATTGGACGTGAAGACGATGAAGGGATCCTTGGTCAGCCCGAAGATGGCAGGAATGGAATCGAACGCGAACATGACATCGGTGGTGCCGATGGCCAGGAAGACCACCAGCATAGGAGTGAAGTAGCGCTTGCCCTCAAAGGTGGTCCGCAGATGTTCACCGTCGTAGTGGCTGGTAATGGGGATGACACGGCGCAAAACTCTGATCATCCCGTTCTCGTGGTACTCCTCCTGCTTGCCCCGGCTGGATACCATGTTCCAAGCGGTATAAAGCAGGAAGAAGCCGAAAATGAAGAAGACCCAGGTAAAGCGGGTAATCAGCGCAGTCCCGGCTAGGATGAACACCCCGCGCAGCAGCAAGGCAATGGTGATGCCGATGCTGAGCACATAGCGCTGAAGACGCAATGGCACAGCGAAATTGGTCATGATAATGACGAAGACGAAGAGGTTGTCGATGCTGAGGGAGTACTCGGTCAGCCAGCCCGAGTAGAACTCTATGGCCGGCTTGGACCCGGCCACCTTCCATATCAGCGCCCCGAAGATCAGGGCCATGACCACGAAGAAGCCGATGTGCAGCACGCATTCGCCGGTCGAAGGCACATGTGGCCGCCGCCCGATCACCAGAAGATCGACCACTAGGAAGACAGCCAGCACAACCAGGCTCACAACCATGAACGGCAGAGGTGTTTCAGACATATTATCTGACTCTAGCGGCAAGATATGACGTGCTCATCTCCCCGTCTGCATGTCTGATCATCCTTTCCGACGGCGCTCTGTAGTTCAGGCCTGTGATGCTCTTGCCGGACATCACAGGCTCGCAATAAGGTCGAAGCTGGCCACTGACCAAGGGCCGAACTTACTTTTTAGCCTCGGTCATCTGCCGAAGCTCCCTCTTCAAATCCTTGATTTCGTCGCGCAGGCGGGCTGCAAGTTCGAACTGCAGCTGTTGCGCAGCCGTGTGCATCTGGTCGCTTAGCTGACGAATCAGGTCGGCAAGATCCTGCGCAGGCAGACCGGCCTGGAGGATCTCCTGATGCCGCTTGTCGGCCTCCTCCTTGTCGTAGAGGGGCACGCCCAGGTGAGAGTTGCCGGCCTTGTTAGCGTTGCGATAGCCGCCTGCAAGCAGGGTCTGAGTGTCCACATCCTCCTTGGCCAGCATGTCGTTGACGTCGCTGATCTTCTTGATCAGCGGCTTGGGATCCACACCGTGTTCCTTGTTGTAGGCGATCTGCTTGGCCCGACGACGGTTGGTCTCGCTGATGGCCTTCTCCATGGAGTCGGTGACCTCGTCGGCGTACATGATGACCTTGCCGGACACGTTCCTGGCCGCACGACCGATGGTCTGGATCAGGGAGCGGTAGGAGCGCAGGAAGCCCTCTTTATCCGCATCCAGGATGGCCACGAGGGAGACCTCAGGCAGGTCCAGCCCCTCGCGCAGGAGGTTGATGCCCACGATGACGTCGATCTTGCCCTCGCGAAGCTCCCGCAGGAGCTCCACACGCCGCAGGGTGTCCACGTCAGAGTGCAGGTACTCCACCTTGATGTCGCGCTCCAGCAGGTAGTCGGTCAGGTCCTCGGCCATCTTCTTGGTCAGCGTGGTCACCAGGACCCGCTCATGGCGGTCCACCCGCGTCTTGATCTCGTCCAGGAGGTCATCCACCTGGCCCTTGACCGGCCTGACCTCCACCTCGGGATCCAGCAGACCTGTGGGCCGGATGACCTGCTCCACCACACCGTCTGACAGACCAATCTCATAGTCGCCAGGAGTAGCCGACAGATAAACGGTCTGACCGACCTTGTCCAGAAACTCGGGCCACTTCAGCGGACGGTTGTCCATAGCCGAAGGCAGGCGGAAGCCGTGCTCCACCAGGGTCCGCTTGCGACTGGCATCACCCTCGTACATGGCACCGATCTGGGGAACGGTCACATGGGACTCGTCGATGACCAGCAGGAAGTCGTCAGGGAAAAAGTCAAGCAAGGTGTGGGGCGGCGTTCCAGGTTCGCGTCCATCGAAATGTCTGGAGTAGTTCTCCACTCCGGAGCAGGTGCCGATCTGGGTGAGCATCTCCAGATCATAGGTGGTACGCATGGTCAGCCTCTGAGCCTCCAGCTCCTTGCCCTGCTTACGCAGCTGGCCCACACGCCAGTCCAGCTCCTCCTTGATGGTCTTCAGTGCGCGCTCCATCCGCTCGGGACCGGCCACATAGTGGGAGGCTGGGAAGATGTGCACTGAGGACTCATGGGCGATTTCGTCCCCGGTCAGCGGGTGCAGCGTGGAGATGCGGTCAATCTCGTCGCCGAAGAATTCGATGCGTACGGCCAGCTCTTCATATACGGGGATAATCTCAACCGTATCTCCTCGCACGCGGAAGGTGCCTCGAGTGAAGGCGATGTCATTGCGCTTGTACTGCATGTCCACGAACTTGCGCAGCAGATCGTCCCGGTTGATCCGGTCCCCCTCGTGCAGGAAGAGCATGCGTCCGGCGTACTCTTCGGGCGTTCCCAGGCCGTAGATGCAGGAGACCGTGGCCACCACCACGCAGTCGCGCCTGGTCAGCAGGTTGGCTGTGGCGGCATGCCGAAGACGCTCCACATCATCGTTGATGTTGGAGTCCTTCTCGATATAGGTGTCCGTCTGGGGGATGTAGGCCTCAGGCTGGTAGTAGTCGTAGTAGGAGACGAAGTAGGAGACAGCATTGTCGGGCATGAGCTCGCGGAACTCGGCACAGAGCTGTGCAGCCAGTGTTTTGTTGGGCTCCAAGATCAGGGTGGGCCGCTGCAGGCGCTCGATCAGCCAGGCCGTGGTCGCGGTCTTTCCGGTGCCGGTGGCTCCCATGAGCACCACATCGTTCTCGCCATTCTCAATCCGAGTGGCCAGCTCCTCGATGGCTTCTGGCTGATCGCCGGAAGGCTTATAGGGAGACTTGACCACGAAGGGCTTGTCGGTCCGCTCAATGTTGAACCCCATGAAACTCCCTTCCAGGATGCGTCGTTTGCCAAGACCCGTCAGTAACTGCGTGAGGATCCCTTGGCCAAGGCCTTCAACTCTTCATATATTCTATCAACAGACTCGAACATTTGTTCGATAGGCTGGGATCCGTCCACCAGCAGATCAGCCTGAGCGCGTCGGGAACTGCTGCTGGTCTGGGAACCGATGCGCTCAACAGCCTGGCTCGGCGTCATATGCCGCTGATTCACCATACGCGCAATTCTCACCTGGCTTGGAGCTTCTACCAGCAGAACCCTGTCGAAATGAAAAGGAATGGCTGAGCCTACCTCGGTCAGCAGGGGCACCTCATGGACCACCACCTCGGAGCCGTCCAGCCATGGCTGCTCGACCTTTGCGGCCAGGTCATAGACCAGCGGGTGAATGAGGTCGTCCAGATCCTTGCGATCCCGGTCGGCCGTCGGCCCCCCAAAGACCCGTGCCGCCAGGGCTGACCTGTCCACTCCCCCCTGATCGTCCCCGCAGTCCGCTCCAAAGCGCTCCAGAACGGGCTTCACGCCCGTTCCGCCCGGAGCGATGACCTCATGGGAGAGCCGGTCGTAGTCGATGATCCTGGCCCCGTCCTGAGCCAGCCGAGCAGCCACAGTGCTCTTGCCAGCCGCTATCCCGCCGGTCAATCCCACACGTATCATCCCGACCTCCCACATGTAGCTGTTATGACAGCACATACAAATGGAGGGGCCCGACCGAGGCCGGACCCCTCCATTCACTGCTTAACGCTCACTTCTTTTCCTTGAGCAGCTGCTCGCGCAAGGCGGCCAGCTGGTCGTCGGAGGCCAGAGTGCCCTCGGAGCTGGACTCCGAGCTGTAGTTGGTGGTCTCCTCGGAGCTCTGACGGTGAGAGTGAGAACCAGAGGCAGGCGTCTGAGAGGACCTGCTGTCCTCCGCAGCTGAAGCCTCGGCGTTCTCCAGCTCCTTGGCCACGAAGGCCTTGTGCTGCTCCCAGAGGTCGTGGGCGGCCGCATACTGGGACTCCCACTCCTCCCGCTGCTTCTCGTAGCCGGCGATCCACTCGTTGCTCTCGGGGTCGAAGCCCTCGGGATACTTGTAGTTGCCGTCCTCGTCGTACTCGGCGGGCATGCCGTAGATGGCCGGATCGAAGTCCTCGGAGGTCGGATCGACGGAGTCGTCGGCCTGCTTGAGCGACAGGGAGATACGGCGACGATCCAGATCGACATCGATGACCTTGACGAAGATCTCCTCGCCCTGCTTGACCACGGTCTCGGGGTTCTCCACGTGGCGGTTGGCCAGCTCGGAGATGTGGACCAGGCCCTCGATGCCGTCCTCGACGGAGACGAAGACACCGAACTGCACGATCTTGGTGACCTTGCCCTTGACGATCTGTCCGGGCACGTGGGTCCGGGCGAAGCGCTGCCAGGGGTCTTCCTGGGTGGCCTTGAGGGACAGCGAGATGCGCTCGCGGTCCATATCGACATCCAGCACCTCGACAGTGACCTTGTCGCCCACCTTGACGACCTCGCTGGGGTGATCGATGTGCTTCCAGGAGAGCTCGGAAACGTGGATCAGGCCGTCCACGCCACCCAGGTCGACAAAGGCGCCGAAGTTGACGATGGAGCTGACCGTGCCTTCGCGGATCTGGCCCTTCTTGAGCTGGGCCATGAAGGTCTCGCGCACCTCGGACTGGGTCTCCTCCAAGTACTGGCGGCGGGAGAGGACCACATTGTTGCGGTTCTTGTCCAGCTCCAGGATCTTGGCCTTGATCTTCTGCCCGATGTAGGGAGACAGGTCGCGCACGCGGCGCATCTCGACCAGTGATGCGGGCAGGAAGCCACGCAGACCGATGTCGACGATGAGTCCGCCCTTGACGGCCTCGATGACGGTGCCCTCGACGACTCCGTCAGCATCCTTGATCTTCTCGATGTCGCCCCAGGCACGCTCGTACTGAGCGCGCTTCTTGGACAGGATCAGGCGCCCTTCCTTGTCCTCCTTGGTGACGACCAGAGCCTCGATGGTGTCACCGACCTGGACCACGTCGTCGGGATCGACATCCTTCTTGATGGAAAGCTCGCGGGAGGGAATCACGCCCTCGGTCTTGTAGCCGATGTCCAGCAGAACCTCGTCATGGTCGATCTTGACGACCGTCCCCTCGACCAGATCCCCATCGTCGAAGTTCTTGATGGTGGAATCGACTGCTTTGATGAAGTCTTCCTCGGATCCGATGTCGTTGACCGCGACCTGAGGGACTTCCTTCTTGTTCTCTGCCATTAATTAAATTGTTTCTTGTATAGTTGGTGGATATTTTTACCGTATTGAGTTATGCGTTCCCGCCGGTAGGCGCGAACATCCTCCATGATAGGAGACACCACGGTCATTGTCGCCGGGATGCCTCGGGCGTGTCGCAGGCGAGGATTCCGGCGGCTCGCTCAGCGGAATCGACCACGTTGGCCAGGAGCATGGCGCGGGTCATCGGTCCTACACCGCCGGGATTAGGCGTATAGGCGGATGAAGACGGCCTGGCGGCCGGATCGATGTCGCCCTTGATCCGCCAGCGCCCCTCCTGCTTGTCCCAGATTCTGGAGACGCCTACATCCACCAGTACGGCACCCGGGCGAACCTGATCCGGACCGACCAGCCCGGCTCGGCCCACGGCTGCGATGATCACGTCCGCCCTGCGCAGATGAGCATCAATGTCCCTGGTGCGGGTATGACAGAGCGTCACGGTGGCGTCCACCCCGCGATTGGTCAGGAGCAGTCCGATGGTGCGCCCCACGGTCAATCCTCGACCCAGCACGCAGACCTCCTTGCCGGCGAGGTCGATCCCGTAATGGTCAAGCAGATGCAGAATACCCCGCGGGGTACAGGGCAGAGGGGTCCGCACCCGGCCGTCGGCATGCAGGACCAGCTGGCCCAGATTGTAGGGATGCATGCCGTCGGCGTCCTTGGCCGGATCGATGCGTTCGATGATCTCAGTGGGGTCCACACCATAAGGCAGGGGCAGCTGGACGATGTAGCCGGTGCAGTCAGGATCCTGGTTAAGCTGATCCACTGCAGCAAGAATCCGCTCCTTGCCGGTATCGGCGGGCAGGTCCACCCTGATCGACCGGATGCCTACCTGGCTGCAGTCACGATGCTTGCCCTCCACATATTTGAGCGAACCGGGGTCCTCCCCTACCAGGATGGTTCCCAGGCCAGGAGTGCGCCCCAAGGCTGTCAGCCTAGCCACGCGAGCGCGCAGGTCCTCCTTGAGTTCTGCAGCCGCCGCCTTTCCGTCTAGTTTCACTGCCGTCAATACATCTCCATCATCCAAGCGGGCGCAAACCCTCGTCGAATTCGTCTGAGCAAGCCTAGCGCAGATTCCTTCGCGACCGGAACCACATGTCCGAGGGACGGTCCGGACGGCGACCGCATCCATGTTGCATGCAGGCGCGCGAAAAACCGGACCTTCGATTTGACTGACTGCCAAAGCGAATGCCGCATGAGGACATAGGCGGAAACCGACCGGGTTGCAGCGCGGGCCACGATGAGAGGAAGACTTGGCTGACGAGGTTGCGCGCTACCCTTTCCCTCGTCATAATGAGAATCATGCTCAATAAGAGCAGGACCACCATCTTGAATCCCTCCCGGAAAGGACGCCATGGTTACGGACACGGATAGAACATCCACCCAGGCCTGCATCGTCTTCGACCATGCCGCCATCCGCCGATCTGGGCGGCTGATCTGGTCTGAGGGAACCTTCGCTATTCCCTCGGGGACCGTGACGGCCATCGTCGGCACCAACGGCACCGGCAAAACCAGCATGATGCAGGCCGAGCTCGGCCTGCTCCCCCTGGATGCAGGCAGTCTGCAGGTCCTGGGACAGCCAGCTGGGCAGGCCAACGACCGCATCGGCTACGTGCCTCAGAGCTACACTTCGGATATCGACTCCAACCTTACGGCCGAGCAATCCGTTCTGCTGGGGCTCACCGGCACCCGCTTCGGCATTCACCCCGTCACCCGGCAGGACCGCGAGCGCACCAGAAAGGCCATGCGCTTCGTCGGCGTGGAGGACAGGGCCCACCTGCGCCTGTCGCAGCTCTCCGGCGGCCTGCGCCAGCGGGTGGCCATCGCCCAGGCTCTGGTCTGCGATCCTGATCTGCTCATGCTCGACGAACCCCTGGCCAATCTGGACCTGGCCGGGCAGCGCGCCACCGTCCACCTGCTGGCACAGCTCAACAGCCGTCTGGGGATGACCATCCAGGTGGTGGCCCATGACCTGAACATGCTGTTGCCTGTGCTGACCGGGGCGGTCTACCTCTTGGATGGACACCCCCACTACGCCCGCATGGACGACGTGCTGGACTCGGATCTGCTCACCCACCTCTACGGCACCAAGGTGGAGGTAGTCACCACTCCCCAAGGGGACATGTTCGTGGCCCCCGACATGGACGAGCCGATCGGACCTGTCCACAATCGCTATCAACCCAGCCAGGTGGCCCGCCTGCACGAAACGGACAAGGAAAGGACCTCATGACCACATCAGTCTTCGATTCCCATTGGACGGAGATCCTCGCCGCCCCTTTCATGCGCAACGCCATGCTGGCAGGATTATGCATCGCTGTGGCCGCCGGAGCCATGGGCTACTTCACCATTGCCAGACATTCCACCTTCGCTGCCCACGCCCTGGCCCACATCGGGCTGCCTGGCGCCACAGGGGCTGTCTTGCTGGGGCTGCCGGTCTCTGTCGGCATGGGCCTATTCGCCCTGGGAGGGGCGCTGGTCATCGGAGCCCTGGGCAAGCGGGCCTCGCAGAGGGAGATCGCCACGGGCACGGTCCTGGCCTTCGCCACCGGCCTGGGACTCTTCTTCGCCAGGATGTCCAGCTCGGCATCCCAGCAAATGCAGGCCATCCTCTTTGGTTCCATCCTGACCATCACCCGAGGCCAGGTCATCGGCTTCATAATCTTCGACGCGATCCTGCTGATCCTGCTGGCCCTGATCTATCGGCCCCTGCTCTTCAGCTCCCTGGATGAGCAGGTGGCCCAGGCCCGAGGCGTGCCCATCGGGCTGATGAACCTGACCTTCATGGCCATCATGGCCGGGGTCATCACCATCGCCGTACCGGCAGTAGGGACTCTGCTCATCTTCGCCTTGGTCGTCACTCCAGCGGCCACGGCCAACATTCTGGTGGCATCTCCCCTTCGGGCCATGCTTGTATCAGGACTGATCTGCCTGGCTTCCATCTGGGGGGGCCTGGTGATTTCGGCCATGGTGCCCGCTCCTCCAAGCTTCGTCATCGTGACCCTGTCCACCCTCTTCTGGGCCCTGGCTAAAGGATGGGCGGCACTGCGCGCCTGATGCCGATCAGTCCACCAGGGCGGCAGCCATGGCGGCGATGCCCTCGTTGTGACCGGTGAACCCCATGCCATCAGTCGTGGTGGCGGTCAGCCGGACCGGTGCCCCGACGGCCTGGCTCATGGCCTGCTGGGCCAGGTGACGACGGGAAGAAACTTTGGGACGCTGGCCGATGATGACTAGGGAGGCGTTGAGCAAACTGCGGCCGTGCCCGTGCAGGCAGTCCATGGTCCTCTCCAGCATGGCTGCCCCATGCATGCCCGCCCCAAGAGCCTGTGGGCCCAAGCCGAACAAGGTGCCGATATCACCCAGGCCGGCAGCTGACAAGATGGCATCAATCAGGGCGTGGGCGGCCACATCGCCGTCAGAATCGCCTAGCAGGCCAGGAGTTCCGTCATTCCAGGGCAGGCAGGCCAGCCAGAGGGGACGTTCTCCAGTTGGATCGAAGCGATGAGCATCAAAGCCCAGTCCGACGCTTGGATCACCCACGACTGGTCCCGGCCTCAGTGCTTGGCCTTGGTCTTGCCCTTGCCCTTGGTCTTGGATGCCTCCTGAGCCACCCGTGCCAAGGTCTTGGAAGCTGGTTCCTTGGGGGATTTGGTATGGTGCTTGTCATCGCCAGGCATGGGCTCTGCATAGCCCAGATTGACGTCCAGCAGACGCTGGGCCTCGTCCTCGTCCAGCTTCTCGGACAGGGCGATCTCGGAGGTCAGAATCTTGCGGGCCTTGATCAGCATCCGCTTCTCGCCCGCCGACAGCCCGTGCTCGTCCACGTCCCGCTGAGAGAGGTCGCGCACCACTTCGGCGATCTTGTTGACCTCGCCGGTGGCTATCTTCTCCACGTTCAGCTTATAGCGGCGGGACCAGTTCATCTCCTTCTCCTCGACCACCGGGGTGCGCAGGATTTCGAAGACCTTGGCCACTGCCTTGGCGTCGACGATGTCCCTGACGCCCACCTTGGCTGCGTTCTCGACGGGAACGTTGATGACCAGCCCGTCAGAGGAGAGCACGGACAGCTGCAGGTATTTACGGGTGACGCCCTTGACGGTCCGTTCGGTGATGGCATCCACCCTGGCGGCCCCATGACGCGGATAGACGACCATGTCACCGACCTTGTAACCCATATGTCCTCCAGAACGAGTCGATAAAATACCATATAATAATGTCATCGCGCATGGACTTGCCGACGGGCGTCAGAAGACGACGCGATTCTCCGCGAGCACACTTCCCCTGGAGGCTCTGAAGACTATTCTGGAAGAAACGACGGTGGTGGAACGAATGCCAAAAGGCTCCACCCCGCATGACGACCATCGTTTTGCGGATCAGTGATCGAAGACAGAGGTAGGCATGATCAAAAACACAAGCCGCTACACTACACCCAGCACCATCCTGGTGGTTGAGGACGAACCCACCCTGGCCACCGCCATCGCCCAGCGCATCACCGCCGAAGGGTGGACGGCACGGGTGGCCTCGGATGGTGCCAGCGCCGTGCAGGCCGCATCCCAGATCAAACCTGACCTGGTCATCATGGACATCATGCTGCCCGTCATGGATGGTCTGGAGGCCACCAAGCGGATCGTGGCCGAGCGGCCGGTGCCGGTGCTGATTCTGACCGCCCGGGATGATGAGGCCGACAAGGTAACCGGTCTGGGAGCCGGCGCCGACGACTACATGACCAAGCCCTTCTCCATGCGCGAGCTGATCGCCCGCTGCAAGGCCCTTCTGCGCAGGGTGGAGCGAGCCAAGGTCATTGCCAAGAACTCCGAGAACGAGAAGGTGCTGGACTTCGGATCCCTGGTCATCGACCCGGCCCAGCGCATCGTGACCCTGCGTGGGGAGCAGATACACCTGACTCCCACCGAATTCGACCTGCTGGCCACGCTGGCCCGTCGACCCAAGTCCGTGCTCACCCGTGAGAAGCTGCTGGAGGAGGTCTGGGACTGGGTGGATGCCTCAGGCACCAGGACGGTGGATTCCCACGTCAAGGCGCTGCGCCACAAGCTGGGCTCGCAGATGATCCGTACTGTGCACGGCGTGGGATACGCCTTCGAGCCGCCCGAGGACCAGGACCAGCGGTAGCAGCTGCAGTGCAGACAATGGGCAAGGACGGCAGAAACCGGCGCAAGAGGCCTAATCTGAGTGCGCGTGTGGACCGCGAACGACCCATTGGGTCCTTCGCCTCATTGAAGGTGGAGCTGAGCGTCCTGATCATCATCTCCACAGCCATCGCCTTCGTAATGGCCTGGTTCCTGCTGAAGATGGGCTGGAGCGGCTGGATTGCCATGCCCCTGACCCTGGTGGTGGCCCTGGGGATCACCTACTTCTTCTCGCGGGGGCTCACTGCGCCCCTGCGCCAGATGCGGGATGCAGCCGAGGCCATGGCCGACGGTGACTACACGGTTCGGGTCCACGCCACGACGACCAGCCATGACGAGGTGGGACTCCTGGCCCAGTCCTTCAACGAGATGGCCGAGGAGCTCCAGCACGCCGACCAGATGCGCCGTGACATGGTGGCCAATGTCAGCCACGAGCTGCGCACCCCTGTCTCGGCTCTGCAGGCCATGGTGGAGAACATGGCGGACGGAGTGACCGACCCCACGCCAGCCAACCTGGAAGGGATTCTGGAGCAGACCCACCGCCTGTCCGACCTGATCGCCTTCCTGCTGGACCTGTCGAGGATGGAGGCCGGGGCCGCCAGCCTGCAGATCGAGGACTTCGACTTCGGGGACTTCATTGACGAGACCCTTCAGCCCCTGGTCATAGCCGATGCCGGGCATGCCCACGACATCCAGGTTGATCTGGAGAAGGGCCTGAGAATGGAGGGCGACCAGGACCGGCTGCGCCAGCTCTTCACCAACGTCATCAGCAACGCCCTGAAGCACTCGGCCGACAGCACTACCGTGCTGATCCAGGCCCACGAGGACCGGCAGCACGAGGCCATAGTCACCAACGTGGTCAACTTCGGCTCGCAGATACCTCCCGAGGCCCGCACCGACATCTTCCGGCGCTTCGTCAAGGGCAAGGCCGGACCGGGCACGGAGTCGGGAGGCACCGGGCTGGGGTTGTCCATCGCCCGGTGGGCGGCTCAGCTGCATGGAGGACAAGTGCAGGTGGTGGACGATCCGCGCGGAGCGGACTTCGAGATCACCCTGCCCAGATACCACCGCGATCCCGACGAGGACGAGGTGGACGGGGACCGCTCCGGCGGGTCCGACGCGCCGCATTGACGGGGAGGCGAACTTCGACTCATAATGAAATCGAACATTTGTTCGAATATCATCGAGTTCGAGGTGTGCCATGGTAGCTGCTATCCATGGGTCGCCGGAGGCGGCCCCTGTTTCCCTGCCGGAGTGCCGGGTCGACGCCCTGAGCATCTTCCGAGGGCGCCCCAGCCCCATTCCCCAGGCCCTGGAGGCCGTCCACGCCGGTTTCCCTTCAGTAGCCCAGGACTACTTCAGTGGCGATTTCAGCTTCGATCAGAACGTCATCGTCCACCCCGATTCCACCTTCATCATTCATGTGGCCGGCGATTCCATGACCGGCGCTGGCATCTTCGATGGGGACCTGCTAGTGGTCGACCGATCCCTGGAGCCCCGCGAGGGAGACATCGTCATCGCCATTCTGGACGACGAGCTGTTGGTCAAACGGCTGGCCAGGCGCAAGGGACGGACCATGCTGCGGGCCGAGAACCCCGCCTACCCTGACTTCCTGCCCCAGGAGGGCGAGGAACTGGTCATCTGGGGAGTCGTCATCGGCAACTACCACTGGCAGCGAGTGGATGCCAAGGGCGAACCCCGGAGCGGCTCTCCCCTGCCTCAGGTCACCTACCCCGGACACACTCCGCATAGACACAGGCCCACGGGAAGCCAGAGCCGGAAACCCGTCTACCCTTCCACGGGCTGGGGGTCGGCGTGAGCGCACAGGGATCGGCCGATCCTGCAGCCGGGACCGCTCTGACGAGCCGGGTAGTCCTGGCCGATGCCAATTCTTTCTATGCCTCCTGCGAGGCGGTCTTCGATCCCTCCCTGGCTGACCGTCCGGTGGTCGTGCTGTCCAACAACGACGGCTGCGTAGTGGCCCGCAATCGCTCGGCCAAGGCCTTGGGCATCACCAATGGCACACCCTGGTTCACCATTCGTGACCGAGCCCTGCAGGACGGGGTGGTGGCCCGTAGCTCCAACTATGAGCTCTACGCCAGCCTCTCCCGGCGCATGATGGCCATCATGGCCCATTTCCTGCCCAACCAGGAGGTCTACTCCATCGACGAGTGCTTCATGGACAGCATATGGAACGACAAGCGCACCGTCGAGATCTGCCGGAAACTGCGCGCCGCGGTCCTGCGGTCCACCGGCATTCCCGTCAGCGTAGGGGTGGCGCCTACCAAAACCTTGGCCAAGGTGGCCAACCACTGGGCCAAGGATCATCCCTCGACCGAGGGGATCACCCTCTGGAACCAAGTGGAGGCCCAGTATGGCGACCAGATTCTGGCATCAGTGCCCATCGACCAAGTCTGGGGGGTGGGCCGACGGCTGACCGGCAGGCTTATGGGCATGGGCATCACCACTGCTTTGGATCTGCGCAATGCAGATCCCTCCCTGATCCGGCACCGGTTCTCCGTTATGCTGCAGCGCACCCTCCTCGAACTGAGGGGATGGCCCTGCATCGAGCCCGAGGCGGATGCCGCCAGAGGCGTGCGCACCGATCAGATTCTGTGCTCACGCATGTTCTCTCACCCCATCGAGGGCTACGCCACACTGGCTCAAGCGCTGAGCATCTATGCCCAGAAGGCCTGCCGCCGTCTACGCCGGCAGCACGGCCTCTGCGGCAGGGTGCGGGTCTTCTGCTCCACCAGCCCCTATGCGCCTCAGCAGTTCTGCGCAGCCAGCCGGACCGTCGTCCTGGAGGATCCCAGCGACGACCCGCTGGTCATCGCCGGCGCAGCCAGTCGAGCGCTCAAGGGCAGGGTGGATCCGTACGCCCGCTGGATCCGGGCCGGGGTGGTTCTGTTAGATCTGACCGATGCCGACCGCTTCCACACCCTGGAAGGTCTGGACGCAGCCCGAGACACCCATGGTCTGGGAGATGTCCTAGAGGATGTCACCCGGCGTTTCGGCCCCTTCCGGGTGGGCATAGGCTATGGAGGCATCCGTGGCAAGGGTCGGAGTGACGAGGATATGGGGGCCGACTGGGCCATGAACCGGGGCATGCTCTCCCCCCGGGCCACCACCCGCTGGGATGAGATGGCCGTAGCGCAGGCCCGCTAGAGGTCCTCATGACCTGGAGGAACAGCCGCCAGAGCCAAGGCGGCCAGCGGCAGAGCACCTGCGTTCTCCAGGGCGCGAGCACACTGGCGAATGGTGGATCCCGTAGTGATGATGTCGTCCACCACCAGGACGGGATGGCCTGTCAGCCGTGCGGGATACGCAACCGCGATCCGCCCTGTCAGCCGATGGGAACGATTCCGGCGGCCACCCACCTGAACGGACTTGGTTCTGACGGAGTTCATGATCAGAGCTGGTTCCACACGGGCAGTCAGGCCCTGCCGCTGCAGGGCCTGGACCAGGGACAGAAGGATCGGCTGCAGATGAACCCTCCCCCGCCTTCGTAGGGAGGCGGCCGAAGAGGGAGCAGGAACCACCAGAATTGCCTTCGCAGGCTTGGATCGAAGCAAAGGGTTGATCAGCCTGGACAGGGCTGGAGCCAGATCGGCCATGACTTGGCCCAAGGGCCCGTCCAAGGGTCGGTTGTCATGGTCCTTCCAGGCCAGAATGATCCGCCTGACAGGACCGCGATATGGAGCGCAGGCCAAGGCCAAACCTGCGGCATAGGCAGGCGCAGGCACCGAGAAAGGCCGGAAAAGCAGAGATCTGCAACTGGGGCATAGCAGAAGGTCGGGGCGGTCGCAGCCGGCGCAGGCTCGAGGAGCCAACAGGTCCATGGCTGAGGCCGCCAGGGTCGAAGTGACAACGCAAGCGGCCCGTCGGAGTCGGCCAGATGCCAATGAGAGGTTGTGCATATCGCCCAGCCAACCCTCAAACATAGAGAATAGGCAAACAGAGCTGGACCATGTGCATGGACAAACCACCGTTCACAGGATCGTCTGCAGGCCGATTCAGTCCAGATCAGCCTCCATGACCCGGATCAGATCCAGGGCATCGGCAGGGTCATGCACACGCAGGGCCATAGCTCCGGCCAGAGCTGCCGGATAATCGTTGCCATCCGGATCCATCCGGTCGCCCACGAAGGCGATATCGCCTACCTCTACGCCCAGCATCCTTGCCAAGGAAGTCACGGCATAGGCCTTGTCGATGCCCTTGGCCGAGATGTCCACGCTGGTGGAGCCGCCGGAGCGCACTTGTAGGTGGGGCAGGTCAGCGGACACGGCCCGGGCCAAGGCATCCTTGCGGCTGTTATCGGGATCCCAGGCCTCCTTGGCTTGAACAGGAGCCTGCTGACCCAAGGCGGAGAAGGTTATCTGGCTACCACGATCCTCAATGCGCGGCCCCCAGACCTGCTCCTCCCAGTCGCCCAGCTGCTTGGCCCTGCGCTCAAGACTGTCCTCGGCCGCCTGCCGATCCTGAGCGCTCAGGTCGTGGGCGTAAACGCAATCCCAGCTTCCGTCCTGCCAGCGGTAGTAGCGGGTGCCGCTGGTGGGCATCAGATGCAGCTGGTCGAAACGAGTATCGTCAGGCAGGGCATCCAGCACCTGGTCACGAAACTGACTGAACCGCCCGCCCGATACGATAGCTACGGGCCGAAGCCGGGTCAGGGCAGCGAAATGGACGGCCATGATCTGGTCCATGCGCGTCTTGGACAGCGCCAGGGTATTGTCCAGATCAAAGGCCAGCACTCGTGTTCGTGCGCAGATGGACCTTATGTCTTGGCCGCCCCACCAGGCCACGTTCAACGCACCATCCTCCGCCATGATTGCTCCCATCCGCTTGTGAATCATCGCACCATGCTACAAGACACCCTGAATCAAAACCGACTCAGAGTTGAGGCGCTATGGTGAGTGTCATGATCAGCGATCAGCCGCCTTGGTCCCGCAGCGTCTACCGGGACAGTCATGGCCGCGGGATTCGTCGGCCCACGTTCGGCACCCGCCTGCCCCGGTACCGCACCAGATGCGGGATCTTCGACGATCTGACCGCAGCGCAGATCCGGCGGCTGGGCGCCGGATGGCCCCAACTGGTCAAGCCCGTCCAATTCGCTGTTGAGGACGTGCCTCCCTCCGACCCCACCCCATGGGAGGACAGATCGGACCTTTTCTCGCGCAGTTTTCCGGCGAGCCGCGGCATTCCCGCCAGAATCGTCCTCTACCGACTGCCCATCCAAAGCAAGACCCGAGACCGCACGGAGCTGGAGCTGATCATCCGCGACGAGCTGGTCATGCAACTGGCCGATCTCTATGGGCGCGATCCTGAGGAGATCGACCCCATGTGGGGACGCTGAGCACCCGCTCTCAGGGCAGGACAGTGGAGTCGGGGCCTGAACGAATCAGAGTGGTTACAGGCATGAGCCCATCAGGAGCCATGACTGCCAGACCGGCCAGGCCAGCCTGGTTGACCGCATCCACGCTCAGGCGCGCGTTCCATATCAGCCGGGAGGAGTCATGCCCAGAGTCCTCATTCAGCCGAACAGCGGCCACCTGATCGCCCAGATCGTGGGCTGAAAGCTCATGGGCACGGCCTGCCTCAACAGTCAGCGTGCGCTCCCCCAGCTTGTTGCCCTTTTCGTCGAATCCAACCAGTTCGGCCTTGATCGGATCGGCCGATGGATTGGCAAGGGTCAGCGCGGCTTGGGCAGGATGCGATACGGTCAGAGCCGAGGAGGCGGCAGCAGTCCCCGCAGGGATCAGGGCCAGGTCGGACTGCGACCGGTCCTGACTACCCTGGCCGGTCACCTGCAGGACTGCCCGGATAGGCTGGTCGGCATGCGCATGCAGAGCCAGCTTGCCATCAGGCACCCCGCCCAGGTCCACCGCCGTGGCCCGTGAACCCTGCAGATCCAGCCGCCGCAAGGATTGCTGACCGCCTTCATCCATCCAGGACAAGTCCACCGTCGTGGCCCGTGTGCTCTGAAGAAGCAGAGTAGCCTGGTCCGCCCCGCGCAAGCCGGGAATAACCAGATCACGGCCGGGAGCCGCCAAGGCAACCACCTGATCCGACCCGCGTGGATCAAGTCCAGCCATGACATTGACAGAGACCGACATGGCCACCGGAGCCTGGGAGCTGCGAGCCCGGACGTATATGGCCTGCTGGTCAGGAGCCGCCGCAGATAGGTCGTATGAGGCATGACTACCGGGTGCCACGGTCATGGTCTTTCCAGTCTCCAGAGACAGGTTGCCTGAGGAGTGCGAGCCCTGGGCATCAAGACTGATCACCGTGGCCTTGGATGACGGGTTGTAGACCACCAGCCGCTGGGTGGCTCCTCGGCCGGTGGCGGGCAGCAGGAAATCCGCGTCCATGACGGCCCGCGGGCAGGCAAGCGCCTGGATCCCTCGCAGATCACCCTTGGTGGCCCAAGAGACCATACCGATCGCAGCCCCCGTGCCCGGCTGGGATTTGAGCATCCGGGAATCGAAAGCAGCGGCCGAGGCACCGGGATCGAGCGAAGCGGCCATGGCCTTCTGCCCGTCCAAGAGATCAGGATCGGTCACCATGGTACGTCGCCCGCCCTCAAGTGGAGTCAGGCTAGAGCTGCCAATGGATCCGAAGGCGGCGGCTGTGACACGGGCACTCAAATCCCCTTCCGATGCTTTGAACTGGTCATCGCCGACCTTATCCTCGTCCGCTACCGCCATTCGAGCCGGGCAGTAGGCCGTCACATCCCGCTGGCTGACTCGGCTGGCAACCACTGTCGAACCCTGGGCCTTATCGGCCAAGGAGGCCGGAGGCGTCCAGACCAGCAGAGCGGCGATCAGGACCGCCACCAGGGGCACTGTGACCAGAGCGGCCGCCAAGGATCTCTTGCTTCGTGCACTCATAGTTGATCCCCTCCAAAATAACCCGGTCGAGGCAGGGCAACCAGGCAGTATCCCAGCAGTACCAGTCCCAGGGTCCAAAGCCAGACCCTCCTCCAGGTGCTGGCTTCTGCCCGACGGACACCAGCCATGTCAACGCCCACGTTCTTGCCGGACTGCGAACTCAAACGGAAATAGGTTCCCTGGGCGTTGGCCATCACCTGCTGGGCACCATCGCTGGCGGTGATGTTGGATACCAGGTCATCGTTGGGCGTGGGCCCCAGGCCCGCGGCTCCAGAACGGTCAGCGGGCACGTAGATGCCACCGAAGCCCAGGTCGGTCACAGCGGCTACGGCTTTGGAGTCGGCATTGGCCATCAGAGCCGCCGCCGAACGCGAAAGGACCTCCTCGCCTGCCATCTGCCTGCCATTCACCCTCTGAACACGAAGGGCAGGCGAGGCATCGATCAGTTCTCCTCGAGAGGTGTGCAGACCGGTGTAGGCCACGCGGCCGTGGGAGGGCGAGGTCAGCACCAGCACCCGATGGGACGGATCCTTGTCCATATAATCCACTGCTACTGCCGGAAGCTGCCGTCCATCAGCAGACAGGGGTCCTCCGACAGGCGCCACCAGACCGGCCACTGCCACACCTGCAGTAGCCAGAGCCAGTACCAAGCCCAGCAAGAGCCTCGGAACCCGTCCGCCACCATCGACCACAGCCACCGAATTCACTGACTGCGCAGAAGGCAGAGGCGGACGATCAGCATCATCTTTAGCCTGATCATGTCCGGGAGCAAGAGGCGAGAAGGGACGGACTGCCCTGCCAGCCAAGAGGCCCAAACAAACCAGCAGCCCCATGAACGCCATCATCATGCCAGGAAGGACCGAACCGGCCACCGGACCGGTCTCATCAAGTCCGGTGCAGACCGCCTGCGAGACAATCGCCAGGACCAGGCCAAGCAAGATCGTGATCCATAGCATCCTGGCAGCCTTGAGCGCCCGAGGCACAATCAAGGCAATAAAGGCGAGCAAAGCAACCGCCAGCAGACAGCAGGCCAGCGTGATTGGACGCCAGAGCTCAGATCGCCACCTGAAAGGCCATAGGGCCGAAACATCCAGGCCCAGCAGGCGGGTCAGCAACTCCCCCAGGCTCCCGATTCTCGGGTGGCCTGTCAGGTCTGCTGAGGGGATCATAAGGTCTGCGAAAAGCTGTCTCCAAAGCCCCTGATTTGCATGATGCAAAGAGTTGGCCAGGGTCGGCGCCAAGGCCAGCGCCGAAGGCAGCGGAATCAGCAGCAGCATGACCCGATGAGAGGGCACTAGGCAGATCGCCATGATGAAGAGCGGAATCATGGCCAGCATGAGTTGAGGTTCGGCTGCCAGGACCGGCAGGAAGCAGATGGAGGCCAGAGCCGCCTGTTGCACCGAAGCCTTGGGTTGCACAGGAGCCTCGGCCTGGTACAACCCCACGGCCTTGAAAACGAAAGCGAAAGCGGCAGGCATGAAAGCCATGACCGTCAGCATGGGCAGCTGCAGACCATCCACAATGCCCAGGGCGAATGCCAGGCAAGCCCAGAGCAAGCCCAGCAGAACGCGGATGGGGTTGGATCTGGTCACTACGCCGGCCAGGGCCCAGAAAGACAGAGCAGTCAATCCCGTCTCAGCCAGGAGCATCAGAGCCACGGCCTGGGCCACATGACCGCCGGTCAGCAGAGCGAAAGGCAGGAGCACCAGGAGGAAGGGGGCAGGAACTGCGGGCTGCCCCACGCCGCCGGCCCAGGACCAGGAGGTTGTAGCCGCCGCAAGCAGGCGGGACCAGTCAGCTCCAGACGACGGCAGCGAGGGCGCATGGATGGCCCCTCCCGAAAAAACCGTTCGGCACAGAGGCCAGTGGGTGGCCACCAAGGCAGCCAAGACCACTAGAGTCATTCCTGATGCCCATGCCAGGCGTCGCAGAAGCTGCTGGCGCAGATGCGCCAGAGCCAGGTGGCTGAGCATAGGATGCTCCTGCTGGTCGCGGAAGGCCTTTCTGCGCTGCTGCCACTGCCGAATCTGCTGGCTGTTGGCCTGAAGAATGTCTAATCGACGGGGACCGCCATGGCAGACAGAAGTCAGACGGCGACGCATGGTCAGCAAGGCTGCAGGGCGAGCCAGGATCCGCCAGGGTGCGCATAGACGGCAGAAGGCTCGGTATGGCCGCTTGCCGATAAGATCAACAGCCATGAACCAGCAGGCAGCCAGGATCCGCCAGAGCCAGACCAACGGCCACCAGAGCAAGGCAAAATCGGTCAGCAGATAGCGTTCCCGAGCCAGCACGGGACCTATGAAGGCATCTAAGGGGCGATCAGACTGCACCGGCCGTCCATTCCGATCACGCAATCCGCTCATTCTGGCGCTGGCATGAGCCATTCGGGCGCTGGGTACCACCACCACCCGTCCGCCTGACAGGCAGATGCGGCGACAGAGATCATCGGACTGGCCAAAAGTGCCAGCCCAGGCACCAGGTCCACCCAGGTCCTTCATGGTCTGCATAGGCACCAAGGCGCCAGCCAGGCTCACTGCGAAGACATCCTGACGCGCGTCATACTGCTCTTGGTCGGGCTCGTTGTCCACCACTAGACTCACCGTTCCGTGATGGTAGGCATACCGACCCACGTCTCGCAGCCCCTCGCCCTGCCAGTCATACTGCTTGGAGCCCAGCAGGGAGGCAGTGGGATTGCTGTGCCAGGTGTCAACCAGCTTATCCAGACAATGCCTATCCAGCGGACGGCTGTCATCATGCAGAAGCCAAAGAGCGCGAATCCGGCCAGGCAGACGGGCGTAGCCAAGCGCCTTGTCCAGGGCATCGCCGAAAGAGGATGCACCTCGCGCGCGAACCACCTGCACCTCCACCCGCGCTGGCCCATCCACCGGAAACTGCGCATAGAGAGGCTCGGCAGTGGCTCCCGAGCAGTCCGCGATGACCAGGATCCGAGGCAGAAGACTCTGCCGCAAAAGAGCACGCAGGGTGTCCGGCAGGTAGGTCAGATCATGCTCGACCGTGATCACCGCAGCCACGGCATCCTCCACATGAGGACTGGCAGCAGGCGAACATTCGTTCATGACTGAAGAGAGGACCTGCCGGACATCCTGGGCTTGAGGCGCGACGAAACTCATGCGTTCCAGTCTACGCAAACCAGGTCACCGGATGTCCCGCTAAGACACCTGCGGCGATTCAGACTTGACGCTGTGCGCGCATCATTTTCTTGTAACGGCGGCGCTCCCGTTCACTCATGCCGCCCCAGATGCCGAAGCGCTCGTCATGTTCGACGGCCCAGTCCAGGCATTGCTTACGGACGGTGCAGTCTGCGCAGACCCGTTTAGCCTCCTGAGTGGAGCCCCCCTTGCCCGGAAAGAACGCCTCCGGATCGGTCTGTGCACAGAGCGCCTCGCTCCGCCATGATGGTCCGATATTGGCTTCGAACCATTGCATCAGCGGCGTCAGCCTTTTTTTAGTTGTACTGCTGTATCGAGTGTCTATAAAACCACTCATAGCGACCCCCCAGTCCCTAGTGTGTTTACACACTTTTATTACAGTCGCTGCGGGGGTCGTCTGTCAACCCATAACGCCTCTTAACGGATATGTATCGCCCAAGGAGGAGCTCCGGATGGGGGTCAGACTATACTATGACTGGTTCACGCACGCGTCATCGCCATCCCGGTTCTTCCCGCCGGAATGACGCTACAGCGACAGCCGATGAGGAAGGCATACCATTGACGTCCCCAACCAGAAAGATGGGTCTGCCCAACATCAAGGCGGGCAGGAACAGCAAGCCCCGGCACAGCGGCGGGTTCCGTAGCAGCCACCGCCTTCGCACCGGCATTTGCCTGGCCCTGACTTTCGTTCTATGCTTTATGACCTCGATGGCGGCGGCCTTCTGGACAGACATCAACGGGCACATGCACGTGCTCAAGCCCGTCAATCCCCTGACCCAAGCGCACAAGGATCCGGAAGACATCTACAAGGGCAAAACCCTGAACGTCCTAGTGCTGGGTCAGGATACCCGCGAAGGCAAGGGCAATGCGGACGTGGGCGGCAGCGGGGACGGCCTGGAGGAAAACCACCAGTCGGACACGGCCATGGTGGTCCAGATCGCCGCCGATCGCTCCTATGTGAACGTGGTCTCCATTCCCAGGGATTCCATCGTAGACGCGCCAGCCTGCACCACCAGCAAGGGCAAGACCATCCCAGCCCGACGTCAGGTCATGTTCAACTCAATTTTCGCTGAGGGCTACAACCAAGGCGGCGACGTAACTTCAGCCGCCAGCTGCTCCCTGGCTGCAGTCCGCTCCCTGACCGGCCTGGACATCCAGCAGTTCGTGGTGGCCGACTTCAACGGCCTCAAGTCCATCATCGACGCTCTAGGCGGGGTCGACGTGTGCATCCCTAAGGACACGCGGGACAGCTACACCGGCATCGATCTGAAACGCGGTCTGCACCATCTGGACGGGACCCAGGCCACCGAGTACGCCCGTATGCGCCACGGAACCAGCGCCGACGGATCGGACATCATGCGCACCACCCGCCAGCAGTACCTGATCAAGAGCCTTGTCAACGAGGCCAAGACCGTTGATATTTATTCAGACCTGCCCAAGGCCTACCGTCTGGCCACCACGTCCATCTCCACCCTGCAGCTGAGCGAGGGGCTGGGCAGCTTCCAAACCCTACTGGGCCTGGGCAACTCGCTCAAGCATATAGACACCGCCCATATCTACGCCCGGACCATACCTGTCAAGGAATGGCCCCTGGACCGCTACCGGGTGGTATGGACCGACCAGGCCGAAACCATATGGGACCTGCTGCGCAAAGGCGAGCCGTTGACCCAGGCCAATGAGGATGCTGGCTCGACCTCCTCGTCGGACAATCAGACCAACAGCGAGCAGAAGGCGCAAAGCACGCAGGGTGACGTTCAGACCCAGAGCAAGAGCTCGGGCACAGGGACCAGCAGCCAGGCCCCCTCTGCATCTGCATCCGCTCAGCCCGGGCCGGATCCGAGCACAGGACTGATCACCATGCCCGACAAGACCTTGATCGATCCGAGTACAGGCGGCATCGTGGATCCGAACGACGGTACCATCAAAGACGCGCAAACCGGACAGTACATAGGCATGGCAGACCGCTACCTTTTCGCCACGGTCTGTGCGGTTCCGGCGCAGAGATAGCCGATTAACCCCATTAGGTCGTTCAAACATGCTATTGCTTGCCTAGTTGGTCAAAGCTATGGAGGATGAAGGCATGCGGACTGGTTCAGACCAAGGCGGACAAGAGCAGGAGCCACCTAGTTTCATGCCCTCCAGGCATCGCCATCCCGAAGCCGCCCCCAACGCTCCCGCCAAATCCGCCAGGCACAGCCGCAGAAAGCAGGAGCCACCCAGCTTCTCGCCCTCCTCAAGGAGCGTGAATCAACCGACGCGGGCTAACACAACTCGGACAGCCAGGCGCACCAGCGGCTCCTCACGGACCACGCCCAGGCCAGCTGTCCCCACTGCTCCCCGCACAAACGACTGGAGCACCAGCGGCAATCAAGGCAACCGGCGCCTGCGGACCAGTACCGCCCTGACCCGCAAGCATCCGCTACGTAGGTTCATAGCCATACTGCTGCTGGTCATCCTGCTGGCCCTATTCGTACTGGCGGGCTGCGGCTGGTTCTGGATCAATGCCAAACTCACCCGCGAGAAAATGCTGACGGACACCCCGGGTTCTGGAGCAACCACCTGGCTTCTGCTGGGATCAGACCAGCGTGACGGCTCCCCAGGAGCCGGCCAAGACACCAGCATCACCGGTTTCCGGACCGACACCATCCTGGTGCTGACCAAGCCCCGGCATGGAGCTGCTTCCTTGATTTCAGTTCCCCGCGACTCTCTGGTCAAACAGGACGGGAACTACATGAAGATCAACGCCGTTGCATACACATCGGGCTATACGGCTCTGACCAGCAAGATCGAGGACATTACGGGCCACAAGATCGATCATGTGGCTCTGATCCGCTTCGGAGGCCTCAGCAAGGTAGTCGATGCCATGGGTGGCATCAATCTCTGCTATGACGCGGACGTCAACGACCCCAAATCAGGCATGGTCTGGTCCAAGGGCTGCCATCAGGCCGATGGCGGCATGGCCTTGGCTTTTACCCGCATGCGCTACTCGGATCCCAAGGGTGACTTCGGGCGGGCCGAGCGGCAGCGGCAGGCCATATCGGCCATCACCTCAAAGGCTCTGCAGCCTTCGGTCTTGCTCAACCCTGTCGCAGCCAACAAGGTTCTTTCGGCAGGCCTGGATGCCCTCGTGGTGGACGAGCGCACTAACCCCATAGACCTGGTGCGCATGGTACTGGCCTTCCGCAGCGCCAGTGGCGGGAAAGGCATTACCGGAAGCCTTTATTGGACCAACCCCAACTATTACCCCAACAGACGGGTCGGCTCCACCGTTCTGCTGGATCAGGCCCGCAATACAGACCTGTTCAATCAGCTGATCCAGGGCAGTCACGCCCCAGGCACTGTCGGCGGCATCTAACAGCCAGCATCAGGCACACGCTTCTCGAATCCTGCCAGCCCCATCCACATTCGACCACATTGCAGGTTCTCCCTGGCAATCAACAACGGGATCTTTCATGCTAAGAACATGACCAAGGCCCATTCGCTAGCAAGTGCACTCCCCGCATCAGCGACAGTCGGCTCGAAGAAGTCGATGAAAAATAAGAACGACCATCTGCGCCCCGCTAATAAGCGCAGAGCCCAAGTCATTCTGACCCTGGTTGCACAGACAGCTCCAGTCTTGGCTCAAGCGGGCATGATCTGGTACGTGGTCGGCCAGGGCCGCTGGATACTCCTCCTCCTGCTGCTGCCCAGTCTGATGGGAACTCTAGCCATAGTGCTTTTAAGCCTGCTGCGAGCGCATGGTCGGCCATCGTCCTCTCCCCTTACCAGCGCACAACTGAAATACGACACAGTGTCCAATAGTGCATCCCTATCGACGAACACAGAGGACAAGGCTCGACAGGATCTGGCTGAGCTAGCCTCTGACCCTGGCCCTCAGCTTGAGTCCCGGCTGTCGGAATCAGGGGCTTCAGGACCGCACGGTCTGCTCTGGCAGAGCATCGTGCACGCTTGGCTTGCCGCATCAGGGACGACGGCACCAGCAGTCATCGGAATCCGCTCTGACCATAATCCGCTGATCATCGACTTGCCGCACGACGGGCCCCACGCTCTGGTAGCTGGTACCACAGGATCAGGCAAATCGGTCTTTCTGCAGACCTGGTGCTTGTCCCTGGCCGCCAGCCAGCCGCCGGATCGGCTCAATCTGGTCCTGCTGGACTTCAAGGGCGGTGCCGGATTCAGTCTGCTGGCGCGACTGCCGCATACCGTGGGCTGTGTGACCAATCTGGACCTGGACCGGGCCGTACGCGCATTGAACGGTCTTCAGCGGGAGTTGGAGCGGCGCCAACGCCTGGTTGCCAAAGCAGGAGTAGCAGACACTTCACTGATGGCAGATCCACCGGCACGCTTAGTAGTGGTCATCGACGAGTTTCAGGCCTTACGTCAGCTCCTGCCTGACTATCTGGACAAGCTGACTTCTCTGGCCTCTCAGGGAAGGTCCCTGGGCATGAACCTGGTAGCCTGTACCCAGCAGACCATGGGGCATGTCGGTACTCAGATGCGGGCCAATATGAACCTCGGCATCTGTCTACGGGTACGTGACCCCCTTCAGTCCAGGGAGCTACTGGGCTCCTCCTGCGCCACGGCAATCAATCCAGCATGCCCAGGTTTGGGTTTCCTCGAGCAGGGTCAGGGCCTACAGGCCTTCCGCACTTGCCCAGCGACTGACCCAAAGGCCCTGGTGGAACAGATCATAAAAGCCAATCGCTTCTGCGGCAGCCGACCGCCAGCGCCGCTCTTCTCCCATCCACTGCCAGAGCATGATCCGGCCTGCGGACATGTCCTCTGGCGGTCGGGACGGCCCTTGATACCCCTGGGACACATCGACGACGGGGTCCTGCTCCACATCTATCGGCTGCCGCTCAAAGGCCATACAGCCCTGATCGGACCGCGTGGCCGAGGCAAAAGCACTCTGCTGGCCCTTCTGGCCCGTTCCCTGCTCGCCCTGATGAAGCCGGGAGCTCAGCCAAGTCCGAACTTCGACCTGCGCATTACGCGTCGGACTGGTCAGGACTACAGCAGCAGAGACTTCCCAGGCTCGGTGCCAACACCGCCTCATAGTCGTCAGGATGGCGAACGGGAGCTGGTTTGGATTCTTGATGATGCCCAGGATCTGCTGGATCCGCTCTGCCAGGATCCTCTGGCCACTCTTCTGCAGGAGGCTTTAGAACAGGAGGACACCACTGTGATTCTCGCCGTGGATACAGCTAGCGCACTGCGAAGACCAGAACGTTTCAGACGTCGCTTGGTGTTTCCTTGTGGCGAACGCGGGACCGATCTGGCAGCTGGCATCCCCGCGGATCGGCTGGCGACCCTATCCTCCCGTACCAGTGCCATTCCTGGACGGTGTCTGATCCTGGATGCGGGCAGCGGTATTCCACTACAGGTGTTCTCTTTAGCCGTAAAACAAATGGACCCTTGAAAAAAGTCGCTCATCGTGCTTATCTTGCATACGGTAGTGATAAATTATCGATAAAAACTTCTTGGAGGCTTAGGTAGATGAGTAATGCGTTTGATTGGCGCGCCAAGGCTGCTTGCCGTGACAAGGACCCTGAGCTGTTCTTCCCAGTCGGCAACACAGGTGCGGCCTATCAGCAAATCGAGGAAGCCAAGGCCGTGTGCCGGACCTGCAAGGTCATTGACGCCTGTCTAAAGTGCGCGCTGGACACCAACCAGGATTATGGCGTCTGGGGCGGGCTGAGCGAGGACGAACGCAGGGCTCTGAAGCGTCGGGCCATGCGTGCGCGTAGATCCCAGGCCATGCAGATGCAGTCCTGATTCTTTGATTCTTTCCAGATTGCAAAAAGGAAGGGGCGATGGCTTAATGCCATCGCCCCTTCCTTTTCCTGAAAAACACCCCCTGGCTGAAAGGCGTCCTCCGTTAAAAATCGCCCAGCCTCACACGTCCTGAGCCACGCGCAGCTTGATGTTGATGACCGCTCTGGTGCCCCCATCCCTGCGGGGCTCCCACTTGACCGTGCCGCCGAAGTCATTGGTAACAAAGGTATTGATGATCTGCGTGCCCAGCCCGGACCCGGTGGAACGAGCCTGGCCCTGATCCGACTCTGTGCTGTAGCCGTTGCCATCATCCTCGACCACCACATTGAGGTTGTTGCCGCCACGGCCCACCGATATGGTGATGTGACCCTCGTCACGCCCCTCAAAGCCATGTTCGACGGCGTTGTTGACCAGTTCGGTCAGCACCAGAGACAGGGGCGTGGCATCCTGGGCGGGCATCATACCGAACTTGCCCACGTATGAGATGGTGATATGTTGGTCGCTGGTCGTCGCCAAGTCCACGCTCATCTTCAGCAGGTTGGCGATCACCTTGTCGAAGTCGACAATCTCGTCAGCGGTCTGGCTGAGGCCCTCGTGAACTACAGCAATGGTCTGGACGCGACGCTGGGCCTCCTCCAGCTCCTTGCGGACCTCGTCGGACTTGGTGCGTCTGGCCTGCAGCCGGAGCAGGGCCGACACGGCCTGAAGGTTGTTCTTGACCCGGTGATGAATCTCCGAAATGGTCGCATCCTTGGTCTGCAGCTCCATCTCCCTGCGGCGCAGCTCCGTCACATCCCGGCAGAGCACGATGGCACCCGTTCTGCCCTGCTTGCCGTACAGGGGCAGAGAACGCATGGAGACGGCCGACCCGTTGGCATCCAGCTCCGAGTCCACGGCCGCCTTGCCCGACAGGACCAGTGGCAGGGAGTCGGGCACTGGATCATTCTCCTTGAGCAGAGAGGTCCCGATCTCGCTCAGATACTGGCCGATCATGGTCTCCACCGAACCCAGCCTGCGGAAGCAACTGATGGCATTAGGCGAGGCATAGCGCACCACGCCGCCCGCCGTCAGCACGAAGAAACCGTCAGCCACCCTGGCGTTATGCCGCTGGTTGAGTACTGAATCCGCATAGGGAAACTCACCGCGGGTGATCATCTCGAAGAGCTCCTTGCCCGAGTTGATGCTCTCGCTCTCATAGCGGCCATTGGACTCGCGGGTGGCCATATTGGTCTCCCTGACCACCAGACCCAGGGTTCTGCCCTGGTGACGGATGGGGGCGTAAACGTCGCAGACCGTGGCGCGGCCGATGGTGCGCAGCTTGGTGGACCGCAGCACCCCCTTGGACCGCATGGCCGCCTCCAGCTCCTCGCGACGATCAGCAGAGAACTGCTCCCCAACCACGTCTTCGGTGCGCAGAGACATGACCGTGGAGGGTCGGCACTGCTCGGCCACAGTAAACTCCCCCTCACCGGTGCGCAGCAGGAGCAGCAGGTCAGCAAAGCTCAGATCGGCGATGACCTGCCAGTCGGCCACCAGATGGTGGAGCCACTCTCGGTCCTCCTCATTGCAGTCGTCGCACGATGCCAGAATTTCGGAAAAATCAGCCATGTCCTCCATCATACAAAGGACCTGCAGAAGCAGACAGTCCGGTCATGCCAAGGGCGATGATGCCATGTGCGTCCAATACACGGGTCTGAGGTAGGGTTGTTCACGGATATTTCGCCCCGATGGCCGGACAAAACAAGTCCCGACCAGTCAAGGAGCTAAGGGAGGGCCATGGCAATCAGGACCAGCGAGGACGGCAGACCGCCTGAAGACGAAGAGGTCGATCCCGATCTCGAGCGCCGCCGTCAACAGCGTCGTCAGGAGCTGACCTACCTGCGCCGAGATTCAGAAGTGGCCCACGAGGCCCATCTGCAGGCCAAGGCTGATGCAGTGCGCGCCAAGGCCAAAGCCAAGGCTATGCGAATCATGACTAAGGCCGAGATCAAGGCATCACGCATTGAGGGCATCCCCGACATGGAGATCGAGCGTAAGGTCCGTTTGGATGTGCATGGTCGTCCTAAGCCCCTCCTGCGCGGCTGGATCCACGCCGTGGCCGCCCCGCTGGCCCTAGCAGCCGGCATCGTGCTGATCTGTCTGGCCCACGGCACTGGCCTCAAGCTGGCCTGCGCTGTCTTCATGGTCGCTTCACTGGCCCTCTTTGGCAACTCGGCCCTCTACCATCTGGGTGACTGGACGCCAGGTACTACGGACGTGCTGCGCCGACTGGACCATGTCAATATCTTCCTGCTCATCGCCGGCACTTACACCCCTATCTCCTTCGCGCTTGACCCATTCTGGAGACGGATCATCATCCTGGGCATGTGGGGGGCAAGCCTAGTGGCCATGATCGTCCACGTCTTCTGGATAGAGGCTCCCCGCTGGCTGTATACCCTGGTCTATGTGGTCTTCGGAGTCTCAGGTGTGGGCTTCCTGAAGCTCTTCTGGGACTCCCCCATGGCCGGTCCGCCGGTGGTTTGGCTGATCGTGGCCGGCGGCCTGGCCTACATCCTGGGAGCCGTGGTCTACGGCCTGCGCCGACCGGACCCCTGGCCGCGGGTCTTCGGCTTCCATGAGATCTTCCACTGTGGGACGGTCATCGGCTACGCCTGCCATATCGTGGCCATCTACCTGGTGGTCTGCAATTTGCGCTGAGCAGCTCGCCAGTCCCGTGCCTTTTGAATAAAAACATCGGTCTGCCTTAAGAATCAACCGATCATACACAGAGCACTTACTCATAGACAAAGCCGCCCTTCGTCGACCATGGCGAAGAGCGGCTTCATTCAGGCCGGGCTGGGGCGGTGAGGGGTCGTCCCGCTACTTGAGGGGCCGGGCATCCTTGACAGTGACCGAGATATCCTTGCCGTTAGGGGCCTTGTAGGTCACGGTCTGGCCCTTCTTGGCACCCATGAGGGCTGCTCCGATGGGCGACTCGGGGCTTATGACATCGTAGTCGGTGGCCACGGTCAAATCCCTGGAGCCCAATACATAGACCATTTCGCTGCCGGCCATGGTCAGGGTGACCAGGGAGCCATTGCCCACCGTGCCGGCCTTGGGAGCCTTGAGAATCTTGGCGTTGCGCAGCTTGACGATCAGCTCGTTGATCCGCCCCTCATTCTTGCCTTGCTCCTCGCGGGCAGCCTGGTAGCCGCCGTTTTCGCTCAGATCACCCTCAGCGCGGGCAGCCGCGATACGCTCGGTAATCTCATCGCGGTACTCGCCCTGACGATGGTCAAGCTCCTCCTTAAGCTTGTCATAAGCGGCCTGTGTCAGCAGAATCGTCTTTTCCTCAGCCATCTGATTCCTCCTTGTTTGATCCACTTGTCTCGTGGCCCGACCTTAACTGCAAAGTCAAGGGTATGAAAAAGGCGCCGGCCCTCACCGGCGCCTGAAGACCCTTGTCTACCGTGTCGATATGATGTCGATCACGAAGACCAGGGTATCGTCGCCGCCGATACCCGCCTGGGGCATCCCCTGACGGCCGTATCCGTACTCCGGCGGAATGGAGACCAGCAACCTGGACCCCACATTGTGGCCGGGCACCGTCTGGTCCCAGCCGCGAATGACCTGCCCCACGCCAATGCCGAAGCTGGCTGGCTGATGACGCTGGAAGCTGGAGTCGAAGACCTGATCCGAACCCCAAACGACGCCGTGATAGTTGACGGTAACGGTATCACCCTTGCGGACAACAGGCCCGTCCCCCTCGACCAGTTCCACGGCGCGCAGCCCGCTGGGTGCCGGACCATGGAAGGTTATGGTCGGCGAGGCACCGAATTCGGCGTTCACCTCGGGCATGGATTGGTCACTCATCACAACTCCTTTGGTTTTCTTGCATACCAGCGTATCGGTTCGTCGGCCTTGTGACAAGTTGCAACACTGCCGCCAAGCCGATCATGCCTTGGTGCCCCGGGTGGGAATCGAACCCACAAGCCGGTGAAGGCGGCGGATTTTAAGTCCGATGCGTATACCATTTCGCCACCGGGGCCGTTACACATAACGCCTTAGTATATCATTTGCGCAGGAGGGTCCGACCATAGTCCAGGACCAGGCCATCCAGGAGGCCGTGCTCGCTGGCCACATAGGTTCCCGAAGCCAGCGCGCTCGGACTGGCCTGGCCTAGACGCTCCAGCAGACGGCTCCAGATCAGAGCGCCGCCGCCGATCACATCCACACGTCCGGGATGGATGGCCTTGAGCTCCCGACGCTCCTGCCGCCTCATATTCAGCACCTGATCGTCAACCCGGCGGGTCGCTTCAACCGAAATGGACTGGCCGTCGACGGCATGGCGATCGTAGATCTGGCATCCCAGAGCCAGGGCGCTCATGGTGGTAACCGTGCCGGAGACTCCGATCACACTGCCGACCTCGGCTACAGGAACCTGGTCGAAGGCCCGGTCGATCCAGCAGTCGACATCCTCAAGCGCCTGGTCGATCTGCTCCCGGCTGGGCGGATCGTCCAGCAGATGGCGCTCGGTCATCCGCACGGAGCCGATGTTCATGGAGCAGGAAGCCATGACATGGTCCGCAGGCAGATCGCTCCCGTCCCCACCCAGGACAAGCTCGGTGGAGCCACCACCCAGGTCAACCACCAGGTAGGGCGCAGGAGGCATATTAGCGCTGCCCCGCTGCTCCAGCACACTGACCGCGCCCAAAAAACTCAGCGAGGCCTCCTGGGAGCCGCTGATGACCTCAGGCGTGACCCCTAGGATGGAGCGCACTCCCTCTTCGAAACTCTCGCGGTTGTCGGCATCTCTGGTGGCCGATGTGGCCACAAAGCGCAGGCCATTCACCGGGTGCTCCTGCAGCTGTCGGGCGAAGAGCCGACAGGCCTCAAAGGCGCGCTCCAGAGCCTGATTGGAGAAGCGGTGGTTGCGGTCCACGCCCTCCCCCAGCCGGATAACCCGCATCAGCCTGGGAGCCACCGGGTGGAGTCCCTGTCGGTCCACCTGGGCTATCAGCAGACGTATGGAATTGGTGCCGCAGTCCACGCCCGCCACCGTTACCTGATCCATGGAAGCCCCCTTCATCGGTTCTCCTGCCGATCCTCTTGCCGGAATGCTTCAGCCCAGGGCTGGGCGCACCTGCAGAGCTGTGGGTCGAATACCGGCCGCACCAGATCCAGGACCCGGTCGCCCAGGGGATTGATCCCGGGACCCATAACCAGGGACTGGGCGGTCAGAGCATGCAGACACTTGACCCGCTTGGGCATGCCACCGGCCGAGATTCCGGCGATGCGCCCTTCATCGTCACCCAGCCGCTGGGCCAGGGCTGAGCGGAAGGCCAGATAGAGTTCATGCGCCCTGCGGTAAGAGTCGGCCAGATCCGCATTCGAACCTAACTCGGTATTCCAGTCAGCCATGATGCCATCGGCCTCCAACCGTGAGACGGCCTTGACGGCTTCAGGACTGGTCAGATAGCACGTGGTCGGAAAGGGCGTGTCATCCTCCAGCTGGGGCCGAGTGACCACAGCCAGCGGATTGCCACAGACGCAACAGGCGCCCACGGCCACCATGCCACGCGGATAGCGGCCCAGCTGCCGGTTCACGACGGCTATCTGATCTGGCGTAGCCGGAGTGGCCAGAAGCTCCTGTACACGATCTCTGACCGCTGCCAATCCTCGGTCGCTAACCAGACTGGAGACTTCGACCTCATGCTGCCCAACCTCGGACTCGACCTGGACCTTGTCTGCGGCTTGAGATTCCACTGCTGGCTGGGGCCGTCCCTGGGCCTTGATCACGCCTGACCTCATCTTTCCTGATTGTTTTGCTGCTGCGATGTTCATTAACCGCTGGGGCGACAAAATCCGAGCCTTCGGAGTTCACTGCGCTCCCCCGCCATCGGATGGAGAAGGGCCACCAGAACCACCTGGACTGCTGGAACCGCTCGGACTAGCTGATCCGCTCGGACTGGCGGATCCTTTCTGACTGGTTCCGTCGCCAGAATGCTGGCCCGCACTCCCTTTGCTCCTATTGGCAGCCGGATCCTGATCGGCTTTGGCGAAGGAATAGGCCATCTCCTGATACCAGGGCAGGGAGTTCTTCCTGGGAGCCCTGACCCCCTTGCTTCCGGCTTCGTCCTTGTCTTTGCTGCCCGTAACCGCCTCCGGATGCAAGACCCGGATGGCCTCCTCGTCAGGGAAGACGAATCCCAGCCGATCCCGGGCCTGGGCGGTTACATAGGCCTTGTCGTCCCAACGCCGGATCTGGTTCTCCAGGTCACGCTTATGCTCGACAAGCTGGGCCTGTTGGTTGCGCAGACCGTTGAGCTCGGAAAGATTTATGGCATAGGCATGGAAGGTCGAGACCAGTTGGATCAGCCCCAAAGCCACGATGATGACCGCTACAAAGAACGTGATGGGTCCCGACGACCACCTGTCTGTCCGCCGATCGACGTCGCTTCGTTTGTTCTCGGTCATACTCACAAAAATACCCGCGGCAGCCGACGCGGACCGCCACGGGTGAAAAGACTGCCCTGTCGGGTCAAAACCTGCGAAGGCTCCGATCCGGCCGGCAAGGCCTTACTTGGCGTACTTCTTGCAGGCCTTGAAGGCGCTATAGCCGGCGTACTCGGCGGTGGAGCCCAGCTCCTCCTCGATCTCCAGCAGCCGGTTGTACTTGGCGATGCGCTCGCCGCGGGCCGGAGCACCGGTCTTGATCTGGCGGGTGTTCTTAGCCACGGCCAGGTCGGCGATAGTGGTGTCGGAGGTCTCGCCGGAACGGTGGGAAACCATGGATGTGAACCCGTTGGCGGTAGCCAGCTCAATGGCGTCCAGGGTCTCGGTCACAGTGCCGATCTGGTTGAGCTTGACCAGCAGGGAGTTGGCTGCCTTCAGGTCGATGCCCTTCTGCAGTCTCTTGGGATTGGTCACCAGCAGGTCGTCGCCCACGAACTGCAGACGGTCGCCCATGGCGGCGGTGATCTTCTGCCAAGCGCCCCAGTCCTCCTCGGCGAAGGGATCCTCAATGGAGACCAAGGGATACCTCTCTACCAGCCCCTGGTAGTAGTCCAGCATGTAGTCGGCATCGCGATCCTCGCCGTCGAAGTGGTACTTGTCAGTGTCCTTGTTATAGAACTCCGAGGAGGCCACGTCCAGGCAGAGGCCGATCTGCTTGCCGGGCTCGTAGCCGGCGGCCTGAATGGCATCGACGATGTACTTCAAGGAGTCCTCATTGGACTTCATCTTGGGGGCAAAGCCGCCCTCGTCGCCCAGACCGGTCTCATGACCGTCCTTCTTGAGAATGCCCTTGAGGGTGTGGTAGACCTCGACGCCGGCGCGCAGAGCCTCCCGATAGGAGTCGAAGCCGTAGGGGGAGATCATGTACTCCTGGATGTCGGTGGCAAAGTCAGCGTGGGCGCCGCCGTTCATGATGTTCATGTTGGGCACAGGCAGGATGTGGCCGTTGGTGCCGCCCAGATAGCGATAGAGAGGCAGTTCGGCGGACTCGGCAGCCGCATAGAGCGCAGCCAGGGAGACGCCCAGAATGGCGTTGGCGCCCAGCTTGCCCTTGTTGGGGGTGCCGTCCAGATCAATCATGGTCTCGTCCAGGGCGCGCTGATCGGTGGCGTCCATGCCGATGACATTGGGAGCGATGGTCTCATTGACCGCCTTGACGGCGTCCAGCACGCCCTTGCCCTGATAGCGCTTCTTGTCGCCATCCCTACGTTCCCAGGCCTCGGCCTCGCCGGTGGAAGCACCGGAGGGAACCAGACCACGCCCCTCAGCGCCGTCCTCAGTCTGCAGAACGACCTCGACGGTCGGGTTGCCGCGGGAATCAAGAATTTCGCGCGCGAACACGCTTTCAATTGCTGCCACAACTGCTCCTTCAATAAGTTGTTGTGATGTCTCTTACAGAATACTAGTTTTGTTGGACGGGCGAGGGACCCGCTGGCGTGCCATCATCGGAGGACTTGGGCAGCCCCCAGGCAAGGTCGTCCAGCAGGGTGTCCACCCAGGCGGTCATGGCCGCTGAATCCATGGGTCCCGAACCCAGCGAGCCCGCGAAGGGCGCCAGAATCAGCAGGGTCTGCGTCACTGGGCGGTACTGGCTGCCCTTGTATATTCGTGCGATCCTGGCCTGGAGAGAGTCGGGCATGGTTACGGGTCTGATGCGCACCCTGGAGCCCTGGGAGGCGATCTCCGCTATGCCCAAGGAGCGAGCCTTGGCGCGCAGCCTGGCTACAGCGAAGAGGGTGTCGAACTGGGCAGGCGGACGACCGTAGCGGTCAGTCAGCTCCTCGTGCAGGTCGCGCAGATCCTGCTCGTTGCGGGCCGAGGCCAGCTTGCGGTAGGCCTCCAGACGCAGCTTGTCCGAATCGATGTAGTCCACCGGAATGGAGGCCTCAAGAGGTAGGTCGATGCTGACGGTGACCGGCTCTGTCCGCCCGGGCTCCTTGTACTCTTCCACAGCTTCAGAAACCATGCGCACGTAAAGATCGAAGCCGACTCCCTCGATATGGCCGGACTGCTCGTCGCCCAGCAGGTTGCCGGTTCCGCGTAGCTCCAGGTCCTTCATGGCCACATCGTAGCCGGACCCCAGCGCCGTGTTCTGCGCGATGGTGGCCAGCCGATCGTGGGCGGTCTGGGTCATGGGCTTGCTGGGGTCGTAGAGGAAGTAGGCGTAGGCGCGCTCCCGGCCGCGTCCCACCCGGCCGCGCAGCTGGTGAAGCTGGGAGAGTCCGAAGCGGTCTGCCCGGTCCACTATCAGCGTGTTGGCGTTGGGGATATCCAGGCCGGTCTCGACGATGGTAGTGCAGACCAGCACATCGATGTCCCGGTGCCAGAAGTCACGAATGACCCCGTCCAGCTGCTTCTCCCCCATCTTGCCGTGGGCCACGCCCACCTTGGCCTCGGGGACCAGCGTCTGCACTTTGGCTGAGACCTTGCCGATGTCCTCCACCCGGTTGTGGATGTAGAAGATCTGGCCCCCGCGCAGGAGCTCTCGGCGAATGGCTGCAGTCACCTGGGCATCCTCGTAGGCGCCCACATAAGTCAGCACCGGCAGACGGTCCTCAGGGGGCGTAGCCAGCGTGGACATCTCACGGATGCCGGTCACCGCCATCTCCAGGGTGCGCGGAATAGGCGTAGCCGACAGGGACAGGACGTCAACGTTGGTCCGCATGGCCTTGAGGGTCTCCTTGGCCTCCACGCCGAAGCGCTGCTCCTCGTCGACGATCATCAGGCCCAGATCCTTGAAACGGATGCGCGGGTTGAGCAGCTTGTGGGTGCCGATGACTACATCCACGGCCCCGCTGGACAGGCCCTCCATGGTGGCTTGGTTCTCCTTGGCGGTCTGGAAGCGGCTCATGGCTGCTACATCCACCGGGAATCCTGCAAACCGCTCAGTAAAGGTCTGATAGTGCTGCTGGACCAGCAAGGTCGTGGGCACCAGAACCACCACCTGCTTGCCATCCTGAACGGCCTTAAAGGCGGCACGGATGGCTATTTCGGTTTTGCCGAAGCCTACATCACCGCAAATCAAGCGGTCCATGGGCACGGGCTTCTCCATATCGGCCTTGACATCGTCGATGGCCGTCAGCTGGTCCGGAGTCTCCTGGTAGGGGAAGGCGTCCTCCAACTCCTTCTGCCAAGGAGTATCCGGGCTGAAGGCGAAGCCCTTGGTGCGCTGCCGGGCCGAATAAAGCTTGACCAGGCCCTGGGCGATCTTATGGACATGCTTGCGGGCCTTGGCCTTGGTGGCCGACCAGTCGGATCCGCCCAACTTGTTGAGTCTCGGGATCTCGGCGCCGATGTAGCGGCTGACCTGGTCCAGCTGGTCGGCAGGCACGAAGAGCTTATCTGGAGGGGCGTTGCGCTTGGAGGGGGCGTACTCCAGGACCAAGTACTCCCGGCTGCCCTTGCTTGGGCCTACGCCCACGCTGCGCTGGCGCATGCCCAGGAAACGGCCGATGCCATGCTGGTCGTGGACCACATAGTCGCCGGGCTTGAGCTCGTCCAGGTCGATGGCCTTGCGTCGACGGTTGGAGGTCTTGCTTCCGGCAGCCACGCTGGTGCGCCCGGTCAGGTCACGCTCGGTCAGCAGGGCCAGATGGGCAGACTGGTCCACGAAGCCGTCGACGGCCAGGGAGCGGTGGTACTCCACCCCGACGACCCCCGTGGTCTGCACGGCCCGACGCAGACGGCTCAGCGTTCCTTGGGCCGGAGCGGTGACTACAACCCGATCGCCGTGCTCCAGCAGGGAGGCGATGCCCGATGCGGCCCGATCCTCGTCGCCGCGGTACTGGTCCGGTGCCAGAGCATCCAGACGCTCGGCCCCCTCCCGATCCGGGTCCACCGACAGGTCGGTCAGCTTCCAGACCTCTCCCTTGCGGTACTCCAGTGAAGCGATGACCTCGTCGTAGTCCAGGAAACTGGCCCTGTCGAAGCTGATGGGTGCACCCGAGCCCTGCCCGGAGGCCGCCACATGCCAACTGGCGGCCAGGAACTCGTTGGCGGTCTTGACCAGGTCTTGGGCGGAGCGGGCCAGCAGCTGTGGCTCAGACAGCAGAATCAGAGCGCCCTCGGGCAACATGGATCCTACCGGCACCAGGTCGTCGACCAGGGCAGGCAGGAGGGATTCCATGCCCTCCACCGGAATGGCTTCGGCGATGGACTCCAGCATGTCATCGGCGTTGGGGATGCTCCCGATCAGGCAGCGAGCGCGGGCGCGGACCTGGTCGGTCAGCTGCAGCTCGCGGCAGGGCGGCGCCCAGATCCGGTCCAGATCGGGGCCGTAGGTTCGTTGATCTGAGGCGTGGAAGCTGCGGATAGTGTCCACTTCGTCGCCAAAGAACTCGATGCGCACCGGGTGAGCCATGGTGGGAACAAAGACGTCAAGGATGCCGCCTCGGACGGCGAACTGGCCACGCTCCATGACCAGATCCACGCGGGTGTAAGCGTTGCGAACCAGGGCCTGGACGGCCTGATCCAGAGGCAGCTCCTGGCCACGCAGGAAGACCAGGGGCTTCACATCCTGCAGACCCTTCACCACCGGCTGCAGCAGGGAGCGCACAGGCATGACCAAAATGCGGATGGGTCCAAAATCAGGATCGTCCTGAACAGGATGGGCCAGCCGCCTGAAGACGGCCATTCGTGAGGCCACGGTGTCTGCCCGGGGCGAGAGCCGCTCATGAGGCAGGGTCTCCCAGGAGCGCAGCAGAGCCACGTCAGCAGGATCGCCCCCATACCAGGAGCGGACGGCGCCGCTCATCTCCTGAGCGTCACGTTCAGAAGGGACCACCAGGACGACTGGGGCACGCCCGGCTGCGGCTGCTGCCAAGGCTGGCCTGATGCCCTGAGGAGCTTGAACCATGAGGGGGATATCAGTGTCCTCCGCAGGCTGGGAGTCTCCTTTGACCAATCTGGCGAAGGCAGCATCCGTCTGAAGAGCGTCCAGGAGAGGATGCAAGGGCCCATTCAGGGATTCCTGGGGCTCTGCCTTCTTGCCGGCCTCCTGCCCTGACCGGGTATCCTCATCGACCATTGAACTGCTCCTGAGCCTGGCTGAGGCCCTTGGTGATCACGGTTTCTGCGGCATCAGCGCCATCTGCCAAAAACTCAGGCAGACGCTTGCGCTGATCGCCGGCAAAAGTGCCCAGAACCCAGTCCACGGTACGCCTATGGGCATCCGGACCTCCTCGGACATGCCCCACGCCCATGCGGACCCGGGCGTAGACGTTGCTGCCCAGTGAGCGATCGATGGAGCGGATGCCGTTGTGCCCGCCCGAGGATCCGCCGGCCTTGACCTTGATTCGGCCGAACTCCAGATCCATATCGTCATGGATGACCACGACCCGGCTAACTGGTATGTGATAGTAAGAGCAAATGGAGGCCAGAGCATCGCCCGAGTCGTTCATGAAGGTGAGCGGCTTAGTCAGGAAGAAAGCCGTGCGATGTCCGTCGAGATCCAGGGTGCCGCGGCCCAGCAGAGCCAGACCCTTGTGGTCGCGCATGTTGACCGACCATCGTTCGGCCAGCAGATCGGCGCACATGAAGCCCATGTTGTGCCTGGTGCCCTTATACTCGTCACCCGGGTTGCCCAGTCCGGCTATCAGCCAGAAATCGGATGCCATGTAGGTGATACCTCCTGCTCTCAAACGCGACGGTGAGATTCTACACAGGCTCCCCGACCCCGTTTCGCTCAAGGGACAGGCTCCAGTAGGAGACGTCATGCAGGACGAACCGGTCCCAGGCGGCTTGATGAAGAAGGCCGAATCGGCTGAAACCGAACCGATGCAGCAGTGCCTTGGAGGCCGAATTGTCATCGAAGATGATGGCCACGGCCAGACGCATGCCCTCCTGTTGGGCGCGCTCCAGCAGGGAAAGGACCATCAGGGCGCCCAGGCCACGTCCACGGCTGTCGCGATCCACGTAGTAGCTCAGCTCGCAGGTCTCCTGGTAGCCGGGACGATCGTAGTAGGCCGACAGGGAGCCGAAGGCCAGCACCTTGCCCTCCTGCTCCAGGACCAGGACCGGATGGCCCTGGTCCGGATCGTGGGCCAGCCACCATTCCAGGCGCTGATCCAAGCTGACCTGAGCAGTATCCGCTGTGGAACCGCCATCCATGACCGCCTGATTATAGATGGCGGTGACCGCCCCCAGGTCCCCGCGACGGCAGAGCCGGATGAGCGGAATGGCGCTCACTTGTTGCCGCCCTCCTGGTCGGAGGCCTCCTTAAGGGCTTCACGCAGACGGTTCTGCGCCTCGCCGTAAGCGCTGAAGTCGCCCTTCTTCAGGGCGGCATCGCCATCGCTCATGGCCTGATTGGCCTTGTCCAAGGCCTGTTTCAAAGCCTGCCCTCCTGTCGCCGACGCCCCGCCGGGCCCGGCGGTCTTGTCCGGGGCCTGCCCGGATTGCTTGCTCTGGTCAGCATCGGAATTGGTGCGTCCTGTGTTGTCGGCATCGCCGGCCGATGCACCCGAGTTGCCCTGGAAGGTCTTGTCAAGGGCCGCATCAAGGGTGGCCGAGGAGGAGACCTTGTCTCCAAAGGCCACCAAGACCCGCTTGAGCAGGGGGAAGCTGGTGGCGCCGCTGGACTGGACGTAGACCGGCTGGATGTAGATCAGTCCGCCGCCTATGGGCAGGGTCAGCAGGTTGCCGCGTTTGACCTTGGTGGACCCGGACTGGAGCAGATTGAGCTCGGTGGAGACCGCAGCATCCGAGTTGAAGTTGTTCTGCGCCTGCCCAGGGCCAGGCACATTGGAATTCTTGGGCAGCTCCATCAGCCGGATGGTCCCGTAGTCCGGGCCTATCACCCCCTTGGTCGACCCGGCGTCGGAATCCACAGACAGGAACCCGGTCAGAATCTCCCTGGTGGAAGTGCCGGCGGGGATGAAGGTGGAGGTCAGCGAGAAAGCGGGCTTGTCAGTCCCCGGGGTCTGCAGGGTCAGATAGTAGGGAGGCTGCTTGACCCCGGCCTTCTGCTCCTTGCTGGTGCCGGTCGGATCCACGGGGGTCTGCCAGAAGTCCTCGCCGGAGAAGAACTGGCTGGCCGAGTTGACGTGGTACTGGGAAAGGAGCTGGCGCTGCACCTTGAACAGGCTCTCCGGGTAGCGCATATGGCTCATCAGATCGCCCGAGATGGACGAGAGCGGCTTGAACTGGCCGGGGAAGACCTTCTGCCAGGCCTTGAGCACCGGATCCTGGGCATCCCAGGCATACAGGTCCACCGAACCGTCATAGGCATCGACTGTAGCCTTGACGGAGTTACGGATGTAATTGGCTTTTTGAGAGCCCAGGCCTTTGACGGCCTCGGAGCTCAGGGTGGTCGTGTCCTGGGTGATGGGCCCCAGATCCACCTTCTGGGAGTAGGGATAGGCATCAGAGGTGGTATAGCCGTCCACGATCCACTTGACCCGGCCGTCTACCACAGCCGGGTAAACGCGCCCGTCCAGGGTCAGATATGGTGCGACCTGGGCCACGCGCTCCTTGGGCGAACGGTTGTAGAGGATCTGCGAGTCGGGAGTGACGCGATCCGAAAAGAGGATCTGGTCGGATCCAAAGCGGATGGCGTAGAGGACCCGGGACAGGAAGTTACCCACCGAGGGGCCGCCGTTGCCCTTGAACGTATTGGTGGCTCCCTTAGAGCCGGTGGGATAGTCGAATTCCCAGCCTGATGAACCCTGGGGCGCACCGACGATGGAGTACTCGGGTGCGTTGGGCGAGAAGTAGATTCGTGGCTCGTAGTGTTGGCTGTCGGTCAGCTTGCCCCTGGTGGGGATGTCCTGCTCGAAGAACTCGGGCTGTCCGTCCGGAGTGACCTTGTTGCCGTAGGCGGCCACGATGCCGTAGCCGTGGGTGAAGACCGTGTGGTCATTGACCCAATTGCGGTTGTCGTTGCCCTCCAGGTCCAGCTCGCGGGCCCCGATGACCGTATCCTGGCTGACTCCGTCAATATCGTACTTGTCGACAGCCAGGGTGTCTTCGAAGGTGTAGTACTGCTTGGACTGCTGCAGCTGACGGAAGGTGGGAGAAACCACCTGGGGGTCCAGCAGACGAATCTGTGCGGTGGTCTCCGCATCCCGGGAGAGCGCACCCGACTGAACCTCGGTGGTGGCATCATAGGCTTCGGTCTTGAGCTTATCCAGCCCATAGGCCTTGGCGGTGGCGGCGATGTTGCGCTGGATGAAGACGGATTCCATTTCCTGAGCGTTGGGATTGACTCGGAAGCGCTGGACCAACGCCGGCCAGAAAACAGTCAGCAGCAGGGACAGCACAATGGTGACGGCCACAGCAAGGGCCGGAATCCGCCACTGCTTGACGGCCGACCCTAGCGATCCTGCACGGACACGGCCTGGTTCCAGAGTACGTGACCTCAGAATCCAGACGGCCAGGATTATACCCAGCAGGGCCAGAACCACGGCCATGATCAGCGTGACAGGTATGGCTGCCTTGACTGAGGTGTAGGAGGCACCAGTGATCCGATCGCCCTCCTCAGTCAGCCTGCCGAAGACGCCCAGGGCCGTGTCGCCGGCCCAGACCAGCATGAACAGGAGCAGCCAAACGGCCACCTGCCTGCGGGCGGAACGAGTCATCTCCAGAATGCCTCGACCGTGCACGGGCATGGTCAGTCGAATACCGCCCATGAGGAAGTTAGTGACCAGGCTGAAGACCGTAGCCGCCAACAGCATCATCAGCAGGGAGGAGACCAGCAGCTGGAGGCCGGGCAGGATGAAGACATAGAAGCCGGTGTCCAAGCCGAACTGGGGGTCGCGCGCCCCGAAGGACTGGGCGTTGAAGAGCAGAAGCACCTGCTTCCAGTCAGCGTTGAACTGAAAACCAAAGAAGACACCGACAACCAGGGAGACCACCACGGCCACCTTGAGCGCCTTGCGTGAAGAGACTCCCTTGCCTACCTCAATCAGATCGCCCCTGACCCTGATAGTGGACCCGTCGGGCGAATCGGGACGGCTGCGGATGGCCAGGAAGGCCGAGAGCAGGGTCACCGCGGCCAGCAACAGGGCGTAGGCCAGCCACAGGCCCACCTTGATGCCCAACTGGGTCCAGACAATCCGTACCGCCCCCAGCTGGGAAAACCACATGACATCGGTGATGAAGCGGCTGAGCCCGAACAGGAGCAGGAGGACGACCAGGACAGCGGCGACAGCCACGGCTAGAATCCGCGTGCCGCGGGAAGGTCCGTCATTGCCCTTCTTTCGAGAAGTCAACCGGGGGTCACCGGTTCCTGGGAAGCGGGAACGGGGCGTGCCGCCGGACCCTTGGCCGGGACCCTCCCCATCGGTTTGCACGTGCAGGATGACCGGGTCGTCGTCATTGCGACGCCGGCCTGGTCCGCCTGGACCGCCCTCAGGGTCGAACATGGATCCGAAGAAATCAAAGAATGACATGTACCTAGCCTACATGAGATGGCGGTCTTGGATGGCTTGCCGGTAGACCTCCTCCACCTGATCGGCCACCGTGGTCACGTCGTAACGGGCCAAGAGCGCCAGCTGGTCATGGCGCACATTCCGCCTCCAGGAGGGGTCCCCCAGAGCCTGAGCGATTCGCCGGGCCAGCAGTTCGGGGGTGTTGGGCGAATCGACGGGCACCAAAGCCCGCTCATCGCCCATCAGGGTGGACCGGTAGCCGGGATTATCCCCAGCCAGCACCGGAGCCGTGCCCGAGGCGATGGCCTCCAGCAGGACGATGCCGAAGGACTCGCCCCCGGTGGAGGGAAAGACGGTCAGATCGGATGAGGCCAGCAGGGCGGGCTTGTCCTTCTCGTCCACAAAACCAGGGAAGGCCACCGGGGTGCGCAGGGCTGCGGCATTTCGACGGCAGTCCTCCAGCAGCGGCCCTTTGCCGGCCATGGTCACATGCAGGCCTTCGGGCAGGATGCCGTACCGCTCCCCCGCCTTAAGGGCTGAAAGCAGGATCCCCGCCCCCTTGCGGGCCACGAACCGCCCCAGAAAGACCAGATGCGGCCCATGGCCGTGCAGGCGCGCTACCCCTTGGTCGCCAGCGGCCTGTCGGGCCCGGCGCAGGGCAGCCACGTCCACGGGGTTGGCCACCACCCTGCTGGGCACACCGGCAGTCTGCCGGGCATAGCTGGCCGCCACAGGCGAGACTGCAATGACCCTGTCGACGCGCCTGTGGGTCCTGCGGTTGATCATCCCCAGCAGCCGACCGCCCAGCAACTGCAGGTTTCCTGTGGGTGCGATGTGATAGGTGGCCACCAGTGCTGTTGCCGGGTTCGCGGCACGGATGACCCGCCCGGCCAGGAAGGGGCTGTAGGGGGCCTGAACGTGCAGCAGGTCGAAGTGCCCGGCCTCCAGGACCCGGCGGATGGGCGCCTTGGGCGCTGGCAGAGGTATGCGCATCCTGTTGCCGTTGAAGGAGACCATGACGTTGCGGGACAGGGAGTGAACCCCGTCAACCGGCGGATGGGCGGTCTGACCGACCAGATACTGGACCCTGTGACCCCGCTTGCCCAGCTCCCGTCCCAGGGTCAGAATGTGTTGCTGGACCCCGTCAAACACATCCAGGGTGTCATCGAAGATGAATCCGATGCTGAGCGTCACTGAGCGTCCTGGCCTGCTCCGGGCTCGGTCCCTGCGGCCAGTCGACGACCCTTGAGGGCCAGGGCCACCAGGTGCCGGTCGGCGGCCTCCCGCGCCTCCTGTTCGTCGTTGCCCGAGTCCAGATTGTCCACATAGATGGTCTCCACCTGAGCAACCTGGCAATACTTGAGGAAGGTCTGCCTACGCAGCTGGTTGTCCAGGGCCTCCCCGATGCCGCTGGACTGGTACCATTCCTTGTCTCCGCCGGTCAGCATAACGAGCTCCACACGGCGCCCGGCCAGGGCTCCGGGAGTTCCATCAGCGTTGTAGGCGAAGCCCCGGCAGATGACGCGGTCGATAAAGCCCTTCATGATGGCAGGCATGCTGTACCAGTAGACGGGGAAGACCAGGGCCAGTACATCCGCATCCTTGATGCGCTCCTGCATAGCCTGCGCATCCTCGGGCATAGGTCCTTGGCCCAGGTAGTGGGTCCTGTCCTCCATGCCGAAGACGGGATTGAACCCTTCGGCGCAAAGGTCAATCAACTCGGTGCGAGCCCCGCCCTCGGCCGCCCCGTCCAGCAGGGCGTTGCCCGCCGCATCGGTCAGACTCTTGGGTTCGGGGTTGGCCGTGACTGCCACGATCTTCATAGGGATTCGCTCCTTACATTTCATTTCGCGCCTGCACCGACTGCATACAGACCCTTGTCATTGTCAGTCCTGGCAAGGACGGCAACGCCGGTTTGGCAAATGCTTGACACTGCTCCTAGGCCCATCTATGTTATTGCGTGGTCGGTAGGTGAAGCTACCGCATGGACAAGGCATGCTGCCGCAAAGTGGTGGAGACACCCCGCGCAGGTCAACAGTCCCCGTCGGATCAAGGCAGGGACTAATGCAGGGCCAAATACCATGCGAAGCCGAAGCTTGAACGATGACAATGGTCGGCCCAGGGCCGATCGCTACGCCGTCTTCGAGGCTGCCGACAGGGATGTTCCGCACCTTGGAGGGAGGCCATCGTGAATACTGTCGCACTGCCAGGAATGCTCCGTTCTCCACTGAACGACGACCGCAGCCAGGCATCGCGCTCCACCCGCATATGGACGGGCCTGGCCGTAGCCATAGGCGCACTGGTCCTGCTGGGGGCCCTGGCCTATCTGCTGCCCGCCTTGGGCGCCCCCATCGGCCCCGCCGGCGTTCCCTCGCACGTTTCCACGGACCCGTCCAACCTGCCCTACTACGCGCTGCGCTCCCTCTTCCGCATGTTTACAGCCCTGATCATCTCCCTGGTCTTCGCCTTCCTCTATGGACTGGCCGCCGCACGCTCACGCCGCCTGGGCGCGGTGCTCATCCCCCTGCTGGACATTCTGCAGTCGGTGCCCGTCCTGGGCTTCCTGTCAGCCACCATCTCCATCTGGCTGGTCCTCTTCCCCGGGTCCATCATGGGCGTGGAGGCGGCCTCCATCTTCGCCATCTTCACCAGCCAGGCCTGGAACATGGCCTTCTCCTTCTATAACTCGCTGACCAGCGAGCCTGCCGACCTGGACGAGGCGGTAAGGCTGATGCGCCTGACCCGCTGGCAGCGCTTCTGGAAGCTGGACGTACCAAACGCCATGATTCCCCTGCTCTGGAACTGCATGATGAGCATGGGCGGCGGCTGGTTCTTCCTGACCGCTTCCGAGATGATCTCGGTCAACAACAGGACCCTGGCCCTGCCCGGCATTGGTTCCTTCGTTGAGGAGGCCACCGCCGAGCAGGATCTGGGCAAGGTGGGGCTGGCCATCCTGACCATGATCGTTGTGGTCCTATTGATTGACTTCCTGCTCTGGAAGCCATTGACCGCCTGGGCCGAGAAGTTCCGCTACACCAGCAGCCAGTCCACCGAGCCCCGGCGCAGTCTGGTGCTGACGGTCATTCGCCTGTCCGGAGTCAAGGACCTCTTGAGTCTGATAGGCCATCCGCTAGCCGACCTGCTGGACCGAATCACCCGCCCTCTGGGCCGCACCGGAGCACGGTGGAGCCGTGACGCCGAGCGCAGGCGAGCATGCGACCTTGTCTGGTGGGTCTGCCTGGCCCTGATTGGCTTGTGGGGGCTCTGGCAGCTGGATCGTCTGGTAATCCGCCCGCTGGGCCTGGGCGAGGTCGGGCATGTCTTCCAGCTGGGCCTGCTGACCTTCCTGCGAGTGCTGATCCTGATGGTGGTCTGCACGATTGTCTGGGTCCCGATAGGCGCCCTGATCGGCATGGATCCGCGCATCTCCCGTTACCTGCAGCCCCTGGTGCAGATTCTGGCCTCCTTCCCGGCCAACTTCATCTTCCCCTTCGTCACCATGATCTTCATCGTCTGGCGGATCGACATCAACTGGGGAAGCATCCTGCTCATGGCCCTGGGCACCCAGTGGTACATCCTCTTCAACGTCATCGCCGGAGCCTCGGCCATTCCCGACGACCTGCTGGAGATGTCGCGCAGCCTGGGCCAGAACCGCTGGCAGCGATGGAAGACTCTGATCCTGCCGGCTCTGTTCGGATCCTGGTGCACCGGCGGCATCACAGCGGCCGGCGGGGCCTGGAACGCCTCCATCGTCTCCGAGGTGGTCTCCTACGGCAAAACCGAGCTGACGGCCAAGGGCCTGGGTGCCTACATCGCCCAGGTGACCACCACCGGCGACACCCCCCGAATCATCCTGGGGGTGGCCGTCATGAGCATCTTCGTGGTCCTGGCCGACCGGTTCTTCTGGTCTCCCCTGCAATCACTGGCACAACGGCGCTATTCCCTGACATGAGAAGTCTGAGAGGTTCGACAATGACCAAGATCAATTCCAACGGGATCATCACGGCCGAGCACGTGACCAAAACCTACCAGTCCGACAAGGGTGCAGAGCTGACCGTCCTGGACAACATCGACTTCACCCTGCACGAGGGCGAGGTGGTGGCCATCTTGGGCCGTTCCGGCGCCGGCAAGTCCACCCTGCTGCGCATCCTGGCCGGCTTGGTCCCAGCCAGCAAGGGCAACGTCGAATACCGGGGCAAGCAGCTGGAAGGACCCAACCCCGGCGTGGCCCTGGTCTTCCAGAGCTTTGCTCTGATGCCCTGGCTGACCGTCAAAGACAACGTCGAACTGGGCCTGCAGGCCCGCGGCATACCCAGGAAGGAGCGGGAGAAACTCTCCCTGGCTGCCATCGATGCCATCGGCCTTGACGGCTTTGAAAGCGCCTACCCCAAGGAGCTCTCCGGCGGCATGCGCCAGCGCGTAGGCATTGCCCGGGCCCTGGTTCTCAAGCCGGATGCCCTCTTCATGGACGAGCCCTTCTCGGCCCTGGACGTGCTGACTGCCGAGAATCTTCGCCAGGAGGTCCTCAAGGTCTGGTCTGAGGAGGCTGGCAGCGTCAAGTCGGTCCTGATCGTCACCCACAACATCGAGGAGGCCGTGGAGATGGCCGACCGGGTCCTGGTCCTGGACTCGCATCCCGGCCGGGTTATCGCCAATGTGCCCATCAACCTGGACAGGCCCCGGGACAAGCAGTCCGACCTCTTTCAGTCCTGCGTGGACTACCTCTACTCCATCCTGACCGGTCAGCGCGACAGCGAGGACATCCGCCGCCGTCTGCAGACCAAGGTGCGCAACCGTCAGGCCGTGCGGGACTCGGTGCGGGACGAGGACACCGCCGAGCGCAACCTTCCCGACGCCACCCCCGGCGGTCTGGCTGGTCTGGCCGATGTCATGGTCAACCAGCCCAACGGCATGGACCTGGCCGACCTGGCCGCCAAGCTCTCCTTCGAGGTGGACGACCTCTTCCCCCTGATCGACGCCGGGCTCATGCTGGGCATCTTCCAGGCGGACAACGGGCACGTCAGGCTGACCGACCAGGGCCGGGTCTGGCACGATGCCGACATCCTGGAGAGCAAGGAGATGTTCTCACGCATGCTGATGAATCATGTTCCGCTGATCCGCATCATCGACCGGGCTCTGAAGAACAGCGACGACAAGAGTCTGCACGGCTCCCTGATCCTGGACCTGCTACGGGCCCACCACTCGGACAGGGAGGCCGTCCAGCAGTTCGACACCGCCATCACCTGGGGCCGCTACGGCGAGCTTTTCGACTACGATGCCGACGACGACCGGCTGACCCTGGACCCGGAGAACCACGCCGAGTGAGCAGCTACGGCCGTTGCAGTCCTCTTCCGCTCCTAGAATGAGCCTCGGGCGATGGAACCCGCCCGGGGTTTGAGCCCCGAACCGCAAACTGCTGATAGTTCCTGCACTATGATTCGACGACCCCGTCTGCGGGCCGGGTGCAGGCGCATGCCATCCAGCCCGACCCCCGGATGCTGATCCGTCAGGAACCGAGATCCAATGACTCAACCCCTTACAGAAGCCGCAGAATCTCAGCGACTCGAACCCGATATGGCCACGACTCTGGTCGTAATTCTAGGGGGAGCTCTAGGCACCGGCTGTCGATACGCCCTGAGCCTGCTGCCGGGCCAGAGCGGTCCACTGCATCCGGGAACCCTCCTGGCCAATTTGATCGCCTGCGCAGGCTACGCCCTCCTGACCGCCTTCCTGGCCGAGCTGCCAAAAAGCGCACACGCGCGCCGAATTCAGTTGACCAATAAGGGCCTGGGTATGGGCTTGTGCGGTGGGCTATCGACCATGTCCACTCTCTCGCTGGAACTGGTCCAGGGTTTCTCTGGCAGTCGAGTCCAGGCAACAGCCACCTACCTGTTCATCTCCTTTGCCGGAGGCCTGCTGGTCTCCTGGGCCATGGCCACGCTAGGAGCGCATATGGCCGCACATATGCAGGCGGGTTCGCGATGACCGCCACATTGCTGATCTGCCTGTGCGGCGGTTTGGGTGCCGGACTGCGCTACTTGTTGGACACCCTGATCAAGGCCCGCTGGCAGGTGGATCTGCCCTTGTCGACCATGATCATCAACCTGCTGGCCGGTTTGGCTGCGGGACTGGTGGCCGCCCTGGCCGCCTTCCACGGACTGCCCGCCTGGGGACGGATGCTACTGGCCACAGGCCTGCTAGGGGGATTCTCCACTTTTTCGACGGCTGTCAACGAGGCGCTGGCCCTGGCTCGGCAGAGACGGAACCTGGCAGCCCTAGGCTATCTGGCAGCATCCATCTTTCTGCCGCCGCTGCTTACGACCACCAGCTTTCTGATGGCTGGACCAGGCCTTTAGAGACCAGGTCTTGACCGGTCAAGCTCGCCCAGCAGGAAAGGAGCCCAAAATCAGGCGCGAGCCGGTTCCGGACGACCCTGGGCGGAGTCGGCGGCAATCCCCAACCGGTCATCATGCCGACGCCACCAAGCGGACAGGACCGAGCCGGAGATGTTGTGCCAGACGCTGAAGAATGTGGAGGGGATGGCCACAATCGGGTCGGTGGCGAAGGCTTGCAGGGCCAGGGTTGCACCCAGTCCTGAATCCTGCATGCCCACTTCGAAGGTGATGGCCTTCTGCTGGGCATAGCGGAACCCCTTCGGATAGATGCGGTACATGAGCCTGCTGAAGAGGAAGCCCAGCCCATACCCGCACAGGTTGTGAAGCATGACCACTGGCAGGACCAGGGCGGTGGCGGCGGTGAAGAGCTTGGCATGGTTGACGGAGACGACCACGCCGATGATGACCAGGATGGCGATCTGCGAGACCGCCGGCAGGGCCACGGTCACTTTCTTCACCTTCTCCTTGAAGAAGGCATGGACGGCCAGACCCAGAGCGATGGGAATGAGCACCACCTCAAGGGCGGTCAGGAAGAGCTGCTTGGTGGGAATGGCCACATACTGACTGGCCAGCAGGCTCATCAGCATGGGGATCATGAATGGTGCGCACAGGGTGGAAAGCAGGCCTATGGACACGTCCAGGGCCACGTCGCCACGCGACAGGTAGGACATGACGTTGGAGGAGGTCCCCGAGGGGCAGCAGCCCACCAGGATAACTCCCACGGCGATCATGCCGTCCAGGCGGAAGATGCGGCAGAGCAGCACGGCCAGCAGGGGCATGATCAGGTAATGGGCTATGGTGCCCACGATGACCATGAGCGGCATCTTGACGATTCGCTTGAAATCGTCAAGGCTCAGGGTCAGGCCCATGCCGAAGAGAATAATGCTCAGGAAGTAGTTGGTGTAGCTGCGGGCCCAAATGCTAATCTGCGGAACAAAGAAGTTGATGGCGGCCCAAACTAGGACCACTAGGATGAACCATTTAGTCAACCAGTCACTGAATCGCTGCACCTTTTGCATGATTCCTGACCACTTCCTCTCGATAGTTCTCTCTGTGGTAGAGCAAAGGTAGAAAACCGAAGGCAGACACGACGGCGAATGGTCACATTTTGGACGAGGCTGTTCCTGCAATAAATGGAATTCACTTGACCTGAACGGGAGTGTCGGCGGGCACAGCCTGCATGCTCCACAGGGCATCGGGTACCGTCAACCGAATGCAGCCGTGGAACCCGGGTCGGATGCCCAGCATATGGCTTCCTCCTTGATACAGCTACCGCTGGAATCAGTGGAAACCGAGTGGAGGAGAAAGACCCCTTGGTTCAGAAAGCTGGTGTAGTAGCGGGCGCCCGTCCCCTCGCTGGGATCGTAGAAGTGGTCGCCGCGCTCGGCCTGGATGCGGAAGCTGCTCCTGCGCGTGGAATCATCTATGCCCGTTAGGCATGCATGATGAGAGCAGGTCAGACCCATCACGTACGCACACCCGCTGGTCCTGAAGGCTGACCGCCAGGGAGAGGCCGGGGTGGGCCGCAGGATTCAGGTAATCGACCTGCTGCGAAGGCTCGTCCAATCAACAGGACAGGCAGATTTGCCAGCCGGGTCAGTCTTCTGAACATTTGTCTGCCGCTTTGCTGGCTTCTTCGTCGCTGATGAAAAGGAGAAGGCGGATTTGCCGGGATGCTGCGTCTTGGGAAATCGTCTCGCAAAACAGTGGATCTGCTAGAAGCGCTCGCAGCTGCGATTCGTTCAGCATGGGCCGCATCCACCGGCTGGCTCAGGTTGGCGATCAGGACTGTCAGCAGCAGCGTCAACAGAGCGGTTGTCACTACTACAGGAGTGCTGCTGGACAGGGTCCAGCAGCCAACTGAGCATGGCAAGCACACGCCGCTTAAGGCGTTTGCTCTCCAATCCCCAGACAGCCATATCCTTCCCCTTCGTCGCCATTGAACGAACATCTATGCACAGCTCATTTTAGCGGCAGAAGAAGCCAGCAGGGACTCAGCCTTTCAACACCTGCCTGCCCCAATCCGCTAGTAGGTCGCAAACCAGAGCGGTCTGCTCGATCTGCACATTGTGGCCGGCACGGTCCAACGCCGAGTAGGAGGCCCGAGGGAAGCGACAGGCCAGGTCGAACTGATCCAGGTAGCCCACATGGTCGTCCTGACGGCCGCAGACGAAGAGCACAGGAGCTATGAAGCCGGACCAGACCTGGTCGAAGTCCATATCCAGCTGGTAGTGCCCCTCCATTCGCGCCACCGTGTCGGCATCGGCCGAACGAATGCCGGGCATAATGGTGCGTTGGTAAGCATCCAAATGCTTCCGGGACTCAACCACGGCCATCTGCCGGTAGGCATGCCTGGTGAATTCGTCCACGTCGGCCAGGCCTTGGTCGTCCCGGACCAACACCTGACGCGGGGGCAGGCGCCTGTGGGCGGTCACCGGATCGACCACCGAGGAGAGCAGGGCCATCCCCCGGCAGCGATCCAAACGACCGGCGGCGGCATGGCGGCTGAGCAGCCCACCCAGGGAGTTGCCCACCAGGGCGAAGGAGCCGCCGCCGCTGAAAATGTCCACCTGGTCATCCAGCCACCGGGCCAGACCGTCCAGGTCGAGGATGGACGGGTCGGGCGGCGTACGGCCGAAACCGGGCTGGTCCAGATAGATCCGCTCGAAACCGCCCACCCGTTCGAAGACGGGATCCAGGTCGTCGAAGATGTGATGGTCCACGCCGGACCCATGCACGAAAATCAGCGGCAGCCCATGGCCCCGGCGAATGGCGAACCCGGGCTTGGCGCTCACTTCTTGGAACCGGAGGGAATGCCGGTCTTGAACTCCACGATGTCGCCGTCCTGCATGATGTAGTCCTTGCCCTCAAGGCGCATCTTGCCCTCCTCGCGCACCTTGGCATAGGACCCGTCGGCGGCCACGAAGTCGTCATAGGAGACCACCTCGGCCTTGATGAAGCCCTTCTCGAAGTCGGTGTGGATGACCCCCGCGGCCTGGGGGGCGGTCCAGCCCTTGTGAATCTGCCAGGCGCGCACCTCCTTGACCCCGGCGGTCAGGAAGGTCTGCAGACCAAGGATGTCGAAGCCCACCCGGGCCAGCTGGTCCAGGCCTGACTCCTTGAGTCCGGCATCGGTCAGCATCTCGCGGGCGTCGGTCTCGTCCAACTCGGTCAGCTCGGACTCGAACTGGGCGTTCAGGAAGATGGCGGGTGCGGGAGCCACGGAATCGGCCAGCTGCTTCTTCATGTCCTCGTTCTGCAGCTCGTCGTCGTCCACGTTGAAGACGTAGATGAAGGGCTTGGCAGTCATCAGATGCAGGTCGTAGAGCTCGTCCTTGTCGATGTCCCCGGCCTGGGTCGCCTGGTCGATGGTCCGCCCCTGGCCCAGAATCTCCTTGGCCTTGCGGACGGTGTCCAGGTAGGCGGACTTGATCTTGCCGCCGCGCTGGTCCTTCTCCAGCTTGGGCAGGGCTTTGTCGATGGTCTGCATGTCAGCCAGGATCAGCTCGGTGTTGATGGTGTCGATGTCGTCGGCTGGATCCACCTTGCCGTTGACGTGGACGATGTCGTCATCATTGAAGGCGCGGACCACCTCGCAGATGGCGTCGGCCTCGCGGATGTTGGCCAGGAATTGATTGCCCAGCCCCTCTCCCTCCGAGGCCCCCTTGACGATGCCGGCGATGTCCACGAAGGTGACCGTGGCGGGCACGATCTTGTCCGTGTGGACCAGCTTGGCCAGAACGGGCAGCCGGTCGTCGGGCAGCGGCACGATGCCGGTATTCGGCTCGATAGTGGCGAAGGGGTAGTTCTCCGCCAGAACGTTGTTGCGGGTGAGGGCGTTGAAGAGTGTGGACTTGCCAACGTTGGGCAGTCCGACGATTCCTATGGTTAACGACATATCCACCAGTCTATTGCCCGGACTGCCCCGGCGTGGCTCCCCTTAGAGCAGCAGGCTCAGTCGTCGCGCTCCACCGCATCGATGGCCTCGATGACCGCTCCACGGAAGCCGTGCTTCTCCAGGGAGGCGACGCCCTTGATCGTGGTTCCGCCCGGCGAGCAGACCGCGTCCTTCATGGCCCCGGGATTGGTGCCGGTGGCCAGGTAGAGGGCTCCAGTCCCCTGAACCATACGCGCCGCCAGCCGGTAGGCCGCCTGCCTGGACAGCCCATGCTCCACCCCGGCATCGGCCAGGGCCTCCATATACATGGCCGTGTAGGCGGGCGCACATCCGGCGATGGTCGTACCCACCGAGACCTGCTCCCGGGGCAACCGTTCAACCATGGCCACCGGGTCGAAGACCTCGGTGAAAAGCTCACGCTGTTGATCCGTCAGGGTATCGTCCTCCTGGGTGACCAGAATCCCCTGCCCTACAGAAATGGGGGTGTTGGGGATGGCGCAGATCAGGTGGGTGCCTTCTTCAAGGATGTCGGCATAGTCCTCAAGGGTCATGCCGCCCACCACGGACAGGACCATACGGTCCGGATCAGCCAACTCATGACGGATGGGTTCGCAGACCTGAGCCACCTGCCCCGGTTTGACGGCCAGAATCACCAGATCGGCGGCCGCAGCTACCTCGGTGCCGGAGTGCATGGGCCGCACTCCCAGTTGCGCCGCCCGCTCCACCAGTCGGTCATAGTGGGCCGCACAGGCCACAATCCGGCCGCCGGGGAGCACGCCCGCGTCGACCAGGCCCTGGGCCATAGCCTGGGCCATGTTGCCGTATCCGATGAATCCGAGAGTCAATGAGTCCGTGTTCATGCTCTCAAGTCTAGCCTCGCGCCGGGAAGAGCCCCTCTAGATCGCCGCGCTCCAGGGCCAGCTTGTAGAGGTGGGAGAAGACCTTGTCCCCGTGCAGGCCGTCGTGCTCGAACTCGTTGGTCACCCAGGCATGGGCGTGGCCCACGCGGGAGAGGGTGTCCAGCTGGAGCTCGGAGGGCACGTAGAGGTCGTCGGCATAGACCGCGGCCTGCAGGGGAACCTGATTGTCGGCCAGACGGGCGGGATCGTACAGGTGGCCCCAGGAGCCCTCCTCCATAAGCAGACTGACTGCCGGACCGAAGGGACGCAGGGCCGACTCCTGCTCGAACATCCAAGGGAAGATCACCTCCCCGGTGAACATGAGCGGGCGGGCAGCAGTATCGAATTCAGGGCGGGCATCGCGCACCCGCTGCCCGGCCCAGCGCAGGGGGCCGCAGTCCCCGTCAGCGTAGATGAACTCCTGCAGAGGCCAGTAGAGCGGGCTGACCGTCGTGGCCGCCCGCACCTCCTCCAGGAAGGTCTGCGACAGGGTCGCCCGGGAACCGACAGCACCGGAAACGGGCAGGCTGCCGTCGCCCTCCGAGAAGGCCGTGTCCAGCAACCAGTGGAGGCGCTCGAAACCGCCGCTCTTGCCCAGGTCGGCGCCTAAAGTCTGCAGCCGCTCCACGCTCAGTGGGTCGCCGCCGGGCAGGACCACATCGCCCTGGGCCAGCCGGTCGGCAATGGCTGCTACACGTTTTTGGTCCCCCGGATAGCGCTGGTAAAAGATTTGGGACCTCTGGGCCATTTTGGTGAAGGTATGAGAGTAAAGCTCATAAGCATCAGTGGGGATGTGCGGAACGCCCCCAGCAGTGAAGGCCGCAGCCAGCCCCTGGGGGAAGTTCGACAGGTAGGCCATGGTCAGAAAACCGCCGAAGCTCTGCCCCAGTGCCACCCAGGGTTGACCGGCGAAGACCGTGCGACGCAGATGCTCAAAGTCCCGGATGATGGAGTCCGCCAGGAAATGCTTCAGATAGTCGGCCTGGGCTTGGGGCTGACCTAAGGAGGCCATGGTAGAGCCGTCAATGGCGCTGGACCGGCCCGTACCCCGCTGGTCGGGCAGAACAATGCGGAAGTGGCGCAGGGCCTCGGGCATCCACCCGTCGGCACTGGCGCTCAGCGGCCGCGGTGCCCCATACCCGGGTCCGCCCTGCAGGTAGACCAGCAGCGGCAAGTCGTCGTGGACATGTTCGGGGGCACAGACCACGCGGTAGAAGCAGCGGATGACCGCCTGGTCCGAATCATCTTCGGCTCGCCAGATGCCAGGTTCACTGCCCGCCCAGTCCAGGGGAACGGGGATGGACCCCTCACGGACGTAGAGTCCCGGCAGATAGTATCCCTGGTTGATCATGCGCTGGCTCCTTTCTTTTCGATCAGTTGGGTTTATTGTCGTCGGGCGGTTGGACCTGGCTTGTGTGTTGTTTTTCCGGATAGCACGGTAGATGCAGCGATGCTTTGGAACTGGTCGGATTTTGTTGTGGCCTGTTTGGCCGGCGCGATGTCCGCTAACGCGGATGCTCCTGTGCTCACCCCCTCCCAAAGGGAGCCGACGCACTTCGCGCGCCCGCCACGCTCCTGTAAGCAGCCGCTTCCTGCTAAGCATTTAGCCTCGCCTGACTTCACCCATAGCCAAGCCTCGACTGGCCATGCTGTGAAAGTTGCGGTATCGTTACCGCACTGATATAACTGAAGCCTGTCAGAACCGTTCGCCTCCCCATGGCAGCGGTCAGGCAACCGCCAAGGTCGGCAGTCCGGCCCGGCGGCCGTCCACTTCGACGAAAGGCCATGATGGCGTACGCGACGATCAGGGATGTGGCCCAACGGGCCGGTGTCTCCGTATCGACGGTCTCCCGAGCCCTCAACGACTCCGGGCGAATCTCCCCCGCCACACGACAGCGCATCAACCAGGTCATCCACGACTTGCACTACGTGCCGGACTCCCGCGCCCGGTCCATGCACTCCGCTCACTCGCGCACCATCGGCCTGCTCATCCCGGACATCCGTAACTCCTACTTCGCGGACCTGGCCTATCTGATCCAAGGCCAGCTGCTCAACCATGGCTTCCAGACCCTGATCTGCACCTCCACCCAGGATGATTCTGGCGAGGACCGAGCTCAGGTGCGCAACCTGCTGGGACAGCACATCGACGGTGCCATCATCGTGCCTGGACCGCGTTCCTCGCGCACCCTGGAGGAGCTGACCAGACGCGGATTGCCGCTGGTCTGCGTGGACAGGGCTGCCGAAGATGCCGCCGGACGCGGCGGGCGGACCATCCCCTGTGTGGACGCCGACCCTGAGTCCGGGCTCAGGCAGGCCCTTGAGGATCTGCACGCTCATGGCCACCGACGCATCACCCTGGTGCCCGGACCCCTCAAGGAATCGGCCACCTTTCGGGAGCGCCTGGACGTATACCACAATCTGCTGGCAGGCTTAGAGGGCATGGACGACCCGCTGGCCGACGAGGCTGAGCCCGGCACCTTCGACCCCGATATGATCGACCTCTGGGCCCGGCAGGGAATCACCGGAGTGCTCTTCGGGTCCTCACTGGATGCCATACGCGCCATAAAGACAGCCCAGTCCCGAGGAATCAGCATCGGGACGGACCTGTCCATGATCACCTTCGACGATCTGCCGGTCTTCCGCCTCCTGACCCCGGCCGTGTCGACCATCTCCCAGCAGATCGACGTCATGGGGACCCGCTGCGTGGACATGCTCCTGCAGCTGATGGCGGGCTCGCCGGTGCGATCGGTCCGGCTGCGGACCAGCTACCGCCACTGCGCCTCGGTAGGCCGCCCGCCCGCGCACACCGGTCAGGATCCCTGAACCTTTCACAGCGCGATCATCAAGGCGAACAAGCTCATCAAGGAACGGAGAAACATGATTCAAGATATGGCGGCAGCACCCGAGCAGGTGCTCAAGGGACTGGACACCATCAAGGGATCCATCTCGGTGGTCGGTTCCATGAATGCGGACTACACGGTCAACACCGACCGGCTGCCCAAGCCAGGCGAGACCATCAACGGAGGTCCCCTGCAGGTGCTGCCCGGGGGCAAGTCGGCCAACCAGGCAGCGACTGCGGCCCGCATCGGTGCCCAGGTCAGGCTCTTCGGGGCAGTCGGATCCGATTCCAACGCCGACTTCCTGCTGGGGCAACTGGGAAACGCCGGGGTGGACGTCTCCCATGTGATGACCGTGCCCGGAGCCAGCGGAACCACAGTCATCACCGTAGACGCGCGCGGCGAGAATACCATCGTCTACTCCCCCGGCTCCAACGGCAAGGTGGATGTGGACTACGCCCACCGCTCCCGCCAGGCTCTGACCTCGGCCAAGGTGCTGGGCCTGTGCCTGGAGAGCCCCATCGAAACAGTCACTGAAGCCGCACGCATGAGCCACGAGGCCGGCATGACCGTGCTGCTCAACGACTCCCCCTTCCGCGCCGACCTGCCCGCCGACCTGATCGCCAACTCGGACCTGATTCTGGTCAACGAGCATGAGATGGCCCAGCTGCTGGGCATCGAGGAGCCCGAGGACGGCGACTGGCTCGGAACCGACTGGGACCGGATCAACCAGACCATGCAGGACTTTGGGTTCCGCCGGGCCATCGTCACTCTGGGCGGCGAGGGATCCATAGTGCTGGACCAGGGCCAGACCTACCGGATCCACGCCGTGCATGTTGATGCCGTGGACACCACCGGCTGTGGGGACGCCTTCATGGGCACCGTGCTGGCCGGTCTGGCCTCCGACATGACCCTGGTGCAGGCCGCCCAGCTGGCCTCCTACGTCTCCGCCTACGCCGCCACCGGGCAGGGCGCGCAGGCCTCCTACGGGACGGCCGAGCAGATCCGGCTGCGATTCTCCTGAGTCTGAGCGTTCGGGGTCGAGCCACCAGGATTCGGACAATCAGACAAGTAGAGCGCTTTTGACCCCATCCCCGCATTGTCAGGCCGACGAACCGTTGCAGAATAGACGACGGAACGTCGGCCTGACTGGCATCTACGAGCACTTGGGAGGGATGCCCGTCGACTGTCGGATGCCCCACTGCTAGCTCGATTGTCTCGGTCCGGAACCTCATTCGATCACATCATTCCTCGGACTGATGGCACCGCCCGCGACCCCCGAATATTGTTGATTCCATGAATGCAGTCAGCCGAACAGCGCAGCGACCGATCACCAGGTCCAACAATCGAATGTTGCTGACTGACGCCCTCTTTGCCATCGCTCTGTTTCTGCTGGTGAGCGGCTCCAGCGCCAATCTGAGAGATGGAGCCCTGATCCCATTGCAGGAAAACCTAATCCTGATGTGGACGGCCCTGCTCATAGCCCCTGTCGTTATCCGTCGCCGATTCCCCGATCTAGCAGCCGGACTCTTCGTCGCTGTGGCTCTGGCTCAGCTCCTGTTAGGGCCTGCCATCATGCTCTCCGATGCAGTCTGCCTGGTGATGGTCTATTCCTGTATGCTCTACGGACGTCCATCCTTGCGTCGACTCTACCTGACCGTGGCCTGGGTCATGACGCCCCTATCCTGCCTTATCTTCACATTGGTCGATTTGGGGTTTCTGCCTCCGGGCAAGACGCAGCCGGACCACACCTCAATGTTGCCGACCTCATTCAAAGATCTGGCAATCACCTTCCTATCGAATTTTCTGATCGAGGGGCTTCTGCTGCTCATAGCCATCGTTGCAGCCTACTGGACGCGGACCAGACAGGATGCTCTCGGCGAGGCCCGGCGACGCAACCACGCCTTGGCGCTGCAGGCAGAAAAAAGCGCATCCCTATCTGCCAGCGCTGAACGGGCCCGCATAGCGCGTGACATGCACGATGTCGTCGCCCACACTCTGTCCATTGTCATTGTGCAGGCAGATGCCGGCAGGTACGCAGCCACTGGCAATGCCGAGCTGGCACTCAAGACCATGCGCACCATCGATCAAGAGAGCCGTCGTGCCTTACGTGAGCTGAGCTCGCTCTTCGGCAAACTCAAGGCTCCAACCAATTTGGCGCCCGACACCAGCCAAAAGACAGCGGTTTCCCCTCCCAGTCAACACCCATTTTCCCCACAACCAACGGACCCAGCCCATATCCAGCTCCCTGACCAATCCCAAGCAAGTGCCCAAACCACGAACGCTCATGTTCGCAATTCAGTTGATGCAGAACGCGCTCAACCAATTCAAGTCAGCGGCTGCCCTCCCACAATTAAAGAGGCTCGAACCGCAAACACTGCCAAGGCCAACGTTGATACGCCAGACAATGCACATACTTGGCCCTCGGCTGCCACATCTTCAAGCAACCCGCCGACCAGCTACGGATCATGGACAGACCTGATAGAAACCGCCCGACTCGCTCAACCAGAATCCCGATTCAGCCGACGCATTGAAGGCCGACCCTGCCCAGAAAAGTTGGATCGCAGCCACGCCTTAACTGCCTACCGGGTCCTTCAAGAAGCCTTGACCAATATCCGCAAGCATGCCGTTCCGGCTTCAAACGTGCTGATCGAAGAACAGTGGCTCACGGACGGTCTGAGCCTTGCCATCGACGACCACCCGTTCGACCATGCCCCTACCAATTCAGACTCTCCGCCGCAGATGGAACAACCCGAGCATTCAGGTTTTGGCCTTTTAGGGATGCGCGAACGGCTGACTTCTCTGGGAGGCAACCTTCAAGCTGGTCCCAAACCAGAAGGCGGTTACCACCTCCAGGCGTGGATTCCTTTTGCCGCTCAGCCAAAATCCGAACCCGAGGCGGGGATACATGCGAATCGACAAGCTCAATGGTCCCTCCACTCGATTGTCTCCACGCTCTTCATTTGGTTTCAACGCCACCCATTGACAGCCGACCTGGGTTTGGTGATCGGACTCGTATTGGTAGAGAATCCAGGTCAAGCTCTTGCTATAGCACCTGTCACTCCCCAGTATGATCCGAGTCGGCCAGGAAGAATCATCGCCACGCTAAGTCTCGCTTTGCCTCTGATTGTGCGCAGGGTCCGTCCCGGTATTTGCGCCGTTATAGTAGCTGCAGTCGCCGCCCTGCTGCTGCTCTTCTCACCTTGGCTGCCAGAAGCTGCAGTCTCGTCACCAATCGCCGTCTATTCGGCAATGGTTTACGGTAAAAACACCACCAGACGCTGGGTTCCGTTCGCGGTCATCACGGATATGGTTTTATGGGCTGTTAGATGTGCAGTCAATAACCAAGGGTGCCCCACCATTTTGTCCTACTTGGCAGAAGGACCAGAAGAGCCATCTTTTTCTGCATCCCATTTAACGCTTTTCATAGTGATGGCCGCACCGGCCTTGATCTGTCTGCTGACCATTCTGATTGCCTCCCGCCGACGCACCCGTGGTTCGGTCCTGCTCCTCCAGCAGGAACGCGAGCGCGCGCTGAGCCAGACCCTGCAGGAAAGCCAGGCTCTAGCCGCCAATCAAGAGCGGGAACTTATCGGCGCCACCATGCAGGTAGAGGTGGCTGCCACACTGAATACAGTCATTGCATCCACCAGCAAAGCCATCGCCGAGTTGAACGATTACCAAGTCAAGGGAGTAGACCCTCCACCAGAGCAGGTAGCGCAAGCCTTCGGCGACATTGCGAGCCAAGGACGCCAGGCCCTGGCTCGAATGCGCCAACTGCTCACAATCCTGCGTCACAGTTCCAGCACCGATTTGCATTCAAACACTGACATCACCGATAACCCAAACAAGAGCCTCAATTCATACAGGAACCAGATGGACAAGCCCACCCACAAGACCACACCTTTGCCGGCCCTTCACCCAGCCAAACCTCTGCCAGTAGATCTTGATGATCAGCTTGACGACCGTCCACAAGATTCGCAACAGGATAAGGAACCAGAGTATGTCCAATCGGACCAGCCGGACCAATCGGACTCCTGACATAGGCGTTCTTGATAATGAACATCTCCTATGGACAGCACACAGGAAAATGATCATGTCAAGTAATCATCAGCACACTCGAAAAATTGAGCACCCCATGAACTACGCACCCGAAGATTCGTCACTCCGGGAATTGATTGGTGACGAGCATAACTTCACCAGTTGAAAGTCTTTCTGACGATAGTCGCTTAGCCAGCAATTACTCAGACAACAATCAATCAGACAGCGATTACCCTGGCTCCGAATTGAATCCAGTCGTAATTCCTCGCAACACTCAACTCAGATAAAATCGGATAGTGGCGCTGGCCATCATCTAACGGAAAGAAGCAGGCAGTCATGGAACGGACCGAACCCATCAACGTTGCAATCGTGGATGACCAGGATCTGGTCCGTGCCGGTTTTGCCATGGTCATCGGCTCCCAGGATGACATGACCGTGGTCGGCCAAGGCGCAGACGGCGAGCAAGCAGTAGATCTGGCCTCACGCCTGCGGCCTGATGTGATCCTCATGGACGTTCGCATGCCCGGCATGGATGGTTTGGCAGCCACCCGCCAGATCACTGCTTTGTCACCTGACCGCCCGGAGCCCAGGGTCATTGTGCTGACCACCTTTGATCTTGACGAATACGTCATGGCTGCTATAAAAGCCGGCGCATCAGGATTTCTGCTCAAGGATACCGAACCTGAAACCCTGTTATCCTCCATCCGTACAGTCCACCAGGGCAATGCGATCATCGCCCCTTCGGCTACAAAACGACTGATAGAACACATGGCCCACGACATGCCAGCGGCCGAATCCATGCCATCGGAATCAACCTATCGCGATCCCGAAGCGGACCTGCTCACTGATCGCGAGCTGCAGGTCCTGATTCACATAGCCCAAGGCCTGAGCAACCAGGAGATTGCTGACAATCTGGGGATCTCACTGCCCACAGTGAAAACCCATGTCACTCATATTCTTCAGAAAATCAATGCCCGCGACCGCGTCCAAGCAGTGGTCTTCGCTTACGAAAACCATCTGGTATGAACACGGCCATCAGTCAGCATCAATCGTCACTGAGCGCCTCAATGGGTGAAACCTTGACTGCCTCCCTGGCTGGCAGCACACTGGCTGCCACCGCAGCCAGCAAGGCCACTGGCAGTATCAGCGCAAAAGCCGACCATGGCACGGTGAAGGTCACAGATCCTAAAGGCACAAAGACCTGATAAGCTCCTATCCACCCGAATAGCATTCCTAGAATGATTCCAGCCAAACTGGCTCCTAGGGCAATCATGCAGGCTTCGACTCCCAAGGATCGGCGAACCTGGCCGCTGCTCATGCCGATTGCCCTGAGCGTGGCGGTCTCACGACGGCGTTCCAGCACCGACATCATCAAAGTGTTGGAGACCCCTATCAGGGCGATAATGACCGCAACGCCCAGCAAGGCCACCATGATCGCCAACAAGGAATCGATTCTTTCGCCCCATAGCCTCTTTTGCGTCAGCCCACCGCTGATAGCTATGTCGTCATGCTCTCCGACAGCCTGACGTATGTCATCCAAGAGCAGTGCGGCATCGCGATCTCCCTGCGTCCTGATCCAGATTTCATGCGTCTCGGTGTTTATCCCAGCGACATTCCGGGAGTCCGTAATTGCGTAGACGCCACTGGTATCCAGCCGGCCGAATCCGGCAAAGACCCCAGTCAATGTTCTTTCTGCAACTGCCTCTTTTCCACGTTCATCGTCCGCCTGAGGATCAGCTATCGACAACTTCAACTGACTTCCATCCCGGTAACCGGAATGCTTGGAAATCGTTCTGGTCGATACCAGCAGCGCATCCGACCTTTGCATACCTGGACCCAGATCGGCATCAAGCACATGCCTTATCCGTGAAGCATCCAAGGCATAGACAGTCATGGAATCTTGTGAGGGGCCTCCTGACTCGACCTTGGCATTGAATCGCTGCACCAGCTCTGCATCAGCAACACCTTGAATACGCTCAATGTCCCGCACATTTTTCTTGTTCAGCCCCTGACCAGATATTTCAATATCCAAGGAATAACGCTGATCAATATCCTTGGCCAAGGTCCGTTTAGTGGTTGCCGCACCCGTAGCCAGAGTGGAGACCAGGGTAACGCCGATCAGGAGAGCAACACCTGTGGCAGCGACTCGTGAGGGATTGCAAGCGATATTCGCCACTCCAACCTTGCAAGATGGTCCAATCCGGGACACAGGCCTACCCAGGCAACGCAGAAGAGCTGGAATCCACCGACGCGCACCGATCAGCGCACCCAGGAAAATCAGCAAAACACCAAATACCGCGAGACCTAGCAAGAGTTCCTGCTGATTACTGGTCTTGACTGTATCGCCGGTGTTTGTCCTGACTAGCTCCCTGACGCGCCCAGAGGACCAGATCACGAACGCTATGCCAATGACCTCCAGCAGGATGCTGATCAGCAGACCGGTCCGTTTCCTGCTTCCTCGCTCCTGATGATCCACTGGCTGCAGGGCTTCAAGCGGTCTGACCCTGATAGCCGTACGCGTAGACCCAAAGGCAGCCACCAAGGTTGCCAGAACGCCAAGCGCAAACGGAACCAGAAGAGCAGCAGGAGTAAGCAGAAGTGCAAGCTTCATGGTGCCCGAATGCAAACCGAGGCAACCGGCAAGGCCCATCAAACCCATGGCCAGCAGGATGCCTAACAAGGACGATATGACACCAAGAAGCAGGGCCTGCTGCAGCACGCCTACCCTGATTTGCCGTCGATCCGCGCCAATAACCCTCAACAGGGCCAGATATCTGCGCTGTCTGGCCACCATGATCTGGAAGGTGTTGGCAATCACCAAGGCAGCCACCACCATGGCCAGCACACCGAAAGTCATGAGGAAGACAGTCATGATGTTCACACCATTGCCGGTCTGCTCACTGAGCAGCCTGTCCTCCATGGCGCGACGATCCTCCAGCCGGTATCCGTCGGGAACGTATCGGCTGATCTCATGCAGAGTGTTCTGGAGGTCCTTGCCTTGACCATCAACCTCCAGATAGATGTTTTCCACAGGAAGGGACTCCGGTCCAACCATTCTCGCCTTAGTCAGCAGACGATCAATCCGAGATCTCGTCAGCACCACAGCTCCGCCGAAGTCGTCGTACTGTCCACCATGGCTCTTGCAGATGCCTGAGATGGTCAAGTCCACAGTGCCTTGGTGGACAAGGCTTTCTTTATTTGAAGAATCCGGAGCACTGTCACTTCCTGGCAGCATCAACGGGGATAGATGGAGGCGCACCTTATCCCCGAGGCGCGCCCGGAGCCTATCGGCGATGGAACGTGGGAGTACAACCTGATCGTCTGAATCCGGCCATTGTCCCCGATCCAAATCGATAGGCATGAGCTCCTGCCTGGCACCCATAATCGCCAGAATCCCCTTGCTGGACTGACCGTTTGCTTCCGTATCCACCATGAGGTTGACATCGGGGCGCAGACCACGAACCCCCTGCAGTTTCGACAACCCCCTGCTATCGAACTCGTCGAACAGAATTGGCTTGTCCTGATCCCTTCTGGCTGTCACAGCATAATTGGCTTGGCCGGCATCCATGCTGATCTCGTGACGCATGGAGGCATTCGCCACGTTGCCAAAAAGAAGTGTCAGGCACATAAAGAGGGTGCCGATCACGATGGCCAGACCAGCCGGCATCATCATTCGTGCATCGCGCTTCATCATCGTACGGGTTATCCGCCACACAATGCACCCCCTAGTCCTGTACCTGGGAATAGTCAGCAGCGCCAGCCGAAACTTGTTCAGCCAGAAGATCGTTCATGGCTTTCACCGTCGGATCCTGTCGGTCCGCAACGATCTGTCCGTCGGCAAAGACCAGCGCACGGTCGGCATAGGATGCGGCATAGGCATCATGGGTGACCATGATGACGGTCTGGTTCAACTCGCGTACGGAATCGCGCAGGAACTTCAGAACACCAGTGCTGGCGGCCAGGTCCAGGTTCCCCGTCGGTTCATCCGCGAAGACCAGACCGGGTTTGGTTATCAGTGCTCTGGCGATGGCGACCCGCTGCTGCTGTCCCCCGGATAATTCACCGGGAAGATGGTTCAGCCTCTCCGACAAACCCAGCGTCTCTACCAGCTGCTCCATCCACGGGGTGTCAGGCCGAATGCCGTCCAGTACCAGCGGCATGAGGATGTTCTGTTTGGCCGTAAACATAGGCAGCAGGTTGAAGCTCTGGAAGATGAATCCCAGATGTCGCCGCCTGATCAGGGTCAGCTGACGGTCGTCCAGTCGTGTCAGGTCGACTCGGCCAGCCTGATCGATCGATGAATGATGACGATGTCTGCTCTTCGGCTGCAGAAGATCAGCGGCCATATAGACATGGCCAGAGGTGACAGTATCCAGACCGGCTAGAACGTGCATGAGCGTTGACTTGCCCGAACCTGAAGGGCCCATGATAGCCGTGAACCGGCCTTGCTCGAAATTCACGTCGATTCCGCGAAGAGCATGGACAGCATTCGAACCTTGCCCATAATCCTTGGTCAGCTGCCTGGCGCTGACGGCCGGTGGTCCCGCGACGCGTTGGCCTGCTCTGTCTATTAGTCCTTGTGAAGACGAAGTATCCGCTTTGTGCTGCATGGTGCTCCTTATCCGCGAGGAAGCCTTTCTCCCGTCAGCTTCCGACCCTATGCGGCTATCGACTGCCGCGATATGGTCCCTAGGAGCGATGAAAGCAATCATCCTTACGGATGACTGTGCTGAAGAATTCGTCCTGTTAGGCGGGCATCATCCAAATCAACGCGGGGTGGCGGGGATGGACACCTGCGGAGATGAAGAACATCATGTTCGACACAAGAGACATGAGACTCAAGACATGGAACCATCAGGCCAAAGGTCAGGGGCTTCGATATGAACCTGCCCGCAACCTGGTCAGCGCTGGCCTGCCGTTTCGGCCCAAGGTCCTCGGAAATATACAGCATGTTAGGCGACAGGTTCAGATTCACCTGGTCACCCAGGGAGAGCCTGAGCCTGAGCCTGGACACCAGCCGGCCCGGGTAAGACCACTTGGTCATCTGCGCGAGGCCAGGATCCCTTGGACAGACCGACCGGCATCAGTGATGAATCCGTCACAGGAATGGCGATTACGCTCTCGCTCTTGATCTTGCCTGCGCGGACATCCGCCATGAGCTGGGCATCGGATCTGACTGTGTGAACGCCTGGGACTTTTGCCAGCTCCTCGGTTCTGAAGTCCTTCACCCTTTTCTGATCTGAATTGCTGTTTTCCGCGGGGATGATGGCGCAGTTGGCCTGGCAGCATCGGAAGAGACCATACGCCGCATGGAAATGTCCATGGTGTTGCCGAAGAGGAAGGTCATGGCAATAAACAGTGTTCCGACGACTACGGCGATGCCGGCGGGAACCATCATGCCCAAGTCATGCCGCATCATTTTCCTGGCAGCAAACCACATGAGCATTCCCCCTAGCGACCAGCAGCCGAGTTAGCTGTAGCTGCGGGGGCCATGACTTCCTCAGGGAGCAAGGCGTTCATGGAATCCACTGGGGCTGTCCTGGTCTGCCACGATTCGACCACCCGCAAATACCAAAGCCAGGTCGGCAAAGGAAGCTGCAAAAAACATCATGCGTAACCATGATGATGGTCTGTCCCAGCTCGCGGACCGAATCCCGCAGGAAGCTGAGCACCTCGGTCGAGGAGGCCGTATCCAGGTTTCCAACGGGCTCGTCCGCAAAGACAATGGAAGGTTTGGTGATGAAGGCCCTGGCGATGGCCACACGTTGCTGCTGACCACCCGAAAGCTCGCTGGGCCGGTGGGTCAACCTCTCCTCCAAGCCTAGGGTCTTGGCCAGAACGCTCAGCCAGGTTGTGTCTGGCTTGGCCCCATCCAGGATCAGGGGGATGAGTATATTCTGCCTAGCCGTAAACATGGGTAGCAGGTTAAAGCTCTGGAAAATAAAGCCTAGGCTCTGGCGCCTCAAGAGAGTCAGCTGATTGTCATTGAGCGTGGTCAGGTCGACCACCCCCTCTGCCCTCCACGACGGTTGGCCCGCCTGCCTTTCACCCTTTCGGCATCGGCCCCGTTCAGGTAGACATGTCCGGAGGTAGCGGTGTCCAAGCCGGCCAGGGTTTGCATGAGAGTGGACTTGCCCGAGCCGGAGGGGCCCATGATGACCGTGAACCTGCCCCGCTCGAATTCAACATCCACGCCGCGCAGGATATGGACCAGGTTTTCCCCACTCCCGTAGTCCTTGATCAGCCCCTGGGTCTTGATGGCCACCTGGGCGATCTGCTTCGATTCGCCCGCACCAGACGAGGGATCGGAAGGCGCCCTTGTCTTTGCTCCATGCTTCATGCCCTTGTCTTATTCACCCGAACATCACACTCAGCCAGTCAGGCGCTGCCTGCAACCGGAAAATGAGGGGAGGAGGCATATACCAAAGATGCCCATCGAAACGTAATGAGGTTTCGACAGGCACCTTCTGTTTTCTCACCTTCTCGGTCGTATATCACGCATATACGTGACCAGGAAGGAAGTATGATTGCCGGTTACTTGGCCAGACCGGACTCCTTCAATGCCTGGAAGGCACCCTTGAGATCATCCAGAATGTCCTCGATGTTCTCCGTGCCGATGGAGAGCCGGATGGTGCCGGGATGGATGGCCTGATCCTCCAGCTCCTCCGGCGTCTCCTGGGAGTGGGTGGTCGATGCCGGATGGATGGCCAGGGACTTCACATCAGCCACGTTGGCCAGCAGGGAGAAAAGATGCAAGTTGTTGATGAAGACCCTGGCCGCATCCTTGCCGCCCTTCAGATCGAAGGTGAAGATGGAGCCAGCCCCGTTCGGGAAGTACCGCTTATAGAGCTCGTGATCGGGGCGTCCCTCGATGGCCGGGTGGCTGACCGACTCCACCTCCGGCACGGTCTGAAGATAATCCACCACCTTCAGGGCGTTCTCAACGTGGCGCTCAACCCTCAGCGAGAGCGTCTCGGTCCCCTGCAGGAGGAGGAAGGCTGCAAAGGGCGAGATGACGGCGCCGGTGTCACGCAGGAGGATGGCGCGAATGCGGGTGACGAAGGCCGCAGCCCCCAGATCCTGGTAGAAGCGCAGACCGTGGTAGCTGGGGTCGGGTTCGGTCAAGGTGGGGAACTTGCCGGGTACTGCCGCCCAGTCGAACTGGCCGCCTTCCACGACGACCCCGCCCAGGGTGGTGCCATGGCCGCCGATGAACTTGGTGGCCGATTCCACGACGATGTCAGCTCCGTGCTCCAGCGGCCGGAACAGGTAAGGAGTGGCGAAGGTGTTGTCGACGATCACCGGCAGGTTGTGGTCATGGGCGATCTTGGAGATGGCCTCGAAGTCGGGCAGATCGGCGTTGGGGTTGCCGAAGGTCTCGAAGAAGACCAGCTTGGTGTTGTCCTGGATGGCCGACCCGAAGTTGGACGGGTCCGAAGGATCCACGAAGGTGGTCTCGACACCGTCGCGAGGCAAGGTGTGCTTGAGGAGGTTGAAAGTGCCACCGTAGATGTTCTTGGAGGACACGATATGGTCCCCGGTCTGGGTGATGTTCCGGAAGGCATACTCCACAGCGGCGGCCCCCGAAGCCACAGCCAAGCCTGCAGTGCCGTCTTCCAGGGCGGCGATCCTGTCTTCGAACACCCCTTGGGTTGAGTTGGTCAGACGGCCGTAAATGTTGCCCGGGTCCTTCAGCGCGAACCGGGCCTCGGCGTGGTCGAAGTTGTGAAATACGTAGCTGGTGGTGGCGTAAATCGGCACGGCCCGAGAATCAGTGGCGGGGTCGGCCTGCTCCTGGCCCACATGGAGCTGAAGCGTCTCGAAATGGTACTTGTGCGGGTTCTGGTCGGTCATGTCGATTCCTATCTGTTCCTGACGGATAAAGCGCCTGCGGGTGATTCATCCTCGTCCAAGTTCTTGACTGCGACCATAAGCGGCCCAAGCCCACCAGTTCAAGCCGGAAAGGACTTTTCGGTATCGTCCTTTTTTATAACAGCTTCCAAAAGGTTGAAAGCGGGCCTTTTTCATCTCGATATTCCACACGCGGCGGTGCCCGTTTAACCCCTCCGCTGTAGAGTCGAGTAAGCAACGGAGAAGGCTCCGCTGCGAACAGCCTCAGCAGGCATGAAGGAGTTCAAGAGATGGCCGGACAGACGGACGATCAGAACAGGCTCTACCAGCGCGACAGCAAGTACATCCCCCGAGTCGCCGCTGTGCATGACATGTGCGGGTATGGCAAATGCTCGCTGACGGCCGCCATTCCCATCCTTTCGGCAGCAGGATGCGACGTTTGCCCGGTGCCCACCGCCCTGTTCAGCGCGCACACCATGTTCAAGGACTACACCTTCCATGACACCACCGAGATGCTGCCGGGATACCTGGATGCCTGGCAGAAGGAGGGCGTCGAACTGGACGGAATCTACAGCGGGTTCCTGGGCAGCGCCGAGCAGGTCGACATTATTCAGCGCATGTATCGGGAATACCCCAAGGCCCTGCGGCTGGTCGACCCGGTCATGGGCGACGGCGGATCCATGTATCCCACCTACACCGAGGAAATGTGCCGGGCCGTGACCAATCTGGTCGATGGGGCCGACCTGCTCATGCCCAACTTGACCGAGGTCAGCCTGCTGACCGGCATCGACTATGAAGGCCAGGACCTCGACGATGCCCAGGTTGGCGAGCGTCTGGGCCGCCTGCTGGACATGGGCGCGAAAAACGTCATCATCAAGGGCATCGACCGGAAGGATGGCAAGCTGCGCAACTTCGTGGCCTCAGCAGATCATGGTGGAGTCAGCGAGCGCACCGAACTGGTCCATGACAAGCTGCCCTTCATGATCCACGGAACCGGCGATGCCTTTGCCTCCAGCCTCTGCGGGGCGCTCTTTGCAGGACGAGGCTTGGCCGATGCCGCTCGGATCGCCGGCGAATTCGTCCGCTCGGCCATGCAGCATACACGCAATCAACCCGACTATCAGCAGCGCGGGGTCAGCTTCGAGCTGGATCTGGGGCAGATGACCGCTCTGATGCAGGAGCAGTGATTACAAGGTCGCTGAAAGTGACTTAAGAGTCTGGGCACTTGTCAAGCATGAGAGACCAAGGTGGATGAACAGAAACCCAGGCGCCTCAATCACCGCATTCCTGCCAGCCAAATACCAAATACGCAGTCGACTAGGTGACATATCAGTCAAAGAGCAAGCCAGTCACAGCAGACCGGAATACATTGCCAGCGAATTCGCCGGCGGTGCCTTCCGGTCTCTTTATTTATGTTCTTTTAGCTGACTGCTTACCTGCCCCTATGCTTATTCGCTTTTCTTTGTGCTACCTTTTCTGCCTTCTAGATTTCTGTTTCTTTGATTTCTGTTTTCGTCTTTGTGTCGGTTCTTTTGCACCTCCTCGCCTCTGCCGCCCTTGTCTGACATAGAGATACGCGCAATGCACGCAACGTCGGCATCGTAAATCCACTCGTTCATCCACTATCGTGTGCGCGCAAACTCATTCGACCACATGCCTGGTTCGACTGGTCACGGACTTCCTTTCAGTGGTCTTCTAGAAATATGGACACACAAGCACTGATCAGACCAACCAATCACCACACTGTCATCAACGACAGGGGCGACAGAAGAGATACTGACGCTATGGCCATAGACCCATCGGTTGCGCAGCCTATAAGCCCTCTGCCCGATTCCATAGGATCTGCCGACAACCCAGAAATCATCCAACCTTGCAGGACCACATCAGGTACAAGCAAGCATAAATCTATCGACATGGAGCTAGCAGATGTTGAACGACAGATCAGGGTCAATGGCATAAACAGCCAAAAGCTCGGACGATTGGGCGAAGACTACGCCTGCCAGTGGCTGCGACAACGAAATTGGAGAATCTTAGCCCGAAATTGGAGAAACAGGTTCGGCGAGCTGGACATCATCGCTCTGGATCCCGAGGCGGTTCTGGTCTTTGTAGAGGTCAAGACCAGGCGCACCGGACGCTTCGGATCCCCAGAGCAAGCTGTCAGCCCGCGCAAACAGTCCCACCTGCGTCGCGCAGCAGTCCAATGGCTGATCAGCCACGACCGAGATCCCCACGCACAGCATCGTGGCACCCGCTTCGATGTCATCAGTCTGTCAGTCAAGTCTGATCCTGCCAGAAGCATGTATTCCGAAGGATCCTATCCCTCGGCTTCCTGTCAGACATTCAACAAGGCTGTCCGAGGATCCAACCGCTCAGGCAGGGGCGGGTGGAATCCGGGATCAGTCTTCCTTAAACATACCAGAGAGGCCTTCTGATGCGTCTTGGATCAGCTAATTCTGTGGGATTGATAGGCCTCAAGGCCTTCCTCATCCACGTGCAGTCCTTCATCTCCCCAGGTCTGCCGTACTTCTCCATTATCGGCCTGCCGGATACCTCCCTGTCGGAGTCGCGGGAACGGGTCAAATCCGCGTGCTCAGCCTGCGGATTCCGTTGGCCGCAGACCAGGGTCACCGTCAACATGTCCCCTGCTTCAAAGCCCAAGCATGGCTCATCGCACGATTTGGCCATTGCGACCAGCGTCCTCGAGGCAGGCGGTGCGCTTCCGACAGATGGTCTGGATCATACGGTCATCCTGGGCGAACTCAACCTGGATGGCACGATTCTGCCCATCAACGGTCTGCTGCCCATTCTGACGCAGGCCAGGTCCCAGGGGATCACACGGGCTTTCGTCCCTGCAGACAACCTTGACGAAGCTCATCTGGTACCCGATATTGAGGTCGTGGGACTACGCCACCTGGGCCAGCTCATCCAGGCCTTGGGTGGGCGAAGCAGGATCGCCATCTCCGAAGCAGACACTCGTCAAGACTCTGATAAGTCAACCGCCATAGCGAGTGTGCATTCCAGTAACTCAGGTCATGAAGACAACTCCCCCGCCAATGCCGACCCATCTCCGCCCAAGCCGGACATGGCTGACGTAATCGGCCAAGAGGAGACCAAGTGGGCCATGATGGTGGCTGCAGCCGGCGGTCACCACATGCTCATGGTCGGCCCTCCAGGAGCCGGCAAAAGCATGCTGGCTGAACGGCTTCCCAGCATCATGCCCGCCTTGGACGCTGTTCAACAGCTGGAAGTGGCCTCCATTCGATCCCTGTGCGGCACGCTGAGCCAATATGGGATCTCCGATGTGCCGCCTTTCGAGGCTCCTCATCATACGATCTCCATGGCGGCCATGGTTGGAGGCGGCGCCGGACTGGCCACCCCCGGTGCCATCACTCGTGCCCACCGCGGCGTCCTCTTCATGGATGAGGCTCCGGAATTCTCCCCAAGGGTGATCCAATCCCTGCGTGAGCCCTTGGAGATCGGGCGAATCTTCTTGTCCCGGGCCAAGGGCAGCACCACCTTCCCGGCTCGTTTCCAGCTGGTCATGGCCGCCAACCCCTGCCCTTGCGGGTACGGATACGGCACCGGCGAGCGCTGCACCTGCACGCCCCGCGAGCGCCTCCGCTACTGGAACAGGCTGTCCGGACCAATCATGGACCGCATCGACATCCAGACCACGGTCCCCCCGGTGACCGGCCCCGGATTCGACGACCACCGTCCACGCCAGCACAGCGCTCAGATCCGCCAGCGTGTGACCCGCGCCCGCCAGACGGCAAAAGAGCGTTTTCACAAGCAAGGTTGGACCTGCAACGCTCAGATCAGCGGCGAATGGCTGCGTCAGAACACGTCAGCCAAGGCACGTTCGGTCGTCGATCAGGCCCTGCGCAGGCAGCGGATCAGCCTGCGAGGTGCCGACCGCACCATGCGCCTGGCGTGGACTCTGGCAGACCTGGACGGACGGACCAGCCCCGGTGCCGACGATGTGACCACCGGCATCCTGCTCAGAACAAGGGCCGTCTGAGATGGCCCAACCCATGATGAAGACTATGCCTGACGACCAGCCGCGGCCGATGACCATGGTCGAAAGCGACTGGCTTACCAGGACCGTGTTGACTCTAGCGGCAGATGGTCCCGATGCTTTTATGATTGCCTGTCTTCTGGGCTCGGACCAGGCGGCCGATCTTTGTCGAAATCTGATCGAACTAAGAGCGCCAAACCAGGCCGGGACTGACGGCCCTCATGATGCTGCTCGCACGAGACTGGATGAACGCTTTCTGAAGGGGACGGCTCGGTGGGGACGACAAACGAACCCCGAGGACCTCATCCGGTTCCACAAGATCAGCAACTCCTGGCGGAGACGCCTGACACCCTTGCTTGCCATGGACACCGACCAGGTGCGGACCATGATGACTGGCGGTGGCCGATTCTGGGTGATGACCCCAAGCGATCCCTGCTGGCCAGGCCAGGTGGATGACCTGGCACGCCGCTCCGACTGGGCCCCTCCCCTCTGCCTGTGGGGGCAAGGCAATCCCGAAACATTGATCTGCTGTGACCGACCCTTGGCCGTGGTCGGGTCAAGGACATGTGACGAGTATGGTCGGTCCACTGCTCACCAGATAGCCAGGAAGGCTGCTGGCGAAGGCCACCTGGTCGTCTCCGGCGGGGCCATGGGCACGGATGCCGCCGCCCACTGGGGAGCCCTGGCTGCCGGTGGCGGACGCACGGTCGCCGTTTTTGCCGGAGGCTTGCTGCACATGGGTCCCAAGCGCAACAGCCGTCTGTTCGAAAACATCGAGGCAGATGGCGGCACACTGATCAGCGAACTACCGCCCGGAACCATCCCCGAGGCGCGTCGGTTCCTGCTACGCAACCGGATCATCGCCGCCCTGGCCTCCGACATCGTAGTGGCACAGGCACGGCACAGATCAGGCGCGTTGAACACAGCCAACTGGGGTGTCGAGCTGGGTCGTCGCGTACTGGCCGCTCCTGGCAGAATCGATCAACCGGAAAACACCGGCTGCAACCGGCTCATCCATGAGGGCAAGGCGGAGCTACTCCTGTCTGCATCCGACATCCGAGACATTTGCCACCCTGCCCATGGACCGGTTCACCCCAGCAAGTTCGTCCGTCAAGAAGTCTCCGCTTCAGTCGATAACGCCGAATCACGCGGTAATCAAACGAACAGGCATAACGCGCGACGCACACCGACGATTGGTTCGGATCATCCGAACCAGACCATAAACGGCGGTCAACCGGGCCCAACCGTGCTCAAACAATCCCGGACTGATAGAGACGAACCTTCAACCCACTCTCAGCACAGAGAGGATTATTCAACCCAGCCATCAAATCCGGGAACTGACAGTGAATACAAAAAAGCAGATGACGAGTGCCTAACCAAGGAAGAGGCAACCGTGCTGGCGGCTATCAGCACCTGCCAGCGTCGAAATGGTCCGCCCATGACGGGACAGCTTCGCGCTGAGCTGGCCGATCAGGGACATGAGTTCTCCGTCAGGCATCTGATGCAACTGCTGGGATCCCTGGAGATTCGTGGTCTGATCAACATGCAGGACGGATGCGTCGTAGCTGAGCACCTGAAGAATCAGGCCTGCCAGCGGCAACGATCCAAATCCACCACCCAGCCGTCTGCACCAGCCGATTCATCGGTACTCGGAGGAACAAAATGAACGCCCTCATCCTCCAGCAGCCGACGCTGACGTTCAGGACCGCCAAAGGCGAATCCCGGTGCCAGAGAACCATCGCGGAAGACCACGCGATGACAGGGAATCACCCCGGGTTCAGGGTTGTCATGAAGCGCATAACCTACGAACCTGGCGTTGCGCGGGTGACCAGTCAAGGATGCGACCTGACCGTAGGTGGCCACCTTGCCGCGAGGGATCCGCCTGACGACCTGATACACATGCTGGGAGAAGGAAAGTTCGGTCATAAGACCCATTCTGCCCGCGCAAGCAGACATGGGCTGGAAGGGACGCCACTATCAACGGGTCGTGACAGTATCGTTGGTATGAATCCGCAGAAGGTCAAAAACCGCTATGATGCCGTCATCGTCGGAGCCGGAGCAGCCGGGCTGTCAACCGCTCTGGGACTGTACAGGGCTCTGGAGGGCAACAGAAGCAAGAGCGGCTTATCTCCAAAGGTCCTCGTCGTCTCCAAGTTACAGCCCCTGCGGTCCCACACCGGCTCAGCAGAGGGTGGCATCGCGGCCAGTCTGGGCAATCAGGAGAAAGATGACTGGCATTGGCACTACTACGACACCATCAAGGGCAGCGACTGGCTGGCTGACCAGGATGCCGTGCGGATTCTGGCCGAGCAGGCCCCGGGCATCATCATCGAACTGGAGCATGACGGAGTGGCCTTCTCAAGGACTGAAGACGGGCACATCGCCCAGAGGAAGTTTGGCGGCCATACCGCCGATTATGGTGGCCACCCAGTCAGGAGAGCAGCCTATGCAGCCGACCGTATCGGCCACCAGATCCTGCACGCCCTGTGGCAGCAGTGCCTGCGTCTGGGAGTCGAGTTCGCTGAGGAATGGTATGTGACCGATCTGGTCGTCGACCCCCCTGCTGATGAGGAAACCGGCGGCCAGGCCCGCGGACTGATCGTCCTGGACACCCACGCCGGCAAGCTGCAAGCCATCCAAGCCGACAATATCGTCCTGTGCACGGGCGGGGCCGGCCGACTCTTCCATACGACCTCCAACTCCTGGGATCTGACCGGTGACGGCATGGCGCTCGCCCTGCAGGCCGGCCTGCAGCTGGAGGATGTGGAGTTCATCCAATTCCATCCCACCGGCCTGGGCCACACCGGCATCCTGCTGTCGGAGGCCTCCCGCGCAGAAGGCGGCGTGCTCAGGAACAGTCAGGGCCGGGCCTTCATGCAGGACTATGCGCCGGGACACGGCGACCTGGCCGCCAGGGATGTGGTCAGCCGTTCCATCATGGCCGAAATTGATGCAGGTCGCGGGGTAGCCGATCCATCGGACCCGGACGGGCCTCATGATTGCGTCTGGCTGGACATGACCAGCATTGACGGCCAGCGCATGACTGCCCTGCTCCCCCAGGTCACCGAGACCATCCATCGCTACGCCCACCTGGATCCCACTGTGGACATGGTTCCGGTCAAACCCACCGCTCACTACACCATGGGAGGCATCCCCATTACCGATCGTGGCCGCGTCTACCGCTGGCAGAATGGCCACCGTCGAATCATCGACAGACTGTTCGCCGCCGGGGAATGCTCCTGTGTCAGCGTTCACGGAGCCAACCGACTGGGCGGCAACTCCCTGCTGGACGCCTGCCTCTTTGGCACCAGGACCGGGCAGACCATCGCCGCGGTCATATCCAAAGCCGACGAGCTAAACGACATGACCGACACGTCTCCGCTCACACAAGCTCTGCAAAAGCGTCAGGCCTTCCTGGACGAGTTGCTGACTGGCGCGAGTGAAGCCAAGCCCTCAGAACCAGCATTGGCTGACGACCAAGGCGAAGCCTCCGACCCCGGTGATGAAGCCAGCCTGAACAACCCTTATGCGCTGATGGGTCGATTGGGACGGCTGATGGAGGAGGCCGTTGCCGTCCGATGCGATCAGGGCAGCATTGAAAAGGGTTTGCTCGGTCTGGATCAACTGGAAGCTGATGCAAAACAGCTGCGTGCGCACAGTGAGACAGCAGTACTCAACCAGGAAGTCACCGCCATCATGGAGGTGGACAACCTGCTGACACTGGCCCGGGCTGTGTTGAATGCCAGCCTACAACGTCAGGAGTCCCGCGGCGCCCTATATCGCAGCGATTATCCGCGGCGCGATGACGAACACTATCTGGCTCACACCATGATCGATGCAAAGGAAGACGTCTCCTGGCAGCCTGTTCATATCGTCGACATGCCTCCCAAGGGCCGCAGCTACTGATGGACTCCGATTATGGACTCTGAACCCAAACTGGTCAGACAGGCACCTGTTCGACACCGATCCTGGTCAGTCAGGGATTAGGATGGAGTCCGCGCATATCAATGGGCATCGGGCCATATCCCGAGCAAGGACAGGAGCAACCGTGACATCACAGTCCACCGGCTCAGACGGATCCAAGGCACCCGCACCGGACCGCGATCCCCGTCCTGTGACCTTCCGAATAGCCCGGTTCACCCCACGACCTCAATCAGAGCGTCCGGCACGAACCAACCCATTCGCCAAGAGCAACCCCTTTGCCACGGCTGGCAACCGACGGGCCCGAGGCCGCCGCTGGACGCAGGAGTACACGATCCGCATTGCCCCACAGCGCACTGTTCTGGATGCCCTTTTGCAGATCAAGCGGGAGGTGGACCCCACACTGAACTTCCGGTACTCCTGCGGACATGGCATGTGCGGATCGGATGCCGTGCTCATCAACGGCCGCCCGGATCTGCTCTGCACTGCCACCATCGCCGACTGCCTTTCCGCATCCAAAACCATGCCGAACGTATACGCCACACCCGGTGTAGCTAATGGAAATTCGCAGGCTCAGCAGCCTCCAGCCTTCCGCCGCACCGGCACAGCGACCACCGCAACGGCCGTATCCACGTCAGCATCGCACTCAGATTCAGTCCCAGACTCAACGGCCACAAACTTCTCGGCTACAGATCCTACGGAAACCGGAACCGCTACAAAAGCTACAAGCCATACTGACACACCACATCCTACAGAAACATCAGGCTATGCAGAATCTTCAGTAGTAGAGATCCGCCCACTTCCCGGCTTCACTCCCCTCAGAGACCTGATAGTGGACACCGATGCCATGTTTGAGCAGATTAGACGCTTCAAGCCTTATCTGCTCAATGATGATTCCTCTGCTGATAGCAGCCAAGCAGCCCAGACAAAGGCAGCCAAGGCAGAACCAGCGTCGGAATACCGGCAAACCCCGGAAGAGCTGGCCCGGTATGAGCTGCTCAGCACCTGCATCGCCTGCGGACTCTGCCAGGGGGCCTGCCCCATTTATGCGGGCGGTGAGGCCTTCGCCGGCCCGGCAGCCATGATCGCAGCGGCTCGATTCATCAACGATTCCCGCGACAGCCATCGGCAGGAACGTCTTGAGGCCATTGACCAGGTGGACGGAATCCAGGCTTGCCAGTCCATACGGGCCTGCACCCGACCCTGCCCCCGAGGGATCGACGTGGGCGAAGAGATGTGGAAGCTGGTCGAAGCCGTCAAGGAGTAGCCAAGCTCATGCCCACACAGGTCAACAAGAGCCGGCGACAGGCTTGTGCCCTCTAGTCGTTACCATGGTTAGCATGGACAAAACCTCGTACAACAACATCGCCAGAGGATGGGAATTCGCCGAGGCAAGCGCTCTGAACGTCGAATCCGACAGGTTGCAGACCTTGCGAGACAAGGCTACAGAGGCCGGATTCGCCCAATGTTCCCGGTCTCAAGGCGCCTTCCTGCAGTTCCTGGCCGGCCGGAACGCTCCGGCTTCCATCATTCTGGTAGGCAACGGCTCCGTGGTCGAAGCCCTGCGCCTAATGACGGGCCTGCATGGTCATGGCCAGTTCACCGCCGTTGACTCCACAGCCCAAGGCACCTCGCTGGTCAAGAAAATTTTCGCTGGCATGGAGAAAGTCCATCCAGGCATGAGGCTGCGGGCGGTCAACGCGGCTGCCCGAACCTACTTCCCCAAGCTCAACCCCAGCGACTACGACCTTATCGTCGTCTCAGGCAATGGGGACAACTACCAGCAGGTTATGGACCAGGCCCCGCGCCTGCTCAAGGACCGGGGACAGCTGATCTTCACGGATGCCTTTGACCTGCTGGAGAATCCAGACAAGGGCGGCGTGCTCAACCCGGCCAATAGATCCGCCAAAACGACCACCTTACGCACCATCATGGAGGTCATAGGCAAAGACCACGCCTGGGAATCCTGCCTGCTGCCCATCGGCACGGGCATGATCATGGCCACCCGCGCCCACTGACTGCCGCGCACCTATTATTCAGGCACGGTGACGCAAGATGGCTTCGACAGCCTCATCCGGATCATCAGTGCGGATGACCAGATCGGGGTCCAGCTCAGAAATCATGCCCCGCTGCTTCACCGTGTCCGAAATCCAGTCAAAGAGCCCCTGCCAGTAAGCCCTGTCGAAGAGGACGATGGGCATGCTGGGTGCCTTATGTGTTTGGACCAGGGTCAGCACCTCAAACATCTCATCCAGGGTACCGAACCCACCGGGGCAGACGATGATGCCCGAGGAATATTTCATGAACATCATCTTGCGTACGAAGAAGTAGCGGAAGGTGATGCCCAGATTCACCCAGCGGTTGAGTCCCTGCTCCATGGGCAATTCGATGCCCAGACCGACGGACTTGCCACCGACCTCAGCGGCGCCCTTGTTGGCCGCCTCCATGATGCCAGGCCCTCCCCCGGTAATGACTGCCATACCGGCCTTGGCCAAGTCGCCGCCCATCTTGCGCGCAGCGGCATAGTTAGGATCCTCCCTGCCGGTCCGAGCGGAACCAAAGATGGCGGCTGCCGGCCCCAGCTCCGCCAATGCACCGAACCCGTCGACGAACTCGGCCTGGATGCGCAGCACCCGCCAAGGATCCATATGCAGCCAGTCCGTGTCACCGCCCGATGAGAGCAAACCAGCATTGGCGTCCGCCTCAGGAATCATGGGCCCGCGCATAATGACCGGACCGCTGTGGTAGGTCCTGCCCAGGTCCGGACCCTCGTCGTCATTGTGATTGTCAACCATATCCGCCATGTACGCATTCCTTCATCGGGCCCCAATCCGAAGGACCCGCTCGATCCTGTTCCGGCTCTCATGATAGCGGCCCCCGCCGCCCGGCTGACAGCAAGGTAGCCATCGGCACTCGACTATTCAGAATGCTGTCTGCCTAGGCAGAGCTCACCCGGAATACGAACCATTGAGCCAAGTTTCTTGCTTCCGTGCTTTACGGTTCTGTTGGATAACTATCAAGGCAGATCTGAATATTCGGCTACATCTCAAACTTCATCTGCGCTGAACCAGTCATATTAACTTCCTTCAGTGAAGCTGTTTGCGCGAATTGGCTCAATTCCATCTCGGCATGGGCATAGGGAAATGAGACCCGCAACTGGCAGGTTCCCTTTTTACTTCTCGCGCCGAAATGCGCGTACGATACGCCGCCTTCAGGCGGAACCTGGCGGTAATGGCGTGATGTCTGCAATACGGTGAGGCATCCCGCATATTCTCCGTCAAGCCAGACTTGGATTGTCGGCCAGCCTTTGTACTTACCTGTTTTGATGAATCCATGCAGCAATCTCACCCAGACCTCGTCACTGGTGGAGAATCGGTTAAACAGGTCCTGATGCTTTGCCGCACCCGACACACCAACGGTCTGCCACTTATCTATACCCTCTACGATGCACTGACCATCGGGACGCTGATTGCATGGGCGATGCACACCTCTCCCCTTGAAACGCCGGGACTGCCTAGGCTGCTTCAATGCCGTAGAAGCACTGGCTGAAGAAGTTGACGCATTGAGAACAGTAGTGAACCCACCGCCTAGCCCGCTCATATACCGGCGCATCCATTCAAAGCACTCCTGAGTCTGCGCGGCGTCAGACAATGCACGATGCTCCTCGTTCTCTGCGATGTCGAATCTGCGAATAAGATCCTGCAGCCGGTGGTGCTTCTCCTGGGGAAACAAAGCTCGGCTCATTTGTAAGGTATCCATGCACACTGGGCCGGGCATGGTATACTCCACTCGTGCACTCTCAGCTTCGAAAAACCTCATATCGAAGCGCAAATTATGACCTACAACAGGGTCGTCGCCGACCCAGGACCAGAACAAAGGCAACACATCGCCGATCTTCGGCTGACCGTCCAGCATGGCATCAGTAATGCCAGTCAATTCGACAATCCTGCTGTCCAAACTCCTGCCGGGATCAACCAAGGTATCGAAACTGTCGACAATGCTCCGGCCGCGAACCTTCACTGCCCCGATCTCGATGATCTGATCCATCTGTGCACGCAGACCCGTCGTCTCGGTATCAAGCACCACATAATCCACAGGCAAGCCGTCATCGTTGTCGGCAGGTTTCGCATTATCGTTCAAAGGAACCAGCTCGTCAGCGGGCCGTTTTGCATGTTTTCCTCTCGGACCATGCCTTTTCTTAGCGGTTGGGCTTATATGCTCATTTCCGAGGTCTTGAGTCTTCTGTTTATGCGCCATCGCATACAGCACTACCAACAGAATGATAACCGCAATACTGATTCCTGAGATCACCGGATGCATGATGATCACACCAAGCACTGCAAGAATGACAATACCCAGCAACGTGCCCTTGTCATTCTTCCTTTTCCTCACGCTTGATAAGCTACACCGCAGCCTGGAAACCCATCAACATTATTCGGATTCCCTCTATCAGTGCGTGTAAACATCAACGGACACCTTTGCAGGGAACGAAGAGCATGACTCATGCAAGGTCCAGTGTGAATGTATCGCTTTCTGCATAAGTTCGCTCACTTACAACATGCCATAATCAAGTAACTCGGCAAAACGATACTGAACATCGACCGGCAGTAACTGATGCGTCGCTTATATGTCTTTGCTAGGACTGCTGAAAACAAACTTACCTTTGAAACAAATTCTTGAACATTCCCATTGCTTCCCTGTCCGCTATAACTTCTGCAGCAGAAGATGTGGGGGGAAATATATAATGCGGGGTGACTCTGCATCAAACCTTAAACATACTGAATACAGTACTTTTCGTATATTCTGACCCAGTAAGCAGCAAGCGCCCTGAAAACGGTAGGGCTTTAAGGTAAATAGGCTTAACTTTAATGTCACAGCAGACATATCAATCCTGCCGCGCAAACACCTCTTTGATAAAAAAGACTCGATCTATCGTCTGATGACTTTCCCATTCAAGCATCTAATCAACAACATCGTCTGCTCTTCAAATAACTGACAGATTGACAGCACATTGACTCTAAAAAGTATAAGGACGAATCACGCTCAAACTTTCGAGCAAGGGGACCCTATTTTGCAATTTATCAATCCAATCAAATACCTGTCCACAGGAGCTATGTGCAAAAGCAACGCTAACGAATTGTTTCCAAACTTGGAGCTGTTTTCCACGGTATTCGATTAGCATCGTAAACCCGTCATCTCTGTGACCTACAGGAGGGGGGCTGATATGAATGCCGACTTCAATCTCACTTAGGCCTGCATGATATTCTATTGCCGTTCACTGAGGACGAGAGGAAGCGCAAATGCGTAAGGGCATAGCGGCTACAGTAGCCGCAATAGTCATGTTGATAGGCTTGTCATCCTGCGGAGGAAATTCTTCAACAAGCTCGGATGCAAGAAAGCAAACGAACAGTTCACAAGGGGAGCCCAGGAAAACGAACAAAGCTCCACAACCGGCCGATCTAACAGGGACATGGAAGCAGACAAACGGTTCCGATAAAGACCACTACCAGCAGGCAACGGTGACCGCTGATAGCATAGAAATCAATTGGGTGAGCCCCGACACCACCAGCCTATATTGGTCCGGCAGCTTCACCCCGCCCACCACCGCCGGCGGCTACTCTTGGACCAGCCAGGGAAACAAGGACAAAATGTCGCAGAGCTTGCTCGCCTCACAGGACGACACCAAAGATTTCACGTATGAAAACGGTGAAATCACCTACAAGGCCAGCGCGATGGGCACCACAACCACCGTTCACCTCAAGAAGCAGTAAAAAATATCTGTATAGCCCCCCCCCTCAACTTCTACCCAAGAAATGTCATACAAAAGCGTATTTCTGAGGTGCGATCTGCTTTTCCTATGCAAGTCAGGTCATGTTAAAGATGTGAATCAGAATCCAGACGATACCTGCACCCAGAGAGAATCCAACGGCAGAAGTCACACAGAAATTGATGACCGGCCCCACAATCGGATGGGACTTGAACGCCTGGCTGTAGTATCGATTTCCAGGCATGAGCCACTTTCGTTCAAAGCGGGTTCGTTTACTACGGTCCACTTCCTCGCCAGACAGAAAGGCCTTGATCTCCCGATAGGTCTGCACATCATTGCGGGCTTTAATCTGCTCGATGTACGCGGCAGCTATGATACCCAAAATGCCCGTTATCAGAGCCAAGGCAAGCGTGGCATACAGAATCACATCTGACTTATTCAACTTCAAATAGAAAGTAAATCCGACGATAAGGGTCAAAAACATGAAGACCGTGAGAATTCCACAGACCAAGCCGAGTCGGCGAAGGTTTTTAGTTTCCGAATCAATGCTCTTATCCATGATGTCGAGATCTCCTCTGATCAGTTGGTCAATGGTCACATCGAAGAGGTTGGACAGGAGGAGCAGGTTCTGCACGTCCGGGTAGGTGCGATCGTTCTCCCAGTTGGATATGGTCTGGCGGGACACAAATATCCTCCCCGCAAGATCGTCCTGGGACATGCCCCGCTCCGAGCGATACCGGCGAATCTGATTGCCCAGTTCCATACCCCTGCCACTCGCTTTCCCTGACCATCGTTCGCTAACCGATGTTGGTTGATGACTATGTGGTTGCATCATCGTGACCTGCGCAAGTCCGACCCCCTCAAGCTATCAACACAAGCTCTCACCCAGCAAAAATTCCCCCGCCAAAAGTCTTTGACATCCTCATTTTTCAAGGATTATCAGCATGGCTCAACCAAAATGAAGGCTGGAGAAGCACCTCAGACGGGTTATCAACGCCACACCAATCACACTCGCCTCACGTTGCCGATTGCCAAGCCCTATGTATTGTCATGCAATTAAGCCATCCAAAGATAAGAAGGTATAGCCAGTGGGACAAGACCCGGTCATACTCCCCATGATCCACGAGTGGCATCGAAGGATTAAGTCAACTGATGCGCTTCACGATTGGAAATCGGCCATCGGCTCCGCGGCAAGACTTGACGGATCCGGTCCGTAGATACTCATCGGCATGGATTAGGGTCCTATCCTGGAAATGGCAGCCACTTACCAAGGCGACTCTAAGAAGTCAACTTGGGTAGGTGGCTTATATACCACGCCATGACACCGGCATCAGACAATGCTATAAGAGAGTTCAGAACAACTTTGAATTGACCAAGGAGCAGACGGGAATCAACAGCTGTATCGAGGTGGATAACCAGATGTTCAACACCATGGTGTCCAGAAACCCCGGCCGGGACTTGCACTGTTCTATTTCATTGACACAGGCTCTTTTGGCCGAGCGAGCTTCGCAGCAGCACGTTTCACCGTTTGTACCAGATGATCGAATGCCTCAGAATACGACGGAGTATCCTCCCTTGAAAGTCGGATTCAGGAGGAAATTGCAGGACATCGAGCCGTAGAGCGGGGAGATCCTCTGCCTTCTCAGAACCGGGTGAATACAGGCCAGGCCGCGCCAACCGTCCTTCCATGCCAGCCGGGACAGGACATCCGCACTGGATGATGCAGTAGCGCCAACGACCGATCCAAGCTGCGGGGAACGGCAGGACGAACAATATCAGAGCCTCCTGCCTGTCACCAGTAACCAGCATCAGCCAATAGACTGTATCCAAGATGCTTCCAACTACTCAATACGCGCCCATGCAACGCTGCAGGGGAAGATGTCCAAAACTACGCAGCACAGGTATCAAAGCTTGTTGTTCGGCTTCCCCGTCAGTCATTCGCAAGTGTTACACATCCAAACCTTTCTCATCATTGGCGTTCTATGGTTCGTAGGGCCAATCACGAGAGGTCGTCGGCATGTCGCAGTGCCTCACATGATGTGGATGCGCGACAATCCGTTGGAATGCTGGGTTGGTCAGGAGTGGTTGAGGATGTGGTCCAGATCCTTGACTATCTGCTGGTTGCCGCCAGACTTTCGCATGTCCTCACTGACTCTGTTGACATTGTCGGCGATTTGTTTGTCTGCCAGGATCATCAAGGCTGCACGCCCCAGCGTCTGCCCGTTGATCTTTTTGCGGCTCACCACCGTTCCCAGCCCGAGCTCTGCGATTCTCGCCCCTACCGTCGGCTGATCGTCGGCCATGGGAACCACCACCATAGGCACCTTATAATAGAGGGCTTCGTTGACGCTGTTCATGCCGCCATGCGTGATGAAAAGGTCAGCCTTCTCAAGGACGGCCAGTTGGTCTACAGACTGGTGGATGAAAATGTTATGAGGAACCCGGCCCAATTTTGTCTGGTCGAAATTACGGCCCACTGAGAGCACTACTGTGACATCTCTATCTCCGAACGCTGCCACCACCGCCTGGTAAAAGGGCATAAAGGTATTGAAGATCGTGCCCAAGGATGCGTAGATGATAGGCCGTCCTTCACCTCTGTTGAGCTCATCGTCCAGGCGTGCGTCCTTGGCTTGCGCTGCTCTGCCATCCAGAGAGGGGCCGATGAACTTGAATTGCTTGTCCGAAAAAGCTTCATTGCCAAGCTGGAAAGACCGGGATGTGTAGACGTACGTAAGTGTCGGATTGTTGTCGACCATCTCCGTGATGAAATCGTCGGATTCGATACGCCCATGCCGCCGCATCGAAAGCGACATCAGTTTCACAACGGCAGGAAACTTCAGCAGACTGGTCACGTGCAGCCCGCCCGTATCAGACAGATTGGCAAGAATCGATCGATTGTAAGCAAATGTGGATGACAGGCGGATGGAGGGCACGCCGATCTGATCAGCAAGGCATTTGCCCGACAGCAGCAGGCCTTCATACATGAGAGCATCGTACTGCTTCTCTACTGCCAAACGCCGGGCTGTCTCTATCGCGTAAACCCCGCCACGAAGACTCTGCACCTTGTTCGGCTGCTCAGGATAATCATCATAGGGAACAAACAACGCACCCGAATCTTCTATCTGATCTCGCCATCGTGGATCGCAGACATAGGTGACCGAATAACCGGCCTTCACCAAAGCACGCACGGTTCCCAAGGTCGGATTGATATGACCCTGATACGGCATATTCAGCATGAGAAGGCTACCTCTCGTAGGAGATGAAGCCATATCATGCTTTCCTGGAATAATATCCTCTTTTGTTCCCATTACCGCCCCTTCCCTTTATTAGAATTTTGCTTGAACCTATCAGGTTTCCCCCATGCGCAGTATGTCCAGCCATATACTGGACACACTCAGTCCCACCCGACAGCGATCTGTACTGATACTCACCTGAATGATGGCAAACGGCATTCGGCATTGTTTCACCGGGTGCTCATATAGCAAGCCAAACGGCGAATGTCAGGCTTGCTGCGCCCAATATGCACAGCACAAACCAGCGCTTGTCCTTCTTGCCCAATACGAATCCCCGATCAATCAATGCCAATCCGAGCAAAGCCGCGAATACCATAATCCAGAAGCCCATGTTCTAGGCCTTTCGTCGCAGTTTGATGATTCGATCATGCTGGTCAGCCAGTGAGGCGTCATGCGTAACGGTGACGATGGTAGATCCCGAATCGTGGTCCAGGCCAAAGAGCAGAGCGATGATCCTCGACATGTTCGCTGAATCGAAAACGGCAGCGAGCTCATCAGCAAGAACAGCCTCGGAATTCATAATGACGGCCCGCGCAAAAACTGTTCCTACTTTTCTCCCACCGAAGCATTTAAGCGGCTTTTGCTAAGTATAGACCCAATGCCAGAGAGTCCAACACCTGGCCGAATCTTCCCGAATGCCCTTACCTGGCGTCCCTGCCTAGAGCAGGGACAGCTTGATGCTGTCCGCGATGCTCAAGGAACTGATAAGCCTTGATTCCTGCAGAACGAACCTGATTTCCCGGCTCCTCCATGCAGCCGATTCAAGCTCTTTCTATAAGGACCAGTCTGCACTCTCTCCCTGCAAGCGAACCATCCGCGCAAACTCACCATCTGCGGCCATAAGCTCCTGGGGAGAACCCTGCTCGACCACACGCCCATGGTCAAGAACAACAATCCTGTCGGCCTGCTCGACAGTGCGCATCCGATGGGCGATGACCATGACGGTCTTCCCCACCAGTAATTGCGAAAGGGCTCCCTGCACCTGCGTCTCGTTCTCCACATCCAGGGAGGCAGTGGCCTCGTCAAGCAAGACAATCGGGGCGTCCTTGAGAATGGCTCTGGCAATGGAGATTCGCTGCCGCTCGCCTCCGGAAAGTCTGGAGCCATTTTCACCAATCATGGTCCGGTACCCCTGTGGCAGGCGCGAGACGAACTGGTCGCAGTTGGCGGCCCTGGCCGCAGCCAACACCTCCGCATCACTGGCACCGCTCCGACCCATCCGTATATTGCCCATGACTGTGTCATCAAAAAGCATCACTTCCTGGAAAACCACGGCATAGTCTCGCAGGAGAACCTCCGGATCCACTTGGCTCACATCCACCCCTCCTACAGTGATGGAACCTGAAGCGGCATCCCAGAAGCGAGCTGCAAGGCAAGCACAAGTCGATTTCCCAGATCCCGAGGGGCCAACCAGGGCCGTAATCTCCCCCTCCTTGGCAGTGAAACTGACATCTTCAAGGACCGACTCACCTGCCGTATTACCCGCAAGCGCTGGATAGGAAAAGGCAACGTGGTCAAAGACGATATCGTGCCCATTGGGATGGAATTCCGCACTCCCCTCGGCTACAGGTTCTTCGGTGATGGAACGAATCCGCCGGGCCGAACTCTGGGACTGGAAGAGTTCCGAAACCAGCATCAGCGCCTGGTCAAAAGGGGAATAGATTCGTGAGACCATCAGAAGGAAGAGGAACATGACCATGAAGTCAATCCTGCCCTGAATGATCAATCCGGCAGCCACCAGGAAGGTGGTTGCCACGCCCAACCTCAAAACCACCATGGCGGAGTTCATTATGAGGCCATTGGTCATCTCGGTTCGGACTGTAATGGCTTCGGTGTCATCGATGGTCGAGAAGAGCCTCTCCAGATACCTGTCCTCCTGATTGGTGGCGTGAATCTCCCGAACGCAGTCAAGCGTCTCCTGAATGCCGTCACTGACCCGAATCTGGGCCTGCCTTGTGCGCCGTGACGAGGCTTCAACGAATCGTCGGGTGGCAAAGATAATAGCGAAAGCCACCGGCACGCTCCAGAAGGCAGCCAGATCAAGAGCCCAATTGATAGGCAGAAGCGACAGAAATATCAGGACGGATGAGACGACTGCACCGTAGAGCTGGCTCAAGGCATGGGCGTAGGCATGCTCCATGGTGGCTACGTCGCCCAGAATGGTATCGGTCAGATCAGCCAGGTCGCGCCGTCCGAAAAAGGAGAGCGGCAGTTTGCGCAGTCTCTCGGCAAGGTCGATCCGCTGGGTTCCGGTCTGGCTGAAAACTGCACCGTAGGAATAGCTGTACTGGAACCAGGAGGAGCCGAAGAGTATGAGGGCAAAGAGCAGGAGACCGGCAAGGTAAGGCAAAATCTCCGGCAGGGACGCCCCTGCTGTCAGGTGTTCAACAAAAGCGTTCATGACTAGCAAAAGGGATGCCGTTCCCGCCATGATGATCAGATTGGTCAGTGTGGTCCAAAGCGTTCCCAGAACCACGATCTTCATACCCTGGTCGGACAGTGCGTACTTCTTCTTAAATGAGACGAGCACTTATGCCTCACCTCCTTCCCTCTGAGTGTCGGAATTACCGGTCGACGAGTCCGCAACGAATGGCTCGGCACCGGAAGCGGCGTGCTCCTCGCCGGCAGTGAAGCCTGCTGGGTTTTGATCCGCTTTGCCGACAGCCTTTGAAGAGTTGTCGACCTTCCAGGAGACCGCCCGTTCGTAATCAGACCAGAGACGGGCATAGGTACCCTGCGCATCAAGAAGCTGGTTATGAGTGCCCTGCTCAACCAGGTGACCCCCATCCAGCACCAGGATTCGATCGACATGCGCCACAGTCGACAGACGGTGGGCAATCATGAGAACGGTTCGCCGTCGGCCTCCTTCAACCCGGGTCAGCTTGGTCAGCGCCTTCTGTATCAGGACCTCGTTCTCGGGATCGGCAAAAGCAGTCGCCTCATCCAGGACCACAATGGGAGACTCCTTGAGGATCGCCCTGGCCAGGGCCACACGCTGGACCTCTCCCCCGGAAAGGTAGGTTCCATTTGAACCGAGCATGGTGTTAAACCCATCAGGAAGCTTGTCGACAATGTCCATGCACTGAGCCGCTCTCAACGCATCCATGACCTGCTCAGGAGTGGCTTCCGGTCTGGCTGCGCGGACGTTCTCCAGGATGGTCATCGAAAAGAGCCTGTTGGTCTGGAAAACGAAGGCGACCTGCCCCATCAGATCGTGGGGATCGATGGACCTGACATCAATACCACCCACGGCGACCCTGCCGGAATCCACATCCCAAAAACGAGGCAACAGACTGGCACAGGTCGATTTCCCGCCTCCCGAAGGTCCGACCAGGGCCACCGTTCCACCCTCCGGCACCTCGAAATCAATCCGCTCCAGTGCCGGGCGATCGGCACCTGGGTAGGTATATGACACCCGTTCCAAGGAAGCATCCGCCGACTTCGGATGTTCAGGTTCGGTGGATACCGTCAGGGGGTCAACGCTGAGCACACCTGTGATCCTGCTCAAGGCATCGTCAGCCTTGCTGAAGGACTCACTGGAGAACTGCAGACGGGTCATGGCCGTGGGAACCATGCCCGAGAAGACGGAGTAGAAGGCAAAATCGGACAGGAAAGAGGCAAAGTCACCCTGCCCCGAAGCCAGCAGGATGGCTACAGGTATAAGGAAAACCACAGTCCCGTTCAGAGCCGTCATCTGAATGGTCTGAGGCAGGTGGCAGATTTGCATGGCATAGTTCCTGGCTATTCGGCTGTAATGCTCAATGGCCTCATGAAAGGCCTTGAAGGAATAAACCGTCTGCTGGAAGACCTTGACCACCGGAATGCCACGGACATATTCGGTCCCAGTCTTGGACATTCGCACCAGGGCATCCTGGTATTCCTTCATAAAGGACTGTCCCTGATCGTTCATCATGACTCGGATACAGACCAAGGCAATCAGAATGGGAAAGAGACAGGCCAGGCCCATACGCCAGTCGAAAACCAGCATCAGTACCGGCATGCCCAGAATCATGGCAAAGGAGCCGGCTGCATCAGGGAGGATATGGGCAAGCAGATTCTCGGTGTCGGCCGCTGAGCCATCAATGGTGCGACGCAACTCGCCTGAAGCATGAAGATCGAAATACCCCAGGGGCAAGCTCATCAGATGGCTTATGGCCTCTTTACGCATGTTGGAGGCACTCCGGAAAGCTGCCAGATGCGTCATCAACAATCCTGCACAGTACAGAATGACGGAAGCCGCCGCAAACCCTAATCCAGCCCATCCGTATATGACGATTCCCGAGGCCTGGGACCACTTCGGCGCTACAGCAAGAAGGTCTTTTACTGCCAGCCATATGCAGAGGTAAGGCCCAAGGCCGGCAATTGTGGAGAGGGCGGACAGACCACAGCCGAGATAGGAGAACACCTTACGAGGGCCAGCAAAATCAAGCAGCTGCATCAGGGAACTACGCCCATGCGACCTGTCCTGTCCAGGCCGGCCTCCACCGCCTTGTGCTTTACCTTCTATAGCATCCGGTTTGCATCCCGAATCCACCTGATCTGTGGTCATCCCTTTCCTCCTGATTTTCATCCAAAGCCTTGTCGTTCGTTGCCATCGAACGTAATCTGAGAAACCAACGGCTGGAAGACCGTCACAGAGCGACGGATGAATCCATAAAAGGTGCGAACGAAAACGAAAGTCTATCGAGATAGCCACAAGGCCGGCAGAATGAAACCAGGTGAGCAATGACAGACCACGCGATACGCTCCGAATCCCGCGAGATACAGACCCTGTATCGCCCCCAGGTAGAGCAACTCGGTATGGAACTCCATCACCGGTCGGGAGGATTGGAAGGGCAGGTCGATGGCGACATCTGCCGGGGAAGATTCCAAGCCAATCCGGCGGGTCCTTATTGCCTGGTCATATGGCACGACATCACCTTCCTGCGCGAGATGGATTTCAGCGAGTACGCCATGACCGACTACGCCTGCCTGACCCTGGATGAAAGCCCGGCATCCAACCCCGCTCCTTACGGGTTGCAGCCATGTACGAAGCAGGAGGGCAATATGGTCTCCTTGGTACAGCAGGCGGGAACATTCACCAACCGTATGCCGGCAGGCTTCCGCTCGCAGACCCGAAGCATCTGCATCCTGCCCGATTATTTCACTGAGCTGGAAAACCAATGGCCCGGCCAGGTCGCGGGACTCTTTGACATCTTCGCCCAACCCTGGCCATCCGATATTGCACTGGCCGCTTCAACCGCCCTGTCAAAGTTTGCCCCAGGGAGGCAGGGCCAGACAGAGTTCCTCATAAAAACACACATCGATCTGCTCCTGGCAAGGCTGGCCAAATCTTCCTCTGCCCTTGTACAGAGCCACGAACCGTCATATGACTGCGACCTGGTCCAACAGGCTAAAACCCACATTCAATCCCACCTGGGCGGCGATCTCTCCATCGATCGTATAGCACAGTCCCTGTATGTGGAACGCACCCGTTTATGCACCGCCTTCAGGCATCAGACCGGCACAAGTCTGGCCAGGTTCATCAGAGAGCAAAGAATAGACCAGGCACGCCACCTTCTCTCGTCCACTGGGGAGGACATTGCCTGGATCGGCAGGCAGGTCGGATATATGCGCCCTAGTTCATTCAGCGCGACTTTCACCAGAGAAACCGGTGTTACTCCAATCGCTTGGCGCGAGCAGTACAGCCGTGTCAAATAAGCTCGCTGCAATTAATACGTCCGCGTTTCGTAAGTCAAGTAAATGGTCACAGACTTAAGGACTAAGACTTTATGAACATTCCCTAAACCGATAGCCTTGTCCGGTTTTGGCTCCCAGACAGGAGGCTTATGGAGTGATATCGATGTCCCGTCCTGGTAGAGGGAAACGATCTTACATTCCTCCGCACATAGAGATCATGTTCATATGGCTCTGCATCGAAACGAAGGGGCCCATCTGCGACTTGCCGCCACAAATCGTGATTTTTCGAACTTTCAGGCATACATAGCGCTCACTCCCGTGTAGCGTACTTTCCCCGCTTTAACCAGATTGTGCAGAGCATCCATATTCTCTAGCATTCCCGGCGGTGATTGATATAGAGGCCTACATAGTCCATTCCCAGACGTTCCAGACTATGGTCAATTTGCTGCGTTATAAGCTTTCGGGAATGCACGTGCTAGTTGGAGCGATCCAACGGGGATGAAGAAGACTTTGGTGGCAACGGCGATTCCGCCCTACTTCGCATACTTCTCCAGGGCATGGCCTAGGTATCGTTCAGATTTCCTATGCGGATAGACATTGGTGGCGTCAAAGAAGATGGATAGGTCTCCGTGTAGCAAGATGTGCTTCTTAGCGTTTATCCACGATAATCGACCGCATAATCGACCGCAGCTCCTGCCAGGATTTCGAGCTTTTCAAGATGAGGGCACTACCGGAGAAACCTGACCAAAATCTGGTATGCTCCACTTCATCGACAGCAGCTCCCTGGCGTGAAGGATCATCGCAGCAACAGACTTCACCTTCTGTGTTAGACACTCGAGTGCCGCGAAATACGACCAATTGACCGCCTCTCGCTTTTGGACTTAGGGAGAAGTTGCAAGATACAGAGATTATCGGAGCGACTTGGATTGCGGGTAGATCTTCCAGAAAACTTATTGGGGCTTCAGGGAAAATCTCACCATTCAAGCCATAGGAACATCCCATTTCAAGATGGCCCCGGAATATCCATTCTTTGGCAGTATCATAGGCTCCGCTCTCAATCCCCTCAGCTAACAAGGTGTCGAGAGTCGGTACTGGGAGTCCTTCGGCATCCATAATCGACTGGATGCATGCCAGACCGCAATAGTTGTCCTCCCACTCCACCCGCGGTAGCTTCGTTCCGTCGGGCAAGGCAAGGTCCCTCAAGCAGAGCATGTTGCAGATATCGATGAGACGCTAAAACGGTATCGTACATAGTCACACTGCACTCCTTCGTTGAGTTTCATCACTTCCATACAGTGTGGACAGAAAATACAGTGCGCCAGCACCAAACAGCAATGAGCAAACCAGACGCACCTCTCACTACTTCACCAAGTCAAGCTCATTATTGCCGTATTTCACCGCCTTTTATGTAAAGACAAATGCCCTATAGTCCTAGAAAATATTTTGCACTCCAGCTGAGAAGGCCAAACGGGGCGGCAAGCTCAGAGACTCAGCGGAATCACAATCATGCTGAAGCCGCTTCAGAGCCTCTCGTCACTCAATTTTCGGAAGTCTCTTTTAACTAGACCAGAACGGAACTAGTACATAAACCTGTACAATGCTGAAGACATGACATAGATGTCCAGACCGCTCGACAGCAGCCTGCTTTATTTTTTGGTGAAAGGAACCGTCGATGTGGCTTTCGTTATGGAACTTACTCATAGATGTGTCACAGCTTCTAGGCGGCGTGGGAGTATTCTTCGCGGCAATTGAGTTCCGCCGATGGAGCAGAAGTCAAAAACGAGCAAGCCTTGATCTGCGCACATTCGCCGTAGACAAAGAGGGAACAGCCTCATCGCGTCTTACAAATGTCGGAGCAGCAAGTGCCAATATCCTCTCCTTGTGGCAAAGAGACGCCACCATAGACAGTCCGATGGCATCCTGCATACCCTCCAGACTCGCGCCAGGGGAAAGCGTTGAACCCACTTTCCACGGTTGCAATTCCGCATCACGCATTTGGGTTGGATACAATTCGTCAGACGAATCAGACAGAATACGATTCGCCTGCCTGCCCTTGATGGAACAGCCGAATGTGAAACAGCCGCACTCGCGGACAAGCAGCCCCACTATCTCAGACGTGATCGGCGTCCATTCCAGTCGGTGGCACCATGGTGACCATCTGTCGCCAACGGGCAAGAGCGTAACTTGGATACGCGGTCTTGGGAGAAGAAAGAAAACACTACGCAAAATGGTCGAGATAATAATGGACATACACTCCCAAGGAGGCAAATCAGTTCCTCTGCGTATGAGCGCAACGATGCTCTAGACTGAGTCGGCTTCAGATACCCTTTGGTCATCTCCTCAGCATCCGAAACCACATGAGACTGCATCTTCCGACCGTCGCAATTATCGCCGCGAACACGCACCTCATGCACTAACCTTCTGTCGGGAAGACATCCCCCGATCTAAGACTCAATAGGCAGGTTTTAACTAAGGTGGTAGGACACCCTGCTAATTAATAAGCTTAACAGAGCCGGCCAGGTACGCAGAATGCTTTCCGTGCCATCAACTGAAACATCCTCCTCCAACGACTTAGATGTCTTATGAGCAAGAGTGATCTGCTTTCAGTTGTCAGAGCAATAGTCCAAATTATTGTCAATGAGGTCTATGAACAAGGTAGCCATTGTCCAACGCCCACCTTTCGAAAGGCCTGAAGGTATACCAAGAGGTGCACACTCTGATACCACGGGGACCATATCGGCCGTAATGCTGGTTCCTGGTCTTCTCACAGCGTAGCTGCATGCTGCCCCAAATGCACTAAAAATGCGCGCGGTTCATATTACGCTACCAGTCTCTGGCCTTTGGGCGTATCGAAAAGCAGCGGAATCGGGTCGCAATCGACGCCCTCAGCAATTCGGAAGACTTCCTCAAGCGTAAACGGCATAAAAGTACGTGGAGTTGAGTTGAGAGTAGTACTTGGCATCCTGGTCCTGCCCGGCAAAGCGACCTTCTTGATTCCTGATGTCCTGATTGCAAAATTCTTTCTGCTCACAGCTCTTTGCGTGATATAATTGTATTTCGCTTCATTTGACTAGCAACAATTGCTGATTAGACTTCAACCGGCCTAAACTGCAATGTACCACTTAGCTGACAATATGTGTCAAAGCTGCAGGAAAGTACTTGCATGACCAATGCTGTTACAGCAGAGCGATGCTATTCGGTAAATATGCCGGTGCGAAGCTGAGGAAGGCATAGCCTCGCACGGACACAGACAGGCAAGGTGGCGGATGCCCTAGGCCATGCAAGATCAGCAATGTCGAACTGGCTGAATGCAAAGCCTCCGATAGATGTAGCAGTTGCCAATAAGATCTGCGATTACATCGGAATGGACATCACCGTGGTCATCCGTAGGGCCGAACAACGCATGACGGAAGACCTCGGCCTCTATCCTCCTCTGACTGTGGATCCCTCCCAGCTCTCCGACGATGAGAAGGTGGCCTACGTGCTGGACAAGGTCAAGGCCGGCGACCAGACCCTGGCGGCCATGCATGATCCGAACAAGGAGAAGGAGGCAGAAGGCGGCGATGGCAGATAAGGGCCCAAGGCTCCTGGACGGCCTGACGTCAACGATGACGTACGGGCAGATGCACCGCTACGCCGACACCCTGAACGTCACCATCGGCAGCGCGCTCCTGCCGGAAGGCATGACCGGATTCTACGATGAAGCCACCAGGACCATCCTCATCGACAGGCAGCTCATTTACTGCCAGAAACGCTGCACCCTCGTCCACGAGCTCATCCACTGGCAGCACGCCGATGCCACCAAGGACGGCGTTTATGGCTCACGCTTGGAAAACAGGACGCGACGCGAAACCGCTTTGAAACTCGTGAACCCGCTCGAATACCAGACGGCGGAAGCCATGTACGAAGGCGACCCCTACCAGATCGCCTGCGAACTCGACGTCACCCTCCAAATCATCCAGGACTACCAGCACATACTCGATTCAAGCCACATGCATTGCAAAGCACGGAGCTAATCCCCACTAGCAAGATCACCGTACAGAACAACTGATAGCCTGCTGGTAGTCACAGACGACGAAAGGAATCATATGGTCAAGAAATTGGCCTCGCTGCTCCTGGCGATATGCGCATCAGTCTCGCTTGCTGCATGTGGGGGACAAAGCTCCGATGCAGTACAGCGGCTCAAGGCCGAATGCAGCAAAGCCTCCGATGCCATTCAGTACAACGAAAAAGAAAACAGCATAATGTACATGTCTGAATTGGACTCGGATACAAGCTCGGAGGCTTTGCCTGGTCTGTCGTGCATCACAAAAACCGTTGGCGTTACCGCTGATGAGCTGAATGACCAGGTGCAAGACGACGGCAGTGGGTATCTGGAGAAGAATGGATACAGCATAGGCATATCGTCAACCGGGCAAAATGTCACGCTTAATATAGAAGACCAAGATAAGTGACGGTCATGAAGTTCGGCATGCGTACCCCCAGCCCCAGACGCTCCCTCAAGGCGCGGACCACGGGCAAGTGGAAGAGGCAGGCGAAGAAGGCCCTGATTCCCGGATACGGGAGGAAGGGCATGGGATGGATACGAAACCCCAGGAAAGCCATGTACAACAAGGCCTACCGGAAGACCACGTTCAGCATCTGGGACCTGTTCAAGTAAGACAAAAAAAAATGAGCCCCGCTCCGGCAGGGCTTTTCCCATGCCCGCGAAGCAGCTTGCTGTTCGGCAGGTCAATAGCAGCTAAGGTAGTTGTATGAGCAAGAGAGTTCTTGGTTTCATTATGTGCTGCGGCTTGATGGCAAGCCTTGCCAGTTGTGCGCCTAAAAACACAACCGCAAAACCGAAACCATCAAGCGACTCCGCAGACTCCTTGTATGACCAGCGTCCCTTGTTCTTCTCATGCAGTGTAAAAGACGACAATGGCGACGACGTTAAAAACGATAAAGGCGAGACCAAGCTCATAACCATTAAAAATTACAAGGATTCATGGAAGTACCCTTCGCCGCTCGACTGTATGGCCCAAGGAGAAACACCAGACCCCACCGAGGAGCAGAGAACAGCCTTGAGCAAGGTCCAAACAAAGGACGACGCCTCCGACGCGGACGATGGATTCACACGCGTGCTGGCAGAATGCGCCAGCACCACAGGATACCCAATCGACGGGCGCAGCGACACGAACAAGGATCCAGACAAGAACCCCTTCGCCAACGCAGAAGCGGCCAAGGACGGATACAAGGTCCTAGCTTTCTGCCCAGACCACCCCCAAGCGGCAAGGATCAAACGGAACGCCGACCAAGCGTCATCCAATGATGCGCAGGGCAGCGCTCAGCAGAAAGAAATCCCAGCCGAGTACCAATCCGCTCTATCGAAGGCTCAAGACTATTCAAGCATAATGCACATGTCTAAGGAAGGTATCCGCGAACAGCTATCAAGCGAGAACGGAGAGCAATTCTCTCAGCAAGCCGCTCAATACGCCGTAGAGAACCTCCAAGCTGATTACAACGCCAATGCCCTTGCCAAAGCCAAAGAATACCAGGAGACTATGCATATGAGCCCAGCAGCCATCCAGGAGCAGCTCACCAGCCAGTACGGAGAAAAGTTCACACAGGAGGAAGCGGCTTACGCCGTGCAGCACCTCAACCAGTAGCCAATCTCCACATATCGGCCCCGCTCCGGCGAGGCTTTTCTTTTGCGGATACTTTTATCCAACGAATATCCAACAAAATCGTGTTTTGGAGAAACTCCGCAAGCAATGGAAAAGCCCCGCAGCCGTTGTGGCTGTAGGGCTTCCGCGTGGTGCGCCAGACAGGATTCGAACCTGCAACCTGCTGATGTACTGAGAGCAAATACCCCATACTGTGCCGAACTACCTAAAGCTATATAGCAGAAGGGAAATTGAGCCAATTAATACAGATAAAGCTAGGCTGAAATTGGGAGAAAAACGACGTTCATCGTGTCTGAATCGTGTCTGGATGTTTCTTTCCTTGTCCATGTGGGGTATGGCTGGCTTACGTCATCGCCCTAGATTGAATCTAGGGGGTGGTTGACCCTACCTCTGGGTTAGGGTCGGTGCATGGCTTATGGCTGTGGGCTGCGTTCTGCTGCCATTGGGTTCTTTGCGTCGGGTTCGCTTTTGCTTAGGCGCTTATGCACTTGATTACTTCGAAGAGGAGGGTGAGGTCGGTGAGCCTGGCCGGGCTGTCCCGCCAGACGTGGCCCGTGTAGGTCATGTACCGGCCCTGCGAGTAGGCTTCCGCGTCCATCAGGCCGCGTATCTTGATGCCTTTGCGTTCGGCGCACCGGCCCCAGATGTGCAGGCCCTGGCCGGAGGGGCTGATCTCAATCCAGGTCCTGCCCGCCACGGGGGCGAGCAGCATCTTGGCCCAGTCGGCCAGGTGCCCCCGGGAATCGTAGCAGTGGTCCAGGTCGATGCAGGCGAACCCGCCTCCCAGGGCGAAGCCCAGGCCGTCACCCGCCTTGGACTGCTCGGCCGTGGGCAGGCTGGTCCAGGTGGCCGGGTCGGTGCTTGAGGCCGGGGCCCCGTCGAAGCGAACCGGACGCTTGCTGGTTCCGTCGCCCCGGTGGACCAGCCGCCAGCGCAGCCACCGGTCGGCCATGGCCATGTCCGGGGGCACCGGCATCCTCCTGCACGCCCGGTGGGCCCGCTGACGGCAGGCGTCCGAGCAGAACCTGCGCCGCCGACCCCTCCCCGCATGCTCCGGCAGAGGATTGCCGCAGAACTCGCATCGTGTCATGCTTTAATTATATCGTGACAAGACTCAGAAGACAAGAAAACCAAGCAATATCAGGTATTCAAGTTATTACGTGACAACGGTAAAAACATGGCTTCTGTCACGAATGCGGAGCCTGGCGCATTCGCAGGATGCCCCTGCAAGCCACGGAAACAGGCCATAGAACGGCCAGAGCCAGTAGACGGGCTATAGGAACTAAACGCGTTGTTTATGTTGGGGGTTTGGCCTTGTGGCTGTAAGCGTGTTGGGTGGTTGTTAATAGGTCGGGTTGTTAATAGGGGTCTTGCAGGGGTGCCCGTTCCTGTTCGAT